>CAWDGR010000002.1:0-189521 GCA_963801975.1 uncultured Solirubrobacterales bacterium
TCATCGGTGGCGGTATCGCCGGGGCCAGCGTTCTCTACCACCTCGCGAAGCTCGGATGGAAAGATTGCGTTCTGGTCGAAAAAGCCTGGCTCACCGCCGGCTCGACCTGGCATGCGGCGGGGCTCTGTACCCAGTTCAACGCTTCGCTGCCGATCATCAGGACTCTGATGCGCAGCCTCGATCTCTACGAAGAGCTCGGCGCCGGGTCGGAGATCGGAGTAGGTCTGAAGCGGGTCGGAAGCCTGCGCCTGGCCACCTCGGCTGACGAACTGGACCAGCTGAAGGCAAGGCAGGAGACGGCGGTATCGGCCGGGCTGCCCTACGAACTGGTCGGGCCCGACCAGGTCCGTGAGCTGTTCCCCCTGGTCGAAACGCAAGGCATCCTCGCTGCGGCCCACCTGCCGAGCGACGGCTATGTGGATCCGACCCTGGTCACCCAGGCCCTGGCCGAGTCAGCCCGTGAAGCCGGCTGCTCGATCGCCCAGCACACCAAGGTCACCGGCACCGTCCAGACCGCCGACGGCTGGCGGGTGGAGACCGACAAGGGTGACATCGAGTGTGAGTTCGTGGTGAACGCGGCGGGGCAGTGGGCTACCCGGGTCGGCCGGATGGCCGGCCTCGAACTCCCGGTCACCGCGCTCCAGCACCAGTACGTGGTCACCGAGCAGCTCGACGAAGTCAAGGCGCTGGAGAGCGAACTGCCGGTGATGCGCGACCCCGAGCACTCCTATTACGTGCGGCAGGAGGGTGGTGCCCTGTTGGTCGGACCCTTCGAGAAGGGCCCCCTTGATTTTGCGCCGGAAGGGGTGCCGGACGATTTCGAAGGCCGGCTGCTGCCGGGCAACCTCGAGCAGATCATGGAAGTGATGCTGGGCGCAGCCTCGCGGGTGCCGCTGCTCTCCGACGCGGGCCTGCGCACGATCATCAACGGGCCCGACGGATATACGCCGGACGGTCACTGCCTGATGGGGGAGGCCGGCGGCCTGCGTGGCTACTACGTGCTTGCCGGCTTCAGCATCTTCGGCATTCTGTTCGGCGGAGGAGCCGGCGCCGCCCTGGCCGAGTGGATCGTCGAGGGAGAGCCCGGCGAGGACCTGTGGGAGATGGACGTGCGGCGCTTCGGCCCGTATGCCGCTCCGGTGCCGTTCATGTTGCCCAGGGCCTCCGAGGTCTACGGGCGCGAGTACGCCGTCCACTACCCGCTCGAGGAGTACGAGAGCGCCAGACCGCTGAAGGTGGATCCGCTCTACGAGACTCTGCGCGCGCGCGGCGCGGTATTCGGCGAAAAGTTCGGCTGGGAGAGGCCGGTCTGGTTCAACCGCACGGATGCCGAGGTAGCTTCGAATCCGTATTCGTTCCGCAGGCCCGCCTGGCACGACGCCGTCGGGGAGGAGTGCCGCGCGGTTCGTGAAGCGGTCGGCGTGCTGGATCAGACCAGCTTCGCCAAGTACGAGCTCGAAGGCCCGGGCGCCGGTGCTCTGCTGGACCGCCTCTGCGCCAACCACATGCCGAAACGGGACGGCTCGATAGTGCTGACTCAGATGCTGACCGCGGGCGGCGGGATCGAATGCGATGTAACGGTTACCCGGCTGGGTGACGATCGCTTCTACGTCGTCTCGGCGGCAGCCGCCGAGGACCACGACCACAGCTGGATCGCCCGGCACCTGCCGGAGGACGCTTCGGTAGAGCTGCGCAACGTGAGCTCCGGCGTCGGCGTGCTGACCATCGCCGGTCCCCGCTCGCGTGAGCTGCTTTCACGCGTCACGAACGCCGATGTCTCCTCCTCGGCTTTTCCTTTCTTCCGCATGCGCGAGATCGAAGTCGGCCCGGTGCCGGTCCGGGCGCTGCGCCTCTCCTATACGGGTGAGCTCGGCTTCGAACTCCACCACCCGATCGAGTACTCGGGCCGGCTGTACCAGGAGATCCGCTCGGCCGGTGAGGATCTGGGTCTGCTCGATTTCGGCTACTACGCGCTCGAGTCATTGCGCCTGGAAAAGGGCTACCGGCTCTGGGGTGCCGACATCAGCCAGCAGGACACGCCGCTCGAAGCGGGCATGGGGTTCTTCGTCGACTGGGATACGGACTTCATCGGACGCGAGGCGCTTGCGGTCCAGAAGGACTCGGGTCCCGAGCGCCTTCTCGTGAACCTCCATTGCGAAGGGGAACTGCCGGGGATGCTGCTCGCCCATCAGCCGGTCTACTCCGGTGGCGAGCTGGTCGGCTCGATCCGGGCCGGCGCCTACGGCCATACGATCGACCGGACCATCGCGCTCGCCTACCTGCCGACGGCTCTTGTGGAATCGGGCGCCGCGGTCGAACTCGGCGTGCTCGGGCAGCGCCACCCGATGGAAGTCAGCGCCGGAGCGCTCTACGACCCCGAGAACAGCCGGGCCCGCAGCTAGGCCGTCCGGCCACGGACTCCGTCAGCTCATAACCGAGTAGATCCGCCAGGGGCCGGGCACGCCCTTGAGGTCACGCTCGCCCCGGTCTTCGAGTTTGTGGCCCGAGCCGACCACCAGGTCACGCACCGTTCCACTGACCAGGATCTCGCCGGGTCCGGCCAGGCCGCTCACCCGCGAGCCGATGTGGACGGCGAGACCTCCGACGTCATCGTCCGGCAGGAGTTCGCACTCTCCGGTGTGAAGGCCGGCTCTGATTTCGAGGCCGATCTCACCGAGCCGGTATCTGATCGCCGTGGCCGAATCGATCGCCCGGCTGGGACCGTCGAAGACCGCCAGGGCACCGTCACCCATCGACTTGACGAAGCGCCCGCGCTGGCGCTCGACTTCATCCCTGACGATCGCGTCGTGGCGCTCGAGAAGCGTTTTCCAGGGCCCGTCGCCCAGTTCGGCGGCGTGTCCGGTCGAGTCGACGATGTCGGTGAACAGCACTGTGGCGAGTATCCGGTCGCTCACGACCGGACGGCGCGTCCCGGTGAGGAAATGCTCGACCTCGTCGGCGACCTGATCGGCGGCGCCCAGCCAGATCGGTCCGGAGCCCGGGTACTCGAGGTAACGCGCCCCGGGCACATGCTCGGCCACGTAGTGCGAGTGGCGTTCGTCGTAGGCCGTATCGTCCTCGGGTCTCATCACCAGAGTCGGGCACTGGATGACCGGCAGCAGCTCACGCACGTCGGTCTCCCCGTGCAGCGCGAGGGAGGCCTCGAGCCCACCGGGGCCCATGGCGAGTCGCTGCCAGCGGGCCCACGCCTCGCGGTGGCCACCCGCCGCCATCCCCGAGATGAAGCCTTGCTCGGAGGACGTCGTGCCCCAGTTCTCGATCAGGCTCCTGATTCGGGCCGCCCTCCGCTCGGGGCTCGGCGCGAACTCGTATCCGGGTCCCGCGACGGGGCGGGGGTTGGGCGCGATCATGACCATCGCCCTGACGACTTCGGGTCTCGATGCGGCGAACATCGTCGCAAGCGAGCAACCCTCGAGCATCGAGAAAAGGGCCGGTTGCTCGACTCCGGCCGCGGCGAGAACGGCCTCCACGTCGTCGACCTGACCTTCGAGCGGCGTCTCTCCGGCCATGCCGTCCGACATGCCGTTTCCCCTGCGGTCGAAGAGGATCAGGCGGGCGAAAGAAGTCAGCCTTTCGAGGAAATCCGCAAAGAACGGCAGCTCCCAGCTCATCTCGATGTTCGAGACGAGCGCCGGGACCATGACCAGGTCGAGCGGGCCTTCACCTGTCACCTGGTATGCGATGTTGAGATCGCCGCTCTTGGCGTATCTGGTCTCCGGACGCTCCACCGGGCAAGTCTAGCCTCGCCGGGGCGGTCGCCGGGCCTCCGGGCCGGTTGGCGTCGGCTAGGGTCTCAGCGATGCCGAACTCGAAATCCAGCCCGGATCCCGTGGCAACGGCAGGCATCCGAACCGTTGATCCGACTGCCCCGGCAGGGCCGGCAAAGCAACTGCTGATGAAGGTCTCCAATACCGGCTTCGGGCGCAAGGTCGGTATCAACCTGGCCGCGAAGGTGGACCCGTTGCTTCTTCGAGCATCGGGAGGAAGGGTTGCCACCACAGCCTTCTTCCCCGTCGTGACACTGATCTCGAAGGGACGAAAGAGCGGGCAGGAGCGGCAGACGCCCCTCGTCTATTTCACCCGTGGCGAGCAGGTGATCCTGATCGCATCGAGCTTCGGCCGCGAGAAGAATCCCGCCTGGTATTACAACGCGACCGCGAACCCGCAGGTCGAGCTGCTCGTCAAGGGCCATCGCCTGCCCTATGAGGTCCGGGAGGCAGAGGGCGAGGAGCGCCGCCAGCTTCTCGACCTCGCCGAGCAGCTGTACGCCGGCTACGGCGACTACCGGCAGCGAACCGCCGGTATCCGCGAGATCCCGGTTCTCGCCCTCAGCCCCCGCTGACAGCCGACCCGACCCTCAAAGGGGTGCGTCGAAACGGTCCGGGCGGTCACGCCACAGTTGTTCGAGGTCTTCGAGCAGGTCCTTCGCGGCTTCCACTGTGCCGACGTCGCCGCGAACGAGTTGCTCCCGGCCCCGGGTGCGCTTGGTGACGAGGTTCGCCGACTCGAGCACCACCACGTGCTTCTGCACGGCGGTGAAGCTCATCGGGTACCGCTTGGCCAGAGCCGAAACGCAGATGCTCTGAGTAATCACACGCTCCAGGATGTCCCGCCTGACCCCGTTCGAGAGAGCATGGAAGATGCGGTCGGTGTCGGTGCCTTCGTCGTAATCTGTAACCATATGGTTATACGTTAGCCAAAAGGGATGTCGCCTCCGGAGCGTGGGGGACACGATGCTTTGCCGCTCGGCTAGTTTTCTCCCATGCGCTTCTCTCCGGATCGCCCACTGGGGGTATCTCCCGCGACAGTCCTCGACTACCGCGAGCTGGCAAGACGCCGAATGCCGCGTCAGATGTTCGACTACATCGACGGCGGTGCCTACGAAGAGACGACCATGCGCTCCAACGTCTCCGACCTGGAGCGGGTGCTTCTGCGGCAGGTCGTGATGAAGGACGTCTCGGTCAGGGATCAGTCCTGTGAAGTCCTCGGCCAGAAGCTCTCTACCCCGATCATCCTCGGACCGGTCGGACTGGCTGGCATGTTCAGACGGCGCGGCGAGGTTCAGGTTGCCAGGGCCGCCGAAGCGGCCGGGGTCCCTTTCGTCGAATCAACGGTTTCCGTCTGCGGCATCGAAGAGGTCGCCGAAGCCGTCTCACCGCCGCCGTGGTTCCAGCTCTACGTGATGCGGGACCGCTCCTATGCCGAGGGCCTGATCGCGAGGGCCAGGGCGGTCGGCTCACCCGTGCTCGTCCTGACCGTTGACCTGGCCGTGATCGGGGCACGGCACCGGGATACGCGAAACGCGATGGTCGGCGAGCCGTCGGCCTGGGCGAAGGCGAGGCGGGCGATGGATCTCGCCACACACCCGCGCTGGATCGCCGACGTTGCGATCGGCGGCAAGCCGCTGACCTTCGGCAACCTCGAGGAGGCGGTGCCCGACGCAAGCGTGCCCCAGGACTTCAAGAACTGGGTCGACTCCCAGTTCGACCCGAGCGTCACCTGGCAGGACATCGCCTGGGTCCGCGAACACTGGGACGGCAAGCTCGTGGTCAAGGGTGTGCTGGATCCCGAGGACGCCCGCCGCGCCGCGGACGCCGGAGTGGACGGTGTGGTCGTCTCCAATCACGGCGGCCGCCAGCTCGACTCCGTGCCTTCGACCGCGGCCGCGCTGCCTTCGGTGGTCGCGGCGGTCGGCGATCAGATCGAGGTGCTCGCCGATGGTGGAGTGCGCACCGGCCTCGACGTCGTGAAGTTCAGGGCGATGGGCGCCAGGGCTGTGATGATCGGCCGGGCCTGGGCCTGGGCGCTCGCGGCCGGCGGAGAGCCGGCTGTTCGAAGATGCTCGAGGTGTTGAAGGCCGATATCGACACGGCCCTCGGTCTGACCGGCCAGAACTCGGTCAACGATCTGGACGCTTCGGCGATCTACGAGGGCTAGACGGGGCCGGTCTGGTTCAGGCTTCGAGCGCCGAGTCGAGCGCGTGGAGCGTTCCTGAAAGCCGTCGGCCGGGCTACTTCAGCCGGACCGTTTTCTTGGTCTTGCGGACGTTTCCGGCCCTGTCCGTGACCTTGACCGTCAGCTTCATCTTCGGCTTCTTGCCCTTGCGGATCTTCTTCTTGACCTTGGAATTCGAACTGCTCTTTTTCAGTACGGCGTTCAACGTGACCTTCTTGCCGCTGGCCGGCTTCTTGGTGACCTTCTTCAGGGCTCCGCCGCCGAGGGTCACCTTGCCGGTCACCTTGACGGTCGCCTTCTCTCCGGTCTTGACGGTCACCGGAACTTTGACCTTCTTGCCGACCTTGCGATTCTTGGCAACCTTGAGTCCGCGCCCCGTTATGACCGTGTCAACGGTGAAGCTGCGCGATGCCGGCGTCGCGTCGGTATTGCCGGCCGCATCGGAAGCCCGCACCTCGAAGTCGTGATCGCCCTGGGAGAGTGGTCCAAGTTCGAGCGGTGAGGCGCATGCCGAGAAAGCGGCGCCGTCCACCGAGCACTCGAAGGTCGAGCCCGCTTCCGGCGAGCTGAAGCCCATGCTTGGTGTGCTGTCGGAAACGGTGCCGGACGGTCCGGAATCGATCGCGGTGTCCGGCTCGACGGTGTCAACCGTGAAGGATCTGCTGACGGCCGGGGCTTCAAGGTTGCCCGCCCGGTCGGTGCTGCGGGTCTCGAAAGTATGCGCACCCTCTGACAACGGCCGCTCTGGAAGGTGCCCGAGCAGGATACGAACGCTGCGCTGTCGAAGCGGCATTCGCTGGTGGCGAAGGTATCGTTGACAGTGAAGGTCATCTCTGCCACCGGGTTTGCTACCGAGGAGCCTTCGGCCGGTCCGCCGGTGATGGTGCTGACCGGCGCCGTCGAATCCGCGGTCGAGGGTCTCACGCAGGTAGACGTCTCTCTGGCTGTCGTTGTCGGCCGGGTCGAGGTTGGTCGAGAAGGAGTCGAAGGCGACGAAACGGCCGAATCTTGAAACCGCCGGGTTATCGTCTGTGTTGTTGCCTTCGGCGCCGGCGGCACCGGTGGCCCGGCTGACCATCACGGTCGTTCCGGCGAGCAGGTCCCGCAGGTAGAGGTCCGGCCGGGTATCGCTCGATGCAGGATCGAGGTTGTTCGCGTCCGAGCGAAAGACCACATAGGTCCCGTCGCCGGAAATGGCGGCGTTCTCGGCGTTGCCGATCGCCGGGGTCTGGTCGCTCGCCCTGCTGGCCAGGGTCGTCTCGTGGGAGTCGAGATCGCGCACGAAGACGCTCGAGTTGGAGGTCGGATCGTCGGGGTCGAGGTTGCTGCTGTCGGTATGGAAGGCAACGACCGAGCCATCCGAGGAGATAGAGGGCCCGGCGTGAATCGCGGATTGCCTATCGCGCCGGCCGCGCCATCGGCCCGGCTGGCGACGGTGGTCGTATTCAGGTCGATGTTCCTGACCACGATCTGCTGGAAGGTCGTGGGTCCGGTGAGGTTGTCGGCGTCGGACTCGAAGACGACCGAGCTGCCGTCGTCGGAGATCTCCGGGAAGTAGGACTCGTCAGATCCGGTCAGGTTGCCGGCGCCGTCGGGGCGGCTGGCGATCAGCGTCGTATCCGTATTCAGGTCACGCACGTAGATGTCCGGATGTACGTTTCCGTCATCCGGGTGGTAGGGGTCGTAGGCACTGAAGGCCACTCTTGAGCCATCTCCGGATATCGAAGGATCGGTCGGGTAGCCACCGACATCCTGGTCGCTGGAGTCCAGACTGACCAGGGTGGTCGTATCGTTGACCAGGTCCCTGACGAAGATGTCCTGATCTCCGGAGTCATTGTCGGCCGCGAAGTTCTGGGCGTCCGACTCGAAAGCGACGAAGCGGCCGTCGGCGGAGATCGAAGGCAGGCCTGAGCTGCCGTCGCCCTTCGGCACCGTTGACTCCATCCTCCCGGCTGGCCAGTTCGATATCCCCGGTTTGGGTATCGAGCACGAAGATGTCGGAGCGGTTGTTGGTTGCGGCCGGGTCGATGTTCGTCGCCCCCGAAGTGAAGGCGACATAGCGGCCGTCGGCCGAGATCGACGGGTCTCGGGAATCGCCGTTGGCGTTCAGAGGCGCGCCGACCGGCGCGAGGCTGGCCAGCACGGTGTCGCCCGAACCGGTGTTGCGCACGTAGGCGTCGGTGATCGTGTCCGTATCGCCGGGGTCGAGGTTCGTCGACCTGCTGGCGAAGCCGATCGCGACTCCGCCGGAGCTCATCGTGGTCGACTGCACCCCGTCGTCGGCTATCGCCCCGCTTCCGCCGTCGGCTCGCGACTGAAGTCTGGTCGTATTCGAGTTCAGGTCTCTGACGTAGGCGAAGTTGGTAGTGCCCGGCGTGCTCATCGCGGGGTCGAGGTTGTCGGCCGAGCTGATGAAGGCGACCCGGTTACCGTCAGCGTTGATCGAAGCACCCTGAGCGATCTTGTTCGCCTTCGCCCCGGCGGCACCGTCGGCGCGGCTGATCAGTTCGGTCTCGTCGCTGCCGAGATCCCGGATGTAGACGTCGAAGGTTGCGTCGGTGTCGGCCGGGTCGAGGTTGGTCGATTCGCTGATGAAAGAGACGACGTCTGCCGTCACCGCTGAGGGACGAGCTACGCCAGCGCACGTGTCGTGTCGGACTTTGGCTCCGGCTCGCCCCGTCGGCACGGCTGGCGAGGGTGAACGTGCCGCCGGTCCGGTCGCGGACGAAGACGTCCCGGTCCTCGTCGGTGTCGTCAGGGTCGAGGTTCGAAGACTGGGTGTCGAAGCTGACGTGGCTGCCGTCGGTGTCGATCGAGGGGCTGTAGGAGGCCCGGTTGCCGTCCTCCGTGTTGTTGCGGCTCACCAGCTCGGTCGTATCGGTATCGAGGTCGCGCACGAAGATATCGCCCGAATAGAAGAAGCCGAGCAGCGTATCCGAGTCGTTCGCCGGGTCGAGCGTATTGTCGTGAGAACTGAAGGCGACCGCCGAGCCATCCCCGGAGATATCGATCTGCGTGAAGAGGATGCCCTCTGGCGCCGCGGGTGCGGCGGCCCCGGTGCCGGTGGGCCGGCTGACCAACTCGAGCGTCGGGGTGGGGGTCGACAGGTCCGCCACATAGACGTCATTCTCGTTGTTGTTGTCGTCCGGGTCGATATCCCCGCCGGAGCCGGCGTAGACGACGAAGGCGACTCTCTGGCCGTCGTCGGATATCGAAGGGTCGGTACCGGATGCGTCGTCGGGCCCGTCGCCGGGTGTGACCAGCGTAGTGGTGCCGAGCGACCGTGTCGCGCACGTAGACGTCCTCGTCGACCGTTGGTGTCGTCGGCGACGAGATTGTTGGCGCTGCGTTGAAAAAGCCACGTAACGCCCGTCGGCCGAAAGTGACATCGAGAGTCCTGTACCATTGGCATTGACCTTGCCGCCGGGCACGACCTTGGCCAGGCTGACCAGCGTCGTATCGTCCTTCGCGGCCTTCACCTGGGTCGCCGTCAGGAAGAGAAGCAGTGCCAAGGCACCGACGAATCGCCGCAAGTGAGTTTCGCCCTGACCTTGGTCTCGCTGATGCCTCCCCGACCATGGCCCGACGATAACACAGCACCGCCGCCAAGTAGCGGAAATTCACATCGCCGGTTTAGGCGCCCTTAAGCGGTCGCCCACTACTCTCACGTCGTTGGCCCGACCGGAAGATCGACCACCCCGGGTGTGAAAGGAGATTCAGTGAACCAGAGTCTTGGCGGCGCATCGGCAGCAACAGGGACGGGTCGTGCCCGTCGGCGGGCCGGGTTCTCGATCGTGACGCTGGCGCTTTCGCTCACCCTCGGCCTGGTCTCGACTTCACAGTCGGCGGCTATGCCGGAACGCCAGGCGGCGGTCTCACACAAGGCGGTTTCGAAGTCGGCTTCCTACTGGACGGATGCCCGGATCGAGGCGGCCGTCAGCCGCGCGATACCGCTGACTGGAGATACGGTCGCAACTGAACCCGGCAGCAGCCTGATCACACCGCTAGGCGTCTCGGGCGCCGTCGCCTCGGCAATCGGAAAGCACCAGGCGGTCCCGGCCGCCTCCCAGAATCCGGCGATGGGAAAACTGATCATGCGCTGGCGGGGCAGTCCGGCTTCATGCACCGGGACCCTGATCGACACCCCGAGCCTGCGTCTCGTTCTCACCGCGGCGCACTGCCTCAAAGACAGCGGGACCTGGGTCAACCGGGTCAGGTTCATCCCAGACTTCCGCGATGGAAACAGGCCTTTCGGATCGTTCGGCGCCCGTGACATCTGGGTTACGCAGGCCTACGCCGACCGCTCGAAGCTGCGCTCGTCCAACTTCGACCTGGGAATGGTTGTCCTCAGAAAGCGACTCGGCCAGACGATCGAGCCACTCCCGGTCAGGCTCTTTCCCGAGCGCGCCGGCCGGACCGAGCTCTACGGCTACCCGGGCGGGGCGATGCGCGGACGCGAGTTGCGGGTCTGCAACAGCCGGAGCTGGGCGGGAGACGGCTACAGCCGGCGTATTCCCGGGCCCCTCGGAATGGCCGCACGCTGCAACATGGCCGGCGGCTCGAGCGGCGGACCTTGGCTCTCCTTCTACGAGAACGGCGAGCGCTACGTGGACGGTGTGATCAGCACCGGCAATCCGAGCAGGAATACGATGACTTCTTCCTACTTCGGCCGGGCGATGCGCATCCTGCTGAACGACGCGGAGAACCGCTGAGCAACGGCTAGCGGGTCTCCGGGACCTTCTCGCGGATCTCGTCGAGCAGCCGGCCGGAAAGCTCGGCCGGATCCTCATCCGGGTTCGCCTGACCGCCGGCCGGGCGGAAGAACTCGATCGTGACCCGGGGGCGCCTCGGGAAGCGCCTGAGCCTGGTGCCACCCTCGACAGCAACAAGAACCAGTGGTACTTCCGGCCGGGCCAGCGCGAGCCGGGCGGCGCCGCGCCGGGCCCGCAGCTTTTCGCCTCTGGAGAGAGTGCCTTCCGGGAAGACCCCGATCGTCTCGCCCCTGTCGAGTGCGTCAACCGCAGCCTCGATGGCGGCGCGGTCGCTCTCTCCCCTGCGAATCGGGATCTGGGCGGCGCCGTCGAGTATCCAGGCAAGGACCTTCGATTTCCACAGCGTGGACTTGGCCAGGAAGCGCAACTGGCGGTGCTTCCACATCATCGCTTCGATGATCACCAGCGGGTCGAGCCAGGAGTCGTGGTTCGAGACGACCAGCGCCGGGCCAGTCGCCGGCAGGTTCTCCAGGCCCTTGACCTCCAGCCGCACCCACCAGCGCAGCCAGCGCAGCGTGTAGCGGATCGTCTGGTAGAGATTCCAGCCGCGCCGTTCGCTCACGGCGGACGAAAGGTCCCGCGTCGCGGGCATGTCGATCGTGTCGGTCTTGGCCCCTGAACTCATCGAATGGGAACTCTAGAGGTCCTCATGCCCGATCCACTTTCGAGGTGAGTAGGTTGTCCCAAGCCTCAATGGAAGCCCGTCCCACGAGCAAGCCTTCCTTCAGGGTCACCGCGGCGGTGGCGCTGATCGCGCTGTCCGGAGCCTGGTGCGCGGGCAACGTGGGGCCGGTCACCTCCGAGCTGGCTTCGGAGTTCGATGTCTCTCTGGCCGTGATCGGCGGCTTGGCCGGGACCCTGTTCTTCGGTGCCAACGTGATCGGGTTGCTTTTCGCCGCCCGGATCGGTGAGAGCCTCGGTCTGGTCCGCGCCCTGAGGCTGGCCTGCGGGATGGTCTTCCTCGGCAATCTGGTCTTCGCCCTGACCCCGGTTTTCGCCGGGCTGGCTTTCGGCCGCATACTTGCCGGCCTGGGCTTCGCCCTGATTCCCACCGTGGGGGTCGTCTGGGCCCGTGACGCCGGCGGTGTGCGCCTGCTCGGTGTCTTCGGAGCTTCGATCCAGCTCGGCATCGCGCTCGCCCTGCTGACCGGCAGCCTGCTGTCCGACGCGGGCGTCGACTGGAGGGTCGGTTTCCTGATCAGCGCCGCCCTTGCTGCGGTCGCTTTCGTTTCGATTCCGCCGAATGCGGTTTCCAAGCCGCTGCCGGAGCGGCGCCCGACCGGGTTCATGAGGCTGGCCCTGCGCCACGCGCGGGTCTACCGGCTGGCGCTGATGTTCTTCTCGATCTACGGGGTGCCGATGATCCTCGGGGCCTGGTTCATCGAATACCTCTCCGGTGAGGGGGACGTCTCGAAGACGCTCGCCGGTCTTGCCTCTTTCCTGCTGTTCGGCCTCTCGGCGGCGGCCCGGGCCTACGGAGCACAACTGGCCGGCCGGGGGTTCGGTCACGCGGTGCTCTCGGGGACCCTCGGCCTGGCGGCGGTGGGACTGGCCGCGGTGGCCCTGGAGCCGGTGGTGGCGGCCGCCTTCGCGGGCGCCACGCTGCTGGCTGTCGGCTTCGGCATCCCCTACGCGACCGCTCTTACCGAGGCCCAGGAGCTCTATCCCGAGGAGCCCGCCGAGCCGCTGGCCCTGATGACGCTGACCGCCATGTTCCTGCCGATCGTCGTGATCCCGATCGTCGGTCACGCGATCTCGCGCGGCGACGGCGACATCGCATTCGGCGCACTCGCCCTCTTCCTCGCGGTGGCGGCACTCGCCAACATCAAGCGGACCGGGATTCCACTGACCGGCCCGGCACCTCGCAGCGAAGACGCCCCCTAGAAGTTCCTACTGGCTCGTTTCCTCAAGGAAAGAGACCATGGCCCCGGCCGTCGCCTCGGGCTGATCGAGCATCGAGAACGTATAGCTGTCCTCGATCAGGACGAAGCGGCTCTCCGGGATAATCGACGCCAGCTGTTCTCCGTCGGATACCGGGAAGAACTTGTCGTCGGCCGACCAGGCGATCAGGACCGGGCGAGGGAATTCCTTCAGCTTCTCGGCGGCGTCCAGGGTCAGGCTCGACTTCATTCCGGCCGCAAAGCCGGCGACGTCACGCATCACAGCGGGGTCCTCGAAAGCAGGCGAGAACCAGGCTTCGGCAAGCTGCTCGGGGATCGGCCTGTTCGTCACCTGGCCGAAGGAGTACGGGATGCGTTTGCTCAGCATCGGCTTGCGGGTCAAAGTCCAGAGCAGGGGGCGCAGCACTGCGGTCGACCTGGCGAGCAGTGGCAGGACCTTGAGCGCCGTGGGAGGGAAATGGTTGAAGGCATCGGCCGAGGTGAGGATCAGGCGCTCGACCACTTCGGGCTGCTCGGCGGTCAGGATCTGGGAAACGGCACCTCCGGAGTCATTGCCGACGATCACGGCCCGCTCGGCCCCGAGCGCTCTGATCAGGTCGGCGACCCGGCGGGCCTGACCGGTGGGGCTGCGGTCGGCGTCCTCGTCGAGCGGCAGGTGATGCGCACCGAGCGGAAGGTTGGGCATCACGCAGCGGTAGCCCGCGTCGGCGATGGCGGGCCAGACCTGATCCCAGAGCCTGCCGTCCACGAAGAAACCGTGGACGAATACGACCAGCGGTCCATCGCCGCCGGAATCCCTGAACTCGATTGCTCCGCCGGGGAGGTCGATCGTGCTTGTCGCGAGGTCTTTCATGAAAGGCTCCTGAAGCTCGTTTACACTTTCCGGCAGTATAATACAGACAGTATGTATGTAAATGGATGAACCCAGAAAACAGGCTGAGCGAAGCGCCGCAACCCGGGCGGCTCTGATCGCTGCCGCAACGCCGCTCTTCGGCGAGCGCGGCTACTCCGGAGTCGGAACCGGCGAGCTGGCTGAGGCGGCCGGTGTCACCCGCGGTGCGCTCTACCACCAGTTCGCCGACAAGCGTGATCTGTTCGCCGCGGTTTTCGAGGGTGTCGAACAGGAGCTGATCGAGCGCATCGCAGCCAGGATCAACGAAGCCGGCCCTGCCGATCCCCTCGGCGCCCTGGCAGAGGGAGCCGAGGTCCTGATAGACGCCGTGCTCGAGCCGGACTTCCGCCAGATCGCCGCCCTCGACGCGCCCGGCGTGCTCGGTTGGGAGGAGTGGAGGCAGATCAGCGAGCGTTACGGACTCGGACTGATCGTCGCCGGCATCACGGCGGCGATCGAGGAGGGCTCGATCCGCGAACAGCCGGTCGCCCCCGTGGCCCACCTTCTGCTCGGTGCTCTCAACGAGGGCGCGATGTATGTAGCGGTAGCCGAAGACCCCGACCAGGCCCGGCGGGAAACGCTCGCCGCACTCCAGAACATGCTCCAGTCCCTGCGGAGCTGAGCAGACCGGACGGGCCCCGTTCAGGGAACGAACAGCAGGATGGCGGCGAGAAGGGCCAGCGAGATCGCCCCCATCCCGTAGATACCGCCGTACGGCGGAGGCCCACTCCTCAGTTTCACGCTCTTGAACGGTTCCATCGCTTCAACCATAACGCCGGCCGGTGTACGGTCATGGACGAAGCAGGCCCGAAGGAGTCACCGTCGGTGGCGCGGGCGTCCATCACCAGGAGGAAGCATTCGAATGAGCAAGACAGTCCTGATAACCGGAGCGTCATCCGGGATGGGCAAGGAGACCGCGAAGAAGCTCCTGGCCGACGGCTACGAAGTCTTCGTGGCGGCCCGCCGGGTCGACCGCATGGCCGACCTCGAGCAACAGGGCGCGACCGCGATCGCGATGGACATCAGCAAGGACGAAGAAATCGTCGCTGCGGTCGAGAAGATCAAGGCCAGCAGCGGCGGGGTAGACGTGCTGGTCAACAACGCCGGCTTCGGCTCATACGGGGCGATGGAGGATACGACCCTCGAAGACGCCCGCTACCAGTTCGAGGTCAACCTCTTCGGTCTCGCGAGACTGACCCAGCTCCTGCTGCCTCACATGCGCGAGCAGAAATCCGGCCGCATAATCAACATCTCTTCCATGGGCGGCAGGATCTACACGCCGCTCGGCTCGTGGTACCACGCCACCAAGCATGCCCTCGAAGGATGGTCGGACTGCCTGCGGATCGAGGTCGCGCCTTTCGGGATCGACGTCGTGATCATCGAGCCAGGGGCGATCGACACCGAGTGGAGCGGCATCATGGTCGAGCAGATGATGGAGCGCTCCGGTAGCGGACCGTACGCAGACCAGGCCAAGCGCATGGCCGATGCCGCAGGCGACGGCGGCTCGCCGGTAACCGTGATCGCCGACGTGATCGTCAAGTCGGTCCAGGCGAAGAAGCCGAAGACGCGTTACGTGGCCGGCAAGTATGCGCGGCAGCTGCTCACACTCCGCAAGCTGGTCAGCGACCGCATGTTCGACCGCATCATCAAGAGCCAGATCTGAGCGTCCGCTCCAGACCGTCGATGCAGGCTGAGAATCGAAGAACAGAAGACTCGCGAACGCAGGGCACGACCAAGCGCTGTGGTGCTGCCGTCGACGATGAAGGCCGTGGTACAGGAGGAGTTCGGCCAGGCCGGAGACGTCCTGCGGGTGGAAGGCAACGAACCCCTGCCGGAGATCGCTGACGGCGAGGTGCTGGTCAAGGTCGAGGCTGCCGGGGTCGACCGGGGTGTCTGGCACCTGGTCGCGGGCCTGCCCTACATGGTGCGTATCGCCGGCTTCGGGGTCCGGCGGCCGAAGCTCCGGGTCCCGGGGTTCGACTTCGCCGGGCGGGTCGTGAGGATCGGCAGCGGGGTGACTTCGCTCAGGCCCGGCGATGAGGTGTTCGGCATCGCGAAAGGCTCCTTCGCCGAATACGCCTGCGCGGTGGAAGACAAGGTCGTGACGGCTCCCGAGTCGGTCACGGCCGCTGAGGCAGCCTCGGTACCGATCTCCGGGCTAACCGCCCTGCAGGCGGTCAGGGACCAGGCGAAGCTGGGGCCGGGCGACAGCGTGCTGGTCCTCGGTGCGTCGGGTGGTGTCGGCTCGTTCGCGGTCCAGATCGCCAAGGCTTTCGGGGCCGAGGTGACCGGAGTCTGCAGGACCTCCAAGGTGGAGATGGTCCGCGAACTCGGGGCCGATCGCGTGCTCGATTACACCCGCGAGGACCTGGCAGAGATCGGCCGGCGGTTCGATGCCGTCCTGGACATCGGCGGCAATCGCAAACTCTCGGTGTTGCGGCGGCTGCTGAAGCCCCGCGGAACGCTGGTCATCGTCGGAGGCGAAGACGCCGGCAAGGTGATCGGTGGCACCGACCGCCAACTCAGGGCGATGCTGCTCTCGCCTTTCGTCAGCCAGAAGCTGAAGGCTTTCGTCTCGTCGGAGGACGGCTCGGATATCGAGAACACTGAGGGAGATGATCGACTCCGGAGACTTGAAGCCGACGATCGACAGGACGCTTCCCCTGGAGCGGGCGGCTGAAGCGGTCACCTACATCGGGGACGGCAATGCCAGGGGCAAGACGGTGCTGACGGTCGACCAGGCCGGCGGGTGATTCAGCCGAGTTCGAGGCTGGTGATTCCGAAGATCCGCTCGAGGGGAAGCTCCGGGGCCGGCCCCCGGTAGATCCGCGCGGTCTCGAAGCTGCGCTCCATGCCCAGGCCCTCGAGCAGTTCGACCCCGGCCTGGTTCGGCTGCGGTACGTCGACGGCCACCCGGCCTTCGACCCGGCCGGCCAGGGCCAGAATCAGCGCTTCGGCGGTTCCGGGGTCCTCGGTGAAGACGGGCCCGATCCGGTGCCCGAGGCTGGTCTGCCTCGAAGCGGCGAAACCGGTGATCCGCCCCGAGTCGTCGGTGGCTGCCAGGGAGTCCCTGTCCGGCCCTTCGATCCAGAGACGGAGGAACTCCGGCCGCGGTCCGAAGCAGTGGCCGCGTCGAATTCGACCAGGCTTTCGAACGGCATCCCCGTCGCCGGGATCAGTTGCCCGGTCCCGGGCCGGCCTGCAGGCGACCGGTCGGCGCCCAGCTCCGTCGACGAGTAGCGAGCGTTCCAGTAGGCGACTTCGAAGCCTTCGGTTTCGTAGTTGGGAACCTGCTCGGGCACGGCGTCGCCACCCAGCGTGAGGCCCTCGAGCCGCGAGACGATCTCGTCGTAGAGGGCCTTGCCGAGGCCGGTTCCGCGTACCTCCGGATCGACGATGTAGAAGCCCATGAATACGACCTGCGGGGAGCTGCGGACGGCCGAGATCGTGGCGACGATGCGGCCCTCTACCTCGGCCGCGAAGAAGCCATCAGGGTCGGCTGCGTAGAACGGATCGGCGTCACCGAGGCCGGGCTCCCATCCTTCGAGGTCGGCCTGGGCCACGGCCTCTCGCACCTCGTCCAGGCCAAGGGGCCTGACCTTGATCTCCGCGGTCACCGGGCGGTCGGCAGCGACCTCAGGGCTTGACCCGGATCGCACCGCGCATCAGCGGGTGGATCCGGCAGAAGAAGGTATGGGTACCGACCGGCAGATTCGCCGGCGTCGACCACGAGTTCCGGTTCACGGTCGGCGGACCGCCGGTACCGAGTTGGCCCGAATCGAACTGGAACTCGCCGTCCGGGATCGGATAGGAGATACCGGTCGACTTGTTACAGGGGGCCTTGCATGAGGTAACCGAATGCCAGATCTCGTTTGCCGAGTCACTGGCCGACAGGTCGAAGGTGAAGGACTCGCCCTTCTTCACGACCGGCGGACGGCCGAGGCTTCCCGGCAGGCGGAAGTCGCCGGCCTCGTAGGTGTAGCCGCCGATCTGGAACGGACCGCCCGAGGTCAGGCCGTCGGGAAGGTTGCGCGGGTCCGGTCCGACGATCGGGTTGCGGCCACCGTGGTCGTTGTTCTCGGGGTACTGGCCGTGGTTGAGAACACCCTTGTAGTCGACCCGCGTTTCGTAGGGGTCGGGAGCGTCCGCCTTCGGCGCCATGTAGACGACGTTGATTCCCATCGACTCGTACCAGGAGGCGATCTCGGTCTCGTAGGTCGTCTGGAGCTCGAGGGTGTCGCCGGCCTTCACTTCCACCCGCCAGTCGTCGTCGGTGCTGTACATGGCCATGTCCCAGGAGACCGGCCCGGTTTCGTGGAAATACTCGGCCTTCGAGTCGAAAAGGTGAACTCTGTTTCCTTCGACCCTGGGCTGGGTGGAACGGCAGCCCCGGTAGGCGGTCCTGGCCTTCGAGTCGAGCTTCCTGACCTTCTTCAGCTTCTTCCGGTTCTTCTTCGCCTGGCGCGTCAGACGGTTGACCTTCTTGCGCTGCACGGATGCGCGGTACTTGCGCTTCGCCGCTTTGCGCTTGCTGGCGAGCTGCTTCTTTCGCTTCTTGAGCTTGCCGAGCCGGGTCGAATAGTCCTTGCGCGGAGCACAGGTCGGTCCGCCGTAGGAGGCGCCGTCGCGCTTCAGGTAGAGGTTGGTCGAGAGGCCGCCGGTGTGGACGTGCCCGGTGGTGGCGACCAGGACCCCGTCCTCGGTGATCGTCTTCTCGTTTTTCTGCCAGCCGGGCGGGTAGGGGTTCTCGGCGTCCTCGGGGAAGGTGAACTCCCCGTCGGCTCCGCCGGAATCCCGGAGCACGTCGAAGACCGGGTAGATGCCGCTCTCCACGTCCATCCAGATCGGCTTGGTGGGGATGATGCCTTCGGCCAGCGGGGAACCGTCGGGGATGAAGTCGATCGTGTAGGTGACGTAGAGCGTCATCGGGTCGGGGACCAGGTTGTGGACCATGTGGTTGAGGATCCAGTTGTCCGATGCGCGGTAGCGCAGGCCGTAGCCGTCGGGAAGCTTGGCGATCGTCTTCTCCTCGCCGGTGGCGAAGAAGAGGCGCTCGCTCGCCGGGGCCGAAGCGTTGATCCAGACGCCGTGGTGGAACATGACCCGGCTCGACTTCGGGATCGAGCCGTCGGCGTTGACGAGGTCGGGCTTGATGCGGGTGATCCAGCCGTTTACCGCGGGCTTCTCGGTTCCGGTGATCGGCCGGTAGGCGATCCGGTTCTGCCCCGAGGTGATGTCGAGCGGTCCGACGGTGTAGGTGGTGCGCTGGGTGCCGTCGGGCAGGATCTCGGTGCCGCCGATTCCGGCCGATGCCGATGGCGCCAGCAGTAACAGCAGGCCCGCGAATACCGATACGAAAACAGATGTGACCGCGGCGACACGGCCACGGCTGGTCGCCTCGCGACCCAGCTCCCTCTCAGACAGCACGCCTACCCCTTCGGATCGAGCCCGGACGGTTTCCGGACTTGGCGAAGGATGATAACGAAGCGGACAATCGCTCCTTCGGACTTCAGCAACTCAGTGCTCGCGCAGCTCGATTCGCCGGATCTTGCCGGTCAGGGTCTTGGGCAGGTCTTCGGCGAATTCGATTTCGCGCGGGTAGGCGTAGGCGCTGAGCGATCCGCGGACCGAATGGCTGATCTCCTTCGCCAGTTCGTCGCTCGGTTCGTAGCCTTCGTTGAGCACGATGAACGCCTTGACGATCTCGCCCTTCACTCCGGTCGGGTCGGGAGCTGCGACGGCGGCGGCTTCGAGTACGGCGGGGTGCTCGACACAGGCCGACTCCACCTCGAACGGTCCGATCCGGTAGCCGGCCGAGATGATCACGTCGTCGGCCCGGCCGGCGAACCAGAAGTAGCCGTCCTCGTCCATTTCGGCTGCGTCCATGGTGTGAAACCACTCGCCTTCGAAGTCGCGCTCCGTGGCTTCGGGGTTCTCCCAGTAGCGCAGCGGGTAGTGGGGATTGCTGCGGGCCCTCATGCAGATCTCGCCGCGCTCGCCGGGGCCGACCGGGTTCTCATCCGGGTCGAGGATCTGGACGTCCCAGCCCGGCATCGGCTTGCCCATCGAGCCTTCGCGGACCTCCATGAAGGGGAAGTTGCCGACCAGGGGATATGACTCGCTGAGCCCGTAGTAGTCGAGCACGGTGACCCCGTACTGCTCGCGGAACCAGCGGATCGCCTCGGGGTTGAGCGCCTCGCCCGCCGAGCAGACCCTGCGGAAGACCTGAGGGAACTTTTCGCCGGCGTCGTCGATCGACATCATCGCCCGCATCGCGGTCGGGGTGGTGAAGACGTTGCTGACCCTGTTGCGGGAGAGCGCCTCGAGCTGGATCTCCGGGTCGAAGCCGCCCTTCCTCGCGTAGACGTACTGGACGGCGCCGAGGCGCCAGGCGCCGAGCAGCGGGCAGATGCCGGCAGCCCAGGCCCATTCACCCATGCCGTGGAAGATCTCGCCGTCCTCGATCTCGTGGCAGTACTCGAACTCCTCGTGGCCGAGGATGTAGCGATGGGCGTGGAGGATGCCCTTGGCCAGGCCGGTGGTGCCGGAGGTGAAGAAGATCTCGGCCGGGTCGTCGGCGAGCGTGTCGAGGGTCTCGAAGGAATCGTCGTAGCCGGCCAGCAGGTCGGCGTCGAGTTCGATCACATGGTCGACCAGGTCGGCCGGCATGCGACCGGCATCGGCAGAGTCGGTGACGATCACCTTTGCCCCGGAGGTGCGGATCCGGTGCTCGATCCCGTCGTCTCCATAAAGCACGGACATCGCGATCAGGATGCCGCCGACCTTCCAGGTGCCGAAGAAGACCGCCGCCGTCTCCGGCGAAGCCGGCACGCAGACCGCGACCCGGTCGCCTTTGCCGACCCCGTGGGCGGCCAGCATGTTGGCGGCCCGGTTGGCGAGCGACTGCTGCTCGCCCCAGGTGACCTCGCGGCGAGTGCCGGTGTGGTCCTCGAAGATCATCGCGAGCTTGTCGGCCGGGTGCCTGTCGCAGACATCGGTGGCGATGTTGTAGCGCTCGGGAACGTTCCATTCGTGCTCGGCGCAGATCTCTTCGTATCGGCCCATCCGGCTCTTCCTCCTCAGCTCGCGTTGCGTTTCGCGAATCGTAGCCGGGTGGGCAGGGCCTGCCCTGACGGGTGTCGCGCAGGGCTTCGCCCCCGTATGCTCACCCGCACATGAAGGAACTGTTTTCCTCTTTCGCCGCGGTCGGTCATCGAACGATTCGTCGTGGGCCCCTCGTTCACGACGGGACCCCGGATGTGCCGCTGCCTTCAGGTCCCCCGGGGGGACTGATCCGAACCGCCGAGATCACGGCTCCCTGGCAGTTTGCCCGCCTTGCCCTGAAGACCCCTTCCCTGCGGAATTCACCCCGGGGCGGCGGGGAGCCGGTGATCGACATCCCCGGCTGGCGCGCTCCCGAGGCCAGCGGGGCACCGCTGCGCAGCTTCCTTCGCCGGATCGGCTACGACGCGATGCCGTGGGGGCTCGGAACCAACCACGGCGATCCCGAGGGCGACGCTGAAAAGCTTGCGGCCCGGGTCCATCGGATCTCCGAGCAGGCCGGCCGGCCCGTGGCCCTGGTCGGCTGGAGTCTGGGTGGGGTGGTCGCACGAGAAGTGGCCCGGAACTCTCCCGAGACCGTCAGCCGTGTCATTACCTACGGCACGCCGGTGATCGGCGGTCCCACCCATACGATCGGCGCCTCGTCGTTCGGGGAAGAAGAGGCCGAGCGCATCACCAGACTGATCGAAGAGGTCGAACTCGCCAGTCCGATCTCCGTCCCGGTCACCGCGATCTATACGAAGCGGGACGGCATCGTCGACTGGCGTGCCTGCATCGACCGCCATACCAGGGAGGTCGAGCACATCGAGGTCGCTTCAACCCACCTCGGGCTCGGGATCGACCCCGACGTATGGCGGATCATCGCCGCCCGACTGGCGACCCGGTCACAGCCGGCTTGAGGCGGGTCAGACCCCGCCGCGTTCTTCTTCCCGGAGCGCTTCGGCCGCTGCCTCGGTGGGCTGAAGCAGCGCTCCGATAATCCAGAGGAGCGGAAAGAAGAAGCCGAGGACGAAGAGCACCATGTGACCCTTGCGAAGGGTGATCAGCCCGGTCGTGAAGAACAGAATCAGATACAGAATGCCGAGGCCAAACCAGATCATTGTTTCCTCCATCGTCAGTTGCCGGTATCCCGAGGGTACTGGGGCTCCGAAGGCGAGAGTCATCCCGATCGGGTGAAGTTGAGGATGTACCGGTCACACCTGAGAGGCCCCGCGCCCGGCCGGTGCACTGCGCTTATGCTGTTGGCGTGAGTTCCGCCCAGGCAATGAACCACGCTGACGCCGCGTGGCTGCACATGGACCAGCCGACGAACCTGATGGTGATCACCGGGGTCAACTGGTTTGAAGAGACCCCCGACTGGGACCGCGTACGGGAACTGATCCGCGAGCGCTTCGTCGAGCCCTACCCCCGCTTCCGGCAACGGGTGGTCGAGGGCACGCCTCCGGTATCGGGACCGCACTGGGAGGACGACCCGAACTTCGACCTCGACCTCCACCTCCACCGGGTCGCGCTGCCCGCTCCCGGCGACCGCTCCGCCCTGGCCGGTCTGCTGGCCGACATCACCGCGACCCCGCTCGATCGCAGCCAGGCCCTTTGGCAGATCTACATGGTCGACGGATACGGCGACGGGGCCGCACTGGTCCACCGCATCCACCACTGCATAGCCGACGGCATAGCGCTCTCACGGGTGCTGCTTTCGCTCGCCGATGAATCCGACGATCCCGATGCGAGGCCGATCGAAGCGCCGCCGGAGGTGCGCGAGCGAAGTAACGGCAGGAACCCTCTGCAGTCGATCGCGGGCTCGGCCAGGAGCATTGCCTCGGCCGCGGTCGGCGCGGCCGGTTCTGTTGCCCACGAGTCGCTGGAAGTGGCCAGGCACCCGTCTCACATGCTCGACCTGGCCAACGCCACCCGCGAGGACGCCGACGCCCTGGCCAAGGTGCTGCTCAGGGGCAACGACCCCAAGACCGCCCTGAAAGGCGAGATGGGTATCGCCAAGGGCGTCGCCTGGTCGGATCCGGTCCCGCTCTCCGATGTAGTCGACATGGGCCATGCCACGGGCAATACCGTCAACGACGTGGTCATGACCGCGGTCGCCGGTGCGTTTCGAACCTACCTCGGCCGGCGCGGTGAATTCACCGAGCAGGTGACCGCGATGGTCCCGTTCAACCTCCGCTCACCGACCGAGCCGCTGCCGGCCACCCTGGGCAACAAGTTCGGGCTGGTCTTCCTCGGACTGCCGGTCGGCACGCTGAGCCGCAAGATCAGGCTGCGCAAGGTTCACGAGAGCATGAAGCAGATCAAGCAGTCGCATGAGGGCGTCGTCGCCTACGGAGTCCTCGACGCGATGGGCCGCACCCCGGAGGGACTGGAGCAGCGGGTGATCGATCTGTTCACGGCCAAAGGCACGGCGGTGGTGACCAACGTGCCCGGACCTCGAGAGCCGGTCTACCTGGCGGGTACCAAGGTCGCCGGGGTTCTGGTCTGGGCGCCTTGTTCCGGCGACGTCTCGATGACGATCTCGATCTTCAGCTACGGCGGCGAACTGACGGTCGGGCTGATGGCCGACGCCGGTCTGATCCCCGATCCCGACGAGTTGATCGCGGACTTCGAAGAGGAACTGCGGCAGCTGCTCGCGCTCGACTCGAAGTGAGCCGGACGGTATCCTCCCGGGTCCCTGTCCCCGAGGAGGAGAGCATGGCTACCACTGAGACCCCCGCCGCAGCGAGCGGCGCCAGCGAAAGGTCCCCCGACACACCGCTTGAGCCGGATCAGGCCGAACGTATCGACGGCTTCGTCGAGAGGGCCGAGGCTGCCTCGAAGGCTTTCCGTGAACTCGATCAGGAGGCGGTGGACAAGATCGTCTGGGCGATGGTCGTGGCCGGCCTCGAGAACGCCTTCGATCTGGCGGCGCTGGCGATGGAGGAGACCCACTTCGGAGTGCTCGAGGACAAGGTGGTCAAGAACTTCATCGCGACCGAGTTCCTCTACGACTACCTCAAGGACAAGAAGTCTGTCGGCGTGATCGAAGAGGACCATGAGCGGGGCATCGAGTACGTAGCCGAGCCGATCGGCGTCGTGCTGGCCCTGGTCCCGATCACCAACCCGACCTCGACCGCGCTGTTCAAGTCGATCGTAGCCGCCAAGACGCGCAACGCGATCATCTTCCGCCCCTCGGCGCGGGCCTCGCAGTGCGCGGTCAAGGCGGTCGAGATCCTCCAGGAGGCGGGCGAGGCCGCGGGTCTGCCGCCGGACGCGCTGCAGGTCATTCCCGACCCCACGCTCGACGTCTCCCAGCACCTCTTCCATCACGACGGGGTCGACCTGATCTGGACCACCGGCGGGCCGAAGGCGGTCGCCGCCGCCAATTCGGCCGGCAAACCGACCCTGAGCGTCGGTGCCGGCAACGCGCCGGTCTACCTGAGCTCGAGCGCCGAGGTCGAGATGGCGGTGGTCGACATCCTGATCTCCAAGACCTTCGACGCTTCAGTGATCTGCCCGGCCGAACAGACCTGCGTGATCGACGACTCGATCTACGACGACGTGGTGGCCGAGTTCGAACGCATGGGCGCGAAGATGCTGAAGGAGGACGAGGTCGATGCGCTTTCCAAGCTGGCCTTCGCACCGGACGGCAGCGTCGAGATCCGAGCCCTTGGCCAGTCCTGCGTGAACCTCGGTTCGATGGGCGGCTTCGATGTGGAAGAGGGGACCAAGGTGCTGATGGCACCGCTGCCCTCCGACCTGGCAGACCTCGCGGCCCATCCCCTCATCCAGGAGAAGCTGATGCCGGTACTCGGGCTGGTCCGCTCGCCTTCAGTCGAGCACGGCGTCGCCGCCTGCGAGCTGGCCACCGAACACGGTGGGCTGGGGCACACCTCGGCCGTCTATACGAAGGACGAAGACGTAATCGAGCAGTTCTCGCGACGGGTCCGGACCGGTCGCATCCTGGTCAACGCTCCGACCGCCGTGGGCGCCCTCGGCGGCATCTATAACTCACTGACGCCAACTTTCTCGCTCGGCTGCGGGACTTGGGGAGGATCGAATACCACCGACAATGTCAACTACCAGAACCTGCTCAACGTGAAGACCGTATCCCGACGCCAGGCGCCGCCGCAGTGGTTCCGCGTCCCCTCCGATACGTACTTCAACGCCGGCTCGCTGGACAGCCTGCGCGAGGTCAAGGCGAAGAACTTCCTGATCGTCACCGATGCCGACGGTGAGGCGCGAGGGGTCGCCGACGAGGTCCGGCGCTATCTCGACGGGGCGGGTGCCCACGTGTTCTCCGACATTCAGCCCGAACCCGACGAAGCCCAGGTCAGGGCCGGGATCGAGGTTCTGTCGCAGTTCGAGTCCGACTGCATAATCGCGGTCGGCGGCGGCTCGGTGCTAGACGCGGCCAAGGCCATGCGCCTGTTCCACGAGAGCCCGGACCTGACCCTGCAGGAACTCTCGCTGCCGTTCCTCGACGCCCGTAAGCGGGTCGCCCAGTACCCGACCGTCGAGCATTCGGTCAAGCTGGTCGCCGTTCCGACCACCTCCGGCACCGGCTCCGAGGTCTCACCCGCCGCGGTAATAAGCGCCGAGGGCCGCAAGCTCACCCTGGTCGACTACTCCCTGGTACCCGACATCGCGGTCAATGATCCGACCCTGACCCTGAGCATGCCGCCGGCGATCACGGCCGACACCGGTGTCGACGCGCTTACCCATGCGCTCGAGGCCGGCGTCTCGATCTTCGCTTCGGCCTATACCGATGCCTTCTGCATGCAGGCGATCAACCTGATCATGGATGCGCTGCCCAAGGCGGTTGCCGACGGCAGCGACCTCGAAGCGCGGACCGCGATGGCCAACGCCTCGACGATCGCCGGGCTGGCCTTCTCCAACGCCTTCGTAGGGGTGAACCACGCACTGGCCCACTCGGTCGGCGCCGTATTCGGTATCCCGCACGGACGGGCCAACGGGATCTTCCTTCCCCATGTGCTGCGCTACAACGCCCAGATCCCGAGCAAGTTCATGCCCGCTCCCGGCTACTCGACTTACATGGCACCCGACAAGTACGCCCAGATGGGCTGGGTCATGGGGCTCGGCGGCGCCGACATGGACGAGCGGCGCCGGCGCTTCTTCCTGCGGGTCGAGCAGTTGCTCGACGAGGTCGGAATGCCGAAGTCGATCGCCGAGACCGGCGTCACCAAGGAGCAGTTCGACGAAGCCCTGCCGGAACTGGTCAAGAACGCCTTCGCCGATGCCAGCCTGAGGACCAACCCGCGGATGCCGATGCTGGCCGAGCTGGCCGGTCTGCTCACTGCCGCCTTCGAGGGCCGGCCCCAGGACTGACGGGGCTCCGGCGTAGCCGCCGGCGGGATCGGCGGGTCGGACCCGCTACGGCTTCCAGCCGGTGGCGCCGAGCAGCCGCCGCATCAGCGGCGGCGGGGTCAGGCGGTAGATCAGGCGCCCGCGCAGGGGCATCATTCGCTCGCGGCGCTCGAGTTCGATCGATTCGACCGCCTCGCGTGCGACGTCTTCCGGAGTGATCGTGCCGATCAGCCTCGCGATGCGCGGGATGCGCTCGCGCGAGCCCGGATTGTTGTCGAAGTAGGGCGAGTCGACCTCGAACGGGGCGAGCAGGGTGACCCCGACTCCGCTGCCCGTCAGCTCCGCTTCGAGCTGATAACTGAAAGCCCTCATGGCCCAGCGTGAGACTCCGTAGGCGGTGGCGCCGGGGATCGCCATGTAGCCGGCGGCAGAGGTCATGTTGAGGATCCAGCCGTTGCCGCGCTCGCGCATCGCCGGCAGCAGCAGGCGGGTCAGCTCGTAAGCGGCCAGATACGGAAGGCGCGCGGCCTGTTCCGCGTACCCGGGCTCGGTCTCCCAGGTGGCTCTCCAGATACCGGCTCCCGCGTTGTTGACCAGGACGTCGGGTGGCCCGTCACCGCCGAGCAGCCGTTCGGCCAGCAGTTCGACCTCGTTGTCGTCAGTCAGGTCGCAGACTTCGACCTGCGCCGTTCCCCCTGCCTCGAGCAGCTCGTTGGCCAGGCTCTCCAGTTTCTCGCGCCCGCGCGCGACCAGGATCAGCTGAGCACCACGACGCGCCATTTCCTTGCTGATCTCTGCGCCTATCCCCGACGATGCGCCCGTTACAAGTACCCGCTTTCCGGCAAGTTCCATGCTGGGACCATAGTGCCCGGGCCCGGAGGCGCTCGACACCGTTCGAAGCCCCGCGGTCTGCGGCGAACTACTGATTGGGGCTGCCGTCCCGTGTCTATCCTGAGTTTCAGTCCATTTGGTCCGGGCAGAGCTCCGGACCGACAAGCAACTGAGGAAGGTGCCATGAAGGCAATACCGATCATCCTTTCCATCGTCGCCCTCGCCGTTGTCGGAGCAGTCGTGGTCGACAGCCTCGGAGGCGCAGATTCCAGTTCCGCCGGCGAGGTCGGTTTCAGCCTCGGGACGCCTCGGGACGAGGGGCTTCACCCCGGGTCGTCGGGTGGCGCTTCGACCTCGGCATCGCGCAAGTCCGCACCAAAGGTCATCTACTGGAACTCGAAGTACTACAAGCTGGGACCGCAGGGCGCGAGCACATTCTGGATGCAGTGCCCGAAAGGTACGAAGGCGATTGACGGGTACTTCTACTCGAATAAGCCAGGCGTGGTGCTTGGCAGCTCCTTCCCGGCGCAACGGGCAAAGGTTCGATCGTCGAAGAAGCCCAGATGGAACTTCGGCGTACTCAACTTCAATACGAGTGCGACCGCGAAGTACTACACCGGCGTGGTCTGCATGAAAGGACTGCGCGGCTGATGGCCTCTTGCCGCCAGGCCGGGTCAGGGGGCATAATCCCTGGATGAGCAAGAAGATCACGATCATCGGTGCCGGAACCGGCGGCACCCTGGCGGCCAACCGTCTGCACGGCGAGTACGGGGAGGAAGCCGAAATAACGGTCATCGACGGCGAGGGCGACCACGTTTACCAGCCCGGACTGCTGTTCGTACCTTTCGGAATGGCCGAGCCGGAGGACATAGTGCGACCCCGCTCGAAGCAGATCCACGACGGGGTCAGATTCCTGCCGGGCGAGGTCGAGCAGGTCGATACCGATGCTCAGACCGTCCGGCTCGAAGACGGCACCGCGGTCCCCTACGACGTACTCGTCATCGCCAGTGGCGCCAGGCTGCTGCCTGAAGAGACTGAAGGCCTCACCGGCCCCGGCTGGGGAGAGAAGGTCTTCTCTTTCTACGAGATGGGCGATGCGATCGCCCTGCGCGATGCGCTGAAGGATTTCGAGGGAGGCCGTGTGGTCGTGAACCCGATCGAGATGCCGGTCAAGTGTCCGGTCGCCCCGCTCGAGTTCTGCTTCCTGCTCGACTGGTTTCTGCAGAAGCACGGCCTGCGCGAGAAGAGCCCGATCACCTACGCGACCCCGCTCGACGGAGCCTTCACCAAGCCGGTCGCATCGAAGGAACTCGGTGACCTGCTCGAGCAGAAGCGGATCGGCATCGAGACCGAATTCGCCACCGGCCAGGTCGATGGAGAAGGCGGCCGCCTGGTCAGCTGGGACGAGCGCGAGATCGACTTCGACCTGCTGGTCTCGATCCCGATGCACGGCGGTGCTGCGTTCGTCGACCGTTCGCCCGGCCTCGGTGACGACCTCGGTTTCGTCAAGACCGACGCTCATACGCTTCAGAGCGCTGCCGCGCCGAACGTATTCGCGATCGGCGACGCGACCAACCTGCCGACCTCGAAGGCCGGCTCGGTGACCCACTTCGAAGGCGAGACACTGGTCGCGAACATCGAGCGCTTTCTGCAGGGGGAAGAGCTCGAAGGGAGCTTCGACGGTCACGCGAACTGCTTCATCGAGACCGGATTTCACAGGGCTCTGCTGATCGACTTCAACTACGAGACCGAGCCGCTGCCGGGTCGCTATCCGGCCGGACGGGCCGGGCCGCTGCCGCTGCTGAAGGAGTCCCGGCTCAACCACATGGCTAAGCTCGCGTTTCAACCTTTCTACTGGCATGCTTTGCTTCCCGGGCGCGACATCCCCGGGATCGGCACGCAACTGTCAATGGCCGGCAAGCGGCCGGTCAGCAACAAGAACGGAGATTCAGAATGAGTACCGAGACTTACGCCGGCAATCCGGTGGAGGTAGACGAAGAGGGTTTCCTCGAGGACACGTCGCAGTGGAACGAGGAGGTCGCAGCCGAGATCGCCGCCGACAACGGCCTCGGCGAGCTCAACGATCGCCACTGGATGGTCGTCAACTACATGCGAGACACCTATCTGGCGGAGGGTTCTGCGCCTTCGATCCGCACCCTGGGCAAGGCTTCCGGCGTACCGATCAAGGAGCTCTACCAACTCTTTCCCAAGGGCCCCGCAAAGCTGGCCGCCAAAGTAGCCGGAATCCCCAAGCCTCGCGGCTGCATCTAGGAGCAATCGAAATGAGCCAACTGGCAGAGCAGGAAATCGCAGAGCGGAACGGAAAGCCCGCCCCCGATCCGATCGAGAAGGTCTCGATAATCATCTCCAAGGGATCCCTCGAGGGGGTATACCCGGGTCTGATCATGGCCAACGGCGCCCGCATGGAGGGCATCGAGGCCAGCGTCTTCTTCACTTTCTTCGGACTCGACGCGATCACCACTTCGAAGCAGGAAAAGATCAAGGTGGCCACCGTCGGCAACCCGGCGCTCCACATGGCGACCATCGCCGGCGCGATCCCGGGGGTCTCTTCCCTGGTGACGAAGAAGATGGCTTCGGAGATGGAGAAGCTGGACATCCCGCCGATTCCGGAGTTCGTCGAGATGATCGCCGATTCCGGCGCGCCGCTCTACGGCTGCAAGGCGTCGGTTGACATGTTCGGCCTGGCCGAGGACGACTTCATCCCCCAGGTCGATTCGATCATCACGGTCGGCGAGTTCTACGAAATGTCGGCCGGCGCCCAGATCGTCTTCACCTGATCTTCCCCGGGACGAGCCCCTGGCGGCTCGAATCGGCTTCGCTTCAGGCTTGGCTCCATTCGGGTAAGTTGGCGCTCACCAACCGAACTTGAAGTCCGGACCGACCAGACCCGAACAGGAGCCTTGATGAATCCCGAAGCAGGAACCGACCTGACCCCGATAACAGTCGCCCGCGGCGACGGCATCGGACCGGAGATCATGGATGCGACGCTGCGCATCCTCGAAGGCGCCGGGGCGCGGCTCGCGATCGAAGAGATCGCGATCGGCGAGGCCGTCTACGAGGCCGGCAATACGGCCGGCATCGCGCCGGAGTCCTGGGAGTCGCTGCGGCGGACGAAGGTCTTCCTCAAGGCGCCGATCACGACCCCGCAGGGCGGTGGTTTCAAGTCCTTGAACGTGACCGTTCGCAAGACCCTCGGGCTGTTCGCCAACGTCAGGCCCTGCGTTGCCTACTCGCCGTTCATCCCGACCCTCCACCCGGACATGGACGTGGTGGTCGTGCGCGAGAACGAGGAAGACCTCTACGCCGGCATCGAGCACCGCCAGACCGACGAGGTCACCCAGTGCCTGAAGCTGATCAGCCGTCCCGGAAGCGAGCGCATCTGCCGCTACGCCTTCGAGTACGCGAAGCTCTACGGCCGCAAGAAGGTGACCTGCTTCACCAAGGACAACATCATGAAGCAGACCGACGGTCTGTTCCACAAGGTCTTCGACGAAATCGCGGCCGAGTACCCGGAGATCGAGTCCGAGCACTGGATCATCGACATCGGCGCGGCCAAGCTGGCCGATACGCCGGAGGCCTTCGACGTCGTGGTCATGCCGAACCTCTACGGGGACGTGCTCTCCGACGTCGCCGCACAGATCGCCGGATCGGTCGGCCTGGCGGGCTCGGCCAACATAGGCGAGGACGTCGCCATGTTCGAGGCGATCCACGGTTCGGCTCCGCGCCGCGCCGGCCAGAACGTGGCCAACCCCTCCGGGCTGCTGCTCGGTGCGGTGATGATGCTGGTCCACATCGGTCAGGGCGACATCGCCGAGAAGGTCCACAACGCCTGGCTGGCGACGATCGAGCAAGGCATCGGCACCTACGACATCGCCGGGGAGGGCAAGGAGCCATACTGCACTTCGGCCTTCGCCGACGAAGTGATCAAGCGGGTCGGCGAGAAGCCGCAGACCCTGCCCGCGGTGAGCTACCCGTCGGGCGACAGCCGGATCTCGGTCACCACCAGCCCGGTCGAGCCTTCCGAGAAGACGATGGACGGAATCGACGTCTTCGTCCACGACAACAACCGTGACCCGGAGGTCCTTGCCGCCAAGCTGAACGCGGCGACCGACGGCACCGAACTCGAGCTGAACATGATCAGCAACCGCGGTCTCAAGGTCTGGCCCGACGGCGCTCCCGAGACCTTCTGCGTCGACCACTGGCGCTGTCGCTTCGTCGCCCCCGACGAAGGCACCGCCAATACCGGTCAGGTCGTCGAAGTGCTCTCGAAGCTCAACGATGCCGGGGTTGACTTCATCAAGACCGAAGGCCTCTACCGCTTCGACGGCGAACTGGGCTACTCGCTCGGCCAGGGCCAGTAGGCCCCGGTCCCAGTCGTTCGAGAGGCCTGTCTGTTCTGATGCGGCTGTGGTGCACGGGGTCCGTTGCCGAGCATGCCGGAAGGTCTCGGTCGCGCAGACTCACCCGATCGGGGTGAAGCGGTCGCCTGGAGCCCGGCCTCTGGTGCTTCCCGTCCCAGGAAAAGTGCCGGAATAGCCGGGTCCACAACGAGATCGGACCGGTCTGGCGAACAGAAAGGTGTCTGAATGAAGGGTGCTGGAAGAGTCGTTTTTGCCGGGATCATGCTGCTGATCATCGGAGTGCTGAACATCATCTATGGCATCGGAGCGCTGGACAACGCGAATGTCTTCGTCAACGATACGAGGCTGGTTTTCAGTGACCTGAACACTCTCGGATGGGTCCTGATAATCGTCGGCGTATTCCAGCTCACGGGCGGCTTCTCGCTGCTGGCGGGCAACGCCTACGGCCGGATCATCGGAGTGATCGCCGGCAGCATCGGGGCCGTCATGGCGCTGATCTCGGTCGCCGGGGCATTCCCCTGGTGGTCGCTCGGCGTCTTCTTCCTCTGCTGCTGGATCGTCTGGGGAATCCTGGTCTTCGACGAGGATCAGGTCGACGCCGGCGTCTGAACGGGATGAACTGTCGCCTGGCACCCGCACAGTCGCGGTGCCGATGGCGATTCGGGTCCGGCGCCGTCGAAGCGCAATCTCCCCGGACCCCAAAACGGAAGGCCCGCCCCATGGCGGGCCTTCTGTCGTTCCGGTTCAGTGTTTTCCCGAAACCCGAGGTCCGTCCGCGGCCGTAGGCTTGATCCGTGCCCGAGCAAGACGCCCCGCCTGAGTCCCTGGCCTCTCTGGTCGCCCGATTCGATCCGGATGTGATCGAGATCCCGAGCGGTTCCGCGAGGATCCGCCTCGGTGTCGAGGACGAGCCCGAATGGGATGCGGTGATCACAAGCCACGGCGCGGACCTCTTCCCGGCCGGCGAGGAGGACTTCGACGCCGAGCTGATCGCCGACGAGAAGACGTGGAAAAGGATCGCCGAAGACATCGGTTTCGGTATGGCCGCTTTCAGCGACAGTGCGCTCAAGGTCCGTCGCAACCTTCACCTCGGTGTCGGATTCCTCGCGGCAACAAGCGGCATCGTCGACCCCGGCCGCATGGAGTTCGGGTCGGTCGAGACCGAGCAGGGCCGGATCTCGACCTTGACGGCGGGCCAGGGCGAGACGGTTGTCTGCATCCATGGCCTCGGCGGGACCAAAGCGTCCTTTCTGACCACGATCGCCGCGCTTTCGGGCAGTTACCGGGTGATCGCGATGGACCTGCCGGGTTTCGGTGATTCAGAGAAGCCGCTCGGTGCCGACTACGACGCGTCTTACTTCGCCGAGGCCGTGATCGGGTTGCTCGACGGACTCGACATCGACCGCGCGCACCTGGTCGGCAACAGCATGGGAGGAAGGGTCGCGATCGAGGTCGGCCTGCTGCATCCGGACCGCGTGCGCAGCCTGGTCCTGCTCGCCCCGGCACTGGCCTGGCTGCGTGACCGCCGCTGGCGCTGGCTGCTCAGGGGCCCGCTGCCGAAGCTCGGCCTGGTCCAGCCGGCACCCCGGGTGATCACCGAACGCCTGGTCCGGGGGCTGGTCCCGGGCGGGCGCGAGGGGTGGACGGCGGCCGGCATCGACGAGTTCCTGCGCTCCTTCCTCACGCCACGCGGGCGGGTCGCCTTCTACGAGTCGGCGCGCAACATCTATATGGACGAACCACATGGGGAAGAAGGCCTGTGGACGCGCATGGAACGACTCGAGCCGCCGTCGCTCTTCGTATGGGGCGAGCAGGACACGCTGGTGCCGATCGGCTTCGAGAAGCACGTCGAGCGGGTTCTCCCCGAGGCCGAGCACCTCGAACTCGACTGCGGTCATGTGCCGCAGATGGAAGAAGCGGACGCGACCCACAAGGCGATGACGGAATTCTTCGACCGCCGACGGTGAATTGCTGGACATCGCCGGCGGGATCGGATAGCTTCGCTCCAGATCGAAGAGGAGCGGTCGGTGATGGGCCGGGTCCTCGCTGTATCGACAAAGCCGAATACCTTGAACCCCAGTCTCGTATCCAGTCCTGAGTCCAGCCCCGGTCGCGCCGGCGTCAAGCTCGCCGCCGCCCTGTTGCTGGCCGTCGCCATGACGCTCGCGCTCGCTGCCGGAGCTTCGGCGAATTTCACAGAGCCCGCCGATGGTGACGCCTTCCAGGCGCCGCCGAGCGATTATCGCGGGGAGGTCAATCCCGACCTCTTCACTTACGACTCTTCGGTGCTGCTCAGGATCACCCGGACCGGCAGCTCACCCGGCCTCGTGGCAACTGCGACCGGCCCGGTCACAGTCGACGAGTTCGACCTGCCGGCAGCCGCATTCGGCCCACCGCTCGGCGACGGCAAGTACCGCGTCGAAGCGATACAGCGCGACCTTTCCGCACCTGCCGACCCGAATGACCCGGCCCACAATCGCTGGTTCTCGAACTTCTGGGTCGATTCGGTACCACCCGATACGCGGATCGATTCACCGGTTCCGGCGCCCTCGACCAACCTCCCGAGTCTGACTTTCACTTTCCACGCCGAGGACGTGACGCCGCAGGACTCTCCCGGCACGAGCCTCGAGTGCCGGGTCGACGCCGGCCCCTGGCAGTCCTGCAACCTTCCGGCGTCCGACCCGGCCTCCCCGCAGCGTCCCGGTCAGTTCACCGCGACCGGCATGGCCGAGGGAAGCCACACCTTCGAGGTCCGCGCGCTCGACAGGTCCGGAAACGTGGACCCGACCCCGGCGGTCTCGACCTGGATCGTCGATCAGACCGACCCGACGATCAGCATCAGCAAGCCGGCGATGCGAGAGCGCTTCGTGCTCGACCAGAACGTCAACGCGGTCTTCAGTTGCGACGACCCGCTCGCCGGAGCGCCACCGGTGGCTTCCGGAATCAAGACCTGTTCCGGCCCGAGCAAGGTTGACACCAGCCGGCTCGGCAACTTCCGCTACACGGTCAACGCCGAAGACCACGCCGGCAATACCTTCTCCTTCACCCACTCCTACGCGGTCGATCCGCCGCGTTATGCCGACGTGATCAACGCCGGCAACCCGATCGCCTACTACAGGATGGGCGAGCAGCTCGGCTCCGATCCGATGCTCGACAGCTCCGGCAACGGTAACGACGGCGAATACAAGAACGGAATCGCCCTCAGGCGCCCGCCAGCGGTCGCCTGCCATGTGCGGCCGCATCCGCCTTATACATGCGACCTGACCTCCGATCCGCAGGACTTCGCCGCCTGGTTCCCGGCCCGCGACGGTTACGGCTTCACCAACGACATCACTGCGCCTCAGAGCGCCTATACGCTCGAGGCCTGGATCAAGAGGGCCGACCATGGCGACGGCTCGGTCGTGGGCCACGGTGGTGGCGGTCAGCTCTTCATCAAGAATGACCGTCTCGCCCTGAGGCAGGTCCAGGACACGGTCCAGTCTTCCGGTCCCGTGCTCACGCCGGGCGAGTGGTTCCACGTGGCCGCAACCTGGAATGGGACGCGCACCAGGCTCTTCGTGAACGGCAATCAGGTCGCCTCGTCGAACTCGGCCAACAAAGCGCCCTCGGGCATAAGCACCTTCTACGTCGGCTACGGCGACCAGGCTCCCTGGTTCCACGGCAGCCTCGACGAAGCCGCCTACTACGGCAGCGCACTTTCAAGCTCGGCGATCCGCAAGCGCTGGGTGGTCGGCACAGCCAAGGACGTGCCTTCACCGGCCGGAGGCCCGCCGATCCAGCGTCCCGAGGCCCACATCGACACCCCGGCCAACCGCGGTCTCTACGCCCCGACCAAGGTGCCCGACCTCGACTTCTACTGCAGCGACCTCGACGGCCCGGCCACCGTGGCGAGCTGCACTGCGACCGTGGACGGAAACCCGGCCCTCGACGGCTCGCCCCTGCCGGACAGTCCCGGTGGCCACACGGTAATCGTGACCGCCGTTGACATCGACGGGCTGACCCGCAGCCACACCCACACCTACACGGTCAAGACGTTTGCCGAAATCTTCAACTCGGACTCGCCGATCGCCTACTACCGGCTCGGTGACGCCACCGGCGATCCGATGAAGGACTCGGGACCCGGCGGTCGGGACGGCATCTACAAGAACGACCAGGAGTCCGGCCCGGTCGGCATCTCCGGTGACGGCGACCACGCCAGGCGCTTCTTCGGCGCCGGCGGCTACGGCTACGTCAACGACATCGCCGCACCGCGTTTCCAGAGCACCCTGGAGGCCTGGGTCAACCCCGACGACCACCGCGACCAGTCGGTACTCGGTCACGGCGACGCCGGCGAGATCTACATCGAAGGCGGCCTGTTCAAGTTCCGCCACATGGGCACCACCGTCGCCGCAGACACCGGTCCTGCTCCCGGTCGATTCACACAGGTCGTCGCGGTCTGGGACGGAGTCACGATCTCGCTCTACGTCGACGGTGAGCTGCGCGGCCAGACTGAGGCGACCAAGCGTCCCAGCTCGATATCCACCTTCTACGTCGGCTACGGAGAGATCAAGCCCTGGTTCAAGGGTTCGATTGACGAGGTCGCCTACTACGACCGGGCGCTGACACCCGGCCGGGTGCTCGAGCACTTCCTGGCCGACCCACCTCCCGAAGGCGACGATCCGGTCAGTAGCGGAGAAAGCCCGGGCGAGCCGCAGCAGGTGACCGCCGACCCGGTGGGTGATCCCGGAAGCTTCAAGTACGAGCAGAGCGGTTCTTCCGCCGGCTCGAAGTCCTGACAAGTGCCTCTGGATCAGATCGCGCCGAGGCCCGCAGGGCCAAAGCCCGCAAGGCCAAGGTGCGCAAGGCCAAGATCACGCAGGGCCAAGGTGCGCAAGTGCCGCTCGCTCGACCGCAAGAAGGCCCGCCGGGCCTGCCTGCGCCGCATCTGAGTAGCCGACACCGCAGGCAGCGCCGCCTGATCGAACCGAACGCACAGTGAGCCAAGAGCCGGTCGTGGCGCTCCGTGTGCCGGAAATGCTCAGCGCGGGGGAGGTGGCGGCGCGCGCCGCTCGTCGGGCGGCCTGCGGTCGCGGTCATTGCGGTTGATCATCGCCACCGCGAACGAGAGCACGAGGATCACTGCGCCGGCGACCATCAGGATCAGGCCGACCGTATCCATGTCGACCCCGGAAACTGTGAAGTTGGTTGCGTATTTCAGGATCGCGCCAACCGCGATCAGGAAGATTGGTCCTCCGAAAGAGATGTACATGGCGTCAGCCTACCGTCGGGATCAGCGGTACTCGGGGTTCTCGAATCCGAAGCGCTCGCCCTGGTCCCATTCGCTTCGCTGGTTGCCGCCGACCGGGAAGCCACCGGCGTCGCGCAGCAGTTTCGCCGCGTGGAGCAGGTTCCAGGTCATGAAGGTCGTATTGCGGTTGGTGAAGTCGTTCTCGGGTCCACCCGAGCCTTCGTCCAGGTAACTGGGGCCGGGTCCGGCTTCTCCGAGCCAGGCCGCATCCGCCTGCGGCGGGATCGTGTATCCGAGGTGCTGCAGCGAGTAGAGGACGTTCATCGCACAGTGCTTGGCGCCGTCCTCGTTGCCGGTGACCAGGCATCCGCCGACCCGCCCGTAGTAGGCGTACTGGCCGTGCTCGTTCAGTTCACTGCTGCTCCCGTAGAGCCGTTCGATCACTCGGGTGCAGACCGAGGATTTCTCGCCGAGCCAGATCGGGGTCAGAAGCACCAGGACGTCGGCGGCCATCACCTTCTCCTGGATTGCCGGCCATTCGTCACGCTCGGCACCGTGCTCGCGCATGTCGGGGTAGACCCCGGTCGCGATCTCGTGGTCGACGGCCCGGATCGTCTCAACCTCGACCCCGAGCTTTTCCATGATCGCTATCGAGATCGTTGCCAGGCCCTGGGTATTAGAGGGCGCCGGTGACGGCTTCAGGGTGCAGTTGATGAAGAGGGCCTTGAGCCCCGAGAAGTCCTGGTCTGTTTCGGCTGACATGCCTGCACCGTAGCCGAGCCGCCAGGGGCCGTCGCGGTCGCTGCCGCGCCCCGGCCAGTCGATGCGTCATGATTGACCCATGGGAACCATGCGCAGGGGAATCGCAACAATGCTGCTGCTGGCCGCGACGCTGATGTTCTGGGCATCAGCGCCGGCATCCGCAGCCGACACGATCACGGCCGAGGTGGACTGCTGCACCTTCGAACCCGGGCCGTACTTCCAGGACCTGGGTGAAATCCCGACCTTCGAAAATCCGCCCATGGCCAATCCACACAACGTGACCTCGACCGTCTCCGGCCCGGACGGAGATGCGCTCTTCCGGTCCCGGACGATCGGCGCGGCTGACTCGACTCCGGTCAAGGGCACTCAGTACCTCGGGGCCGGCACCTATCCCTTCTTCTGCACCCTCCACGGGGCTTCGATGAGCGGCGAGCTGGTCGTACAGGGCGATAAAGGCGAGGTGGCCGCGAGGCCGTCGATCAAGGTTTCGATCCCGCGCCAGCGGCTGAAGAAGGTCCGCAAGACGAGGAAGCTGAAAGTCAAGGTCAGGGCTTCGACGGAGAGTCCGGGCATCCGTATCGCTGTCAGGCGAGGCAAGAAGCAGATCGCATCCTCCTCGAAAATCAGCCTCGGGGCAGGCGCTGCCCGTGTCCTGAAGCTCAAGCTCAGCGGCAAGGGCCGCAAGGCGATTTCCAAGGGCCGCAAGGTTGCCTTGGCGGCTACCGGGACCGTCGACTTCGGCAAGTCGTCCCGGGCCAAGCGCAAGCTGCGCTGAGTTTTTCGGCGGAGGAATCTGCCGTTCCGGTAGATTCTGTCCCGGCGGTCTCCGAGGAGGGCCGCTCAAAGCGATCGTGGGAGCGTGAATGACCTTCAGGGTGGAGTCTGTGCGAGGCGGCGGAATCGGCCGGGTCTCAGTCGCTGCGGCATCGGTGCTCGCCCTGGCTGCCCTGCTCCTGCTCGCCCTCGCACCTGCTTCGAAGGCGGTGGTCCCTCCGGAGACCGAAATCCTCCCCAACGGAGTCGAGCGCATCACTTACTACGTCGGCGAAGACGGCGGGCCGCTGCAGGTGACCTCCGGCCAGAACCGGATCGACTACGACCCGATCTTCGGCCTTCAGAAGCCCTCTCGGAACGGCTGGATCACCAGAATCGAGCCCAACCTGGTCAGGCCCGACGGCTCGATTCCCAAGTCGAGCAAGGTCATGTTCCACCACGGCGTCTGGCTCAATGCGAGCCGCGATGATGCCACTGACGATTCGGTCGGCGCCTCCTTCCCGGAGCGCTTCTATGCCACCGGTGAAGAAAAGACCGCGATGGAACTGCCGCCCGGATTCGGCTATCGCTACGAGAAGACCGACCTCTGGATTCTCAACCACATGGTGCACAACCTCGTGGTCGAGCCGATGGAGCTCTACATCACTTATACGGTCGACTTCATCCCCGACGACTCTCCACTGGCGGAGGGCATCGAGCCGGTGCGACCGATCTGGATGGACGTCGAGAACGGCGTCGAGTACCCGGTCTTCGACGTAAAGCGCGGCAGCGGCGGCAAGGACGGAGAGTTCACCTACCCGGCCGACGCCGGCAACCCTTACGGAAGCGGCCCGAAGGAGAACGAGTGGGTCGTCGACCGGGACGGGGTTCTGGTGCAGACGATCGGCCACGTCCACACCGGCGGCCTTTCGACCGAGCTCTACCTCAACCGCGACGGCGCCAAGTACGCCGGCCCCCGGTGCAAGAAGCTGAAGAAGCTGAAGCGGGCGCAGAAGAAGAACTGGAGCAAGAAGCGCAAGCGCGCCTTCAGGAAGAAGCAGAAGCGGATCCGCAAATGTCGCTCGAAGCAGCCGAACGTAAAGGGCGACCGGGTCGAGCTCTTCACCTCCCAGGCCAAGTACTTCGGCAACCGCCGGCCCGTCTCATGGGACGTGGCGATGGTCGGCACCAGGCCGAACTGGCGCGTGGCGGTCAAGGCCGGCGACACCCTCGAGCTGCAGACGACCTACGAGACCAAGATCGCCTCCTGGTACGAGTCGATGGGCATCAACGTCCTGTACATGGCTGATGCCGATGTCGCCGGCAAGGATCCGTATTCGAAGAAGGTCAGCTACCGGGGAGTGCTCAACCACGGCCACTTCGAGGAGAACAACGACCATGGTGGCAAGAGCCCCGTGGTCGGGCCGGATCCCCGCAGGCTGCCGGACGGCCTGCCGCAGTCACAACCGCTGATGATCGGCGGCTACACATACGAAGCCGGTGACTTCCGCATACCCGGCGCGGTCGGCCGCCCGCCGGTCGTCGAGCGCGGAAAGCAACTCACCTTCCAGCTCTCCGCCGGAGACCAGTCGAACCAGATCTGGCATTCGCTGACCTCCTGCAAGGCGCCCTGTAACAAGTCCACCGGGATTTCCTACCCGATCCCGGACGGCAAGTTCCAGTTCGACTCGGGCCAGCTCGGGCTGGGGCCGGCGCCGACCGTGAACCGCGATGAGTGGTCCACGCCGAAGAACATGCCGGTCGGGACCCACACCTTCTTCTGCCGCATCCACCCGCTGATGCGCGGGGCGGTCAGGGTCGTGAAGCCTGGCCAGTAGCGGCCCGGTTTAGGTTTGATTAATCGACGCTGCGATGCTTTCCCGAATGATTCTTCTTTTCAGGATTGCGTGTGTCCGTGGGAGCAGACTCGTGAAGCGCCTCGCGCTCGCGGCTGCCTCAGCCGCCCTGCTGGTGGGCGGCGTCGCCGCCTCGCCGATCTCGGCCTCGCCGGGATCCGGTAGCGCGACCTCCTCGGGGGCAGCGTCGGTTTCGGTCGACAAGAGGTTCAAGGCGAAGAAGAACATCCGCATCGCCGCCTACAGCTCGCCCTTCGGCAAGATGCTCTACAACAAGCAGCGTCAGGCGATTTACATCTTCGAGAAGGAAAAGAACAAGAAGAGCCGCTGTTACGGAGCCTGCGCCGAGGGATGGCCGCCGGTGCTGACCAAGGGCAAGAAGAAGGGCAAGCCCAAGGGAATCAAGGGTGTCAAGCAGAAGCTGCTCGGTACGACCAAGCGTCGCGGCGGAGCCAGGCAGGTCACCTACAACGGCAAGCCGCTCTACTACTACTACGACGAGCGTCCCGGGCAGGTCTTCTGCCACAACGTCATTCAGTACGGCGCAAACTGGGCCGTGATCCATCCCAGCGGCCGGATCGCTGACTGATGGGCAGTCCGGCCGGAGGGTCAGCAATCCTGAAGCCGACGCTGCTCGCAGTACCGCTCGTCGCCATCGCTCTTGCCTTCGCCGCATGCGGCGGGGACGATGACTCGTCGCAGCCGGCAGAGCAGGCTGCGCCGGCCGCCGAGGCCGTCCAGCCCGACGATGCGAGCGCGGCCGGCAACGATCAGGCCGCCGGCGGCAACGGAGGAGAAGCAGGGGCCGCCTCCGGCACGACGATCAGCACCGGCGATTCGCAGTTCGGCGAAGTCCTGTTCGATGGGGACCAGGGCGCGATCTACTACTTCGACAAGGAAAAGACCTCCGAGAGCGAGTGCTACGGCGACTGCGCCGTTGCCTGGCCACCGGTGCTGACCGACGGTGATCCGCGATCCGGCGGGGGTGCGCAGAAGCAGCTCCTCGGGACCACCGAGCGCCGGGACGGCAGCATGCAGGTCACCTACGACGGCAGGCCGCTCTATTACTACGTGGATGATCCTCCCGGCGTGGTCCTCTGTCACAACGTCGCCGAGTTCGGCGGACTCTGGCTCGCGGTCCAGCCGGACGGCGCAGCGGTCTCCTAGACGGCGAAGCCGGCCTGGCCGGCGAGGTCCGCAAGCGGGCCCGGCGGCTGCCTCAGCTTGGTGATCCGATGCCCTTTCGGTCCCTGGTCCCCGCCGAAAGCAGGTCCGCGTCTCCGGTGAAGCTGCGCGCCACGCTTGCCTGCAGTATCGCGAGCTGATCCTCAACCGCCGGCCGCCTGAACTCGGGGACGGAATCGAGCAGGTCTTCCAGCAGCGCCCTCATTCTCCTCGTGATCTGGATCGAATCCGCTCCGAAGAGCCTCGTCTCGTCGAGTCCGATGCTGAGGAAGTCCTCCCATGAGGGAGTCGGAAAGACAAGCCTCAGGGAGCCGCTCTGGTCACGCTCTTCACCCGGCAGCAGTCGCCGGGCGGCGATGGTGCGCAGCAGGATCTCGATCTGGTCGAGGGCCTGGACCGCTGTGGTCGGATCGTTGACGCCAGGAGACAGGGCTTTGGCCGAGATGTCGGCCAACAGCCTGAATGCGAAGGCCGGGTCCTGCCGAAGGTTGCGCTCGTCACCGACCGCGACCGAGCGGCGCAGGGCGTCCTCGTCGATCGAGGCGTCACCGTGTATCCGGAAGAGTGGCGCGCCGGGTACGACGAGATCCCCCGTCGAGACAACGAGCTCGACGACGACTCCGGCTTGCGTGGCGAGTTCGACCAGACCCCGGTGGTCGATGCTCTGGAGAATGCCGGGGTCATCGTCGAAGTTGACCAGGCGTTGTTCGCCGGATGTCGCCGGAAGCGGCGAAGGCGCCAACTCCCCGTCCCCCGGGACCGGGTCGACGAACACATCGAGGATCGCGCGGCTGCCCTCGTGGCCGATGGTTTTGACCACCGCCGCAACCCGCAGGCCCTGGGTCGTTTCGCTGATCAGCCGCAGGAACATGAACATGCTGACCAGCAGCATGATGATCGCAACCGAGACCGAGAAGTCGGGGATGAAGTCCGGGTTGTCGACCGGCTCGATCGTGCGCAGGACCAGCAGCGCGTAGATGAAGGTGGCCATGAATGTGCCGAGCGAGATTTTCGTCGTCAGGTCCCGAAGGAAGCGACGCAGCATGCGCGGTGTGAACTGACTCGAGCCGAACTGGACCGCGAGCAGCAGGATCGAGAAGACGAAACCGGTGAAGGTGATCATGCCGCCGGCCATCGCTCCCAGCATCGACTCGGACGCCCCAGCTCCGTACTTGATGCCGATTTCACCCTCGGTCGCTGCGTCGAGGTCGGGCAGCAGCACGCCCATCGCGATCGCGACCAACATGAAGATCGCCGGTATGAGCCAGATCGAGTTGCGGAAGGACTCGATCAGCCGCCAGCGCGTACGCCAGCTCAGCAACTCGACATCCCGTTGAAGCTCATGCCACTAGCGCTTCTTCATCGTCGTCTTCGACTTGGCGAACTGCTCGCCGTTGAAGAAGATCCGGGTGGTCACCTTGACCAGGCGGTTGTTCATCTTGCCGCTCAGGGAATACGTGACCTGCTCGTCGCAGGGAGAGGTTCCGGTGGCGCTGATCTTGCTCTTGCGTGCTTGTAGATGACCGAGACCGGACCTTGGCCGTTGTTGGTACGAGGCCTTGAATCCGCCGTTGTTCCAGCGGTTCTTGCCTTTGCCCTTGCGCATCTTCACCTTGCGCGGAGGAGGGCTCGGGCAGCCGAAGGCAGATCCGCCAAGCCTGAATACGACGGAGATGACCGGCTTCTTCCTGCTGCCCTTCAGCCCGAGGGTCATCGAGGCCTTGCCGGTGGTGTCGAAAGTCAGGTTGTTCCAGGTTCCGGACCACTTGCCCTTGAACTGCTTCGGCACGAACTTCTTCGCCTTCTTCTTCGAGGTCGCAGCGTCACCTGAGGGTCCCGCCGTCGAGAGTCCCGCGCCCGCTGCTCCGAGCAGAAGCAAAGCCGCCACTGCCGTCAAGAAAAACTTCCCCACCCGCGTCATCTGGATCCCCCTCATCGCTGTAGACCTGACCTGAGGTGAGTGTATACGGAGTTTCTGGCCGTTTCGGGGGATCGGTGGCCCCGGCTGGCCTTCGAGGCCGGGGCGAGGCGCGATTCGCTGAGACGGGCCGGGTAGTGTCCCGGACATGAGTGAAGAAACTTCAGCGGCTTCCGAGACCGGTCCCGACCGGCAGAAACTGTCCAGACTGCGCAGACTGAACCTGATCGCCACGGTCTTCTTCGCGGTTCAGGTGATCGTCCTCCTGCTGATCTCGGAACCGGCGGAGCTGCCGGTGATCGGTTCCTTCCTGACCGACGCTCCGGGCAGCGGCCAGTACGGGTCGAAGATCCTGTTCGACCTGAGGATCGACATCCTCGTCGCGCTCTTCCTCGCCCTGGCCGCAGTGGACCATTTCGCGGTCGGCACATTTGCCCGCAGCTGGTACGAGAAGAACGTGAGCCGCGGCATCAACCCGGCGCGCTGGTGGGAGTACTCGATCAGCGCCTCGATCATGGTGGTGCTGATCGCCATGCTGGCCGGCGCGAGCGACGCGGTCGCGCTCTTCGCGATCTTCGGCGTCAACGCCTCGATGATCTTCTTCGGCCTGGTCATGGAGAAGGCCAATCTCGGACGCAAGGAAGTCGACTGGTCTCCTTTCGTTTTCGGATGCGTAGCGGGCGCCGTGCCGTGGATCGCGATCGTGATCCAGCTCGCGCTGGCGCAGTCCGAGGGCGACGGCGTCCCGGGATTCGTCTACGGGATCTTCGTCTCGCTGTTCATCCTCTTCAACGGCTTCGCGGTGAACATGTGGCTGGGCTACCGGGCCAATGGCCGGTGGAAGGACCCCCTTTTCGTCGAGAAGTCGTACATCGTGCTCAGTCTGGTCGCGAAGACGGTTCTGGCCTGGCAGGTCTACCAGGGCGCGCTCGCCGGATCCTGATTTCGTGGGTGGCACGACCGCCTGGGTCCTGGGCGACCAACTCTCGAAGTCGAACCCGGCGCTCGAGGGGGCTGACCGGGTGCTCATGGTCGAATCGCTGGCCGTGGTGGGCAGGCTCGCTTATCACCGTCAGAAGCTCCACCTCGTCTGGGCCGCGATGCGGCGCTTCCGTGACGAGCTTTGCCGGGACGGCTTCGAGGTCGACTACCGCAGCGCGTCTTCGATGGCCGCGGGCCTTCGCAATCACCTTTCGGATCACGACCCCGATCGCGTTCTTGTGCTCGACCCCGCGAGGCTCGGTGCCGGGCCACGCCTGAACGCCCTGGACCAACGGGTCTGCGTACTGGAAGGCGGCCTGTTCCTGACCTCGCCCGAGGACTTCAGGCAGTGGGCCTCCGGCCGCCGCCAGCTTCGAATGGAGGACTTCTATCGCCGGCAGCGTCGCCGCTTCGACCTGCTGATGGACGGGGACCAGCCTGAAGGTGGCAAGTGGAACCTCGACTCCGAGAACCGCGGCCGCCCGCCGGCCGGGCTGGAGCCGCCGCGTCCTTATCGTCCCCGCGAGGACGAGGTCGATACCGCGGTGCGCCGGGACCTCGACCGGCTGACCGGTGAAGATGCCCCGGGCGAAGCGATAGTCGTCTCCGGGGTTGATGGCCCGCGACTCTTCCCGGCCGGGCGTGCCGAGGCACGCAGGGCATTGAAGTCGTTCTGCGAGAAGCGCCTGCCGGAATTCGGTACCTACCAGGACGCGATGCTGCAGGGGCGGCGCTTCATGTGGCATGCGCTGTTGTCCAGCTCCCTCAACCTCGGGTTGCTCGATCCTCTTGAATGTGCCCGGGCGGCCGAAGCCGAGTATCGCGCCGGGCGCGCGCCACTCAACTCGGTGGAGGGCTTCATCCGACAGGTAATCGGCTGGCGCGAGTACGTCTGGGGGGTCTATCGCCTGCGGGGTAGCGAACTCGAGGGCGAGAACGCACTCGGGGCGGAGGGCCGGCTGCCCGCCGTTCTCGACCGACTCGATCCCGGATTGACCGACATGGCCTGCGTTGCCGACGTGGTCGACGGGGTCCGAGAGACGGCCTACGCCCACCACATCGAGCGCCTGATGCTGCTCGGCAACCTGATGCTGCTCGCCGGTACCTCGCCCTCCCGTTCCAACGAATGGTTTCACCGCTCCTTCATCGATGGCTACGAGTGGGTGATGCTGCCTAACGTTTCGGGCATGGCGCTCTGGGCCGATGGCGGCCGGATGATGTCGAAGCCCTACGCCGCTTCCGGCCGCTACATCAACCGGATGTCCGATCATTGCGCCGGCTGCCGCTACAGCCCGACCAGCCGTTCGGGCGATGACGCCTGCCCGTTCACGGTGCTCTACTGGGATTTCCTCGACCGCAACAGGAAGGAACTCGCGGGCAACCACCGGATGCGGATGGTCCTGGCCAACCTCGACCGGATCGAGCCGGACGAACTCTCGGGTATCCGGAAGAGGGCTTCCGTGATCCGCGCGGAACTGGATAGCGGCAACACCTGAACGGCGCCCTGCCAGCCGCCGCGAAAGGCACGTCGGCAGCGCACCCTTAGACTGCAGGCGTCGGCGCCGACAGGCGCTTCCAACTCGGAGAGGAGCCACACGGTCCATGGACAAGCAGTTGAAGTACGTACTGGACGAATCGCAGATCCCGGACCACTGGGTGAACATCGCCGCCGACCTTCCCGGCGAGCCGCTGCCGCCGCTCAATCCCGGCACCGGGCAGCCACTGGGCCCGGAAGATCTGGCACCGCTCTTCCCGATGGGCCTGATCGAGCAGGAGGTCTCGATGGAGCCGGAGATCGGTATCCCGGAGGAGGTCGTCGACACCTACCGGCTGTGGAGGCCGACTCCGCTGTTCCGGGCCCGCCGACTGGAGAAGGCCCTCGATACGCCGGCCCACATCTACTACAAGTACGAAGGAGTATCACCTGCCGGCTCCCACAAGCCCAACAGCGCCATCCCTCAGGCCTACTACAACAGCCAGGAGGGCGTGAAGAAGCTGGCGACCGAGACCGGGGCCGGCCAGTGGGGCTCCTCACTGGCCCTGGCCTGCGAGATGTTCGGACTCGAGTGCGAGGTCTTCATGGTCGGGGTCAGCTACGACCAGAAGCCCTACCGCCGGGCGATGATGGAGACCTGGGGCGCGACCGTCCACCGCAGCCCGTCGCAGCTCACCGAAGCCGGTCGCGCACAGGCCGAGCACGCCACCGGCTCGCTCGGCATCGCGATCTCCGAGGCGGTCGAAGTCGCCGTCGCATCCGAAGACACCAAGTACGCACTCGGCTCGGTTCTGAACCACGTCTGCCTGCACCAGACCGTGATCGGCCAGGAGGCGATCGCCCAGCTCGAAATGGCCGGGGAGTTCCCGGACGTGGTCGTCGGCTGTGTCGGTGGCGGGTCCAACTTCGCCGGTATCGCCTTCCCGCTGCTGAGGAAGAAGCTGAAGGAGGGGCTCGACACCAGGTTCGTCGGGGTCGAGCCGGCTGCCTGCCCGACCATGACCAAAGGCACCTACGCCTACGATTTCGGGGACACGGTCGGCATGACGCCACTGATGCCCACCTATACGCTCGGCCACGACTTCGTGCCGCCACCGGTTCACGCCGGCGGGCTGCGTTATCACGGCGTCGCCCCGATCCTCGGCGCACTGGTCAAGGAAGGGCTGGTCGAGGCCCGCGCCATCCCTCAGACCGAGGCCTTCGAAGCGGCGATCACCTTCGCCCGGGCCGAGGGGATCATTCCGGCGCCTGAGCCGACCCACGCGATCCGAGCCGTGATCAACGAAGCCGAGCAGGCCAAGCAGGAGGGCGATGAGCGGGTGATCCTGTTCAACCTCTGCGGACACGGACATCTCGATCTCGCCGCCTACCAGTCCTACCTTTCGGGAGAGCTGGTCGATCTCGAGTTCTCCGAAGAGGAGATGGACCGCGCCCTGGAGAGCCTGCCAGAAGCGCCGTCGATCGCCTGATGGATTCCTCGTCGAACGCATGCGGGCGGAAGCGGCCCGATCGTCGTCGTCGCCCTGCTCAGGATGAAGCCCGGACAGTCCGACGACGCGATCGAGGCCTTTCGGCCGGTGATCGAGAATACGCACCGCGAACGGGGCTGCCTTTCTTACGCCCTCCACCGCGACCGGAGCGACCCGGACATGATCGTGCTGATCGAGAAATGGGCGTCGCAGGAGGATCTCGACGAGCACTTCATACAGCCCTACATGGCCGACATGGGCGAACTCGCCTCGAAGATGCTGGCCGAGCCTCCGCGCATCCTGTTCTGCGATCCGATCGAGATGGGCGACCCGGCCAAGGGCAGCATCTGACGCTTGCGGGCAGGGAAGGTCTGCGGTGAAACCCGGTTGACCGGGCGCCACAGCCCGGTATACCTCAAGGCATGGACGCTTACCGACTGGTCGAATGGCAGAAACCCCCCGAACTGCTCCGGGTCGAAGTCCCCGAGCCCGGCCCCGGGGAGGTGCTGGTCAAAATTGGTGGTGCCGGGCTCTGCCACTCGGATCTCCACCTGATGGACTGGCCCGAGGGCGCCTTGCCGATCGAACCGCCCTTCACGCTTGGCCATGAGAACGCCGGCTGGATAGAGAGCCTCGGCGACGGGGTCGCCGGCTTCGAGCCCGGAGAACCTGTCGCCGTCTACGGCCCCTGGGGTTGCGGCAGGTGTCGCGCCTGCAGGCTGTCCCGCGAGGACTACTGCGAAAACCAGGCTGAAATAGGCGCATTCGGCGGCGGCATCGGACGCGACGGCGGCCTGGCCCAATACATGCTGGTTCCTTCCAGCAGGCTCCTGGTGCCGCTGGGCGATCTCGATCCGCGGGATGCGGCACCGCTCTCGGATGCGGCGCTGACTCCCTACCACGCGATCAAGCGCTCGCTCGACAAACTGGTTCCCGGCTCGACCGCCGTGGTGATCGGTATCGGTGGACTGGGTCAGATGGCGGTACAGATACTCGCGGCACTCAGCCCGGCCCGGATAGTGGCTGTCGATGCGGCGGCGGGCAAGCTCGAAGTGGCCGAGTCGCTCGGAGCCGAGCACGCCCTGTTGGCCGGGCAGACGTCGCCCGAAGAGATACGCGGCCTCACCGGTGGGCGCGGTGCCGACCTGGTTCTGGATGTGGTCGGCTCCGCCGATACCCTCGCCCTGGCCAGTCAGCTACTGGCCTTCGAAGGCGACCTGACTCTGCTCGGGCTGGCCGGGGGCAGCATCGAATACGGAGCGATGACCCTTCCCTGGGGTGCCCGTATCGCCACCACATACTGGGGCACGGAGGTCGGCCTGATGGAGGTTCTCGAGCTGGCTCGTGCCGGCAGGATCAAGGTCAGGACCGAGCGGGTCGGGCTCGACGGGGTCGCCGAAGCCTATGACCGCCTCAGGCGGGGACAGGTGGACGGCCGGGTCGTCGCCTGCCCCAACGGCTGAGCGACCTGGGTCAGGCTTTGTCCGTCTCCGAATCTTCACCCCTGGGGACCACGAGCACCGGACAGGCAACTTCGTGGAGCAGCTCCGAGCTGACCGAGCCGAGCAGCACCCGCTTCAGCGGGCCATAGCCCCTCGAGCCGACGCAGAGCAGGTCGAGCCCCTGCGCCGCCTGCTCACGCAGCGCGACCGCGGCAACCCCTTCGGCCATGACCCTGGTCGCCTCGACGCCATCGGGCAGCGAGTCGGCGGCCACCGAGAGGGTCTTTTGCGCTGACTCGCGTGAAGCCTCACCGAGTTCCGAAAGTGCATAGGTCGAGCCCCAGAAGCCCCAGGCTTCGGCGAAATCGGTCGCGACGGTGATCAGCCTCAGTTTCGTGCCTTCTCCGGCGACCTCCAGGGCGGCCTGAAGGGCCTGCCCGGACTCGGGTGAGCCGTCGGTCGCGACGCCGATAGTGGCCCAGTCGGCCACGCCATCCCTGAAGCCGACCGGAGCCAGGGCGATCGCGCAGCGCGAGCCCTGCAGGAGGACCCTCGCCTTGTGACCGGCCCGGACCGTTCCGGGTTCGGTTCTGGCGCATCCGAGGACCAGCAGATCGCCTTCGAGGGTCTCGGTGAGTTCTTCCAGGCCTCGCGCCGCCGAGCTGCTCTCGACGATTTCGTAACCGGCCTCGAATTCATCGGCGGCCTTCTCGAGCCCGACCTTGGCCTGCTCGACCAGGTTCGTGAAGGCGTTGGCCGGCAGGGCGGGAATCAGGCTGCCGCCGACCGGCGGCGGCACTACTCCGACCAGCACCAGTTCCGCCCCGAGTCGATCGGCAAGCTGCCTCGCCAGCGCCAGCGCGTCCCTCGAGCCGTCGCTCTCGTCAAAACCGACCACGATGCGTTCGAACACTTGCTTCCTCCTTGAATTTCGGGCTGCCGCCGCCCCCCGGGGCGCTCGGCCGAGTGTCTGATTTCAAGCTATCAACCGGGAGAGCCTCTGGACCGCTCTCCGCAGCCGACCGAACCGGTGACCGGCCTGACGCTGCCGGCGCCGGCCGTTTCGAGCCGGGCTGAAGGTTGCCGCGGGTTCGGGGAAGCTAAGGTCCGCCGATGTCACTCGTTGAATCAAGAATGATGCCGCTCGGCTCTCCCGCTCCGGACTTCACTCTGCCTGATCCCGACGGGCTGAGCCACTCGCTGGGCGATGCGGCGCAGGCCGGTGCGGTCGTCATCGCCTTCATCTGCAACCACTGCCCTTATGTGAAGCACATCGCCACCGCCCTGGCCGGGGTTTCGGATGAGCTGATCGCCGAAGGAGCGGCCGTATTCGCGATCAATTCGAACGACAGCCGCGCGTATCCGGACGACTCCCCCGAGCGCATGGCTGAGGAGGTCGAAAGGCGGGGCTACCGCTTCCCGTACCTGGTCGACGCCGACCAGTCGGTGGCCAAGGCCTACGGGGCGGTGTGCACTCCGGACCTCTTCGTATTCGACGGTGAACGCCGCCTGGCCTACCGCGGGCAGTTCGACCCGAGCCGGCCGAACGGGGGTCGCCCGGCCACCGGTGAGGATCTCGCCGCGGCGGTGAGGGCAGTGCTGACCGGAGCTTCGGTGCCGGAACCACAGATCCCCTCGGTCGGATGTTCGATCAAGTGGTCGGCCGGCAACCCGTCTCCCTGAAGCCAGGATAGGCCCGTCCATGCGCGAGGTCGTCGAGATCGATCGTGAAGGCGGTTGCCGAGGTGTCGGCAGTGCGGACCCGTCAACATTCAGTCAATGCTCCTGCTGATCCTTTTCGGATTCGTCGCCGGTGCCGCGACGGCGGTATCGCCCTGCATCCTGCCGGTGCTGCCCGTGGCCCTGGCGGCCGGCGCGACCGGCGGTCACCGCAGGCCGATCGGGATCGTGGCCGGCCTGGCAGTCTCTTTCACCTTCGCGATCGTGGCTCTTGTCTACCTGCTGGATGCGCTCGGCCTGCCTGACGAAATGATGCGCAACCTGGCGATCGCCGTGCTGCTCGGTTTCGGCCTGATGCTGCTGGTGCCGGCCGTTTCGAGCCGGGCCGAAGGCCTGATCAGCCGGATTACCAGCCGCTTCCAGCCGAAGACAGGCAGCGGCGACGGCTTCTGGTCCGGCACTCTGATCGGCGCCAGCCTCGGTCTCGTCTACGCCCCCTGTGCCGGTCCGATCCTGGCCGGAGTCATCACGGTCTCCGCCTCACAGCCGTTCACTGCCGGGCGTCTGGCGGTGGCGCTGGCCTACGGGATCGGCTCCGCTCTGGTGCTCTACCTGCTGATGATCGGCGGACGCAGGCTCACCAGGCCGCTTGGCCGCCAGACGCCGCGTCTGCAGGCGGCGATGGGCGCGGTGATGGTCGTCTTCGCTCTGGTCATGGCCGGGGATTACGACCTCAGGTTCCAGAACGAGATCGCCGACAACCTTCCTGCCGTGGTGGTCAACCCGACCCGGTCGCTCGAGTCGACCACCGCGGCGCAAGACGCATTGGCCGAGGTCAGGGGCGGGCCGGCGAGCCCGGAGGCCCGGCGGATCGCCGAAGGCCTCGATCGGGCGGACGAGGATGGACAGGGCCCGGACTCGGGCCTGCCCGTGATCGCGCCGGCTCCGGACTTCGTCGGCAACCAGCGATGGTTCAACACCCCCGGTGGTGCACCCCTGACCATGTCGTCGCTGAGGGGGCGCGTTGTGCTGGTCGATTTCTGGACCTACAGCTGCATCAACTGCATCCGTACCCAGCCTTACCTCAAGGCCTGGGACGAGCGCTACCGCGACCGCGGGCTGACCATCGTCGGGGTCCATTCGCCCGAGTTCCCGTTCGAAAAGGACGCGGGCAACGTCGAGCAAGCGATCGAGCGGGCCGGGATCGGGTACCCGGTGGCGCAGGACAACGATTTCCAGACCTGGAATTCCTATGCGAACCAGTACTGGCCGGCCGAGTACTTCATCGACGCCGAGGGCCAGGTCCGCTACGCCCATTTCGGCGAGGGTGAGTACGAAGAGAAGGAGCAGGTGATCCGCGACCTGCTCGCCGAAGCCGGCCGCAGACCCGGAGCCGGGACCTCGGACGCCGACGGTGACAGCATCTCGAACGGCGTCACGACGCCGGAGAGCTACCTCGGCTCGGCCCGGGCCGAGCGCTTCACCAACGGCCTGATCCTTTCCGGGGTCCGGAACTTCGGTCGCCTCGAGGAGCCGGGACCGGACGAGCTCTCCTACGGTGGCCGCTGGAACATCGACCCGGATTTCGCGGTCGCCGAAGGCGGCAGGTTGAGCCTGCGCTTCGAGGCCAAGCGGGTCTTTCTCGTTCTCGGTTCACCGGGCGGGCCGCGTCGGGTACAGGTTCTGCTCGACGGTTCGCCGATCCGGCCCGGCGATGCCGGCCGGGACCTAAGGAAATCGAGTGTGACCGTCGATCGCGAACGCCTCTACGAGCTCGTCGACCTGCCGCAGGTCGGCCGCCATACGCTCACCCTGATCCCGGAGGGAGGGGTCAGGGCCTACGCCTTCACCTTCGGCTGAGCGGCCGGAATCAGTCCCTGGACCAGGAGGAAGCTTCGCTCGAGGTTGTCAGCACCTCGAGGATGTCGCCGATCGCGTGATTGCGGTCCAGCGGGTGCCTGAGCGGAATATCAGGGTTGAGCTGGTAGCTGTTGCGGCGGCCTTCGCGGGTCCGGTCGAGGTAGCCGGCTTCGACCAGGTCGGCAACGATGCGTTGAGCGGCACGCTCGGTGATCCCCACGAAGTCGGCCACGTCACGCAGGCGGATATCGGGGTCCCGCGCCACGCAGAGCAGCACGTGGGCGTGGTTGGTCAGGAAGGTCCATTCGGTCATCGGGGCTCAGCATAGCGACGGGACCGGCTTTTCCGGTGAGAAAATACATGTCTCAAGTCATACGAATTACAAATCGTCTATTATCTGTCGCATGAATCGTCCGAGGCAGCTGGAGCCGTTTGCGGGGACAGCCCCGGTTGCCCGGGGAGGCCTGGGTTGAGCGCCCTGCTGGTCGCCGCAGTTGTGCTGCCGGGTATCGCGGTCATCTTCGGAATGACGGCAGGTGCGCGGCGGCAACCGGCCCTGGCCCGTATCGGCGTGGTGCTGAACCTCGCCTCGCTGGCCCTCGCTTTCGTCGTCTTCATTTCGGTCTGGGCAGGCTCTCCCGTAACCGCGGTCGTCGAAAACGGACTCCGGCGAAGCCGTACTGGGTCTGGTCGCCGACCGGGTCACCTCGGTCCTGCTGCTTCTGGTTCTCGGTGTCAGCGCCGTGGTCCAGGCCTTCGCCGGCCGCTACCTCGGCGGCGACGTGCGTGCCGGACGATTCTTCAACGGAGCAAACCTGCTCACCTTCTCGACCGCCCTGATGGTCACTTCGGTCACCTTCATCGGGCTGGCGCTCGCCTGGACCCTCGCCGGTATCTCGGTGGTCCTGCTGCTCGCCATGTACAGCGGTTTCGAAGCTGCCAGGGAAGGGGTCCGGCGGGCGGTCCGGATCTTCGTGATCGGAGACGTCGCGATCTGGGCAGCCGTCGTCCTTGCCACCATCGAGTGGGGATCGCTGGACCTGCGCACGCTCGGCCAGTCCGGACCCGAACTGGCCGGCGCCTCAATGCTCGTCCCGGTCGCCTGCCTGCTGGTCGTGGCCGCGATGGCCCGCTCGGCCCAGCTGCCGCTTCAGAGCTGGCTGCCGGCCACGCTCGCCGTGCCCACCCCGGTCTCGGCTCTGCTCCACGCGGGGGTCGTGAACGCCGGCGGCATCCTGCTGGTCAGGCTGAGCCCGGTCTTCGGTGCATCGTCCGAGGCCACCCATCTCGCCTTCTTCGCCGGGGCGGCGACCACCGTCTACGGCACCGCCCTGATGCTCTCCAAGACCGACGTAAAGGGCGCACTGGCCCACTCGACGATGGGTCAGATGGGCTTCATGATCATGACCTGCGGACTCGGCGCCTACGCCGCGGCAGTCTTCCACCTGTTCGCCCACGGCATGTACAAAGCGACCCTCTTCCTCGGCTCGGGGGCGGCTGTCCACAGTCAGGTGCGCCACGCCAAGGCCCCGCCGGCAGGGCAGGTAACCGCTGCGGCGAGGGCTTTCTCGATCGCCCTTGCGGTCGCGGTTCCCGCCGCCGTTCTGCTCATCTTCGCCGAGCTGCTCTACCCGGACCGTTCCTCCGGTGCCAACGCCCTGCTGCTCTTTGCCTGGGCCACCGGAGCCTGGATCCTGTACGGCTGGGGCAGGCGACACGCCTCGATCGCCGGCGCCCTCTCGGGCGCCGGGCTGGTCACGCTCGCCGCCGGGGCCTATGTCCTGCTGCTGAGCTCGGTCAGCGAGTTCATGGCCCCTGCCCTCGCCGGAGCGGGCGAGGCGGTCGTCTCGCCCTGGTGGGTCGCCGGACTCTTCGTCCTGATGGCGCTGGCCGGGCTCACCGCGCTCGCCGGACCTGGCGGACGAATCGCTGAAATCCGAAAGACCATCTACGTTCTGGCGCTCGGGGCCGGCCAGGTGAGCGAGCGGCGCAGACGCCCGGTCCGCTCCGAAAGACCGGTTCCGGCCGGCTCCGGAGGCCTGATGCCGGAATCCCAGGGAGCGAGCTCGTGAACGCAACGATGACGCAGGTCGACCCGGTTCGGGCAGCCGAACGCGCGCGGCTGGTTTCCGACATCAAGTCCGCGGGGGAGGTGCTTTCCCAGGCCTGGCCGATCGAGACCTTCATCGCGGTGAACCCGCTCGGTGGTTTCGAGCACCTGCCCTTCGGCGAAGCGGTGACGAAGGCGGGGCAGGTCCTCGGCGCCAACGGCACCCTGAGCGAGCAGGCCTTCCGCGACCTCCATTCGCAGGGTCGGATCACCGACTCCGACCTCCGTTCGGCGCTCTCCCGGCGCCAGCCGGCGTTGATGTCGGCGTCACCGGTCGAGATCGGCGACAGGTCCGTCGAGGCTGCCGACCTGCTGATCGGGGACCTCCTTCACGGCCGAGCGGCCGCTCCGCCGGCCCGTCTCGAGACGATGATCAGCGAGCGGGCCTGCCCGGCCGTCGCGACGGAGGTCGACAACCAGACATCGAAATGGTGCGCGGCCTTCCTCGATACCGGTCAGGCCGGCTGGCGGATGCCCGGCCGCGAGGCCGGCTTCTACGCTGCCTGGCGCGACCTCGCCCCGAGGGACCGCAAGCTCCCCTCGGCGGCACGGGCGGCGATGGAAGACCTCGCCGAGCGTCCCGACGATGCGGTTCTGGACGCGCTCGCGAAGCTGGGGGTCGACTCTTCATCCCGGCGAAGCTACATGCGGGCCCACCTGACCCGAATGCCGGGCTGGTCGGCCCACGTGCGCTGGCACGGCGACCACAGCGGCTCGATCGACCTGGTCTCGCTGCTGGCGATGAGGCTCTCGGTTGAGGCGGCGCTGCTCGAAGACGAGCTGGGGGAGGCTTCCGGGATCGCCGGAGAAGACCCCGTCGCCGCGGATCGGCCACCGGCAGGGCCACCGGCCGGATCGAGGCAGCGGGCCCGCGATCAACTCGAGCGCCTCGGCCTGGCCGGGGCAGCCGGCGAGAGCGAAATCGAAGCGGTCGCCGCCATCCTCGAGCCGATGTCGCCGGGGGAGAGAGCCCTCGTCTGGCTCGACGCCTACGAGACCCACTACCGCGACCCGTTGATCGAAGAGCTGTCGGGCGAGCCGGTCCGTTCCCGGTCCCGAGCGGCCGGACGCCCAGCTGGTCTGCTGCATCGACGCCCGGTCGGAGGGCATCCGCCGCCATTTCGAGCAGACCGGCAACTACGAAACCCTCGGCTTCGCCGGCTTCTTCGCGGTAGCCATCCGCTACCGCGATCTGGCCGGCGGTGATGCCAGTTCGCTCTGCCCGGTCCTGCTCGAGGCGCGCAACGAGATCAACGAGCTTCCGGCGGGCGGTGCCGACGGCAAGGCCGAGCGGCGGCTTGCCGGCCTCCAGGCGATCTCCGGCGCCGAAGACAGCTTCCACGCCGCCGAGAGCAACCTGACGGCGCCGTTCGTGCTGGCTGAAACCACCGGTTGGGCCTCGGGGCCGGTGGCCGCGGCTGAAGACTTTCTTCTCGCGAGGCTTCGGGCAGATGCGCAGCAGCATGCACCGAAAGGCTGCCCCGCCGGCCCCTACCGTGCTCTCGGTCAGAGAAGGATTCAGCTACGAGGAGCGGACCCTGTTCGCCGAGGTGGCGCTGACGATGATGGGTCTGACCGAGCGCTTCGGACGCCTGGTGCTGCTCTGCGGACACGGCAGCACGACCGAGAACAATCCCTACGAAGCCGCACTCGACTGCGGAGCCTGCGGCGGCAACCGCGGTGCCCCGAACGCCCGCACGGCTGCCGCGATCCTCAACAGCCAGGACGTCCGTGAGCATCTCGCCGCCAAGGGAATCGAGATCCCCGACGACACCTGGTTCGCCGCGGCAGAGCACGACACCGCCACCGACCGGGTCACCCTGCTCGACCGTCACCTCGTCCCGCAGGGTCACCAGGCCGGGCTCGACCGCCTCGAGCAGGATCTGGCGACCGCCGGTGCCAACCTGAGCGCCGAGCGCTGCGGCAGCATGCCGGGAGCACCGCAGGGCAACTCTCCCGATTCGGCCGCCCGTCACGTCCAGGGCCGTTCCACCGACTGGGCGCAGGTATTCCCGGAATGGGGCCTGGCAGGCAACGCCGCCTTCATCGTCGGACCCCGATCGATAACCCGCGGCTTCGACCTCGGACGCCGCACCTTCCTTCACTCCTACGAAGCCGGGGTGGACCGGGATGGCGAGGCACTGGAGACGATCCTCACCGCCCCGATGGTCGTCGCCCAGTGGATCAACTGCCAGTACTACTTCTCGACCGTCGATCCGCTGGCCTTCGGTGCCGGCTCGAAGACGATCCACAATGTGGTCGGCGGAGTCGGCGTGCTGGCCGGGCACGGCGGCGATCTCCAGCTCGGTCTGCCTTGGCAGTCGGTCGCCGACGGCGAGAAGTTGATCCACGAACCCATGCGGCTGCTGACTATGGTTGAAGCACCGCTCGAGAGGATCGACTCGATCATCGATCGAAACACCGTTCTTCAGGAACTCTTCGGCAACGAATGGGTGGCCCTCGCCGCCCGATCGCAGGCGGGAGATCCCTGGATGCGACATACACCCCGCGGCTGGCTGCCGTGGATCGACCCGGAGGTAACAAAGTGAAGAGCCGAAGCGACCTGAGCAAGATGGGCAAGATCGAGGTGGTGGTGTCGGGCTCCGACGCGCCCGCCGTGCGGGAGGTTTTCAAGTCGGCAGGAGTGAACGGTTTCACCAGCGTCTCCGGGGTTTCCGGCCTCGGGCACGGCGGCTACCACCAGGGCAGGCTGCTCTTCAACGACCAGGCGACGCTTGAGATGCTGATCACCGTGGTGCCCGAGGAGAAGATCGACCCCCTGATCGCCGGCCTTCGGCCGCTGCTCGAAGAATCGTCGGGCGTTATGTTCCTTTCCGACACTTTCGTGAGCAGACCGGACTACTTCACTTGAGCCAGAGGCCGCGACCTCTGGAGGACCGGCAGGTCCGGCGAGCCGGGGCGGCAAGCCCGGGTCGCGTGGGCATGGTCGGAGCCGGCCAGCTAGCCCGGATGACGCAGCAGGCGGCGATCGGTCTCGGGGTCGAGCTGATCGTGCTCGCGCAGAGCGAAACCGACCCTGCCGTACTTGCCGGGGCCGGCTTCGAGATCGGCTCCCCGGACGACTACGACGACCTGTGCCGTCTGGCTGCCCGCAGCGACGTCGTCACTTTCGACCACGAGGGAGTCGAACCGGACCTGCTCGGCCGGCTCGAAGCCGAAGGTGTGAAGCTCGCGCCGGCGGCCGGGGCAAAACTGCACGCCCAGGACAAACTCCACGCCCGTCGGGCGCTTGCCGGGCACGGCTTTCCGATGCCGGACTTCTCCGAAGCCACCGGAATCGGGGAATTCGACCAGTTTGCCGCCGTTCACGGCTGGCCGGTGGTGGCCAAGGCGCCACGCGGCGGATACGACGGCCGCGGAGTCTGGATGCTCGAAGACCGCGACCAGGCACGCAATCTGCTGGCCGAGGCCCCGGGGCCGTTCATGCTCGAGCCGATGCTCGATATCGATATCGAGATAGCGGTAATCGTCGCCCGCTCTCGGAACGGCGAGCAGGTTGCCTATCCGGTGGTCGAGACGGTCCAGAAGGACGCGATGTGCCGGGAAGTGATCGCTCCGGCCGCGGTTCCGGCGGAAGTCGCGCGCTCGGCCCGGCAGATGGGTCAGGAGATCGCCGCCGCGATCGGGGCGACCGGGGTGATGGCGGTTGAGTTCTTCGTCACTCCCGGCGGACTGCTGGTCAACGAACTCGCGCTGCGTCCCCACAACTCCGGCCACTACTCGATCGAGGGCTGCGTAACCTCCCAGTTCGAGCAGCATCTGCGGGCGGTGCTCGGCCTGCCGCTGGGCGAGACCTCACTCACCGCGCCTTCAGTGGTCACCGTCAACGTGGTCGGCAGCGACGAAGCAGGCGGCCCGGAGTCACGCCTCGCCGCCGGTCTGGCGGTGCCCGGCGCCCACCTCCACCTCTATGGCAAGCAGACCCGTCCAGGCCGTAAACTCGGCCACGTAACGGTCTGCGGCGAGGATGCCCGGGCGACCGCACAGGCGGCACGCTCGGCGGCATCCGCTCTCGAGGGAGGCATGAATTGAGTCAGTTTCGAGTCGGCATCGTAATGGGCAGCGATTCGGATCTTCCGGTGATGGAGGAGGCTGCCACGGCGCTCGAGGAGTGCGGCATCGCTTACGAGATCAGGGTCGTTTCGGCCCATCGGACCCCGCACGACATGCTCGCCTGGGCCGCGGATGCCCGGCAGCAGGGCTTCGGCGTGATCATCGCCGGTGCCGGTGGCGCAGCACACCTGCCGGGGATGATCGCTTCTGCGACGCCGCTGCCGGTGATCGGCGTACCGGTGCCGCTCAAGTACTTCGACGGCCTCGATTCGCTGCTCTCGATCGTGCAGATGCCGGCCGGCGTGCCGGTCGCCACGGTCGCTGTGGGCGCTGCCCGCAACGCGGGCCTGCTCGCCGCGCGCATCCTTGCCGTCGGGGATCCGGAAAGGACCGACGCCGTCGAGCGCGCGCAGGCCGAACTGGCCGATGTCGCGCGGGCCAAGGACGAGCGGGTCCGCAGGAGCTTCAACCCTTAAAGACCCACCCCTCTGAACCCCCTCTGGAGAACATTGCTCAACGAGAAGAGACTGATAATCACCGGTGTCGTCAACGACGACAGCATCGCTTTCACCGCCGCCAGGAAGGCTCTGATCTCTGGCGCAGAGGTCCTGCTGACCGCCTTTCCCCGAGACCGTGACCTGACTCTGGAGGCCGCAGCCAAGCTGCCCGGGGAGGTCGAGGTCGTCGAACTGGACGTGACCAGCGCCGAGGATCACGAAGCCCTCGCAGCCAGGGTCGATTCGAAGTGGGGAGCCCTCGACGGGGTTCTGCATGCGGTGGCTTTCGCACCGCGCGACGCCCTGGCCGGAGACTTCTTCGACACCCGCCCGGAAGGCCTCAACCTGGCTTTCCACACCAGCGCCTATTCCTACGCCTCGCTCGGAAAGCTGCTGCGGGACTTCGCCCCGCCCGAGGGAGGCTCCCTGGTCGGGCTCGACTTCGACTCGGCAGGCGCCTGGCCCGTCTACAACTGGATGGGAGTGATCAAGGCCGGCCTGGAGTCGGTCAACCGTTACGTGGCCAGGGACCTGGGTCCGCTCGGGATCCGCGCCAACCTGATCGCGGCCGGCCCCCTTCACACCCGGGCCGCCGGCGGCATCCCGTCCTTCGAAAAGCTGATCCACGCCTGGGAGACCCGGGCGCCCGATGAAGTGGGATCCCTACGACCCGGTCCCGGTCGCCGACGCGGTCGGCTTCCTGCTCTCCGATCTGGCCCGGGGCATCACCGGCGAGATCCTCCACGTGGACTCCGGCTACCACGCAATGGCCGGCGCCCTCAGGGACGGCGAATACCCGGCCGGGGACTGATCCCGGCCGACGTCTTTCAGAGCCGGACGCTCGCCAGCGGGTCGTATCGGGCGCCCTCGGCAAGCAGCTGCGACCGGTAGAGCGTGACCGCTTCGCCGTCGAAGTCCAGCATGGGGGAAACCGGCAGCGCCGTCTCTGCCGGTGACACACCACGACCCATCCTGGCCCCGGTGAGGTGGGGCCGGAACTTTCGTTCCGGACGCCATCCGATCGCATCGGCCAGTGCCGAGGCCAGATTCGCGTGGCAGGCCTTCAGCTCACCGAGGCTGTCGTGTACGTCGAGGGCAAGCGCCCTCGGGCGTTTCCGGGGCAACCAGACGGGAGCACCGAGCGAAAGACCGGCAACGGCCGAAGCCGAGGATTCGAGCGCAGCTTCGATCAGGCCGACCTGCGACTCGCTGCGGCTGCCGAGGAAGGCCAGGGTGATGTGGCAGTTGGCGGCCGGTACGGGGCGCATCCTTCGATCCGCTGCAGCCGTCTGCCGGGCCCAGGCTTCGACTTCGTCGCGAACCCGCTGCGGAGGGTCGAGGGCGACGAACAGGCGAAGATCCTTCTTGACCGGGTCAGGGTGCCCCACGGCACGAGCTTAGTACCGGTTGTACGCAGTCGTGAGATCATCACCGGCATGAGGGGTGTCCATGGTTGAACTGGGCGTGATCAGTGCGGTCTTCCTCGGCTACGCGCTGGTCTCGCGGGCTCTGCTCTGGGCGAACATTTCGGCACCGATGGTCTTCGTCGCCGCGGGCATCATCTGCGGACCGGAGCTCCTGGGTTTCGCCACTTTCGACCCGACCGGCGAGCCGGCCCTGATCGTCGCCGAGGTCGCGCTGGTGGTCGTGCTGTTCTCCGACGCGTCACGCAGCGACCTTCGTGAGCTTCGTGCCGACGGTGCGCTCTCGGCCCGGTTGCTGGCGATCGGGATGCCGCTCACGATGATGGCCGGTACCGCCGCCGCGGCCGTGCTGCTGGTCGGGCTCGAGTTCTGGGAGGGCGCGGTGATCGCCGCCATCCTGGCCCCGACCGATGCCGCGCTCGGCCACGCCGTGGTCAGCAGCCGGCTGGTACCCGAGAAGATCCGACAGACGATCAACGTCGAGGCCGGCCTCAACGACGGCCTCTCGATCCCTTTCCTCTTCCTCTTTCTCGGCCTGGCCGTCGACCAGGCATCGCTCGACGCGGCCGGATGGTTCACCTTCGGCATCGAGCAGGTGGCGATCGGCGTCGCCGTCGGCTTCTTCATAGGCGGCGGCTCGGGATGGCTGGTCGACCGGGCGATCGAGCGCCGGGCGATGACGCATACCTTCAAGCGGCTCTCACTCGTGGCGATCGCGATCGGCGTCTGGGCGCTGGCCGATGCAGCCGGTGGCAACGGATTCATAGCCGCCTTCGTGGCCGGTCTGTCGGTCGCCCGTTTCCAGGAAGACTTCGGTGACCATATGCTGAGCTTCGCCGAGCGTGAGGGCCAGCTGCTCAGCCTGGTCGTCTTCTTCGTATTCGGGACGGTGGCGATCGGTTATCTCGCCGACGCCTCCTGGGGTGTGATCGCTTTCGCAGCACTTTCCCTGACCCTGGTCAGGATGGTGCCGGTGGCAGCCGCCCTCGCCGGCACCGGCCTGAGCCGGGCGTCGGTCGCATTCATCGGCTGGTTCGGCCCGCGGGGACTGGCCTCGATCATCCTCGCCCTGGTCGTGCTCAAGGAGGAGCCCGACCTGCCGAGCCTCGACCTGATCATCTCTGCCACCACGGTCACCGTGCTGGCCAGCGTCTTCCTTCACGGGATCAGCTCCCGGCCTTTCGCCCGGCTGTATGCGAAGAGTCTGGAAGGACTGCCGCCGGACGCTCCCGAACACGAGGATGCGGGTGAGGTCAGGCCCCGGCGCGTCTGATCGGCCGCTGCTTCAGGCGGCCGGCGTCACTTCCCACTCGAGGCCGAACTCACCGAACTGCCGGAGGAAGCTCTGCGGGTCGAAGGCCTGTGACGGAGCCAGGGCTCCGGTGGCTTCGATGCCACCCGCAGCCGCGATCGTCGCGCCTCTGACGATCAGCGCCGCGGTCAGCCCGTAGATATCGCGGCCCGAGATCATGCCTCTCGATACTCGCCCGCCGCCGACCGCCTCGCAGCCGATCGTGAAATGGGACTCGTCCCTCTGCTCCGGTGCTGGCGCCTTCCGGAAGGCGGGGGATCAGCTTTGCGGTCAGGTTTCGTAGCGGCGTGCGCATCGCCAGGCCGGCCCCACGGAAGAAGGCCGGCAGCAGGGCCTCGGTCGGGCCGGGGGCGAAGGAGTCGGCGCTGAGCATCGTCTCGACCCGTTTCGTATCGATGTGCCGGGGCACGGTCACGTGCTCGCCGGCCGGGTAGCGGGTCATCTTCTTCTCACCCAGAGGGGCGCCGAAGTCGAAGCTGCCCCGGGCGGTTGACTGGTCGGCAGGCTGAAGCCTTCCGTCGCGCCACTCGGCGTCGCCGCCCTTGATCATCTCGAGGGCCGAGAGCATCGTGCCGCGGGTCGGCTGCATCTTCGTCCGGTAGGCGAGCCTCACGGTGTCGAGTTCGCCCATTCCCGAGGCGGTCAGCGCGGCGATCATGTCTCCGGGCACGTAGTCGAAGCCCATCCCGGGGATAACGGCCACTCCGGCTTCTTTGGCGGGACGGTCGTAGCTTCTCCCACGCCAGCCTCATGAAGGGCTGCTCGCCGGTCGTATCGAGGTAATGGGTCGCCGTGTCAACGGCTGCGCTCATCACCGGTTCGCCGTGGAGGTGGAACGGACCGGCGCAGGCGATCACCGCAGAGCAGTCGGCGAGCAGGTCGCGCAGGCCGCGCCGGTCGTCGAGCGAGACCGCCTGGACCTCGACCTGGCTGTCGAGATCCCCGGCCAGGCGGTCGAGCTTCTCCCGGCTGCGTCCGGCCAGTCGAAAGCCGACTCCGGCCCGGTCGAGTTCGGCGGCGATCAGCCGGCCCGTATAGCCGGTGGCGCCGTAGACGGCGATCGGTCCCTGCTGCTCGCTGGAGTCGTTCATCGACCGGATTCTACGGGCCAAAACATGAAAGATGATTCAGGAAAACAGGTTGCGCCGAAACTAACTCCTCCGGTATCGTGTTTGAGGGAGAGACAGGGCAGCGGGAACCGCGGCGCGATCAGAGATCGAGCAGGCAGGAGCGCAGCCGAATATACGTTGGGAGAAGGACTACTTTGATGAAGCATCGCCTGCTTGCCGTAGTGATCGCCGTACTCGGTTCCGCTATCGGATTCGGGGCAACCGCCGCGTCCGCCTGGTCTTCCGTTCCCGTACCTGCCGTGACCGGTCCGGTGCCGGCTACTGCGGACTCGTACCCGTTCCTCGCCACCGACCAGGATCTCGACAAGTACGGCTATGTCGAGGAGGAGTACTTCATCGAGGGCGACGGCTACACCTACGATACGAGCGGCCCTTTCACCCAGGATGCCGTGCGCAACGACGGTGACGGTACCTACCCGTTCAAGACCCGCATCGTCGTCCGGCGCCCGGCCGACCCGGCCGATGCCAACGGCACCGTCGTGGCCGAATGGAACAACGTCACTCTGACCCAGGACGTCGAGTGGAACTGGTTCGGTGACCCCGAGTTCATGCTCAAGAACGGCTACACCTTCGTCGGAGTGACCGCCCAGAACACCGGCGTCAACTCGCTTCTCGCCTTCGATCCGACGCGGTACGCAGGTCTCACGGTCAACGGCAACGGAACCGTTCCGACCGGCTCCGGTCTCGATTCGGATGCTCTGTCCTACGACGTCTTCGGGGCCGCCCTGAACGCGATCAAGGGCAACCGCACCGGAGTCGACCCGCTCGGCGGAATCAACGCCGGCACCGTCATCGCCTCAGGTGAATCGCAGTCCTGCGGCCGACTCGCGACCCACCACAACGAAATCAACCCGCTTCAGGGGATCGCCGACGCCTACCTGCTGACGGTCTGCGGCTCGCTGGTCCGCGACGACCGGCCCGAAAAGCTGATCCGGGTCCTCACCGAGAGCGAAAACCGCACTCCCCGTCCTGTGTCCGACTATCCGGACACGGCATCGATCCGCCACTGGGAAGTCGCCGGTGCCTCGCACCTGCCGCGGCAGGCCGGGTTCAACGCCCAGGCGCTCCTCAACCGCGATTTTCTGCCGATCACGGTCCAGTGCGAGAAACCCCCGCTTTCCGAAGTCCAGATGCCGTTCACTGCCAACCGGGCGATCAAGGGCCTGGTCGACTGGGTCGAGGATGGAACCGCGCCTCCGATCGCACCACGTGGCCAGTACGACGGTGACGACGAACTGATCCGTGATGCCAACGGGATCGCGGCCGGAGGTATCCGCTATCCGGAGATCACCGTGCCGACCGCCGTCAACGACGGTGTCAACTCCCCGGCACCGGGAAGCAGCGTCTTTTCGCTGTTCTGTGGCCTGCTCGGCTCGAGTACCCCGTTCACCGACGAGCAGCTCTCCGCCCTCTACACCGATTTCGCCGACTACGTCAGCCAGTACTCGCAGGCGACCGACGAGTTCCTGGAGACCGGATTCATCCTGCCGGAGGACGCCGAGCGGCTGAAGGCTATTTCGCGCCAGTTCCCCGGACTGCGGCCGACCGCGCCGATGGCAACCGGCAAGAAGAAGACCAAGAACAACGTCGGGCTGACCTGGGTCGGCACCGAAGCGCCTGACACCAAGTTCCTGGTCGAGCGCAAGTCGGCCAAGGGTGGCTGGAAGACCGCAAGCGACGCCGAGGGTGCCAATCTGGTCCTGAAGAAGGAGCCTCAGGGCACCCACAACTACCGGGTCAAGAGCACCACGATAATCCCGGCCAACAACTTCTACGAGGAGATCGTAAGAACGACCCCGTTCTCGGAGGAGCTGAAGAAGATCAAGGTCGACCGCAACGGCCCGAAGAAGCCGAAGATCAAGGTCAAGGGCAAGAAGATCGGCAAGAACACCTACCGCGGCAAGGTCAGGGTCAAGGTCGTGGGCAGGCCCGATAGCAAGCTGCCCGACGGCAGCGCCGGAGTCGGCCTCAACAAGAAGTCGGTGCCGAAGGTCAAGAAGATCCGCAAGAAGGGCAAGACCGTAGTCAAGGTCAGGACCCGGGACAAGCTCGGCAACAAGTCCAAGACCGCCAAGGTGGTCATCAAGCATCAAGTGATTCGAGGAGCCGCAGGGCCGATCGCCGGACGCCGGAGCCCCGGCTGCAGGCGGTCGGCCGGCGAGCCCGGTCGGCCGGCGACCCGCGCCGGTCGCGCTTCGCTGGAGCGCGCCGCAAATGACCGAAGGCGAGGCCAGGGCACGCTGTCGCGGAGCTGGCTGCCACGAGCCCCGACCGCGAGACCCACAGCTGGATCGCCCGTGAGGGTGAAGACGGCGACTGGTCGGTCGTCAGGCTGGCCCTGCCGCCCGCGCCTCGCCGCGAAGGCGTCGCTTCGAAGTCACCCGACAGCAAGGGCATCGGTGACGACCCCCGCAACGCCATGGAACAGAACTTCCCGCCCCACGGCGCCGGCCTCTAGCCCACTAAAGCACCGCCGGCGACTGTCGGTACCGACCGGACGCCCCGGAGGACCTGAGGCCGCAGGTGTCGCTCGGAAGCGAAGATCGCCTAGTAGACCGGCTCAAGCGAGGACGCCGGTGGTCAATCGGTGGCTCCACGTCCGCAACCGGGTGGACGGGCCGTAGGTCAGCGGGCCTGCTCGCCGGTTGGCAAGGGACCGGACACACGGGTTCCTTTCCGGGCGCGGCGGGGATTGCCGCGGATCGCCTTCCCGCTCCTATCGGGACTGCGGTGATCGAACAGGACGCGGGTAGGCAGCACAAGTCGAAGACAGTGTCTCCCGCGGCATTGAACCCGGTGGTCTGGCGCATCACGGCCCAGACAATGAGCTCGGCCGGTCGAGGGCTGGTGTCAATCGTGTTCGCAACCGAAGGCCGCCACGGTCGCATACCCGAAGCCATTCGTCGTCGGTATCCGGACCTCGGAGGCTGAAGGTCGGGTCCGTACTGAGAGTCGGGAGCAGCAAGAACCGGCTCGGGTTTTTCGCATGGCTCGCGCCGGCAGAGTCGGTCGCTTTGCGTTCCGAAGCAAGAAAAAGGGGGACCCTTTCGGGTCCCCCTTTCTCTTCATGCTCTGTCGCCCGGTATGGGCCGCGAGGCGGACCTAGCGGAGCTGATCCCCGAGCGGGGCCACACCGGAACGCTTGATCTCGTTGCCTTCGGCGTCGAGAGCAGCAACCTGGTAGACGGCTCCTGCCGCCGGGACCGGGATCTCTGTCTCGAGTCCCTTCCAGTTTGAGCTGGCGACCTCGCTGAGGCTGCCGGCGTCAGCGCCGGTGTAGACCTTCCAGCTCTGGACCTCGGTCGAGCCGTTCCAGCTGGCGTAGACCTTCGCGCCGCCACCGTCAGCTTCGCTGGCGATCGCCGGGCGGTCCTTCGGCTTGCCCGCCCACGGTGCCTTGAAGGACCGGTAGGAATTGGTGTTCTGACCGGTCGACGGGAAGGTCGCATCCCAGACGATCTCTCCGTCGGGGGCGAACTCGGTCATCTGGAGGACCTGTCCCCAGCCGGCGAACCAGTTGCCGTTCTCGAGCGGCCGGGCGCTTCCCTGGGTCTGAGCCACAATTCCATCCGGTCATAGTTGTAGCGCTTGACCAGTGAGGCCTTGCGGTTCTTGCCCTTGCCTGAGAGCTTCAGGACCAGGATGCTGGACTCTTCGTTGATGACCGGGACGTTGGTGTTGGGCCGGTCGAGACCGTTGTCGAACATGCGAGATGTTGCCGTTCGGCAGACGCTCCATGTCGTGCTGGTAGCCCCACTGAGCTCCCGGCCCGATCTTGAAGTCGTTGGTCTTCGGCTTGACACCGTCGCCGCGCAGCCTCCACTTGATCTTGGCCGTCTTGCGGTTGACCCGGTAGATGGTGCTGGTCCGGCGACCGGAGACCAGAACCGAGTTTCCGTCAGCCTTGGTTGCGTTGATGTGGAGGTAGTCCCAGGCGCGACCCGTCTTCCGGCCGGGGCGGTCTCGCTGGCCTTCAGGCCGACGGTGCCGAGCGCATGCCACTCGAACAGAACCGCACCGGTCTTGATGTCGATCTCCTGAACGACGTTGTTGAGGATCCTGCCGTTCGTGCAGTCCGCCCACTGGGGTCAGGTCGTACTTGACGCCCACGTAGGCCTGGACCAGCGCGGTGTTCGCGGCCGGTGAGTCTCGAACTCGTGGATGTCGGCGCTGTAGCCGTTGCCCGGGCGTGACAGTGGCGATCTTGTTGTACTTGTTGTTGAGGATGTCGTAGGTACCGACCTGCGAGAAGCCCTGGGCCCCTGAGGCGCCCTTCCAGTAGGTCAGCACGCGGCTGACCCTTGTATTTCTGGGCCTGGAAGTTGTAGATCTCGTTGCCCTTGCCGCCGAAGCCGGCCGGGCGGAGGTAGCGGATTCGTCCGGCGAGTTGTCGGCGATCTGGCAGCCGGTCTTGCTTCGGGGCGTAGAAGATCTTGCCCGACGAAGCCTCCGCCTTGTTGACCAGGGGAACGTCGAGTCCGGCGGCTTCAGGTCGGGCCTCGACTTGAGGCCGTCGGTACGGGACGGTGCCCGGCGGCACGCCTTGCCCGGTCGTCGTTGCCGTAGAAGCGGCCGATCCTGACCCAGAAGTCACCGTTGTTGGTCAGCTTGATGCGCTTGTTCGTGAAGACCCTGACCTTCTCGCCGCGCACGAAGTCCTTCTTCGGCACGATGCTCACGCCCCTGCCGTCGGAGTGGCGAAGGCGCGTATGGCCGACCTTGCCGGTCTTCTTGCCGACAACCCGGACCTTGCCCAGATTCTTCGGCTTGAGGCCGCGGAAGCTGAAGGTCGTCTCGTCAGAGGCGACGGGAGTCTTGGGGGCCGGGAATACCGACACCGGCTTGGGCTTTTTGGCCTGGGCCGGTCCGGCGAATGCGCCGAACGAAAGCAGTGCGACGAGTGCGAAAAGCACAGGTCTAAGACGACTCTTGTGACTCGAGAACAAGACGATTCCTCCATTTAGGTTTGATTTAGGCGCTACAAGAACTCCAAACCCTCGGGGATTCGGAAAGTAGCGCTGGTATCCGAAAACTTTCTGGAGCCCGCCGGCTGGTGCCCGGGCTCGGCATCGAAACGAAAAAGAGGGGCCCCGACCGGGGCCCCTCTTTTGACTACCTGACGGGGCACCAGGCCCCGGAGCTGCAACTAACGGAGCTGATCTCCGAGCGGGGCAACACCCGAACGCCCGAGCTCATTGCCCTGGGCGTCGAGAGCAGCCACCTGGAAGACGGCTCCTGCCGCCGGGACCGGGATCTCTGTCTCGAGTCCCTTCCAGTTCGAGCTGGCGGCCTCGCTGAGGCTGCCGGCATCCGCGCCGGTGTAGACCTTCCAGGCCTGGACCGCGGTCGAGCCGTTCCAGCTGGCGTAGACCTTGGCACCGCCACCGTCAGCTTCGCTGGCGATCGCCGGGCGGTCCTGCGGGTTGCCGCTCCACGGCGCCTTGAAGGACCGGTAGGAGTTGACCGCCGAGTTGAAGAAGGTCGCATCCCATACGACCTCTCCGTCCGGGGCGAACTCGGTCATCTGGGAGACCTGCCCCCAGCCGGCGAACCAGTTGCCGTTCTCGAGCTGCCTGGCGCTGCCCTGCGAGAGGGCGACTACCGGATCCGGCTCGTGGGTGTAGCGCTTGACCAGTGAGGCCCTTGCGGTTCTTTCCCTTGCCCGACAGCTTCAGGACCAGGATGTTCGACTCCTCGCTGATCACCGGCAGGTTGTTGTTCGGCCGGTCGGCACCGTTGTCGAACAGGGAGATGTTGCCGTTCGGCAGCCGCTCCATGTCGTGCTGGTAACCGAACCTGGCGTTCGCCGGGATCGTTGAAGCTGTTGGTCTTCGGCTTCATCCCGTCGCCGCGCAGCCTCCACATTGACCTTGGAGGTCTTGCGGTTGACCCGGTAGACCGTGCTGGTCCGGCGACCGGAGATCAGGATCCCCTTGCCGTCAGCCTTGGTTGCGTTGATGTGCAGGTAGTCCCAGCGCGATCCGTCCGGATTCGGGGCGGTCTCGCTGGCCTTGAGGCCGACATTGCCGATCGCATGCCACTCGAACAGAACGGCACCGGTCTTGATGTCGATCTCCTGAACGACGTTGTCGAGGATCTTGCCGTTCTTGGCACCGCCGACCGGGGTGAGGTCGTATTCGACGCCACGGTAGGCCTGAACCAGCGCGGTATTGCGGCCGGTCAGCTCGAACTCGTGGATGTTCGCCGCGTAGCCGTTACCCGGCGTGATGGTGGCGATCTTCTTGTACTTGTTGTTGAGGATCTCGTAGGCACCGACCTGCGAGAAGCCGGCGACACCGGATGCTCCGAGCCAGTAGGTCAGTACCGGCCGACCCTTGTAGGTCTGGGGCTGGAAGTTGTAGTACTCGCTTCCCTTGGTTGCGATGCCGGAGGGCCGGTACCAGCGGATGCGTCCGTTGTTGTCGGCGATGGTGGCGCCGTCCTTTTTCGGAGCGAAGAACACCTTGCCCGATGAGGCTTCCGGCTTGTTGACCAGAACGTCGAGCGTCGGCGGCTTCAGTTCGGGCCTTGACTTGAGGCCGTCATTGGCCGGGGGGTTGCCCGGACCGGGGTCGCTGTCGTCGTCGCCGTAGAAGCGGCCGATCTTGACCCAGAAGTTACCGTTCTTGGTCAGCTTGATGCGCTTCTTGGTCCTGACCTTGACCATTTCGCCGGGCACGAAGGACTTCTTCGGCACGATGCTGACGCCCTTACCGTCTGAGTGCCTCAAGCGCGTATAGCCGACCTTGCCGGTCTGCCCGCCGACAAGCCGGACCTTGCCGAGGTTCTTCGGCTTCAGGCCGCGGAAGCTGACAGTCGTCTCGTCAGAGGCGACGGGAGTCTTCGGGGCCGGGAATACGGATACCGGCTTCGGATTCTTTGCCTGGGCCGGTCCGGCGAATGCGCCGAACGAAAGCATTGCGACGAGTGCGAAAAGCACAGGTCTCAGACGACTCTTGTGACTCGAGAACAAGACAACTCCTCCATTTAGGTTTGGTTTAGGCGCTACAAGACTTCGAAACCCCCCTTCGAAGCAGAAGTAGCGGTACCCGAAAGTCTTTTTTTCGACCGAGATCCTATACGCTGCGGCGCCCGCCAGAGAAACCGCCCCCATCCGTTCGCTCCGGACGGGAGCCGCCTCCGACATTGCGCCTTCTGATCAAGGACAAACCGGGCGGGCCCGGGCAGGTGACGCTGACAGGACTCAGTCGCGTACGAGCTTCTTGTAGGTGATGCGGTGGGGGCGGTCGGCTTCGGGGCCGAGGCGTCGCCGCCGGTCCTCTTCGTAGGCATCGAGGTTGCCTTCGAACCAGACGACCTCGGAGTCGCCTTCGAAGGCGAGGATGTGGGTGGCCACGCGGTCGAGGAACCAGCGGTCGTGCGAGATGACCACCGCGCAGCCGGCGAAGCCGAGCAGCGCCTCTTCCAGGGCCCGCAGGGTGTCGATGTCGAGGTCGTTGGTCGGCTCGTCGAGCAGCAGCAGGTTTCCGCCCGATCGCAGCAGCTTGGCCAGGTGGACGCGGTTGCGCTCGCCGCCCGAAAGCACACCGACCTTGCGCTGCTGGTCGCTGCCTTTGAAGTTGAAGCCACCGACATAGGCCCTGGAGTTCATTTCGCGGCCACCGACGTCGATCGTCTCGTCGCCTGCCGAGATCTCCTCCCAGACGCTCTTCTCGGGATCGAGAGAGTCGCGGGACTGGTCCACGTATGCCAGCTGGACGGTCTCGCCCAGGCGCAGGCTGCCGCTGTCGGGCTTTTCGTCGCCGACGATCATCCGGAACAGCGTCGTCTTGCCGGCGCCGTTGGGGCCGATCACGCCGACGATGCCGGCCGGCGGCAGCTTGAAAGAGAGGTCCTCGACCAGCAGCCGGTCGCCGAAGCCCTTCTTGATGTCTTCGGCTTCGATCACCACTCCGCCCAGCCGCGGGCCGGCCGGGATGTGGATCTGCACCGAGTCCAGTCGCACGTTCTTTTCTTCGGCCAGCAGCTCTTCGTAGCGGGCCAGGCGGGCCTTGGACTTCTTGCGCCGGCCTTTCGGGTTCTCGCGCACCCATTCGAGTTCCGAAGCGATGGTGCGGGACCGGGCTGTCTCCTTGCGCTCCTCCTGGGCAAGCCGCTCCTGCTTCTGCTCGAGCCAGGACGAGTAGTTGCCCTCGAAAGGAATGCCGCGTCCGCGGTCGAGTTCCAGAATCCAACCGGCGACGTTGTCGAGGAAGTACCGGTCGTGGGTCACGGCGACGACCGTGCCCTTGTACTCCTCGAGGAAGCGTTCGAGCCAGGCGACCGACTCGGCGTCGAGGTGGTTGGTCGGTTCGTCGAGCAGAAGCAGGTCGGGTGAGCTGAGCAGCAGCCGGCAGAGGGCCACGCGCCGCCGCTCGCCACCGGAGAGCTTGCTCACGTCGGCATCAGGGGGCGGCAGACGCAGGGCGTCCATCGCGTTGTCGAGCATGGTGTCGAGGTTCCAGGCGTCGGCGGCGTCGATCTTCGCCTGGAGCCGGCCGAACTCGTCGGCGGTCTCTTCGGAGTAGTTGGCGGCGAGTTCGTTGAAGCGGTCGAGCAGGTCGCGTGTCTCCCTCACGCCGTCTTCCACGTTGCCCTTGACGTCCTTGCTCTCATCGAGGTGGGGTTCCTGCTCCAGCATTCCCACCGTCGCGCCCTGCCGGAGCTGGGCATCGCCCTGGTATTCGGTGTCGGTGCCGGCCATGATCCTGAGCAGGGTGGACTTGCCGGCGCCGTTGTAGCCGAGGATCCCGATCTTGGCCCCCGGCAGGAAGTTGAGCGAGATGTCGACCAGCACGTCCTTGTTCGGCGGATGCGATCGGGACACTTTGTACATCGTGTAGATGAAGTCAGCCATTGGCGCAACCCTAGTCGCAGCGGCCCTCGGCAGTCGCGGCGGCTCCAGGGCGCCCGCCCGGAGCGGGCCGCTACGCTCAGGGGGTGAGAGTCGAGATCTTTTCCGATGTCGCCTGCCCGTTCTGTTACATCGGCAAGCGGCACTTCGAGCGGGCCCTGGAGGCCTTCCCCCACGCCGACGAAGTCGAAGTCACCTGGCGCAGCTTCCAGCTCGACCCGGCGGCGCCGAGCGAACCCCGCGGCGACACCCACGGCCTGCTCGCCGCCAAGTACGGGATCACGGTCGAGCAGGCCCGGGAGATGAGCGGTCGGGTCGCAGCGATGGCCGAGTCGACCGGCCTCGACATGGACTTCGAAGGAGTGGTGCACGTGAATACCTTCGACGCCCACCGGTTGCTTCACCTGGCCCGCTCACTCGACCGCGAGGACGAGATGGTCGAGGCGTTGTTCGCGGCCTATTTCACGCACGGCGAGAACCTGGCCGATCGGGAGGTGCTGGCCGAAATCGCCGCCCGGGCCGGCCTCGAATCCGCGACCGCGTCGGAGATGCTGGCCGGCGAGAGATTCAAGCCCGAGGTCGGGGATGAGCTGGGAGAGGCCCATGAGCTCGGCCTGACGGGTGTGCCGGCTTTCGTGATCGACCGCTCGCTGCTCGTTTCGGGGGCCCAGCCGCCGGAGGTAATCCTCGGGGCGCTGCAGCAGGCCCGCGAGAACCGCGCGGGCGAAGCGGTCAGCTGACCGGCGGTGCTTCTGAAGACTCTTCGTCTTCGGCGCCGTACTGATCCAGCAGGCGCAGTTCGTCCTTGTGTTTCGGGAAGAGGAACCAGACCACGCCCGCACCGAGCGCTATCGCTGCCATGCCCGCGATGTATGCCCACTGGTCCCCCTGGAGGAAGGACTCCCTCGCGGCCGAGATGATCTGCTTGGCGTACTGGGGGTATTGCTCGGCGGTATTGGCGGCGCTGGAGAACGAGTTCTCGAGTTCGGCCTCGGTCTTGGACGAGACCTTGTCGGCGTCGGGTGAAGACGCGATCAGGGACGCGAACTTGGCCGTATACCCCGCCGTCAGGACCGAACCGAGCATCGACTGCATGATCGCCCCGCCGAGGTCGCGCTGCAGGTCGGAGGTTGCCGAGGCCATGCCGGCCCGCCGCACCGGAACCGAGCAGGTCAGGGAGTGGGAGGCCGGCGTACCGGCAAAGCCGACACCGGCGCCGACCAGGGCGTAGCCGAGGCCGATCTTCCAGTAGGCGGCACCTTCGTCCCAGAGGGTCAGCATCGCGACGAAACCGAGGAAGCAGAACAGGTAGCCGACCAGCAGGGTGACCCTGGCCCCGTACCTCTCGACCATCTTGGCGGAGCGTGGGGCGATCAGAACCAGGAAGACGGCCGCGGGCAGGATGGCCAGGCCGGAATCGAGGGTCGAGTAGCCGAGCACGTTCTGCAGGTACTGCTGGCCGATGAACATCGCCGCCATCAGCGTTCCGAAGACGATGATCCCCGCCACAGCGGCGACCCAGAAGATCCGCCTGGCGGCTACTTCCAGGTCGTAGAGGGGGTTCTTGACGCGGCGCTGGCGGATGAAGAAGCCGGCGCCGGCGGCCAGGCCGATCGCCAGCAGGCCGAGCATCGTGGTCACGGCGTAGGTTGGCGGTACGAAGTTGATCGCCAGCACCACGCCGGCGACCATCAGGATCGACAGCATGCCGCCGAGGTGGTCGACCGGGTCGGTGGTTTCGTTCACGTGAGAGGGGACCAGCTTCGCGGCCATCACCAGCGCGACCAGGGCGAGCGGGATCGTCACCAGGAAGACCGAGCCCCATGCGAACTCGGTCAGCAGGGCGCCCGAGATCAGCGGCCCGAGGGCGGAGATCGCACCGCCGAGCCCGGACCAGAGCGCGATCGACTTGGTCCGACCGGGACCGGACCAGAGCGCGGTGATCAGGGCCAGCGTCGTCGGGAAGGCCATGCCGGCCGCGAGTCCACCGAAGACCCGGGCGACGAACAGGACCTCGATGGTCGGCGACAGGGCAGCCATTACCGAGGCCGGTATGGCCAGCGCCGTGCCGAGGATCAGCATCGTCTTGCGCCCGTAGCGGTCGCCGACCGCGCCGAGGTAGAGCACCGATCCGGCAAGGCCGAGCGAGTAGCCCACCGCGACCAGGTTGAGGCTGGTCTGGCTGGCGTCGAAGGCCTTGCCGATGTCGGGCAGGGCGACGTTCGCGACCGCCAGATTGAGGTTCGCCACCGCGGCGACCAGGATCAGCGAAGCGAGAACCAGCCCCTGCTTCTTCGGTGCCGATGATTCGCTCAGGACCGTTTCACCCCCATGGCCTTGAGACTACTGCTGCGCCGCGGACCGATCTCGTCCGGTGCCCGGTGCAATCAGCCCGGTGATCCGAGCCATTCGGCGATCTTGTTGCCGATCACTTCGCCCTGGTCCTCCTGAAGGAAGTGGCCGGCGTTCTCGATCACGGTCAGCGGCTCGGCGGTGGGGAACAGCGTCTGCACCTTGCGACCGACCGGATCGAGCGGCAGCGCCGGGTCCGAATCAGCCCAGAGCAGCAGCGCCGGCCGGTCGTCCGTACTCAGGTACTCGGCTGTCGCCTGGCCGGCGGCGGCCCCCGGCGCGTCGGGTTCGAGCGGGATCATCGGCGGGAAGGTCCTGGGCCCGGCCTTCGACTCCTCGTTCGGGAAGGGGGCCGTATAGGCGGCGACCACCTCGTCGCTGAGCTCGGTCGCGCAGGCCCCGCGGATCGGCATTTCGATCCGGATGTCCCGGTGGCTGGCGATGAAGTCGCGGAAGTGGAACCAGTTCTCGCTCATCTTCTGGTGTCCGTTGAATATGCCGGTATCCATCGCAACCAGCCGGGAGAACCTTTCCGGCCGCTCGATGGTCGCCGTGCGCAGCCCGATCGGCCCGCCCCAGTCCTGGCAGACCAGGGTGATGTCGTTCAGGTCCAGTTCGTCGATCAGGGTCACGACTGCATCGGTGTGGCGGTCCATCGTGTACCACTCGTCGTCCACGGGCTTGTCGGAGCGTCCGAAGCCCGGCAGGTCCGGCACCACGCAGCGATAGCCGGCCTCGAGCAACGGGGCCATGACTTTGCGGTACAGAAAACCCCAGGTCGGCTCTCCGTGAAGCATCAGAACGGGCGGGCCGTCGCCCTCGTCGATGTGGGCCAGCCGCATCCCCTGCCATTCGCGGAAATTCGGCTCCCAGGGAAAGCCGGGAAGGTTCTCGAAGCGGTCGTCGGGCGTCCGGTAGGTCTCCATTCCGTGCAGCCTACCCTCGCCGGCTCATTCCCGGTCCGGATCAGTGGGAGCGCCCGGCATCCCGTCGACCGGATCCGGAGCATCTGCCAGGGTCTGATCGGCCAGCGAGTTGCCGGTCAGGCAGTTGTAGAGCGAAGCGGGACCGATGACCAGGATCGGGTTGACCAGCGCCGCGACGGTGAAGGCCGAGACCGCGGCTCCGAGCAGGCCGGTCCCGAAAGGCGCTGCGACGAGCAGCGCCAGGGTCACCGCCATGAGCAGGATCAGCGCGAGCACGACCAGGAAGAGGAATACCCGCCAGCCGTTTCCGCGGATCAGTTCCCTGCTGCGGTTCAGGCTCCCGAGGACGGTTGCCCGCTCGACCACTACCGACTCGATCGCGACCGACCAGATCGTGATCAGGATCAGGCCGGGAACGATGAAGAGCAGCAGCCCGGCGACGACCATGATCCCGGTCAGCAGGGTGACCCAGATCAGCCTGGCGAGAACCGGCAGGATTCCCTTCCACAGCCCGGCCAGATCTTCGTCGCTTCCGGAGGACGCAGAGCAGGTGGATGATCATCCCGGTGTAGGCGACCCCGGCCAGCAGCGACAGCCCGAGTGAGACTGCCTCTCCGAATGCCCCGCCGGAGCCCGCCGCGGCGATCAGAACCGAAAGCAGGGCAAAGAGCAGCGTGGCCCTGATGATCAGGTCCCGGTTCGCCAGGAACCGTTCCTTCATCTCGGTGAGCACACCTTCGATTGAGAGGAGCGGGGCGGGCATCGGGGCTTAGCAGCCTATAACTTGCCCGCCCTGATCAGGTTGGCGCGGCCGTCGCCAGGAAATCAGGGGCAGGGCCGGTCGGCCCGGGGGTCCGGCACGAAGTCGACCACCGACTCGAGGGCGATCTCCATCGAGGTCGGTTCGATCGCGTTGGTGCCGCTGTACGGCTGCTCGAACGTATAGACGAGGTAGATCGAGCTGATCAGCAGCATGGCAAGCGGAAGCAGGTAAATGAACTGCATCAGAAAGCGCTCCCGGCCGATCACGATCGCGGCGAACAGGCAGATGATCAGACCACCGCCGATCAGGAACAGCCAGAAGATCAGTGGCAGGTCTTCGCTGCTTGCCTGCAGCCTTGACGCCCGGGCCTGGCCCAGTTCGCGCACCCGGTCGAGAGAGCTCGACAGCGCAGCATTGGTGCTGTTGGTCCGTCCGAGCCGCCCGAAGGTCTGGAACAGCCGGTCGTTGGCTGCTCCGGCCAGTTCCGACCGGTCCCCGCCGGCCATCAGCGGCCACTCCTCGTCGATGACCGCTCGCGCGTAACAGATCAACTCGTGTCCGATCCGGTCGCGGCTGTCGGCGTCGAAAAGCGTCGCCGCCCTCGAAAGTGCCCTGACCGAGTTCGCTTCCGCTCCCGCGTCGGCGCTCGTCTCCTGGTAGCCCTGCAGGGCGAAAGCCAGTACGAAGCCGACCACCAGGGCGTAGAGCGTCCCGGCGAAGGCGAATACAGAAGAGCTGTTCTTCTCCCAGCCGGTCACGTAGTGGGGGATGAGCAGCTTCACGAGCAGGATCGCTCCGAGGGTGACCAGGGTGCCCAGGGCGACGATGCCGGCGATGATCAGCAGGATCATTCGCCCACCGTCTGGAGTACGGACAGCGGAACGTCGATCGCCCGGCCCAGTACGAGCTGGCCGTTCTCGACCCGGTAGGCCCCGTAGAAGGTCAAGGTCGTATCTCCGTAAGAGTCGATCGAGTAGCTGCCCAGGGCCGAAGGTCGCTCGCTGATCGAGAAGAAGGCGTCCCGAGTGCTGTTCCTCAGGGTTGAGATCGCCTCGGTAGCGATGTTGCCGCGAACGCCGATTCGGATCGAGTCGAGGACCGCGTTGCCGGCTTCATAGCCGAAGATCGCAACCGACTCGGCGTCCCGGCCGAACTGCTCGCGGAAGCTGCTCAGGAAATCCTCGCCGCTCACCGCGTAGTTGCCGGCCGGCAGGGTCGGAGCGGTGACGTAGGTATCGAGCTCGATGTCGCCGAGGCCTTCCAGGAAGCCGCTCAGAGAGATGCCGTCGCCGCCGAACAGCTTGATCGAAGGATCGGCCCGGTGGATCGCTTCGAATAGATCGAGCCCGACCGCGATGTCGGATCCGGCGTAGAGCAGGGCGTCGCTGCCGGACTCGTCAATCTGCACTGCGAGCTCGGCCAGATCGGTCCGGGCCGTGACCGTGCCGCCGGCTTTCGACCTGCGACCGCGCTGGTCCTGGCGGCGCGTCTGAAGTACTGCTCCAGCCCGGTGCCGTAGGTCCCGCCGTCGTTGACCACGAAAACCTTGTCGACCGATTCCTCATCCATGAATTCGGTCAGCGCCGCTGCCTGGACGGTGTCGTTCGGGATCACCCTGGCGAAGCTGCGGATTCCGGTCGGCCTCAGCTTCTTGGCGAGTTCGGGCGACGGCCTGGTCAGTTTGACCGCGGTCGAGCCGGAACTGACGTGGAGGATGCCGGCCCGGTTGAGGATCGGCATTGCGAGCTCGGTGGCCCCGGAGTCGTATTCGCCGATGTAGGCGATCGTCGAGGGGTCGTCCGCCGCCCGACGGGCGTTTGCCTTGACCATGGCGGGGTCGAACTGCCCGTCCGGGTCGGCGTCGTTGAGACCGATCACTTCGATTGCCGCGCTGCCGATCGCGCCTCCCTGGTTGGCGACGGCGATCTCCACGGCCCGGACGGTATCTTCGCCGCCACGTCCGCCGGTCATCGGCTGGCTGACGTAGATCGTCAGCGTGCGTTCCGGCTCCTCGCTGCCCTCGGATCCGCAACCGGAGGCGAACACGGCCACGGCCGCGATTGCGGCGGCGACCAGGGCGAGGCTTCGGTTGGAGAAAGGTGTACGGGGCATGGGCGGGGACGGGCGTCGCGGTGCCGAAAACTAGCGTTTCCAAGGCCTCTGCCGACCGGTCACCCCGCCTGCCAGCTGCGGTTCCCGAAGGCCGCGGCGTTCGCGTGACCACGGTAATCGCATCGCGGGCGACCGTCTGTCGCGGTTGCGCAGCACTTACCGATGCTGCCCGTGGGTCCGTCTGCCTAGGATTGACCCGACAGCGAACCGAAACCGAAAGGCATCAGTGGCCCAAGCGCAGTTCCCCAAGGAAACCGACAGTAGTGGAGCCTTCGTACGGCAGCAGAGCGTATTCAGGTCAACCGTCACCGCCGATGGTTCGTCCGGCCACCCGGCCGAGGCCGGTCGCTACCACCTCTACGTATCCCTGGCCTGTCCCTGGGCGTCGAGGGCGGTCATCCTGCGCAAGCTGAAGGGCCTCGAAGAGGCGATATCGCTCACCGTCGTCGATCCTGTCCGCGACGATCGCGGCTGGCGCTTCACAGACGAAGAGCCGGACCCGGTCAACGGCTTCGAGTACCTGTCCGAGGCCTACGAACTGAGCGAGCCCGGCTTCGACGGGCGGGTCACGGTCCCGCTGCTCTGGGACAAGCAGGAGAACCGGGCCGTCAACAACGAGAGCTCGGAAGTGATCCGCATGCTCAACTCCGAGTTCAACGACTTCGCGACCGATCCCGAGCTCGACCTGTACCCGGAGCCGCTGCGCGGACGAGATCGACGTGATCAACCAGAGGGTGTACGACAGCATCAACAACGGTGTGTACCGCTGCGGCTTCGCATCGACCCAGTGGGCATACGAAGAGGCCTTCATCGACCTCTTCGAGGCGCTCGACTGGGCCGACGACCTGCTGGCCGAAAAGCGCTACCTGGCCGGGGGTTCGATCACCGAAGCCGACTGGCGGCTTTTCGTGACGCTGGTCAGGTTCGATCCGGTGTACGTCGGCCACTTCAAGTGCAACCAGAGGCGCATCGAGGACTACGAAAACCTCTCCGGCTACCTGCGCGAGCTCTACCAGTACCCGGGAATCCGCGAGACGGTCGATTTCGACCACATCAAGCGCCACTACTACGTCACCCATCCCGGGATCAATCCGACCCAGGTCGTCCCGATGGGCCCGGAACTCGACCTCGACTCGCCGCCCGGTCGTAACCACCTGTAGCCGGGCCGCCTTTGAGCGACAGGTCAGGCTGACCTGTCGGTTCGCCCGGGTGGCGGTAGCCGCTGCCGCTATTAATGGTTCATGGAGTCGCTGCGGGACAGGTGAGGCATCTGATCAACAACCCGATTCGCAGTTACGACTTCGTGCAGAAGCTGGAGTGGTTCCTGATCGCCGGGGTGACGATGATCCTGGTCATCCGGACCCAGCTATGGCTGACCAACTACCCCCAGCTCGGCGGCGGCGGCCTGCACATCGCGCACCTGCTCTACGGCGGAATCTTCATGGCCCTGGCGATCTGGATATCGCTGATCTACCTCAACCGCTGGGCGCGGGTCGTCACCGCGGTCCTCGGAGGAATCGGCTTCGGCTTCTTCATCGACGAGCTCGGCAAATTCGTCACCGAAGACAACGACTACTTCTTCAAGCCGGCGGCCGGGATCATCTACCTGATCTTCATCATCATGTTCCTGGCGATCCGGGAGCTCTCGCGGCGCCAGTCTCTGGACCCGGGAACCGCTCTCGCCAACGCGCTCGCATTCCTCCCTGCCACGGTGACCGGCGAGTTCCGGCACAACGATCGGGAGACCGCGATGGAGTTGCTCGACCGATCCGATCAGGAGGACCCCCGAGTCGGGCAGGCCAGGGCTTTCTTCAACCAGGTTTCCGTCACCCCGACCGGCGAGCCGTCGCGGCTCTCGCGCTGGGCCGGCGGGCTGCATCGAAGGATCACGGCGCTGACCGAGCTCCCGCAGTTCGGCGCGGTACTGACCGCGGTCATCGTCGCCTGGGCGGTGCTTTCGATGCTCGGTGCGGCGGCGATCGAGATCAACATCGGTGATGTGAACGATGGCAGTGCGATACCGGGCGAGGAATCGAGCCTGAGCGCCAGCCTGCGTTCGATCTCGATCATGGTCTCGGTCGGCTTCGTGGCTCTGGGCGTCTTCCGAATCCGTCGTGACGAGCACCAGCGTGCCTATCGTGCCTTCAGTCTGGCTCTGCTCGTATCGATCTTCGTGACCCGCTTCTTTTCCTTTCTCGACTCCCAGTTCACCGCCGTTTTCGGACTCGGGATCGACCTGCTCCTGTACGCGGCGATCGCTGAGCTCGCCAGCCAGGACAGCCAGAAGAAGGTCAGGTTCGCGGGCCTCGGGGACGCCGAGCTCGTGAGCGGTAAGAATGGCCGCGATGGCGAAGAAGAAGAACCGGCGCGACCGCCGCCCCAGGCCTAAGCCGCCGACCTCCAGTTACACCGATTCCGACGGCGGCGTGCTGGTCCTCAGGCAGCAGCTCTCACCGGGCTCGATCGCCAAGGTCGGCGAGCAGATGAGCAACGCCGCCGCCAACGTCGACGACATCTGGCAGCGCCGGACCGAGCTGCTCTTCGAGCGGCTTGCGGTCTCCTGGGAGATCGCCGGCCTGCCGCTGGATGATCAGAAGATGCTGCTCGGGCGCTATCGCATGTCCGACCCCGAGACCAAGCGCTGGGTCCGGGAGACGATCACCGGGCACGTCCGGGAATTCATCCCGGAACTCGATACCTGAAGCAGGCCCGACGTGAGGCAGGCGTCGGCGCGGCGGCACCGGCCGCGACGAAAGCCGCGCCGTCCGTCACCATGTCGGTATGGGTGCTCTCGACGGAATCCTCGTGGCTGATTTCAGCCGGGTCCTGGCCGGGCCGCTCGCTGCGATGACCCTCGGCGACCTCGGCGCCGATGTGATCAAGGTCGAGCCGCCGGCCGGTGACGAGACCCGGTCGTGGCTTCCGCCCACCGACGCCGAAGGCCGTTCGACCTACTTCCTGACGGTCAACCGCAACAAGCGCTCGCTGACACTCGATCTGAAAGATCCGGAGGATCTCGCCCTCGCGCGGGAACTGGTCAGTCGGGCCGATGTCCTGATCGAGAACTTCCGCCCCGGCACCATGGACAGGTTCGAACTCGACTACGAGACTGTCTCGGCCGCCAACCCCGGACTCGTCTACTGCTCGATCACCGGATTCGGCCGCCGGGAGGGTGCAGGCATGGCGGGTTACGACCCACTCGTCCAGGCGGTGAGCGGGTTGATGTCGGTCACCGGCCCGGCCGACGGTGAGGCGAGCAAGACCGGCGTCGCCCTGGTTGACGTGATCGCCGGCCTCAACGCCGTCAACGGAATCCTCGCGGCACTGAGGGTCCGCGATCGGGACCGGGTCGGCCAGAGAGTCGAGGTGAACCTGCTCTCGACGGCGCTGGCTTCACTGGCCAACCAGGCGTCATCCCTGCTGAACACCGGCGAATCGCCTTCCCGGATGGGCAACGTCCATCCGAGCATCGAGCCGTTCAGTACCTATGCGGCAGCCGACGGAATGCTGATGGTCTGTGCCGGAAACGACCACCAGTTCCACCAGCTCGTACGCACCCTCGGCGCCCCCCAGCTGGCTGAAGACGAGCGCTTCACCGGGAACAGTGACCGGGTGCGCAACCGCGACCAGTTGCGATCCGAGCTGGAGTCCCGCCTGGGGCTTGATTCCGTCGACTACTGGACCGGGGCTCTCAGTACGGCCGGCGTGCCCGCCGGGCCGGTGAACGACATCGGTGGTGGATTCGCTCTCGCCGATTCCCTCGGGCTCGACCCGGTTGACGAGTTCGACGGCGTTCGCAGTCCCCGCTCGCCGCTCGAGCTCTCGGCAACCCCGGTGAGCACCCGCCGCCGGGCGCCTGCCCTTGATCAGGACGGAGCGGCGATCCGGGCCTGGCTCGCCGGTTGAACCGTCCGCAGGTGCGACACTCTCCCTATGGACCTGGAGTCTCTCGAAAGCACGATGGCCGAACTCGGCGAGCCGGCCTACCGGACCTCGCAGGTCTGGCAGTGGCTGGCCCGGGGCGCCGGCTCCTTCGATGAGATGAGCAACCTGCCGGCCGGCCTGCGTTCCGGGCTGGCCGAGAGGCTGCCGATATCCACGCTGGAGGTGGATGCATCGGCGAAGTCGGTGGACGGCACCGAGAAGGCCCTCTTCATGACCGGCGACCGCAGGCCGGTCGAGGCCGTGCTGATGCGCTACCGCGACGGCCGTCGCTCGCTTTGCCTCTCGAGCCAGTCCGGATGCCCGCTGACCTGCACGTTCTGTGCGACCGGCACGATGAAGTTCGGGCGCAACCTGACCGAGTCCGAAATCCTCGACCAGGCTCTCCACTTCCGCCGTATCGAACCGGTCAATCAGACGGTATTCATGGGCATGGGCGAGCCGATGATGAACCTCGACAACGTCCTGGCCGTCTGCGAACGCCTGCCCGACGTCGGCATCGCGAACTCCCATACGACGATTTCGACGGTCGGCTGGTTGCCAGGCATCGAGCGGGTCATCACCGAAGGCCCGGCGGTCCGTCTGGCCCTTTCCCTGCATGCTCCGAACGACGCTCTGCGCTCGCGGATCATGCCGATCAACGACAGGTATCCGATCAGGCAGGTGGTCGATGCCTGCCGCGAGTGGCGCCACACCCGCAAGCGCAAGGTATTCATCGAGTACCTGATGCTCGATGGGGTCAACGACAGCCCTGAACTCGCCCACGAACTGGCCGACCTGCTGTTGCCGAAGAACGATTTCAAGGTCAACCTGATCCCCTACAACCCGAGTGGCAACGAGTACCAGGGTTCCTCACGCGAGGCGATCGAACACTTCAGGTCCACCCTGATGAAGCGCGGTATCCACGCCACGGTCAGGCTGACCCGCGGCCGTGACATCGACGCCGCCTGCGGTCAGCTCGCCGCCAAGGCCGCTGCCTGAACCGTCCGGTCGCGCCTGGCGATTCGAGACAGCCCGGACCGTCGGGCCGGCACGGCAGGAACTTCGGTGTTCAGCCGTCGAGGGCGTCGATCCGGCGCTGGCGCTCCAGTGACTCCTCGATGACCTCTATGGCGGCCTCCTTGGGGTACCAGCCGTCGACGTCGACGTGCTTGCCTTCGGGCTGTTTGTAGACCGAAAAGAAGTGCGAAATCTCGTCGCGCAGCTGCTCCGGCAGCATGTCCAGCGTCTCGACCCAGCTCCAGTTCGGGTCCTCAGCCGGAACGCAGAGCACCTTGTCGTCGATCTGGCCTTCGTCCTTCATCCGGAAGATGCCGATCGCCGTCGCCGGAATGATGCAGCCCGGGAAAGTCGGCTCCGAAACACAGACCATGGCGTCAAGGGGGTCGCCGTCTTCGCCCATCGTATGCGGCACGAAGCCGTAGTCGACCGGGTAGACCATCGATGAGAAGAGGAACCGGTCGAGCTTGATGCCGCCCAGTTCCTCGTCGTACTCGTATTTGTTGCGGCTCCCTTTGGGGACCTCGACGATGATGTTCAGATCACTCAATGTTGATTCCTGACTGCTGTTCGGGTTTCGATCTCGGGACCCTCCGTCCGGGTACATCTTCGCCGATCGCGCCTCGCAGGGGCGGTGCGACTCAGCCGCCCAGCACCCGGCGCTGCGATGCCTGCTCCACCGGGCGCCAGGGACTGTTCCACTCGCAGACACCCTTGACCAGGCGGTCGGCCTCCTTCGGACCCCAGGTGCCCTTTTCGTAGGGGACCACCTCGCCGGGGTCGTCGAGCAGTGGCTGCACGATGCGCCAGGTCTCCTCGATCGCGTCGGCATGGGTGAAGAGGTCGTAGCGCCCGTGGATCGCGTCGTCGAGCAGCCGCTCGTAAGGCTCGGGCTCGGTACCGGGTTCCTTCTCGAAAAGGACGTCGAGGTCGGCCGGCTCGAACATGTCTTCACCCGCCGCCTTGGCGATGAAGCGCATCCGGGCGCCGGGGTCCGGGTCGATCCGGATAACCATCTGGTTGTGGCCGGGCTTGTGCCCGTCGCCGATGCCGACCCCGGGCGGCCGTTTGAAGACGACCCTCACTTCGGTGTGCTTGACCGGGAGGAACTTGCCGGTCCGCAGGTAGAAAGGCACGCCGGCCCAGCGCCAGTTGTCGATCTCGAGCTGGAGGGCGGCGTAGGTCTCGATGTTCGAATCGTCGGCGACTTCCGGGATGTCCCGGTAGCCGTCGTACTGTCCGCGCACGCAGCGGGCGGGCTCGGCGGCGCCCATCGACTGGAAGAGTTCGAGCTTCTTCGCGCGGATCGAGTCGTGCTGGTTCGAGCTGGGTGGTTCGATCGCGATCAGCGCCAGAACCTGGAGCATGTGGTTCTGGACCACGTCCCGGATCGCCCCGACTCCTTCGTAGAACCGGCCACGGTCTTCGACCCCGAAGCTCTCGGCCATCGTCATCTGGACGTAAGCGACGTTGTCCCGGTTCCAGACCGGCTCGAGGATCGAGTTGGCGAAGCGCAGGTAGGTGATGTCCATCACCGGCTCCTTGCCGAGGTAATGGTCGATCCGCAGGATCTGGTCCTCGCGCAGGTTTTCGGTCAGGTCGGCCTGGAGGGCACGGGCCGAGGCCAGGTCGTGACCGAAGGGCTTCTCGATCACGAAGCGGCCCTTATCGGTGAGGCCGGCTTCGTGGAGACGGTGGATCACCGGTGAGAAGAGGCTGGGCGGGATCTCGAGGTAGAAGATCGGACGCTCGTACTGCTCGAGCTCGCCGGCCAGGGTCTCGAAGGTCGACGGTTCGTCGAAGTTGCCGGCAACGAAGCGCATGCGCCCGGCCAGCCGGGCGAACACTTCTTCATCGATCTCGCCGAGGGTGTCCACGATCGATTCGCGTGCCCGCTGGCGCATCGTTTCGTGGCCCCAGTCGCTGCGCCTGCCGACACCGATGATCGGACAGTCGAGCTTGCCCCGGCCCTCCAGCCTGTAGAGCGCCCTGAAGGTCATCTTGCGGGCGAGGTCTCCGGTGATCCCGAAGATCACCAGGGCGTCGCTGGCCGCCTGTTCGTCTGCGTCGACCCGATTCCTGTTTCTTGCTCATGCCGTGGAGGGTATCCGGTGGCTGGAAGCCGACGCCCGTCCATGCGGCAGCCGGCAACCCTGCTTAGTATGCGGTCATGGAACTAGGAATAGTCGGTCTCGGTCGGATGGGGGCGAACATCGCCCGAAGGTTGATGCGCGACGGCCACACCTGCGTCGTCTACGACGTGAATCCGGAGGTGACCGCGGCGCTCGGCGAAGAGGGCGCGATCCCGGCGTCGGACCTGGCTGACCTCGCCTCGAAGCTGACCCCTCCGAGGGCGGTCTGGGTCATGGTCCCGGCCGGTGAGATCACCCGCAAGACGATCGAGGACGTCGCCGCTCAACTCGAATCCGGCGACGCGATCATCGACGGCGGCAACACCTACTACCGCGATGACATCCGGATCGCCGCCGAGCTGTCCGAGAAGGGGATCGACCACCTCGACTGCGGAACCAGCGGTGGCGTATTCGGTCTCGAGCGCGGATACTGCCTGATGATCGGCGGGCCCGAGTCCGCCTACCGGCGGATCGAGCCGATCTTCGAAACGATCGCCCCCGGGATCGGTGACGCCGAGCGAACACCGGGCCTCAGCGGCGATCCTTCGCCGGCCGAAAAGGGCTACCTCTACTGCGGCCAGGCGGGAGCCGGCCACTTCGTGAAGATGGTCCACAACGGGATCGAGTACGGGATGATGGCCGCCTTCGCCGAAGGCCTGAACATCCTCGAGAACGCCGACGCCGGAACCGTGAGCCGGCAAGACGATGCCGAGACCGCGCCGCTCGAGCAGCCCGAGTTCTACCAGTACGACATCGACATCCCCGAGGTCGCCGAAGTCTGGCGCCGGGGCAGCGTAATCGGGTCCTGGCTGCTCGACCTGACCGCGGCGGCCCTTGCCGAATCGCCCGATCTGAAGGAGTTCTCCGGACGGGTATCCGATTCGGGGGAGGGTCGCTGGACCTCGATCGCCGCGATCGAAGAGGGCGTGCCGGCGCCGGTGCTGACCGCGGCGCTCTACGAGCGCTTCTCCTCCCGGGGGCTGGGCGACTTCGGTGACAAGGTGATGTCGGCGATGCGCAAGCAGTTCGGCGGACACGACGAGAAGCCCGCCTCGGATGGAGGCGGCGGCCCGAAGGACGGACAGGGCTAGGCGAGGGTGCCGGGCGCTGAGGAAACCGGAGGGCCGGGCGTGCTGACCCGGACGGTCGCCGACGCCGATGTGGCGGCCCGCGAGGCCGCGGCATTCATCGAGCTCAGCGCCGCCGCGGCAATCGCCGAGCGCGGCCGCTTCAACTTCGCGGTGAGCGGCGGCAAGACGCCATGGAAGACCCTCGAACTGCTGGCCGAAGGAAGCATGGAGTGGTCGAAGACGAACCTCTTCCAGGTGGACGAGCGCATCGCGCCGACCGGCAGCCCCGAGCGCAACCTGACCCATCTCGTCCTCAGCCTTCCGTTGGTCTGCCAGGCCGCGATCAGGCCGATGCCGGTCGGCGAAGACGATCTCGAGACGGCCGCAGCGGCTTACGCCTACTCGCTTCCCGAGAGCCTCGATCTGGTTCATCTCGGACTCGGACCGGACGGCCACACGGCATCGCTGGTTCCAGGTGACCCGGTTCTCGAGGTCCGAGACCGCGACGTGGCCCTGACCTCGGGCGAGTACCAGGGCACGCGCCGCATGACGCTCACCTATCCGGCGATCGACCGGGCTGCCAAGATCCTGTTCCTGGTCACCGGTGACGGCAAGGAGGACGCCCTCGGGCGCCTGCTGGCCGGCGACGAGTCGATTCCCGCCGGACGGGTGCGCGGCGAAGACATCTTCACGATCACCGACATCGAAACCGATCCGGGCCCGGCGAATTGAACCTGCGGGCGGGCATAGCCGAGCGCTACGGCCTGGCGCTGGTCCTGCTGCTCGTCGCGCTGGTCTACGCGATCGCTACTCCCGAGGGCGAGTGGCTGCGCGTCGGTACGATGCTGCTTCAGGGGATCGCCGTGTTTGCGACCCTGTCCGCGGCCGAGACCGACCGCCGCATACTCAAAGGCTTTCTGGCGATCCTGCTGCTCGCGGTCGTCGGCGCCATCTTTCAGGCGGGTTTCACCGAGGACCCGACTCGGGCTACGTGCGCCTCAGCGTTTTCGCTGGTGATTCTCGCCTCCTTGCCGCTGGTATCGATGGGGCTGGTACGGCAGGTGCGCGCAGACCGCAAGATCACCGTCCAGACGATGATGGGCGTGCTCTGCGCCTACCTGTTGCTGGCGCTTTCGTTCGCCTACGCATTCGCGGTGATCGGTGAGGTCGGCAGCGAGCCCTTCTTCAGCCAGGGCGAGAAGTGGAACACGATCGGTGACTACATCTACTTCAGCCTGATCACGATCACCACGGTCGGCTTCGGTGACTTCACCCCGGGCACCGACCTCGGTCGCTCGCTGACCGCGGCGGAGGCCCTGATCGGCCAGATCTACATGGTCACCGTCGTGGCCGTAATCGTCGCAAACCTGGGCCGGTCGGATCCGGGCCCCGTGCCTTCCGGGGAGCAGGGCTCCGACGAGGCGCGAGACGACGGGACAACCTGAGTGGACGACATCCTGCTCGGCCTCTCGCTGGTCGTGGTGCTGTCCATCCTGGCTCGCCTCGCCGGTTCCTGGATCGGCGTGCCCGCGATCATCCCGCTGCTCGTGGCCGGCGTCGTGGCAGGGGTCTCGGTCACCGGGGCGATCGACCCGCAGGCCCTGCTCGGCGACTCGCTCTCGCCCATAGTCCAGATCGCGGTCGGCATCATCCTCTTCGAAGGCGCGCTGAGCCTCAAGCGCGAGGAACTCGGAGCCGGCGTGCGCCCGGCGGTGATCAGGCTGCTGACTTTCGGCGTGGTCCTGACCTGGCTGCTCGGCGCCGTGGCCGTCGCCTTTCTGTTCGACGTCCCCACCGAGATAGCGGTTCTCATCGGCGCGATCCTGATCGTCTCCGGACCGACTGTCGTACTGCCGATCCTCGATTTCATAGCCCCCGACGCCAAGGTGCGCGCCGTGCTGAAGTGGGAGGGCGTGCTGGTCGACCCGGTCGGCGCGATCATCGCGGTGGTCATCTTCGGTTCTCTGAATACCAGCGGGGTGACGCCGGTCATCGACCTCGTCGAGATCGCCTCCTCTCTGGGTACGGGCCTGCTCGCCGGCATCGGCGGCGCCCTCCTGCTGTTACCGATCCTCGGTACCCGCCGGCTGTCCGGCCGCGACAAGGTGGCGGCGACCCTGATGATGGTTGTCGCCGCTTTCGCCGTATCGGACGCGATCCTCGAGGACTCGGGCCTGGTCGCGACGATCGTCATGGGCATCGCCCTCGCCAACCAGAAGAGGGTCAGGATCGACTACATCGCGGAGTTCAAGGAGACCCTCGTTCCCCTGCTGATCGGCGATCCTGTTCGTGCTGCTCGCCGCCAACGTGGATGTCGGCGACGTACTGGACCTCGGCCTTCCGGTGGTCCTGCTGATTCTGATCCTCGTCCTCGTCGTCCGGCCACTTGCCGTGGCCGGCCTGGCGGGTCTGGGTTTCAGCCGATCCGAGAAGACCTTCTTCAGCGCGATGGCACCTCGGGGGATCGTCGCCGCTTCTACCGCATCCGTCTTCGGCCTGAAGTTGACCGAGGACGGCGTGCAGGGGGCCGAGCTGATCATCCCGATCACCTTCGCGGTGATCGCGGGCACGGTTTTCATCTACGGCTTCGGATCACCACCCCTGGCCCGTTACCTGGGGCTGGCGGGCAATCGACCACCCTCGCTGCTGCTGGTCGGCGCCCCCCGCTGGGGCTTGGAGCTGGGCTCGGCTCTCGACAGCGTCGGAGCGCAGGTCAGGGTCTGGACCGAGGACGAGGGCGAAGCAGCCGCGGCCCAGCAGGCCGGGCTGGTCGCATTCGGCGGCCCACTCGATCCCCAGACACCGACGATCCAGACCGTTTTCGAAGACCTGGCGGCGATCGCCCTGGTCAGCGAAGACGACACCCTCAACCAGGTTCTCTCCTGGCAGCTTGCGGAGGTCCGCGAACCGGACCAGGTTTACCGGCTGCGCTCACCTTCGGACGTCGCCCCGATCGTGCCGACCGAAGCCACGCCGCTCTTCCATGGTGTCGAAGATGTGGCCGAGATCGAGCGGCGGATCGACGCCGGCCAGCGAATGGTCGTGCTCGAACGCGGCCGGGCCGCACCGGAAGGCACGATCGCCGTCGCGTCGATCCGGGAGGTCGACCGCCGCGGGCGGGTCAGCATCAGGCTGCAGTCCGACCGTGGAGGCCGGCTGCACCACTCGTCTTCCCGGGTAGTGGCGCTCGGTCCGACCGGTGCCTTCGAGGTCGCGGTGACCGCGGCTTCAGCCTGAGCCGGTTCCGGCGCCGGAGGTCGAACCGGCTTGCGAACGCCGGAAGAAGTCGACCCATTCGTCGCAGATCTCGTCCATCGGCACTCGACGGCGGGCTTCGGTCCGGGTCAGCGCGATCCGCCCGAGCTTGGTCTCGATCGAATAGCCGGTCAGGTCCTGGATCGTCGAGGGCTCGAGGGTCCTGGCGGTGAACTCGACCGGGCCGCTCTTGCCGACGTCGATCACCCCTCCGGGCCAGAACTGACCGAAGCTTCCGGTCGCCTGGTTGGAGATGCGCTGTCCGTCGATCGCCGGGGCTATCTTGCGCGCGTAGCCCGGGGCCGACAGGGTCATGCCGCTGGGCGTGAAGTACTGGATCGAGATGCGCCACTGCCCCGGGGTCAGGTCCAGCTTCAGGGAGGCCTCTTCGCCGGGTGCGAGTTCGGGTGAGGGCTGCCAGTCATCGGCCAGCCCGAGAACGGTCTGCGGCAGCAGTACGGCCTCGCCGTCGAGCCGGGAAAAGTAACGGCCGCCCTCGCCGGAGCAGTCGACCAGCCGGGCCGGCAGGGCGTTCTCGTTGAGTATCGGCCTGTCGAAGACCTCCCCGGTGCGCTTCCAGAGCTGGTAGTAGGGATTCTGGTCGACAAGCTCGAACGATGGTGGTGCCTTGCTCGTGAAAGCCGCGCCGGTGGTGATCACGAAATCGTGGCTGTTGAGCGTCTCGGCATCGAAAGAGTCGAAGTCGATCGCGCTCTGGGAATCACCCTCGAAGGGCTTCTTGCGATCGGCGCTCACGTCGTCCTCCGGGAAGTCCTCGAGCGGCAGGCTGACGTCGGCCCCGGGCAGGTAGTACGGGGCGAACCGGTCCTGATCTCCGTAGAGAACCGATTTCCCCGCGACTTCCTTCTCGAAGCCGGCGAGGCTCTGGGCTCTGCCCGGAGGAGGCACAGATGCGTCCCTCAGCACGAGCAGGCTGGAGGCCGAGGCCAGCACCACGAAGACGACCGCGAAGGAGGTCCAGCCGAGCCGGAGCAGCCCTCTGCCGCGAGTCTCCGGGCCGTCCGACGGAGACGGTTGCGGCGGCGGGCCACTCAACAGCGCGGTCAGGATCACGACCATGACGATCGGCGAGCTGATCACCAGTGCCTTGGCCAGGGAGTAGTCGCCGACCCAGAGCAGGGAGGCGAGGTAGAAGGCCACGCAGGCCAGGAAGGCGATCGGGTAGATCGAGCGCGGCTGTCGGTACCACCACCAGAGGGCGAGGACCGCCGCGCCGATGCCGATGACGCCCATCAGACCGGGAAGCGGCGTCGACATCGCTCCGTCCAGGCGATAGTCCGAAGTCAGCCAGACGCCGAAGGCCTCGACCGCCGAGACCGGTCCGAAGGCGTTGCTGGTCGCGACTTCGGCGAAAGCATCACCGAAGCCGAAGGGCCCGACGAAGGCGAGCGCGGCCAGCAGGATCAGCACCAGGGCCGAAGCGGCTGCGACCAGCGGTCGCCGCAGGAAAGAAACGATCGAAGATGGGCTCAGCCGGGCCCGGAAGGCCGGATCCGAGATCAGCCAGGCTGCCGTCACCGCGGCCGGGAAGGCGAGTCCCGGAAAGCTGTAAGTGAAGACGATGCCGGCCAGAAGCACGATCAGCGGGGCGGCGAGCCTCAGCCTGTGCCGCTGCGTATCGGCCAGCGGTATCACCGCGGGCAGGGCGATCGTGAAGGCAAGCAGCAGGGTCGCGGTAGCCGTTTCCTTGAACGCGGCCTGGGCGAAGTAGGAGACCATCAGGTACGGGCCGGCGACAAGCAGGGTTGCCAGAAGGCGACGGCCGGACCTGAGCCTTTCGAGCGCGAACCAGGCGGTCATGGCGGTCAGCACGGGAATTGCGACGACCAGGCCGATGAAGGCGGTACCGAGGCCGATCCCGGGCAGGTAGCTGAGCGATGTCGCGAGGCCGTGGGGTCCGAGCGGATAGCCCGGGCTGGGCTCGGTGCCGAAGCCGCTGCGCAGCGATTCCGCCCAGGCCAGGTGCAGGCCGAGGTCGTTGTTGTAGCCCATGCCGAGCAGCCCCCAGCGCCCCGAGACGACGAACGGAACGGCGGTCAGCAGGACGGTCAGGCCGATCGCTCCCCACAGCCAGGGCGAGCCCGGCAGCTGCCAGCTGGACGGTTTTCTCAGCAGGTAGGCGGAAACAGCGAAGATCACGACCAGCCCGAGCACGAGGCCGGGTCCGCTGGCCGGGAAGCGGGCCAGCAGGCCTTCGACCGCGACGACGGCGGCGAAGCCGACGGCCGGTTCGATTCCGGTCCACTGCCGGCGCCCGCAGGCAGACCATGATCGCCCGGCCGGCGAACAGGCAGAGGGCCACGATCAGGGCCGCGGCCGCATAGGTGGCGAGGATCGTCAAGACGGGGACCCGCCTGCCGGGATGCCCTTCTGCGCTGTCGGCCGTGTGCTCATTCTTCTAGTCTGCATCTGATGCCCACCAACTGGAAAGTCCTGATGGTCGTAATCGCGGTGTCGCTCTGCGCCTCGGTGGTGATCGGAACCTACAGGCTCGTGACGACTCCGGTGGAACTCTTCGGCGCGAACTTCGAGGGTCTCCAGCAGGCGGAATTCCCGAAACCGCCCGGCTCCTGAGGCGGTTCAACGGGTTGGTTACGCCGACCGGCGGTGGCGGCGCTACGATGGCCCCGTACTGAAGCCAGCGACCCGGGAGCGCCGATGCCACTCTTCAAGCGAATAGTCGTAGGAACCGATGGTTCGGACTCAGCCAAGGAGGCGGTGAGGCAGGCCGCCACCCTGGCCCAGCTGACCGGCGCCTCTCTGGACGTCGTCAGCGCCTACGAGCCCGTACCCAAGCGCCGCGTCGACTCCGAGCGCGAAGGTGCCCCGGAGGATGTCCAGCACGAGTTCGGCCCCCGAGAAGACGTCAACTTCGCGCTGGACGGAGCCGCAGCGATCGCTCATGACATGGATGTGGAGGTCAAGCCCCACCCACGGGACGGTGATCCCGCCGACGCGATCCTGGAAGTTGCCGAAAAGGTCGAGGCGGATCTGATCGTGGTCGGCAACAAGGGCATGACCGGTGCCCGGCGCTTCCTTCTGGGGTCGGTACCGAACAAGGTCTCGCATCACGCCGACTGCAGCGTGATCATCGTCCGCACGACCTGATCCGCCGCTTGCTTCAGGCTCCGGCTTCGACCTCGGGGTTGGTGGCCCGGCCCAGGTCCAGGATGCCGGCACCGAAGCCGGTGTCGGTCCGGCCCCCGGCGAATTCGGGAAGCCTCGCGGTCGAGAGCAGTCGCTCCGCCACCTGTCGTGGGCCGCGCTTGTCGGTAAGCACGTCGCTTGCCAGAACGGCCGCGGCCCCGGCGGAAACATGGGCGGCCGACATCGAGGTGCCGGCCCAGATGCCCTCGATCCCGAACGAGCGCGGGTCCCGGTTCACCATCGCGACCTGGAAGATCCCCCGGTCGGAGGAGGAGAACGGGCAGCCCTCACGGGGCGTGCCGCCGCCCGGGGCGGTGATGTCGACCTGGTCCGACTTGAAACTGTAGGCGCCGACACAGCCGGATTCGGTATTGCCGCCGACCGAGATGACTCCGGGCGAAGTCGCCGGTGCCGAGGGACACTCCTGCGCGCCGATGTTCCCGGCCGAGCCGACCAGCACCACGCCCTTTTCATGAGCGAACTTCAACGCGTCATCCAGGGCGGCTATCGGTTCGCCGCAGGCGAAGTTGAGCGACATGTTGATCACGCGGGCCCCGTTGTTGGCCGCCCAGCGGATCCCCTTGACGATGTTCAGCGTCGTGCCGAAGCCGTTGGCATCCATCACCCTCACGGGGATGACCCGGGAGCGAAAGGCGATGCCGGTAAGGCCGCGGCGGTTGTTCGTGGCCTGGGCGATCGTTGCTGCGACGTGGGTGCCGTGTCCGTTCAGGTCGAGCGGAACCCGGTCGCGTTCCACGAAGTCGAAGCCGGGCAGGAAGGTCTTGCTCCGGAAATCGGGGTTCTTCCGGAAGCCCCGGCCTTTGCTGCGGTAGGCGATGCCGCTGTCGAGCACGGCGATGCGCACACCGCGGGCACCGGCCCGTCCGGCCTTGCGAAGGTGCTGCCAGGCACGGATCACGTTGGCTCCGCCGCGTGACTCGCGGGTGTTCGAAACTGCCCCCGGATAACAGAGGCTGTAACAAGGAAGCATGTTCCACTGGCGCTTCTGCCAGCCGCCGCGCGGCCCGGTCTTCGACGGGTTGCGTCCGGAGTCATTGGGCAGCCAGCCCGAGACCCGGGCAACGTAGTTGGCGCTGGCCGATTCGATTTCCGGACGGTCTTCGAGAATCGCGGCCACCTGTTCCTCGTCGGAGCCGGCCGGGACCTCGATCGCCTGAGGTGTCTGCCCGTCGCGGAACTGGACCAGTACCTGGCCCTCGACGTACTGCTCGCCCGGTGCGACCTCCTGTGCCGCGGCCGACTCCGGTGCGGCGCCATCTTCGGCCCGCGCGGATTGCGGCAGGGCCGCTGCCAGGACCAGGGCTGTCGCCAAGAGCAGGGCCGGCAGCACGGAAGCGACCGAGGGGGCGAAGCGAGGGGCGGGTTTTCTGTCTGAGGTCCGGATCATCACGGGGCGGGCCTTCCTGGCCCGACATACGAACAAACACCCCGGAGGCCGCATAGTTGCTGGTTTCGTAGTCTGGATCGGTGGATTCGGACCAATCGCACATGGAGAAGGCGATCGCCGAGGCCCGCCTGGCCGCGGCCGGCGGCGACGTGCCGATCGGAGCCGTGATCGTGCGCGCGGGAAGAGGTGATCGCGGCGGCCGGCAACCGTCGCGAGGCCGAGCTCGATCCGACCGCCCACGCCGAACTGATCGCGATCCGGGCAGCTGCAGTGGCCCTCGGCGGCTGGCGACTGCCCGAGACCACTCTTTTCGTCACCCTGGAGCCCTGCGCGATGTGTGCCGGCGCGATCGTCCTGGCTCGCATCCCGAGGGTTGTCTTCGGGGCTGCCGACCCCAAGGCGGGCGCGGCGGGTTCGGTGCTTGACGTGCTCGGGGAGCAGGCGCTCAACCATCGCCCGCAGGTGACCGGGGGCGTGATGGGCGAGCAGTGCGGACGCCTGCTGAGCGACTTTTTCGCCGCCCGCCGCTGAGCCGGGAGCTCTCGCGGGCCCGGGATACGGAGAGGGTGGGATTCGAACCCACGAGGCGAGAGATCCCGCCCACGCGAGTTCCAGTCGCGCTCCTTAAGCCACTCGGACACCTCTCCGGGGAAAGCGCAGAATATCCGAAATTCGCCCTTTCCGCCAATCCGACCCGCCACCGGGCACGGCGCGGACCCCGCCTCCGGATTGTTAGATTTGTGAGCCACCCTGGAGGGGTGCGAGAGTGGTTGAATCGGGCAGTCTCGAAAACTGTTGTGCGTTTCGGCGTACCGTGGGTTCGAATCCCACCCCCTCCGTTTCGAATCGGACGCCTGAGGTGAAGACGGATGGCGGCAATTCGTCTATCCTGTGCCGATGGAATCCATGAAGAAGTCTTTTTTCGCGTTCGGAACTGCCGTTTTCGTTTCGGCCGCGGTCGTGGTTGGTTGCGGCGACGACAAGCCCCAGTACTGCGCCGACGTCAGCACGCTTGAGGATTCCGTCAGCCAGTTGACCGAAATCGAACTCAACGCCGGTGCAATCGACACCTTCAAGACCGACCTGCAGACCGTCGAGGACAACGCCAGGACGGTCGAGGCTTCGGCCGAGTCCGACTTCCCGACCGAGAGCTCGGATCTGGAGAACTCGCTGAACAAGACGGTTGACGCGGTCCAGAGCCTTCCGTCTTCGCCTTCGGCGTCCGACCTCGTGGCACTCGCAGCCGATGCCAGCGCCCTCGCGAATTCGGTCACCGCTTTCCAGGACGCGACGTCCTCGGCCTGCGACTGATCCGCACCGGCGACTGACCGGTAGCGCACCGCCTGGTCTGGCGATCAGGCGGACTCGTCTGCGGCTTTTGCGGGATCGGAATGCGAGGCTGCGGTCGAGGCCCCGGCGCTCTCGCCGACGGGCTCCGCGGCTGCTTCGGGCCGACCCAGCAGGTAGGAGCAGACACCGGCCAGGGTGACCGTGGCCACGACTATCAGTAGTGGCCCCGAGTCCTCTGTGAAGGAGCCGACAAGACCGCCGGCGAGCCCACCGACCAGCGCGGCCGGCCAGATCGGACCGGCGAAAGGCTCGAACATGCGGCGGTTGCGGATCGCGAAAGCCGCGGCGAGCAGGCAGAGCAGGGTGATCAGCGGCATGGCCTCCCGCCAGAGCTGCTGCCAGGCGAGGGTCGAGCGTCGCTCAACCGTTTCGAGAAAGCCTGAAGCCGAATCGAGCGAGAGGACGCTGTTGCTGAGGTGCCCCTGACCGCCTGCGGTCAACGCGTCGAGCGCTGCCAGCAGGGCGAGGCCGATCGCCGGGCTCAGCACCAGGATGGCGATGCGCTTTGCGTCCATGCGGCCGGGAAGCATCATCATCGCCGCGACTGCACTCGCGCCCGCCACGATGAAGGCCGCGCCGACTCCGGCGCCCAGCCTTCCGGAACCCAGAACCGCCCCGAGGACGAGCCCGCAGGCGAGCACGATCAGTGCGTTTCTCCGTGACTTCGGCTGGTTCGTCAGTGCCGCGGCTACCCCGGCCAGCAGCAGAACCATCAGGCCCGACTTCAACTCGTTGCCGACCCCGTAGAAGCGCGATCCGAAGCCGGGATTGGGACCGAGGATGGACCGGGTGATCAGGTGGGATCCGAGCGCGAGGTCCACCGTGATCGCGCCGAGACCGACGACGGCAGGGATCAGCGGTGCCCTGGGCCAGGGCATCAGGCGGTCGCTCAGCCAGCCCAGCCCGAGGCTGCCGAAGACGATGATCGAGTACTCGACCTCGCGTGAAGGGTTGCCGAGTGCCGCCGGAATCAGGATCACGGAGGGGATCCAGAGGATGGCCAGGCCGCCGATCCTTCTCACCGGCAGGCGACTTCGCTCGATCCCGCGGATCGCTCCGGCGGCAAGCAGCAGAGCCAGCCAGCCGGCGCCGACCAGCAACAGGGCCGGATTGCGCCGTGGCCCGAGTTGGTTGAGCCGGTCGCGGAACGGGGTCAGTTCTTCTGGTTCACGATCACCGTCACTGCGCATCACCCGGCCTTTCATCTCGTCGGGGATGTCGAGGTCGAGGTGGTCGAGTACGGTCGGAGCGATATCGATGCCGGCGACCAGGCTGGGCAGGTTGGTCGTATCCGAGGTAAGGCCGGCGGGTGGTCCGTCGAGGCCCGCCGCACCGATCGGCAGCAGCGGCAGGATGGCTGCCTCGGGCGGCGACTGCATCGCGATCACGAGCTGGTCCTGCGGCCGGCCTTCGACGATACGCCGGAGTTCCGCAAGACCCCGGCGGCCTGGGGAGGCGTTGACTACGGTCAGGCCGTAGCGGCTGGAAAGCGCGGCGACCAGGGCCGCGGTCTGCCCGGGCCCGGAGCTCCGCTGGACACCGGCGGAAGCGATGATGCCGCGACGATCCGCGGCGGGAATCGCGGCCTCGGTACGAACGGCCGCTGTAGAAAGCCAGGCTGCGCCGTCGGGAATGGAGCCGGCCAGCAGGCCCGGCTCGATCGTCTGCGGGGCCGAGTCTGCACGGCGCAGGATCTCTGGCCAGTTGCTCAGCTTCGCCGCCGACAGGGATGCCGGAGGGTCGCCGACTCCCGGCGAACGGCCGTTCACCGGCCTGAAGGGTCCCGTCAGGGGTACCTCTTCGGGTGAATAGGTGGAACGAGAGACCCGTGTCCCCTGGCTGATGTCGAGCAGGGCCTGACCGCGCCGGTAGGACCCCTGGGTGGCGCTGGTGAGCCCGAGTGAGAGCTCCGGGATCGAGGCCAGGCCATCGAGGATCCTTTCGTCGTATTCCGGCTCCGCCGATTTCGACTGGGGGATCAGGACCAGCACGGCGGAACCGTCCGGCCGGGGCTGGGCGGCGCCGGCTGGAGCGAGGGAAAGGGCCGTGACGGCAAGGAGGGCGATCGCGGCGCAGAAGGCCGCGATGGTGCGGTCGATCACGGCGGGCAGTCTATTGGCAGGATCGTCACGCCGGACCTCCCGGCAGCGGGTGGTCGCCGCCCCGGCGGTAGGGTGGGGCGATGAGCGATCAATCGGAGCCCACCACATCCGCACGCATTGGCGCCCTGGCACAGGAGCTGATGGAACAGGTCGAGCGCGACACCCCCGGTGCCCGGCTCGACCAGCTGGTCATCTCGGCCGTTCTCAGCGAGGAGGCGGGCGAAGACGAGCAGACGATGCATGTGCAGTTGGTCTCCGATTCTTCGGACCCGCTTTCAGTGGTCGGTCTGCTCACGGTCGCGCTCGACCTGGCCAAGGGCCAGCTGACCGGCGACTGAGGACCGGGTTGCCGGCGAGCCCGGGTTTCTCGGAAGGGCGCTGCCGGAAGGCTTAGCGCGAGTAGTGCTCGACGATCAGGCGCTCTTCGATCGGAGCGGCGATGTCGTTGCGATCGGGAAGGCGGTTGACCGTGCCCTTGAGACCGTCGTGGTCGGCGAGCAGCCAGGCCGGTGTGGGCCCCGCGGTATCGGTCGACTGCCTGGCCATGGCTTCGATTGAAGAATCGGGCCTGACGGCGATCTGGTCTCCGGCAGCGACTTCGTAGGAAGGGCGGTCGAGCCGCTTGCCGTTGACGGTGATGTGCTGGTGGACGACGAACTGGCGGGCCTGGGCCCGCGTCGCTGCGAGTCCCAGCCGGTAGACGACGTTGTCGAGGCGGCACTCGAGGTGGCGCATCAGGTTCTCTCCGGCCATGCCCTCTTCGCGGTTGGCCCGGTCGAAGAGCTTGGCGAACTGGCGCTCGCGAAGTCCGTACATCGATTTGGCGCGCTGCTTCGCGCGCATCCGGACCGAGAACTCCGAAGCCCTGCGACGGCCACGGCCATGCTGGCCGGGCGGATAGGGGCGACGCTCCATGGCACTCTTGCCACCGAGGGCGCGTTCGCCCTTCAGTCCGAGGTCCACGCCTTCGCGTCTTGACAGCTTCTCTTTTGGTCCGGTATATCTACCCATGATTGCGGCGTAGAACAGTAGCCGATTCGGGTCTGCCCCGCTTTGGCGTCGGCCGTGCCGGGCTGCGGAGTTCGTAGCGACCATCAGGCCTGCCCCTGTGCCGGTGAAGCCGCCGGGTACGGCTGCGCGCATCCCTATAGTCCGTGGCGGTCCAGTAACCATGGCCGAATCCCAACGAGGAAAACTGCTGATCGCCGCTCCCAGCCTGTTCGATTTCTTCAGGCGGACCGTCGTGCTGATCGTCGAGCACACCGAACAGGGGGCCTTCGGCGTGATCCTCAACCGCAGGGCTGATGCCGACGTGACTGAACTCGTGCCCGACCTCGGACCGCTGGTTGAGCGGGGCGCCCCACTCTGGGTCGGAGGGCCGGTGGCACCGGACTCGATCGTCGTACTGGGCGAGTTCGAAGAACCGGACCAGTCGGCCGGAGCGGTAACCGGGAGGATCGGCGTGGTCGATCCGGACGGGGACTCCGAAGTCCTTCGTGCGCGGGTTTTCGTCGGCCACGCCGGCTGGGGTCCGGGCCAACTCGACGAGGAAGTCGAAAACGACGCCTGGATCGTCGGTGAGCCCGATCCCGAAGACGTCTTCGCGGTCGGCGATCTCTGGTCGGACGCGGTCGCCCGTCGCGGCGGGGACTTCCGGCTGCTCGCGACCATGCCTGACGATCCGAGCCTGAATTGAGAGACGTAGAACCTACCCGCAGCGACCGTGCCCTCTCGCGTGAGGAACTCGACGACGATCCGATCGCGCAGTTTCACGTGTGGTTCGAGCAGGCAGCCGCGGTAAACCCGATGCCCGAGGCAATGTGCATAGCCACGGTTGATGAGCAGGGTGCCCCCGACGCAAGGATGGTGCTGCTCAAGGGAGCCGACCACGAAGGCTTTCGCTTCTTCACCAACTACGACGGGGTCAAGGCTGCACAGATGGAAGCGAACCAGGCCGCGGCACTGGTCTTCCACTGGGTCGAACTGGATCGCCAGGTCAGGATCCGCGGTCCGGTTGAGAAGACGAGCGAAGGTGAATCCGACGAGTACTACGGCTCCCGGGGTCGTGGAAGCCAGATCGGTGCCTGGGCCTCGCCGCAGAGCCGGCCCCTCGGGGACCCGAGGTCGGAGCTGGACGAGCTCACACTGCAGGCCGAGAAGAAGTTCGAAGACGTCGATCCGATTCCGAGGCCGCCGCACTGGGGCGGCTACCTGATTCGTCCGGTGCAGATCGAGTTCTGGCAGGGTCGCCGGGCCCGCCTTCATGACCGCTTTCGTTACCTGCCCGAGGGCGAAGGCTGGTCGATCACGCGCCTCGCGCCGTAGCCCGGGCAGGGGCGATTTGGGGAAGCCCGCCGGTACCTGTAACTTTCGACTCGAGGTGGGCGAGGATTCGTCGGCTTCGAAACCACTGGTAACCGGGAGAGTCTGATGAGCGCAGGGAGAATCGGCAGGACATCCATCTTCGCCCTCTTGGGGATCGTGGCCGGCATGGGTCTGTCGGCTTCGCAGGCGTCGGCCGAGACCAAGAAGCCGAAAGCGCCCGCGAAGACGGCACCGGCGAGCTTCGAGGCGCGCGGCAGCGTCGGCGAGGTTTACGTTCTCGGCGCTCAGGCAGGCGACCGGCTGATGCTGGTTTCCCCGCGGCGAAAGGTCCTGCGGACCTCGACCGCCGACCGGTTCGGAAGCAGGATCTTCTCTCGCGTGAAGCCCGGCCCCGGCTACACGGTGCGCCTGCGCAAGGGTGGCGAGGTCTACGGCACCGGCAAGTTCCGCGTCCGCCGAAAGGATTCGAATCCGAAGCCGTCCTTCTACGAGAAGGTCGAGCTCAACCCGGGCCTCAACTACGTCACGATGCGTGACGGCGTCGAGCTGGCAATGACCGTGCGGCTGCCGGTCGGAAAGACGATGGCGGACGGACCCTTTCCGACCTACGTCGAATACTCCGGTTATCAGGTCGCCGCGCCGAATTCCCTGGTCGACCTCGTCATCGGTGGCGGATCTTCGGACCCGCTTGCGCCGGCGACTTCGACTGCGGTCGGTTCCCTGCTCGGCCCTCTGCTCGATTTCGCCGTGGTCTCCGTCCAGATGCGCGGTTCCGGATGCTCGGGCGGCGCCTTCGACCTGTTCGGACTGCCGACCACCTACGACGGCTACGACGCGATCGAATCCGTCGCCGCCCAGGACTGGGTCAAGGGTGGCAAGGTCGGCATGGGGGGCATCTCGTTCTCCGGGATCACGCAGCTCTTCACGGCAGGCACCCAGCCGCCCTCGCTGGCCGCGATATCGCCGCTGTCGGTCACCGACGAGATCTATCCCGCGGGCGGGATCTCCAACAAGGGGTTCGCAGCGTCCTGGATCGCGGACAGGATCCGGGACGCCGAGCCGGCACCGGAAGGCGGGCAGGCCTGGGCGCGCATACTCGCCGACCCCGCAGAGCCCGGACTTCGACCCGAACTGCGCCGCCAACCAGAGGCTGCGCCTGCAGACGCGGGACTTCAGAAACCTCAACCGGGAAAACGAATACCGGACCCCTTCGCTGTTCAGCGGACCGCACCCCCGGCAACTGGATCGACCGCATCGAGGTGCCCACCTTTCTGGTCGGCGCGTTCCAGGATGAGCAGACCGGTGGCCACTTCGTCGACAGCCTGCGCAAGTTCCCGAAGGGAAATCGGGACATCTGGCTCAACCTGAGCAACGGAGTGCATGCCGATTCGCTCGGGCCCGAGCACGATCACCCGCTGGGTCGAATTCATGAACCTCTTCGTCGCCGACCGGATCCCGTCGGTCCCGCCCCTGATCCTCGGGCTCAGCGGGGCGCTCTACGAATTCCTGGCCGACGCCCCGGCCCTGCCGGTCGAGCAGTCGCAGTTCGTCGACTACACCAGCCTCTCCGAAGCGAAGGCAGACTTCCGCAGCAGCTACAAGCGGACGCGACTGCTGATGGACAACGGCGCGGCAATCGACGGCATGCCCGGCGCGATCGGCGCCACCTGGGAGATGAACTACAGGAGTGGCCCATCGGGCAGCACGAAAGAGCGCAAGTACTTCCTCGGCCGCAACGGAAAGCTGAACCGTAAGAAGTCAGGCAAGTTCGCGAAGGCGGCCTATACGGGCGACCCTTCGGCGCGCCCGAGCGCAGACCCTGAACGGAGCCAACGAATCGGACTCCTGGGTCGCCCAGCCCGACTACGAATGGGCACCGGTCTCCGCCGGCAACGGACTCGGCTGGATCACGCCGGCGCTGGGCAGGGACCTCGTCATCGGTGGCGCCTCCAGCCTGGACGTCTGGGTCAAGTCTTCGGCCCGCGACACCGACCTCCAGGTGACCCTGACCGAGGTCCGGCCTGACGGCAAGGAGACGCTGGTCCAGAACGGATGGCTGCGGGCTTCACACCGCAGGCTGAACCGCCGGCAGTCGACCGCTCTCAATCCGGTGCCGACCCACCTGCGCAAGCACGCCCGCAAGATGCGCAAGGGCAAGTTCGAGCTGGTCCGCGTTCCGATCTTCCAGGTGGCCCATGCCTTCAGGGCAGGTTCGAGGATCCGGATCAACCTGCAGGCCCCGGGTGGCGATCGCCAGATCTGGGATTTCGACACGATCGAGAACGGCTCGATCCGCAACGTGATCGGCCTGGGCGGCAGGTTCCCGTCGAAGATCGTGCTGCCGGTTCTGAGCGGCGCCACCGCGCAGGGCAACCCGCTGCCGCCGGCGACCGCACTGCGCGGCCAGCCCAGTCGCGACTACGAGCCGGCCGGCAACGGCGGCTGAGATCCGGCGGCGGTTTCGCCGGCGCCCCGCCCGATGACGTCGACCCTGGGCATAGATCTCAGCGCCGATCCGCGCCGGACCGCCGCCTGCTCGATCCTCTGGCATGAAGGCCGGCCCGGCCGGATCGATCGGTTGGTGGTCGGCAGTGACGATTCCACCCCGCTGGGCAACGACGAGCTGATCAGGCTGATCGGCGAGGCGGATCTCAGTGGCATCGACGCTCCTTTCGGCTGGCCGGTGGCCTTCGTCGAAGCGGTTCGCAGCTGGGACGAATCGAGAGGGCTGGCCCGCGGGTACCGACGTGACCACGCTTCGCTACCGGGTCACCGACCTGCGGGTGGCGGCCCGTCGCCGGCCGCTCAGCGTTTCCTCGGATCTGATCGGGGTCACCGCGATGCGCTGCGTCTCGATCCTCGACAGGCTCGGCGCCACGGTCGATCGCTCCGGCCTCAGCGGACCGGCGATCGAGATCTATCCGGCTGCCGCCCTGAACCGCTGGGGCCTGACTTCGACCGGATACAAGGGCCGGGCACGGTCTGAAGTGCGAAAGAGGCTGGTTGCGGACCTGTGTGAAGGCCTGGCCGGGACCTGCGAGGTCGATGAAGCCGCCGCCGGCCTCTGCGAGGCGAGCGACGACGCGCTCGACTCCCTGGTCGCCGTCGCTGGCGGTCCGGGCCCGCATGCTCGGGCTGACCGCGGTGCCGGATGGCCCGGGCGAGGAGAGGGTCGCGCGTATCGAAGGCTGGATCCACGTTCCCGACTGTGAGATCGGCGATCTGTCCGGTTGACCAGCCTCTCGCCGCCAGCCACTTGGCCGGGGCAGAAGAGCGATCGGCAGGCAGAACGGGACAGACCCGGGCCGGAGGGCTTGCGCCGACCGCCGGATTGCACCTGGGCGTTCGACTTGCGATCCGGTAGGCGCGGCCTCTACCCTGTGCGGTCCGGTGAAGCCTTGTCCGTCCGGCCCCGGTTGAAGATGCCAAGCCAGCGAAGCAACAAGCCCGTACGGCTGCCGTCCCTCGTGATCGGTCTTTTTCTGCTGCTCGCACTCGGCTTCGCTCCTTCGGCCTCGGCGCTGACCCTGCCGCCGCCGGTGTTCGAACCTCCGGACACCCGCCCGATCGTGAAGCTCGCCCGGGCCGAGCTTTCCAAGCGGGTGAGCGAGCGCCGGAGCAACAACGTGCCCCGTTACCGCAACGGCAAAGGCAGGGTCGCGCCCTACAGCATCAGGGACCAGTGGTGCGTCGCCTTCACGACCTGGATCTGGCAGCGCAACGGCTACGACGCCTACCTCGGTGCCAGATACCTGCGCCGCTCCCGCGACCGCACGGTCGTCGCCGTCCAGGTCGCAGACATGACGCGCTGGGCCAAGCGCAACGGCTACTTCTCCTACCGTGCGATGGCCGGGTTCGCCGTCGTCTACGGAGGCCGGCACATGGGCATCGTCCGCAGGGTCGATCGTGACGGGCGCGCCGTCGTATCGATCGAAGGCAACAAGTCGAACCGCGTCAGCCGGGTCAAGGTCGCGATGGAAGACGTGACCGGCTACATCAGTCCCTTCCCGATCGTGCCGGCAGAGGCCGTGCCCCGCAGGTCCAAGTTCGCCGACGTCGGCTGAGCGATGCCGGGTTCCGGCGATGCCCCGACGTTCGAGGCGATGCTCACGGGAGGGCACCCGAACTCACTCGGGCGGACGGTCGAGGTCGTCGATCTCGTTCTCGCCGACCACTCTCGGCTCGCAGAGCTCTACGACTGCTATTCCTCCGATGACGAGGTCGTGAGGCTGAGAGTGTCGAGCTCGATCAAGCGGGTCTGCCTGGCCGAGCCCGATCTTCTCGTGCCCTACCTCGATCGCCTCCTGGATGAGACCAGCCGGATCGATCAGGCATCGACCAAGTGGACACTCGCCGAGTTGTACCTGATGCTCGCAGATCGAATGAGCGATTCGCAGAGGAACCGCGCGCAGACGGCAATGATGGCGAACCTCGAAGACTGCGACGACTGGATCGTCCAGATCCGGACGATGGAGACCCTCGGCCAGTGGGCAGAGGAGGACCCCGCACTTGCCGAATGGCTTGAACCGCGGCTCCGGTTGCGGGTTGCCGACAGCCGGAAGTCGGTCGCGAAGAAGGCCGCAGAGACCCTGGGGCAACTCGCCTGAGAGCTATCCGTTCTGATGAGTCGGGATTCTGTTAGGTTTCCCTAACTCTTGTCCGGCACCAACGGGAAAACCGACGAAGCGCGTCCACCGGCAACCGATGATGGGGAGCGATTCTGCGATGAGGCTACCGGCCGCCGCTGGAAGCTGCCGCTTTCCTCCCGGGTGGCCTGGTACCTGCTCGGCTTCGGCCTCGTTTCCGGCCTCGTCTACCTGATGGCCACCGGCGGCACGGGGCCGGCCGATCCGTCGGAGGCCACCCGCGGCGAAATGAGCCACGCCACCGCCGTCTTCAACTCTTCGATGATCGTATTCAGGGAAGGTCTCGAGGCCGTGCTGATCCTGGCCGCGGTCACCGCGAGTTTCAGGGGCGCGAACATCCAGCATCGCCGCCCGGTACTCGCCGGCGCTCTGGTCGCTTTCGGCGCTTCGATCATCACCTGGGTTGCCGCCGGCGCGGTACTCCAGCAGTTCTCCGGCCTCGGCATGCGACTCGAAGCGATCACCGGATTCCTCGCGGTCATCGTTCTGCTGATCGTGCTCAACTGGTTCGTTCACAAGGTCTACTGGTCCGGCTGGATCGCCAAACACAACCGCCGTCGCAAGGAAGTCATGGGCGGTGCCGGGATCGGGGTGCTGATCGGGCTGGTCGCACTCGGCTTCACCAGCGTTTATCGAGAGGGCTTCGAGACCGTGCTCTTCCTCCAGAACCTGAGGGTCACGGTCGGTTCCGCCGTCGTGCTGGAAGGGGTCGCGATCGGCCTTGCCCTCACTGCCGTCGCCGGTACTTTCGTCTTCATCCTCCAGCGCAAGCTGCCTTACAAGAAGATGCTGATCGCCACCGGCGTGATGATCGGATTCGTCCTGGTCGTGATGGTCGGTGGCACGGCAGCAACCTTCCAGGACCTCGGTTGGCTGCCCAGGCATGAACTCGGCGCCGACGTGATCCCGGTCTGGGCCGGGGCCTGGTTCGAGATCTACCCGACCTGGGAGACGATCGGCGCCCAGGTACTCGCAGCCGCCTTCGTCATCGGCAGCTACTACGCGGCCGAGTACATCCAGCATCGACGGCCGGCGAAGCGCGGCGAGCCCGTCGCGGTCAAGGCCGAGGCCCCTCCGGAGCCGGCCGGCCAGCCGACCCGCTGATCAGTTCCTGTCCGGGGGAATCCCGAGTAGCCTGCCGAGCCGGCAGAGCAACCGCATCGCCATGCGGTCGCGGCGCCTGGAGGGGATCAGGGTTTCTTCGAACTCGAAAAACGCGGTTGAGAGGCAGATCGCGATGCGCGGATCACGTTTGCGAGTGACGCCGCTCTGCTCGAGCAAGGCGCCGACCCGTTCGATGAAGTCCTCGAACCCGACGGCCGGTTGATGCCGGTTGAGGACCCTGGAGACTTCGCCCGACCGGTTGCGGTAGGTGTGTTCGGCCCCCAGTGGGACCGAGGCGGTTTCACCTTCGACCAGCGTGCTCCACTCGCCGTCGATCAGCACGTCGATGGTGCCTTCCACGACCTCGTAGCTCTCGACCTGATGCGGGTGGACGTGGGGAGGCGGGGCTACGCAGCCGCTTGGCAGGACGAACTCCATCTCGACGAAGTCACCTCCGCTGTCGGCGGCGGGCTTTCTCACGACGAAGACGCTGCCGTCGGGCATGTGGAAAGTCTGTCCCGCCTGTGCCATCCGGTCATCCTACGATCCTGGGTGTGGCCGGAAGGCACCGGAGCGACGATAATCGACGCATGGCTGTTTCTCACAAGGACGGCAGATCGGTCGTCGAGGCGGCTGACCTTGGTGAGTGGCGCGAGTGGCTGTCGGCCAATCACGCCGACGGAACACCGGTCTGGGTGACCATCTCGAAGAAAGACGGCGAAGTACCTGCCGTCAGCTATACCGACGCAAGGGACGAAGCACTCTGCTGGGGTTGGATCGACAGCACCGTGAACCGGCTCGACGAGCATCGCTACCTCACCCTTTTCGCTCGCAGGAATCCGAAGAGCGGTTGGTCGAAGGTGAACAAGAAGCGCTTCGTGGACTTGAGGGAGTCGGGCCGCATGCGGGGGCCGGGCGAAGCCGCGGTCGTACCGCGGAAGCGAACGGCTCCTGGTCGTTGCTCGACGCGATCGAGGCCCTGGAGGCCCCGGACGACCTTCTGGAGGCGTTGAGGTCGGACCCGGAGGCCGAGCGCGGCTACAACTCGATGCCGCCCGGTATGAAGAAAGAGCTGCTCTCGAAAGTGATCCTCGCCAAGCGTCCTGAGACCCGGCAGAAGTGGATCCTCCGGGCCGTATCCGATGCCCTGAGTCGCGCCGGCACTGATCGCGAGCCCGGTTAGCCGGAAGTCCGGCTCAGCCGGAAGCCTCGATCCAGTCGGCGATCAGGGCATTGATCCGGTCGGGATCCTCGAGGTGGAGGAAGTGGCCGACCCCCGGTACCGCCTCGAAGTGGCTGCCGGCCGGCAGCCGACCGGCGTACATCTTGCCGATCTCGACCTGGGCGCAACCGTCGTCCTCGCCGTGCAGGTAGAGCGCCGGGGCCTTCGGGTCCATTTCGAGCAGTTCGCCGAATCCGGTGGTCAGGGTATTCCGGTAGTAACGAAGGGCCGCCCGTCGGCGACCGGGGCCGTTCAGGGCCTCGAATGCCCGCGCGAGGTCTTCGTCGGCTTCATAGTCCGGCGACCAGTCACGCCACAGCTTCGGGATCAGCCAGCCGAGGCTTCGCTCGCTCTCCGGCAGCTGGTTGAAGAGGAAGTACCAGCTCATCTTCAGCTGCCTGGCAGCCACCCCGAGCGCGGCGGGAGACCTGAGCAGCTCCAGGATCGCGTCCGCGGGAGGCACGCTCATTGCGACCAGCGATGAGAAACGGTCGGGCTCGACCGAGCTCACCTGCCAGGTCGCGACGGCACCCCAGTCGTGCCCAACGAGCGCCGCCTTCTCGTCGCCGCCGAGCACTTCGTGGATTGCGACTATGTCGGCCGCCTGGTCGGAAACCGCGTAGCGGTCGTCGGGGGTGAGGTCGCTCGGGGCATACCCGCGGGTAAACGGGGCGACCACACGCCGACCACGTTCAGCGAGGTGTGGTCCCAGGTGCCTCCAGGTCCAGGCGCTGTCCGGGTAGCCGTGGACGAGCATCGCGAGCGGACCGTCGGCCGGGCCCCAGGCAAGGGCACCGAAATTCAGGCCGTTCGCGGTGATGGTGATCTGCTCGGGCGGCCTCATCGGTCGCGCAAGCCTTCCACAGATCTGCGCTAGCGTCCCGGTCGTGACCGCTTTCACGACACTCCGGGTGGAGCCTTCCGAGCCGCTGGCCCGGATTACGCTGAACTCCCCCGACCGTCTGAACGCCCTGAGCCCGACCACGCTGCGCGAGTTGATCGAAGCCGCCGGTCTGCTGGCATCCAGCCAGGCGGTGAAGGTGGTGGTCGTCGGTGGCGAAGGCAGGGCCTTCTCTGCCGGCTTCGACCTCGATTCCGCTTCTTCACAGCCGCCTTCGGCTGAGACGATCGACCTCGGGCGACAGATGGCGGAGGCGGTGACGGCGATACCGGCGATCAGCATCGCCCGGATCCACGGCCACTGTGTCGGCGGAGGGCTGGTTCTGGCCGGTGCCTGCGACCTCAGGGTTGCGGCCGAGTCGACCCGGTTCTCGATCCCCGAGGTGGACTTCGGCATTCCGCTCGCCTGGGGTGGCATTCCCCGACTGGTCAGGGAACTGGGCCCGGCTGTGACCAAGGAGCTGGTTCTTACCTGCCGGCCTTTCACGGCCGGCGAGGCACTCTCGCTGGGCTTTCTCAATCGCATCGCAGACGACGACGATCTCGTCGCCGAGGTCGAAGAACTGGCGCTCGAGCTTTCGAAGAAGCCCGGCTTCCTGATCCGCCAGACCAAGCAGCTGGTTGACGCGACGGTCGAGCAGGCCTACCCGACGGGCCAGAGTTTCCGCGACGCGCAGATCACGCTGGCCGCCCTGGCCGACCCCGAGTCGAGGCAGGCCGCCGAGCGATATCTGAAGCTGCACAGGCGCTGACCACTGGATCAGCCACCGGGTCCGTCCGCCGTCAGGCGCTTGCCCGCATCAGCCGGTGGCTGATCGAGTGCGGCAGACGCTCAGTCAGCCCGGCGGGCTGGCCGGCCTTTCTCCTTCGGCAACGTTTCAGGGCACCGGCGTAGCGCCAGAAGTCAACCTGCATCGTGTGACGGGCCGATCGCACGTAGCGCCTCTCCATGGCGGCCTGATCGGCGGCTATCCACTGCTGCATCTCCTCTTCCGGCGGCAGTACGCAGGCGCCCGTCAAGAGGTCCCCGGCCCACTGCGCCTGGAGCTCCATGAGCGGAATGTTGGAGCCGACGGTCTGGACGAAGCCGATGAAGAACAGACCCGGCAGTTCCGGGCTCAGGACCCTTTCGTAGAGCGGCATCGTATTGCCCGCCGGGTCGTAGACCCCGGGGTCGAAGAACGGCAGCGAGATCCGGTAGCCGGTCGCATAGACCAGCAGGTCAACCTCGATCGAGCTGCCGTCCTCGAACCGGACGGTCTTGCCGTCGAGACTCTCGATACCCGGCTTGATCTCGATGTCGCCGTGGCCGACCCGGTCACAGAATTCCGAAGACACCGTCGGGTGGGCCGAGAGCAGGCGGTGGTCGGGCTTCGGCAGGCCGCGGCTCTCGGGGCTTCCGTTCGAGAAGCGCTGGATCACCTCGTAGACCTTGCGCTCGACAGGGAAGGGAAGGTAGGCGTTGATCGGCGAGCCGAACTGATCGATCGGTCGGCCGAAGGCGTATTTGGGAAGGACATGGACGCCGTGCCTGGTCACCACCGAAACGCTCCTTGCCAGCTTGACCGCGTCGCAGGCGATGTCCATTCCCGAGTTGCCCACCCCGATCACCAGAACTCGTTTTCCTTCGAAGACTTCCGGCGTCATGTAGTCGTGGGCGTGGAAGGACTCACCGGTGAACTCACCCGGGAAATCCGGGATCGAGGGCTCGCTGTGGTGGCCGTTGGCGACGAATACGTGCTCGTATGTCTTCGTGCCGGCGGGAGTGGTGACCGACCACCCGTGCTCGCCGTGCCGCCCCGCTCCCGGCAGCGGCTCGACCTTCTCGACCGGCGCGTTGAAGGTGATCCGTCCGGTCAGGCCATGGCGGTCGGCGAAGTCCTGGAAGTAGTCGGCCATCAGCTCATGGGACGGGTAGTCCGGCCAGTCCTCCGGCATCGGATCCGACGGGAACTCGGTCAGTGGCCTCGAACTGTTCAGGTGGAGGGTTTCGTATGCGGCGGCACCGCCGTTGTCGTTGTTGATCCGCCAGAGACCCCCGACCATCGACCCCTTTTCGAACCAGTCGAAATCGACACCCCGGTCGACCAGGGCTTTCGCGGTCGCGAGACCGGACGGGCCGGCTCCGATCACGCAGGCAGTCGAGTCTGTGTTCTTGGTGCTTTCGCTGGTCAAGAGCGTCTCCTGGGTCGAGGTCGGTCCTGTCGTTCGCAACCTATGGGCACGGCTGGTTTCGAACCAGCGACCTCTCGCGTGTGAAGCGAGCGCTCTCCCGCTGAGCTACGCGCCCGGGAGAGGGCATCATAGTTGGAGCGGACACGTTCAAGCGCTTCGACTTTCCGTGGCTGTAAGGGGGTTTTTCCGATCGCTCGTCTGCCAGACGGCGAGGCGCCACGACGGTTCTCCGGGTGAATCGGCGACGGAATCGGCTAGGATCCGACACGGACCGTGCTAGGCGGGGAGTTAGCGGTGCCTTGTCACTTGCAATCCGCTTTAGCAAGGCCGAAAGCCGTTCTGAGGGTCTGGCCACCGGGGTCAGTACACCGAGGGAGGTGTTGACGGTCAGGTCCCGTGCGACGCAAGCCCGTGAATCAGGTCAGGTCCGGAAGGAAGCAGCCTTAAGCGGAAACTACGGGTGCCACGGGTCAGCCTTACCCGAGCCGAACTCGATGGATACGCCCGGTGACTTCGTTTCGAAGACGGATGCACGGTCCACTATTTTCTTCTCATGGAACGAGATTGGAATGTCTATCTGGCCGGCGAGATCCACAGCGACTGGCGGCAGCAGGTCGAATCGGCCTGTGAGGGCCTTCCGGTCAGCTTCTCTGCGCCGGTGAGCGACCACCCGGCTTCGGATGCGGCTGGAACCGGAACCCTGGGCGAGGAGGCGGAGAGCTTCTGGGCCGACCACAAGGGAGCCGGGGTCAACTCGATCCGGACCCAGACCCTGATCGCAGACGCCGATGTGGTCGTAGTGCGCTTCGGTGACAAGTACCGGCAGTGGAACGCGGCATTCGATGCCGGCTATGCCTCGGCCCTGGGCAAGCCTGTCATCACCCAGCACGATCCCGAGTTCGACCACGCCCTGAAGGAAGTGGACGCCGCTGCGCGAGCGACCGCCCGCACGCCGCAACAGGTGGCCGCGGTCCTGCGTTACGTGATCACCGGCGAGCTACGGGACTGACCGGGCACCCGATCCTTCCGGTTCGAGTTGGCGTCGAGCATCGACGAGAACTCAAACCGGAGACCAGCCACCGGAGCGTCCGGTTCGAGTAACCGTCGAGCACCGACGACAGGTCGAACCGGAGCGGCTGGTGGTTGGTGTTGGAACGCCGGGCAGGCTCCTCGTCAGCCGGCCAGGCAGCTCGTGTAGAGCTTCCAGGATCGGTTCTCGGCGACGAGTTCGAAGCCGGGTGGGGGTTCGGTGGCTGCGCGTCCGGGCTCGCCGGGGTCGAGGATGAAGTTCTCGACCGTGAAGTCGCGGGCGGGGGCGAGGAAGAAGCCGCGGTCGGGCTGCTCGTCCGCGGCAGCGACCGAGACGATGTCCGATGGCCGGATGTCGAGCCAGAAGGCGAGCCGGGGGACGGCCCGGTGGTTGGGCACCGAGATCGGCAGGCAGGACTCCACGTCCAGTTCTCCTGCAGGATCATTCGGCGGGATGAAGGCTCCTTCGTCGACCAGGGCCTCGAGATCCCGCTCGACCAGGCTCTGGTTGGTGAGGTCGCGGTCGACCTTGCTGAGCAGGTCGTACTGGTTTGGCAGCCAGGCGATGTAGAGAAGTACCACGAAGACCGCTGCCACCTGCCACGGCCGTCGCCAGCGGTGGCCCGGCTCGAGAAGCCGCCAGCCCAGGACCGACGCGGCGGCGAAGATGAACAGGATCGACGCGGCCAGCATCGTGTAGCGCGGGATGATCGCCAGGCCGGCCGCTCCCATGATCGCGAAGGCGACCAGGGCGGCCCCGGCGGCGGCGAGGCCGAGCGCCACCCGCCGCGGCATCGTCTTCAGGCAGAGCAGTACGCCGAGCAGCGCACCGACCATGCCGGGCCACTGCATCACCTCTCCGAGGCGGCGTGGGCCGAACAGCACGACGTCGATCGGGCCGGTATCGCGCTCCAGCGTCTCGACGGTTTCGCGGGTGCCGGTGAACGAGTAGAGCGGGTTGCCGGTGGTGACCAGGTCGAAGAGAACCCAGATGACGGGGCCGGCGGCGGTGAGGCAGGCCATCAGCACCAGGTCCCGGTCGATGCCGCCCGGCCGGAGCTGGATGCGCAGCCGGCTCAGGTCGATGCCGGGCCGCCGCTCCGCCGCGGTGTCGTCGGGGCCCTGCTTCTCCGGCCTGAGATGGAAGTCGAGGGCCAGGTAGAGGAAGTAGAAGCCTGCAAAGAGCCAGGCCTCGGGGCGCAGGAGGCCCGCCAGGGCGAGCAGCACCAGGACCGGCCAGCCGGCCCGCGGCCGCCTGGTTTCGATCAGCAGGGCGGCCAGGACGAAGACCATGTAAGGGATGTCGATGTACGCGCGCAGCCCGTTGCTCAGCACCGGCGCGCTGGTCATCACCAGGAAGGCGGCAAGCAGGCCGATCGGCCGGTCCAGCCAGGCGGCGCCGAGCCGGTAGATCAGCCAGGCGAGCAGCCCCAGGCTGACGTAGGCGAGGATCACGGCAACGGTGATCGCGCCATCGCCGAGCGGTGAGAGTACGGCGCCGAGCAGGTCGTACAGGGGGTGGGGAGTGGGAGCCAGCGGGGCTCCGTAGTCGGGGCTCATGCCCTCGGCTATCTCGCGTCCCCAGAGCAGGTAGTAGATCGTGTCGTAGTTCGGGAAGCCCTTCGGGAATATGGCCAGCAGAACCGCCGAGACGACGGCGATGAAAGCAAGAGGCTCTGCCCATTGCCGGGCCCGACTCGACTGTGCCATTCGCGCATTGTCGCGCTAAGTTCGGCGGCCTGCGGCGTCCCGTGCCGTGGGTAGACTGGATCCCCTCCGATGAGCCAGGCCACTTCCCTCTACCGTCGTCACCGTCCCGCGTCCTTCGACCAGGTCGTCGGTCAGCGCCACGTGGTCCGCACGCTCTCGAATGCGATCGAGTCGGACAAGGTCCACCACGCCTACCTTTTCGTCGGGTCGCGCGGTACCGGCAAGACCTCGATGGCCAAGATTCTGGCGGCGTCGCTCAACTGCGAGCGGGGCGGCCCGACCCTGACCCCCTGCGGCCAGTGCGAATCCTGCCGCTCGATCGCCGCCGGCACCTCGGTCGACGTGATCGAGATGGACGCGGCTTCGAACCGCTCGGTGGATGACATCCGCAGCCTGCGTGAGCGCGTCGCTTTCGCTCCGGCAGCCGGAAGCTGGAAGGTCTACATCCTCGACGAGGCGCACATGCTCACCAAGGAAGCCTGGAACGCCTTTCTCAAGACCCTCGAGGAGCCGCCACCGAACACGATTTTCATCCTGGCGACGACCGAAGCCCACAAGGTCATGCCGACGATCGCCGACCGCTGTCAGCGCTTCGATTTCCAGCGGCCGTCGGTCGAGCAGTTGAGCGAAGTCCTGACCAGGGTCGCCTCGGCCGAATCGATCTCGATCGACCCGGCGGCGGTCTCGATGATCGCCCGCTCCGCCTCCGGCAGCTTCCGCGACGCACTCGGGACCCTCGACCAGCTGCTGGCCTACAGCGGCGATTCGATAGCGATCGACGACGTGCTCGAACTGCTCGGCGCGCCAGATGCCGACCTGCTCTTCGGCGTCGTCGATTCGGTGATCGCCGGCGACCCGAAGGGAGTGCTCGTATCGGTCGATTCGATGGCCCGCAGCGGGCGCGACCCGGCCAGGTTCGCGCGCGACCTGCTCGGCCATCTGCGGGTCTTGCTGGTGACCCGTACTACCGGTGAAATACCCGAGGCGTTCGCCGTCACGGCGACCGACGCCCCTCGGCTCAACGCGCAGGCCCAGGCGATCGGACCGGCCAACCTGATCCGGACGATCGACGAGATCGCCGCTGCCCTGGCTTCGATCCGAAGCGGTGACGAAGCGCGACTTGCGGTGGAGGTCGCCCTGCTGAAGGCGGCCCAGCCCGATCTCGACCCGGGAACGCAGGGACTCGCCCGTCGACTGGAGCGACTTGAACAGGGCGGGGCGGGCCGGTCCGGACCGCCTCCGGCCCAGCCGACCCCGGATGAACCCGCAGCCGCGGCAGTCGACCCGCCCGTCGACCCCGGGGCAGCCGCCGCAACCTCTGTCCCCGAGACGCCGGCCGTGGCCGTCGATCCGGCCGCGGGGCGGGAGCCCCTGGGCGCGGTACGAGAGCCCGTCGAGGAGTCGGCCGCGCCGACCCCGAGGCGCCCCCGAGGCGCCTCGCGAGGTGCCTGTGGTCGCCGCCGTGCCGGATCCCGAAGGATCACCGCCGCCGCAGGACGAACCCGAAGACCCGGAAGCCGAGCTCGACCGGCTCGAACGGATCTGGCCGGCCGTGCTCGATTCGCTGCGAGGCCTGGCTTCCGGTCCCACCGCGTCCTACTTCGAGGGGACCCGGCCGGTTACTTGCGAGAAGGGGCGGATCACGGTCGGATTTCCGGCTGGATCCCAGTTCAACCGTCGAAACGCCGAGAAGCCGGAGCGGCGCGCCCAGTTGGTCGAGGCGGTCAAGTCGGTCACCGGCGAGCAGTACCTGCTCGAATACAGCGAGCTCGGTTCGCAGGACGACGGGCCCGTTGCGCAAGCACCGTCGCAGGATGTCGACGAAGAACAGCTCGTAGAGAAAGTCAAATCGGAATTCAACGCGGAGGAGGTCATCTGATGGCGAAAAAGGGAATGGGCGGCATGGGCGGCGGCATGGGCGGGATGGACATCAACGCTCTGATGAAGCAGGCCCAGCAGATGCAGAACGAGATGATGCAGGCTCAGGAGTCGCTCAAGGACGAAGAGGTTGAAGCGAGCGCCGGGGGCGGCATGGTCAAGGTGAAGATCTCCGGCGACCTCCTGATCAAGGATGTGAAGATCGACCCCGACGCGGTCGACCCCGAGGATGCCGAGATGCTGGCCGAGATGGTCCAGGCCGCGGTCAACGAGGCGATTCGGGCGGCGCAGGACCTGGCTGCCGCAAAGATGCCCGACGTCCCGGGAATGCCCGGGCTCGGCGGCGGCGGTATGCCCGGAGGATGAGCGAAGGGCCGGCACCACTAAGTCGCCTGACGGCCGAGCTTTCACAGCTCCCCGGGATCGGCCGGCGCACGGCCCAGCGGCTGGCCTTCCACATCCTGCGTTCCGACGAAGCCGACGCGAGGAACCTCGCCCAGGCGATCGTCGAGGTGAAAGAGAAAGTCGGGCTCTGCGAGATCTGCTTCAACCTGTCCGAAGGTCCGCGTTGCCGGATCTGCGAGGACGCCGGCCGTGACGAGTCACTGATCTGCGTGGTCGAGGAGCCGGCCGACGTGATCCCGCTGGAGCGCACCCATGAGTTTCGCGGGCGCTACCACGTTCTCGGCGGGGCGCTTTCCCCGATCGACGGTATAGACGAGAGCGATCTGCGGATCGCCGAGCTCCGGCGCCGGGTCGAGGCAGGTGACATCCGGGAGGTGATCCTGGCCACCAACCCGACCACCACCGGTGAGGCGACTGCGCAGCACATCGCCGACCTGCTCCGGGCACAGACGAGGGTGACCCGCCTGGCCAGTGGCCTGCCGGTCGGCGCCGACCTCGAGCATGCCGACGAAGTCACGCTCGGCAAAGCGATGGTCGGTCGCCTCAGTCTGGACTAGCCGACGCTCTTGAGCAGGGCGACCTGGCGGCAGCGGGCCAGCAGCCGCCCGTCACGGCTCCACAGCTCCCCGTCTTCGCTGAAGTGGCCGTCCACGGCCTGGTCGGTCGAAAGCCGCGCAAGCACCCAGTCGGGTGAATCGTCGAGCGGAAGCTCACAGGGGAAGTGCACGGTGTACTCGAGCGTCGGGGCGACCGATGGCTCGGTGATTGCCACGAAGGGAGCCGGGTACCAGACGTCCAGCATCAGGGCGGCCAGGACCGCATCGACCGGCTGGTCTTCGCGCAGCCTGAGCCAACCCGCGGTATCGGCCTTCTCGCCGCCGCTCATCGGGGCGCCGCCGATCGCCGGCACAGCCCTGAACCGGGCGAACACCTCAACCGGTGCCTGCGTGGTGTCGAACTCTTGACCCTCTTCCGGCGGGGGCAGGTCGGGCATCGTCCCGTGGACGAAGGAGGGCCCATGCCGCTCGGCCGAGAAGACGGCCATCGCCTTGCTCTGGACCTGACCGTCCTGAACCAGCCGGGCCGAGAGGAAGGTGGTCGATCGCCCCTGCCGTTCGACGGTCACTTCGATCTCCGCTTCCCCGACCGAAGGGGTGTTCAGGAAGTGGACCGTCAGCGACCGGGCCGGCTGGACCGCGGCATCGGTTTCGAGGGCTGCCTGGGAGAAGCGGGACATCGCGCGCAGCATCAGGGCTGCCACGTAGCCGCCGTTCGGGCCGCGGCCGACCCACCAGCGGTCGGAAAGCACCACCGAGTAGCGCCCGGGCCCGACCTCGGTTGCTGCGGTATCGGTTTCGAAGGTGCTCATCGCGCAGGAGGATTGATAGCTGATGGGAGCATTTGGACTCGCCGCGGGTTCGATCGGGGCCGGCCGGGTCGCAGTTCCGGTCCCCGTTGTCCGGCCTTCCACGGGCGGTATCCGTATCCTGAAGCCGATGCCGGAGAAAGACGACATCGTCGTGATGAAGTTCGGCGGCACCTCGGTGTCGGGGCCGGACGAGCTGAAGCGCGCCGCCCGCCGGATCGTGGCCGCCCGCGACGCGGGCAACCGTGTGGTCGCCGTGCTCTCGGCCCGGGGAAAGACGACCGACGAGCTGGTCGCCGCGGCCTACGAGATCTCCGAACGACCCGACGCCCGCGAGATGGACATGCTGCTCTCGACCGGAGAGCGGGTTTCCTGTGCACTGTGCGCGATGGCGATCACCGACATGGGCCACGAGGCGGTCTCGCTGACCGGCTCCCAGGCCGGAATCGTCACCGACTCGTCGCATACGAGGGCCCGAATCATCGATGTCCGTGCCGACCGGATCAGGGAGGCGCTGGGCCAGGAGCGCATCGTGCTCGTAGCCGGCTTCCAGGGTGTCTCCACCGACAGTCACGACGTGACCACCCTGGGGCGCGGCGGCTCCGATACGACCGCGGTTGCTCTCGCGGCCGCCCTGGGGGCAAAAACCTGCGAGATCTACACCGATGTGACCGGCGTCTTCAGCGCCGACCCGCGCATCGTGCCCGACGCCCGCAAGCTCTCGGTCGTCTCCTACGAGGAGATGCTCGAGATGTCGGCCTCCGGAGCCAAGGTGCTCCAGTTGCGCTCGGTCGAATACGCGCGCAACAACGGCGTGGCCATCCACTGCCGCTCAAGCTCCGAAGACCTCCCCGGTACGCTCGTGCTACCAGAAAGCGAGACCATGGAACGACCTCTAGTAACCGCCGTGACCCACTCCGCCGACGAGGCCCGCGTGACCGTCGTCGGCGTAAAGGACGAGCCCGGAGTCGCCGGCCGGATCTTCAAGGCCCTGGCCGATGCGAACGTCAACGTCGACGTGATCATCCAGAACGAGCCGATCGGCGAAGACGCCCTGGCCGACCTCTCTTTCACGGTCGACCGTGACGACCTGCCGACTGCGGTTGACGTGATCGCCGAACTGGGTGACATCTCCAACAGTGTGCGCACCGACGAGCGAATCGGCAAGGTTTCGATCGTCGGCGCCGGGATGCGCAGTCATCCGGGCGTCGCGGCGAAGGTCTTCGAGGTGATGGGTGCCGAGCGAATCAACATCGAGATGATCTCCACCTCGCCGATCAAGATCTCCTGCGTGATCGCCGCCGGGAAGGTCCCCGACGCGGTGCGAGCACTCCACAAGGCCTTCGAGCTCGGCGACAACGCGATCGTGCCGGAGGATCCCACCGGCGAGCACCGCCCGACCGTACCGTCCTGATGGCCGGCGACGGTTACAGGGTCGGCGTCCTCGGGGCGACCGGCGCGGTCGGATCGACCATCCTCGGGGTGCTCGCCGAGCGCGACTTCCCGGCTCGCGAGGTCGTCCCGTTCGCATCGGAAAGATCGGCTGGAAAACAGATCGAGTACGGCGACTCGATGCTGAGCTGCGTCGTACCCGACGACGATTCGATTCAGGGGATCGACATCCTGATTTCATCGGCGGGCGGATCGGTCAGCGCCGAATGGGCCCCACGCTTCGTCGAAGCAGGCGCCGTGGTGGTCGACAACACCAGCTACTGGCGAATGCATGAGGACGTGCCGCTGGTCGTGCCCGAAGTGAACCCCGATGCGGCCGAGCACCACAAGGGAATCATCGCCAACCCGAACTGCACCACCGCCGTGATGATGGTCGCGATGGCGCCGATCCACCGTGCGGCCGGGCTCGAACGGCTTGTGGTTTCGACCTATCAGGCGGTCTCCGGGACCGGCCAGAAGGCGATCGAGGAGCTGAAGGCGCAGTCCGGCCAGGTCCTGGCGGGCGAGAAGGTCTCGCCACCGACCGTCTATCCGCACCGGATCGGCTTCAACGTGTTGCCGCAGGTCGAGACCTTCAAGGACGGTGACGACTACACCACCGAGGAGCGCAAGGTGATGGCCGAGACCCGCAAGATCCTGGGCTTCGGCGAGGAGGTCGGCATATCCGCCACCTGCGCCCGCGTACCGGTCATGACCGGCCACTCCGAGTCCCTCAACGTCCAGACCCGCGAGCAGCTCAGCCCCGAGGACTGCCGTGCCCTGCTGGCCGCTGCACCCGGCGTGGCCGTCGTCGACGAGCCCGGACAGGGTCTTTACCCGATGGCATCCGATGCGGCCGGACGCGACGAGGTACTGGTCGGGCGGATCAGACGGGATCCGAGCCACGAGCGCTGCCTCAACCTCTGGCTGGTCGGCGACAACCTGCGCAAGGGCGCCGCCACCAACGCGGTCCAGGTCGCCGAGCTCCTGCTCGAACGCGGCTGGCTCGCCACTCGCTGAGAAGGCGGACTGAAGGTCGGGTCTAGCCCGGCTTGAGGGCCCGGCCGAGTTGCTCGACCGTGACCACCCCGGCAAGGCGGCCAGCCTGGTCGGTGACCATCAGGGCGCCGAACTTTCGCATGTCGGGGTTGCCGAGAAGGCTTTCCAGCGGCGCGTCTTCACGGATGTGGTAGCCGCCGCTGCTGGTCTCCAGGTGCTCGCCGACGGTAGTTCCGGCGCGCTCGATTCCAGCAACCGCTTCGGCTTCATCCCTGACGACTACCCCGGCGAAGCGACCCTGGTCGTCGATTACCGGAAACCACGACCACTGGTAGCGCAGGAAGTACTCGTCCAGTGCCTGGTGGATCGAGGTCGAAGCGGGGATCGAGACCGGGCTCTCGTCCATGACGTCTCCCACCTTGATGCCTTCGAGCCGGCTGGTCACGGTCGTCTCGGCGGTGGCCGCCTTCGCGGAACCGTTGATCAGCAGACCGATCAGGGCAAGCCAGACGCCGCTGAATACCGCCCCCTGGATCGCCCACAGCAGACCCAGGGCGATGAACAGGTAGCCGAAGATCCGACCGAGGCCGGCCGCGAACCTGGTCGCCGAGCTGCGCTTTCCGGTGACCTTCCAGGCGATCGCCCGGACCACGCGACCGCCGTCCATCGGGAAGGCGGGCAGCAGGTTGAAGACCAGGACGATCAGGTTGATCGCCGCGAGCCAGGCGACCATTGACATCAGGCCGCTCGTATCGGCGCCGACCTGGAGCCTTACGGCATCCCCGAAGGCACCGGTGCCGGATACCGCGATCCCGATCGCAATGAGTACGGCGGCGATAACGGCGGTCACGACCGGTCCCCCGATCGCCACCTTGAATTCCGTTCCCGGGCCGTCGGACTCGCGGTCCATCTGCGCCACCCCGCCGAATATCCAGAGCCGGATCGTGCTGATCCCGATTCCGTTCCGGATCGCGACCACGGCATGGCCGAATTCGTGAAGCAGGATCGACCCGAAGAAGCCGAAGGCGCTGGCGACGGCGAGCAGATAGGGCTCGATCGATCCAGCCGGCTGGTCGAGCAGCGTTCCGTAGAAGTCGGACAGCCAGAAGATCACCAGAAACAGGATCAGAAACCAGGACCAGTCGACCGCGACCGTTATCCCGCGGACCCGGAAAAGAGTGAATGTGCTTCCGCCACCAAACATTTCGAACAATGGTATGCGGTGAGCCTGTTCGCACCGGGGCGGGTAGGTTTGTCCGACTCTGGAAGCGGCCGAAAGACAGACCGAAAGCAGCCCGGCTCCGGGCAGCAGCGGATGGATCCGCGCTCTACTCGAGCAACTCGAGGCGATCGAGCGTCCCTCGGCCTCGCCCGGTGAGCGCATTGCGGCCGAGTGGATCGTCGATCGCCTCGGTGAAGTCGGGGCGCCGGCGCGGATTGAGACAGAGCCTGCCCACGGCACCTACTGGTGGCCGCTGGGGATCGGCACCACGGCGGGGCTCGCCGGAGCCCTGGCCGTTCTCGGCCGACGAAGGAAACTCGGGGGACTGCTCGGTTTGCTCGGTCTGGCCGCCATCGCCAGCGACTTCCCGCCTCATGAGAGGCCGCTACGAAAGCTCCTGCCCGAGCGCGAAGCCAGCAACGTCGTCTGCGAGCTCGGCGAACCGGATGCTGAACGTACCGTCGTGCTGGTCTCCCACCACGATGCGGCCAACTCCGGCCTGATTTTTCACCCGGGCATCCCGGAGCTGGTCGCCCGGACCGGAATCTTCCGAAAGCTCGATACGAGCCCGATGCTGATGGCTCCGGTTCTGGCCGGTCCGGCGCTGGCGGCAGCTGCGGCAGTCACCGGAAACCGCAGGCTCGCCGCGGCGGCAGCCCTGCTCGCCGCAGGCTCCACTGCATCGATGGCGGACATCGGGATGAGGGGGGTGGTGCCGGGGGCCAACGACAACGGCACCGCTGTCGTCGCCCTGCTGGAGCTGGCCCGCCGCTTCATCGCCGAGCCGCCTCCGGGGCTGCGGATCATCCTGCTCTCGGCGGGCGCCGAGGAGTCTTTCAGCGAGGGAATCCGCGCCTTCGGCAAGCGCCACTTCCCGGGCCTGCCGACCGAGTCCACTTTCTTCATCAACCTCGACACGGTCGGTTCCCCTCACCTGACGGTGCTCCGGGGTGAGGGCTTCCTGAAGATGTACGAATACCCGCAACCAGCCCTGGACCTGGCCGACCGAACCGCCGCGTCGCTGGGCATTCCGCTCTTCCCGAACCTCAGGATCCGCAACGGAACGGACGGCCTCGAAGCCCTCGCCGCCGGGTATCCGACCGTTTCGATCTGCTCCTGTACCGAACACAAGCAGCCGGCCAACTACCACTGGCCGAATGATCTCGCCGAAAACGTCGACTTCGGCACCGTCAACCAGGCAATAGACCTGGCCGAGGCGATGACCCGTTCACTTTCGGGCGAGTGGGTTACCCCCGCCTGACTCAGAGCGTGGGGCGGTTTCTTTCGATGATCGCCTCGAAGTCGGCGCCCGACGGCAGGGTTCCAAAGGCCCCGCCCCAGTCACCCTCGAGGCGGGAGGCGCAGAAGGCATCGGCAACGGCCGGGTCCCCGTGGCGGACCAGTTGTGAGCCCTGGAGGGCCAGTGCCATGCCTTCGACCACACGGCGGGCCCGGACCTCGAGAGTCTCCGGCGCGGCGGTGATGGACTCGCGCAACCGCTCAGCGAAGCGATCGAGCCTGGCATCGGCCCCGCGGGCCTCGTCGATCTCTTCGAAGAGGACTTCGGTGCTGGCCGGGCTCTTGACCATCGCCCGAAGTGCATCGAGACACTGGACGTTGCCCGAGCCCTCCCAGATGGACATCAGCGGGCTTTCCCTGAAGAGCCTGGGCATACCCGACTCTTCGGCGTATCCGTTGCCGCCGAAGCACTCCAGCGCCTCGACCGAATGTGAGGGCTGGCGCTTGCAGATCCAGTACTTGAGCACGGGCGTCGCGATGCGCTTGAACAGTTCGGCCCTTTCGTCGCCCGCGGCCGACTCGTCGTAGGAGCGGGCGAGGCGCATGACCGAGGCGGTCGCCGCCTCGGACTCGAGCGAAAGGTCGGCCAGCACGTTGCGCATCAGCGGCTGGTCGATCAGCTTGCGGCCGAAGGCGGAGCGGTGCGTCGCGTGGTGCGTGGCCTGGGCGACTCCGGTCCGCATGCCGGAACTCGATCCGATCGCACAGTCGAGCCGTGTGTGTCCGACCATCTCGATGATGGTGCGTACGCCGCGGCCCTCTTCGCCGACCATCCGGGCCCAGGCCGATCGGAATTCGACCTCGGAAGACGCGTTCGACCGGTTTCCGAGCTTGTCCTTCAGCCGCTGGATGTGGAATCCGTTGCGTTCGCCGTCCGGGGTGAAGCGGGGCAGCAGGAAGCAGGAGAGGCCGTTTTCGGTCTGGGCCAGGACCAGGAAGGCGTCACACATCGGTGCCGAACAGAACCACTTGTGGCCGGTTATCTCGTATTCCGCACCGGCACCACCACCGTTCAGGGCGACGGCGCGTGTCGTATTGGCGCGCACGTCGGATCCGCCCTGCTTTTCGGTCATCGCCATGCCGGCCGCGCAGCCGGGCTTGCTCGATGCCGGGCGCAGTTCGCCGTCGTACTCGGAAGAAAGGAAGCGGGGCTCCCACTCTGCGGCGACATCGGGTTGGTGGCGCAGCGCGGGAATCACCGAGTAAGTCATCGAGATCGGGCAGCCGACGCCGGCTTCGGCGTGGTTCAGCTGGGTCATCATCGCGGCCCGGGCGACGTTGGCCCCGATCTGCGGCTCCACCCACGGAAGCGAGTGGATCTGGTGCTCGAATCCCAGGCGCATCAGCCTGTGCCAGGCGGGGTGGAACTCGACTTCGTCGATTCGCCGGCCGAAGCGGTCGAAGGCCTTCAGCCTCGGCGGAAACTCGTTGGCTTCGACTCCCAGGCGAAGGACCTCCCGGGAGCCGCAGATTTCACCCAGGGCGGAGGCTCGATCCTCGGCCCAGCCGCCGCCTTCGCGCTTCAGCGCCTCGCGCAACGGCAGGTCGATCTCGAAAAGGTTGACATCCTCGAGCGGCGAGGATTGATTGAACACCTCGTGCGTGGCCGTCATGGCTTCGATGATCGCACAGGCGGGCGTTGCTGTGGACCCGTCAGCGGTAGCATCGGCGGCGCAACGGGAAACGGAAAAACGGCCACCGCAACGGAAGTTCAGGACTTGCCCAGGATCAAAGTCGAAAACCCGATCGTCGAACTCGATGGCGACGAGATGACCCGGATCATGTGGTCTTTCATCAAGGAACAGCTGATCCTTCCGTACCTCGACATCGACCTGAAGTACTACGACCTCGGCATTGGCAGCCGCGACGCAACCGACGATCAGGTGACGGTGGACGCCGCCAACGCGATCAGGGAGTACGGCGTGGGTGTGAAGTGCGCGACGATCACACCCGACGAGGCGCGGGTCGAGGAGTTCGGCCTCAAGGAGATGTGGTTGTCACCGAACGGCACCATCCGCAACATCCTCGGCGGGGTGATCTTCCGCGAGCCGATCGTGATCTCGAAGATACCCCGGCTCGTGCCCGGATGGACGAAGCCGATCGTGATCGGCCGTCATGCCTTTGGTGACCAGTACAGCTCGACCGACGTGCTGATACCGGGCGAGGGCAGGCTGACCATGACCTTCACCCCGAAGGACGGAAGCGAGCCGGTCGAGATGAAGGTCTACGACTTCCCGGGCAGCGGCGTGGCGATGGCGATGTACAACCTCGATGAATCGATAAGGGATTTCGCCCGGGCATCGATGAGATACGGACTCGAGCGCGGTTTTCCGGTCTACCTTTCGACCAAGAATACGATCATGAAGCGCTACGACGGTCGCTTCAAGGATATATTCGAGCAGGTCTATGACGAAGAGTTCAAGGCTGACTTCGAGGCTGCCGGGCTGACTTACGAACACCGCCTGATCGACGACATGGTGGCCTGCTCCCTGCGCTGGGAGGGTGGCTACGTATGGGCCTGCAAGAACTACGACGGCGATGTGCAGTCCGATTCGATCGCCCAGGGCTTCGGCTCGCTGGGTCTGATGACCAGCGTCCTGATGAGCCCCGACGGCAGTACCGTCCTGACCGAAGCCGCCCACGGCACCGTGACCCGTCACTACCGCCAGCACCAGCGTGGCGAGCAGACCTCGACCAACCCGATCGCCACGATCTTCGCCTGGACCCGGGCGCTCGTGGCCCGCGCCCGTATGGACGACACTCCCGAGCTGACCGTTTTCGCCGAGACTCTCGAACGCGTCTGTGTCGAGACTGTGGAGAGCGGCAAGACGACTGAAGACCTGGCTCCGCTGGTCGGTCCCGACCAGCCCGAGGAGACAACCCAGGACTTCCTGGCTTCAATCGACCAGAACCTACGGGCGGCAATGGCCTGATGGCCGGCCCGGCAACCAACCAAGGAGAAACAAAATGAACGCCCCAGTCAAGGTCACCGTCACCGGCGCCGCCGGCCAGATCGGTTACGCCCTGCTCTTCCGGATCGCCAGCGGCCAGATGCTCGGCCCCGATACTCCCGTCCACCTCAGCCTGCTCGAGATTCCCGCGGCAGTGACCGCGGCTGAAGGTACGGCAATGGAACTCGACGACTGCGCTTTCCCCCTGCTCGACCGGATCAGCATTTCGGACGACCCGAAGCAGGCCTTCGACGGAGCCAACGTCGGCCTGCTGGTCGGCGCCAGGCCGCGTGGACCGGGAATGGAGAGGGCCGACCTGCTCGAAGCCAACGGTGGCATCTTCAAGCCTCAGGGCGAGGCGATCAACGCCGGCGCCGCTGATGACATCAGGGTCCTGGTGGTCGGAAACCCCGCCAATACCAACGCTCTGATCGCCGCCTCGGCCGCACCCGACGTGCCGATGGGCACGGTTCACGGCGATGACCCGCCTCGATCACAACCGGGCCATCGCCCAGCTCGCCAACAAGCTCGGCAAGCCGGTCAGTTCGGTGACCAACATGACCGTCTGGGGCAACCACTCCGCCACCCAGTATCCGGACCTCTACCACGCAAGGGTCGACGGTGAAGAGGCCCGCAAGCTGGTCGACGACGACGCCTGGATCGAGAACGACTACATCCCCAGGGTGGCCAAGCGCGGCGCCGAGATCATCGACGCCCGCGGTGCTTCGAGCGCGGCCTCGGCAGCCAACGCCGCGATCGAGCACATCCATGACTGGGTGCTCGGCACCCCGGAAGACGACTGGACCTCGATGTCGATCCCGTCGGACGGCTCATACGGGGTACCGGAGGGGATCATCTCCAGCTTCCCGGTGACCTGCTCCGGTGGCGACTACAGCATCGTCGAGGGACTCGAAATCGATGACTTCTCCCGCGGGCGGATCGACGCCAGCACGGCCGAGCTCCAGGAGGAGCGTCAGGCTGTGGCTGACCTCGGCCTGATCTGAGCCCCCTTACCTGAATTCAGTGCGCTCTCCGGGATCCCGGGGGGCGTACTGAAATTCATGGTAGTTCCACTCATGTATCTGCTTCCTCACCAGAATAAGTGGTTGCCTGTATCTTGACGTACTGGTCTGAAGTGATAGAAGTAGATGTAAGCCACAGGATCAGGAGAGATACAAAAATGTCAGGTATTGAAGACGCAATCAAACGCATTGAAGAAGCTGCTGTCAAGCAGCGTGACCTAACTGTTGAAGAGAGTCGCGCGATCAAGGACGCCGTTGCCAAGGCCTCCCGGGAAGCACGCGACAGTGTGAAGTCCGAGTACAAGGATCGTCGCGCTCAGGTCAAGAAGGAAGTCAAGGAAGCCGAGAAGGCGGTCAAGGATGCACGGGCCCGGATCGAAAAGGCACTCGGATCGGATACCCAGACCAAGAAGTCACGTGCTCCCCGGGGCTCGCGGGCGACCACTCTGCACAAGTACTTCAAGGACAACCCGGGTTCGACGGTGTCCGACGCCGCCAAGAGCCAGGGCGTTTCGCCGAACGGACTTTACCCCGTCGCCCGCAAGCTGACCGAAGAAGGAAAGCTCAAGAAGGACGGCTCGAAGTACACGGCCGCCTGAGCGGTCGCGTGACGGTGGCCGAAGGCGGATCAGGCCCGGACAGTCCGGGCGATGCGGGAGGCCGCCCTCGTGTAGTCGTTGCCCGCCGGCTCTTGCCGGCGGGGCTCGAACTGCTCGAGCGACAGTTCGAAGTCGAGTCCGGTGGCCTCGACTGCGATCAGTCGAAACTGGTCGCCATGGTCCGTGGGGCTGCGGCGATCGTTGCCGATCCGACCGTCCGGATCGACGAAGAGTTGCTCGATGCGGCCGGCCCCGACCTGCGGCTGGTGGCGAATTTCGCGGTCGGCTTCGACAACGTTGATCGTGCGGCCTGCGCCAGTCGGGGGGTCCTGGTCACCAATACTCCCGACGTGCTGACCGATGCGACGGCGGAGCTTGCCCTCGGCCTTACCCTCGCGGCGGCCCGGCAGATTCCTGCGGCCGAGCGAAATCTGCGCGAAGGCGGCTGGTCCGGTTGGGATCCGGCGCAGTACAGGGGAATCGAACTGAGCGGCGCAACCGTCGGAGTGGTCGGGCTCGGTCGGATCGGCTTGCGCTACGCAGAGCTGATGGCCGGCTTCGGCGGCGAAACGCTCTACACCTCCCGCAGCCGGAAGCAGACGGCGGAGCAGGGCCTCGGTGCCCGCCGGGTGGACCTCGAGCAGCTGCTGGCCGAATCCGACGTGGTCAGCCTCCACCTTGCCGCGAGCCCGGAAAACCGCCACATGATCGACGCCGGGGCGATCGCGTCGATGAAGCAGGGATCGATACTCATCAATACCGCCCGTGGCTCGCTGGTCGACTCGCAGGCTCTTGCAGCCGCCCTCGCGCAGGGACGGCCCGCCGCGGCCGGCCTCGACGTCTTCGAGGGCGAGCCGCAGGTACCCCGGTCGCTACTGGATGCCCCCGGGGTGGTGCTGACGCCTCACATCGGCTCGGCGACCTACAGATCGCGTGACGCGATGGCGGAACTGGTCGCCGGCAACGTGATCGCGGTGCTTACGGGCGACGGACCACTCAACGAGGTCAGTCCGCCAGAAGGCTGATCGCGCCTTCAGGCCCGGTCCTGCTTGCCGCGCTCCGACTTGCGGGAGCGCGGGACGGTGCGGAAAACGTAGTCCCAGAGCGGACTCGATACTCCGTATCCGAAGCGGTGGTCCTGGAAGTGGTGGCGCATGTGGTGCTCGCGGACCATTCGACCTGCGCGTCGTCTTCGGCACGAAGTGGTGGACGTAGTAGTGGGTGTAGTCGTAAATCAGGTAGCCGATCAGGAAGCCGGCGAAGATCGTGAAGGCGGCCGGGGTTCCGAAGATCAGTACGAAAGCCCCGAGGAAGATCGCGGCCAGCGGCAGCCCGACCGCCGGCGGCATGACCAGCCTCATCCGATCGTTGGGATGGTCGTGGTGTACGCCGTGAATGATGAAGTTGAGCTGGTCTCCGCCCTTGAATTTCGGATGCCAGTGAAAGAGCAGGCGATGAAGCCAGTACTCCGACAGGGTCCAGATCAGCAGGCCTGCGAGCGTCAGTCCGATCACCGTGGCCGCCCCGGAGCCCTGGTCGATGGCAAGCCAGTACATGGCGGCGATCATCGGGATGAAGATCAGTGCCGGGACGGAAGGGTGGACCCTGGAGAAGAAATTCAGAAAGGAGTTCTCGAAAAGGTCGGGTGATGCGGACAGCTTCGATGTGCGTTCAGACGTACCCATGATGTGGCCCGGATGCTAGCGTGAACTACCCCCGAAACTGAAAGATCTTACGAATATGCCAATTACCGCAACAAGCACAGCAATAGATTTCAAGGTAGCCGACCTGTCCCTCGCAGAATACGGCCGCAAGGAAATCCGCCTCGCCGAGCACGAGATGCCCGGTCTGATGGCGACTCGCCGTGAATTCGCTGATTCCAAGCCGCTTTCCGGCGCCCGCATAACCGGATCGCTCCATATGACGATCCAGACAGCGGTGCTGATCGAGACCCTGACCGACCTGGGTGCCGAAGTGCGCTGGGCAAGCTGCAACATCTTTTCGACCCAGGACCATGCCGCCGCCGCTGTGGTGGTCGGACGCGACGGCACCCCCGAGCAGCCTGCCGGAGTGCCCGTTTTCGCCTGGAAGGGCGAGACCCTGGAGGAGTACTGGTGGTGCACGGAGCAGGCTCTGACCTGGCCCGAAGCCGGCGCCGACGGCTCGGTCGGCCCGAACATGCTGCTCGACGACGGTGGAGACGCCACCATGATGATCCACAAGGGCGTCGAATTCGAGGCCGCCGGCTCCGTACCGGCACCCTCCGATTCCGATCCGGACGAGTTCAAGGTCGTGCTCAGGCAGCTCTCCGACTCCCTCGCCGCCGACAACAGCAAGTGGACCGAGCTGGCCAAGGGCGTCATGGGCGTCACGGAAGAAACCACGACCGGCGTCCTGCGTCTCTACGAGATGAAGGAAGCCGGGCAGCTTCTGTTCACCGCGATCAACGTCAACGATTCGGTGACCAAGTCGAAGTTCGACAACCTCTACGGATGCCGACACTCGCTGGTCGACGGCATCAACCGTGCCACCGACGTGATGCTGGCCGGCAAGGCGGCGGTCGTCTGCGGCTTCGGTGACGTCGGCAAAGGAAGCGCCGAGTCGCTGCGCGCCCAGGGTGCCCGCGTGATCGTCACCGAGATCGATCCGATCTGCGCCCTCCAGGCCGCGATGCAGGGCTACGAGGTCCGGCGGCTGGACAGCGTGCTGGAAACCGCTGACATCTTCATCACCACTACCGGCAACAAGGACATCATCACCGCCGAAGACATGAATCGGATGAAGCACCAGGCGATCGTCGGCAACATCGGCCACTTCGACAACGAGATCGACATGGCCGGTCTCGAGTCGATCGACGGCGTCGAGCGGATCGAGATCAAGCCGCAGGTCCACGAGTGGCGCTTCCCCGACGGCCGCTCGATAATCGTGCTCTCCGAGGGTCGCCTGCTCAACCTCGGCAACGCGACCGGGCACCCCAGCTTCGTGATGTCGAACTCGTTCACGAATCAGGTGATGGCTCAGATCGAGCTGTTCGCCAAGGCCGACGAGTACGAACTCGGCGTACACGTCCTGCCGAAGCACCTCGACGAGAAGGTCGCCCGACTCCATCTCGACGCCCTCGGCATCGAGCTGACCGAGCTCAGTCAGGAGCAGGCGGACTACATCGGCGTTCCGGTTGACGGTCCGTACAAGTCCGACCAGTACCGGTACTAGGGCTGTTGTCTGGCTGCTGAAGCAGCTGCGTTTGCGAAAGCGCCCCCGGGTTTCCGGGGGCGCTTTCTGTTTGGCTGACCGGGCAGGCCGGGGAAGTCACCGCCTGGTCACATGGCCGAGCCCCGCCGTGCCGCGTCAGGGCCTCGCCGCGTCGCGCCGGGTCTAAGCGGGCGGCGCGATTGTCTCTCCCCGGGTCGCAGGGCGGCGAGCACCCAAAATGCGGGGTTGTTGCAACGGTGTGAAAACTGGATTGCTGCGATTTGCGGAATCACCGGCGATGGGATCGGGGTCGTCCTGCTTGGATGGCCCCGTGGCCGGCCGCAAGACAGATGCTCCCAAGTGCGAGGACTGCTACTTCCGCAAGAAGATGCTCTGCGCGCTCGACCTCGAAGAGCCTTGCTCGACCTTTCGCCCCAGCCGCCCCGAAGGGCTCGTGCCCCCGAGGCAGCCGGTGCTGCTGCTGAGGCCGCCGCGTTGGGCCGACGACCGCCGGATCACCGCTGGTGACCCGAACGAGTCGGCGCCCGCGATGCCCGCCGGCAGGCCGGCGGTTTCGCCGGCGGGCGCCTGAGTCGCGCCCTGCTTCCTGAAAGCGGCCTGCCAGGCAGTCGTTCGTGAATACGGGATTTGTGCGGGAGGCATAACCTTTTCTCGATGAAGTTGTCCGTCCTCGGAAAGTCACCGGCGTGGCAGGATGCCGGCGGGGCATGCAGTGGCTACCTGGTGAGCCAGGACGATTCGACGATCCTGCTCGACTGCGGCAACGGAGTCTTCGGCAAGCTGCGCAAGTACTGCGACTACGTCGATATCGACGCGATCTTCATTTCGCATCTGCACGCCGATCACTTTCTGGATCTGGTGCCGTTCGCCTTCGGACTGACCCACGCCCCGCGTCAGCAGCCGGTACCGGTCGGACCCTGGCCGGGGACCGACAACCCGGCCCGGCCCGTTCTGTTCGGACCACCTGGCGCCCGAGACGCCTTCAAGAAGGTCTGCGAGATCTGGGGAATGTGCTCACTGATTGAAGACGCTTTCGACTTCCGGGAGTACGACCCGTCCGAACGGATCACCGTGGGTGGGATGCAGATCACCTTCAGGGAGGTCCCTCACTACGTCGAAACCTGGGCCATGGAGGTCGTGGGACCGGGTGGTGGCCGACTCACCTACGGAGCCGACTGCAGGCCGAACGAAGCTCTTGTCGAGTTTGCGAGAGATACCGACCTGCTGATCGCCGAGGCGACCCTGCCACGGCCTGAGCGCCACGGGGTGAGGGGCCACCTGACTCCCGGCGAGGCGGGCGAGCACGCCGCGGCCGCCGGCGCGAAGCGACTGCTGTTGACCCACATCTCTGACGAGCTCGATCCCGAATGGGCCGCTGCGGAGGCAGCCAAGGCCTTCGACGGGCCGCTCGAAGTGGCGTCCGAGGGGATGGAGATCGACGTCTAGACTGTCTGTCCATGTCTGAACGTGACCTTTTCGCAAACTTCGCCCGGATGCGCCGCGAGATGGACGAGATGCTCGGCGGCAGCTGGGGCCGGAGCAGCTACATCAGCCGCCGCGCCAGTGGCTTCTCACCGAACGTGGACGTCTACTACTGCGGCAGTCCGCAACGAGCCGTGGTCAAGTGTGACCTTGCGGGGGTCGACCCCGCCACCGTCGGCATCGAGGTCGGCGGCCGCCAGCTCAAGATCGTCGGCGAGCGTGCCGTTCAGGAGACCGAGGGGCGGGTATACCAGCAGGTCGAGATCCCCACGGGACCGTTCCGGCACATCGTCGAGCTTCAGGTCGATGTCGATCCTGACCGGGCCGAAGCCTCTTACGAAGACGGCATCCTCCGGATCGAGCTTGCCGCTGCGCGACGATGCCCAGCTGACCCGGCGGGTGCCCGTTGATCACCGGGGAGCCGGTGGATCCGATGGCTGACGGCACGGAGGAGAGAACGCTTTCCGGCGAGGCGGCGGTCGAGTCGGTGCCCGTCCTCGAGGTTGTCGAGAGCGGCCAGGAGGAAGCGGCGATCAGGGCCAGCGAAGCACTGCCCGACGCGATGCCGGTGCTGCCGCTGAGGGATACCGTCGCTTACCCGGATACGCTGGCGCCGCTCGGCGTCGGCCAGGAGCGCTCGATCAAGCTGGTCGACGACGTGCTCGCCGCGAACAGGATGCTGGTGATGGTCGCATCGACCGAGCCCGAAGAGGATGCGCCGTCTCCCGACCAGCTCTACGACGTCGGTGTGGTCGGAGTCGTCACCCGGATGCTGAAGGTGCCGGACGGCTCGATCCGGGTGCTGGTGCAGGGCAGCCAGCGGGTCAGGCTCGGCCCCTACGTCGCCGAGGAGCCCTATCTGGTCGCCCGGATCACCGAGATGCCCGACGAGATCGAGGATACGCCCGAGCTCGAGGCACTCAGCCGGAACGTCCAGAGCACCTTCTCGGAAATCATCGAACAGATTCCGTACCTGCCGGAGGAACTCCAGATGGCGGTGGCGAACGTCGACGAGCCGTCCGCCCTGTCTCATCTGATCGCGGGTGCGCTGCGCATCCCGACCGAGGAGAAGCAGTCGCTGCTCGAAGAGGTGGATGTCTCGAAGCGGCTCCGGATGCTCTCGGGGATCCTCGCCCGCGAGCTCGAGGTGATCCAGCTCGGATCCCAGATCCAGTCGGAAGTCCAGTCGTCGATCGACAAGGGCCAGCGTGAGTACTTTCTGCGTGAGCAGCTCAAGGCGATTCAGGCCGAACTCGGGGAGGAAGACGAGACGGTGGCCGAGGCCAACGAGTTGCGCGAGCGGATCGAGCAGGCGGGCTTGCCGGAGCAGGCCCTGCAGGCGGCCGAGCGTGAACTGTCGAGGCTGGAGAAGCTGCCGCCGGCCGCGGCCGAGCACGGTGTGATCCGTACCTACCTCGAATGGCTGGTCGACCTTCCGTGGAATACCGAGACCGAAGACAACCTCGACATCGACCACGCCGAAGCGGTCCTCAACGAGGACCACTACGACATGGAGAAGATCAAGGACCGGATTCTCGAGTACCTCGCGGTGCGCAAGCTGAACCCCGAATCACCCGGGCCGATCCTCTGCTTCGTCGGACCTCCGGGCGTCGGCAAGACGAGCCTCGGCAAGTCGATCGCCAGGGCGCTGGGCCGCGAGTTCGAGCGGATTTCCGTCGGCGGGGTCAGGGACGAGGCCGAGATCCGCGGCCACCGGCGGACCTACGTCGGTGCGATGCCCGGCACGATCGTGCGGGCCCTCAGGGACGCCGGCTCGCGCAACCCCGTTTTCATGATCGACGAGATCGACAAGATGGGCTCCGACTTCCGCGGCGACCCGTCCTCGGCAATGCTCGAAGTTCTGGACCCGGCCCAGAACGACTCCTTCCGAGACCACTACCTCGACATGCCGTTCGACCTCTCGGATGTGATGTTCATCGCCACGGCCAACGTGCTCGACACCATTCCGGGTCCGCTGCGAGACCGCATGGAGACCATCCAGCTGGCGGGCTACACGGTCGACGAGAAGCGCCACATCGCCCGTCGTTACCTGGTTCCGAGGCAGATCAGGGCCAACGGCCTGAAGCCGAAGCAGATCGCCTTCACCGACCCGGCGCTCACCGCGATCATCGAGGAGTACACACGCGAGGCAGGCGTACGCAGCCTCGAACGCGAGATCGGCACGGTCTGCCGCAAGGTCGCGAGGGTGTTCGCCGAAAACGACGGCGAGGGCAAGAAGGTCAAGGTCTCCGGCAAGCGGGTACGTGAGCTTCTCGGCAGGCGCCGGGTCTTCTCCGAGACCCGCAGGAGGACCAAGATCCCGGGTGTTTCGACCGGCCTGGCATGGACCCCGACCGGAGGCGACGTGCTCTTCATCGAGGCGACGGCCATGCCCGGCAACGGCAAGCTGGTCATCACCGGCCAGCTCGGTGACGTGATGCGGGAGTCGGCCCAGGCGGCCCTGTCCTACGTGCGCGCCAATGCCAAGAAGGTCGCGCCTGACGTCGACGTCAAGTGGTTCGCCCAGAACGACATCCACATCCATGTGCCGGCGGGCGCGGTTCCCAAGGACGGCCCTTCGGCCGGCGTGGCGATCACCGTGGCGCTGGTTTCCCTGATCACCGGCAGGCCGGTCCGCAACGACGTCGCCATGACCGGCGAGGTGACGCTGACCGGGCAGGTGCTGCCGATCGGAGGAGTGAAGGAGAAATCACTCGCCGCGCAGCGGGCCGGGATCAAGAAAGTCATCCTTCCGAGCCGCAACGAAGGCGAGGTCGACGAGATCCCGGAGTACGAGAGAACCGGCGTCGAGTTCGCCTACGCGGGCAAGGTCGGCGAGGCACTCGAGGTCGCACTGGAGCACAAGTGACGGCATGATCGCTATCCTCGGGGCAGACCTTCAGACAGACACGACCAGACTTGAACGAAAGAAGTGAGGGGCGAATGAGCAAGGCAGACATCTCAAGCAAGGCCGGCAAGGCATACACCTCCGCCCGCGACAACACCTACGTGCGCCGTCTGATCGAGGACGAAGAGCTGCGTGCGAGCATCATCGCGGCCGCCGTAGCTGCCAAGAGCGCCTACGGCCGGGTCCAGTCCAGCAAGTCTTCGGCCGTCGAGTCGGTCACCAACGACCGCAAGGTCAAGCGTGAGTTGAGCGAAGCGGCAGATTCCCTTCGCGATGCCGCCGAGCGCCTGCGCGAAGGCCCGAAGAAGAAGCGCCACCCGATCCGCAACCTGATCGGCCTCGGCCTGCTGACCGGCGGCCTGGTGCTCGTCTTCAGCGAGTCGGCGCGCAAGACCGTGCTCGACGCCGTATTTGGTGCCGAGGAAGAATTCGTCTACACGTCGACCACTTCCGTTCCGCCGGCAGAGTCCGCCGCGCAGACCAACGGAACTCCGGTAGCCGACTAGCCGAACTGAAAGATCGCGGCAGCACCGGAGCGGGGCCGATGAGCCCCGTTTTCGGTCTCTGCCACCTCTCATGGAGCGCCGGGAAGACATACGAAACATCGCCATCGTGGCCCATGTGGACCACGGCAAGACGACCCTGGTCGATGCCATGCTCTGGCAGTCCGGGGCGTTTCGCCAGGGTCAGGACGTTGATGACAGGGTCATGGACTCGATGGATCTGGAGCGTGAGAAGGGCATCACGATCCTCGCCAAGAACACCGCGGTCCGTTACGGCGACGTAAAGCTGAACATCATCGACACTCCGGGTCACGCCGACTTCGGTGGCGAGGTCGAGCGCGGTCTGACCATGGTCGACGGCGTCGTGCTGCTGGTCGATTCCTCGGAGGGTCCGCTTCCCCAGACCCGCTTCGTGCTCGGCAAGGCCCTCGAGGCGGGACTGCCGGTGATTCTCGTGGTCAACAAGGTCGACCGTCCCGATGCCCGGATCGCCGAAGTCGTGGACGAGGTCTACGAACTGTTCATGGATCTCGGTGCCGAAGGGGACCAGATCGAGTTCCCGATCGTCTATACGAACGCGAAGGCCGGCTGGGCCTCACTCACCGAGGGAGAAGAGGGCAAGGACCTCGTCCCGCTGATGGACCTGATGGTCGAGCACATCCCGGCGCCCGAGTTCGATCCCGAGCACCCGGCCCAGGCCTACGTGACGAACCTCGACGCATCCCCCTACCTCGGCCGGCTGGCACTCTGCCGGGTCATGCACGGCACGATCCGGTCGGGAGCACCGGTTGCCTGGTGCCGCGCCAACGGCGAAATCGAGCGGGCGACTGTCTCCGAACTCTTCGTAACCGAGGCCCTGGAGAGGGTCCCTGCCGACGAAGCCGGTCCGGGGGAGATCATCGCCGTCGCGGGACTGCCGGACGTGACTATCGGAGAAACCCTCGCCGACCTCGAAGACGCCCGCCCGCTGCCGGTGATCGAAGTCGACGAACCGTCGCTTTCGATCGAGGTCGGCATCAACACTTCACCGCTGGCGGGTCGTGAAGGAAGCAAGGTCACCGCCCGCCAGATCCAGAACCGGCTCGACCAGGAACTGCTCGGCAACGTTTCGATCCGGGTCCTGCCGACCGAGCGCCCCGACGCCTGGGAGGTCCAGGGCCGTGGCGAGCTGCAGCTGGTCGTGCTGCTCGAGATCATGCGGCGCGAAGGCTTCGAGCTGACCGCGGGCCAGCCGCGCGTGGTCACCCGCGAGGTCGACGGCGAGATCCACGAGCCGATGGAGGCGCTTCAGGTCGACGTGCCGGAGGAGTTCGTCGGAGCTGTGACTCAGCTTCTGGCAGCTCGCAAAGGTCGCATGGAAAACATGGTCGCCCAGTCGGACAGCCGCAACCGGCTCGACTACGTCATACCGGCCCGCGGCCTGGTCGGCTTCAGGACCGAATTCCTGACCGAAACACGCGGAACCGGCATCATGAACCACGTCTTTCACGCCTGGGAACCCTGGGCCGGTGACATCACGACCCGCAGCACCGGCTCGCTCGTGGCCGACCGCAAGGGTTCCACCGCCAGCTTCGCGCTGTTCGGCCTGCAGGAGCGGGGCGGACTGTTCGTCGGGCCCGGCGAGGAGGTCTACGAAGGCATGATCGTGGGCGAGCACACCCGAGCCAACGACCTCGACGTGAACGCCGTCAAGGAGAAGCAGCTGACCAACATGCGCTCGGCAAACTCGGACGTTCTGGTCCGGCTGACCCCGCCCAAGGACCTGACCCTCGAGTCGGCGATCGAGTTCCTGCGCTCCGACGAGGCGGTCGAGATCACCCCCGAGACACTCAGGCTGCGCAAGGTCGTGCTCGACGGCACCGAGCGGGCCAAGGCCGCCCGCAGGATCAAGAACCTCTCGCGATAGGAACGGAAACGGACGGCGAGCCAGGTCGGGTCTCAGGCGTCCATACGGGATCGCGCCGAGCGGACTTCGCCCACCGCCTCTTCGCGGGTCATTCCGAGTCCGATCAGCAGGTCGGTTGCGGTCGCCCGGACCTGGGAGATGATCACGCTGACCGCCATGTTGGAGGTCACGTCAAGGGCGGCGGTGGCGGTCGCGGCGGCCCTGAGTGCCGCTTCACGGGTCGCAGAATGGCGTGGAGCACCGCCCAGGTGCTGGTCCAGCGAGCGCACGGCGGCGGCCAGATCCCGAATCGAGTCCGTCGCGGCGGGCGGAACGTGCTCGTCGAGGTCGATCGCGCGTACCGAGGCCCTGGCCAGAACCCGTGTATTGCGGATCATCAGGTCAACCGGTTCGGCCGCCGCGGAAAGCTGGTCCACACGACCGCGCAGCGGTCTGCGCAGCGGGGAGAGCGAGATCGTTTCCCGGCCCGCCTCGACCGCGATCATCATTTCCCGCACCGCCGGGTCGAGCGAGCGGGCCCGTTCGAGAGCGGCGTTTATCTCTTCGGAACTGGAGTGTTCGAGGGCGTCGGCGATGTCGACCAGGGTTCCGGAGAGGCGGGAAAGCAGCGGCTTGAGGTGCCGGCGGACAAGCCGCACCGGGTCGACGGGCGTCAGTGCGTTCGCTGCCAGGGCGATCGAACCACCGATCATGGCGTCGACGAAGCGGGTCACCGTGTCGGCTACGTCCGGTGCGGCCAGCGTTGCCACCAGCACCGCCGAGACGGCGGCCTGGTTGACCAGCAGCACTCCACCGCCGGAGAGTACGGCCGCCGCCATGGCCAGCCCGACCACCAGGATCAGCTGCCAGGTACCGGTACCGGTGACGAGCACGATCAGGTCGGCGATCGCGATGCCGAGCGCGACTCCGAGGGCGACTTCGTAGGCCCGGCGGCCGCGTCGCTCGATCGCCAGCCCCAGGACCAGTACGACCGCGATGGGAGCGAAGAACGGCTGCTCGTGCCCGAAGACCTTGGTCGCGATCAGCCAGGCCAGTCCGGCCGCCGCGCCGACCTGCAGGATCCGCCACCAGGCGAATCGAAGCGCGGCCAGCCGCTGCTCGGCTGTGCGCCGCATGCGGGCCCGTCTGGTCGGTAGCTCGTGGGTTGCGGTCGGGGACACGCTCCAACTATGCCACCCCGCCACCGGGCGCACCTGCGGCCGGCCGGGCGGGTGGATTCAGAGCGCGACAGGCGGCAGGGGCCGCCTCAGTCCAGCTTCGGGGACTTCCACTCGCTGGCCAGGCGGGCGGCGATCTGGCCGGGCAGACCTTCGATCGGCACCCGGACCTGTTCGAGAGAGTCGCGGTCGCGAAGGGTGACGGTGTCGTCTTCCATGCTCTGGTGGTCGACCGTGATGCCCCAGGGAGTACCGATCTCGTCCTGGCGGCGGTAGCGCTTGCCGATCGAACCACCGACGTCGTATTCGGCCTGGATACCGGCCTTGCGGAAGCCGTTCATGATCTCCTTGGCCTTCTCGGGCATGCCTTCCTTGTTGACCAGCGGCAGGACCGAAACCTTGACCGGGGCCAGTCGCGGGTGGAGGCGCAGAACCGTGCGCTCGCGGCCCTCGACCTGCTCGACCTCGTAGGCGTCGACCAGAAAGGCGAGCGCGGCGCGATCGGCGCCGGCCGCCGGTTCGATTACGTGCGGCAGGTAACGCTCACCGGACTTCTGGTCGAAGTACTCGAGCTTTTCGTTGGAGTGTTCCTGATGCTGGGTCAGGTCGAAGTTGCCCCGGTTGGCGACGCCTTCGAGCTCGGACCAGCCGATCGGGAACAGGTACTCGATGTCGCTGGTTCCGGATGAGTAGTGGGAGAGTTCGTCCGATTCGTGGGGGCGGACCATGAGGAAGTCGGGGCGGATGCCGAGCTCCAGGTACCAGTCCCGGCGGATCCCGATCCACTCCTGGTACCACTTGTCCGCCTCGGCCGGCGGTACGAAGAACTCCATCTCCATCTGTTCGAACTCCCGGGTGCGGAAGATGAAGTTTCCGGGGGTGATCTCGTTTCGGAAAGACTTGCCGATCTGGGCGATGCCGAAAGGCGGTGCCTTGCGGGCGAAGTTGAGTACGTTCTTGAAGTTGATGAAGATTCCCTGAGCGGTCTCCGGCCTCAGGTAGGCGACCGAACTTGAGTCCTTCATCGGGCCGACGTTGGTCTCGAACATGAGGTTGAACTCACGAGCCTCGGTCAACTCGCAGTCGGGGCCGTCACCCGGATTCTTCGAGGGTTTCTGCGGGCAGGTGGCGTTCTCGAGGTCGTCGGCGCGGAAGCGCTTGCCACAGGTGCGGCAGTCGACCATGGGGTCGCTGAAACCGGTCAGGTGGCCTGAGGCCTCCCAGACTTTGGGGTGCTGGAGGATGGCCGAGTCGAGGGCGACGATGTCGTCGCGCTCGGTGAGCATCGCTTTCCACCATTCGTTCTTGACGTTGTTCTTGAGCAGCACGCCGTAGTGGCCGTAGTCGTAGGTAGATCCCAGCCCGCCATAGATCTCCGAAGACGGAAAAACGAAACCCCGGCGCTTGGCCAGGGCGACGATCTCGTCCATCGTCACTTCGGTGTTCTTTTCTGTTGCCGGTTGATCTGCCATGGGCCGGAACGGTATACGGGACGCATCGAGCGGCGCGCTGCGATAATCATGCGTCCATGCCGATTTACGAATACCGATGCGACAACGGCCACGAAGTCGAAGTCATGCAGTCGATGAGCGAGGACACGCTGACCGAGTGCCCCGACTGCGGTGCTGCCACAAGGCGGGTACTGCATTCCCCGGCGATCCATTTCAAGGGGTCCGGATTCCACAACACCGATTACGGCACCCGCTCTTCGAACAAGGCAAAGCAGGCCGCCGCCGCAGCGTCCAAGGAGTCGGGCTCTGCGGCGACTCGGGTGGATCGGCTTCGGAGTCGGGGTCGTCCTCTCGGGAGACTCCACGGCGTCGTCGGACGGGCCGGGTCGAAGCGAGAAGAAGTCGGACTCGAAACCGGCGAAGTCGACTCCGTCCTCGGACTGAGCACACCGCCGCGGCTGTAGTTTCGACCGGGCATGGCCGGAAGGAACGGTCAAACCCCGGATCGGGCCGACATGGTCCGGCAGCTGACCGGACTCGACGCGGAGATTCCTCGCGATCGAGGACCAGCGAAATTTTGCCCACGTCTCCGGACTGGCCGTGCTCGAACCCTGCGGGTGCCGAAGGCGGGGTGCTGGCGCTCTCCGACATGCGGCGGCTGGTCGAAGAGAGGATCCACCTGTTGCCGCCGTTCCGATGGAGGCTCGAAGAAGTGTTCCGCTCGGGCTCGATCACCCGTGGTGGATCGAAGATCCGGACTTCGACATCGGCTACCACGTGCGCGAGCTGGCCCTGCCGGCCCCCGGGAGCCACGATCAGCTTGCCGCCCAGGTCGAGCGCATCATCTCGAGGCCACTCGACCGCTCCCGCCCGTTGTGGGAGATGTACCTGATCCAGGGCCTCGAAGGAGGCCTCGCGGCGACGCTCACCAAGATTCACCACTCGGTCGTGGACGGCGTTTCAGGGGCCGAGATCCTCGCCATCCTGTTCGACCTCGAACCGGACGGGCGCGAGGTCCCCCGCGAGCCGGCTGCATTCCAGACCTCCCGGCACCCGGGTTCCTTCGGACTGCTGGCCAAGGGCGTGAGCTCGCTTCCCGGCAGGGTTGTCCGTGGTGTCGGCCGCGTGCCCGAGACCGTGGTCAACATCGCCGACGTGCCGCCGGTCCGGGGCCTTCCGGGTGTTCGCTCTCTCGGGGTCGCGACGAAGCGTGTCCGCCGCGCCCTCGAAAGGGGCCGCGACCCTGAAGAGCTCGGTCACCCCGGGCTTACCGCACCGCGAACGCTGCTCAATGACAGGATCTCCGCCCAGCGCCATTTCTCCTTCGGCACGCTCTCGCTGGACGAGGTCAAGGCCGTGAAGAATGCCTACGGCGTCAAGGTCAACGATGTGGTCATGTCGCTCTCGGCGGCCGCGGTTCGCGGCTTCCTGCTCGCCAACGACGACCTGCCGGACGTGCCGGTCATCGCGATGGTCCCGGTTTCGGTCAGGAGCGGCGAAGACGTCGGCACGTTCGGCAACCAGGTTTCGGCGATGATGGCCTCCCTGCCGACCGACGTACCGGATCCCGTCGAGCGGCTGCGCTGCGCAGCCGCCGAGATGTCGGTGGCCAAGAAGCACCATGCGACCCAGCCTTCGCACTTCATTGCCGACGCGACCGAACTCATCCCGCCGGTCGTCTTCTCCCGTGCGGCACGAATCGTTTCCGAGCTCGGTGCGAATTCGCACTTCTCTCCCCACTTCAACGTGATCGTCTCCAACGTACCGGGACCGCCGATGCCGCTGTACATGGCCGGCGCCAGGCTGGAGTCCCACTACCCGGCCTCAGTCATCATGGACGGGGTCGGGCTGAACATCACCGTGCTCAGCTACCTCGACCGGCTCGACATCGGCATCGTCGGAGACCGCGAGCTCGCCCCCAACTTCGACCATCTGGTCGACTCGATGAAGCAAGAGCTGCTCGAGCTTCGCCGTCGCGCCCCGGAAGCCTGACCTGAATCTGCGGCGCGGGGCCGACTACTTCCTGACCAGCCTCACCGTGATGGACTTCCTCTTGATCGGGCAGTCGTCCGGCTCGAAAACCACTCTGAGCTTCAGTTTCGCCCTGCCACGCCGGACAAGTCGCTTCGCGGCTCTTCCCCGCGCCCTCACGGGCAAGCTCACGGTCCCCGCGCGTCTCGCGGTTCGTCTCAGCGGCCTGACCGATTTGGAGCCCTTCAGCGTGACCCGTCCCGCGGACTTGATCCTGACCGGCAGGACGGCGGTGCCATTTTGCCGGTTCAGCTTCGGGCGCCTCAGCGAGAACGGTTTCGGGAGGCAGATCGGCGCCGGAGCGGTCGAGGCAGTCTGAATGATCGAGTGGCTTCCGTCGAATCGCTGCCAGACCGCAGTGGTCCTTCCGTCTGCGTCCGTTGCCAGAGCGACTTCCTGCGCGCTTTGGCCTGCCGCCGAGAGATCCGTCGTGGTTCCGAAAGACCCGCCAGGGGTGCGCGTCCGACTCTGGATCCTGAAGTCTCCCGCCTGGTCGGTACGCGTCCAGGCGGCAGTCATGGTCCCGTCCGGCGAGGCAGCCACTGTGGGTACGGCTGCGGAGGCTCCGGAGGCGGTCAGGTCTACGACCGGACCGGGGCTTCCACTTGCCGGGACTTCTCGAGCCTGGATGATCGAGTCGGGACCATTCTCGTTCTGCCAGACGACGGTAGCGTCGCCGCCGGTTCCGACCGCGACGCGCGGATCCACCTCTCCCGGTCTCGGACTGGCCAGCACCGATGCGGCACCGAAATTGCCGGCGGTCTGACGGCGGGCGAATTCGACATCAGCATTGCCGCCTGACCGATGCGTCCAGATCGCCACCGACGAGCCGTCGGGGCCGAAGGCGATCCCGGCGTCGAAGTAATTCCCGAGGGTCGGCGAACCGACCGCCTGGTCGAGCAGGAAGTTGCCTGCCGGCGGCCGGGTGGCTGCCTGAACCGAGTCGACCAGCCCGCCGTCCCGCGCCCAGATCGCTGTGGTCGTCCCGTCGGGGGATCCGGCCACCTCCACCGCGGAGCTGAAGCCGGCCGCGTCAGAGAGGTCGACCACCGAACCGAAGCCACCGCCCGGCAGCCGGGTCGAGGCCTGCACGATGCTGTTCCCGCCCTGGATCCGGATCCACGCCGCAGTCGCCGTGCCGTCGCCGGCGATCGCGATCCGCGGGCCCTGGACCCTGCCGGCCGGCGCCGAAACCAGAGTTGACGGACCAAACGCGCCTCCCGGCGAGCTGGTCGCCGTCCGGATGACTGAATCCGCCCCGACCCGTTCGATCCAGACCGCCGTGGCGCGGCCGTCCGGGGCCGACCGAAACGTCCGGGGAGAACGAGTCCGATCCCGGCGCGCTCAGGTCCTCGGGAGGTCCGAAACTGCCTCCGGGCTGGCGCACGGCCGCCTGAATGGTGAGGTTGGTTCCGTTGAAGCGCGACCAGACAGCTGTCGCAGTGCCGTCCGCAGCGATGGCGATCCGAGGCCGACTTCGTCGTCCTGCTCAGCAGCGGAAAGGTCGATCGCAGGCAGCGACCACGGTCCCTGGGGAGCGGCCTCGGATGTCGATGGCGCGGCGAGCAGGATCAGCGCCAGCAAAGCCAGCGCCAGGGCACACCAGGCGTCGGTCACGAGCCGTTGGGCCACGCTCAACCTCGCGGTGGTTGCCATCGAATGCCATCTCCCTTGCGGTTCCGGGATCCTCTGACGGGAACCCTGACCGGAAGAGTCTGCCGGTCGCTGCCGGATCCGTCAACACGAACCCAACGGAAGGGTTGTTCAGCCGCCCTCGAGCTTGCGTGCCGCGCGCCGGCGCTCCTCTACCGGGATCTCGAGGCTGCCGCCGGGGCCGTTGCCGGAGGGGATCAGAACATCGGGCTCGGCCGATCCGGCGAAGGCGGTGGAGAGGGCGAGCTGTGGCATCGCGATCAGGCCGAGGTCGGAGATGAAGGCCTTGGGCGCGGTCCAGCCGATGATCGGCCCCTTGAGGAAGTTGTAAGGCAGGCGCAGGGGCGAAGTCAGGCGGCCCTTGATGCCGTTGAGGATGTTCTGCTGGGCGGCGGCACGGTCGAGGTCGTCGTAGCCCTCGGAGAAGGCACTGGGTCCGTCTCCGGGGCAGGGACTGGGACTGCGGGTCCGGGCGTAGGCGAGCGCATCCTCGCCGTTGAGGGTGTTCGAGCCCTGCTCGAGCTCGATCGTCCAGCCGCCGTTGGCCTCGCCGCCGGAGATGTCGGCGCACAGGGGGATGTCGAGGTCGACCTTGACCCCGCCGATCGCGTCGATGAAGTCCTCGAAGCCTTCGAAGTTCATGATCACCACGTGGTCGATCGGGATTCCGAGGAAGTCCGAGACGGTCTCGACCTGCAGCGCGGCACCGCCGAAGGCGTAGGCGGCATTGATCTTCTGGGCACCGTTGCCAGGAATCTCGGCGAAGGAGTCTCTCGGGATCGAGAGCTTGCGGAACTGGCCGCCGCCGGCCCGGACGACCATCAGGGTGTCGGCCCTTGCTCCGGCGCAACCGTCGCTCGGGGCCTCGCCGCGGGCCTGCTGCTCGTAGCAGCGTTCTTCCTGCGCGGCTCCCGGCTCGAGAGTGTCGGGACTGCGGCTGTCGGTGCCGATCACCAGGATGTTCTGGGCCTGGGGTAGCAGCCAGGGGTTGCCCTGCAGCGCTGACTTCGCGTCCCCGTCGAGCTTCATCGACTGGACCTGGGCCGAGACCGCGAAGGCCAGCACGCTGAGCGCGAACCAGCCAAGGGCTGCGAAGAGGATCCACTTCAGCCAGGGCCGTCGCCGGCGTGAACGCTTTCGAGGATCGCGGCGGTCGTCGGGTGGGGAGGACTGGCGGTAGACCGGATAGGGCACCGGATCGGCTTCCTGCCGGCGCCCGGCAGGCTGCGATTCCGGCTGCTGGCGCTGCTTTCGGGCCTTGTCCTTCAGCGAATCGAGGTCCGGCTTGCGAAACCGGGAGAATGGCCCCCGGCGCGAGCGGTAGACGTTGTATTCGGGACGCTCTGAGGGTCGCTTGTCGCCGTCGGATGGCATAAAGGTCTAAGAATGGTGACTGATGACGGGAATTGAGACGATCGGAGCGGATCTGGGTGGGACGAACCTGGCGGTCTGCGTGCTCGACGGTGAATCGGGAACGGCTTGGGAGGATCAGGTTTCCTCGAGTGGTTATTCGCAGGAACAGGTCATAGACCTTCTGGTTCGTGAGGTCGAGCGCGCCCGGGAGGTCCGGCCTTCGGTGGCCGGCGTCGGTCTGGGGATCCCCGCGAGAATCGACTTCGAGAAGGGTCATGCGATCGACACGGTGAACCTCGACTTCGAGCAGTTCCCGGTCAGGGACCTGATCGGTGAGCGGACCGGGCTGCCGGCCTTCGTCGACAACGACGGCAACGTGGCGATGATGGCCGAGGCTCTGTTCGGTGCCGCCAGGGGCGCCCGCCACGCGCTGATGCTTACTCTCGGCACCGGGGTCGGGGGCGGAATCTGGATCGACGGCAGGACCTATCGCGGGGCCACCGGGGCCGCGGCGGAACTCGGCCACACGGTCGTCGAGATAGATGGCCCGCGCTGCCAGGGCAACTGCCCCGGTCGCGGCTGTATCGAGACTTTCGCTTCCGGGACCGGCATCGCCAAGCTCGGCGCGCAGTCAGCGACCGAGAACCCGGACTCCGCTCTCGGCCGCATCGCCGCGGCGGGGCAGGAGATAAGCGCGCGAGAGGTGAACGAGGCGGCGAGTGCGGGCGACCCGGCCGCGATAGCAGTGGTCGAAAAGGTCGGCCACTACCTCGGCACGGCCCTGGTCTCCCTTTCCAACATCTTCGAACCTGAAGTGATCGTGCTCGGTGGCGGGGCGATGGCCTTCGGCGATCTGCTTCTGGAGCCAGTCCGGGAAGAGGTCGCCGCGCGGGCGCTCAGCCCGATGGATGCGACCCCCGTCGTGGCGGCCACGCTCGGCCCGGCGGCGGGCATGATCGGCGCCGCGGCTCTGGCCCGGGTCGAACTCGAGGCGGCACGCTGATGCCGGGGCGGCTGACCGTATGCCCGACTCCGATCGGAAACCTCGACGATGTGACCAAGCGGGTCAGGGAGGCCCTGGTCGGTGCCGACTACATCGCCTGCGAGGACACCCGGCGCACGGGCCGGCTGCTGGAGAAGATGGAGATCAGCCCGAGGCCGAGGCTGGTCACCTACCACGAAGGCAACGAGGCCTCGAGGGCGATCGAGCTGGTGAAGCGGATCGAACGCGGGGATCGCATCGCCCTGGTCAGCGACTCGGGGATGCCCGGGATTTCCGACCCGGGTCACAAGCTGATCGGCGCCTGCCACGATCGCGGGCTCGAGGTCACGGTGCTGCCGGGACCGTCGGTCGTACCGGTCGCGCTGGTCGCCTCGGGCCTGCCGTCGGACCGCTGGCGCTTCGAGGGTTTCTTGCCCAAGCGCTCGGGCGAGATGGAGCGTGTGCTCAACTCGACCGAAACCGTGATCGCCTTCGAGTCGCCGCGGCGCATCTCCAAGACCCTGGCCGCCCTGGCCGTACTGGCACCCGAACGCGAGGCGGCCGTATGCCGGGAGATGACCAAGCTCCACGAGGAGGTCAGTCGAGGCACGCTCTCGGAGCTCGCGCTCCGGTACAAAGAGGACGTCAAGGGCGAGATCGTCCTGGTCATCGGACCGGCGGGATCGGCCGCCCACGGGCAGGACATGGTCTTCGCGGTCGAGGCCCTGAAGCGGCTGGTCCAGTCCGGCGCAAGGCCGAGAGCCGCCGCCACGGTCGTCGCCACGTTGACCGGCACCCGCGCCAATGACCTCTACAAGGCGTTGACGGGCCGCGAACCCCGACGATGAGCCGCATCGCGCTGGCGACCTGCGAGCCGCGGCAGCCGATGTGGCAAGACGACCTCGCGGCCGCCGAGGTACTGGAGAGCGCAGGGTTGGAGGTTGGCTTCGTCGCATGGGACGATCCTGATGCCGACTGGACCGCCTTCGAGAGGGTCATCCTGCGCTCGACTTGGGATTACGCGTCGAGACCCGGAGAGTTCCTCGCCTGGGTCGACTCGGTCGGCGCTGACCGGCTGCGCAATACGCCGGAGATGATCCGCTGGAACTGCGACAAGCGATACCTGGCCGAACTCGACGGAGCGGGCTTTCCCGTGCCGCCGACCCTTCTCGTGGCACCGGGAGGGCGGATCCCGGACCTCGACGGCGAGTTCGTGATCAAACCGCTGGTCGGTGCCGGCGCCAGGGACACGGGTCGCTTCGGCCCCGAAGCCACTGCGGGCGCGGTCGCACTGCTCAATCGACTGGCGGAGCGTGACGAGATAGCGATGGTCCAGCCCTTCATCGAGCAGATCGAGAGTGACGGCGAAACCTCGGTCGTCGTAATCGGCGGTCAGGTCGCCTGGGCTGTCAACAGGGGCTCTTTCCTCGCGCCGGACTCCGTGGTTCCAGACGATCCCGACGGAGTCGCGGCGGCCGGACGCGACGAGCAGCTCGTCCGCCTGGTCGAGCCGGCTCCCGAGGAAGCCGAGCTCGCCCACCGGGCGGTCGGCTGGCTTTCCTCTCGCTTCGGTGTCACGCCGCTGTTCGCCCGTGTCGACATGGTCGGCAGCGCTCCCGGCGGACCCGTACTGATCGAAGTCGAGCTGATCGAGCCCTCGCTCTACCTCGGCTGGGCGGCGGGGCTCGATTTTCCCGGGGCAGAGGTTTTCGCCGCCGCCGTGATCGCCGATCTCGGCTGAGCCGCCCTATGCTGGTCAGCCCGTGAGTTTCTACGTCACAACACCGATCTTCTACGGAAACGGCGAGCCGCACCTCGGCCACGCCTACTCGACCATGGCCGCCGACATCCTGGCTCGCCACATGCGCCAGCGCGGGGAGGACGTGTTCTTCCTGACCGGCACCGACGAGCACGGCGAGCCGATCGCCCAGGCTGCCGAGCGGGAGGGAATATCGCCGAAGCAACTGGTCGATCGCAGTGCCGGCCAGTTCCGGGACATGGTCGGCAAAGTCGATGCGACCAACGACTTCTTCATCCGGACCACCGACCCCGGTCATATCGAAAGGGTTCAGAGAGTCGTTGAGCTGGTCAAGGACAACGGCTACGTCTACCGCGGTACCTGGACCGGCTGGTACTGCCCGCGCTGCGCGGACTTCAAGAACGAATCGGAGATCGGACCCGGAGACACCTGTCCGATCCACGAGATCCCGCTGCAGCGCGAAGAGGAGGAGAACTGGTTCTTCAAGCTCTCGGCCTTTCAGGAGGAGCTGGAGAAGATGTACGTCGAGAACCCGGGCATGATCCAGCCCGACTTCCGTCGCAACGAGGCGCTGTCATTCATCCGTGGCGGGCTGAGGGACGTCTCGCTCTCGCGTTCGAAGCTGAGCTGGGGTGTGCCACTGACCTGGGACGCCGATCAGGTGATGTACGTCTGGTTCGACGCCCTGCTCAACTACTACACCGCGCTGGGCTATGCCCGTGAAGGAGAGGATCTGACCGACTCCTTCTGGCCCGCCTCCTGGCACATCCTCGCCAAGGACATCCTCAAGTTTCACGCCGTCTACTGGCCGGCCTTTCTCATGGCCGCCGGTCTGGAGCCTCCGCAGCGGATGTTCATCCACGGCTATCTGCTGATGGGCGAGAAGAAGATGTCGAAGTCGCTCGGCAACGTGCTCGATCCGTTCGAGGTGATCGAGCGCTTCGGGGCGGACGCGCTGCGCTACTACTGCTTCCGCGAGGTCAGCTTCGGCCAGGACGGTTCGATCTCCACTGCCGGTTTCGAAGCCCGCTACGAGACCGAGTTGGCGAACGACTTCGGAAACCTCGCCTCACGGACCCTCGCCATGGTCGACCGCTACCGCGACGGAGTCGTCCCGGAGGCCGAGCCCGACGACGCTCTCGGTGCCGAATTCGAGGGGCTCGTGAACCGGGTCTGCGCGCTGCTCGACGAAGCCCAGATCGGCCAGGCCCTGGAGGAGATATGGGTCCTGGTCCGTCGTCTGAACCGCTACGTCGAAGAGAGCCAGCCCTGGGTTCTGGCCAAGTCGCCGGAAGATGCCGGACGCCTGGACCAGGTTCTCTACGGCCTGGTCGAAGGCCTGCGCGTGATTACGCTTCTGCTGCACCCGTACCTGCCGAATTCCTCCGCCACGCTGCTGGAGGCACTCGGCCAGACGGGGCTTGAGCTGGAGGATTTCGCCTCCCGCCCCGGTGGCGGCATCGTCAAGAGGATTGATCCGCTGTTCCCAAAGCTCGATTCCCCGGAGTAGGATCATTCGTTCGATCCGAAATCGTCCGGAGGAATCATGAAAGCGAAGTCGCCGGCAGTCTCAGTAGTCACCGCAGCCGTCGTCCTGGCCTCACTGCTCGCATTCGCACCCGGCGTCGCAGCCGGCGACCAGAGCGCCGGAACGCAGGCAGAACGTGCCAAGCGGCTTTCGGTGAAGGTCACCACAGCCGACGGCAAGCCCAGGATCAAGGTCGCCCGGGAGCTGAAGGTCCTGGTCGGTTGCTCGAAGGACTGCCGCGCCAAGGCGAAGATCAGGCTGAGCACTCCGATCAACAAGGTCAACGTCAAGGGCTCAGAACCGATGGGTGCGGGGGATGTCTGGACCACCGGGATCCGCTTGACCGGTTTCGGCCTTCGCTACCTGAAGAAGAACTATCGAGAGTCCAGACTGCGTGTTGCGATTCGGGCAAAGGACAAGGCAACGGGCAGGTTCGCGAACAAGACCCGGACCTTCCGCTTCACCCGTTAGCGGACACTCGTTGGTCGATACGCACTGTCATCTGAGTCGCTGTGATGGTTCCCCCGGGGAGATCGTCGGGCGGGCTTGCGAGGCCGGCGTCACCCGGTTGCTGACGGTCGGGCTCGACGAAGACGGCAACAGGGAGCAGATCGACCTCTGTGAGCGCTTCGAAGGGGTTTACGCGGCGGTCGGCAGGCACCCGAATGAAGCTGACGGCTACGACGACGCGGCGGCTGCCGACCTGCGCGAGCTCGCCGGCCACGAAAAGGTCCGGGCGATCGGCGAGACAGGCCTGGATTTCTACCGGGACACGGCCGAGCCCGAGAACCAGCGCCGGGCGTTCTCATTCGCAGATCGAAATCGCCGTCGAGACCGGGCTGCCGATCGTGATCCACATGCGTGACAGGCAGGGCAGCGACGACGCAGCAGCCGAGACCTTCGCGATGCTTGACGAGGCGGGTGAAGGCCTGACCGTGATCCTCCACTGTTTCTCCGCTCCGCAGAGGGTCTCCCAGGCGGCCGAGCGCGGCTGGTACTGCTCCTTCGCCGGCAACGTGACCTATCCGGCCAACGGGGATCTGCGTGAGGCGGCGGCAGTCGTTCCGGACGAGCTGATCCTGGTTGAGACCGATTCCCCCTACCTGACCCCGCAGTCGCGCCGGAGGCATCGCAACGAGCCGGCAAACGTGGTCGAGACTGCCGCCCTCGTGGCGGAGGTCCGCGGCACATCCACCGAGGCTTTCGACCGGATCGTCACCGAAAACTCCCGCCGGCTCTTCGACTGGTGAGGCTCGGCCAGAACTTCCTTGCCGACCCGAACCTGCTCGAGGCGATCGTCAGGGACTCGGGTGTCGCCGCTTCCGACTGCGTACTCGAGGTCGGAGCCGGTGAAGGAGTGCTCACCGAGCGGCTTGCGGCGATCGCCGAACGGGTCCACGTGATCGAGATCGACCGGGGCCTCGAACCAGGCCTGACCGGCACGGCGGCTCTGCCCAACGTCAACCTGATCTGGGCCGACGCGGTGCGCTTCGACCTCGGCTCGCTCGAACCTCCGCCGACCGCGATGGTCGCCAACCTGCCCTACTCGGTGGCGACCCCGGTGATCATGAGGACGATCTTCGAACTGCCTTCCCTGAACCGCTGGACGGTCATGGTTCAGCGTGAGATCGCCGACCGTTTGAGGGCAGGGCCCGGCTCGAAAGCCTACGGTTCACCGTCAGTGCTGGCTCAGCTGACCGGCCCGGTGAGCATGATCAGAAAGGTGAGTCGAACGGTTTTCAGGCCACCGCCCCGGGTAGATTCGGCGATCATCTCGATCGAGCGAGACGGAGCGGGTCCGGACGAGCGGGTCCGGGCGCTGGTGCGTGCGGCTTTCAGCCACCGCCGCAAGGCGCTGCCGCGCTCGATCGACATGGCCGTCCCGGGTCTTCTCGAGCCTGTCCGCGAGGCACTGGACCGGCTCGGCATCGGGACGGGGGTCAGGGCCGAACAGCTCTCGCCCCCGCAGTTCGCAGCACTTTCGGCAATGATCGACGCCCGCCCGCCGGAGACCGCTACTTGAGCACCCACAGAGCGCCAGCCAAACTCAACCTCTGCCTCTATCTGGGACGGCGACGGCCGGACGGCTACCACGACCTGGCGTCGATCTTCGAGCCGCTCTCGCTCCACGACCTGCTCGAGGTGAGTCCGGCCGGGCGCGACGAGGTGGTCTGCGAGTCGGTTCCCGGCGACAACCTCGCCGCCCGGGCGCTGCGCCTGCTGCGCTCCGAGGGCTGGTCGGGCGAACCGGTCAGGATCGAGATCGAGAAGCGGATACCGGTGGCCGCGGGGCTCGGGGGCGGCAGCGCGGATGCCGCTGCGGTGCTCAGGCTTGCCGGCGGTCAGGTCGAAGACCTGGCCGGGATCGCCGGACTGATCGGCGCCGATGTTCCGTCCCAGATCGACCCCATGACCTGCCTCGTTGAAGGCATCGGACAACGACTGACCTCCTTGCCCGAGCCGGCCGAGCACTGGGTGGTCCTGGTTCCCTTCGAGGGCGGGCTTTCGACGGCCGATGTCTTCAACGAGGCGGACCGGCTCGGAGCCGGCCGTCCGGTCGAGGAACTGGCGGAGATCGCGGGCCGCCTCTGGGCTGTCGCCAGCAACGGCGTTTCGCCACTGGCGTACCCGAGCCTGCTGAGGAATGATCTGGAGCCCGCGGCGATGTCGCTGAAGCCCGGGATCGGCAAGGCGATGGAGCGTCTGACCCTGGCCGGCGCCGGCTTCGTCGGGATGACGGGAAGCGGCCCGACCGTATTCGGAATCTGCCCGGACCGTGAGGCCGCCGAGTCGGTGGCCGAGCGAAGTGGGTGACGAGGCGATCGTATGCCGGGGAGGCGTAGGGCTTTGAGGCTGCCGGAGTCGCGCCGCGGCAAGCTGATTGCGCTGGCCGGCCTCGCGGTCGCGGGGCTCGTGCTCTACCTGCTCTACCAGCGCTTCTTCCCGGAGTTCGATCTGCAGCAGTTGCTGGACGACTTCGCCAACCTGCTCGGCGACTGGACCTACCTCATCGTCGGCCTGCTGGCCTTCCTCGAAACGGGCGCCTTCGTAGGCCTGCTGGTCCCGGGAGAGACGGCGATGATCGTCGGCGGCGCCGTCGCCGGCCTCGGTGTGATCAACCTCTACCTGCTGATCGCCATCGCCTGGTCCATGGCATTCCTCGGTGACAGTTTCAGCTTCATGCTCGGGCGAAAGCTGGGGCGCGGCTTCGTCCTGCGACACGGGAGCAAGGTCGGCATCACGCAGCAGCGGTTCGAAGGGGTCGAGGAGTATTTCGACCGGCATGGCGGCAAGACCGTGCTGATCGGCCGCTTCGTCGGCATCGTGCGTGCCCTCGCTCCTTTCGTTGCGGGTACCTCGGGAATGGGCTACCGCGCTTTCGCCCCTTACAGCATCCTCGGCGCCGGGCTGCAGGTGACCAGCAACATCCTGCTCGGCTACGTCTTCGCCCGCAGCATTGATTCCGCGGCCGAATACGCCGGCCTGGCAGCGGTCGTCATCGGCACCGTGATCGCGGTCACGGTCGGCGCGGTGGTCGGCTTCCGCTTCTTCAGGGTTGCCGAGAACCGGGCAGCCACGGTCAGGTGGATGGACGAGCATCGTCTGACCAGGCCGCTCACGGGACTGGGCCGCAGGCTGAGGCCGCAGTTCCGTTTTCTGGCAGACCGGCTGACCCCGGGGGGCAGCTTCGGCCTCGAATTCACCACGCTGGCCGCGATACTCGCCGTCTCGTCATTCGTATTCATCGCCCTCGCGAACGTCTTCAGCGGTGACCCGGGTCCGACGCCAGGAGACCTCGAAGCCTTCGACATCGTCGCCGCGATACGTACCGAGTGGCTCGACGATTTTTCGAAGCTGTTCACCTGGCTCGGCTCTTCGGCCTTTCTGGCCCCGGTCGTCGCGGTCACGGCGACCGTGCTCGCTGTCAACCGCCGGTGGAACGATTTCGCGATTCTGCTGCTCGCCTCGGTGACCATCGTGATCGCGGTCGACGTATTCAAGGAGGAGATCGCCCGTCCGCGTCCCGAAGGCGGACTGGTCAGCGTCAGCAGCCTCTCGTTCCCGAGCGGCCACGCGGCCTACTCGGTCTTCTATACGTGGCTGGCGGTCACGATCGCGGTCCGGATCCGACCCGACATGGCCCGAGGCACTGCTCTGGTGCTTTCCGGCATCGCTCTGACCGCTCTGGTCGGCCTGAGCCGGGTCTACCTCGGCGTGCACTACCTCAGCGACGTCACTTCGGGCTGGGCTCTGGGCGCCTTCTTCTTCGCTTTCTACGCAGCCGGGGCCCTGATCGTCGCCCAGTTGCGCCAGAATTGACGGGATGCTCACCGGGGTTTCAACCAACGCTGTCTTTTTCGGCGCCGCGACGCTGATCAGTCTGGCCGCCTATATCGGCCTGATCCTGATCCCGGCGCTGAGCGCCTACGGCCGCTGGCCCGAGAAGTTCGCGGCCGGATTCCTTTCCCTTTTCATCTTCGGGACGCTGGTCACCATCGGCGTCGTCGGCGGCCTTGCCTACGTCTTCTTCTCGAACGACATATCCGGCATCTTCCCCTGGTCCAGCGGGTGAGTCCCGCCGCGGCCAAGAAGGCAAAGGGGCCGGTTGCCCTCGCCGCTCCGGTCCTGGCCGGGCGCGGGCTGCCGGGGCTGGCCCGGGCGGCCGCCGACGCCCTGGCTATGCCGGTCGCCTTCCTCGACCGGTCGGGAATAGTCCTGGCGGTCGGCGGTGCAACCCGTGACCAGGAGAAGCGGCTGACCGGAACCGGAGAGGGGGTCTCCACCCACGATCTCGCGATCGGTGACGAAAAGGTCGGCGAGGTCCGCTACCTCGGAGATGAAGCCGACGAAACGGTGGTCGAGATCCTCAGGGCGCTGGCCGCGCTGGAGGTCGAACGGGCGCGCTCCGCCGAATGGGGTAACGAGAGCGCGGTGACCGAACTGGTCGCCGGTCTGCTCGACGGCTCCCTCACCGATGCCGACGCTCTGGCGGCCGCCGCCTCGGAGGCCGGCTGTGACGTTTCACGTGGCGGCGGGGTACTGATGGTCAAGGCCCATTCGGGGTCGGCCCGCGAAGGGGACTGGTGGTCCCGGGTGGTCGACCTGACGGTGCGAACGATCCGCGCGGTCGCACCGGGTTCGGTTGCCGCGATGGGCGAGGTCGAGCAGGGTCCGATCGTCGCCGTGATCGTGCCGGCCGGGGATGAAGACAAGCTGCTGAAGGTCGAGGAAGCCCTCGAACGCGAGCTGCCACGATCACTGAGCGGCCTGGCTGTGACGATTTCGAGATCCCGCTACGCAACCGGGGCGGAGGAGTTCGAGCGCGCCGCGAGGGAGGCCCATCTGGCCCTCAACGTGGGCGAGGCCGAGGGCCGTTCGCCGATCGCCTTCGAGGACACGGGCGCCTACCGGCTTCTGCTGGGCACCACGAGCGAGGAACTCCACAGCTTCTACTCGGAGACGGTGGAGCCACTGGTCGCATACGACGATCAGTACGAGACCGACCTGGTCGCCACTGTGGAGGCCTACCTCGACAGTGATGCCAACGTGCCGGCCACCGCGAAGAAGATGTTCACCCATCGCCACACGATCCGCTACCGGCTCGAGCGCATCCGGGACCTGAGCGGCCACGATGCCACTGCCACCGAAGGTCGCGAACGGCTGGGGCTGGGCATCAAGGCCATGCGGGTCCTCGGGATCGCCTCGCCGCGCGGCCGCTCCCGGGAGCGCAAGACCGGCTGAGGTTGCAGCTCGCGGCGGCGCGATGCCCGGCGGGGCAGGTGAGGGATTGCCACCACGGCCGGTTCCTGCCCGATTAAGCGCAGAACCCCCGCCGGGCCGGCGGGGGTTCTGGTGAATCCGTGGTCGGGCCTACCGGCCTACTTGATCTTGCCGGTCCGCTTGACCGTGATGCTGCCGGACTTCTTTCCGTTGATCAGCACCTTGGCCTTCAGCTTCTTCTTCTGCTTCTTGCTGCCCTTCTTCTTGAAGAGCTTGCGGCCCTTGCCGGTCATCTTCAGCTTGACCGTCTTTGTCTTGCCGGGGTCGTCTTGATGTTCTTGCCCTTGGCGAGGTCTGCCCTTGGCCTTGAGGACCACCTTGGCCTTGCTGCATGAGTCGGCTGAAGCCGCGCAGGTGATCTTCACCTGATCGTCTTGCCCTTGCCCTTGCCTCTTGGCGTTGCCGACGTCGGGTCTTCGGGTTGTGGCGGCGTCGTCCCGGTCGTACCCTGGACAGGGCGGTTCGACTTCGTCGCGTACTCGCCGATGGTCTGGGAGCCGATCGCGTCGTAGCCGGGGGCCAGAGCCGCGCCGGCCCGGTCCGGCAGGACCTTCGAGGCCGGCGTCATGACCAGGCCGCCGAGCGAACCCGGCGCTTCGACCACGGGAATCCGCAGCTCCAGCTTGGAAACGGTCACTTCCTGCTGGTCGTTCGAGGTCCTCGCGTAGTTGCTGAGGAAGCCGGGGGTCGGGTCCGGTCGAGTCCCGGCCGAGCAGCTCCAGCCTCAGGCTGTGGCCCTCTTCGACCTTCCATGCTCCGGGATGGAGCTGGAAGACCTGGAAGCCGGAGGCGTCCGGACGCCAGGTTCCCCTGGCGACCAGCGTCTTGTTGCCGGCACCGTCGAGATCGACCAGCCTCGCCGCGATCTGCGAGTCCGGCCCGTTGGCGACCGAGATCTTCGCGATGCACCGTCGCCGAGCCCATCACGGTGTATCCGCCGGCCGGAGCCGGATCCGTGTCGTAGCTGGCCGAGCCGGGCTCGACCGCGTCGGATGCCGTCGAGCAGGCGTTGCCGGCACCGAGCGGATTGAACGTCGCGGCAATGGCGCGGTCCCCGCTGTCGGGTGCCGATCGTCTTGGCCGACTTCGTCCTTCAGCACGATCTCGCCCGGGGCGAGCGAGGCCCAGTCGTCGGCCGTGAACGGGCCGCCGCCGTCGGTGCCGTTCGGGCAGGTCTGCGTGTAGGCGACCACGTTGCTGGCCGGGGCGGGACCGATATCCATCATGTAGTGGTCGATCCATGCCTCTTCGAGGTCCCGCAGCTCACCGAGCACGTTGGCCTGGTTCTGGCCGCGGTCGTGGCCGAAGGAGCCGGCGAAGATGCTCATCGGCGTATTCGGGTAGTTGGCCTTCGTGCGGTTGTAGTAGCGGATCACTTCATCGACGGGGAAGAGGTCGTCGGTGAAGCCGCTCGACATCAGCAACGGCGCCGGGGCCTGGCTGCTGTCGACGTAGTAGGAGGAGTGGTAGTTGGTGATCTCTTCGATCATCGCGTCGTAGCCGGCGCCCGATACGGCTCACCCGCGTCCAGGATCGCCCTCCAGGTGGCGAGGTCGGCGCTGGGGTCGGTACCGATCGGTGCGACTCTTGCCGAGAGGTACAGGCCCTGGACGTAGGACTCCTTCATGATGCCGCCCTTGCCGTTGAAGCTGCCGTCCTCGAGGTAGTCGAGGGTGTCGCCGTTGGGCGCCAGCGACTGGATCAGGTCGGTCCAGGGGATGTTCGGCGTGGCGACCGCTGTTTCCATCGGCGTGCCGTCGGGACTCGTCCACGGGACGAGGCTGCCATTGAGCATCATCATGCGGTTCTTGAGGACGGCGAAGTGCATCGACTCGCTGCCTCCGTACGAACCGCCGGTGGCGGCGATCTTGTCGGGTTCGACCACGCCGTCATCGACGAGGCTGCCCGAGGAAGGTCTGGGCGTCGCGGATCTCGTAGCGCGGGTCCATCAGGCGCACGTAGCCGGTGTCGCAGCTGGCACCGCCGGCTGCGATCGAGGCCGGCGCTGCGGCAGGATTCGCCGCTGCCGCGGTTGGTCAGGGTGAAGACTGCGTAGCCCTTGTTCAGCCAGCGCTGCATGTTGCTGCTGCTGAAGCTCGTCTTGCTGCCGCCATAGCCATGGTAGGTGCCGACGACCGGGAAGGGACCGTCGGACGGCCCCGGGGGGAATGCGACGTTGACGTCGAGCGGCACGCCGTCGAAGGTCGTGACCGTGCTGCGGTCGTGTCGGTAGCGCGCCGACTCCGCCGGAAGTGATCGAGCCGGGGACCGAACCGCACCAGCGCTGGCCGGTCGAGCCGGCGACGTTGCCGTCGGAGGTGACCGTGGCACAGGTCAGGTCACCACCCATGACGTCGGTGATTTCGGCGCTTGCCGAAGGGGCGAATACAAGGGCTGCCGCGGTGGCGACCATGACTGCGAGCTTGCGCATGAAGTGCTGCTTCCTCTCCTCGTTTGCAAGGGCGGCCTCCCCGCCCTTCGCTGAACAATACAAACCCAATACAGCTGACTTGTTGCGGCGAACCGCCCGCACCACTCCGGGGGGAGGACTCGAACCTCCATTACCGGGACCAAAACCCGGTGGGTTGGCCAGTTACCCCACCCCGGAACGGACCGCTGACTCTACCTGCGGGGCGGGGCATGCAGCGCCGGGCTCGGACCGTCTGGCGCCTCTTTCGCGGCTAGAGTGTGGGCGATGGATCCCGCAAGCGACCAGAAGTCCGTCCTGTCGATCAACTGGGGGCTGTACATGGGGGCCGGGATCCTCCTGATGCTGCTGGGTGCGGTTGCGATCCTGATTCCCGCGGTGGCATCCTGGGGCGTGACCATCTTCATCGGCTGGATCCTGCTCTTCGGCGCCGTCTTCCTCTTCGGTACCGCTTTCAGCTTCCGGGAAGGCGGGCGCCTGGTGGTTCGGCTGTTGTGGGCGGTGGCGACACTGATCGCCGGCCTGTACCTGCTGATCGATCCCGGCGAAGGCACGAAGACCCTCACCCTCGTCCTGGTCATCTACTTCATCGTCATGGGCGGATTCCGCCTCCTGGTCGCGGCTCGCGAGCGCGGAGAATCGGGCGCAGGCTGGCTGGCGATCAATGGCGCGCTCTCGCTGGTCATCGGACTCTTCATCCTGCTCGACTTCCCGAGTTCGGCCGACTGGGCCATCGGACTGCTGGTCGGAATCGATTTCATCTTCACCGGCTGGGTGCTGATCATGATCTCGATGGCCGGCAAGCAGGCGGCGCGGGAAGCCTGACGGAGGGTTCCCGGCTTGGCCATCGGCGCAACAGATTCCATGAGTACCACGGCACTGATCATGGCGGCGGGACAAGGGACCCGGATGAAGTCTTCGCTGCCGAAGGTGCTGCACCCGGTCTGCGGCCGGGCGATGATCGCCTGGCCCGTGCTTGCCGCACGCGAAGCCGGAATCACGCGGGTCGCGGTCGTCGTTTCGCCCGGATCGGATCTCGATTCGACTCTGCCGGAAGGAGTCGAGACCGTGGTACAGCCCGAGTCCGACGGAACCGGCGGCGCCGTGAGGGCCGCGATCGAGGTTGTCCGCGAGTCGGATGAAGTGCTCGTGCTCTCGGGCGACGTACCGCTCGTATCGACCGAGGAAATCGCTTCGCTGCTCGAAGAGCACCGAGGCAGCGGAGCGGCTGCGACGGTTATGACCGCGGTCCTCGACGACCCGGGTTCCTACGGCCGGGTGGTGAGGGGCGAAGGCGGCGGGATCGAGAAGATCGTGGAGGCAAAGGCGGCCGGCGATGCGACCCCGGAGGAACTGGAGATCCGCGAGATCAATTCCGGCATCTACTGTTTCCGCGGCGGGCCGCTGGCGGAGGCGCTCGGCCGGATCAGCAACAGCAACGCCCAGAACGAGTTCTACCTGCCCGACGTGCTGCCGGTTCTCAAGGACCAGGGCCTCAGCGTCGCCGCCCACGTCGCTGACGACCCCGCGGTCAACCTCGGCGTGAACAACCGCGCCGACCTCGCCGTGGTCGAGGCCGAGGCCCGGCGGCGCATCCTGCGCCGGCACATGTTGAACGGGGTGACGATCGTCGATCCCGCCTCGACCTGGATCGACGCCGACGTTACGATCGGACCGGATACCCGGGTCGAACCGGGAACCAGCCTGCGAGGCGCGACCGAGATCGGCTCCGGCGCGCTGATCGGTCCGCACTCGACGATCACCGACTGCGGCATCGGCGATCGCTCCCAGGTCGTCCACTCGATGCTCACCCTGTGCGAAGTCCTCGAGGACTGCCTGGTCGGCCCGTTTTCCTATCTGCGGCCCGGAGCCCGTCTGGAGGACGGCGCCAAGGCAGGCACCTTCGTCGAGGTCAAGAACTCGACCGTCGGCCCGGGCGCGAAGGTCCCTCACCTTTCCTACGTAGGCGATGCCGAGATCGGCGAAGGTGCCAACCTGGGCGCAGGCACGATCACCGCCAACTACGACGGAACCCGCAAGCACCGCACTGTTGTCGGTCCGGGTGCGCGGATCGGGGTTGACACGATGCTGGTCGCTCCGGTAAACGTTGGCGAAGGTGCTTATACCGGTGCCGGCGCCGTAATCAGGGAAGATGTGCCGGCCCGGGCCCTCGCTGTGAGCCGGGGCGATCAGAGAAACATCTACGAATATGCTGAGCGCAGGAAGGCGCGCGAAGCAGAAGGGGACCAGAAGTCGTGAGCATGATTGAGCCGAAACCCGCCTTTGCGACCACGATCCCGCACGATTACTCGAAGCGGGCGATGGTCTTCGGCGGCCGCAGTTCACAGGATCTGGCCTCGAAGATCGCCGGCAAGCTCCAGCTCGGTCTCGGAGACGTGACCCTCAAGACGTTCGCCGACGGAGAGATCTACGGCAGGTTCGAGGAGTCGATCCGGGGAGCCGACGTCTTCCTGGTCCAGTCCACCTGCGCCAACGACGAGACCGGCATGACCCCGAACGACGCCCTGATGGAGCTGATGATCATGGCCGATGCCGCGCAGGGCGCGTCCGCCCACCGGATCATCGCGGTGATGCCCTGGTTCGGATACGCCCGCCAGGACAAGAAGTCGGCCCCTCGCGAGCCGATCACCGCGCGCGTCGTGGCCCGCATGCTCGAGGCGGTCGGGATCGACCGCGTCCTGACCATGGACCTGCATGCCGGGCAGATCCAGGGCTTCTTCACGGTCCCCGTCGACCACATGACGGCGATGCCGATGCTGACCCAGTGGTTCACCGACCAGTACCGGGCCGAAGACCTCGTGGTGGTCTCGCCGGACGCCGGCCGCGCCAAGGCCGCCCGCAACTTCGCCCGCAAGATCGGCACCGAGTGGGCGATCATGGAAAAGGAGCGCCCGGCCCAGCAGGTCGCCGAGATCGGCTACGTGGTCGGTGACGTCAAGGACAAGATCGCGATCATCTCCGACGACATGATCGACACCGCCGGCACCCTCTGCGCCGCCGCCCGGACCGTTCTCGACGAAGGCGCCAAGAGCGTGATCGCCTGCGCGACCCACGGGGTCTTCTCGGGGCCTGCCTTCGAGCGCCTGCCCTACGAGAAGTCGGGCATCGAGCGCATCGTCGTCACCGACACGATCCCCCTGCGCCCCGGAGCCCCCGACAACATCACCGTCCTGACTGCGGCCGGCACCCTGGCCGATTCGATCAACCGGATCTTCACCGACGACTCGGTCTCCGAGATCTTCTCCGGCGAGAACCAGCTCTTCTAGCCGGACGGCCTGCCTCGGCTATCGGCGATCTCTCCCGGCGGATCCCCGGGAGGCCTAGAGTTCGGCCCATGTCAATCATCCGGATCGGGCACAAGGGAGCGGACGCGCTGGTACCCGGCAATACGATCGCCAGCTTCGAGAAGGCGGTTCAGGTCGGGGTGGACCTGATCGAGTTCGACGTTCTCTGGCTTGAGGACGGCCACCCGAGGCTGCCCGCCGCCCGCCGCTCGCCACTGGTCGTGACCCACGACTGGCATTCGGCGGAAGCGAGTCCGCCGCCGACCCTTGACGAAGTCCTGGCGGCTTTCACCCGGCCTCCGCTGGACGAGGTTGCCATCAACCTCGACATAAAGCTGCCCGGCCGCGAAGGCGAGATCATCGAATCCCTGATCAGCTACGGCCTGCTCGACCGGGCGCGTGTATCGACCATGGAGACCGCCACCCTGAGGGCGTTGAAGCAGCTCGAGCCCGCCCTCCATCTGGGCTGGACGGTGCCCCGGGCTACCCGTGACTGGACCTCCAATCCGTGGCTCAGGCCGGCCCTGCTTGCCGGCGTGGCCGCCGCCCGGCGCCGCATGCCGGATGCGGTGCGCCGCGGCATCCCGAAGCTCGGTGTCGAATCGGTCTGGGCCTTCTTCGGGGTCGTCTCTCCGGAACTGGTCGCGGTAACGGACGAAGCAGGGGTCGAACTGAACGTCTGGACGGTCGACGACCCCGATCGCATAGCTGCCCTGCAGGCGCTCGGAGTCAGCGGGATCTGTTCGAACGACCCGCGTCTGCTTCAGCCCTAGGACTCAGATCGTCGAGTTGCTGACGACCGGACCCGAGCCGGAGCCTCCGGCTCCTCCCTTTGTACGAACCGCCCCGTCAAGGTCTTCGACGGTGAAGGCGCCGACCGCCTTTTCGTCCGCGACATAGCGGTACAGCGCCACTCCGAAGATCGTCGACAGCACCTGCTGGATCAGGGCGGCGATGACCAGGAGCACGAGCCCGACTCCGATCAGCGCGGCGCCTCCGACCCCGCTGGTCGCCCAGAGCGCTATTCCGCCGGCGATCAGCAGCACCGCCGGCAGGATCCCGAAGAGGGCAACTGCTGCCCCGATCGTCACCACGCCGGTGATCTGCTCGCCCCAGCGGCTCTTGACGAGGTGGGCGCAGCGCTTCAGCGTCGCCACGGGTCCGGTGCCTTCGATCGCGATCACCGGAATCGCCAGAAAGGTCAGGATGCCCCAGGCCGCCGCGGCCAGGCCACCGAATACGGCGCCGAATACTCCGAGCCGCTCCTGGATCGCCCGGATCACGGTCATCACGAATACCGAGACGAAAGCCCAGCCGGCCGCCTCGGAAGCCCGTGAACCGGCGACCGCCATGCCTTCACGGAACGAAACCGGCTCACCCGCCATCTGCCGATCGGCGCTGTGGGCCAGGCCGATCGCGAAGTAGATCGAGATGTATGCCGCCAGGAAGGCTCCGACCGCGACAAGCACGCCGCCGAGCACCTGCGACTCCTGGTCGATCAGGTAGAGGCCGGGTCCGATCACCACGGCGACCACGAGCAGGCTCAGCAGCCCGCTGGCGATGGCGAACTTGACCAGCCCCGGATCCTCCCGGAACACCGCCCAGCTCTTCTTCGTGAGCTTCCAGCCGTTCTTGATGCGCCTGATCATCGTTTTCCCCTCTGTTGCTCAGTTGCCACGGTTGCCACCGGCGATGCCGGGTATCCGCTCAACCCCGTGGGTTTCGAAGTACTCCCATTCCTGCCGGCCGAGTTCGGTTGCAGGCTCGTCGGCATAGACCCATTCGCAGACGATCCGGTACCAGTTGCGACGGGCCCGAAGCTGGCCGAGCACGGCGATCACGCCGATCTCCATCCGGCGGCCCATCATTTCCTCGGCCGGGATCGACTCCTTGCGCATCAGCTCGAAGTACTCCGAGCGGGGATCGTGGGTGACCTCGATCATGCGCATCACCACCACCGGATCCACCAGGATCTCTTCGTCCTCCATGTACCAGCCGCCGATCGCCTTTACGTGGCTCATAAGCCGCTCGGCGTCCAGCTTCGAAGGCTTCTTGATGAAGCCGAGGTCATGGAGGGCGACCTTGAGCCCCTCCGGGTCGTCACGCGTCGCGGCGTCGAAGGCCTTCTGTTCGAGTTCGATCTGCTCGCGGTCCAGCTTCTTGGTCATGCCGAAGTCGAGAAAGGCGACGCGACCGTCTTCCATCAGCAGGTAGTTGCCGGGATGCGGGTCGGCGTTGAAGTGCTGGAGGTGGTAGATCGAGCCGAAGGATCCGCGGAAGATGATCTCCCCGAAGCGCGAACGCTCTTCGTCGCCGAGTTGCTTGATCTGTTCGAAGTCGAGCCCTCTGACGAACTCGGTCACCAGCACCCGCCGACGGGAAAGCCTGGAAATCACGTCCGGCACGTAGATGAAGGGGTGTCCGGCATAGGCCCGGGAGAAGGAGCGCTGGTTCTGGGCCTCGAACTCGTAGTCCAGCTCCTCCAGCACGCGCTCGCGCATCTCCTTGATCACCGACTTCGCATCCAGGCCGGGGGCCAGAACCTTGGCCAACCGGACCAGGACGCCGGCGTTGCGCAGGTCGGACTCGAGCGCCTCGGCTACGCCGGGGTACTGGATCTTGACCGCGACCTCGCGTCCGTCGATCAGCGTCGCGCGGTGGACCTGGCCGATCGAGGCCGCCGCCACCGCTTCCCTGTCGAAGGAAGAGAACATCGAGTCGATCGGTTCCCCGTCGTATTCCTCGTTGAGCACCTTCTCGACCTGCTCCCAGGGCATCGAAGGCGCGTCGCTTCGCAGTTTGGCGAGCTGCTCCTGGTACACCTCGCGGTACTCCTCGGGAATGAACTCCGTGTCGATGAACGAAGCGAACTGGCCGATCTTCATCGCCGCGCCCTTCATCTGGCCCAGGGTTTCGACCATCTTCATGGCGGCTTCGGCGTGCCGTTTATCGAGTTTTTCCTGCGACGCGTCACCGCCCCGGACCATGTTGCCGGCCTTCGTGCCGGCGTACTTTGCGCCCTGCGCTCCGACGATCGTGCCGAGTTTGGCCGAGCGCTGGACGCGCCCCTTGGGAATCTTCGTTTCGTCCGCCATACAAGAAGAGTAGAAGGTTCACTATGCTGCCCCGTCCTATGTCTTCTGATAGAGCAACTCTCAACGCCTCGCCCCGCACTGAATTCGGCACCCGTACGACGCGTCGCCTGCGTCGTGAGGGCAAGCTGCCCGGTGTCGTCTACTCCGAGGGCTCCGAGGCCGTCTCATTCCAGGTCGAAAGCCGCGAGGCCCGCGTCGTATTCGGTGCCGGTCACGCCCTCTTCGATCTTCAGATCGAAGGATCTGATCCGGTTCCGGTCGTGGTCAAGGAACAGCAGCACCATCCGGTGCGCGGCGACCTCCAGCACATCGACCTGCAGAAGGTTCGTCTCGACGTCGCCATTCAGGCGGAAGTCGCGGTTGAACTCGAAGGCGTCGACGATGCGCCCGGCATCAAGCAGGGTGGAGTGCTCGAGCACGTGACCCGCGAGGTCACGGTCGAAGCACTGCCGACCGCCATTCCCGACTCGATCTCACTCGATGTCTCCGAGATGGAGATCAACGACAACCTGACGCTGGAAAACCTGACTGCCCCCGATGGCGTCGAACTGATCTCCGACGATCCGGCCGAGGTCACGATCGTCACCCTCTCGCCGCCGCGCGTCGAAGAGGAGCCCGAGACCGAGGTCGAAGAGGAACCGGGCGTCGTCGGCGAAGAAGGCGAAGAGGGCGAAGCCGAAGGCGAAGCACCCGCAGAAGCCGGCGGGGGCGACGACTCCTCTGGCGAGGAGTAGGCGCTGTCCATCTTCCGGAGGTCGGGAAGCCGCGATGGTGGCGACCCGGATCCGGGCGACGCCGGCGATTCTTCGCCGGTTCTGATCGTCGGACTGGGGAATCCCGGCCCGAAGTACGACAGGAGCCGTCACAACGCCGGCTTCATGGTCCTCGACCGCCTGGCTGAGCGCTGGGGAATCGGTCGCAGCAAAGAGAAGTTCCGCGGGGTTGTCGGCGAGGGCCGGATCGCCCCGGGGGGCCCGCGCGTGGTCCTGCTCAAACCGCTGACCTTCATGAACGAGTCCGGCAAATCTGCCGGTCCGGCCGCCGGCTCGAAGCACATCCCGCCCGATCGAATCATCGCCGTCCACGACGAGATCGACCTGCCGTTCGGAGAGGTCCGTACGAGGCTCGGCGGAGGACTGGCCGGCCACAACGGCCTCAAGAGCCTGAAGGGCGGCTTCGGCACGAGCGAATTCTGGAGAGTGAGAGTCGGGGTGGACCGTCCCGACAGCACCGATCCCGAGCGTGTGGCCGGCTATGTGCTGGGCCGATTCAGCGAGAGTGGCGAAGAGGTCCGTGATCTGATCGAATCCGGGGCGGACGAAACCGAAAGACTCGTAGAGAAACTGAATGCTGCCGAAGGTGGCGAAGAGGAGATGAAGAGTTGAGCCTGACCAGCTATCACGTCGAAGACCGAGTGGCCCTCCTTCAGATGGACCGGCCGAATCAGATGAACGCGATCAGTACCGAGATGCTGGGCGAGCTGCTGATGCATCTGGCGGTCGCGCGCGAGGACGAGAACGTCCGTGCCGTCGTCTTTTCGTCCACCGACTACAGCTGCTTCTCGGCCGGCGCCGACATCAAGGAGGACCTCGACGAAGAGGGCCGGGTCACCCGGATGCAGCAGTTCGCAGACCTCTACGACGCAGTCGTCCAGTGCCCGAAGCCGACGATCGCCGCCTGCCACGGCTACACGGTCGGAGGCGGGGCCGAGATCGCAATCGGCTGCGACATCCGGATCGGCGGCTCCAACCTCCAGATGCGCTTTCCCGGGGCCGAGCTCGGAGTTCCGGTCGGACCGGCGAGGCTGGTCACCCTCTGCGGTCTTTCCGCGGCCAAGTTCCTGCTTCTGACCTCCAGCGTGGTCAAAGCCGACGAGGCCTTCAGGCTGAACCTGGTCAACCGGCTGGCGCCAGGCGCGGCAACCGAAAACACGGCGATGGAGATGGCCGGCAGGATCGCGGCCTTCGACCCGGCAGCGGTGGCCGACCTGAAGCGCATGCTCCACAGGTGGGACGACATCGAAGGCCGCTCGGCTGACGAAGGCCGCGGTCAGGTCGAATGGCAGCGCACCGGGCCCGGCCTGGGAGGCTGACCCGCCCGCACCGGACATGACCCCGGGGCTGCGCCTCCCCCGGAGGGTTGCTTCGCATACGATCGTCGACCGCTGTCCCTTCGCCCTGCCATAGACCTTCTGCTTGACGACCCCCGGGTAGCCGCGCTTTCCGGGAAAGTCCGTGCTGCCGCCGACGGTGTGGCGACCGGGTCGGGGGACGCGAGAGTGGCGGCCAGGGTGTCTGCGGCGCTGAGGCCCGCCCTGCTCGCCTCGATGCTCGAGGACGACCAGGGGCTCGAGAGCAGGCCGGTGCTGATCGTCACCGCTGACGACCGATCCGCCCGGGAGATGAGCAGCCAGTTGCGGGCCTACCTCGGCGACCGCAAGGTTCGTTCCTACCCGTCGCGCGGAACCGGCTACGCGTCGCAGGTCAGTCCGCCGCCGCACCTGATCGGCCTGCGGATAGACGCCCTCGACTCCTTCAGCCGGCAGGAGGCGACCCCGCCCGTGGTCGTCGCCAGCGCGATAGCCCTTGCCGAGGCGGTGCCCGGACCTGAACTGCGCCCGGCCGGTTTCAGCATCGGGGTCGGCGAACAGCATGATCCGCTGACGGTGGCCGAAGACCTCGCGGCGGCCGGCTACGAGCGCGTGGACCAGGTCACCGAGCGGGGTCATTTCGCCGTTCGCGGCGGGATCCTCGACGTCTTCGCCGCCACCGAGGACAGGGCCGCCAGGGTCGAGTTCTTCGGCGACGAGATCGAATCGATGCGCTGGTTCTCGACCTTCACCCAGCGGTCACTGGGCGACGCGGCCGAACTCGAACTCGCCCCCGCCGCAGAGCTCGACGTCGAGCACCGTGAGCTGGCCGAGCTGGCTGTGGCCGAAGCGCTCGAGGAAGGGGTCGCCCCGGACCTCGCCGAGGTACTTCCCGTTTCCGACTTCCACGCCCCCCTCGATCTGATCCCGGATGTCGCCGCGGTGATCCTCGCTGCGGAAGACGAAATCGAGCCGGCGCTGAAGGATCACTGGGAGGACGCGACCACCGCCATGCACGCCGCCGACGCGCGGCATCTCTACGAGGACGTGGCCGAGCCGCTGCTCGCGCGGGCGGCGATGGTGATCTCGCGCCCGGTCGACGGGGATGCGCCGGCCGGGGAAGACGGCGACCCGGACGTCGCGGAGCCGTTGCGTGCCACCTTCGCCGAGACCCCGGCGCGAAACGTCGTCGAGGCCGAAGCCGAACTGGTCAAGCTCGTGGCCTCGGGTTATCGGACGGTGGTCGCCTTCGACTCCCGCGGTGAGGCGGAGCGGACCCGATACGGATTCGAGCGGATCGACGCCAGGATCCTCGACGCCGGCCGACTGCCGGCGGACCCCGGAGTGACCCTGGTCGAAGCCCGGATCAGCGAGGGCTTCGTCTCGCCGGGCTCGAAGATCGCCGTGATCCCTTTCCGGCGCCTGGTTCACCGCCGGCGCCGGGCCGACGAACGCGCCCCCGAGGGCGTCCGCGGTCGACTGACCTTCTCGGAACTCCGGGTCGGCGACTACGTGGTGCATGAAGACCACGGTGTGGCCCGTTTCGCGGGCTTCGAAACGCGAGAGGTCGGCGGGATCACACGGGACTACCTGTACCTCGAGTACAAGGGCGAAGACAGGGTCTACGTGCCGACCGACCAGTTCGCCAAGCTCTCGCGCTACTCAGGCGCGGCGGGCTCGCCGACGCTCTCGGCTCTCGGCGGCAAGAAGTGGCTGAACATGAAGGCCCGGGCACGCCGGGCCGCCGCCGAGATCGCCGGGGAACTGGTCAACCTCTACGCCGAGCGCCGCACCCGCAAGGGTCATGCCTTTCCGCCCGACTCGGAGTGGCAGATGAGCCTCGAGGCGGCCTTCCCTTACCGCGAGACCGCCGACCAGGTGGAGGCGATCGAGGCGGTCAAGGCCGACATGGAGTCGCCGCGCCCGATGGACAGGCTGGTCTGCGGCGATGTCGGCTACGGCAAGACGGAGGTTGCGATCCGGGCTGCGGTCAAGGCCGCCTCGGACGGCAGGCAGGTGATGATCCTCGCTCCGACCACGATCCTGGCCCAGCAGCACCTCGGCACTTTCAGGGAGCGGCTGGCCGACCTGCCGTTCAGGGTTGACGGAGTGAGCCGCCTGCGCCGTCCGGCCGAAGTCAGGCAGGTGATCGCCGACTGGTCCGACGGTGGCGTCGACATCCTGATCGGTACCCACCGCCTGCTGTCACGGGATGTCCGGGCAAAGGAGCTCGGCCTGATCGTGGTCGACGAGGAACAGCGCTTCGGGGTCAAGCAGAAGGAGTTGCTGCGGCAGATGAAGCTGAAGGTGGACGTGCTGTCGATGTCCGCCACGCCGATTCCGCGCACGCTCCAGATGTCGATGGCGGGGCTGCGGGATATCTCGGTCATCGAGACACCACCCGAGGGACGGCGCCCGGTCCGGACCTATGTGGGCCCCTGGGACGAGGCGCTGGTCGAGCGGGCGATCAAGCGCGAGGTTGAGCGCAAGGGCCAGGTCTTCTTCCTCCACAACCGGGTCGAGTCGCTCGACGACGCGGCAGAGCGGATGCGTGCGCTGGTCCCGGGGCTGCGCGTCGTCATCGCCCACGGGCAGATGGAAGAAGGGGTGCTCGAGAAGGCGATGCTGACCTTCATGCGGGGCGAGGCCGACTGCCTGGTGGCGACCACGATCATCGAATCGGGGATCGACATCCCGGCCGCGAATACGCTGATCGTCGAGCGCGCCGACCATCTCGGTCTGGCGCAGGCGTACCAGATCCGCGGAAGGGTCGGAAGATCACGCGAGCGCGCCTTCGCCTATCTGCTCTACCCGACCGAAGAGTCGCTGACCGGAGAAGCCTCGACCCGTCTTGCGACCCTGGCCGACCACACCGAGCTGGGCTCGGGCTTCCGGATCGCGATGCGTGATCTCGATATCCGTGGTGCCGGAAACCTGCTCGGGGACGAGCAGTCCGGCCACGTCGCGGCGGTCGGATTCGAGCTCTACTGCCAGTTGATCGACGAAGCGGTGGCGGAGATGTCCGACCGGGAGGAAGACGAAGAGGCAGCCGAGCCGGTCCGCCTCGACGTCGGAGTCGACGCCTACCTGCCGGCCTCCTGGATTCCGTTCGAGGCGGCCAAGATCGACATGCACCGCAGGATTGCCGCAGCCCGCCGGACCGGAGATCTGCGCCAGGTCCGTGATGAGATGCTCGACCGATTCGGCCGACTCCCCGAGGAGGCCGAAAACCTGCTCGCCCTGCAGGGGGCCAGGATCGGACTCGGCGCGGCGGGTGCTTCAGCGGTTCAGTTTCGTGGCGGCAAGCTGACCGTGGCCGGTGTCGAACTCGACTCCGAAGCGGCCGACTCGCTGCGGGGGAAGGTCGAGGGTTCGTCCTACGACTGGAAGGCGCAGGAGGTTTCCATGCGCGTCGACAACGATCCGCAGCCCCGCCTGAAGGCGATCACGCTGCTCGCCGATGCGCTCGGTGAGGTCCGGATGGATATGCTCTCCAATTCGTTGTGAGGTCATCGGTTTCAGCCATTTCAGGAGGGTCAACTGCATGAGCGGTGCGCGCAAGTCAGGTCTGATCGTTTTCGGGGCGATTCTCGTCCTTCTTTTTGCAGGCATCGCCGTTGCCCAGGGCATCGGCAACCCCAGCGTGCCCGACGGTGACATCGCTCTGGTCGAAGACGTACCCGACGGCATCGGGAACATCAGCCAGGAAGACTACGACCGCTCCTTCCGCCAGACCTGGAAGCGCGGAGGCCTGCAGCAGGCCCCCGAGGCCGGTGACGCGCAGTTCGAGCAGATCAAGGAAGCCGCGATCAACGACCTGCTCGACCAGGCCTGGCTCACCGGGGAGGCCGCCGAAATCGGCGTCACCGCCACCGACCGCGAGATCGACAACGAGTTCGCGACGATCCGCCAGGACCAGTTCCCGAACGAGGCCGCTTTCCAGACCTTTCTGGAGGACAGTGGCTTCACCGAGGAGGAAGTTCTCGACCGGGTCCGGCTCCAGGTTCTGAGCCGCAAGATCGAGGAGCAGATCACCAGCGACGTCACCGAAGTACCCGAGGATGAGATCGAGGAATTCTACGAGAGCTCGAAGGAGAACTTCACGACTCCCGAGACCCGTGACATCCGCCTGATCGTCGCCGACAACCAGGCCGATGCCGACGCGGTCGAGGCGGCACTCGAAGAGAGCTCGGAGACCAAGGACTACGCCCGACTGGCACGTGAATTCTCGACCAACGGCAGCAGTTCGCAGGGTGGCCGGACGGTGGCGACCGAAGGCGCCTTCCCGGATCCCGCAGGCTCGGAGGTCATGAGTGCGGACGAAGGAGCGGAACTCGGTCCGATCGAGGCCGGAGGCGACTTCTACTTCTTCAGGGTCGACACGATCAACGCTGAGGAAACCCAGAGTCTCGATGACGTTCGGCAGCAGATCCAGCAGCAGATTCTGCCCACCCTGCAGCAGCAGGCGATGAGCGACTTCGTGGCTGACTACAACGCGAAGTGGACCTCGCGCACCTTCTGCGCCGAGGACTTCACGGTCGCCCGCTGCAGCAATTTCGAGGGCGACGGCCGGATCGAAAGCGCTGATCCGGCCTGTTACGAAGATGGCGCGGCTGACGCCGAGCCGGCCCTGTCCTGCCCGGCGGCGGTCGGACTGTGGGCACCACAGAGCCCCGGCGGCAGCGCGCTCGACCCGCTCTCACCGGCGGCCGGGGTCAACCGGCCTCAGGGTCCGGTCCCGGCCGGCGATCCCGAAGATGCGGCAGCGGCTGCGGCGGCGGCAGCCGGAGCGGGTCAGATCCCGCCCGGTGGTGCCGGTGGAGTACAGCAGGTTCCGGGCCAGTAACGCTGACCAGCCGGACAGGGGCTTGAGCCGGTGAACGGTCAGGACCTGGCCGACTCCCTTTCACGCCTCGACGAGGTGACCCGCAGGCTGCGGGTCGAGTGCCCTTGGGACCGTGAGCAGGATGCGCGTTCGATCGTCCCTCACACGGTCGAAGAAGCCTACGAGCTGGCCGAAGCCGCCCGCAACGGGGACAACGCCGCGATGCGAGACGAGCTCGGCGACGTGCTGTTCCAGGTCGTCTTCCTTTCACTGCTGCTCGAGGAACAGGGCGAGGGGGACCTCGCCCTGATCGCCACCCAGCTGACCGACAAACTGATCCGCCGGCACCCGCACGTCTATTCGCCGGAAGAGGACGGAGGCGGAGCGGCAGGTGACGAGGGCGGCGCCGCAGCTATAGATACCGCCGACGATGTGCGCCGGCAGTGGGACCGGATCAAGCAGGACGTCGAAGGCCGCACCGCGGAGAAGGACTGGCGGAAGCCCGGCCTGCCGGCCCTGACCTTCGCCAGCAAGGTCCAGTGGAAGCTCGATCCCGTCGAGCGCCCGGCCAACGCCGCCGCCGACAACCCTGATCGCGACGCCGATGAAGCCGAGGTCGGTCGCATGCTGTGGCAGGCGGTAGCCGAAGCACGCCGTCGCGGGGTCGATGCCGAGCTGGCCCTGCGGGCCGAAGCCGAGCGCCACGCGCCCCGCCAGTAGCCGGATGATCATTAGGGCAGCCGGGGGAGGCCCCTGCCGGTCGCCTCGTGACCTCGATGATCACCGCAGGCGCCGGGCCGGTCGCATTAGACTGGCGCTCGATGAGTGCTATTGAAGCCGTTCACGCGCGTCAGATCCTCGACTCCAGAGGTAACCCCACGATCGAGGTCGATGTCCGGCTGGTCGAAGGCCAGATCGGCCGAGCCGCGGTTCCCTCGGGAGCGTCGACCGGCGTATTCGAGGCCGTCGAGCTTCGGGATGGCGGCTCTGAATACCTCGGTAAGAGCGTCGGCAAGGCGGTAGCCAACGTCAACGGCGAAATCCAGAAGGCCCTCACCGGCTTCGATACGACCGACCAGGCCGGTCTCGACAGGATGATGATCGAACTCGACGGGACCGAGAACAAGGGCCGTCTGGGCGCCAATGCGATCCTCGGCGTATCGCTCGCCGCCGCGCGCGCCGGTGCGCTGCTCGAAGACCGCCCGCTCTATTCCTACCTCGGCGACATGTACGGAAGCAACGGCGCCGATCTGTTGCCGGTGCCGATGATGAACGTGCTCAACGGCGGTGCCCACGCCGACAACTCGGTCGATTTCCAGGAGTTCATGGTCATGCCGGCCGGAGCGTCCAGCTTCTCCGAATGCCTTCGCATCGGTACCGAGGTCTTCCACTCGCTGAAGAAGATCCTGAGCGGCCACGGCTTCGCAACCGCGGTCGGTGATGAGGGTGGTTTCGCCCCCAACCTGCCGTCGAACGAGGCGGCGCTCGAGATCCTGATCGAAGGCATCGAGGCCGCCGGCTACAAGGCCGGCGAGGACGTCTTCATCGCCCTCGATCCCGCCACCAGCGAGATCTACGAGGACGGCGTCTACCGACTCGAGCACGAAGACCGTTCGCTCAGTTCCTCCCAGATGGCTGATTACTGGGCCAGCGCCTGTGAGCGCTTCCCGATCGTCTCGCTGGAAGACGGCATGGACGAAGAGGATTGGGACGGCTGGAAACTCCTGACTGACCGGCTCGGCGACTCGGTCCAGCTGGTCGGTGACGACCTGTTCGTGACCAATCCGGTGCGTCTCAAGCGTGGAATCGATGGCGATACCGCCAACTCGATCCTGGTCAAGGTCAATCAGATCGGAACGCTGACCGAGACTCTCGATGCGATCCGCATGGCAGGCGAGGCGGGCTACAGCGCGGTCATCTCCCACAGGTCGGGTGAAACCGAGGATACGACGATCGCCGATCTTGCCGTTGCAACGGAGGCCGGTCAGATCAAGACGGGCGCTCCTTCACGCTCGGACCGCGTCGCCAAGTACAACCGGCTGCTGCGGATCGAAGAAGAGCTGGGAGAATCCGCCCGTTTCGGCGGAACGGCGGTTCTGAAGCGCCGGGATTGAAGGAAATGACCGTCCGCCCGCGAAGGGTCGGACGTGTCAGCACGTTCGCGGTCAATCGCCAGACAGTCCGGTCCGCCGCGGCGTCGACCGGCCCCTCGCCGCAACGCGGGCAAGGATGGTGCCGGCCGGATCCAGTGGGACCGCCTCGGCCGCGTCGTACTGGTTGCCGCGGTGTTCCTGATCGGCATCCTCTACATCGGACCCGCCTACAACCTCGTCACGACCTACATGCATGCCGGCGACGTCAAGGAGGAGTTCCACCAGGTGCTCGACGAGAACAAACGGCTCAAGAGGCTCTCGGAAAAGGCCGGCAGCGAGGTCGTTCTGCGCCGGGAGGCCCGCCGCCAGGGCATGATCCGGCCCGGCGAGCAGGCCTATGTGATCAGCGGCCTCAGCCGCTGAACCCCTCGACCCCGGGCGGATCCGGATGACCGCAGTCTCGTTCTACTTCGGCGTCGCCCAGCTGGTGCTCGTACTCGGTTCGCTCGGCTTCGCGGCCCTGCGGCTGCGAAAGCACCTGCTTCCGGGATGGGACGAGGCCGCCGGATACCTGGTGACGGCGGTCACCGGGATCGGGATGCTGGTCGTACTCGGAGAAGTCCTCGGCCTGGTCGGTCTTTTCCGTGGCTGGGCACTCGTCCTGGCGAGCCTTCTGATCGCGCTGGTGGCCTGGCTCAGGCTGCCGGCGAGGCCGAATCCGAAGACCGCCCCCGGAGCTCCGGAGGGTGACGCGGAGATCTCCGAACCACCCCGACCGAAAGTGGCCGCACACGGCTACTGGCTGGCCCTTCTGACAACCACGGTGCTGGTCGCCCAGTGGGCCGCGTTCACCTCCTACAGCCTCGACGCGGGCATCTCCAACTTCGATTCGGTCTGGTACCACCTCCCTTTCTCGGCCGACCTGTTCCAGACCGGCTCGACCCTCAGCTTCTACGAGCCCGAGACGGTCTTCACGAACTGGTTCTACCCCCAGAACTCCGAGCTCGTCCACGCCGTCGGCATGGCCCTTACAGGCCGGGACTTCTTCTCTGTACTGGTCAACATGGGCTGGCTGGCCCTCGCGCTGCTGGCCGCCTGGTGCATCGGCCGGCCTTATGCGCGGCCACACCTGACCCTGATCGCCGCCTCGATCCTGCTGGCCGCCCACACGATCGTCGTTCGCGAGCCTGGAACCGCCAAGAACGACATCGTCGGAATCGCCCTGCTGCTCTCGGCACTGGCGATCCTGGTCAACCGCGGAGCAGACCCCTCCGACACCCAGGGCAGACTGGGACCGGGCTGGGCGATGGCGGCAGCCGGACTCGCCGCCGGACTCGCGGTCGGCACCAAGGTGACTGCGCTCGCCCCGGTGGCGATGATGACTTTCGCGGTGCTCTTTTCGGCACACCACGGAACCCGCCTCAGATCGGCCGCCGTCTGGTTCGGATCGGGTCTGGTCGGCGGCGGATTCTGGTACCTGCGCAACCTCTTCGCGACCGGAAACCCGATCCCGCAGGTCGAGAGCATCGGACCGATCAACCTGCCCGGGCCGGAGCGACTCCAGCAGGGCCGCGACGACTTCAACGTCTTCCACTACATCACCGACTCCGACATCTGGAGCGACTTCTTCTTCCCCGGTCTCGAGCGAGGCTTCGGCGAACTCTGGCCGCTGCTGTTCGCCGTGGCCGTCTTCGGACTGATCGCGCTCATCTGGCGCGGTCCCGGGAGGCTGGCGAAGGCTCACGGCTTCGCCGCTTTGCTGGCGATCGCCGCATACCTGTTCACCCCCCTCGGCGCGGCCGGCCCCGAGGGCTCGCCTGACGCCTTCTCGATCAATCTGCGCTTCCTGGTTCCCGCCCTCTCGATGGCCCTGGTGCTGATCCCGCTGGTGAGTTGGTTTGCCCGGCCGAAGCCCCAGATGACCTTTGCCGTGGTCCTGCTGGTGCTCTTCCTGGTCGACGGCCGGGGGGATGCGATCTGGTCCCAGTCCGGTCGCTGGTTCGGAATCGCCTTCGCGCTGGTCTTCGTCGTCATGCCGGCGCTGGCCTGGCACTTCAGATCCCGCCTCGGAATCTCGCCTCGTGGCCGATTGACGCTGTCGAGCGGCCGGGACCGGCTGCTGGCCGGGGTGGTCGCCGGAGCCGTCGCTGCCGGGCTGCTGATCGCCTGGCCGCTCGCTGACGGCTACTCCGACTCCCGCTACACCGACTTCGAGCCGGAGGCCGGACTGGCCGAACCCTACCGCTGGGCCAACGGAATCCAAGATGCCGAGATCGGACTGGCCGGCACCACGGCCGGCTTCAGGCAGTACGGCTTCTTCGGGCCGGACCTGTCCAACCGCCTCACTTACATCGGGCGTGAGGCACCGGCCGGCGGATTCGACGTCATTCGTACCTGCCCTGAGTTCAGGCGGGCGGTCAACGATGCGGATCTCGACTACCTCGTCACCTCGCCGTTTCTGAATTTCAACGAAGACCGCCAGCCGATCTACTCGCCCGAGCGCGACTGGGTCGCCGACGATTCCTCGCTGAGCCGGGTCGTCGGCCCGGGACCGGTCGAAGTCTGGCGGGTCGAGGGTCGGCTGGACCCTGCCGCCTGCGATCCGTCGGCTCCCGGCCCGGGGGCGACCCCGGGACTGGCCGACAGCTGAGCCGGAAGGCTCGAGCCAGCTACCCTGAAGCGCCTTGGCCTATCCCCTCGAAAACGCGATCTTCAACTGGGAGGCCGGTATCGATCGGCTGCGCTCACTCGAACGGGAAGGTTCGCTGAGGGGGGACCAGGTGACCGTGCCGGTCCGCGAGGAGTTGCGCCGTCGCCTCGGCGCCACCTTCACCGCGGCCGAACTGGCTGACATCTACGGGGCTGGTACCGACTGGGTTCTGCAGCTCCCGGGGGTGGATCCGTCCCAACCCGACCTGCAGGATCTGGTCGACGCCGCCTTCTGGCTCCACCTTCAGGCTGCTGGTGACTTCGCCGGCGGCCGCCGCATCGAACTCGACTTCTGACCTGACCCGGCCTGCGCGTCGCGGGCACAGGGGCGTCCCCAGCCGGCTCCGGGGAAGATTGCCGGTCCCGCGGCCCTCCGGCCAGCGGGGGGTCGGCAGGGGGCGCTATGCGGGTTGGCGGGGTAGGCGTAGCGGCCCCCTGCCGACGCCGCCTCGCGAACCGACGGCCGAGTCAGGCCTTGCGGCGGATGATGATCTGGTCGGCTTCGACCGTGACGGTCACATCGCGCTTGCCGGCCCAGCTGTCCCGGTAGGCGGCAACGTCCTGTACGGCGGGGTCGAGCCACAGGCCGTAGCCTTCCTCACCGTGGTCGAACGTGCCCTCGAGCTCGTTGCCCTGCGAACGGGATCCTCCCCGACGTCCGCGGCGGCGCCGGCGGCGCGGGCGGCCTTCGGCTTCGCCTCCGTCGGACTCTTCGTCGTCGCCGGATGAATCTCCATCGGAGTCGTCGTCCTCGGAATCGTCCTCGGAGTCCGATTCGCCGGCAGCTTCGCGGGCGGCGGCCTCTTCGGCCTCCTTCTCGGCCCTTTCCTTCTGCAGGGCCTCCTCTTCGGCGGCAGCGGCTTCGATCTCAGCCTCGATTTCGTCGCGCAGGTCGACGTCGGTGCCGTTTTCGGTGTCGCCGTCGGGCGAAAGGTCGTGCTGGCGTCGGAACTCGCGGAGCTCTGAGGCGCTTACCTCGAGCTGATGGGCGATCCAGGCATCGGTCCGGCCTTCCCGGACCCAGGCGCGGATCTGGTTGAGCTGGGGGCGTAGTGAGCGTCTAGACATAGGCGGCGAGTTTATTCATACCGACTGCAGTGCGTCGCTAGACCGGAAAGGCGGCTCGACCGTTCCGTTAGGTTTAGGGCAACGGGCCGGTCGGGTTTATATAGTCAGATCTCAAGACCTACCTGTTTTTAGGTAGAGGCCCTGAAAGCAGTTTCCGAACGGAGTCCAGAAATGTTGGTCCTGACCCGCAAGAGAGAGCAGAGCATCATCATCGGCGAGAACGTCGAGATCATGGTTCTCGGAGTCTCCGGCGACAAGGTTCGGCTGGGTATCACGGCACCGCGCGAGATCGAGGTCTTCCGCAAGGAAGTAATCGACGAACGCGGTCCCGGCGCCATCTCCGCCGATTCAGACGAGGAGTAGCTCCCCGCGGCCATCCGGCCGTCCCGGGCGACAGGGCCCGGGCTCAGGGGTGGACCGAGCCGAACTTCAGGTCATCAACAGGGTCAGCGCCTCGAACATCGCGACGGTCACGACTCCGACCGTGGCGGTGAGGCAGACGGCCAGTACGCTGAAGCGCACCTTGCCCTGCTGCTGACTCCTGGATACATGTCTCGCCCTCGAGCGGTTCGCGGCCCGGTGACGAAGCTGTTCGCGCCGTCGCTGCTCCAGCACCTTCTGCTGCTCGAAGGCACTTTCAAACTGGGTCTGGCTCTGGCGCATTTTCATAATCTGAGGTCCGTCGCCGGAATGGTTCCGGAAACAGGCTGTACGAAGTTAGCAAACCCTGACAATTCCGCAAGTCAGCGGCAGTCGCCCCAGAGGCCCCGGCCGGCCTCGCGGGCCTCGTCCTCGATTTCCTGAAAACGACCGGATTCGGCATCGTTGGGCGGAATGGTGAGGGTTTCGGCATAGCCGCCCTCGAGCAGCCGGGCGTTCAGCATGACATCGCTCACATAAACGTATGCCAACAGGCGATCGAAGCGATCTCTCTGCTCCGGGCCGAATCTGAGCCTGACCGTTCCCCCGGACAACAGGGCTTGATTGGCCTGCTTTGACTGCTCGCCGTAACACTCGACGGGACTGCCAGGCTTCACCGACTCCGGGGTGTCGATGCCGATATAGCGGACGTATTCACTGCGGCCTTCGTAGAAGACCTTCGCGGTGTCGCCGTCGACGACCCGGTCGACTTCGACTGTTACCGACTGGGCGGCCCCTGTCTCCGAACCGGCGCGACCGCCGGCGCCGTCATCGTCCCGACCCGCCTGGTAGACCAGGAAGAGGCCTACCAGGCAGAGGGCCAGGACGGCAAGACCGAAAGACCCGCGTCGGGCCCAAGCCCGTGCCCTAGGGCGTGCGCTTGACGTTCGCGAGCAGCGTCTCTTTGATCTGGGCGATGATCTCGAGCGCCTCGTTCCACTCCCGCTGCCAGACGTTGCGTCCGAAGATCACACCGGAGCCGCCGGCGTCCATCACCGACTTGACGTGGCCGAGCACGGTCTCGTCGTCGACCTTGGAGCCACCCGAGAGCACGATCAGCGACCGGCCGGCGGACTCGACGCACTGACGCATCGCTTCGTCCTGGCTCACCTGCATCTCGTTGTAGGGCGGCTGGGCGTCCTTGTCCTTTTCCGGGTTGATCACCGGGTAGTTGACCTTGACCACGTCGGCGCCCATCTCCATCGCCATGCGAGCCGCGTAATCGATTGCGTAAAAGGAGGTGGGACCGCCCTTGGCGTCGATCGCCTCGCCGCGCGGGTAGGACCAGACAACCAGCGGCATGCCGAAGCGGTCGCAGTCCTGTCGGACCTGCTTGAGCTGGGCGAGGTCTTCGTCCTGCCGCGGAGAGCCGACGTAAAGGGTGTAGCCGATCGCGTCGGCGCCGAGCCGGACTCCGTCTTCGACCGAGGCGTTGCAGGATGAGAAGGCATGGGCCGAGGACGGGATGTCGGTCTTGCCGTTGACCTTGAGGATCAGCGGCACCGAACCCGCGTAGTCGGGGTAGTACTTCTCGGCCATGCCGATCTGGCAGGCCAGAGCCGAGTAGCCCGCTTCAGCGGCGAGGCGGAACTGGTAGTCCGGGTCCTTGGAGGCGGGGTTCGGGAAGAAGTCGCGCGGACCGTGCTCGATGCCCTGGTCGATCGGCAACAGCATCAGGGTTCCGTTGCCGGGGCCAAACTCGTAGAGCAGGCGGTGGAGGCGGGCACGCTTTCCCGGGGCCAGATCGGCCAACAGGGACTTCTGTTCGGTCAGGCTTGTGTCTTCCATGTACTGCTCGGACCTCCTCAGGGAAATATTTGACTGTGCCCTCAGTATGCCACTGGAGAAGCCACCCGGTCGGTGTGGTTATCCTCGCAGCAGCGCGCAATGAACGAGACCGAGCTGAGAGTCGTATGCAAGTCGTGTGGGGCGGAGGTGAGCCCTTACGTGACCGAGTGCCCGTACTGCGGGGCGAGGGTCCGAAAACGGGCCCCGAAGCTCGAACGAAAAGACGGTGGATTCGAGGCCACCAAGTCGAAGCGCGAACTCCGCCAGCAGCGCCGGCAGGAGCGTCGAGAGCACAGGCGGGCCCGTTTCGAGGGTCGCCCCGTAGCGACGTTCGTCCTGATCCTGATCCCCGCCGTAGCGCTGATCGTGAGGATCGCGAGCGGTGGAGACCTGACCGGCTTCGGTGCCGTTGTCGTGCCTTTCGACTCGGGTCCCTGGCGCTTCCTCACCGCTCAGTTCGCCTATCTCAGCGTCGGTTATCTGTTCGCGGTTGCGCTGGCCCTGGCGATTTTCGCGCCAGGCCTCGAGCGCCGTCTCGGCTCCCTGCCCACCGCGATCCTGCTGGTCGCCTGTGGCGCCCTGGGAACGACCGGTGCCTGGGCGATCGAGGAACAGACCGGCACGATCGGCGTGATCGCCGGTGGCAACGGAATGGCCCTCGGAGCGATCGCCGCCTGGTTCGTGATCCGGCGTCGCGAGGCCACCCGGCTCGACGAGGATGTGGACGGCCTCGGCGTGCTGGTCTGCGCCGCGGTGATCCTGTTGCTGCCGATGGTGGTGGATTCGGCCGATTTCTGGTCCGGACTGACCGGAGGAGCGATCGGAGCGCTGGCCGGGGTCGTTGCCGCGAGAGCGCTGGCCCGCCCATGAGCCGTTCGTGGAGCGAAGATCAGCTGAAAGCGGCAGTGGCCAGGCTCTCCGACCGCGAGAGCTTCGCCGAGGCGGAGCGTGTGGTTGCCACCGTCGCCCCCGACCTCCAGGGCGTTCTGGTCAGCGCCCTCGGTGCCGGCGGATGGTTCGGCGAGTCGCATCAGTCCGAGACGCTGAAGGCCGCGACGATCCCCGACGAGGATGCCCGCCTGACCGCGATCCGCGCGCTGCTGACCGAGGAGACCCACATCGGGATGATGGTCGGCGTTGCCGTGGGCTGGGCGCTACGGGCCGACCTTGATGAACAAGCTGACAATCGAGAAGAAGGAGACGTCTGAAGATGGAGATCCACTACCACGGCCATTCCTGTGTCGAGTTCCACGACGGTGATGTGAAGCTGCTCGTCGATCCCTTCCTGGCCCCCAACAGTCCCGTCGCCAAGGCGAGCGCCGCCGACGTCGAGCCGACACACATCGCTCTCACCCACGGTCACGCCGACCACATCGCCGACGTCGTAGAGGTCGCCCGGCGCACCGGTGCCCAGGTCGTCGCCATGGTCGAGCTGGCCAACTGGCTCGAGGAGCAGGGTGTCGAAAACGTTTCCGACCCGAACCTGGGTGGCACGGTCCGCTTCGACGGCCTCTCGGTCAAGCTCGTACCGGCCTGGCATACGAATACTGCTCCGGGCTCGGCCGAGCACCCGTTCAGCGCCGGCTACGGCACTGCGCTCGGCTCTGCCGCCGGGCTGATCATCGAACTCGGCGGGATCACGATCTACGACGCCGGCGATACCTGCCTGTTCGGAGACATGGAACTCATCGGCAAGCGCCACGGGGTAGACCTGGCTCTGCTGCCGATCGGTGGCCACTACACGATGGACCGCGAGGATGCCGCCTATGCGGCCGGATCTGATCGGCGCCAGGCAGGTGATGCCGATCCACTTCAACACCTTCCCGCCGATCGAGACCGATGTCGATGCCTTCAGCGACGACCTCACATCGAAGGGGATCGAGGCACTGGCCATCGAACCGGGGAGCAGCGTCACGCTCTAGCGAGCCGCTGCGGGTCTCGCCGGGAAGTCAGAGCGGCGGGAGTCGAGCCTGCGGCCCCCGGTCGCAGTACCGGTTACTGCTGGTCTTCGCCCGGAGCCGACGCCGCATCTCCCGCATCCGGCGCCTGAAGCGCGGTCTCGGAATCGGGTGCTGCAACCGGGGCGGAGGGCAGAGGTGCATCCGGATCTGTCGCCGGCGGAGTCGGCTTGTCGATCGTCTGCCCGACCGTCGTCGGCTTGTCCTGGGTCGGGGCCTGCGGGTCGACGGCTGCGGGCGGTGGGGTCACGGTTGGTACATCTACGACCTTGCCGTCGAGGCCGTCGTCCGGCTTCTCGTCGTCGATCACTTCCGGCTCGGCGACATCGGGCGTCTCGGCCGGCGCCTCTGCGGGTTCTTCAGCCGTCACCTCGTCGGTCTCGACCGGCAGCACGGCGGGTACGACCGGCGGTTCAGAGTCGGCGGAGGCCGGGATCACGGCCGCTCGCATCGTCGGCCGCATCGGTTGCGGGAGCGCGCTCGGTGACCTGCTTCACCGGGGGAGCCGCAGCCACGACCTTCGACGGGCCTTCGATGCCCTCGTTGGCGGCGTTGGTCGAAACCTGGCTCGAAACCTCAACTGCTCCGGCGGTGATCACGGCGGCGGTCACGACTCCGGCGATCGCCTTGATGCCGACCGCGCTGGTAACCGCACCGATACCGGAAGCCGCACCAGCGGCACCCGCGGCAGCACCCGCTGCGCCGGCCGCAGCACCCGCTGCGCCGCCGCACCAGCGGCACCTGCTCCGGTGCCGACGGCCGCACTTCCGGCGGCGCCTGCTCCGGCGGTTGCTCCGGCTCCACCTGCGCCTGCGCCGGCTCCGGCTCCGCCGAATCCGATCTTGGCGGCGATCGCCGCCTTGAGGGCGAGAAGCGGGCCGACCGGCATGATCATCGCCAGTACCTTGGAATCTGAACGAAGCTGCTTGCGGAAAGACTCGCATTCCTCGCAGTCGCGCACGTGGCGGCGGACCGGCCCGGAAGCCTTGGTCAGGCCTTCGGCGGCTTCCGCCAGCTCGACCCTGACTTCACCACAGGTCAGCATGCGGGCCTGGCTGGCTTCGGCGAGGGAGATCCGCGCCCGGACCAGCAGGGACTTGACCGACGGGACGGTCGCGTCCATCGCTTCGGCTATCTCTTCGTAGGAGAGCGCATCGATCTCCCGCAGCAGCAGCGCCGCGCGCTGGCTCTCTGGAAGTTTCGTCACATCGTTGAGCAGCTGTCTGAACTCTTCGCGGTTGTGGACCTTCTCGGCGGTCGAGCCGGCCTCGACCATCGGCACCATGTCCATTGATTCCTGGGCGTCGGCCTTGGGCTTGCGAAGGTGGTTGAGCGAGCGGTTGCGGGCGATCCGGTAGAGCCAGGGCCGCAGGTTGATCTCGCGGTTGTCGGCGATCATCGCCTTGTAGGCGTTGACAAAGACTTCCTGGAGCACGTCTTCGGCATCTTCGGTCGAGCCGATCATCTGGCGGCAGAAGCCCAGCAGCCTTGCCTGGTAGCGGTCGACGATGATGTCGAATGCTCCGGAGTTGCCACTTCTCACCAGGGCGACGAGCTGTTCGTCCCCCTTCAGCTTGAGCAGGGGTGACTTGCGCGTGAGTAGACCCCGACGTGCTGCATGGCTGAGAGTTGATGCTTCCACGGTTCTCCTTGGGACTGGTAGGCCGGAGGACTGACCCGGCTTGACACTGATAACACCGTAGCAACGCATATGTAGCGTTCTTTAAAGAAAATTCCGGTGGCTTCCTGCCGCCCGTTTACTATCCGGTTGCCCGGATGGCGGAACGGTAGACGCCGCGGCCTTAAAAGCCGCTGCCCCTCAGGGGGCGTGCGGGTTCGAATCCCGCTCCGGGTATCCTCCGGCTCCCGCTCCCCCGGGGGAGTATCCGACCGCGAACAGGAATGGGGACATTTGGCGTCTGACAGACCGCATAAGGGCTGGGTCCGCTTCCTTACGATAGCTGTCGGCTTCCTGACGGTTCTGGCGATTCTGTCGACCTGGGTGGACCGGCAGATCTTCGATTCCCAGGAGTGGGGCGAGACCTCCCTCGAGATGCTTCAGGACCCTGCGATCCAGGACCAGGTCGCGACCTTCGCGGTTGACGAGCTATACGCCAACGTCGACGTCGAAGCCGAACTCGAGGACATCCTGCCCGGAGACTTCAAGTCGCTATCCGGTGTAGCAGCGGGTGGCCTCCGCCAGGTGGCCGACCAGGGAGCCAAACAGGCGCTGAACAACCAGCGCGTTCAGGATCTCTGGGAGCGGGCCAATATCGCCGCGAACGAGACTCTCGTCGGGATAATTGAAGACGACAGCGAGGTCGTGAGCACCACGGACGGCAAGGTGACCCTCGAACTCCAGCCCCTGATAGTCGAGATCGCGGACCAGGTCGGACTCGGTCAGCAGGCCAGGGACAACATCCCCGCCTCGGTCGGGCAGATCGAGATCGTCGACTCCGAGCAGCTTTCCTCGGTGCAGACGGTGGCAACCCTTATTCACGGCACGGCGCTGATCAGCGCCTTGATCGGCCTGGCCCTGATCGGCCTCGCGGTCTACCTTTCCCCGGGCTACCGCTGGCTCACCCTGCTCTGGATCGCAGGTGCGCTGATCATGGGTGCGCTGATCGTTCTCATCCTGCGCTCGGTGCTGGGCGGCATCCTCGTGCCCGAACTCGCCACACCGGACGTACAGCCTGCTGCCGATGCGGCCTACGGAATCGCTACGGGCCTGCTCAGCTCGATCGCCTGGACGGTGATCTGGAGCGCGATCCTGCTCGTACCGGTCTCCTGGCTGCTCTCCCCGACCAGGTCGGGCGAGTCGGCCCGGGCCTTCCTGGCGGTCCCCTTCGGCCGCTACCCGGGCGCCACCTTCGCTCTGCTCGGCCTGGTCGCCTTCATCTTCCTGCTGATGGGTGCCGGCGACCAGCGGGGCTTCCTGGTCCGCCTGATGATCGTGATCCTGGCCGGTATCGCCGCCTTCTTCTTCCGCAGGCGACTGGTCGAGGCCTATCCCGATGCGAGCTTCGGCGGCGGAATCAGTGAGTTCAGGGACCGTTCCCGGGAAAAGGCAAAGGAACTCTGGTCGAAGCTTCCGGGACGTAACGACGACGGGGCCGGCGAACCTGCCGCCCCGCCTTCCGCGAGCCTCGGCGGAGACGGATGTCCTGCCGATCACGCCGCCGGTCTCGACGGCCGACTCGGAGACGGCGCGGCTCGACCAGCTCGACCGACTCGCCGGAATGCGGGATCGCGGCGTTCTCACCGATGAGGAGTTCGCTGAAGAGAAGCGGCGCCTGATGGGCGGCGGGGAGTAGCGGTCCAGCGACTGCTGACATGGGCCTATGAGAAAGCGGGTCCGCGCTACCCGACGCTCTTCGTCGCCGCAGAACTGCAGTCCGCCTGGCTGATCGCTTTCGCCACCCTCGGAGTCTTCAGCCTCTACTACGACGAACCGATCGGCGAGTACGTCGAACTCGCCGCGGCGGTTCTCGCCCTCACGGCCCTGGTGATCGGGATCAGCCTGGTCCGCGCCTCGCAGTTCATGAGGCCGATCGGACGCTGGATCGCCAGTCCGGAAAGGCGCGAGAATCCGATACTCGCGACGCGGGCCTGGGAGGCGGCGGTCGGCGTTCCTTTTGCGGTCGCCGTCAGGGAGATGATCTGGCCCGTGGTCTTCGTCGCGATCCCCGGGGTCGTCGGATCGATCATCGTCTTCGATTTCAACCCGTTATCGGCGATTCCGTTGATGGCCGGATCGCTGATCGCGATCGGCTACGGCGGCGTCCTTCACTACTTCGGTATGGAGAGCGGCATGCGGCCGGTGCTCAAGGACATCAACCGCCAGCACGCCCCCTGGGCCCGCTCCGAGATCAAGGTCCTGCCGCTGCGCGTCAAGCTGATGGCTTCGCTTCCGCTGATCAACGTGATCGCGGGCCTGACCGCGGCGGCGCTGTCGGGCAGCGGCGGAGGCGGTGCCGGCCTGGGGGTCGACGTGCTGATCGCGATCGGCGTCGCCGTTGCGGTAAGCCTGGTCCTGACTTTCATGCTCGCCGGGTCGGTGATCAGGCCGATCAACGACATCGAAGAAGGCATCGAGGCCGTCCGGGAAGGCAGGTTCGGCATCACGGTCCCGGTGACCACGCCGGACGAGATCGGAAACCTCTCGGCGGCCTTCAACCAGATGTCGAAGGGGCTCGCCGAGCGCGAGCGGATCCGCGCCGCATTCGGCACCTACCTCGACCGCAACGTGGCCGACCACATCCTCAGCGCCGAGCCCGGCGCAGCGGGAGCCGAGATGGAGGTCTCCCTCCTGTTCTCTGACGTTCGGGATTTCACCTCGTTCTCAGCTTCATCGGATGCGCCCCAGGTGGTGGCCAAGCTGAACGAACTCTTCGAGGCTGTGGTCCCGATCATCGCCGCCCACGGCGGCCACGTGAACAAGTTCATCGGCGACGGTCTGCTGGCTGTCTTCGGAGCACCCGAGCCCCATGCCGACCATGCCGAGCGCGCGGTCCGCTGCGCGATAGCCATGGCCCAGAGGGTGAACCACACCAGCGACGGCCTGCTCAGCATCGGAATCGGGGTCAACTCGGGCCGGGTCGTCGCCGGTTCGATCGGCGGCGCCGGCCGGCTCGACTACTCGGTGATCGGAGACGCCGTCAATGTCGCATCCCGGGTGGAGAAGGCCACCCGTGACCTCGACGACGAGATCCTGATCACCGATGAGACGCGCCGGTCGGTCGGTAGCTCAGTCGAGCTTTCCAGCCGCGGCCTGATCACCCTCCGCGGCAAGCCGGACCCGGTGCGGGTCTGGGCTCCGGTGGTCGAGACCGCCGAGCGCCACCTGCCGGCCAATACGACCGTCGGCTGAGCGGGCGCAGTCGCGGGCCCGCCGGCCTCAGGGTGCCGGCAACTCCGCGGCGGCCCGGATCGCTCCGCCGTAGAGGATGTCGTGCTCGGAGACCTCGATCTCGCTGAGGTCGAAGGCCCGCATTATCTCGATCAGGATGACCAGTCCGGCGACGATCGCTTCGGCCCGGTCAGGATGGAGACCGGTCACCTGCCTGCGCGCAGCGAGCGGCATCGCCGAAAGGCGCGAGAGCCAGTGCTGGATGGTCGGCAGGCTCAATACGTGGCCCTCGACCACCTCGGGGTCGTAGGGCTCGAGGCCGAGGTCGATCGCGACCAGTGAGGCCGGAGTCCCCGCCACCGCGACGCCGCGCTCGATGGGAGGGAGTCGCTGGTCCTCCAGCGAGCCGGAGATCAGACGGTCGACGTCGTCGGCGAGGCGCTCGAGATCCGAGGCCGCCGGGGGGTCGCTGGTCAGCATTCGCTCGGTGTGCCGGACCACGCCCGCCTGGAGCGAACGGTGGAAGATTGCCTGCCGACCCCGGCCGACGATCAGTTCGGTCGAGCCACCACCGATGTCGGCCACCATCAGTACCTCGTCACCGTTGCGGCCCGCAGTGGTTCCGAGGTAAGTCGTCTGAGCTTCGGTGTCGCCGTCGAAGATTTCGGCCGACAGGGCGAAGCGCTCGCGCAGTTCGGCCACGAAGGCACCACCGTTTTCGGCGTCCCTGACGGCGCTGGTGGCTATCACCGAGGTCTTCGCGGCCCCGTATCCGGCGATCACCTCGACGTATCCGGCGACCGTCTCGCAGACCGCTTCGATCCCGTCGGCCGAAAGCCTGCCGGAGTGATCGACGCCACGCCCGAGACGGGTCACTCTGGTCCGGCGGTCGAGCGTCTTCACGTCGTTGCCGGCAACGTCGGCAACCAGCAGTCGGGTCGAGTTCGTGCCGATGTCGATCACCGCGACCCTTACGGTCGGGTCTCGACCGGGGTCACTCTCTGGAGGGGTCGCGTCCAAGGTGCAAGAGTAGTCGCTGGGCCGCCCTCGGTAGGTTTGCACCCAAGCAACCCGAGGAGCGCACAAGTGTCAGGTTCAATGGATGGTTCGGTAGTACTGGTCACCGGGGCCAGCAGCGGCATCGGCGAGGCCACCGCCCGCACCCTCGCCGCCCGGGGGGCGAAGGTCGCGCTGGTCGCCCGACGCGCCGACCGGCTCGAGAAGCTGGCGTCCGAGATCGCGGGCAACGGCCATACGGCCCTTGCCATCGAAGCTGACATCACCGACCAGCAGCAGGCGATCGACGCGGTCGAGCGCACGGTCGGTGACTTCGGCCGGCTCGACGTCCTGGTCAACAACGCCGGCGTGATGCTGCTCGGCCCGATGGCCGACGCTCCCACCGAAGAATGGGACCGGATGATCGACATCAACCTCAAGGGCCTGCTCTACATGACCCACGCCGCTCTGCCGCACCTGATCGAGGGCGTAGGCAGTTCCGGGCGAGGGGCCACCGACATAGTCAACATCAGCTCGGTCGCCGGGCGTACAGTCACTCCGCATGGCGGCGTCTACAACCTGACCAAGCACGGTGTCGGCGCAGTGAGTGAGTCCTTGCGCCAGCAGCACAGCAAGGACGGGGTGCGGATCACGATCATCGAGCCGGGCGCCGTATCGACAGAACTGGTCGAACACAACCGCGAAGGCGTGCGTGAGGCGATCGAAGGCTTCATCTCGCAGATGACTCCGCTTGCGTCACAGGACATCGCGGAGGCGATCGAGTACGCGGTCACCCGCCCAGCACACGTATCGGTGAACGAGATCCTGATCCGCCCGACCGACCAGCCCACCTGAGACTGGAACGCCCGGGCCTGCCGGCCAGCGCGGCACCTCTCGGCCCCGGCCACACCCCTGCGTTCTGGCCTGATTTGAAGTCCGGATCGGGGGCAACTGCCGGGCAATGATCGCGACGATGCCAGACACGGCTTCCTGCCCGCGCCGTTGCGGGTTGTCCACGGATTGAACCGGAAGCCGAGGTTCCCCTATAATGGTCGGTTCCGCCGCGGGGTGGAGCAGTCAGGTAGCTCGTCGGGCTCATAACCCGAAGGTCGCCGGTTCGAATCCGGCCCCCGCTATGTCCTTCGGGACCACCGCCAGACCCTCTCTCGCCAGAGGGTCTTTGGTGTTAAGGGCCGATTTGTCAAAGCAGCGAACCGCTCCGAACTCGCGTGACAACTGTTACGTTAGGTACTGCATCACAGCGACCTCGGCGAAATCCCTTTCCGAGAACCCCGTTCCGGGAAGGCTCCAATCAAAATTCGCCGAAGTTTCTTCCGCCGCACAGGCCTCCTCGCCCTGCCCGAAACCCAGAAGATCACCCAGGTTCGCCACATGAGACTGGGCGCCTGCCTGATTTTCCTGCTGGGGGCGTTGGCAATCATCCCCCAGGCCGCAACTGCCGGCCCCCTGTTTTCCCCAAAGAGCGACTTTGCGACAGGCATGAACCCCGCTGATGTGGCCAGCGAGGACTTCAATGGTGATGACAAGCCGGATCTTGCGGTCACCAATCTGCTTTCCGACAGCGTTTCGATCCTGCTCGGCAACGGCAGCGGAGGCTTCGGGGCAAAGACCGATTTCCCCACCGCCAGGTATCCGGATGATGTGATCAGCGAGGACTTCAACGACGACACCAACATGGACCTCGCGATCGTGAACATTTCTGCGGACAGCGTTTCGATTCTGCTCGGAAACGGCAGCGGTGGATTCGGTACAAAGACCGATTTCCCGGTGGGCGACTACCCCCGCTCGCTGGCCAGCGAGGACTTCAACAACGACGGCAAGCTCGATCTGGCGGTGGCCAACTGGAGTTCCAACTCCGTCTCGGTCCTGCTCGGAAACGGCAGCGGAGGCTTCGGACCAAAAACCGACATAACGATTGCCAGTGAGCCCAAGTCCATAGTCAGCGAGGACTTCAACAACGACGACAAGCCAGATCTGGTGGTTGCCAGTGGCTTGCCGTCAAAAGTCTCGATCCTGCTCGGCAACGGCACAGGGGGCTTCGGGGCAAGAACCGACTTCCCCAGCGCCTCGGGTGCCGTTTCGATAGGCAGCGATGATTTCAATGGTGACGGCAACCCGGACCTTGCGGCAGTCAATGGCCAAGACGGCGCTTCGAGTGCCACGGTCCGGCTCGGTAGCGGCACCGGTGGTTTCGGGGTGGAAGCCGTGTTTACTTCCGGTGCCAGATCGGCGAATCTGACCAGTGAGGATTTCAATGAGGACGGTGAGGTTGACCTTGCGGTTTCAAACAATGAGTCATTCACCGTTTCGATCCTGCTCGGCGACGGCAACGGCTCCCTGGCACCAAAGATCGATTTCCCGGTGGGTGTCAGGCCAAACGGATTGGCGAGCGAGGACTTCAATGGTGATGACAACCCCGATCTCGCGGTCACCAGCGCCAATGGTCACAACGTCTCGATCCTGCTCGGCAATGGGGACACCGATGCGCCCGAGACTACGATCGATTCCGGGCCTGCGGACACCATCGCAACCAATGAGGCGACCTTCACCTTCAGCGGTTCCTCAATCGGGGGCACCGACAGTTTCGAGTGCAAGCTCGATTCCGGCGCGTTCGCAGCCTGCACCAGCCCCAAGACTTTCACCGGCCTCTCCGACGGCGCCCACACCGCGAGCTTCAGGGCCAGGGACGCTGCCGGCAATCAGGACCCGACCCCGGCAACCCAAACCTTCATCGTCGGCACAAACCCGTTCGACACGGCTGCCTGCGTGGAGGCCACCGAGACGCTGATTGGGAAGATCAGGAGCGCCAAGCTTGACGTTTTCAATGCAGAGAAGGGACTGAAAGAGGCGAAAGAGGCGTACAAGAATCGCCGTTCGGTGAAATACGTCAATCCTAGGAGGGCGGCGAAGCAACTCCGGCGCGAGCGAAGTGCCGCGGCGAAAAAACTCGACCGGAAAGAAGTCCTCCTCAAGAAGGTCTACAAGGACTTCGGGAAAAAGAAGGCCTCGGCTTGTGGCAAGATCGTCATCAATCGCCTCTGCAAGGCAGCCAAGAATGAACTGACCAAGAGCCGGAAAAGGTTGAAAACCAGGAAGGCTGCGGTGAAGCGGTCCAACCACGGATCAACATCAAAATCCCGAAGGCAGAGGATGGAAGAAATCCTGGCCAAGGCCAATCTTGGGGTCGAAACCGCCTTGGAAGTCAAGCGCGTTGCCTGCGGCTAGCTGCCCGTGGACGGGAGATAGTCCGATGGCTAACGTCCAGAAGAAGAAAGTCAACGGACCGGGACTTGCGCTGATGCATCCCGGCCGGCGCTTCAAAGACCGTCAAAGTAAAACTCAAGTTTAAGAAGCCGGGCAAGATCAAAACCACCTTCAAGGTGATGTCATCCAACGCCGGTGGCAAGAGCGCGATGAAGAAGATCAGGGTCAAGAAATGAGTCGGGCCCAAATATCTCCGTCGGGGCGTAAACCGCTCCGACGTCCCGGTCGAGCTGTTAGGCGGTAGTTGATGTCAGCAAGGTCTATGGCCAGTGAAGTCGTTCACCCGCGATACGTTCGCTTCACGGCAGCGGTTGCCACATGCGTCCTTGCACTGCTGATCGTCGCCTCTGGCGCCCAGGGTGCCGCGGGCGATCTGACCCCGCAGGGCTGCATCGCTGACACGGGCGACTTCGCCGGCTGCGGCACCACTCAGCAGGGCCTGAGCGGCGCCAAGGGCGTCGCCGTCAGCCCCGACGGCAAGTCGGTCTGCGTCGCCTCCCAGTTCGACGCCGCGATCGGCTGCTGCGAAAGACAGTCAATCTCGGAGTCAATTTGCGAACTTGAGGCCACAGATCGCGCACCCAGTGCGAAAGATCTTGGCCTGGATCACCTACGAAACCGAAGGTCACTGGTTCGAATCCAGTCGGGCGCACTCAGCAAAGGCGGTGGATACGGCTCAACGGTGCGAAGTCCCGCGGAGCCGGCGAAACCCGTCCAGTTTGGCGAAAGCCGCCGTTCCTGTGCTCAAGCCGAACAGGACTATCGCTCAAACAAGCCCACGGGCATCTCCGCGACATGAAGCATGCGCCAGGGCGACTCGAGCGGTCCCGTAGCCCAACGAGTCCCGGGTTCGAATCCCCCCCATCACGGCCCCCGCTATGTCCTTCGGGACCACCGCCAGACCCTCTCTCGCCAGAGGGTCTTTGGTGTTAAGGGCCCTGGCGACCTCCTCCGAGACGGTCGCCGAAATATCCATCCGGCCCTCCGTCCTATCGACGGCAATCTCAAGGTCGCCTCGTCAGGAGTTCCTCGGTATGCCGTCCCTATCCGTCCCGTCGTCCCGGGGACGGCGCGGGACGCGTCCCTGTGCGACATTGCGGGAAAGAGGGTGGCGGCGTCAATTCTTCGCGCGCCCTCCTGGATCTGCGTGGACTTCTCCGGTACTCGAATATTCGGAGAGGCCGGAAGCGGCCCGGAGATTCCTCCCGCGAGCAGCAAGACATATGACCGTCGCGGGATCGGGGGCGGAAGTCCGAAGATCTCGATCCACCACGCGACCGGCTTGACATCGCGGGGGCATGCAGTAGCTTCATGAGTCAGGCGACTACCGGGCCTTCGACCACGATTCGTGATCATCGTCGTGCCGGTCCTCTCCCGCGGCGCCCTGCGCCGGCAAACTAGCCCGAACCCACGCGAGCAGGTGAGCATTCGCATGGAATCACTGCAAGGAGATTCAGACAATGCGAGCAATTCCGCGCGAAGATGTTCCGGTCGTAATCGCTGATGGCGAGGTAGAGGTCAGGCTGCTGGACCAGGACGGAACGTCTGTCGGGTTCGTCCGCCTGCCGGAGGGCGCCGACCTGCGACCGGCCACCAAGGGACTACCGGATGACCTGTGTCCTTGTCCGCACTGGGGCTACATGCTCAAGGGGCGTGTCCGGATGCACACGACCACCGGCCACCAGGACTTCGTTGCCGGGGAGGCCTTCTACTGGGCGGCGGGTCACGCCCCCGAAGCGCTGGAGGATTCGGAGTACGTGGACTTTTCCCCTACGGCCGAGTTCGCGAAGGTGGTCGATCACATCACTTCCGGTGCGGGTGGGGCGGACTGAGCCGGCCGGCTACCTGAACAGAGCAGTTGAAGGGGCCCGGTGCGACTCAGGCGGCCA
>CAWDGR010000003.1:0-153411 GCA_963801975.1 uncultured Solirubrobacterales bacterium
CGCGGTCCGCAGCAGCCCCTCGACCAGCCAGAAGAGCAGCGCCGACCCGAGTTGTTCCTTGAAAATGCTGGTCAGACCGACCGGCACCAGGAAGAAGAGTGTGATCGCAGCGAGCATCGAGATCACGATCGTCATCACCCAGGCGAAGCCGCCGATTTCTTCCTCCTCTCCCGCCTTCGCCTTCTTCGAGCTGGGCGTCGGCCGAGATCGCCAATGCCCGAAAACCGATCCCCAGAGACTCGGCCAGAGCGACCATGCCGCGGATCACGGGCCAGCGCAGGACCCGATGGCGCCGACCCCAGGGCTCGATGCCGCGGGTAGTGACCTCTACCTCGCCGTCGGGCCGGCGAACAGCCACCGCCCAGGTCGCAACCCCGCGCATCATCACGCCCTCGAGCACGGCCTGACCGCCGATCGGAGCAGCCGGCAGTCCTTAGCCACGCGCCCGCGGTGCAGGCGGAACGATCACTCATGCCGACGCCGCGAACCGCCAGGGAGCCTCGGCAGGGGCCGGACTTCAGCGTCAGCTCTTGGCGGCGCCGGCCTTGGCGCGCTTGGCAGCGCGGCGCTGGAAGCGCTCGACGCGGCCACCGGTGTCGACCAGCTTCTGCTTGCCGGTGTAGAAGGGGTGACACTCCGAGCAGAGCTCAACATGCAGGTCCGACTTGGTCGAGCGGGTGAAGAACTGGTTTCCGCAGGAGCAGTGGACGTTGGCGATCGTATATTCGGGATGGATGTCGGCCTTCATTCGAACCATTCTAGGGCAACCGGTCAAACAGGTACATCGAGCCCGGACGGGCCGGGCGATCGCAGGCCTTCAACGCCCGGTCGGAAATTCCCGCGATTTGCGGCAGGTTTTCCGTCCGACGGGGCGAAGACACTTTCCATAACCACCGTCGGTAGGAGAGGATTGCCCCTATGGCTAAAGAGGTATTCGACCAGGATCAACCGCGCAGCGTGAAAGCGCAGCGTTTCGCCGACGCCTTCGTCGGCTGTGAGGAGTGGGTCGTACCGCCTAAGAAGCGGCGTCGGCAGACTTCGGACTCGATCTTCGACGCTCAGGCCCTCCGGTTCCAGGAGCCGGCAGCAGACTTCCGCCGGGCCGCCTGACCTCAGCCCCCGGGCGGCTTTCGCCCGCAGGGCCGTGCCCGCTGCAAGAAAACAGCGGCGCCGTCTCCCGACAGCGCCGCCTGCTTTGCCGTCCTGCTAGGTCGGCGTTGATCTGCTGGCCCTGGTCGGGTCCCGGTTGGATCAGGTCTCCGTGTAGAGCGGCCCGTCGCCGCCTTCCGGCAGGGTGAGCCTTCCGCCCTTTGCCGTAATCGCCCCGCACTGGACACAGTTGGAAGCTGTCACGTGCACGTCGACCACCGAGGCGCTCGATTCGAGCTGGTCCTCCGGAATCTCGTAGACCTGCGCCGGGCACATCGAGACCCAGGTCTGGGCGATCTCCTTCGGAACCTCGGTCTGGATTCGCACGTGGTTCGGCGCGTCGTCGCGGGTCGCGTTGCCGGTCAGGAAGACCGAGGAGAGCTTGTCGAAGGTCAGCTCGCCGTCAGGCGCCGGATAGTCGTCGGCCGCCTTGCCGATCTCCATCTTGTAGGTCGCGTCGTCGTGGTTCTTCCAGTGGCCACCGGGGAAATGGCCGCCGGTGAGGGTCATGGCCGAAGCCAGGGCGCCGCCGACGAAGAATCCCTTGGTGAAGGGCTGGCTGGCATTCCTGACCTTGTAGAGGTCCTTCTCGATCATCGAGTTATGGACCTTCTCGTCGTAGGCCGAGAAGTCGACCGAATCCTTCTCCAGTGCGTCGACGATCGCCTCGGCCGCGTACATACCCGCATGCATCGCGTAGTGGACACCCTTGAGCTCGGCGACGTTGACCATTCCGGCGTTGTCTCCGGCTATGCACATTCCTGGCACGGCAAGCCGCTTCGGCATCGACCAGTAACCACCGGCGGGGATCGTCTTTGCGCCCCAGCCGACCCGCTTGCCACCCTTGAGGATCTTCTTGATGAAAGGGTGAGTCTTCAGTTGCTGGAGGCCGTCGTGGACCGAAAGCGTGGCGTCGGTGTAATCGAGGCCGACCACCAAGCCGATGCAGATCTTGTTGTCCTCCATCGGATAGATGAAGGAACCGCCGAACTCCTTGTGCTTGGCGGCCTTGCGCAGCGGCCAGCCCATCGTGTGGATCACCTGGTCGAGCGGCTCTTCGACCTCCCAGATTTCCTTCACGCCCAGTTCCCAGCGCTGAGGGTCGAGGCCGTTGATGTCGAAGTGGTCCAGAGCTGCGTAGGTCAGGTGGCCGATCGTGCCCTCGGCGAGAACCGTCGCCTTGGCCATCACGTCGGAGCCCGGCTCGAAGTTCGCCAGCTCCTCGCCCTGCTTGCCGCGGCCCTTGTCGCCGGAGCGCACACCCTTGACGATCTGATCTTCGACCAGCAGTTCGTCTGCTGCCGTCTCGGTGAGGATGTAGGCGCCCATCTCTTCCGCTTTTTCCCCGAGGAATCGCGTCAGCTTGGAAACCGAGGTGACGTAGTTGCCATGGTTCTTGAAGTTCGGTGGCATTGGCTTGAGCGGAAGCGCCTGCTTCTCGGTCAGCAGGTAGACCGCGTCCTTTGTCACTTCGCGGTAGACCGGCCACTCGGACTTCGGCAGGTCGGGAAACAGCTCTTCCATCGCCGAAGGACGCATGTTGGCGCCCGACATCTCGTGGGCGCCGACGACCTTGCCCTTTTCGATGACAGCGACCGGGACCTCGCCGAGCTTCTCGGTCAGCTCGGGCCGGTCCTCGAGCAGCTGGAGCAGCTTGACCGCGCAGGCCATCCCCGCAGGCCCGGCACCGACGATCGCCACGCCTACTTCAATGCGCTCGTCTTCCGGGTCGGTCGGCCGGGATATGACGCTCTCGGGATCAAAAGGGGGCGGAAACTCGGAGGGCGCTACGGGGGGCATTGCTGGTCCTTTCGGGAATTACAAGTCTGGTGAAGCGTAAACAGCGGGCCGGACCGGGGGAAGCGGGCCCTCGCGGGCGACCGCCTCCCCCGACCGGGGTGCGCTGTGCCTAGCCCTTCTTGGCCTTGATGGCCTCGGTGAGCTTGGGCATGATCTTGTTCAGGTCGCCGACCACACCGAAGTCGGAGAACTCGAAGATCGGGGCGTTGGCGTCCTTGTTGATCGCGACGATCGCCTCGGAGTTCATCATTCCGACCTTGTGCTGGATGGCGCCGGAGACACCGACCGCCAGGTACAGCTTCGGCGCGACCGTCTTGCCGGTCTGGCCGATCTGCGCGGCATACGGGTACCAGCCGGCATCGACGACCGCTCGGGTCGCGGCGACGGCGCCGTTGTCGAAGGCACCGGCGAGATCCTCGCAGGCGTCGAATCCTTCGGCAGAACCGAGTCCACGACCGCCACCGATCAGAACGTCGGCAGCTTCGATGTCCACGTCGGCGCCACGCTGCTCGCCGCGGGTGATCATCTCGGCCTTGGTCGACCATTCGGAGAGCTCGACATCGACGTCGACAACCTCGGCGCTGCCGCCGGATTCCTTGACGTCGAATGCGTTCAGGCGGCCGATGATGATGCCGGGCTCGGAGACGTAGCCGACATCGGCGATCTCGGAGTCCTGCAGGATCGGACGCTCGGAGACGAGCTTGCCGTCGGCCACCTTGACAGCGGTGACCTCCATGGTCACGCCGGCACTCAGACGGGCAGTCAGGCCGGCACCGATCTCGAAGCCGAGCAGCCCGCCGCCGAACAGGGCGTAGGAGAAGCCGTCGTCGGTGATGATCTTCGCCATCACGTCGACGATCGGCTGAGCCAGCCCTTCGGAGACGTCCTTGGCCCGGTAGACCTTGCTGACTCCGTAGTTGCCGAGTGATGCGGCGCCTTCGTCGGAGACATCTCCGACTACGACTGCCGCGGCCTCGGTTCCGAGTTCACCGGCCAGCTTGGCCGCCTCGGAGAGGGCTCCGAGGGAGTTCTTGTTGAAGTTGCCCTCATCGTCATGCAGGGCGTATACGAGGATGCCGGCCATCAGATCAGCTTCCTTTCGTCGAGCCAGGCGACGATCTTTTCGACCGTCTCGGCGGTGTCTTCGTCTTCGATCACTTCACCGGCCTCCTTCTGCGGCGGCGGGTTCAGTGCGATGACCGTGGTCTTCGAGCCGGCTTCGCCGACCTCGTCGGGACTGAGGCCGAGATCGCCGGCGGACTTGCTGTCCAGCGGCTTCTTCTTGGCTCCCATGATCGCCTTGAGGCTGGGGTAGCGGGGCTCGTTGATCGCGTCTCCGACCGAAATCACGGCGGGAAGCGAAAGCGCCACGGTGTCGTAGCCGTATTCGGCCTGACGCTCGCAGCGCAGCTTGCCGTCCTCGACGTCCATCTTGACCACCTGGGTCAGAGACGGCATCTTGAGGTGATCGGCCAGAACGGCGCCCATCGTGTAGCACTCGCCGTCGTCGGACTGCTGTCCCAGCAGGACGATGTCCGGGTTCTCTGATTCGAGGACCTTGGCCAGGGCTACACCGGTGGCGCAGACGTCGGATCCGACCAGCGCGTCATCGGTCAGGTGGACCGAACGGTCGGCACCGAGGGCTACGGCCTTCTGCAGCGCACGCTGAGCCGAACCGGGGCCCATCGTAACGGCGACTACTTCGTCGACCTGCAGATCGCCGCCCTCTTTCAGCTGCATGGCAGCTTCGATGGCATGTGTGTCGAAGGGGTTGAGATTGTTCTCGCCGCTGCGATCGAGCCGCATGGTGCCGGTGTCGATGCGCTTCTGAACCGCGGCGTCTGGCACCTCTTTGACCAGGACGCAAATTTTCAAGGGGAGCCTCCTTAGGGCTTGTGACTGGCTGACTCGTCAGGAATCCAATTGGCGAGCCGAAAGTTGATCTTCAGAAGGCAATCTTAGCGACTGCGCCTCCTTGTTGACTGACGAGTCAATCGGGAAGCGGCGAAGTCAGGCCTTCGCAGAGTTCGAACAGCCTCCTGCGATCCTCTGCCGACTCCTTCGTTCCGGGAATACGGTGCTTGGGACGGGCCTTGCGGTCCATGTAGAACTCGCCGCCCGGGGCCTCGTCCGCGCTTGCCCCGCTGAGCCAGACCGCGGTCTCCCCGCCCTCCGCCCCGGTCCGGAGAATCGGCCCCATCACTTTGTTGAACGCGGGCAGGGCATCGCTTACTCCCTGGGTTTCGGCCCAGCCCGGATGCATCGAGCAGAAGACCGGTCCGCCTTCGGGCTCGCGGTCCTGCCATTCGTCGGCCAGCATCACTTCCGCCCGCTTGCTCTGCGCGTAGAACCTCGGCGGGTCGTACTCGCGGTGCTCGAGCTGAGGGTCGTCGAGCTTGAAGTCGCTCGAATACATGCCGCCCGAAGACATCATCACCACACGCCCGTTGGCGCTCTGGCGCAGTTTCGGTATCAGCAGTTCGGTCAGCAGGAACGGGCCGAGCACGTTGGTGGCGAAAGTCAGTTCGAAGCCTTCTTCGGTCTTCTTGCGCTCGGTCGGCATCACCCCGGCGTTGTTGACCAGCACGTCGAGTGCTTCGTCCCCGGCGGCGAACGAGGTGCCGAAGTCGCGAACCGAAGCCAGGCTCGACAGGTCGCAGATATGCAGGCGGGGCTCGAGGCCGCTCTCGAGAGCTATCTCGTCCCGGGCGGCCTCACCTTTCTCCGGGTTTCGGCAGACCATGTGAACCGTCGCCCCCCGACGGCTGAGCTCGAGCGAGATCGCCTTGCCGATGCCGGCGTTGGCGCCGGTGACCATGACCGAGCGACCCTCGAGCCGGTCAGCCTGCCAGCCGAAGATGCGTTTGCGCGCCCGGTAGCCGATCGCACTGAATCCGGGAACGACGGTCAGGTCCAGCGCCGTATCAACCAGATCCGCCGCCTGTCCTTTGACTAATGCCACCACTGAACTCCTTCCGCCGGTTTGCCGAGCAGTCAGCCTATGGCAGCGCATCAGTCGGTGCGGAAAAGGCAGCCGGATCCCGAACACGGTGTCCGCATGGCCACTTCGCGCTGCCGGGCCTGTCTTCCGGGGCCCCTCGATCAGGCCCGGACCCCGTTCAGATCGAGCGGGTCCGGCCTTCGACACCGGCCCGGATGAATTCGACGATCTCGTCGGTGCCGGCTCCCGGCGTGAAGACTTCGTCGACGCCCATCGTCTTCAGCTCCTCGATGTCGCGCTTGGGGATCGTTCCGCCGACGGTCAGCAGAACGTCGTCCACGCCCTGTCCCTCCAGCAGTTCGACGATCTTCGGGACCAGGGTCATGTGGGCACCGGAGAGGATCGAGATACCGATCGCGTCGGCGTCCTCCTGGATCGCGGTCTCGGCGATCTGATCAGGCGTCTGGTGGAGACCGGTGTAGATCACTTCCATGCCGGCGTCCCTCAGGGCGCGGGCGATGATCTTGGCACCGCGGTCGTGGCCGTCAAGGCCGGGCTTGGCCACAACCACCCGGATCTTGCGGTTGATCGTGCCGGAGGATGCGGTCGCTGTTTCGGGTTCGTCGCTCAACGCTGCTCCTAGAAGACCGGGGTCTCGGTATAGGTGCCGAATACATCCTGGAGGGCGCTGATCATCTCGCCCTCGGTTGTCCTGGCCCTGGCGGCCTCGATGATCGGGTACATCATGTTGCCGTCGGCTTCGGCGACCTTCTTGAGTTCGACCAGCGCGGCGTCGACCTCGGCCTGGCTGCGCTCCTGCTTGGTCTTCTCCAGCCGCTCGACCTGCTTGGCCTCGAGGGCGGGGTCGATGTGGAGCAGCGGTACTTCCTCTTCCTCGTGCACGTGGCTGTTGACCCCGACGATCAGGCGCTCCTTGTCGTCCAGTTCGCGCTGGAAGGTGAAGGCCGCCTCGCCGATCTCACGCTGGGGGAAGTTCTGCCGGACGGCCTCGACCATGCCACCGAGCTCGTCGATCCGGCGGAAGTAGTCGTAGGCGTCGGCTTCGAGTTCGTCGGTCAGGGACTCGACGAAGTAGGAGCCGCCGAGCGGATCCACGGTGTTGGTGACGCCGGTCTCTTCCTTGATGATCTGCTGGGTCCGCAACGCGACGCGCACCGCTTCCTCGGTCGGCAGGGCCAGGGCCTCGTCGAAGGAGTTGGTGTGGAGCGACTGGGTGCCGCCGAGAACTCCGGCAAGGGCCTCGATCGCGGTACGCACGATGTTGTTCAGCGGCTGTTGGGCGGTCAGCGAGACCCCAGCGGTCTGCGTATGGAAGCGAAGCCGCATCGATTCCGGCTTCTTCGCGCCGTAGGTCTCCTTGAGCTCGCGGGCCCAGATCCGGCGGGCGGCACGGTACTTGGCGATCTCCTCGAAGAAATCGATGTGGGCGTTGAAGAAGAAGGAGAGCCGCGGAGCGAAAGCGTCCACGTCGATGCCGCGCTCGATCGCCCTCTCCACGTAGGTGAAGCCGTTCTTCAGGGTAAAGGCGAGTTCCTGGGCGGCGGTCGCCCCGGCTTCACGGATGTGGTAGCCGGAGATCGATATCGGGTGCCAGCGCGGCATGTGGTCGGTGCAGTACTCGACCATGTCAGTGACCAGCCTCATCGCCGGCTCGACCGGGAAACACCACTCTTTCTGGGCGATGTACTCCTTGAGGATGTCGGTCTGAATCGTGCCGGCCAGTTTCTCCGGCGGGACGCCCTGGCGCTCGCCGACCAGCACGTAGAAGGCGAGCAGCATCGCTGCCGGAGCGTTGATCGTCATCGAGGTGCTGACCTTGTCGAGGGGGATGCCCTGATAGAGCCGCTCCATGTCGTCGAGCGTGTCGACGGCCACACCCTCGCGGCCGACCTCACCCAGCGATCGCGCGTGATCGGAGTCGTAGCCCATCAGGGTCGGCATGTCGAAGGCGGTCGAAAGGCCGGTCTGACCGTGCTCGAGCAGGTAGTGGAAGCGTTCGTTGGTCTCCTCGACCGTGCCGAAGCCTGCGAACTGGCGCATGGTCCAGTTGCGGCCCCGGTACATCGACTCGTAGGGACCGCGGGTGAAAGGGTACTGGCCGGGTTCGCCGATCTTGTCTGCGTGCTCTCCCCGGAGATCATCGGGCCCGTACTTCGCCTTGATCGGCTTGCCCGACATCGTGGTGAACTGCTCTTCGGTCTCTGCCCCGGCCTCGGCCGGTGTGCTTGAAGGCTCCATCAGGTCCTGATACTAGAGCCCGGTCGCTATTCGCAGGATCCGGTCATCGCCGCATTGAGAGGTAACTACCGAGGCCGCCGAGCAGTGCTGCGAGCCCGACCGTGCCGGCGACGGCCAGGTTGCGACCGAGCCGGTCGAATCGCATGATGCGCCAGCCTTTCTCCTTCGCGACCTTTGCCAGAGGACCGTCGGGGTTCACGGCGACCGAATTTCCGACCGCGCCGAGCATCGGCAGGTCAGATGCCGAGTCGGAGTAAGCCCAGGATCCGGCGAGGTCGATGCCGTGCTGCTCGGCGAGCTCTTCCATAGCTTCGACTTTGCCCGGGCCGTATACGAAGCGGCCGTCCAGGCGGCCGGTGTAGATGCCGTCGTCGCTGACCAAGTACCGGGTGCCGACTCCGCCGTCCATGCCGAGGACCCCGGCGATCGCCTCGACCAGGTCATGGCCGGCGGCACTGATGATGAAGGTCTTCCGTCCGGCGTCCTGCTGGAGGTGGATCTCGGCCAGCATCGGCGGGTAGATCCGCGGCAGGATTCCGGCCAGGACCTCCGGCCACATGCGCTCGATCTCTTTCGCCGGGACGTTCGACAGGGTGTCGCGGGCCATCTTCAGCACCTCGCTGGTCTGCTCGTCGGTCGCACCCTTGAGCCGGTACCGGAGGTGGTCACGCGCCCACTTGAAGATCTGGATCCGGGAGATCAACCCACGCCTGCGGGCCACCCTCGCAAACTCCATCCCGCTTGAGCCCGCCATCAGGGTCTTGTCCAGGTCGAAAAAAGCTGCTGAGGATGATTCGTTCATCCCGGCAAATCTAGCGAGCCCTGACCCCCGGCCGGCTTGGTGGAAAGGGCGGGCAGGCTCTTGGGGGCGCTCCGTATGGGTTGGCGGGGTAGGCGCGGAGTTTCACCCCTGCCGCAGGCGGGGAGGGGGCGCAGCTCCGTATGGGTTGGCGGGGTAGGCGCGGAGTTGCGCCCCCTCCCCGCCCCCTCAGACTTCGATGAAAATCGCGTCGCCCTGACCGCCACCGGAGCAGATCGCTGCGCAGCCGAGGCCTCCGCCACGGCGCTGGAGCTCACGCACGAGCGCGCCGATGATCCGGGCTCCCGAGGCGCCGATCGGGTGACCGAGGGCGATCGCGCCGCCGTTCACGTTGACCTTGTCCTCGTCGATTCCGAGCATGTCCACCGTATTCAGCGAGACCGAGGCGAAGGCTTCGTTGACCTCCCAGAGGTCCACCTCGTCGGCCGAGCGGCCCATCTTCTCGAGGCCGGCCTTGGCGGCAAGCGCGGGTGTCTTGGCGAGGCAGGCGAACTCGTCACCGATCTGGCCGTAGCCGACGATCGTGCCCATGATCTCCTTGCCGTTTTCCTTCGCCCAATCCTCCGAGGCCAGTACCAGCGCGCCGGCGCCGTCGTTCACGCCAGGGGCGTTGCCGGCCGTATGGGTGGCGTCATCTCCTCCGATGGCGCGCAGCTTGCCGAGGCTCTCGTGAGTCGCTTCCGGGCGGATCGCCTCGTCCGAGTCGACGATGGTTTCGCCCTTTCGTCCCTTGACCGTCACCGGAACTATCTCCTCGGCGAGCACTCCCGACTGCTGGGCCTTGTCGGCGAGTTCATGCGACCTGGCGGCGAAGCGGTCCATGTCGTGACGCTCGACTCCGAGGTGGTTCGATACCTCGCTGGCCTCGTTGATCATCTGAAGATGGGTGAACGGGTTGGTCAGTCCGTCGTGGGTCATCGCGTCAACAGACTTGACATCGCCCATCCGGTAGCCGAAGCGGGCCCCGGGCAGCAGATACGGGGCGTTGCTCATCGATTCCATTCCGCCTCCGACGCCGACCTCCACGTCACCGGCGCGCACAGCGAGATCGACCAGGCCGACCGCGCGCATGCCCGACGCGCAGACCTTGTTGACAGTCTCCGAAGGGACTTCCCTGGGAATACCGCCCTTGATCTGGGCCTGGCGCGAAGGAATCTGGCCCTGTCCGGCCTGGATCACCTGGCCGAAGCTGACCAGTTCGACATCCGAGGGGCTGACGCCGGCTCGCTCGAGGGCGCCGGCTATGGCCACCCCGCCGAGTTCGGTCGCGTCGACGGGAGCGAGCGCTCCGCCCATCTTGCCGAAGGCCGTGCGAGCGGAGGAGAGGATCACTGTGCGGGGCATCTGCCGCCTTTCGTAGGTCGGGTCGATTGAAGAACATGCCCAAGATAGCGACCGGAGGCGGGGCCGGGCTATCTAGACTGAGCTCCATGAAGGCTTACTCCAGCGATGTTGCCCTGTCCGAACTCGATGCCGACCTGGTTGCGGTCGGGCTTTTCGAAGGCGAGGAGCTGAGCGAGCCGCTCGGCAGCACGCCTGGCAGCGGTGACGCCTCCGGTGAGTTCAAGTCGGCGGTCACCGTCTTCCCGGGCAGGCCGGAACGCGTAGCAATCATCGGCCTCGGCGACCGGTCCGAATTCAGTCCCGAGCGGGCCCGGGTCGCCGGAGCGGTAGCCCATTCGGCCCTGAAGAGTGTCAAAGGCGAGACCCTCGGCTGGATCCTGCCCGAAGCAGGTGACGGTGGACCGGAGCCCGGAGCCCTCGCCGCCGCTCTGGTCGAAGGCGCCGCCCTGGCTTCGTTCAACTTCGACCGGTTCAAGAGCGGCTCCGACGGCGAAGAGGCCGCGGCCGAACTCAAGGCGGTCGAGATTTCCTCCGCTGCGGACGTCGGCGAGGCGGTGAAGACCGGGGAGGCGATCGCGAACGCCGGCAACCGGGCCCGTTACCTGCAGAGCCTTCCTGCCAACGTGGCCACGCCCCGAGTACCTCGCCGCCCGCGCGACCGAGGTCGCCGACCGATTCGACTCCGTATCCGTCGAAGTGCTCGACCGCGCCGGCATCATCTCGGCAGGGATGGGCGGCCTCGAAGCCGTCGCCAAAGGCGGCGAAGACGTCGAACCCCGTCTGATCACCCTGAAGTACACGGGCCGTGGCAGCGGCGAGAAACTCGGCCTGGTCGGCAAGTCGGTCACCTTCGATACGGGCGGCATTTCGATCAAGCCTTCGGCCGGAATGCACGAGATGAAGATGGACATGTCCGGAGGAGCGGCGGTGCTCGAGGCCGTCGCCGCGATCGCCGAACTCGAGATCCCGCTCGACCTGATCGCCGTCCTGCCTTCGACCGAGAACGTGCCCTCCGGCACGGCCTTGAAGCCCGGCGACATCATCACCCAGCTCAACGGCAAGACGGTCGAGGTCACCAATACCGACGCCGAAGGCCGGCTGATCCTCGCCGACGCGCTGGTCCACTGCGCCCGGGAAGGCGCGGACCGGATGGTGGACATCGCAACCCTGACCGGTGCCGTGGTGATCGGTCTCGGCTCGACCTACGCCGCCCTGCTCTCCAACGACGACGACTTGGCCGAAGAGGTAAGCGCCGCCGGCGAAGCCTCCGGAGAGCTCGTCTGGCGCCTGCCGCTCCACGATGAGTACAAGGACCTCACCCGTGGCGAGATCACCGATCTGGTCAACGCCTCGGCCCAGCGCAAGGCTGGCACGATCTACGCCGCCTCCTTCCTCGAGGAGTTCACCGAAGGCAAGCCCTGGGCCCACCTGGACATCGCCGGCACCGCCTGGGATACGGGCCGCGAGTACTGGGGCAAGGGCCCGACCGGTTTCGGTGTACACCTGCTGGTCGCCCTCGCCCGGCGGATCGCCACCGAGCAGTCCTGATCCGAGGTGCCAGGCGCTCGGGACTCTGATTCCCTTTCGGGCGTCAAACTGACCGCTTGTCGGGCCGCGGGCGGTTGCGCGCCTTCGCCGCCTCATCCATAGGATCCGGCGCATGAACTTCGACCTGACCGACGAACAGCGCCTGATCCGAGACACCGTCCGCGACTTCGCGCGCAACGAGGTGGCCCCCGTTGCCGAAGAGCTCGACCGGACCAAGTCATTCCCGTACGAAATCGTCGAAAAGATGGCCGGGCTGGGCCTGATGAGCATCCCGTTCTCGGAGGAGTACGGCGGCGGAGGGGGCGACATCCTCTCCTACGCGATGGCGGTGGAAGAGCTGGCCAGGATCGACTCGTCAGTCGGCATCACGCTGGCCGCCCACACTTCACTCGGTACCTCCCCGATCTACAACTGGGGCACCGAGGAGCAGAAGCAGCAGTGGCTGCCCGACCTCTGCGCCGGCAGGAAGCTGGCCGCATTCGGCCTGACCGAGCCCGAGGCCGGCTCGGACGCCGGCAATACGAAGACCCGCGCCGCGCTGGACGAAGGCGACTGGGTGGTCAACGGAGCCAAGCAGTTCATCACCAACGCGGGAACCGACATCACCGGCTGCGTGACGATCACAGCGGTTACCGGCACGGACGATCGCGGCCGCCCGGAGATCTCGAACATCATCGTGCCCAACGGCACCGACGGCTACGTGATCGGCGAGCCCTACCGCAAGATGGGCTGGAACGCCTCGGATACCCGTCCCTTGACCTTCGAGGACGCGCGTGTCCCCGAGGGCAATCTGCTCGGCCCGCGTGGGCAGGGCTTCAGGCAGTTCCTGCAGATCCTCGACGGCGGTCGGATCAGCGTCGCGGCGATGGGCGTCGGGCTTGCCCAAGGTGCGCTCGACGAAGCGCTGAAGTACGCCAAGGAACGGCAGGCATTCGGCAAGTCGATCTCGAAGTTCCAGGCGATCCAGACGAAGATCGCCGACATCTCCTCCCAGCTCGAGGCGGCCCGCCTGCTGACCTACAAGGCGGCGATCGAGAAGGACAACGGTGAGGACTTCTCACTGACCGCCGCCCAGGCCAAGCTGATCACCGGCAGGCTGGCGGTCCGGGCGGCCGAGGAGGCAGTTCAGATTCACGGCGGCTACGGCTACATCGAGGAGTACCCGGTCTGCCGCTTCTACCGCGACGCCAAGATTCTCACCATCGGCGAAGGCACCGACGAGGTCCAGCACATGGTCATCGCCCGCGCTCTCGGCTGCTGAGCGAGGGTTGCGGCTACGACCGGAGGCTCAGGCCGGGACCTGCGAGGTGACGGTGCCCTCGGGGCGATCCGATATCTCGGCACCGCGGCCGACCGTTTCCGGGATGCCGTAGTACTCGAGGACCTGCAGCTCCTGCTCGCGGTTGAGCGGCATCGCCGGATCGACAGCGGGCGCGTTGCGGATCACCTCGCGGTCGTGGGGAACCCAGACCCGGCCCGCGGCGGCGGCACATTCGCGTACCGAAACCGGCACCACCTTGCCGAACCGGCCGAGCTTGGCCAAGAACCCAGGCGGGCTCGCCGCTCTCCTTGTCGACGAACAGACCCTCGACCTTGGCCACGCCCTGGCCGGTGATCTCGTCCAGCTGGTAACCGTGCCAGGCCGCTACATCCTCGGCCGTGGGATGGGTGTGGACCGGGGCCTGATCGGACCCGGACGGGGACTCTCCAGCTTCTTCTTCAGACATCCAACTCTCCTTCCAGTAGTTCCGCCGCCGCCGAAGCGGGGTCGAGTTCGCGGCTCACGACCCGGTCGAGCAGAGAGGCCACGGCCGGATCATCGCCGATCGCGGCCTCCAGCCGACGTCGCAGCCGGGCAGTCGCGATCCCGAGGACCTCGCTGCGCAGGTTGCGGGCCCGGCGCTCGGCGAGGGTGCCGGCGCTTTCGATGAAGGCCCTGTGCTCGGCCACCTTCGCGGCCAGTTCCTCGATGCCCTCGCCCCTTGCCGCTTCGGTCCTCAGGATCGGCACCCTCCAGTCGCCCGGCTGATGAGCCAGCGACAGGGCGCCTCGAACCTCGCGGATCATCGTGTCGGTCATCGGGTGATCGGCCTTGTTGACCACGATCACGTCGGGGATCTCCATGACCCCGGCCTTCAGGGCCTGGATCGAGTCGCCGGAGCCGGGCATCAGGGCAAGCACGATGGTGTCGGCGTGATCGACGATGTCGATCTCGCCCTGACCGACGCCCACGGTCTCGACCAGGACGTCGTCCTTGCCGGAAGCGTCCATGACCAGAGCCGCCTGGAGAGCGGCCTCCGAGAGGCCGCCCAGAGCGCCGCGCGAGGCCATCGAACGGATGAATACGCCCTTGTCGAGGAAATGGTCGCTGAGCCGGATCCGGTCGCCCAGCAGTGCGCCCTGGGTGAAGGGGCTCGATGGGTCGATCGAGAGCACTGCCACCTGGCGGTCCTCCTTGCGCAGTTCCTTGGTCAACGCGCCGATAAGTGTGCTCTTTCCGACTCCGGGCGGCCCGGTGAAACCGACGATCCGGGCCCTGCCGGTCCGGGGAAAGACTTCGCGGACCAGGTCCCAGCCGGCCGGGTCGTCCGACTCGATCAGGGTGATGGCCCTGGCCAGGGCACGCTTGTCCCCGGACGACAAGGCGCTCCGCCAGGGGGGAGAGGGCGGCGGTCGGCTCGGTGGTTGACTCACTCATCGCTCAGGCCAGTCTAGAACCTGCTCCGGCAGGCCAAGTATCCGGCAGGGCAATAATCTCCCGTTCGTCTTGAGGCGCTCGATCGACTTCTTCCACCGGCACCGGATGCTGACGCCGAAGTACGCGCGGCTGTTCCTGCGCTACCTGCGGCGCAGGCTGTTCACGGCGACCGGCTGGAGGTGGCGGACCAGATGGCCCCGTCTTCTTCGGCCGCGGCCTTCAGCTCCAGACCGGCAGGCAGGCTTCGATCAGCTTCGGCAGCTTCGTGTGGATCGGGGACGGGACCAAGATCCGCTGCCACGAGGGCCTGGTCGAGATCGGGTCGAAGACCGTGATGGGGCAGGACTGCACGATCTCGGCCTACAGGCACGTCAGGATCGGGACGGAATGCGTGATCGCCGACCGGACGATGTTCATCGACTTCGACCACGGCGTGGTCGAGACGGAGCGGGCCATCCGCCATCAGGGCATCTACATGAAGGACGTACGGGTGGGTTCGAATGTCTGGATCGGCTACGGCGCCTGCATCCTGCGCGGCGTGTCGGTGGGCGACAACTCGATCGTCGGCACCAACTCCGTGGTCACCAAGGACGTACCGGCCAACGCCGTCGTCGGTGGCGTGCCGGCCCGCGTCCTTCGAATGCGTGAGGCCCGAGCACCTCACCTGGCCCGACCCGGTCGAACCCGACCCCAACGAGCCGGGCGTCCTCGACATCCCCTGACACCGGCTCAGCGGCCAGGCGGTCATGAGGTGGCAGGCAGGGGCCGCAGCGCCTACCCCGCCAACCCATACTGCGACCCTCCCCCGGCCAACCCTCGCCGCCGACGCCCTCCGGCGGACGGCCTCACGGACGCCTAGCCCGGACGGGCGCGCTTCCGCGGCTGGAAAGCCTCGGCCGGGGTCGGTCAGTTGGGGGCCGCTACCGGTTGACCGGTCCGGTGAGCGCTCCCGACCTTCGCCCAGGGATCCGCGGGGTACGGCGCCGCCTGCGGCGTCACGGCGATGGGGTGGTCGGGGGAGGGTCGAGTTGGGTTGGATGGTAGGCGGGAGACCCTCCCCCGACCACCCCAGACCGGGAACGATTGCGGTGCCCTCTCGGGCTAGGAAGGGTCGGCGACGGCGGTTACTTCGCCGTAGAGATCCAGTGTCTGGCGGGCGACGTCGGCCCAGTCGAAGAGGCGGATGTGGGAGCTGCCCTCTTCGACCATGCGACGGCTGAGGTCGTCGTCGCTGAGCACCTGGACCGCTGCCTCGGCGAGGTGCTCCGGATCGCTGGCGCGGAAGCGAAGGCCCGCCCCCTCGAGCGGCACGACCTCTCGCAGGCCCCCGGTGTCGGCGGCTATGCAGGGGCACTCGCGACGCCATCGCCTCCAGGGCGACCAGCCCGAACGGTTCGTAGATCGAAGGGACCACGGTCAGGTCGGAGATCCGGTAGAGCGAGTGGAGCACGTCGTCGCCGATCCAGCCGAGGAAGGTGCCGTGCTGCATCAGGCCGAGGTCTTCGGCCTGCTTGTGGAGCTCCGCTTCGTGGGTTCCTGACCCGGCGACAAGGAAGCGGGTATTCGGGACCTCCCGGATCACCTCGGGCATCGCTTCGAGTGCCAGCTGGAAGCCCTTTTCGTAGACCAGTCGGCCGATCAGCAGGACCAGGTTCTGGTCCGGCGCGGCGAACTCGGCCCTCAGCCGGGCCAGAGCCTCGGGGTCATCGGCGGGAAGGTCGGCGGGATCGATCCCGTTGGGGATGACCGTGACCCGGTCCGGTTCGACCGCGAAGACCTCACCGACCTGCTCCTTCATGAAAAGCGAACAGGCGATCACCCGGTCGGAGCGGTTGGCGATCCACTTCTCGACGCCGTGGATGTGGGCCTGAGGATGCTCCTCGACCCAGCCCTGGTGACGTCCGAACTCGGTCGCGTGGATGGTTGTGACGAGCGGGGTTCCGTAGCGCCGGGCGAGATGATCGCAGGCGCTCGCGACCAGCCAGTCGTGGCCGTGAACGAGGTCGAAGTCGTAGCGGTCGCCGAGCTCCACACCGGCTGCCAGCATGTCGGAGTTCATGCGCTCGACCCAGGTCACGAACTGGGCAAGGTCGGTGGGCCGCTCGGGTTCGACGATCCGGTGGATCTGGACGCCGGCCATCTGCTCCTCGATGGTCGCCTGCTCTCCGCCGCGGGTCAGAACGTGGACCTCGACGCCGAGCTCGACCAGGGCCTCGGAGAGTTTGCGCACGTGCCGGGCAAGACCACCTTCGATCAGCGGCGGGTACTCCCAGGAGACGATCAGGATCCGGTTCATGGTTCGTTTGCGGCTCTTCAGGGAACCTTCAGCGGCGCCAGGTTCAGGTCCGGTGCCAGCGAGCGCAGCCTCGGTTCCACAGATGCGGCGCCCTCTGAGTCTATGGCCTCGAAGGCGAGCGCCGCGTGGTCGACCGCGCGCTCGAAGGCATAGTCGCCGGCCTGCCGCCGTCCATCCAGAAAGGCCCAGTCGCTGGACTGGACCGCGAGCAGTTCGCGCGCGGCGCGTTCGGCGCGTTCGCCACGGAGGCCGCCGGCCACCGCCCGGTTTACCGCAAGCTCGAGGCTGCGGGCCCCGGTCGCAAGGTCGGCAACCGCCGGCGAGTCCCACGTGCGGAAGTCCTTTTCTTCGCCCCAGGTCGAGGCCTTCAGTCCGACCTCACGGGCGTTTGACCCGCCCTCCCCGGCGTACCTCCCGGCGGCATCGCCGAGGGTGCTGAGCCGGATTCCGTATGCCTCGGCTCCAGCGAGAACCGCCTCGAGCCAGAGCGGTCCTTCCGCCCACCAGTGACCCAGCAGCTCGCAGTCGCAGGCGAAGACCATCAGCCCTGTCGAGCCGGATCGCTCGCGGTAGGCGTCGAGTCTGCCGGCCGCCGCTTCGAGGAACTCGGAGGCCTGCTTGCGGGCCATGGCGGCGGCGGCCTCATGGTCGTAGGGCTCGCCGTCGATGCGGAAGATCCCGATCCCGTTCATCGAGAGCGCATGGAAATCGAGGTAGCCGGGCCAGGACGGGTATCCGTCCATTTGCCAGAGCCAGGAAACGGCCTGCCAGTCGATTGTGAAGGCCAGCGGACCGGCCTCGGTCCGCACCGGCGCCAGGGCCTCGTCCGCGGTCTCGAAAGCGCTCTGATCCGTACAGAACCACTCGACTCCGTGTAGGGCCAGCCGGTGTTCGAGACCGGGCACGTAGGCACACTCCGGCAACCAGAATCCGCCGGTCCAGCCGAAGCGCCGACGGTGAGAACTGATGCCGGTCTGAAGCTGGAGGTCGATGCCACGGTTGCTGGCGAGCATCGGCAGCACCGCGTGAGTGGCACTCGAGGCGACCAGTTCGACCCGGTTCGAGACGGAGGCCGATTCGAATGCGCCGAGCGGGTCGCCGTCCGCCGCGTCCAGGAGTTCGAGTGTCGCGGCGTAGCGGTCTGTCAAAGCCCTCGCGGCATCACGGAACCGGGGCTCGCAGGACTCGACGTCCCGCTTGGCAGCTCCGAGTCGGTGCTCGATCAGGAAGCGCCTGAGTCGCTCCGGGACGCCTTCTGCCTCGAACTGGTCGGCCAGGACCGGGGTAACGGTCATGGTCAGGTCGTGGGCTACATCGAGAACCGGCAGATGGGAGTGGACGATCGCGTCGAAGAGCCACTCTTCGCCGAAAGGATAGGTGCCGAAGCCCTCGACGTAAGGCATATGTGAATGGAGGACGATCGCCAGGTCGCCGACCCGCTCAGGCATGACAGACGGCGATGAAGTCGAGTGCGCTTTCGAGGTTGTCGTGGCTGAGACGGAAGTCGGCTGACGAGATCGCCGGAGTGAAGCGGTCATAGAAGGGGCCGGTCAGCCCGAGCGCCGCGTGGACCCGGTCCCAGCCGAGCGAAAGCGCAAGCTCGTGCCATCGCAGCATCCGGGCATGGGCGAGGCCCAGCACCTCGACCTTCGAGAAGTGGGGCTCGAGCAAAGCCCGGTACTCCTCGAGCCGGTACTCCTTGATGTGCCAGGGGTTTTCTGACTTCTCGGCTCCGGGCGGCGCGAGGGTCAGCAGGTTGGGAGTCGAGATGTAGGAGACCGGGGCGATCCGCGCGAAGCCTTCCAGCAGCGGCCCGGGGTCGGCGATGTGCTCGATCGTCTGCAGGAAGACGACGGCGTCCCTCGGTTCGTCGAAGCTCTCGACCAGGTCCCTGCGGAAGCTCAGGTTGTCGCTCGTATACCTGGCCCGGGCGTGTTCGAAGGCCTCAGGGTTGGCATCCACTCCGATCACGTCGGCGGCGGTGCCCGCCAGGACCGACGAGCCATAGCCCTCGCCGCAGGCCAGATCCACGACTTCGAGACCGCCCACGCGCGCAGCGATCCATTCGTAGACGACCAGGTGGCGGCGGTACCAGTAGTTCTCCTCGGGGACGTCGGGCAGGGTGCGCTCGCCGGTCAACTCCAGCGGCGGCACGCCCTCGGGCTGATCGCTTTGGGTGTACGTCTCGGTCAAGGAGGGCGATTCTTCCCTATCTTTCGCCCTCGTGCCTGCTTCCCCGACAGCCACCCCCGATCACATCAAGGACGTCAACACCCGCTACCACGACGCGGCCGCCGACTCCTACGACTCCAAGTGGGGTATCGACTTCGGGCCGGTCGGGCAGGAACAGGTGGCGTCCAAAGTGCGCAAGGCGCTCGGCACGGGGACCGTCCCGGTCTTCGGGGACGCACTGGAGATCGGCGCCGGCACCGGCTACTTCTCTCTCAACCTGATGAACCGGGGCATAATCGGCAGCCTGACCGCGACCGACATCTCCCCGGGCATGCTTGCTTCGCTCGAAAAGACGGCTGACGGGCTCGGCATCCCGGTGGCCACGGTCGTGACAGAGGCGGAGACGCTTCCTTTCGACGACGAGAGCTTCGACGTCGTGCTCGGCCACGCCGTGCTCCACCACATACCGGACCTGGACCGCGCCTTCTCCGAGTTCTTCCGCGTACTTCGCCCGGGCGGTTCGATCGTCTTCTGCGGCGAACCGTCGCGCTACGGAGACCGCCTGGCAGCCGTTCCGAAGCGGGTGGGCTCGACCGTCGCCCCGCTCTGGCGCCGTGCGCTCAGCGCGGATCGACTGAGCCACAGCGAAGAGCAGCTTCACGACGACGAACACAGTCTTGAGCCCGAGGTCGACGTGCACGCCTTCGTCCCGGCAGACCTGCGGGAGATCCCGCCGCGGGCCGGCTTCGAGATGACGCTCGTCAACGGAGAGGAACTGGTTGCCAACGTATGGGGCTGGGGCATGCGGTCGATGGAGTCGACCGCGGTACCGGAGACAGTGCCCGTCGGCTGGCGGAACTTCGCCTTTCGCAGCTATCTCGCCCTCCAGAAGGTGGACGTTGCGATTCTGGAGCCGCGTCTTCCGGCTGAACTCTTCTACAACCTGCTGCTCTCCGCCCGCAGACCGGCGTAGTCTTACCCGCATATGGTGAGCCTTCACCCATGAGCGTCGAGCGAATGAAAGCGCTGGTTATCGGAGCCGGCGAGGTCGGGACCAACGTCGCCCGCACGCTGAGTGCCGACGGCCACGAGGTGACGGTCATCGAAACCGATCCGATCCGCTGCGAGCAGGCGCGGGACGAACTGGATGCGCTGGTGGTCGAAGGCAACGGCGCCAGCCCTCGCATATTGCGGGAACACAACGCCGGTGCGATCGACCTGCTGGCGGCGGTGACCGCCATCGACGAAGTCAACATAGCCGCCGCGGCCGCCGCGCATCAGCTCAAGGTCAAGGCCACTGTCGCCCGAGTTCGCGACCCCGACTTCTTCGGGCGGGACGGCGCTTTCGCCAAGCAACTTCTCGGAATCGACTTCGTGATCGACCCCGACCGGGCGGCAGCCGCCGACATCGCCGCAGCCGTTCAACTGCCGGGCGCGGTGTCGGTCGAGTATTTCGGCGACGGCAGCCTGGCCCTGGCCGAGGTGATCGTGACCGAGAGCTCACCGCTGGCCGGAGTTCCGCTGAAGGACCGCGCGCGACCACACCCGGCCTTCATCGTCGGCATCAGCCGGTCCGGCGCCGGGCGCCTGACCAGGCCCGAGATGGTCCCGGAGCCCGGCGACCACCTGCTGGTCACCTGCCCGCGGGAGTACGTGCGCAGCGCAGCCGCCTTCTTTGCCGGCCACGCCGACGAGGTCAGGCACTGCGTGATCTTTGGCGGTGGCAAGATCGGCCTTCAGCTCGCACGGCACCTCGGCGAGGCAAAGATCGATACCACGGTCCTGGAACGTGACGAGAGCCGGGCCCGCCTGCTTGCCGAGAAGCTGCCCGGAATCACCGTCCTTCACGACGAAGGCGTGAGCCAGGAGGCCCAGAGCTCTGCCGGCGTGGCCGAAGCCGACGCTTTCGTGGCCTGCGCCGGCGACGACCGCGCCAACCTCCTGGCCGCGATCAACGGCAAACGCCTGGGTGCGGGCATGTGTCTGGCGACCGTCTCCCGCGAGGAATTCACCCCGCTCGTTGACGCACTCGGGATCGACGCGGCCTTTTCGCCGCGGCTGATCGCAGCGGAGGCGATCCTGAAGTTCGTCCACACGACCAGCGTCAAGGGGATCCACCTCCACCGAACCGGCTTCGAGGCGATGGAACTCGAGGTGCGCCCCGGCGCCCAGCTGGTCGGCATGGCGATCGGCGAGACCCACGGTGCCCTGCGACACTGCCGGGTAGGAGCCATCCTCAGTGAAGGCGAGGTTTCGATTCCCTCCCGCGGTTCACAGATCGGGGTCGGCGACCGGCTGCTGATGCTCGGCCCGTTCGGAACGATGAACGAAGTGGAGCAGGCATTCGCGGGAGACAGTTGATCTCCCGCCTGAGGCTTCCCGTTTCACCTCTGATCGCCCTCACCCTCGGAGGCACTTTCACCGCCAGCGGACTGGCGATGCTTATCTGCGCGCTGGTCGGGTACACCGACGGCGAAGCGGGCAGCGCTTTCGCGATTCCGGGAGCAGTGACGTCGATCATCGGCCTGCTCCTTCTCGCTTCCGCATTCGACCCCGACCGCAAGAACATCACGGTGACCCCGGTCGGTGGCCTGCTCGCCGTGACCCTCGCCTGGACCCTTGCATCGGCTACCGGTGTTGCGCCGCTGCTCGCAGCCGGTGCCTTCGACTCTGCGCTCGATGCCTTCTTCGAGTCGGTCTCAGGCTTCACCACGACCGGCGCGACGCTGCTCAACGACATCGAGGCTCAACCGGACGCCGTGCTCGTCTGGCGCAGCCTGATGCAGTGGCTCGGCGGCATCGGGATCGTGGTTCTGGTCGTGGCCATCGCACCGATCAGTGGACCGGGGATCCAGAAGGCCTTCTACGCCGAGACTTCGAGCGTTACCAGCGACCGGCTCACTCCGCGCATCATCGACACCGCAAAGATCATCGCCGGTATCTACCTGGTGCTCTCACTTGCCGCCGCGCTCGCTTACCTGCTCGCCGGCATGGGTCCGTTCGATGCGATCAACCACTCGATGACCACGATCGCCACCGGCGGTTTCTCTACGCGGAGCGCGTCGATCGGCGCCTTCGACTCGAACGCGATCGAGATCGTGGCAATCATCGGCATGATCATCGGCGGCATCAACTTCGCCTTCTACTGGCGGGCGATCCGGGGCAAGGGTCTGCGCCCGCAGTCCTCCGAAGTGATCGGATTTCTGGCGATCCTTTCGGGGATCTCCCTCGCCGTCGGCATCAGCCTCTGGCTCTCGGAAGACGCGACCGGCTTCGGCCGCACTGCGCTCGACTCGGTCTTCAGCGTGACCACGGTGATAACAACCACGGGCTATACGACCGCCGACTTCGACGGCTGGAACTCGTTTGCCAGGACCTCGATCCTGTTGATCATGTTCATCGGTGCCTCGGCCGGCTCGACGGCAGGCGGGATCAAGGTGATCCGGGTGATGCTGCTGGGCAAAGCCGCCTTCCAGGAACTGCAGCGCCAGGTACGGCCGAATGCGGTAAGGGTGCTGAGGATCGGCACCCACGTCTATCGGGAAGACGTACGGCGGGCCGTGCTGGGCTTCTTCCTGATCTACCTGATCGTCTACGCCTTCGGCACGCTGGCGATGGCGGCCGGCGGACTGGATCCGCTCACCGCCCTCAGCGCCTCCTCTGCCACGCTGAACATGGTCGGCCCGGGGATCGGAGAGATCGGCGCCCTGGAGAGCTACGAAGCCCTGTCGCCGTTCAACCGGGCGGTTGCCTGCGTGCTGATGATCGCCGGCCGGCTCGAGGTGTTCACCGTGGTCGCCCTGCTTGCTGCCGCCTGGGACCGCCTCAGGGCGGTCAGGCTGGGCGCCTGACCCGGAACAGGCTCACCGGTTTGCTCAGCCCCTTGAAGCGATGCTGGCCGGCGCTGGAGAACGCGAAGGCATCTCCGGCGGCTTCGACCGCCTGAGCCTCCGCAAGCACGCTGTCGGGCCGGGCGACGTCGGTTATGCGGCTGGCCAGGTTGACGGTGTGGCCGAACCAGTCTCCCCCCTGTGGGATGGCGTCTCCACGGGCCACCCCGACACGAAGCGCCGGCAGTTCGTCGCCGGCTTCCTGACCGACCTCGATGAAGCGAAGTGCCGCATCGAGCAGTGCGGCTCCGTCCTCGGAGACCAGCATCGCCGCGTCGCCGATCAGCTTGACCAGCCTGACCTCGGGATTGCTCACCTCGATCGCAACCGATTCGAGCAGCTTGGCGACGCTGCCGAGGCGCTCGAGTTCACTGCGCTCACCGAGCCGGGTGAAACCGACCAGGTCGGCAAAGCAGATCGATACCTCGGTCGGCTTGGCCCTTCCGAAACTGCCCGGCTCGGCCGCGGCTACGACTTCGTTGCGCATCAGGTCGACGAAATGGAGCCTCAATGCGTAGATGGCCCCCTGCTCACCGAGCGGCAGCAGCTCGTCAGCAGCCTGTCGCAGAGCCATCGCAGCTTCGAATTCGTCCGCCTCGGGGTCGATCAGCCCGCTCGCGGCGATCTCGCGATGGACGTCGGCGATCCGTGAGGCGGCGCTACCGACCTGGCGCGAGACCTCGAGCAGTTTGTCGATCGGGATCCCGGCCGTCTCCATCCGACGCAACCGGGTCGCCGCAGCGAGGTCGTTGTCGTCAAAGCTTCGCTGGTCAGGGGTGGGCCGTGGAAATCCGAGTGCGGCGATCAGCCTCAGGAAGTCATCGACCTCGAGGCCGCTCTGGGCCGCGATGTCACGGGGCGTGTAGCGGTTTCGACCGGCTCCCAGAACGAGGTCGGACGGCATCATGGCCAGCCGGTCGGCCGCCGCCTCGGCCTTGAGTTCTTCGATTTCCACGCCGGCCTCGATCAGCCACTCGAGAAGCTTCAGCCGCGCCGGCAGGCCCGACTCATCGACCCCGGCCAGCAGCCCCTCCGCCTCGAAGTCCGGAGTGTCAGGCAAAAGCCACCGCCCCTCCCCGTCGTGGATCGCCGCCGCCCCCGAGCAGACCGGTCCCGGGATCTCTGGTCACCACCTGCACGCCGCCGAAGAAGAGGTTGCGCTCGGACCAGCGCACCAGCTCGCCCTCGGTTTCCAGCCGGTCGAGAGCAGCCGGGTCGGCACCCGGCTCGGCATGAAGCACTGCGCCTTCGAGGTGGATCCGAGGCGCGTCCACGGCCTCTTGCGGGTCCATTCCTCCGGCGATCAGGTTCACGGTCGTCTGCAGAACCGCCGAACGGATCCGGTTGGAGCCGGCGCTGCCGAGCCCGGCCACAACCTGCCCGTCCCTGAGCAACAGCGTCGGAGCCATCATCGAACTGATCCGCGAGCCCGGGCGGGACATGTGGAATCCGAGCGGGTTGAGGTCTTCTTCGCCGAGCATGTTGTTGAGGTGGACGCCGGTTCCGGGAACGACCATTCCGGAGCCGGTTCCGTTCGAGCAGGTGACAGAGGCACACAGCCCGTCGCCGTCCATCGCCGCGAGATGGGTGGTGGATCCGAGTCGATCGTCGACGTCGAGGGCCCTGGCGATCGCGGCCGGATCGAGGAACTCGGCGGCGAAGCCGTCCAGCTCGAGTGACTCGGTGAAGCCGGACTCGCGGGCCCGGTTGGCCGCCGCCATCGACCTCGCGATCTCGACGACGCCCGAACTCGGCATCAGTTCGAGCAGGGCGAGGCTGTAAGCGATCAAGAGCCCTCCCGCCGACGGTGGAGGGTTGCTCAGGAGTTCGTGTCCCCCGAAGCCGGCGACCACCGGCTCCCTTTCGATCGCCTCATACGCAGAAAGGTCGGCGGTCGAGAGCAGTCCGCCCCGGGAGCAGACGAATTCTTCAAGAGCCGCGGCGACCTCTCCCCCGTAGATCGAGCCGCTGCCCTCGGCGGCGAAGCGTTCGATTGCGAGTGCCAGGTCGGGGTATCGGAACACCTCTCCCTCCCCCAGGATGTGACCGTCGGGTGCGTAGATTTCCCTTGCCGCCGGGCTCGCCGTGTAGATCGGCTCGAGAATTCTCAGGACGTAGGCCTGCTGCCGGTTGAGCGGCGCTCCCTGCCTGGCCAGCGCGACCCCCGGTCCGATCAGGTCTGCCAGAGGAGCCGAGCCGAAGCGGTCGAGAGCCAGCGCCAGGCCTGCCGCTGTGCCGGGAACTGCGCAGGACGCGGCACCGACGTTGAAGACCTGGGTCGTCTTGCGGTCGAAGTGAACGGGGACCGGCTTGAGCTCGTCGCCCAGCTCGTGGCCGCCGAGACCGGGAGCTGAAACGAAGAAGTCGATCAGCGTGGCCGGCGCGCCCGGACCCTTGATGATCATGAAGCCTCCCGCACCGAAGCCGGTCAGCGCGCTTTCGACCGAGAATGAGGCCAGAACCGCGGCAACGGCGGCGTCAACCGCATTGCCACCTTCACGCAGGACGGTGGCACCCGCCTCGGCAGTCAGTGGATGACCTGCGGCGACGACCCCGCGCGAGGTCAAGGCTCAGGAAAGAAACTCGGGGACATCGCCCCCGCTGACCGCGGGCATCGAACCCCTACGGGAGTCACCTTCGCCTTCGCCGCGCGACTTTCGTGAAACCTCGCTGCGAGCATCGACCTGGCGGCCCCGGGCACCCGGCTTGGAATCGAAGCGGGTCGCTACGACAGTGATCCAGATCTGGTCGTCAAGCTCCTCGTCGACGTTGGCGCCGAAGATAATGTTCGCGTCAGGATGGGCGGCCTCACCGACCGCCCGGGCAGCTTCGGAAACCTCGATCAGGGAGAGGTCGGAGCCGCCGGTGACCGAAAGCAGGATCGAACGCGCGCCATCCATCGGCGTCTCCAGCAGCGGCGAGGAAATCGCTTTCTCGGCCGCGATCATCGCCCGGTCGGGCCCGGCACCCATGCCGATCCCGAGCAGCGCCCGGCCGGCATCGGACATGATCGAGCGCACGTCGGCGAAGTCGAGGTTGATGACGGAAGGAAGGGTGACCAGATCGGAAATGCCCTGGACGCCCTGGCGCAGCACGTCGTCGGCCACCTGGAATGCGTCCACCATCGGCGTCGACTGGTCGAGGACTTCGAGCAGGCGGTCGTTCGGAATGACGATCAGAGTGTCGACTTCACCGGCCAGCGCTTCAATGCCCTGTTCGGCCTGCTTGGCCCGCCGGCTTCCTTCGAAAGTGAAGGGCTTCGTGATGATGCCGACAGTCAGCGCACCGATGTCCCGGGCCAGCCTGGCGATCACCGGCGCGGCGCCGGTTCCGGTGCCGCCGCCTGCACCGGCCGCAATGAAGACCATGTCCGAGCCCTTGAGCAGTCGCTTGATCCGGTCCTGCTCCTCAAAAGCGGCCCTGAAGCCGAGTGACGGATCCGCGCCCGCCCCGAGACCCTTGGTCTCCTCGCCTCCGATGTGCACGGTGAGGTCTGAAAGGCAAAGCTGGAGCGACTGAAGGTCGGTGTTGACCGCCATGAACTCGACCCCCGGAATCTGGGCTTCGATCATGCGGTTGATCGCGTTCACGCCGCCGCCGCCGACGCCCACGACACGGATCACAGGCGTGTGGGGCACGCCGACTCCGGAGGTTCCGGAGGAGTCCTGGCGGCCGTAACGCGGGCCGTCATCCCCGGCGGAGGGGGGCGTTTCGGAGAAGATCCGCCTCAGGCGGTCCTGGGGATCGGGAGCGTCGCCGCCCTCGGAGACCGGCTCGGGCTCACGCATCGGCGGCCGCTCGGAGACCGCCGGAGTCGCCGGGCGCCCCGGGTCGCGCTCGAGCGGATCAGTGCGGCCGTATCGGCCTGTAGAACCGGGGTCGGGAGGTGTCGGAGCGGAATCCTGTGCCGGCTCTTCGGAACGAGGAGGCTCGACGCGATGCTCGCGGACCTTCGTCCTGCTGATCGTGCATCGCAGGTTCCGACTGATCGGCAGCCGTCGCAGAGGTATCGGCCCCCTCCTCGTCGGAGGTGGAACGAAAGAGGTCCGCGAGCGGACCTTCACGCATACTGGCGCGCTTACGACGAGCCATCGCTCAGGACCTCCTTGGCAAGGTTTCGGTAGTACGAAGCCGCACGACTCTGCGTATCGTACTTCAGCACGCTCGATCCCCGCACGGGGGCTTCGGCGAACTTGACCGCCTTGCGAATCCGGGACTTGAAGACGAGGTCTCCGAAGGTCTCCTCCAGCATCGATACGGCCTCCCTCGCATGGAGGGTGCGCGAATCGAACATGGTCGGCAGAATGCCGGCGATCTGGACATCCGGATTGAGGTTTTCCTGAATCATGGTGAGAGTGTTCTGGAGCTGGACGAGGCCACGCATCGAGAGGTACTCGCACTGGACCGGGATGATCACCTTGTTCGACGCGGTGAGGGCGTTGATCGTCAGCAGGCCGAGACTCGGCGGCGTGTCGATACAGATGTAGTCGTAATCGCCCTGGACCTCCCGGAGTGCCTTCTCGAGCGAGCGCTCGCGGCCGATCTTGGTACTCATGGCGATCTCAGCCCCGGCCAGGTCGAGCGAGGCCACGGCGATGTCGATCTCACGGTGAACGATGATCTCGGAGATCGGCATGTCATCGACCAGCACGTCGTACATGCTCTTCTCCACCCGGTCGGGGTCGATTCCCTGGCTCATGGTCAGGTTGCCCTGGGGGTCGAGGTCTATGCAGAGAACCCGGTTGCCGAGTTCGGCCAGGGCCACGGCGAGGTTCAGGGTCGAAGTCGTCTTGGCGACGCCGCCCTTCTGGTTGGCAAGGCTGATCACCTCGGCGTTATCCACAGGCACCTCGGGCTCCTCGACCCTGGGACGGTGCATCTCGCGCATGTCCGGTCCGAGGAGGTCAGCGGCCTTGAGCCGGATCTCGGTCTGCTCGGAGGCGGCGTCCTCCTCGACGCGGGCGAGTTCGTCCTCGACGGGAGGAGCGGGCACGACCGGCTTCGGCTCGGCCGGCTCCGATCCGGCAGGCTCCGACTCGGTGGCAGCGGCGGTCGCAGAAGGCGCGGCGGTCTGGGAGGGAGCAGCGGTCGCAGCGGGGGCAGCGCTCGATACCGGTGCGGCGACGGGAACCTCGGCGGGGGCCGGGGGCGGCTCAGGCGCGGGGGCCGGAGCGGCGGCGGCGGGCTCAGGACTGACCGTTTCGGAGGCGGTCGTCGCCTCGGTCGTGGGCTCGGCGGAGTCCGGCGTCGCATTCGCCTCTTCGGCGGCAGCCCTGCGGTTCTGGTTCTTGCGGCTAAGAATTCGCATTTGGGGCGTTATTCGCATGAAGAACCCGTTTTCCTGCCATGCGACTCTGCCGGGCGGCGAATTCCGGTTGAATGTCCTGATCCTCGACTATCTGAACAAGCGCCTGATCTTCGTGACCGGCAAGGGGGGCGTCGGCAAATCGACCGTGGCGATCGCCATGGGCATCCGTGCGGCCCTCGAAGGAAAGCGCACGATCGTGGTCGAGGTGGCCTCGACCGAGAACACCTCCCGCATATTCCGGCAGGAGGAGGTCGGCTACAAGGAGGTGGAAGTCGCCAACGACCTCTGGGCGATCTCGATCGACCCCGACGACTCGATGCGCGAATACGTGCTGCTCCAGCTCAAGGTCAAGGCGATGCGCGACCTGCTCTTCCGCAGCCGGATGTTCACCTACCTGGCCGATGCGACCCCCGGGCTGAACGAGCTGGTGACGATCGGCAAGATCTGGGAGCTGACCCTGCCGGACCGCAAGATCAAGCACGGCCGGCGCTACGACCTGGTGATCGTGGACTCACCTGCGACCGGTCACGGAATCAGCTTCCTTCAGACCCCGCGGACCTTCGCGAACATCGCCCGGGTCGGGCCGATGCACACGCAGGCGCTCGAGCTGGAGGCCATGGTCACCGACCACAAGATGACCGGCAGCGTGATCGTCTCGCTGCCGGAGGAGATGCCGGTCAACGAAACCGCCTCGCTCGAGAGCGAGCTGACCGGTGACATCGGGGTCTCGGTCGACCGGGTGATCATGAACGCGCTCTACCCGGACCGCTTCCTCAAGAAGGAGATCACCGCGCTGAAGCCGCTGGCCGGCAGTGACGATCCGCAGCTGCGGGCGGTTCAGCGGGCGGCGCTGACCCAGTCCCGACGGGCGGGCGCCCAGCAGGAGCAGCTCGAGAGGCTGCGAGCAGATGGTCTCGACCCCGATCACCACGCTGCCCTTCATATTCGAACCGGAACTGACCCTCGAAGGCGGCCCGCGGCCTGGCGGAAGGACTCACCTGATGCCTTCGATCGAAGAGCTTCTGGAAGGACGGGGCATCTGCGTCTGCGCCGGCTCGGGCGGAGTCGGCAAGACGACCACCTCGGCCGCGATCGCCCTGGGCATGGTCGACCGCGGCCTCAAGGTCTGCGTGCTGACGATCGACCCCGCGAAGCGACTGGCCGACTCGCTCGGGCTCGAGGAGCTCGGCAACGAGGCGACGCGCGTCGATCCGAAGCTGCTCGCCGCCAACGGCGTCAACGGTGACGGCGAGCTCTGGGCGATGATGCTCGACGCCAAGGAGACCTTCGACAATCTCGTCGCCCGCCATGCCGAAGACGCCGAGGCTCGCGACCGTGTCCTCGGCAACCGGATCTACCAGCAGATTTCGAGCGCCCTGGCCGGTTCGCAGGAGTACATGGCGATGGAGAAGCTCTTCGAACTCCACAGCGAAGGTCGTTTCGACCTGCTCGTCCTCGATACGCCACCGAGCCGCAACGCACTCGACTTCCTCGACGCCCCGATGCGGATGACCCAGTTCATCGAGGGACGGTCGCTGCAGCTGTTCATCAGACCGACCGGCTTCGCCGCCAGGGTGGCCTCCCGGGGAACCGGCATGGTGCTCTCGATCCTCAAGCGCATCGTCGGATTCGACCTGCTTGCCGACCTCTCCGAGTTCTTCACCGCCTTCAGCGGCATGATCGACGGCTTCCAGGACAGGGCGCATCGGGTCAACAACCTCTTGCGCGACGACGAGACCGCCTTCGTGATCGTCTGCGGACCCCAGGCCGAGCCGATCGAAGAAGCGGTCTTCTTCCACTCGAAACTGGTCGAGGCCGACATGAACTTCGCCGGCGCGGTCGTCAACCGCGTCCGTTATCGCTTCGGCACCAAGGTGCCGAAACTGAAGGCACTGAGCGCGAAGATCGAGTCCGAGACCGGCAATGCCGAACTCGCCGATCGTGCCGCCCGGAACCTGATCGAGTACGACCTGCTGGCCCGCCGGGACAACGAGAACATTTCCGCGCTGTCGAAGAAGCTCGGTGGCGATCCGGTCATCCGTATCCCCTACCTCGACACAGACGTCCACGACGTGGCCGGTCTTTGCGAGATCAACCGGTTCCTCTTCACCGACGAAGAGACCCGGGTCGAACTGGCGACCGGCTGATCGCCGTTCAGCCCGCCGGACGGCGGCGGTAGTCGAGTTCGCCGACCGACCACTCGGTCGTATCGGGGCTCGGGAAGAAGCTCTGGTTGCGCGGCGGATGGTCCTGGTCGCCGGCGCTCTGGCTGCGAGTCCGACCGGGTGCCACCGAAGGCCACTCCATCGTAGCCCCGGGCCTGGCCTCACTCAGCCAGTCCTCTTTCAGAGTAGAGCCGATTTCACTCGAGGCCGAGACCGTGATCTCCCCTGGATCCGGAACCGGTTCGAGCAAGCGGGTCGAGCTCCGTTCGTCCTGATCGCCCCCGCCCGGCTCGTCGCCGGCTTCGCTGCCGATACCCAGCGCCGCTTCGATCTCGGGCATCGATTCGAAGCGTCCGGGCTCGAAAGGCTCGGGCAGCGGTTCGGGGTCGAATTCGGGAACCGATCCGAACAGGGGGTCTACCCCTGCCTCCACTTCCGGACCGGAGCTTTCTGATGCGAAGGGCCGCAGGACGTGAACTTCGGCCTCTTGAGGCTGTTCCTCGGGGGTCTCGGCCTCAGCGCTTTCAAGCGCGGCCGGCACGTCCCATTCGGCGGTCGCACCCATCTGCATGCCGCTCACCTCGCCGCCGTTCAGGCCGCCGGTGATCAAGGTCTCTTCGGCCGCGACGTTCAGGTTCGAACCGAAGTTGCCCAGCACCGCCTCACGCAGGATGTGCCGGGCTGAATCCTCGATCCAGGCGGCCAGGTAGGCCGAAGACTCGTTGCCGGCGGTCATCGAATCCTCGCCGTTGAGCAGCGAGAGCTCGAGGTCCATCGCCGCCTCAATCCGCTCGCGCGCCTTGCTGTCGTCGGCCTCCCCGGTGATCAGGGCAGCGGCCCTGGCCGAGAGCGGCGCGTCGATCACGCCCTGGCCACCTAGAGCCGCGCGTATTGCCAGCAGGTGGTCGCTCAGGGCGTCCAGGGGCCGGCTGCGATCCAGGCCGAACTGGAAGCGCTGCTCGGCGAAGGCGAGTCGGTCCACGAGCGCGGACTGTTCCGCAAGGCTGCGGATGAACTCGTCAAGGCGCGGTACCTCCGACTCGATCAGGAAGTAGCTGCCAGGCCGGTTCGGTGTGGCGGCGGTCTCGATGCGTCGCCAGGAGTCGTCTCCGACCGGGGCGTAGGCATACGGACCCAGGCCTACGCTTCCTTCCTTGAACAGGCGCAGTGCCCGGATCAGACCCTGCAGGCCGTTGAGAGCGCTGCGCGGACCGTCCGAAGAATCGGCGAGCGGCACCATCGCAAGGTAGGCCGGCTGCCAGGCGCTGCGCTCGCTGCCTTCGCTCGAGGTCGCCTCGAGCGGGGCATCGACCGAATCCGCCTGCACGATTCGAATGCCGTTGCTCAATTCGAGTTCGCTGGGAGTCATCTCGAAACCGTTCAGCGGCGCGATCAGCAGGTCGGCCTCGTGAATGTCGCGGGCGGCGACCTCGAGGCGGGCCAGCGACTGCTCGACCCGACTCAGGTCGAGTGAGAACTCGGTGGTGCCTTCCCACAGCTCACGGACGAATATCTCCAGCATCGCCTCGGCGCGACGGTCGGGATCGGAAGCAACCGGAAGCCCACGGGACTCGAGGAACGGCGCGGCTACACCCGCCGCTACGACCGCCCCGCGGGCGGGTCCGAATCCGGGCAGCGAGCCGAGTTCGGCGGCGTGGCTGTCGATGAAGTTCGAGGTCAGTGGCACGTAGCGGTAGAAGTGCGAACTCTCACCGTTGTTCTCGGCGACATCGAAGGGGATCTCGTCTCCGGTCGCCACCAGCGAGGTGAAGCGGGTCGAGGCCTCGGCTGCGAGCCGCTTCAAAGCTTCATTGAGTACCGAATCGTGCATGCCGACGGTTTCCCCGACGGAGCGGCGCATCCTGCGAATGCAGGTTTGCTTGCAGCAGGTTCAGGCGGGTACTGGCTCAGCCTCGGCGTCGGCCGGTTCGCAGCCGAGCCACCGGGAGCCGTAGGAGCGCATGTCTTCGATCAGAGGCACAAGCGCCTCCCCCTTCGTTGTCAGCGCGTAGGTCACCCGGGGCGGAACCTCGGGGAAAGTCTGGCGCTCCACGATGCCCTCTTCCTCGAGGGTACGCAGGCGAAGCGAGAGAGTGCGCGGGCTGATTCCTTCCAGCGAGCGCTCGAGTTCACAGAACCGGCGGCTTGAGCCGGCCAGGTCACGGATCACGAGCAGGGTCCACTTTCCGGAGATCACGTCCGCGGTGCGGCAGACCGGACATTGGTCATTGCTTGCTGAACTCATCGAATCATCACTTCAACAAGTATAGGCATATCGCTTTACTTACTGAAGCGACTCGAAGCCCGTCGGCAACAAACGGCAGCGCGGCGACGGCCAGGAACGGGGCCAGCGGCAGAGCGACCTGCGACGGTGCCCTGCGCCTGCCAAGGCAGGCGAGCATGCCGGCCAGACCGGCCAGCAGGAAGCCAGCGAGCAGGGCGGCAAGAACCTGCCAGCCGAGGTAGATGGCAAGCACCGCCGCCAGCTTGACATCGCCCATTCCCATGCCATCGGGCCGGGCCAGCGAAAGCAGCGTCATCGGCGCGGTCACCGCGGCCGAGGCGACCAGTGCGACTCCGAGCGCCGAAAGGCCTTCGGCGCCCGCCAGGACCAGCCCGCAGAGCCCGGCTCCCAGGGTCAGCCGGTTGGGCACTATCCGGTCCCTGAGGTCGGTTATCGAAGCGACGAGCATGACGGCCGCCAGCAGCGCCGCTGATAAGGGTGCCATGGTCCGAGGCTGGCCCGTCATGGCTCAACCGTGTCTCGACGGGTGAGACGAACTCGGCGGAGGAGTGCAACAAAAAGAGCGACGGAGAACCGTCGCCCTTTTCGAATCTCTTGCCGGCGGCCCGAGGTGGCCGCCGGAAACCTTTGAATCAGGTCGCTTCGCGCAGCTTCTGGGCCTCGTTCAGGCTCTGGAGCTTCTTGAGCGACTGGTTCTCGATCTGACGGATCCGCTCACGGGTCACGTTGAAGGTACGACCCACCTCGTCGAGGGTGCGGGGATGCTCCCCGCCGAGCCCGTAGCGCAGTTCGAGCACGCGACGCTCGCGGTACGAGAGGTTCTCGAGCGACTCCTTGAGCGCCTCCTTGGTCAGCAGGTCGGCGGCGCGGTCGAAAGGCGACTCGGCCTTCTCGTCGGCGATGAACTGGCCGAACTCCGACTCCTCTTCGTCGCCGACCGGCTTCTCCAGCGAAACCGGAGACTGGGCGGAACGCTTGATCGAGTCCACTTCTTCCGGATCGATGCCGGTCACGTCGGCGATCTCCTCGGGCGTCGGCTCGCGGCCGAGCTCGGTCACCAGCTTGCGCTCGGCACGGCCGATCTTGTTCAGCTTCTCGACTACGTGGACCGGGATACGGATGGTCCGGGCCTTGTCGGCCAATGCCCGGGCGATTGCCTGGCGGATCCACCAGGTGGCGTAGGTCGAGAACTTGAAGCCCTTGCGGTAGTCGAACTTCTCGGCCGCACGGACCAGGCCGAGGGTGCCCTCCTGAATCAGATCGAGGAAAGGCAGGCCCTGGTTGCGGTAGTTCTTGGCGATCGAGACGACCAGACGCAGGTTCGACTCGACCATCTTCTGCTTCGCGTCGAGGTCACCGCGCTCGATGCGCTTGGCGAGATCGACTTCCTCCTGTGCGGTCAGCAGGCGAACCTTGCCGATGTCCTTGAGGAAGAGCTGGAGCGAGTCGGTCGTCATGTCCGGCTTCAGGTCCAGCGAGTCCTTCTTGCGGCGGCGGCCGCGGCGACCGTCGGAGCGCTCGTTCTCGGCCGAGGCCTTGAGCGCCGGATCGACGTCCTCGACAAGCTCGATCCCCTGCTTCTCGATGTGGCCGTAGAGGTCCTCGATATCGGATTCGTCGAGATCGACCTCCTTGACGGAGGTTGCGATGTCACCGAAGGTGAGCACGCCGAGCTGCTGCCCACGGTTGATGAGGGTCTTTACTTCTTCTAGTTCCTGGAGTTCCGCTACGAGCATCTTTTCCCTATCTGATTTCCCCTGATTACGGGTAATCCCGTCTTCCGGCGCCACGAGGCGCATCAAGCTGAGTGTTCACGGATCACCCGTCAGAATCCGCACCGCTTCCACATCGAGGGAACGTGGAGAGCTGCTGCTATCGGGTAAGTGGTCGAACGGGTGTTTAGATAATAGCCGCTTCACTTAGTAAAGTCAATACTTCTGCCAGCTATGAATCCAAACTCGCGGCGGCCCCTTGAGTTGCGCTGACTGCGATGAAAATGAAGCAAGAGACCGGCAGACCGGAGAAACGCCGGCGCCCGCTTCCTGGGGTCGTTTCCACTGGCTTCAGGCCTTCTGGATGCGGGCATACCGCGAAAACATCACCGGACTGTCGGGGATGGTCGCCTACAACCTGCTGCTTTCGATCTTCCCGTTCGTGCTGCTGATCCTTTTCATTTTCAGCCAGGTCCTGCGGATCGAAGGTGTCGACCAGGGCGTGACCGCCGACCTGGAGCGTCTCTTCCCCGACGCCGAGCAACAGACGCTCAACAACGTGCTTCAGAGCATCCGGTCGAACTCCGCCACGATCGGTGTCGTGGCCTTCCTCGGTTCGATCTGGATCGGGGCCTCGTTCTGGGGTGCGATGGACACCGCCTTCTGCCGGATCTACCACGTTCAGTGCCGTGGCTGGTGGGAGCAGAAGCGGTTCTCCCTGGTGATGCTGTTCGTGGTTGCCCTTTTCATCCTCGGCTCGGTTGTCCTGCCGGCGATCGAAGGGGCCCTGATCAGGTCGACCGACAACCTGCCCTTCGGCCTGAACGAGATCCAGAACCTCGACAGCGCGGCCCTGATCTCGGTCACCCTGACCCTGAACTTCCTGGTCCTGGCGATGATCTACTGGCTGGTGCCAAAGGGGCACATGCCGTGGAGGGCGATCTGGCCCGGGGCCGTCTTCGCAACCGTCGTCGCCGGCCTGGCGAACTGGCTGTTCCCGGTTTACCTGAGCAATCTCTCCACCCTCTCCCGGTTCGGATCGACGCTCGGATTCATCCTGGTCGCCCTGCTCTGGTTCTACCTGGTCGCGCTGACCCTGCTGGCGGGCGCGGTCATCAACTCGCTGCGCCACGAAGTTCACGAGACCGGGCGCTACCCGTACGGCATCCTCAGCCGTAGCGCGGCGCTGGCTGCCGGTCCGCCGACTTCAGAGATCGAGCTGCCGCCGGCGGCCGAGCCTTATCGGTCGCTTACCGCGCCGGGCCCTCGCGGGGCGGAGCCCGCAGAATCCCCTCCTGATGGAGAATCGACCGATGTGCAGACCACCATTCCGGCCGCTCGAAGCAGGGACTGAACGGTCGTGAGCATCGAAATCGACCTGATGCCGGACCCTGTCAGGCAAGGCCTCGCCACCACGGGACCTATCGGCTGCGTCCAGACCGCCCTGATCACCGTCGACGACGAGGTGTTCGAGCAGATATGGACCCCGTCCACGCTCGAACTGCTGGCTCGCTCCTACTGGCGATTCATCCGCCGGCGCTCTTTCGGCCTGATCCGGATGAGCTACGGCACCGGGTCCCGGTCGGTGAACCTCGTCTCGCGGCATATTCCGCTCCTGAGGTTCCACGAGCCCGAGTTCGACACCGGGCCCGAATTCGGCCGGATCGACTGGCCGATCGACCGCGGAATCCTGGTGGCGGGCGAAGGGCGTGGCAACGGCTACCTGAGGATCGAAGTGCGTCGTGACTCGCAGCGTCCGGCCAGAGCCGGGCACCAGTCGATCACGGTCTCCAGCGAGGTGGTGAACTTCTACCCCTGGCTTCGCGGAACCGGCTGGTTCGCCCGGACGGGCACCTGGATCTACTCCCAGACCCAGCTGCGCATCCACCTCTGGGTGACCCGCGGCTACCTGCGCTCGCTGGCCGACCTGCCCTCCTCGGTACTCCGCCAGGGAGAAGATCCGGCGACGCAGCCCGACGAATCCTGAGCCCCGGGGCCGGCCCGGACGGCTAGAGCCCCGGGCTCTGCAGTTCTGCCACGGCCGATTCCATGGCCTCGACCATGCCGGTCGGCTCGATCCCGAACATCGCCATGCCGGCGGGGTCGGTGATCACCGTCTCGGTCGAGAGGCCCTCGACAAGGGGCCTCGCCACACCGGTGTCGACCGGCGTCACGAGGCCGATCCAGAGCGACGAAAGTCGCGGGGTCAGGATCGGCACGCGGATCATCACCGGCCGGCGCTTGCCGATCGCATCGGCCATGACTTCCATCATGCCGCCGTATGTGGTCACGTCGGGGCCGGCGATCTGAATCTCCCGCCCGACCCATTCTCCCGGGCCGCCGGCCGCTGCGAGGTAGCTGATCACGTCATCCACTGCGATCGGCTGGGTCCGGGTGGTGGTCCATTTGGGGGTCACCATCGCAGGCAGTCGCCGGATCAGGTGGTAGACCGTCTGGAAGGATTCGCTGCCGCCGCCCAGCACCACGGCCGCCCGCAGGTAGGTGACCGGCACACCGGTCGAAGCGAGTACTTCGGCCGTCTCGTGCCGGGACCGGAGGTGTTTCGAGCGTCCTTCGCCGAGCCCGCCCAGGTAGACGATCTGGCTCAGCCCGGCCTCGGCGGCAGCGCGGGCGAAGTTTTCGGCACCCCGGCGGTCCATCTCCTCGAAATCGCCTTCGCCGCCGCGGCCCATCGAGTGGACGAGGTAGTAGGCAACGCCGACTCCTTCGAGTGCCGGGCCCAGGGTCGCGGGTTCAAGGACGTCCCCCTTGACCACTTCGCAGCCGGCCTCCTCCAGACCCTTCGCGCCCGCGCTGCCGGGCCGGCGCGCCATGCACCGCGTAGCGACTCCGGATTCCCGGAGCCGTCTCGCCAGCTTGCCGCCGATGTAACCGGTGGCTCCGGCGATCAGTACGGGCTCAGCCGTAGAGGCCACCGGTGACTTCGCGCAGCTTGGCCCTGTCGTGGCGGGCCTGGACCTTGCGCACCGTGCCGGACCTCGACCGCATGATCAGAGACTCAGTGGTCGCGAAGCCCTTGCTGCGGTGGACCCCTTCGAGCAGATCGCCGTCGGTCACGCCGGTCGCCGCGAAGAAGACGTCGTCGCCGCTGATCAGGTCATGGGAGTTGAGGGTCTTATCGAGGTCGTAGCCGGCCGCCAGCGCGGCTTCGCGCTCCTCTTCGTTTCGCGGCCACAGCTTGCCGATGATCTCTCCCCCGAGGCACTTGATCGCGGCCGCAGCCAGTACTCCTTCCGGGGTTCCACCGATGCCCCAGAGAAGGTCGATTCCGGTGTCCTCGCTGACCGCCAGAAGGGCGGCCTGGACGTCTCCGTCGGTGATGAAGCGGATCGTCGCCCCGGCCTCGCGGATCTCGGCGACTCCTTCGTCGTGCCGGTCGCGGGCCAGCACTGTAAGGGTCACCTCTTCGGCGCCTCCGCCCTTGCGCTCGCCGATCGCCCGGATCAGGTCGCCGATCGGCTGATCAAAGCTGAGCAGGTCTGCGAACTCGGACGAGCTGGCCAGTTTCTCCATGTAGACGCAGGGCCCGGGGTCGAACATCGTGCCACGTTCGGACAGGGCGATCACGGCGAGCGCGCCGCCGAAACCACGGGCGGTCAGCGTCGTGCCCTCCAGCGGGTCGACGGCTATGTCGACCACCGGCGGACTGCCGTCGCCGATGTTCTCGCCGTTGTAGAGCATCGGGGCTTCGTCCTTCTCCCCTTCGCCGATGACCACGACGCCGTCCATCGGCACCGTGTCGAGCAGTAGCCGCATCGCATCGACGGCGGCACCGTCAGCGGCGAGCTTGTCCCCCCGGCCGACCCACCTCGAGGCGGCCAGCGCGGCTGATTCAGTCACCCTGACCAGCTCGAGGGCGAGGTTTCGATCGGGCTTCGATCCTGACCGGACATCCTGCGAAATGATTCCCATTGCCCCGAAGGCTATAACGGTCGGCCGCCCGCGGGCAGACGGCCGCCCCGCCGCGATGTAGGCTGACCCCGTGAGCTCTTCCAGATGGGGACTGACCCTGCCCTTGCCGGGCACATCGCTGTCCGACCACCGGCCTTTCGTCGAGCAGGCTGAGGCCGAGGGATATACCGACCTCTGGACCGGCGAGACCGGCGGCCCGGACGGCTTCACGCCGCTGGCGCTGAGCGCCGCCTGGACCGAAAAGGTCCGCCTCGGCACCGGCATCGTCGGCGTCTTCCAGCGCGGGCCGGCGCTGCTGGCCCAGCAGGCCGCCGCGATGACCGACGCCTCCTCGGGAAGGTTCGCCCTCGGCATCGGTGCCTCTTCGGACCGCATGGTCGCCGGCTGGAACGAGATCCCCTTCGAGAAGCCGCTGAGCAAGGTCGAGAAGACGGTCGACTTCCTCCGCGTGGCCCTGGCGGGAGAGCGCACCGATACCGGCTTCAAGCTGGAGACCGCTCCGGCCCACCCCACCCCGATCGTGCTGGCCGCCCTGCGCGGCAAGATGCTCAAGCTGGCGGTCGACAAGGCCGACGGGGCTTTCACGAACTTCCTGCCGCTCGGCGGGCTGCCGCAGGTGGTCGAAGGCATCGAGGGTGCCGGCCCGGACTTCGAGTTGCTCTGCCGCTTCTTCTGCATTCCCGGCGAGCGGGAGCAGGTCGAACCGCTGGCCCGGTTCATGTTCTCCTCCTACGTCACCGTGCCGGTCTACGCGAACTTCTTCCGGTGGCTCGGCTACGGCGATGAGATCTCCGCCATGGTCGAGGCCTGGCAGGCCAAGGACCGGTCCGGAGCCGCCGCGGCCGCCCCCTGGGACCTGATCGAAGACACCTTCCTGCTCGGTTCGCCGGAAGCGATCCGCGAGCGCCTCGACGCCTATGTAGCGGGTGGTATCACCTTGCCGGTCATCACACCGATCACGACGCCGGACAACATGGCTTCGCTGATCACCGCCCTGGCTCCCTGAGCTCGGTCTCCGGCTACCCCGCGTCAGCCGTCAGCCTGTCCCTTCAGCCTCGGCATCGGTCCAGACCCGCTTGCGCCACGGCGGCGTGATCGGGTCGAATCGAGCCGGTCGGGCAAGCGGCCCACCGCGGACCTGTTCGAGCGGGATCAGCCTGACCGAATTCGCCGGAGTGCGAGTCGGATAGCTGTCGGAATCGACCTCACCCGAGACGTTGCCGGCATGACTGCCACCTGCGACCAGCCACTGACCGCTGCTTTCGCCCCAGCCGCCCTTCTCCCGCAGTCCGGCCGCCTCACTGGCCACACGCAGCAGGCTTGATCCGACGTCGGAGCCCCAGTTTCCGATCGAGCGGGTGTGGTTGTAGCCGGCATGCGAAGACGCCCGCTGATCGACTCTGCCGTCAGGCCCGATCCTGACCTGCGTGGACTCCCAGTCGTGCGAGTGGTATCCCTTGTCCTCGAGGACCGGAACCCCTCGCAAGGAGGCACTCTCCGGGTAGTACGCCCAGTACTGGATCCAGGTGTTGCCGCCCCGCTCCAGAACACGGGTGAAGAGGGTGACGGGCTCCCCCGCGCTCGACTCGGTCACCTCTCCGGGACCCCCGGCCTCTGCGCAGGCGGGCGATCGGCAGGAGCGGAAGTCAACTGGCAGTCCGAGCAGATCGGGACCGAAAAGCATCTCCGGCGCGTTCGCCCTGACCAGTCCAGCGGTGCGCTCACCGTAGGCCTTCTCCAGCGATCCTTCCGCAAGACAAGCCTGCGAAAGCGAAGCGGCACAGAGCAGGCTGCGGCCGATCGAGTGAACCAGGGCCGTGCCCGGCACCAGTCCTGCGAACGACGCCAGAGCGCCGATCGTGACCGCCACCAGCGCGACCAGCCCGACCCACTCGACGGTGCCTTGTCCGCTCTGCCCGAGAAGACCGCTCTGGCGCGTTGGCCCTGACATGGGATCACGCTAGGGCGGTCCGACCAACGGATGGCTCGCAGGATGCAACGAAAACGAAGTGCCCGCGCGACTGAAGTCCGACGCCTCCGGGATGCCCGCTAAGGTTGGGCCATGTCGAGTCCAGTCAGGTCCCACAACGATCCCGCTGAATCGAGTACGAGCTGGAAGCGGTGGGCGCTGCTGGCTGCTGTCGCCGTCCTGCTGGTGATCGTGCTCCAGAACTCCCAGACGGTTGACTTCAACCTTCTCTTCGTAAGCACGGATGCGCCCCTGATCCTGCTGCTGCTCGGTGCCGCCCTGGTCGGGGCCGCGATCGGCTATCTCGCCCCGATCGTCAGCCGCCATCGCAAGGGCGAGTGACCTGCGGGCACGCCCCGCCGGACCGGTCAGTCGGCCAAGTCGATCGAGCTGATCCTCGCCACGGCCGTTTCAACCGCTTCCGGATTCGAGTCGATCAGCAGGTAGCGCCGGCCCAGCTTGGCCGCCACAGCGCCGAGTGTTCCGCTGCCCGAGAAGAAGTCCAGGCACCAGTCGCCGGGTCGGGTCGAAGCCTGCACCATGCGCCTGACGATGCCCTCCGGCTTCTGGCTCGGGTAACCGGTCTTCTCGGAACCGTTGGTCGGCACGATCGTGTGCCACCAGACATCGGTCGGCAGCTTGCCTCGGGCCGCCTTTTCCGGCGTGACCAGCCCCGGCGCCATGTACGGCTCCCGGTCGACCTCCGAAGAGTCGAAGAAGTAGCGCTTCGGGTCCTTTACGTAGACCAGGATCGTGTCGTGCTTGGCGGGCCACCGCCGCTTGCTGCGCCCACCGTAGTCGTAGGCCCAGATGATCTCGTTCAGAAAGCCGTCCCGGCCGAAAATCTCGTCCAGCAGAATCTTGCAGTAGTGGGCCTCGCGGTAATCGATGTGGAAGTAGAGCGTCCCGGTCTCATCCAGCAGCCGGTGGGCCTGTTCCAGACGCGGGGCGAGGAAAGCAAGGTAGTCGTCGAAGCTGTCGCGATAGGAAGAGCTCTCCAGCAGTTCGGTCCGGTAGCGCCGGCCTCCGAATCCGGTCCGGTCGCCATGCTCGTCGGCGACCGTGGCGACGCTGCGCCGCGTCTGTTTTTCCCCGGTGTTGAAGGGCGGGTCGATGTAGATCATCTGGAAGGCCCCGTCGGGGAGGCGAGGCAGGACCTCGAGGTTCTCACCGAGGATGACTTCGCTCAGCTCGGGCCTGCCAGACATGGAGTCAACCCTAGCCCCGACCGTCCGTCGGCCGCAGCCCCGGGGTCGTGGTCGTGCCGCAACCGGGATCCAGCCCGGTCCTGACAGGACCGGGCTCCGTTGCTGGGTTGGACTATGCGGTGCTGTTGTTGCTTTCGGCCGACGAAGTAGCGACCTGCCGGCATTCCGCACAACTGCCGACCTACTGATTATCCTGCCGATTCCTACGGAAAGGAGCTGCCGATGGTTGAGGTCGACGTGACGGTGCGGGGCGACGTGTCCGCCGAGGTTTCGGAATACGCCAAGGAGAGGATCGGGTCTGTAGACCGGCTGATCGATGGTCCGATAAGCCACGCTCGGGTGGTCCTGACCCAGGAAGCCAACCCGAGGATCGAGCGCGGCTCACGGGCCGAAGCCGAGATCGGCCTCAACGGCCCGATCATCCGGGCGAGCGTCGCCGACATCGAGCCGATGGGGGCGATCAACCAACTGGCCCAGCGACTCGAGCGGCAACTGCGCAACTGGGTGGACCGGCGTACCGACATCGCCCGACGGGGCAGAGAGCGAGCCGCAGGCGAATGGCGTCACACCGGCTTCTCAGCGGACCGGCCCCGGCATTTCACCCGCCCCCCAGAGGAACGGGAGATAGTGCGGCGCAAGACCTTCGCGGCCCATTCGCTGACCCCGACCGAGGCAGCAGAGGAAATGGAGTTTCTCGACCACGACTTCTATCTGTTCAGCGACGCCGAGACGGGCGCCGACGCGGTCGCTTACCACCGCGACGACGAACGGCTCGGCGTGATCGGCCCCAGTGGCGTCGGCTGGTCGGGAGAGACCGGAGGGATCGTCCACGAGGAGAGCCGGATGAGCGGTCCGACCGAACTGGCGGAAGCGGTCACCGAGATGAACGCCTTCGACCACAGGTTCATGTATTTCACGAACGCTGAAACCGAACGCGGCAACGTGATCTACCTGCGCTACGACGGCCACTACGGACTGATCGAGCCGGCCACTCCCTGAGCTCCCCACACCGGCTCATCATCGCGGGGGCCGCCCGCTCGGCAACCAGTGATGCAGCTGCCCCGCCGAAACGCCGCAGCTAGAGGCTGCCGAGCTCCTGGACGATCTCGCCGACGATCGCCTTGGCGTCGCCGAAAACCATGGATGTCTTGGGGTCGTAGAAGAGGTCGTTGTCGATGCCGGCGAAGCCGGGGCTCATCGAGCGCTTCAGGACCAGGCACTGCTGGGCTTCGCCCACCTCGATGATCGGCATGCCGTAGATCGGACTCGACTCGTCGGTCTTGGCGGCCGGGTTGGTCACGTCGTTGGCGCCAATGACCACGCAGACGTCGGTCTGGGGGAGCTCGGGGTTGATGTCGTCCATTTCGCGGAGCTTCTCGTAAGGCACGTCGGCCTCGGCGAGCAGCACGTTCATGTGGCCCGGCATACGGCCGGCCACCGGGTGGATCGCGTACTCGACCGTGACACCGCGCTTCTCGAGTTCGTCGGCCATCTCGCGGACCGCGTGCTGGGCCTGCGCAACTGCCAGCCCGTAGCCGGGGACGATCACGACCGAGTCGGCATAGGCCAGCTGGATAGCCGCATCCTGGGCCCCCATCGACTGGTGGGGGCGCTGCTCCTGGTCACCGCCGGCGCCGGCAACAGGCGCACCGAAGCCGGCGAAGAGGATATTCGGCACAGAGCGGTTCATCGCCGTCGCCATCTCGAGGGTCAGAATGGTGCCGGAGGAGCCGACCAGGGTGCCGCCGACGATCAGTGCGGTGTTGTCGAGAGCGATGCCGGCGGCCGCTGCGGAAAGGCCGGTGAAGGCGTTCAGCAGGGAGATCACCACAGGCATGTCGGCACCGCCGATCGGCAACACGACCATCGTTCCGAGCACCGCCGCGACGACCAGCATCAGGATGAAGACGGGTTGGCTCAGATCCCTCAACTCGTTGTTGATGCCCAGGTAGACGCAACCGGCTATGAGGACGAGCAGGAGGAGTCCGTTGATGATCTTCTGGCCGGGCAGCCCGATCGGCTGGCTGGGGATCAGCTCCTGCAGCTTGCCGAAGGCGACGTTGGAGCCCCAGAACGAAATTGAACCGATGATCATCGCCAACAGGGTCGGCACCAGGATCTCCAGCGGGACCGATACGGCGATGTCGGACAGCGATGAGATCGCGCCGCTACCCGAGGCTACTTCGACTCCGAGATCGGCTTCCTGCGCCTGCTCGGCGCCTTGTTCGAAGGTGGTTTCGGATCCGAACAGGAGCTTTTCGATGTGGACCCAGTGCCGGTACTCAGCCCAGGCGATCAGGGCGATCGCGCCACCTCCGAGCCCGTTGTAGAGCGCGACCATCTGGGGCATCTCGGTCATCTTGACCCGCTTCGAGGCAATCGCTCCGATCAGCGAGCCGACCACGATTCCGCCGATGATGATGCCCCAGTTTCCGATGCCGGTCTGGGCCAGTGTCGTAGCCACGGCGACCGCCATGCCGACCGCGGCCAGTCCGTTTCCGCGCCGGGCTGTGGTCGGGTGCGTGCCCAGCTTGATGCCGTAGATGAACAGCGAGAAAGCAACGATGTAGAGCAGGCCGACGGCCGCTCCGGTGGGGTCGAGCGCAGCCAGGGGAGTCACTTGGCCGAGCCCTCTTCGCCGTCTGCAGACGAGCCTGCTTCGGCCGCAGCGGGCGCGGCTTCCGGTTCAGGCTTTTTCTTCTTCTTGGTGCCGAACATCTCGAGCATCCGATCGGTGACCATGAAGCCGCCGACGATGTTGACCGTGCCGAAGACGATCGCCACGAAGCCGATCACTTCATCCAGGGTGCTGTCGGCGAAGCCAACCACGATCAGGCCGCCCAGCAGGACTATGCCGTGGATCGCGTTGGTCTGGGACATCAACGGAGTGTGGAGCGTCGCCGGGACTTTGGAGATCACCTCGAAGCCGACAAAGGCAGCCAGAACGAGAATCGTTATTTCGGTGACCAGATCCACTACTTCGCCGTCCTCTCACCGCGGACTTCGCCGTCGTGGGCGATGCAGGCGGCATCGATGATGTCGTCCTCGAAGTTCAGGTCCAGAGTGCCCTCGTCGCTGATCATCAGGCCGAGCAGGTTCTCCAGGTTCTTGGCGTAGAGCTGCGAGGAATGGCTGGGAAGATCGGAGGGGAGGTTGCGCGGGCCGACGATCTTCACGCCGCCGGATTCGACGGTCTTTCCGACTTCCGTCAGTTCGCAGTTGCCGCCGGTCTCGGCGGCGAGGTCGACGATTACCGAGCCCGGTGCCATGTTGGCGACAGCGTCGGCAGTAATCAGGGTCGGCGCCGGACGGCCGGGGATGGCGGCCGTCGTGATGATCACGTCCTGGCGGGCGGCATTCTCGGCCAGAGCCTGACGGACCTGCTCGTTTTCCTCTTCGGTGAGCGGGCGCGCGTAGCCGCCTTCACCTTCGGCGTCAGGTATGAAGTCCAGCTCCAGCGGCCTCCCGCCGAGCGAACCGATCTGCTCCCAGGCGGCGCGACGGATGTCGAATCCGGTGACGATGGCGCCGAGCCGTTTGGCGGTGGCGATCGCCTGCAGCCCGGCCACTCCGGCCCCGAGAACCAGAACCTTTGCCGGGCGGATCGTGCCGGCGGCAGTCGTGAGCATCCCCCAGAAGCGACCCGATTCGCGAGAAGCGATCATCGTCGCCGAATATCCGGCGGCGGTGGCCTGTGAGGAGAGCGCGTCCATCGCCTGGGCCCGTGTCGTGCGTGGAATCGCCTCCATCGCGAAGGCGGTCACACCGGCCGTGGCCAGGGCGTTGTTGGTCTCGGCCGAAGTCCAGGGCGCGAGGTGGGTGATCAGAACCTGGCCCGACTTCAGCTCGCCGATCTGTCCGGCGGAGGGAACCGCAACCGAGAGCACGACGTCACCGGAGAGGGCATCCGGGCGGCCCGCAACCGTCGCACCGGCTTCGCTGTACTGGTCGTCCGGGTGGCCGGCGGCCTCTCCGGCACCGGACTCAACCACGATCTCGACGCCCTCGCGCTTGCTCAGCGAACGAACGGCGTCGGGCACGAGCGCGACCCGGCGCTCCCCGTCAGCGGTCTCTTTCGGTACTCCGATCTTCATAGACAAGACGCGGTGAGCCTAAACAATGAGCGCCGACCGGGTAGTCCGATCTCTGCTCTCACTTGACGAGTTCGGCCAGGCGCTCGATCGTATGCCGCTGCTCGGCCGGATCGGTATGCACCGGAGTCACGATCAGACGGTCGATGCTGTTCTCGCGGAAACGGGCCAGACGCTCGGCGACTTCGTCCTCGGTACCGATCAGCGAGACGGCGTTGACCAGTTCGTCGGAAAGGGCATTGAAGGCCCCCTCCTTGTCCCCGGCCTGGAAAAGGCTCTGGACCTCGTCGGCGACCTCGCCGAAGCCGAAGCGGTGGGCCAGATCGACGTAGAAGTTCGTCTTGCGGCTGCCCATGCCGCCCAGGTAGAGGACAAGCCCCATCCGGACCATGTTGCGGGCCGCATCGAGGTCGCCGTCGATCGCCACCTGCACCGAAGGGGAGATCTCGAAGTCTTCCCTGCTGCGGTTGCCCTTGGCCAAGCCGGTCTCGATGTGCTCGCCCCAGGCCTCTTCGAACTTGTCGACGCTGAAGAAGATCGGGATCCAGCCGTCGGCGATCTCGGCCGCGATCTCGACCGACTTGCGGCCGATCGCTCCTAGGAATACCGGGATGTAGTCGCGGTCCGGTTTGAAGTTGAGCTTCAGCGGCTTTCCCTGGCCCTCCGGCAGCGGTAGCTGGTAGTGCTCGCCCTGATGGTCGAGCTTTCCTTCGCGGGCGATGATCTCCCGAACCACCTCGACGTACTCACGGGTGCGGCCCCAGGGCTTCGAGTACGGCACGCCGTACCAGCCCTCGGATACCTGCGGGCCCGAGGGCCCGAAGCCGAACATGAAGCGTCCGCCGGAGAGGGCGTCGATCGTCGCGCCGGCCATGGCGGCAGCCGCAGGCGGCCGCGCGGGCACCTGCATGATCGCCGCCCCAAGTTTGATCTTCTCGGTCTGACCGGCCAGCCAGGAAAGCACGCTGACCACGTCAGAGCCGTACGACTCGGCGACCCAGACCGACTCGAAACCAACCTCTTCGGCGAACTGGACCGCGTCGAGTGCCTCCTGACCGCGCGGACCGATGCCCCAGTAACCGAGATACAAACCAAGCTTTAGCGACATTCGCCCACCATATAGGGATCGAGCGGGTACCGGTCCGGATGGAATCGGCGCCATCCTGAGCCGGTCGATCACCCGGACCGGACCTGAGTCCTGCGACTGGACAACCAGACGACCACCGAAACAGGCACAATCAATCCGTGCTGGAGACCGAAACCGGAGTTCTTCCCGAACGGGGCCTTTCGGCCGCTGAGGCGGAGAGCCGCCTGCGGGAACTCGGACCGGCCGAGCCCCACTCCTCGCGCTCGACATCGAGCATCGTCGCCGGCAACGTCTTCACGCTGTTCAACGCGATCGTCGGGGTCTTCTTCATTCTGATCCTCTCGCTCGGGCTCTTCGCCGACGCGATATTCGGCCTGATCGCGATCGTCAACTCCTGGATCGGCATCCGGCAGGAGATGAAGGCCAAAGAGACTCTCGACCAGCTGGCGATACTGGTCGCGCCCAGAGCGGCGGTGATCCGGGACGGGCACGAGGTGGACCTGCTCGCTGACGAGGTCGTGCCCGGGGATCTGATCCGACTGGTTCCCGGGGACCAGCTCGTCGCCGACGGCACGGTCGTCTCCTCGCGCGGCCTGACCCTGGACGAGTCGATGCTGACCGGCGAGTCCGACGGCATATCGAAGTCGCAGGGAGACGAGGTCCTCTCCGGCGGCTTCGTTCTTTCCGGCTCCGGCTACTGCGAGGCGACCGCGGTCCGCGACGACAGCTACGCCGGCCGGATCGCCGGGGAGGCCAAGGCATTCCGGCACGCGCCGTCGCCTCTCCAGTTCGAGGTCAACCGGGTGATCGTGGCCTGCACGTGGGTGCTGATCCCGCTCGCGATCCTCCAGATCGGTTCGCTGATCGTGCGCCAGGTCGAGCTGGTCGAGGCAGCCCAGACCGCAACCGCCGGCCTGATCACTTTGATCCCGGAAGGTCTGGTCCTGTTGATGAGCGTGACTTTCGCCGTGGCTGCGGTGAAGCTGGCCCGGCGCGACACGCTGGTCCAGCAGATGAGCGCGAGCGAGTCACTCGCCTCGGTCGACACGATCTGCGTCGACAAGACCGGCACCCTGACCGACGGCAACCTCAGCCTCGTCGGGGTCGAGTCGGCCTATGTGACCGACGGCAGGCTGGCCGGGCGTGAGCTCGGTACTTTCGCCGCCAGCGCCGGCGAGCAGAACCGTACGCTCGAAGCGATCGGGGAGGAGTTCCCGGAGCCTGCCGGGACCGTGCTCGACGAGATCGTCTTCTCCTCCGAGTGGAAGTGGAGCGGGCTTACCTTCGACCGTGAACAGGGGCCGCTGACACTGGTGCTCGGGGCGCCGGACGTGATGATCGATTCCGGGGTGCTGGTGCTGCCGGAATCGATGTCGGCCCGGCTCGAAGCGGAGACCGCCGCCGGGCACCGGGTCGTCGCCCTCGCCCAGACCGCAAATTCGCTGCCCCCGGAACCGAAGGACGGGCCACCGGCCGGCCTGGAGCCGATCGCCCTTGTGGTGCTGTCGGAGAACCTGCGGCCGGGCGTTACCGAGACCCTGGAGTTGATGCGCCAGGAACAGGTCGACCTGAAGCTGATCTCGGGCGACGCGAAGGCGACAGTGGTCTCGGTCGCCGGAGCGGTAGGTATCCCCGAGGACGCCGGAGTCGTGCTCGGCAGCGAGCTCCCGGAGGACCCCGATGAGCTGGAGCGAGTGGTTCGCGAGAACACGATCTTCTGCCGGATCAAGCCCGAGCAGAAGAAGGAACTGGTCGCCGCGCTTTCCCGGGCAGGCTGTTACACGGCGATGATCGGGGACGGCGTCAACGACGTACCTGCCCTGAAGAGCTCGAACATGGCGGTGGCGATGGGCTCGGGAAGCCAGGTAACGAAGAGCGTTGCTGACGTGATCCTGCTCAAGGACGAATTCTCACGCCTTCCCGAGGCCGTCGCAGAGGGCCGCAGGATCGCCCGCAACATCCACCGGCTGGGCCGCCTCTACATGACCAAGACCGTCTACGCGGCAGCCTTGATCCTGCTGGTATCGGTGCCGGGCTTCGCTTTCCCCTTCCTGCCCCGTCACCTGACCCTCGCCGCCCTGCTGACGATCGGTATTCCGTCTTTCGTTCTCGCGCTGGCCCCCAGCGACGGACCGCTCTACCGCGGCCGCCTGCTCCGGGCGCTCGGCGCATTCGCTCTGCCGGCCGGCCTGGCGACCGCGCTCGCTTCGATCCTCTCGTTCTTCCTGATCGACGGCCTGCTGGGCGGCACGATCGAAGACGGCCGAACCGCTGCGACCACGACCCTGATCGTGCTCGGACTTTCGTTTGTACTGCTTCTCGAGAGGGGCCCGGGGCGCGACCACATCGCGATCCAGAGCTACATGCTGGCTATGGTCGCCGGGCTCGGGGCACTGTTCGCCGGAATCCTCGCCGTCACACCGCTGCGGGAGTTCTTCGAGATGTCGATGCTCAGCGCCGACCAGTGGTTCATCACGATGCTTTCAGCCGCGCTCGGCCTGGTCGCGGCCAGCCTGATGTGGCGGCTCCAGTTCATTCAGGACTGGGAAGCGACCGAAGACGAGGACATCCCGCCGCTCGAGCGCTGAGCCCGGGCCGGGGGTCCCCCCGGCCTCAGACCTCGCAGCCGCCGTCGCCTTCGAGCTCGTCCCGTACGCTGGCGCTGACGCGGCCCAGCAGGTCAGCGACCGCTTCGGCCTCGGATTCGCTGAGGGTGCCAGCCAGGTGTTCGGCGAAAACCCGGTTCCTGATCGGGCTCATGGCGGCGAGCGTGCGGGCGCCCGCGTCGGTCATCACGATGAAGGTCCCGCGACGGTCCGAAGGGCAACTGGTCCGCTCGACGAGTCCGGCGTCTTCAATCCGGTCGATCAGTCGGGTCAGACCGCTCTTGGTGACGCCTACCCGGCAGAGCAGGTCCTTCGGCCTCAGGGGATCCGCAGAGGCCTCGAGGCTCGCCAGCACGTCATACCAGGCGAGTTCCGGAAGGCCGGCCTCCGAGAGTTGCCTGCCGACCAGGTCGCCGACGATCTGATGGCAGCCTCGAATCGCCTGCCATGCGTCTTCGAATGGTTTGGCGACAGCCTGGGACTCGACCGGTTTTTTGGATGTAGCCGGATTCATGCCATGCATTGTAGCGCGATTGGTTGACAACGCAACGAATATGTTATGGTGCTTGCGCAACGGTTGCTCACGCAACCATTATCCCTATTCCCCCCTTTGAAAGGCATCAAATGAGCGCCATCGCGCAGACAACAGAAATCGAAAACGGCACCTACGGCATCGACCCGGTCCACTCGCGAGTCGGATTCGAGGTCCGTCACCTCGGCATCTCTACGTTCCGCGGCAGCTTCTCCGACTTTTCGGGCGCGATCTCGGTGAGCAACGGCAAGCTCGAAAGCATCGAGGGCTCGATCGTCGTCGCCAGCGTCGACGTTCCCGACAAGACGCTCGCCGGACACCTCGTGAGCCCCGACTTCTTCGACGCCGAGAACCACCCGCAGGGCGGCTTCATGTCCACCTCGATCGAAGCCGCCGGCGAAGGTGGCTACAAGGTCAGTGGAGACTTCACCCTGCGCGGGGTGACCCGTCCGGTCGAACTGCAGGTCGAAGTCGAAGGGGCCGGCCCCGGCATGGACGGCACGCCGGTTCTCTCGCTGGCCGCCGCCGGCGTCATCGATCGGACCGACTACGGCATCTCCTGGGGCGCCACAGTCGAAAGTGGCGCCGCGGTCGTGGCCGAGAAGGTCAAGCTCGTCATGAGCATCGAAGCGGTGAAGGCCGGTGAGTGACATGAAGATCCTCGCCATATCCGGGAGCCTCCGCCAGAACGCGAACTCGACGCTGCTCGCGCGCTCGGCCGCTGAGCTCACAGCCGACGGGACCGAGCTCACCGTCTTCGACGCCCTCGGTTCGATTCCAGGCTTCGACCAGGACCTCGAACCGGACCATGTGCCGGAACCGGTCGAGCAACTGAGGCGGCAGGTCGCGGAAGCCGACGCACTGTTGATCGTTACCCCCGAATACAACGCGTCGATCCCGGGTGCCCTCAAGAACGCGATCGACTGGGCATCGAGGCCGACCGGGTCCTCCGCCCTGATGGGCAAGCCGGCCGCGATCGTATCCAGCAGCCCCTCACCGTTCGGCGGCGCCTGGGCCAATCAGCATGTACGCAAGGTCTTCTCGATCACCGGAACACCGGTGGTCGAGACCGAGCTTGCGATCGGCAAGGTGGATGCCAAGTTCGGCTCCGATGGCGGTCTGGTCGAGCAGGACACCCGCGACCGGATCTCATCACTGCTGCTGGAACTCACGGAGCTGGCCGACCGGGTCAGCCAGGCCGGGCTCGAGGCTCAGACGGCCTGATCCGTCCTTCACCCGCCCGGCCCGCGGTCCGGCAGTCGCCGAGCCGCGGGCCGGGCGGGTGATACTTCCGGTCATGGACCGGTTCCAGTCCCCACCACGAGAGGCCGACTTCGCCGTCGTGGGTGGAGGAATCGTCGGCCTGGCAGTCGCCCGGGAGATCCTGATCCGGAACCCCGGGGCCCGACTCGCCCTGGTCGAGTCGGAGAGCCGGCTTGCCGCCCACCAGACTTCCCATTCGAGCGGCGTCGTACATGCCGGTGTCTACTACGAGCCCGGCTCCCTGAAAGCCCGGCTCTGTACGAACGGTTCCGCGGCCTTGGCCGACTACTGCGCCGAAACGGGTATCCCCTTCGACCGCAACGGCAAACTGGTCGTCGCGACCAGAGAGGAAGAACTCGCGGCACTAGGCGAACTGGAACGGCGTGCCCGGGCGAACGGCGTCCCCGGCGTAGCCAGGATCGGCCCTGACGAGATCCCCGACGTCGAACCCGAGGCCCGGGGAATCTCGGCGCTCCACTCCCCGAACACCGCGGTCGTGGACTTCGGGCTGGTCAGCGCCTCGCTTGCGTGCGACATCGAGCAGCTGGGCGGGTCGATCCACCTCTCGGCACCGGTCACGGGTGTGCGTGTGGACTCGGGCCGGATCTCGTTACGTACGGGCAAAGGCAGCCTCGACGTTGGTCGGGCAGTTTTCTGCGCGGGCCTCCAGTCCGACCGGCTGGCAAAGCTCGCGGGCGGTGACCCCGAACCGCGCATCGTCCCGATCCGGGGCTCCTGGCTGAGAGTACGTGCCGACAGGGCCGGCCTGGTCAGGGGCAACATCTACCCCGTGCCCGATCCGGAGCTGCCGTTTCTCGGTGCCCACCTGACACGCGGCCACGACGGCTCGCTCCTGATCGGTCCCACCGCGATGCTGGTCGGCTCCCGCGAGGGGTACAGCCTCACCGACCTCAACGCCCGCGACATTCGAGAAACCGCCGGATGGCCCGGAACCTGGCGCCTGATCCGACGCTTCCCTGCGGCGACTGCGCGCGAGATCCGGAACTCGCTGAGCCGCAGGTCACTGGTCGCCGAGGCCCGCCGGCTGGTTCCGGCCCTGCGCCCCGAAGACGTGGAGGCCGGTCCGGCCGGGGTCAGGGCCCAGGCCCTGGGCCGCGACGGCCGTCTGATCGAAGACTTCCTGGTCGAGCGCATCGGCCCTGCCGTGCTGGTGAGAAACGCGCCTTCTCCGGCGGCCACTTCATCGCTCGCCCTGGCCCGCCTGATCGCCGACCGCGCCGCCTAGGCCCCGACCCGGCCGCCAACGACCCTCCCGACCGGCCGGGACCCGGTCCGACCACCGACAGCCCTTCCGGGCCGCGATTGACCACGTCATGGCGGGGCAAATCGATAGACGAAAGGGATGGCAGCGTCGAGGTCGTCGCTGGCCCGGAACGAGAAGCGCCCCCGTTGCCGGGGGCGCTTCGCAGACACTGACAGGCAGCAACCGGGCCGTCGGCCCGGGTCGGCAGTCCTAGGACAGACGCTCGACCAGGGTTGCCTCACCCTGTCCGCCGGCCACGCACATGGTCTCGATGCCGAACTGGTGGTCATCGGTCTCCATGACGTTCAGAAGCGTGCCCATGATGCGGGCACCGGTCATGCCGAAGGGGTGGCCGAGGGCGATCGCACCACCGTGGGTGTTGAGCTTGTCCATCGGGATTCCAACCTCTTCCGAGATCGGGATCACCTGGGCGGCGAAGGCTTCGTTGAGCTCCACCGTGCCGATGTCCTCGATCTTCATGCCGGAACGGTCGAGCAGCTTCTTGACGGCACCGATCGGCGCGACGCCCATCAGTTCCGGCTCGTTGCCGGCCGTGGCCGAGGTGATGATCCGGGCACGAGGCGTCAGGCCGAGTTCCTTGGCCTTGGTATCGCTCATGATCAGGACTGCCGCAGCGCCGTCGTTGAGCGGGCAGGAGTTGCCGGCCGTTACGCCGCCTCCGCCGAAAGCCTCCGGCAGTGAGCCGAGCTTCTCGCGCATGTCGCCGCCGTCGGCACGAGGACCATCGTCCTTCGATACGACGGTGCCGTCGGGCAGGGTCACGGGCACTATCTCCCGTTCGAAGAAGCCGTCCTCCTGGGACTTGACCGCGAGGTGCTGCGAGCGCAGCGCGTAGTCGTCCATGGCGTCCCGGCTGACGCCGTACTTCTCGGCGACGTTCACGGCGGTGATGCCCATGTCGATGTAGGCGTTGGGCTGACCGTCGTTGCCGATCAGGTACTCGCTCTGGTCTTCCTGTCCGGCCGCGCGTGATCCGGCGATCTCGGCACGCTCGTTGAAGGAGCTGACGAACTCGACCCCGGCTGCGATGTAGATGTCACCCTCGCCGTTCTTGACGGCATTCGAGGCGTGGCGGATCGCATCGAGGCTCGAGGCGCAGTAGCGCGAGACGGTAACGCCGGTGGTCGCCTGGGTGAGCTTGTCCGAGAGCAGGACGAGGATCCGGGCGAGGTTGTACGCCTGCTTGCCCTGGGGCATGCCGACGCCGCAGAAAACCTCTTCGACGGCTGCGGGATCAACTCCCGGGTTTCGCTCGAGGAGCTGGTCGATGGTCCAGGCGCCGATGTCGTCAGGGCGAAGCTGGGAAAGCGAGCCCTTGAAGGCGCGGCCGATCGGGGTGCGGACGGTGTCCACGATCACTGCTTCAGGCATTCGGAGATTCTCCTTGGTCGATTTCGGCCGGGTAAGTGGCTCGGGCCGATTCTTGTAACAGTGAAAGTTAGTGAACTCGGCAGCTGAGGGCCGGGTAGATTGCCGTCAATGAGTACGCCCCCTCGCCCGGGCGGGACGAATCCGCCCCCGCCCGCAACCAGGACACCGCCGCCAACAACGCCGCCGAAGACGCCGACAGGCTCGGGAACCGGCGCCCAGAAACGCGTGCCGGTGACCGGGGCGCCGCAGCCTCCGGCCGACCTGGCGACCCGGCTCGACGGCCAGCGCGGCTGGCTCAACGAACTCGACCGGTCGCTCAGGAAGCGCTCGATCATCGCGCTCGTCCTGACCTGTCTGGCCGTCGGTGCCGGGGCGGCGGCGATCTACATCTCGGTCAGCAAGAACAGCGACGCCGATCGGATCAGTGCTCTCGAGACGCGGATCGAGGCGCTCGAGGCTGCGGGAGCCGCCTCCGGAATCGCCCCTTCGACCACCTTGCCGGAGACCGGCACCACGGATTCGACCGACGGCACCGGTGGCGTTGCGCCACTGCCCGGGTTTCCCGCCGAGTGATGGAGCGGGCGACCTCCCAAGCGCCCGAGACGGTCAGCTACGAGCGCGGCCCGGACCCCCGGGTGAGGCTGCTCACGATCGACCGCCCGGAGAAGATGAACTCGATCGGCGCCGCCGAGGCCGCCGGCCTGAACCGGGCCCTGGCCGACTTCCGCGACGACGATTCAGCCCATGTGCTGGTCATAACCGGAGCCGGCTGCGAAGCCTTCTGCGCCGGGGCCGACCTCCACGCGGTGGCCGCGATGTACTCGCCCGACGCGGGTGAAGAACCACTTTTCGAGGTCGATCCACAGAACCCCGCCTCGCCGGCGGAAGGCAACATCGGCCCAACCCGGTGGACCGATCTGCACAAGCCGGTGATCGCCGCGGTAAACGGTGCCGCGTATGCGGGGGGACTCGAGTGGGCCTGCTTTGCCCACCTGCGCGTCGCCGACCGTCACGCTTCGTTCGGGGTCACATGCAGGCGCTGGAACGTCGGCCTTGGAGACGGCGGCACCCAGAGGCTGCCCCGACTGGTCGGGCTCGGGCCCGCCCTGGATCTGATCATCACCGGAAGGGTCATCGGGGCGGCTGAAGCCGAGCGGATCGGCCTCGTCAACGAAGTAACCCCGAGCGGCCACTGCGTCGAACGGGCACTCGAGCTGGCGGGGCAGATCGCTTCGCTGCCACAGCCTGCGCTCAGGACGGACCTGGAAGCGACCATGCGCGGCTTCGGCCGTCCGCTCGAGGAGGGTCTGGCGGTTGAAGCGCAGTGCTTCGACCGGCTGCTCACCGAACCGGAGCTGCGCGAAGGCGCCGACCGGTTCGTCAGTCGCGAACATCCCGACCGGGTGGCAGGGGCGCCGCCCCTGCACCTGCCGGGCAAGGCCTACGCCTTCGCCGAGAAGGCTCATCGCGGCAGACTCGACCGCTACGGGCTCGGTGACTTCATCGAGCATCCGGTGGCCGTGGCCGAACTGGCCAGCGTGCACGGCGATCCGGTGATGGAGGCAGCGGCCTTCCTGCACGACACGATCGAGAAAACGGACGTCACGCCGGGGTCGCTCGAAGCCGAATTCGGAACGGAGATCCACGACCTGGTGATGACGCTCAGTCAGGATCCGGGCGTCGCAGACCGGGTCGAGCGTCGCTCCGAGCACCGCTACCGGATCCGTGGCGCAGGCTGGCAGGCCCAGGTGATCTACGCCTACGACCGGGTTGACGGCATGCGACGGATGAGCCAACTGCTGGCGGCCGGTCACGATGCCGATGAGATCGAGGCCCGGAGGAGAATCGAAGCCTGGCGCGGGGACCTCGCGGTGATCGGCGAGATGAACCTGCCGGCAGACCTGGTCGCCACACTGGCCGACGAGATCGAGCGCCTGGACCGGCTCGCCGGCTAGACCCCTCGCAGCCGTTCGCCGGCTCGCCGGCGAGGCCGGCGCCGTCGATTGCCGGCAGACAGACTCCCCGCCACCTTCCCGCGCGACGCGGCTCATGCGAAGCTTCAGGTCATGTCCGATGCCCGCCCAACACCCCGGATCGCCGTGCGGTCCGCACCCGAGCGTCGCCCGGGCGACGGCGGCTTCGGCCGGCTGTTCCGCGAGGTGTTCACTTTCGACCGCCTCGAGGTGGTCAGCCTGATCCACTCGACGATCTATTTCGCGCTGCTGATTTCGGCTTTTCTGCTGGACGGCCCCCAGCCCTGGACCTTCATCTTCGGCCTCTCGCACGGCCTTATCTGGATCGCGATGTCGGTGATCAGCGTGCTCGCCGTTCACTACCGGGTGATCAATATCCGGCTCGCGGTGGCGGTCGCGGTGCTCGGCTGCGTGGCTCCGTTCTTCGGCTCGGCGGAGTTCCTGAGGCAGAAGCACCAGATGAAGTCTGCATCGCGTTGAGCACCGGCGGCGACATCTGTGTGATCAACGCCAGCTTCGAGGGCGAAACGGTCGGCCTGCTCGCCAGGGGAGGGAAAATCGAAGAGATCGGAGCCGGAGTCAGCCCGGCCGAGGGAGACACGGCCGGCCCAGCCACCGTGGTCGATGCCGGTGGGGCGCTGCTCCTGCCCCCGCTGGTCAACGGCCACACCCATGCGGCGATGACCCTTTTCCGCGGACACGGCGACGACCTGCCGCTGATGCGCTGGCTGCAGGAGGCGATCTGGCCGGTCGAGGCGAAACTGGATGCCGAAGACGTCTACTGGGGAACCAGGCTGGCCTGCCTCGAGATGATCCGCACCGGCACCGCACGGTTCTGGGACATGTACTGGGAGCCCGCCGCGGTAGCCCGGGCAGTTGAAGACTCCGGGCTCCGGGCCACCGTCGGGCCACCGATGATCGACCCGAACGCGGCCTCAGAAGTCGGCGCCCGGGACCGCACTCTGGTCGGGCAGCTCGATCAGCTCGCATCGTTCGGCCCCCGTGTCTCCCCGGTGGTATCTCCACATTCGATCTATACGGTCTCGACCGAAGGGCTCGAGACGGCGGCCGGACTGGCGGCCGAGCGGGACCTTCCTCTTCAGATCCACCTCTCCGAGACGCTGCCGGAAGTCGAGGACTGCATTGCCAAGTACGGGGTGCGCCCGGCGGTATACCTCGACAGCATCGGCCTGCTGAACGAGAGGACCGTGCTGGCCCACGGCGTCTGGCTGGACCGCGAAGAGCTCGAACTGATCGCCGCACGCGGCGCCACGGTGGTCGCGAATCCGGTTGCGAACATGAAGCTGGCGGTAGGTGGAGTCCTCCCTTATCCGGAGGCGCGCAAGGCCGGGGTCCGGCTGGCGCTGGGAACCGACGGCGCCGGCTCGAACAACTCGCTCGACCTGCTGGCCGATCTCAAGACCTTCGCACTCAGCCAGCGGCATGCAGCCGGGGACGCCGAGGCGATTCCGGTCGAGGAGGCCTGGGCGATCGCCACCGGTCGGCGCTCCGACCTGATCGGAGACCCCGAGCCGCTGGCGCCCGGCAAGCCCGCCGACTTCCTCCTCCTGGATCCCGACGCGCTGGAACTGGCCCTGGGCGACCTGACTTCGAACCTGGTGTATACGGCCACAGGCTCGGTGGTCGGAACTACCGTCGTCGACGGGCGCATCCTGATGGAAGGTGGCACGGTCGAAGGTGCCGATGAAGTGATCGTCAAGGCCCGGGAACGCGCCGCGCGCCTCGGCCTGGCCTGAATCCGGCTCCGGTTAGAGGTAGCCCATGGGGTCCTGTGCGGCCCCGTTGATCCGGACCTCGAAGTGGAGGTGCGGACCGGTGCTGCTACCGGTGTTTCCCGAATAGCCGATGACCTGACCCTGGTTGACCGACTGCCCCGAGGACGCGGCGAAGGCGGACTGATGGGCGTAACAGGTCGAGAGACCGCTGCCGTGGTCGATGCAGGTGTAGTTGCCGTAGCCGCCGTTATAGGAGGCAAGGATCACGGTTCCACCCTTGGCGGCCCTGATCGGCGTTCCTTCGGCGACTGCGATGTCGATGCCCTCGTGCACTTCTTCCCCAGCGGTAGCCGAAGCCGGAAGTGAACAGGCCGTCGAGCGGCCAGATGAGCCCGGCAGCGCTGGGCGCCGACATCGGGCCGGCAGGCAGCGGGCTGAGGCCCGAGGCGGCTGCGACCTGCTCCTGGATCTTTGCCTGGAGGTCGGACTGGATGTCCTCGAGTTGGCCGACCCGCTGGTCAACCCTGGCCAGCGCGGCCCGACGCTCGCCGCGGACGGCCATCAATTCGCCTTGCTGACTCTCTACGGCCTGCCTTGCTGTGGCGAGGTTCTGCTCCTCTGCGGCGATCGAATCGCGCGCCGCTTCGATCGTCTCCTTGGCGTTCCTGAGCCTGATGACCGTGGCCTGCTGCTGATCTCGCAGATCGCGGACCCGGGTCACGATCGTCTCGTCCCGGTTCTGGATCTGCTTGAGGTATTCGGACTGCTCGATCAATTCGCCGTAGTCGGCCGAGGTCAGGAAAAGGTCGGTCACGTCTGTGCTGCCGCTCTGGTAGATCGCCACCAGCCGGTCGCCGAGGATCTCGAGCGACCGCTTCAGACGCGCAGCGAGGACCTTGAGCTCGCGATAGGCCTCGGCGACTTCGGCCTCCGCCTGGTCGAGTTCGGCCTGTTTGGCCGCAAGCCGGAGTTCGGCCTCCCGCTCTTCCGCGCGCAGGGCCGATACCCGTGCCTCGTACTCGCTGATCCGGCTGCTCAGGCCGGAGACTTCCTTCGAGAGCACGCCCTTCTTGTCATTGGCTTCCGCGAGCTTGTCTTCGGTCTGATTCAGCCGGTCTTCGACCGCCGCTACGGCCGGGCCCTGGGCCCAGGCGAAAAACGCCAGTCCGAGCGCGCACAGCGCGAAAAGCAGCCGGGTCTTCGCCGACCGCGAGTTGAGGGGTTTCGTATTCGGCACTTCGGGAAGTGTAAGCAATTGCTAACAAAGGTTTCCTGACCGGACGATTCCTGCACGCCGGATTGCCGATCGCCAGATCCGGCAGGACCCGGCCGGCAGGGCACCGCCGTCGCCGTCCGCCGGCGTCCGGTCGCCCTTCGTCCTGCGAGACCCATAGGGTCTGGGCAGTGACAGCCGGAGAACCAGTCCGTGAACACTCATCGGAAGACGATGGATCAGCCTCGAACGTCCGCTACGAAAGCGTGTCGAAGCGCTATCCCGGCGCCGAAGGATTCGCCGTTCACGAACTCAGCCTCGAGGTTCCTGCCGGCGAGATCTGCGTGCTTGTAGGACCGTCGGGCTGCGGCAAGACCACGGCCATGCGCATGGCCAACCGGACCGTCGAGATGACCTCGGGCGACATCCTGATCGGTGATCACTCGGTCAAGGACGGCGACGCAGCGAAGTTGCGCCGGGAAATCGGTTACGTAATCCAGCAGATCGGCCTCTTCCCCCACCGTACGATCGCCGAGAACATCGGCACCGTCCCCAGCCTCCTGAAGTGGGACGGCTCGCGGATCGATGAGCGGGTTGAAACTCTGCTCGAACTGATCGGACTCGATCCGGAGTTCGCGGACCGCTACCCCGGTCAGCTCTCGGGCGGCCAGCAGCAGCGGGTCGGAGTGGCCCGGGCACTGGCGGTGGACCCGCCCGTGATGCTTATGGACGAACCCTTCGGAGCAATTGATCCGATCAACCGCTCCCGGCTACAGAACGAATTCCTGAGACTGCAGGCCGAGATCCGGAAGACCGTGCTCTTCGTGACGCACGACGTGGACGAGGCGATCAAGATGGGTGACCGGATCGCGGTGCTGAGGAAGGGCGGAGAACTGGCCCAGTTCGCGACACCAACCGAACTGCTCATGGAGCCGGCCGACGAGTTCGTCGAAGACTTCGTCGGGGCTGACCGCGCACTCAAGAGGCTGGCCCTGATCAGGGTCAAGGACGTAGACCTGTGGAAGGCCCCTGTGGCCCGTGCGGGCGACGCGACCGCACCTGTCCGGGAGGCACTGGCCTCGGCCGAAGTTCCTCATGCCGTGCTTGAGGACGGGGAGAACCGCCCGCTCGGCTGGCTGTCAGTCCGCGACCTCGAATCCGACACCGTTCCCGCCCGCCCCGACTCCGCCGCCGAGCCGCTACTCGACGGCGACATGACCCTCCGGGACGGACTGGCCACCCTGCTTGCCGGAGGACCGCAGTACGCGGCGGTGGTCGACGGCCGTGGACGCCTGGACGGGGTCCTCTCGGTCGAGATCATCTCCGAGTTCCTTTCCTCCGACGAAGCCAGCGAGACTTCGATTCCGGCGGTGGATCGTGTCGCCGACTGAACTGTTCGTAGTGGCTGACGTCTCGGACGACTTTTTCCGGGATCGCTCCGGAGGCGGCTGCATCGAGGAGAACAAGCTGTTCTGTCCCGGATGGGTAGTCGAAAACGCCGACCGGTACGTCGACCCCACCCTGCAGCACCTCGTACTCGTAGTCAGCGCCGTGGCCGCCGGCTTCCTGATCGCATTCAGCCTCGCGGTGCTCGCCCACCGCCACCGCTGGCTTTCGTCGCCTTTCCTGGCCGCCACCGGAGTCCTCTACACGATCCCTTCGATCTCGTTCTTCTTCCTGCTCTTGCCACTCACGGGCCGTGGCGCCGTGACCGCGATCATCGCCCTGACGGCATTCACCCTCCAGATCATCTTTCGAAACATGACCACCGGCCTGAGAAACGTGCCGACCGACGTGACCGACGCGGCCCGCGGGGTGGGACTGACCAGGAAGCAGCTGCTCTGGCAGGTTGAGATACCCCTTGCGATGCCGGAAATCATCGCCGGCCTCCGAATAGCGACGGTCAGCACGGTGGCCCTGGCCACACTGGCCGTATTCGCCAACGGCGGCGGACTCGGAACCGAGATCGTGGTCGGCTCCAACATCACCTTCAAGACCGGCATCATCGTCGCCGGCTCAATCGCAGTCCTGATGGCGATCCTGTTTGACGCCCTGCTTCTCCTGACCGGCAAGATGCTCACCCCCTGGACGAAGGTGGCCCGGTGATCCCGGTGAATTTCGCCGCCCTCGGGCTTTTCGGCGACGCATTCAACTTCGTCTTCAACCAGCAGGAAGCCGCGACCGGCGGCGTCATGGTGGGCGGGCCGGAACAGGTCGTCGAACTGGCGACCAAGCAACTCGAGGTGACCCTGCTGGCCCTCGGCGTCTCGCTGCTGCTGGCTTTGCCGGCAGGGCTGATCCTGGGCCACTACGGCAAGGGTGAGTTCCTGGCCGTTTCGGTCGGCAACGCGGGACGGGCGATCCCCGAACTGGCGCTGATCGCCCTGATGGCCGCTGCGATCGGGGTCGGTCTCTTCAACCTCGTGGTGGCGCTGGCGATACTCGGCATACCGCCGATCCTGACCAATACCTTCGTCGGGATCAGGCAGGTCGACCGCTCATCCGTCGAAGCCGCCCGGGGCATGGGCATGAGCGACCGGCAGATCATGACCCGGGTTGAACTGCCGCTGGCAATCCCGACCATCATGGGCGGCGTCCGTACCTCGGCGATCAACATCATCGCCACCGCGACCATCGCGCCCCTGGCCGGAATCCTCACCCTCGGCGACTTCATCATCTCCCGCAACGTCTACGGCGACGCCGGCGTGCTTGCCGGAGCGATCCTGGTCGCCCTGATGGCGATCGCGCTCGAGATGACCCTTGCCGGAATCCAGTGGGGAATGACTTCCAAGGGACTGAAGCTCCAGAAGACATGACTCCACGACACAGATCCGTACCCACCAACGAAGGAGAACAATGCCAATCAGGAAACTGAAGTATCTGCTGCTGGTCACCGTTTTCGCACTATCGCTGGGGCTTGCCGCCTGCAGTAGCGACGACGACGGCGACGACACCTCATCGGGGGACTCATCCGGCGGCGGTGAACTGATCCAGTCGAACCCGGACAACTCGGATGTGAATCTGACCATCGGGTCGAAGAACTTCACCGAGCAGATCGTGCTCGGAGAGATCTACGCCCAGGGGCTCGAAGCTGCCGGTTACAGCGTCAGCAAGGACCTCAACCTCGGCTCGGAGACGATCGCGCTCCAGGCCCTGAACAAGGATGAGATCTCGGGCTACCCGGAGTACGTCAGCACCGCCCTGACCTCCTTCTACGGGAAGGACGCAGACGAGGTCCCGGCCGACTCGCAGGAGGCATTCGACGCGGTCAGCCAGGAGGTTGAAGCCGACGGACTGGTGGCGCTGCCGCCGACCCCGTTCTCGAGCGCCAACGCGGTCGGTCTTCTGACTGCCGAAGCGGCGGAACTCGAAGTCGAGACGATCTCCGACCTCGAAGGAAAGAGCCAGGATCTGGCGCTCTACGGATCGCCTGAGTGTCGCCAGCGGATCGACTGCCTGATCGGGCTCGAGGAGAACTACGGCCTCGAGTTCAAGTCGTTCACCCCGGTGGACATCGGGCTCCGCTACGAGGTGCTCGACAAGGGCCAGGCCGATCTCTCGATCGTATTCACGACCGATGCCCAGCTAGGCGCGTCGGACGAGTACACGATCCTCGAGGACGATCAGGGCGTGTTGCCGGCAGGCAACGTCGTCTTCATGACCAAGCAGGAGACGATCGACAAGGCCGGACCGGACTACGCCGAGACGATCGAACAGGTCCAGAGCGGCCTTACGGTCGAGGTGATGCAGGAACTCGATGCCCGTGTCGACATCGACAAGCAGCAGCCGGCACAGGTGGCTTCCGACTACCTGAAGGAAGCCGGCTACACCGAGTAGCCGAAAGAGCGCCTACGGTCGGGGAAGCCCGGCCGCAAGCCCGCTACGAAACGGCCGCCTGATTCGGGCGGCCGTTTCGTTTGGCGGGTGTTGGCACAGCGGTCGGCCGGGCACCGTCCGGGCCGGCCGGTGGCGGTATTGATCAGTACCGTGTCGCCGTCGTGGTCGACCCAGACCGGGGTCACCTGGGGTGAACCGTCGGCGTTTACGGTGCCGACGTGAGCGAGGTGCCTGCCCTCGAGAAGGTGAACGGCTGCTTCGGGAATGCTGGCCACTTGTGAACCTCCGGGTTGACTCGGGTCGGTACTGATCCCGGCCTCGACCCGAGCATAACCCGTGCTCAGCGGCCGATGTGGAAGCCGATCAGCTGCGGAATGCCGGCGACCGCCGAGACCAGGGCGCCGGGCGAGCGGCCTTCGGCCTCGGCCTGCTCCTTGCGGCCGATCGCTTCGCGGATCATCGTTCCACCGATCCAGCGGAAAGGCTCGGGAGGGACCCGGGTCAGAGCAGACTCGGGCTCGACGATCGGCAGGGACGAGTACTCGTCCCGCTTGTCAAGCAGGCTCGATGCGATGCACCGACCGACCATCTGCGACGGACCGACCCCGTTGCCGGTGTAGCCGAAAGCGGCGAAGCCGCGTCCCGAGGCGAGCCTGACGACATGAGGAAGGTGGGTCGCCGAGGCGTCGATCGGGCCACCCCATGCGTACTCGACCCGCTTGCCGGCGAGGCCGGGGAAATACTCGCGCATCCCTGCCTCGACCCTCGCCACGACTTCGGGATCGACCTCGGCTCTGCCGAAGCGGCGCCCGCCGGCTGCGATGCGACCCCCGCCCCAGCCGAAGGCGATTCGCCCGTCCGGCGTGGTCCGGAAGTAGGAAAGCAGGGACTTGAAATCGCTGATCGCCTCGCCGCCGGTCCATCCGATCTGCTCGAGGAGTTCGGGGACCGGTTCGGTGATGACCATGTGGCTCGATGCGATCGTGACGTTGTCCCTGATCGGTGAGCCGCGCCCGGCAAGCGACGGTCCGGATGCCAGTACGACACGGTCGGCCGTGACCCGGCCGGAATCGGTCAGGATCCGGATCCGGCCTTCGCCGTCCTCGACCCGGCGCACCGGGCTCGACTCGAAGAGCTGCACTCCGCGCTCCAGCAGGGCGGCGCGGATACCGAATCCGAGGCGGGCCGGCTGAACCGTTGCCGCCATGTCGTAGAAGACGCCGCCGCGGAAGGCGGGTGAACTGCAGATCTCCCCGACCTGCGACGTATCGAGCATGCGGGCTTCCCCTTCAACCCCGGCGTCGTCGATCGCCTTCAGGTTGGCTATGCCGGTTTCGTCCTGTTCGGGCGTCGTAGAGACGTTCAGGTAGCCGGCTCGCGTATACCAGGCGTCCACGCCCTGCTCATCGCAGAATTCGCCGATCTGCCGGACCGAATCCTCGGATGCGCGGGCGATACGCAGTGCCCCGGGCAGGCCGTGGCGCCGCCTCAGGCTGTCGAAGCTGACCCACATCGAGTCGGCGAAGCCGCCATTGCGACCACTGGGCCCGCAACCGATCCGGTGGGACTCGATCAGGGCGATTCGAAGGTCCGGGTCGGCCTGCGACAGATGCCAGGCGGTCCACATTCCCGTGAAGCCACCGCCGACGATCGCCACGTCCACGATTCGGTCTCCCGAGAGCGCGTCGAGCTGCTCCGGAAGGCCGGCCTCGTGAATCCAGTACCCGTGCGCAGAGTGGACCAAGGTTCACTCAGGCTAATCGATGCCGGACGCGAGAGAGGGCCTCGCAAACTGACCCGGAGCCTGTCCTACGGGCAGAATCCGCCCCGGAGATGGGCAAACACTTTGTCTGACGCTATGTCTGACGATTTGCATGACATCGTTTGAACTCATCCGGGACGGGCTTTTTGGCGCAGCCCTGGACTGACTGCCTGAGTGATCGGTTGCGAGTACAGGCGTGGTGCCTCCGATGGCGAAAGAACCGGAGATGGAGGGGCAAAAACCTGGAAAAAAGATCGCTCTGGATGCCGGCATCGACCTGTCTGGCGGTTTCGAGCCGGACGACGGTGTAGTCGGGCCGCGTGCCCGCCGGGCCCAGGAGCTGATGAACGCTCCGTTGATGATCGCGGCCGTACTGACGCTCCCGAGCGTCATTCTCAGCGAAACCAACAGCACCGGGGCGCTTTCAGACATCGCCACCGTGCTCAACTGGGGAACCTGGCTGGTTTTCGCCTTCAACCTCGTCCTCATGCTCGCCCTGGTCCCGGATCGCCTCAAGTACCTTCGCCACCACCCGATCGACCTGATCGTCGTGGTGCTGACGCCTCCGGTGCTGCCGCCGGGACTCCAGGCATTGAGAGCGCTGAGGCTGCTCAAGTTGCTGAGACTGCTCGAGCTGGAGAAGCTGTCCCGGTCCCTGTTTTCGAGTCAGGGACTCGCCTACGCCGCCCTGATGACACTTGTGGTGGCGATCTCCGGCGGCTCTCTCTTCCGCGCTTTCGAGGCCAAGAACCAGGATCTGAGCGAATGGGAGAGCATTTACTGGGCGATCACCACGATGGCCACGCTCGGCTCGGACATCGAGACGACGACGGTCGGATCGGAGATCACGGCAATCGTGATCCTGCTGACCGGCGTCACTTTCATATCGATGCTGACCGGCGCGATCGCACACAAATTCCTCAGCACGCCGGACCCCGCCCGGGAGGCCGGGGGCGCCGGCGCGACTACAGGCCCGATGGATGACGCGGGATGAAGCCGGAGTTGTCGCGCAGGTCGCTATGCCATTTCGGACCTGTGCCGCCGGTACCCGACGTATCCCATCGCAGGCCTGCGATCACTACGTAAACGTGGCCGGAGTTTCCGTAGACAGAGATCCAGTTGCCTTCGCCCGGCTCTCCCCACGTAGTCAGGCCGGTCGAGTCCAGCGGACTCGACAGCAGTCCGGCTCCGTTCAGCGCATAGCTCACCGCGCCTGAGCAGTCGTAACCGGAGGATTCGAAAGAACCGTGTCCTCCACCCCACAGATACGGCATGCCGACGATCGCATTGGCCGCGGCGATCGCATCCTTGACCGCTTGCGGAGCGCCGGCCGGGGCTGCCGCCAGCCCGTCTGATCCGAGCACCGCGCTCTGGCCGGACACCGGAGCCGGAGCCCTCGGAGCCGAACTGCTCGCCGGATCGAGACTGAGGTCGGGCAGATTGCCCTCGATCGTGCCTGCCCGGTCCTGGAGGGCGGCGATGCGCCGTTCGCGCATGTCCCTTGTGGCGAGGAACTCGGCCCGCTGCGCCTCGACCAGATCGCGAGCCTCGACCGCCTCCTGCTGCTCGACGGCGATGGCGTCACGAGCCCGCTGAAGCCGCTGCTCCTGGACTTCCATACGCGCTACAGCACGCTCAATCTGTTCACGCAGAGCCCTGACCCTGCGTATGACGGCCTCGTCGTGCTCCTGGATGCTCTCGGCATATTCGGTGCTCGAGACGATCTCGGCGAAATCCGAAGAACCGAGAACCATCTCCGATACGTCGGGGGTGCCCGACATATAGAGCGCGACGAGCTGGCGCCTCAGCACATCCAGGGCGCGCTCCATCCGGCTCCGGACTTGCCGCAGACGAATCTTCCCGGCGGCGAGGTCGGCCTCCATGCTGTCGAGCTCGGCCTGCCTGGAATCGAGTTCCGCGGTGAGCGATGCTGCCCGGGCCCGCAGGCCGGCCAGTTCGCCGAGCAGTTGATCGACCCGGCGGTTGTCAGCGGATATCTGAGATCGCAGCTGATCGACCGACCCGGCGATTCCCGAAAGCCTCTCCTGGGCCCGGTCGTAGCGCTGTTGCGGGGTGAGGGCTCCGGCCGGATCACCGGCCAGTAGCGGCATGCAGACGATGACGGCCGCCATCGAGGCGGCCGCAAGCAACCGTTGGCGGCTCATGCCGCCTTTCTTCTCTGAAGTCTGTTCTCGCATCGAGCTTCGCCGCACCGCGGCGCCTCAGGCAAGCTAGCCGGACCCCCTCGCGCGCCCGCCGGGGTCGCCGGGACTGGGATATCCCATGCAGTCGGAGGGATCGCCCAGCCCGCTCAGACGGACGGTTCGAGGCAGTCAGGAGGCCGACTCTGCCTTGAAAACGTCCTCGGCCGGCTTGCCCTCAGGGCTGTACTCGAGGCTCATCTGCTCAGCCGCCTTTGGATCGGCCCGCCAGCTCCACCAGAGCAGGCCGCGTAACCAGGGCTGGTCTGCGAAGGCGTCATAGGCGGCCTGGTAGGCCAGTGCCTGCAGATCCTGGTCTGGAGGGTCTCCCTGCCGGACCTCCCAGGGATGCGCGGTCGAACCGGCCTGGCTCGGGTAGCCGATCTCGGTCAGCAGCACCGGCAGGTCCTGCTGTTCGCTCAGCGCGGCGAGACCGTCCACATTCGGCTGCCATGCCGCGGCCAGCGACTCGGCGGTCGGCTGCTCGCCCTCCTGAGAGAGCGGGAAGTACGCATCGACGCCGATCATGTCGAGACGGTCCCAGAACTGGACCTGCCAGACCTCGTCCCAGTTGGCGGAGTAGGTGAGCTCGCCGCCGAACCTTGGGCGGACCGTCTCGATCACCGAATTCCAGGCTTCGGTATCGGTGGAGAGCGACTTCAGTTCGGTGCCGACCGAGAACATCTCGGCGCCCCCCGAGGCCGCGAGATCGGCGTAGCGGCCGATGAAGCTCTCGTAGGAGCTGAACCACGCGGCGCGATCGGAGGGCTCTATTTCCCCGCGGAAAGTTCCGTCGAGAACATCTACATGTGGCTTGAGCATTACCTCGAGACCGGCTTCACGGGCCGAGCTGATCGCCTGCGAAAGTCCGGCGTCGTCCGGCGTCTTCGAGTCGTCCGGGGCGATCCTGTTCGAGTCGCCCTGTTTCATGTACCAGGTCGGCACCAGCACGACCGTATTGCTGCCCAGCTGCTTCAGCCGGTCGAGGTCCTGGTCGACCGCGGGGTCGGCGTAGCCCCCGGTCGTATAGGCGGTGAGGTTGAACCCGCTCAGAAAAGAGTCGGATTCCGCGGCGTCGGACGGGACCGTCGACTGGGCTTTTTCGCCCGTGGCCGCCTGTCCGGAAGCAGATGAGGACGCTTCGTCATCCGCGGGATTCAGCAGGGCCACACCGGCCACCACGACCACGAGGGCCAGGGCGAGGGAGATGACGGCGAGAAGGGCTCGGGACACCACGCAAGTCTAGTCAGCGCCCCTCTTCGGCTTCGCCCGGAAACGCAAACCGGCCGCGCAATTGCGCGGCCGGCTCGAAAACGTGAATCAGGCGATCGCTCAGGCGATGATCTTGGCCTTCATCTTCTGGTACTCCTCGTCGGTGATGCCGCCGCTCTGCTTGAGCTGGTCGAGCTTGTGGAGCTCGTCAACCGGCGAAGTCGCGGCGGTCTCCCGTACGTACTGGTCGAACTGCTTCTGCGATTCGGCCTGATCCTTCAGCGCCCGCTCCCGCATACCCGAGCCGCGAGCGATCAGATAGACCAACGCCGTCAGGGGTGGGAAGAAGATGAAGAACAGGACCCAGACGGCCTTCGCCCAACCGCTGATGTCGTGGTCACGAAACAGGTCCATCAGGATCGCGATGACAATCCAGATCCAGATCACGAAGAAGAAGATCGCGAGCGCGGTGAGCAGTGCGTCACCGAGGTCAAATGCGGCAAGAAGCAAAGGGGTTTCCTTTCAAATCACTGTGTCGGCCCGCCTGAATGCGGCAGGCCCTTCCAATCCACCTTATCCAGCAGCCCGACAGACGGACTTCCGCTCAGGCGTCTGCCTTCTTCCGGGCCTCGAGAATCTTCCAGGCGGTCGGCATCAGGAGTGCACCGACAGCAGCCTTGACCAGGCCTCCGATGATGAAGACAGTGAAGCCGTCGTGGATCACCGTGCCCCAGCTGGCGCTGCTCATGAAGCCGGCCTCGACCAGCTCCGGTGCGGCCATCTTCAGGCCGACCAGGCCGAAGCCGAAGATGATCAGCTGACCGACCACGAAGGAAAGAAATGCGGTGACGAACTTGCGGTCGGAGCCGTGCTCGGCCAGCCAGCCGACGGCGCCGGCGGCGAAGATGAAGCCGATGATGTAGCCACCGGTCGCTCCGGCGATGCTTCCGATCTCGGTGACCTTCTCGGCGCCGCTCGACGCGTCGGCGAAAAACGGCAGGAAGAAGCCGAGAACCATGTAGAGGGTCAGGGCAGCCATGCCGCGTTTCCAGCCGAGGGCCGCGCCGACGAGGACGACCGCGAGGGTCTGCCCGGTCATCGGGACCGGAGTCATCGGAATGACGATCTGGGCCATCAGCGCCGTAAACAGGGCGCCGCCCAGGACCATCAGCGCGGTACGGACGCGGCTGCTGGCGAAGACATCGGCGATAACTGGAACTCGGGCAGACGAAGCCGCCTCAGTGAACGTGGACATCAAGACCCTTCTTTAGTCAGGAATACGTAGACATCGAGACCGCTGAAGCCTACCCACCTGCGAAGCTTCAGCGATGCGTCATGTGCAGGCGAACCGATACGTGACCGCCCTGCGCGAGGGAGGTTCGCTGCCCGGACTGGTGGAAGCCGACGACGACGGGCTCTACGTGGTCAAGTTCCGCGGTGCCGGGCAGGGCCCGGGAGCACTCGTATCCGAGGTCGTCGCCGGCGAGCTGGGCCGGGCGATCGGGCTGAACGTTCCGGAGCTGGTGGTTGTCGGGGTCGCCCCCGAACTCGGCCATGCAGAGCCCGATGCCGAGATCCAGGACCTGATCGAACGCAGCCACGGGACCAACGTCGGCATGGACTTCCTGCCCGGGGCCCTGCCCTTCGATTCAGCCGGCGGCGGCGTCGATCCCGACGAAGCCGCCGGAATCGTCTGGCTCGACTGGCTGACGACCAATATCGACCGCACGCCCCGCAACCCGAACCTGTTGACCTGGCATGGCAGGGTCTGGCTTATCGATCACGGCGCCGCCTTCTTCCGCCAACATGGCCCGGTTCCACTCTCGTTGACCGCGGACCGGCCGACACCGATGCTCTCCGAGCACGTACTTCTGCCCCGGGCCGGCTCCGTCGCGGATGCCGCCGGGCGCCTGAGCGATCCCGCCAGACAGGCGGTGGCCGGTGCTGTGGGCTCGGTTCCGTCAGAATGGCTCGGTCCGGATCCGGAGGAGAAGAGAGAGCAGTTCAGGCTCTTCCTCCATTCGCGTCTGGACAACCGTGACCAGATCGAAAGAGACCTCGAGCCGGATGTCTGATTCCAGCAAACTGCCATTCTCGTATGCCCTGCTCAGGGCCGTGCCTTCAATCGAGCGCGGGGAATGCCTGAACGTAGGCGTGGTGCTTTTCTGCCGTCAGGCAGGCTTTCTGGCGATGAAGACCGGCGTCGATCCGGACCGGCTGGATTCTTTCGCGCCAAGGCTCGACCCGGCGCCGATGGCTGAGCGACTGGACCAGATCGCGGCGGTGATCGATGGCAACTCCTCGGCCGGTCCGCTGGCCGAACTCCCCCAGTCCGAACGCTTCGGCTGGCTGGTCGCACCTTCTTCGACCGCCATTCAGCCGTCAGAGGTACACACCGGACTCACCGCCGACCCCGGTGCCGAACTGAAACGGCTGTTCGAGACCCTGGTCCGTCAGCCGGCGGCGTCGACGAAGAGCGACTGACCGGCCGTTCCGAAGCGGCCCTCGCGGTCGTGGAGCGCGGAACGCGTGACCCCGGATCCGTTGGCCGACACCTCGGTCAGCGAGCTCAGACCGATCCACTCCCCCACCGGCTCGCGCAGCAGCCAGACGTTGAGGTCGCAATTGACGAAGACGTACTCCCCGAAAGGCACCGGGTGGGCCAGCCCGTTGCCGAAGTCGGCAGCGGCCACCGCCCGCTGGGCGGGGGTCGGCAGCTCGCCGGGGACGACCGGGCTCTCGAGACGGAACCAGGCGGCGCCGTCGGGTCGGACCTGCTCCGGGCCACCGTCGACGACACGAATCGTATTCGAGGTCTTGTGGAAGGCCGCCTCGCCGTCGTTTCCCCAACGCCCCTCTTCAGCTTCGCCGAAGTCCTCCGGAGGAGGCATCGAGTGATCGGCTCCAGCCGCCGGTCCGGCTCCCGGCGGCAGCTCGATCCGGCCTGATCTGAGCAGGACGCCCCTGGCCTCGATCAGCGTCCGGTCGCCGGACAGCAGCCTGGCGGCGACCACCATCTGGCGTTTCCCCGGCTTGAGGATCTCAGTCTCCAGCTCGACCGGACCGAGCATCACCGGGCCGAGGAATACGCTCTGAAAGGAGGTCAGCCTCATGCCGGAGCCGGATCCGAACGACTCGATCGCCCGGGTCAGCAGGGCCGCCGGGGCTCCGCCGTGGGCAGCGTCGCTTCGCCAGGGCCCACGGGCTGCCGGGGTGAGTTCGAAGCGTTGCGGCCCGTCGCCAGGCCCGGCGACCGGGATAGCGACCGCCGTTTCCTCATGCGGAGAATCCGGCTCTGCGACGCCCAAGGCGATTCGGTCCTCAGTCGGAGTTCATGTCGATCGCCAGCAATGCCGCCGCGGCAACAGCGGCCGAGCCGGCCAGCACCGAAGTCGTGATCACTCCACGGCGATCGATGCCGTTGACCGAGATCAGTGTCGCGGCAACGTCGCCGATGTCGGCCAGAAGCGATACGGCCAGCCAGGGACCGGCCTCGTCACGAAGGGCCGCCTCGGTGGCGCCGAGACCGAGGGCGATGTCGCGGAAGCCCATCGCCCGGAAGACCGTCTTGTTGGATGCCCTGAACGCGTCCTCGCCTACCCAGGTCTCCCCGATCTTCTCGGGCACGGTGGCCGCGACGGCGCCGAACAGGATCCGACTCAGGCCAAAACCGGTATTGACTGCGATGCGAAGGTTCATCACTGAACCGTAGCGAGTCGGCCGCCTCCTGCATTCCGGTGGCCCGGCATCGTAGAGTTGACCGATGTCAAATTCGGTGCCGATAACACTCCACGTACTGCCGCCCTCCCACCCGTGCCTGACTGCTGAAGCGGCGCTCAAGCACAAGCAACTCACTTACGAGTTGGTGAACCTTGCGATGGGCAAGCACCAGGACGAGGTCGAGCGGATCTACGGAGAAGGTCGACGTACCGTTCCCGGCATGACAATCGGGGACGAGACGGTCCACGGATCGACCGCGATTCTGTGGAAGCTCGAGCAGGATTTTCCAGAGCATGCGCTGTATCCCGAGGCGATCGCGGACGGCGTTCGCGAGGCCGAGCTCTGGGCCGACGGTGATTTCCAGGACTTCGGACGGCGCCTCCCATGGTCGGCACTCCACTTCCGTCCGGAAGCGATGGGCAGCTTCGGCGGCGCCGGGCAACTCGACCCTGCCGGCACCGACTACGCGATCAAGTTCGTCCGTGCCACCTGGAAGTACCACGGGATCTCCGCCGTCCAGATGGCCGACGACCTGAAGGCCCTTCCCGGCATGATCGACCGGATCGAAGGCTACGCCGAGCAGGGACTGATCGACGGCGATACTCCGACCGCCGCCGACCTTCAGATCGGCGCGACCGCGCGGGTACTGCTCACCGTCGGAGACCTCCACCCGGTGTTCGAAGGCAGCGCGGCAGAGCGAGTGGCGCGCCGGAACTTCCCCGATTACGCAGGCCTGGTGCCTGCCGGTGCCCTGCCCGAGGGCTGGGTCGAGGCCCGCGCGGTCTGATCGCGACGGCTCGAGGGCGAGAAGTCCGGCTTGGCGAGCAGCATCTGGACATCACCGTTTCTGCCCGACCTGAAGCCGCCCTCGGCGAAGCCGAAGTAAAGCAGCCACATCCGCCGGAAGCGCCGGTCGTAGCCGAGCTGCTCGAGTCGTCCCGTAACCGCCAGAAAGCGCTCGCGCCAGTCGCAGAGCGTGCGTGCATAGTCGTCGCCGATGTCATCCATCCAGGTCGTTCTCAGGTCGGTCTCGGATTCCAGGCACCTGTTGATCTCGTCCACCGACGGCAGGCAGCCGCCGGGGAAAATGAAGCGGCTGATGAAGCTGCGTGAAGCCTTCTCGAGTTCGTAAGCGTCGTCGTCGATCACGATCGCCTGCAGCAGCATCGCGCCGCCGGGCTTCAGTAGCGACGAGCACTTGCCGAAGTAGGTCGGAAAGTCCTTCCATCCGACGGCCTCGATCATCTCGACCGAGACCAGCCTGTCGTAGCTTCCGGTCAGGTCACGGTAGTCGACCTCGATGACCTCGATGAGCTCGGTGAGGCCGGCCGCCTCGACTCTTTTCCTGGCCAGGGACGCCTGCTCCTTCGAGATCGTCGTGGTGGTGATCCGGCAACCGGTCCGCCCGGCGATGTGGGCGGCGAGACCTCCCCAGCCGGTGCCGATCTCCAGCAGGTGGTGCTCGGGTCCGAGTTCGAGGCGGTCGGCGATCCGGTCCATCTTGTTGATCTGGGCCTGCTCGAGGTCGTCCCCAGAATCGAGGTAGACGCCGGAGGAGTAGTTCATCGACGGATCCAGGAAGAGGGAGAAGAGGTCGTTCCCGAGGTCGTAGTGGGCGGCGATCTGCCGCCTGCCCCTCGCCCTGGTTGTGCGTGGCATGGTCAAGCCCAGGCGCTGGATCGGGCCGATCAGGCCGTGAAGCGGGCGACGCAGCCGGTCGAGGTGCTCGAGGTTTCGACCCGCCAGGGTCGCCAGGCCGACCAGATCGTCGCAATCCCACTCGCCCGAGACGTAGCTCTCGGCCATACCGGTGCTGCCTCTCAGCATCTGCGTCCACAACCTCGAAGAGTGGACCGTCACATCGACCGTCGGTCCCGGGTTGCCCTGGCCGATCACCTGCGTCCGGCCGGCCTCTTTGAATCGGATCGAGCCGTAGGAGATCCCGTCCAGGAAGCGCAGGACGGCCGCGCGCACCGGGTTCATACCGGGCAAGCCGAAGGTGCCGGGCTGAGTGATGCGGGAGAAGGACGGGCTTCGCCTCTGGAAGTGGGCGGTCTGCCATGAAAACGGGCCCCGCGCAGCCAGGTGACCGCGGCCTGCGTATAGATGCCCGCCAGGACGCGGTAGCTCATCGGTGGATAAGTCAGCAACACCCGGCTGAGGGAGCGACGGTCTATCTCGGTCCTGGAGAGCCTCAGCGTCGCGTCGAAGGCCTTCTGTCCGGCCTTCTCGCTTTCGATGTGGACCGGCAGGGAATCCCCGGGGAGGCCGAAGTTGAGCTCGTAGTTGTGGTCCATGTCCATCAGCGGGGAAACGTGCATCGCCTTTTCAAGACGCGAGGATACAAAGGAACCGCCACGCCCCACGCCGTCGACCACATAGCTGTGACGGTCACCCCAAGGGGTGTTCGTGACCTCGGCAAGCACCGCTTCGAGTCGCTTTCCCGACCGGTCGAAGCAGTAGTAGAAGCTGACCGGATTCTCGAGCAGCCCGAAGTAGCGCAGCCCGGTAAGCATCCTTATCGGGCCGCCCGGCCGACTGCCCGTCCGGGCTGCGACCCGGTCGCGAACACAGGCGTCGAGTGGCTCGCTCGAGGGCCCCAGGTAGTCGTGTCGCCGGAAACTTGCCGCGGATCGGGGCCGGGTCGACCAAAGAGGATGGATCGACATCACCTGATTGATCTCTGCAAGGTCGAGGTAGACCATGAAGACCCGGTAGGTGAACTCACGCTCGACCTCACTGAAGCGACGGTGCCGGACCTCACCCTCGTAGATCGCGCTGCTCAGGCCCATTCGCTGGGAACCTGCCTGCCCAGTCCGGTGCCACCCTCTTCGATCCGGGATTCGACTGCACGGGCCGCACGGATGCCACTGAACGCACCGTCTTCGTGAAATCCGTTGCGCCAGTAGGCACCACAGAAGTGAGTCCGGCGGACCCCGCTGATCTCGCCCCAGCGCTCCTGGGCGGCCACGGTTTCAGGGGTGAAGACCGGGTGCTCGTACTCGAAGCGGGCGAGGATCGAGTCGGGGTCGATCAGGTGCTCGAGGTTGAGGCTGACGAAGAACCGTCGCCGGCAGGACAGGGTCTGGAGGCGGTTCATGTCGTAGGTAAGCGTTGCCCGGTTCGAGGTCTGACCGGTCTGGCGGTAGTTCCAGCAGGCCCAGGCGGCCTTTCTGTCAGGCATGACCGAGCGGTCAGTGTGGAGGATCGTATGGTTCGGCTGGTAGGCGATCGAAGCGAGCAGTTCCCGCTCGCTGTCGCTGGGGTCGGCGAGCATCCGAAGGGCCTGATCGGAATGCGTGGCGATGACCACCTCGTCGAAGCTCTCGGCCGGGCCGCCTCTCGGAACGACCTCGACGCGGTCGTCGAACCGGGTGACGCGATCTACTGGCGTGCCGGTCCTGACGCTTGAGCGGATCGGTGCGGTCAGGGCCTCGACGTACTGCCAGGAGCCGCCTTCGATCGTGCGCCAGCTCGGCCGATCCCGTAGCGAGAGAAGACCGTGGTTGTCAAGGAAACGGGCCAGGAATCCGACCGGAAAGCTGGACATCTGGCCCGGGTCCGCCGACCATACGGAGGCGACCAGTGGAATCACCACCCTCTCCTTCAGGGCGGGTGCGAATCGGTGCTCGGCCAGGAATTCGTCGAGCGACGGACCCATCTCCCCGGCGGCGACCAGTTGCCGGAGCAGGCGCTGGAAACGGGTGAACTCAGTCAGCATCCGGAGGAAAGACGGTCGAAGGATGTTGCTGCGCTGGGCGAACAGGCTGCCGAGGTCGCGGCCGGCGTACTCGAGCCTGCCGTCGGTATAGGAGAAACTCATCGAAGAGGGCCGAGACGGGACTTCCATCTCCTCCAGGATCCGGGTGAACTCAGGGTAGTTGCGCTCGTTGAAGACGATGAAACCCGTATCGACCGACTCGAAGCCGCGCTCGGATTCGACCACGACCGTATTTGCGTGACCTCCGGTCCGGCGGTCGGCCTCGAAGACAGTCAGTTCGACCCTGTCTTTGAGCCGGTGTGCGGCTGCCAGTCCGGAGATCCCGGTTCCGATCACAGCTACTTTCATTACTGGTCAATACGCAGGCAGGCCGGGCGCCGGTTGCAGGGGCCCGTGTGACATGCATCCCACTCGCTACGAAGTGAGCCAGCAATTGAGACCAGAGGCCAGCGACATGCCCTGCGAGTAGCCGGCTGCTGCCACCGCCGGGTCCCGCTCGTGCTCCATCCGGTCGGGACCGATCGCCTCCGCCGAGGCAGAATCGGGGATCACCGTCATGACCCGGGTCCCCTTGCCGCGGACCGCGGCTGCCTCGAGTGCGACACGGGTCCGCGAGATTCCTGTCGCCGCACGCCTTCTGCGGTTCTGAGGATGACTGCGGTATCCGGACGGATACAGGCAGAGCAGACTGGAGCCGGATTCCGGGCTGACGGCATCGAGGTTCACCGGGCTCCAGACCCCTCCGTCGACGATCGGTCCGCGGGCGCTCGGTACCGGACGGAAAACTCCGGGAATCGCACACGACGCTCGCACGGCCTCGCTTACCGAAAGGCCGAGATGGTCCTGCTCGCTGATCACCACCCGGCCACCCCGGGCCAGGTTCACACCAACCAGGTTCAGGCGCGGATCCCACTCGGGCATGATCCGGTCGATCGTCCGGCCGAGTCGGGACAGCTCTTCGCCACCCTGAGGAACCGCCTTGAGAACGACGCGCCTGGCCAACCTGCCGGCCGGGCCGGCGAGGCGCAGCAGGCGGACCGCCGGGGCAGAAAGGCCGCCGGTACCGACTGCGGGGTTCGCACCGACCGCCCCGGCCCCGTTCGTGGACTCCCGCACACCTACAGCGCCGTCGACACCGAAACGGCGCTCGACGTAGTTGCGCAGGTCCTCCCCGGCGGCCAGCCGCGTGGCTACGATCGATCCGGCCGATGTACCGACGAAGCGACCGGCAAGCCTCAGATCCGGGCCGCCGGCCTCGAGCAGTCCGGCGATCAGGCCGCTCATCCAGGTGTCGCCCAGCACCCCGCCACTACCGAGGACGACGTGCTCTGGCGTCAAGACCGGGTCAGGCCCCGCAGGACGGAACGGCCGGAGTGGTCCGGACTGCCGTTCTCGGGCTCGATCGAAACATCGAAGTAGCTGTACTTCTCGGGATTGACGGGCAGCGGTACATCGATCTGTGAGTTGCCGTCAGGTTCGACCCGGAAGGATCCGAGGGAAACCAGTTCGCCTTCGTCTCCCAGCAGCCAGAACTCGTAGAACTCGCGGTCCCCGGTCTGCTCGAGCCCCGAGACGTCGAGGGTGAGCTGATCGCCGGCGTCACCGGTCAGAAGCACTTCGCCCGAGGCTCCGGCCGGAACCTCCTCTCCGATCGTTTGGAGAGCAAGAGTCTGCGCCGGATCATCCGAAGTCGCACCGTCGCCGCCCAGCTGGGTACCGACGCCGATGCCGACCGCGAGGACAAGCAGTGCCGAGAACGCAGCTGCGGCAACCGTGGGCCAGGCCAGTCCGAGGCGCTCGGCGAGGCTGCGGCGCGGCTTGTCGGCTCTGGCTCGAGTCGTGGGAGCCGGGGACTCCTGAGCCGCTTCGAGGCCCGTCGGCTCGGCGGACGCCGGGCTGGTCGCGGGGGCGCCGGAATGTGTCGCATCTGCACCGACGATGGCGGCAATGTCGAGCGGAGGAGGCTCGACCGGCTCCCAGGCCTCGGTCGAAGTGCTCTCGAGCCTGGTTACCACCGGTCGCAGCCGGTCGACCTCGGCCCTGAGGGTGGAATCCAGCAGGAGTTCAGCCTCGAAGCGATCTACCTGGTCGGCGGGGAGTTCACCAAGCAGGTACTCAATGGCGTTCTGGCGAGTATCGGGGCTCATGCTTCAACCTCCATCTGGGCTCGCAGACGCTCCAGGCCGCTGACCATCCTGGATTTCACGGTTCCCAGCGGGATACCGGTCTTCTCGGAAATCTCGGCCTGGCTCAGCTGGCCATGAAATCGGTACTCGAGCAGGCGGGCTTCATCTGCGGGCAGCTGGTCGATCAGCTGGATGAAATGCCAGTCGTCGATCGCCCGGTCGATGTCGGAATGCCCGCCCGCGCCCGATTCGGCCAGTTCGGCCGCGGACGAAGGATCGTGGGGCTCCGGCACGCGGCGGCGACTGTGGTCGAGCGCGCGGCTGCGGGCGATAGTCATGATCCAGGTGAGCATGCTGCCCCGTCCGGGATCGAAGTTCGTAGCCTTCTGCCAGACCTCCAGGAAGACTTGCTGCTGAACGTCCTCGGCGGCATTACGGTCTCCGGTGAATCTGTGCAGAAAGGAAAACACCGGGCGGGAAAACAGGTCGTAGACCTCTGCGAGCGCAACTTCGTCACGCCCGGTCAGTCGGTCGGCAAGGACCTGCTCATCTGGTTCGGCTCTTCTCGTAAGCAAAGTCCCCAGATAGTCAATCACGCCCGTGAATGAAAGGTAAACGGGGGATGACCAGGTCACCGAATTCGTTTCAACTGCTGAATTCATGCCGGTCATCCCCCGATCGCCTAGCTGCTGGGCAGCAGGACTCCGTCGATCACGTGGACCGTGCCGTTCGAAGTCTCGATATCTGCCTGAACGACTTCTGCGTCGTTGATCATGACCTTGTCACCGTTGATTGAGACGGTGAGGTCGTCGCCCTGGACGGTCTCGACCATCTGTCCGTCGGACAGGTCGGCCGCCTTCACGTCACCGGCCACCACGTGGTAGGTGAGGATGTTGGCGAGTTCGTCCCGGTTGGCCGGCTTGAGCAGACGCTCGAGCTCTCCGGGGGCAGTGCCGAGAAGGCGTCGTTGGTCGGCGCGAACACGGTGAACGGACCTTCGCCCTGGAGGGTCTCGACCAGTTCGGCCGCGAGCACAGCGTCGACCAGAGTGGTCAGGTCGGGAGTCGCCTGAGCGGTCTCCACGATGTCCAGGCTGGCACCCTCTTCGGCCGGGGCCTCTTCGACCTGCTCGGTGGTGGTGCTGTCGCTGCTGTCGTCGTCATCGCTACAAGCTGCGACGCCGAAAGCCAGGGCCGGGATACAGAGGCCCAGTAGAAGCGCTTTCTTGATGTCCATGATTCGTTTCTCCTTCGTTTGACTTGTTGTCGTTTGTTGCTGGTTTGGTGGAAAGTTGGAAGTTCTGTGGTGCCGAACGGCGGGCGACCCCGGGGGAAGGGGCCGCCCGCTTCGGCTCGTCGTAGCTAGTTGGCGATCGCGTTGATCTTCGCGATGCCGAGGGGAGCGCCAGTCGTGTCGGGCAGACCGAACGTGTCGGTCAATGCGCCGGCTGCGGCCGCCGAAATGTTGGCCGTGGCGTTACCCAGGGTGATGTCCAGCGGATCGACATCAACCGTGAGGCCCGAGAGATCGAGATCCAGGATCGAAACCCTGGGCCCGCCGTTCACGATCGCAGTCAGATCGGGATCACCGTCAACGTTGATCGTGAAGTCGGTCAGCTCGAGCACGTCCATGCCCCGAGTCAGCGAGATACCACCGCTGTGCCTGATCTCGCCCGCGAACGTGTTCACGTCGGCTCGACCGCCGGTGATCGGGAACGAGAAGTCGCCCATCGGCGTCACCGTGGCCGGCGAGATCGGGGCAGGCGTGATGCCGGCGCCGACCAGCACTCCAACCGTACCCGCATCGGGCGTCAGGTCGGTGCTGCCTTCAGCGGCCAGTCCGACCGATGAGGGCTGCGTCTTGACAACAGCGTGTCCGAGTCGCAGGCCCTTCTTGAACGCCTTGGTCTTCAGTGTCTTGTTGAGCGCCTTCGCGGCGGCACCGGTCAGCGAGAGGCCGACCCTGCGCACGTCGATGCCGAATGCGTCCCGGCTGATCTCGGCCCTGCCGAGGTCGACCGAGACAGCAGCCTGACATTGTTTCGCCGCCGACTTTGGCGACAACCACGCCATTGGCGACCTTGATCACGAACTTCTTGGCGACGAGCTTGCGCTTGCCGGACTTGAACCTGAGGCCGCCCGAGTGGCGGATCACTCCGGTGCTCGGATCGGCCGGCTTGAGCTTGCCACCGGTGACCGGAAAGACGAACGAGCCCTTCTGGACTTTGGCCGGCTTGACCCGCTGGACCTTGATCTTGTTCTTCTTCAGCTTCTTGGCCGGCTTCTTGTCGACCGTGAGCGCGGTACTTCCGCTCGCGATCGGGTTTGCCGACGCTCCGGGAGCGAGGAACGAGAACCATGGCGAGGGCTACGAGAGACGCGAAACCGGCCCCTGCCAGGCGCGCAATGCCTTTTCCTTCCCTGATTACTGCTGTCGAAAACATCGAAACTACCTCCGTGATTGGTTTGACATCTACCCGCTATACGGAGGCACGCCCGGAATCGGTTGACGATCCCGGAAAAAGTTTTCAGGAATCGCTCAGGTGGCTTGCCGGCGACCGGCACCGAGCCGGCCGCCGACGAAGAAGAGAACGATCAGGAAACCGATGAAAGCAAGCGCGGCGTCGAGCCGGAACGCGGCGTGGAGACCGTCGATCAGGTCAGACTGCGAGGCGAAGACGGTGGTGGTGAGCGCAAGTCCTACCGATCCGCCGGCGACCTGGCACATGTAGATGATGCCGCCGGCAAGGCTGGTCCGCGATTCGGCCACCGAGGTCACGCCCGATGTGGTCGCCGACGAATAGAAAAGGCCGATCCCGATGCCCAGAATGACCATGCCGGGAACAAGCGCAGGGTAGGTACCGCCGCTGGAGATCCCGAACGAAACGACCAGGGGCCCTGCGGCAATTCCCGCCGCACCGGCCGTGACGATCGGCTTGGCGCCGACACGGTTGTAGAGCGGACCGGATACGAACGAAGTGGCCGCGAAGACGGCCATGAAAGGCAGCATTCCGAACCCTGCTTCGAAGGCGGTGTAGCTGAACTCCTTCATCATGTACTGGGGCAGATAGAACATCGCACCGAAGAAGACGGCCGACATGAAGAGGATCGCCAGGCAGGAAGCGGCGAAGCTTTCGTTCCCGATCACGTCCCGTGGAATCAGGGCGTGCTCCCCCGCCCGCCGCTCGATCCAGCCGAATGCCAGCAGGAGCAGGAAAGACACGACTACGGCACCGAGGATGAGAGGGTCGCCCCAACCGACATCGACCGACTGATCGAGCGCGATCATGAAGATGACGAGCCCGCCGGACACAGTCAGGATGCCGCCGTAATCGATCTTCCGGTCTGCGGTCTCAGGCCGCGGCTGGTTGATGTAAAGCCAGACGCAGAGAATCGCGACCAGCGCGATCGGAACGTTCAGGAAGAGAATCCAGCGCCAGCTCAGGAATTCGGTCAATGCTCCGCCCAGGACCGGGCCGAGCGCGTTGCCCAAGCCGGCCACGCCGAGGATCAGGCCGCCGGCAAGGCCCGCCTTCTCGGCCGGCAGAGCGGCGTAGGTCATGCCGAGCACCGCCGGCCACATCAGCGCGCCCCCCACCCCCATCAGCGCCCTCGCCGCGATGAGCCACGCCTCGCTCTGCGCCGCTCCGGCCAGCAGCGACATCAGGCCGAAGATCCCGGCTCCGAGGAAGAAGGCCTCCCGGCGGCCGAACAGATCGGCGAGTCGCCCTCCGGTCACGATCAGGACGCCGAAAGTCAGCGCATAAGCATTGACTACCCACTGCGCGGTGGTCACGCTGGTATCGAAGTCCTCCTCGATCGCCGGAATCGCCACGTTCATCGCCGTGAAGTCGTTTGCGATCACCAGGACACCGAGGGACATCGCAAACAGGGAAAGCTTGACCGTGCGGTCCACGCTTCAAGCCTAATGGGCGGCTCCTGACGAAGCCTGCGGGTGGTCCGTATTTCGCGGTGAAGACGATCGAAGCCGTAGAGTGATGCCATGGCAGACAGCGCAGCATCTGGCGAACCGATCACAGCCGAGGGCCTGGAGACACTGCGGGACGAGATCGAGGAGCTTGAAGGCCCGGCCAGGGAGAGGATCTCGGAACGCCTCAAGGTCGCGCGGGCGATGGGCGACCTCAAGGAGAACGCCGAGTACCACATCGCCAAGGAAGATCAGGCCCACCTCGAGACCAGGATCAAGAGGGCCCGTGAGCGCCTGCGCGACGCGGTCGTGGTCGAAGTCGACCAGGACTCGACCGCAACCTTCGCTTTCGGCCGCACCGCCATAGTCACCGACTCGCAAGGCCGGGAGCACGAATGGACCCTGGTCGGCTCGACCGAAGCAAGCCTGGCCGAGGGCCGGCTGTCGGCCGAGTCCCCGGTCGGTCAGGCCCTCCGGAACAGGAACGTCGGCGAAGTGGTCGAGGTGAACACGCCCAAGGGCAGCCGCGCCTTCACGATCTCCAGGCTGCTCTGACGTGGCGAAGAAGTCGAAAGCCGCGCGTGCCGGTGTAGCGGCCGGGATCGCCGCCAGGTCCTGGGACTTCGCAAAGCGGGTTGACTGGCCGGCTGTCTGGATGAGGGCCCGTTGGCTCTCCCACCACACCCAGCGCCTCTACAACAACCTCGACGAAGAGGAGCGCAAGGAATTCTTCCGCCTGGTCGTTCCGACAAAAGACGCGCCGATGGTGGCCCGAGAAGACCGGGGCCGGGTTCAGGAGCTCGTGATGAAGGCCTTCAGCGGTCCGCCCGGGGAGAACTGAAGCCGGTCAACCGGACCGGGTCGAAGCGGCCCTGGCGACTCAGTCGTCGTTCTTTTGCCCCGGCCAGGCCCCGGTGTAGCGGTAGAAGGCGACCCTCGAGTAGTGGTCGGCCAGACCTCGCACGACCGTGAAGATCACCCCTTCGAGCGCCAGCGAGACCACGAACTTGCCCTTCGGGATATCGATCTCCTCGGCATCCGGCGGATCGCCGCCGTCAACCGCCTGCCAGATCTGATCAAAGGCCTTGCGGGCGATGAAGCCGGCCGCGAAGCCGGCGATGATGCCGACTGGTCTGAAAAGCAGGTTCATGAATTCTCCAATGCCGGGAAGCCGATGACGCCCAAACTAGCGCAACCGGCTGATCACCTCAGGGGAGGCCGGCCGGCCGCTGTCCTGCCAGTCGCTGCTGCTGGCGCTCGGGGGTGATCCGGACCACGTTCCAGGCCAGACCGACCTTTTCGAGTGCGGTGATGACCCAGGCCGATGGATCCAGTTCTCTCCGGCGCAGCCCGTTGTCGGCGGCGCGGGGGAAGGCGTGGTGGTTGTGGTGCCACGACTCCCCGAAAGAGGGCAGGGCCAACCAGAAGACATTGGTCGACTCGTCGTCGGTATCGAAACGGCGTGTACCCATGAAATGGCAGATCGAGTTGATGCTCCAGGTGATGTGGTGGACCAGGAATATCCGGACGAGTCCTCCCCAGAGCAGCCCGGTAGCAGCGCCTGCGAGCGTGCCGCTGACCATGTAGCCGGCGGCCGTGGGGATGATAAGGCTGACCACCAGGAAGATCAGGAAGTACTTGCTGATCCAGCGCATTCCGCGGTCCTCGTTCAGCTCGCGGGCGTACTTCTTTTCGTCGGCCAGACCGTGGTCTTTGAAGGACCAGCCGATATGAGCGTGCCAGAGGCCTGCGAGGATGCCCTTCAGGCCGTCGCCGTGACCGACGTGAGGGCTGTGGGGATCCCCTTCCCTGTCGGTATGGGCATGGTGCTTGCGATGGTCGGCGACCCAGGTATTGACCGGGCCCTGAACCGACAGCGAGCCGAGCACCGCAAAGCCGTACCGGACCGGTCGGTATGTCTGGAAGGCGCGATGGGTAAGCAGGCGGTGGAAACCGACGGTTATGCCGAGGCCGGTCAGCACGTACATGACAAGAAGGATCACGAGGTCGGTCAGGCTGACGAACTGATTCCAGAAGACCACTGCCGCCGCGATCAGCGCGAGAAAGGGAAGGACCACCGAAACCATGTTGCCGACCTTGTCCGCGGTCGCCATCTCCGGCAGGGCAGCAGGCGGGCCGGAATCCGACCCGGCAGGTGACATGGACACGGATTCCGTTCCGGTCTGAGTGGCGCTTTCCATTAGGGAAGATTATTTATCATTCAGACTTTTATTCTTAGCCAATATTCAAAGCATCTGACCCAGTTGTTATAAGTCTCCTTATAGTTTCTTTGGAGAAAGAGCCATGGCGAGGTCTCAGGCCCGAGGTCGCGGCGGTGATCGAACCCGAACTACCGGCCGTTTCGGCGGAGATCCTCGAGACGATCGGTCGCGAAATACCCGATTACGCGATGCCGCTCGAGGGCAGCTTCGGCAGGGGTGTCCACCGTGGGGTCGCGGCGGCGCTGAGTCAGTTCGTCGAGCTGATCCGGGAACCCGACGCCGACCGCGGGCCGGGGCGCGAGGTCTATGCGGAGCTGGGAAGAGGAGAGTTCAGGAGCGGGCGGGCCCTGGATTCACTGCAGGCGGCCTACCGGGTCGGTGCGAGGATCGCCTGGCGCAGGATCGCCGCGGCGGGACTGGACAGCGGACTCGACGGCAAGACGCTGAGCCTGCTGGCCGAATCGATTTTCGTCTACATCAACGAGCTCTCTTCGGATTCGACCGAGGGTTTCACCGAAGCTCAATCGGAGAGTCTCGGAAAGCGCTTTCGCCAACAGCGTCAACTGGTGAGCGCACTGCTGCGTTCGCCGCCTGCGGCGAACGCGGAGGTGGAATCGCTTTCAGCTGCCGCCGACTGGCTACTGCCGAGGAGCGCCGCAACACTTTCCTGCCACGAGCGCGACCTGGCCGAGATCACGCGCTTCCTCCCGAGCGAGGTGATCTCGGCCACGGTCGATGCGACCGGCTGCGTCGTTATTCCGGATTCCGGCGGTCCCGGCCGTCTGAAGGTGCTGGAGAAGGCGGTGGGCAAGAAGGCCGCGGCTCTGGGCCCGGAACTGAAACCGGTCGAGCTGGCCGGATCCTGGCGCCTGGCGCGCAGTGCCCTGCGAGCGATCGAGACGGGCTCGATCCGCTCCGGCAGGCTGGTCCGGGTCGATGAGCATCTCGTGGACCTCGCCCTGTTCGAAAGCCGTGATCTGATCTCCAGACTCGGAAGAAGCAGGCTGGCACCGCTGGAAGACCTGACGCCCAACGCCAGGGTCCGCATGGCGGAGACCACGGCCGCATGGCTGGAGCACCGCGGCAACGCCGTCGAAATGGCCCGCGCACTCCACATCCACCCCCAGACAGCGCGATACCGGGTCGCGCGCCTCCGCGAACTCTTCGGCGACACCCTTGACGACCCCGAGTCCAGATTCGAACTGGAGCTTTCGCTCCGCGGAAAGGAAATCAAATGAGCCTCGCGACACTCGAGCGGAACGGACCGCTGGCGACGATCACCATCGACAGCCCCCCACTGAACCTCTTCGACGCCGGATTGATCGCCGACCTCGACTCAGCCATAGAAGAAGTCAGGACCGAAGTGCCCAGGGCGCTGCTGATCAGGGCCGAGGGCCGGGTCGTATCGGGCGGCGTCAACGTAGCCGAGTTCGAGGGACTGAGCCCGGAACAGGGCTCGAAGCTCTGGACCGATCTGCTCGGTCTGATCGACCGGATCGAGGCCCTCCCCCTGCCGGTCGTCTTCGCCGCCCACGGACTGACCCTCACTGCCGCCTTCGAGCTTTCGCTGGCCTGCGATCTGATCCTCGCCTCGGAGTCGGCCAGCTTCGGCCTGGTCGAGATCGTCGTCGGCCTGACACCGTCGATGGGCGGCCCGCAGCGGCTGGCCGAACGCGCCGGTTCGGGTCGCGCCCGCCAGTTGGTGATGACCGGCGAACTCTTCGATGCTTCGACGCTGGAGCGGTGGAACGTAGTCAACGAAGTTCTGCCTGAAGACCAGCTCCAGGAGCGGGCCGCCGAGCTGTCGATGAGGCTGGCCGAAGGTCCGACGCTTGCCCACGCGATGACCAAGCGCATCCTGCGGGCCTACGTCGAAGGCGGCGTACCGGCGGCCGACCGGGTGACCCGGCGCGACGCCGCCGGCCTGTTCGGCAGCGAGGACCTCCAGGGGGCAGTACGGACCTTCCTCGAAAAGGGGCCCGGCAACGCCCGCTTCTCAGGGCGATAGACCGGCCCCGCCGGCCTGGCCGGCCGTTAGCATGACCCTCAGGTTGCCCCGAGGATCGGCAAATGGTTCGGACGACGGGCACAGACCAGAGGGGAACTGATGAAAGCGACTTATCTGTGCGTATTGGCAACCCTGCCGGCAGCCCTGTTCGGCGTCGGATGCTCCGGACGACGACGCACCCACGCAGGAGGAATACGTCGCCCAGGCCGACGAGATCTGCCGCGAAGCGGACGAGGCACTTGACACGGTGATCGAAGAGACCTTCGGAACGGAGCAGCCGAGCCGGGAAGAGATCGTTGAATTCACAAACGACGAAGCGGTCCCCAACCTCGAGGTTCAACTCGAAGAGCTACGCGCCCTGACGCCACCGGAGGGCGACGAGGAAACGGTCAACGAGATCTACGATTCACTGGCCGCGGCAGTCGAGGAGATCGCCGACGACCCCTCGGCCGCGATTGATCAGCCACCCGCCGATTTCGAGAAGGCGAGCCGCCTCGCCGGCGAGTACGGCCTGGAGGACTGCGGGGGCGGCTGACTCCCTCTGCGTCAGCTTGCGAGGTATTCCTCAGCTGCCGCTTTTGCGGCCCTCCCGTAGTGGCCGCCGAACAGCACGGCGTGAACCAGCAGCGGCTGCACCTGCCACAGGCCGGTCCGGTCGCCCCGGCCCTCGGGCAGCGTTGATACCTCTTCATAGGCCGCGAAGAAGCGCCGCGAGGGCGAGCCGAATAGTTCCAGCATCGCCAGATCCACCTCGGGGTGCCCTCCGTATGCGGCGGGGTCTATCAGCCACGGGTGTCCGGCACCGTCGGCCAGCACATTGCCCGACCAAAGGTCACCGTGGAGCCTCGACGGAGGCACGTCCGGCCCGCTGAAGCGCTCGATCTGTTCCGCCAGCCGGGATATCGCAGTCGCGCCTTCGAGGTCGATTGCGCCGTTCCGGGACGCCTGTCGCGCCAGGTCCTCGAGCCTGCTCGCGTAGAGCCCCGCGAATCCGGATTCGGTTCGCTCGCTGTCTGGAGCCGCAAGCGTGGCCCGCCCGAGGCGAACCTCGCCCGAAAGCGAACCCGGGGCGCGCTGACCATGGAAGTCGGCTCCCGAGCGGTGGAGGCCGGCCAGCCCGCGCGCCAGCTCTTCTTCACCGGCGGCGCCGAGGGACGACCCGGGCTCGAGCCATTCGAGGATCAGGCCCGGGCAGGCCTCTTCCTCTACGACTGCCAGGACGCGCGGCACAGGGATGGCTCCGGGCCCGGCCAGCCAGTCGAGCCCGGCGGCTTCGTCCTTGAACTCATCCACAGCTGCACCGACCCGGTACTTGAGGAACGCCGCATCTCCACCTCCGAGATCAAGCCGCAGGGCGCTGTTGATGTCACCACCCGCACAGGGATACAGCCCCAGCACGGGCCGTCCGAGGGCCTGCTCCGCCGCTTCGGTGATGCCGGACGGAACACCCGGGCCCATCAGGCCGGCCCCTGACGATGGTCGATTTTCGTAAACGCCCGTCCGGCTTTCATGGTTCATCATTACCCCATGGCGTTCAAGGCGATCAGGCTCGACTCGGGTAGCGGCCTCTCCGCCACCTTCGTTCCGGGTGCCGGAATGATCTGCGTTTCGCTCGATTTCGAAGGACAGGAGTACCTCGCCCAGCGCGACGGCCTCTCCGCATACGTCGAATCGGGAAGCACGATGGGTATCCCGATCCTCTATCCCTGGGCCAATCGCCTGGCTCGCGATTCCTGGAAGTTCGGACCGCGGCCGGCCAGGATCGACCCCGGTTCTTACCGAATCAAGCGAGACGAAAACGGACTCGCGATACACGGGACCCTGGCCGCCTCTCCATTCTGGAAAGTAGGGGACGCTTCGGCCGAAGACGATCTGACCTCTGCAAGAGTCAAGGCCACCCTGGAGTTCGGCGATCACCCGGAATTGCTGGCCACCTTCCCCTTCCCCCACCGCCTCGAACTCGAGTTCGGACTCTCCGGCCAACGCCTCTCGGTCCGGACGTCGGTCACGCCGACCGGAGACCTCGCGGTTCCACTGGCCTACGGATTCCATCCCTACCTGACCCTGCCTGACTCCGAGCGTGAGAAATGGCAGGTGGACCTGCCGGCCATGACCTCGCTCGAAACAGACTCTCGCCAGATCCCGACAGGTAACAGCGCCCCGGCCGAAGCGGAGCGATTCGACCTGGCCGACCGGGATCTGGACGACGCCTTCACCGGCGTTCCCGACGGAGCGCAGTTCCGGGTCTGTGACGACACGGTCCAGATCACGGTTACTTTCACACGCGGCCTCAACGCCGCCCAGGTCTACGCACCGAGTGACGGGGATTTCATCTGCTTCGAACCGATGAAGGCCCCGACCAACGCGCTGATCAGCGGCCGGGACCTCACCTCAGTGGAGCCGGGGGAAACCGACGTCGCCGAATTCACCATCGAGATCGGCGAGCCAGTCGAGCCGCCGAGCACGGACGCCGAGAGCACCGGGGAGGATTCGGAGCCTCCGGAACGGCATCAGGCGATCACACCGGTTGCCGCAGCCGGCATGGCAGCGGCCTCGGCACGACCGGCGCCGGAGTCCGAGCGACTCGACCCGGGGACCATCAACCGGACCCGCTACCGCCTCGGTCCCGGTGATCCGGCCGAGGAAGTTCGCCGGGTGGCCAGGGCACGGGTCGATTCGGCCGTGACGAGCCTGCGTCAGGTGCCCGGTGGAGACCGGGCCGACGCGATCCACACCGCACGCAAAGACATGAAGAAGCTGCGCGCGGTACTCACCCTGGTCCGAGGCGAACTCGGCGGGAAGACCTACCGCAGGGAGAGCGCGCGCTTCAGGGATGCCGCGAAGAAGCTGTCCGAGTCCCGTGATGCGGAGGTGCTCGCATCGACCCTTGACTCGGTGCTGCCGGACTACCCGGAGGACGCGCCCCCGTTGGATCTCCTGATCGCCGAGCTCGCCGAGCGCCGCCGCTCCGGAACCGCTTCCGCCGCTGGGGCTTCGATCGAGCAGACGATCGCCCTCGTCGCCGACGAGATCGAAGAGGGCGGCAGCCTTATCCCCGGGTGGCCACTCGGGAAATCCGACTGGAGCCTGTTCGAAGCCGGACTGGCGCGCTCCTACCGGGGCGGACGCAAGTCTCTCGCAGCGGTCGAGCGCGGCGCCTCCGCCGACGGGCTCCCCGAGCCTGAATACGTCCACACCCTGCGAAAGCGGGTGAAGGAACTCTGGTACGCACTGCGGCTGTTCGAAGAAGCCTGGCCGGAAGGTCTCGACGGCCCGACGTCGGCGGCCGACGACCTGGCAGACACGCTTGGCGACTACAACGACCTTTCGGTTCTGCTCGACGAGACGGCAAGCCGCTCGGAGGTCGACTACTCGGCTCTCACCGGGACCATCCGCGAGCGCCAGGCCGACCTGCTGGGCCGGGCTCTGCCGATCGCCCGGCGTCTCTACGCCGAAGATCCGGCAGCCTTCACAGCGCGGATCGGCGCCTACTGGTCGGCCTGAGCACGGTCATCCGACCCCCTGGAGCAGAACCCCGACTGCATAGGCGACCGCGGCCGCTGCACCGCCCAGGGCCACCGTCTCGAGAGCGCCGCGCCAGACCCGCTGTCCGATGACGGCCGCCTTGAGCACTCCGACCAGCGTGAACGCCACACCGGTCATCACGGCGGCGACGGCGAACGGATCGCCGATTGCGTCCTCGAAGGCGAGGTTCACCAGGAAGGGAAGCAGCGGTATCGAACCGATCGCGATGAAAGCGACGAACGTAGCCAGGGCCGACCTGCCGGCTGATCCGTCTTCGGCCGAGAAGCCCAGCTCTTCGGTCAGCATCGTCTCGACCCAGCGCCGCCGGTCACTCGTGATGACCTCCACCGCCCGCTCCAGATCTTCACCCTCGAAACCCTTGGCAGCGAAGATCTGGCGCACCTCCTCGCGCTCACCCTCGGGGTACAGGTCGATGTGCCGCAGCTCGCTCTTACGGGCGACCTCTTTCTGTTGCTCCTGCGCCCGTGTACCGAGGAAATTGCTTACCGCCATGCTGAAACCGTCGGCCAGAAGGTTCGCCAGGCCCATGATCACGACGACCCTCGATTCGAGACTGGCGCCGGCCGCGCCGGCCACCACCGCGAAGGTCGTCACCGCTCCGTCGATCGCCCCGTAGACGAAGTCCCGTACGTAGCTGGTCTTCGGTGAGCGCGAAAGGCGGTCGCTCACGCCTTCAGGCGTGTGCTGCTGCTCGAGGTCGGCATCCAGGCCCCTCCGGCGATCCAGAGAACGACTGATCATCACGAGAGGCTAAACCCTGGTGCAGGTGCGGCGGAAGGCGGCGGGCCGGACCGGGCGCAGACCGGGCTGCCGCCGGGCCGGATTCCCGCCTCATCGCCGGACGGATTCAGCGGCCGTCTTCAGGTCGAAGGATCCCGGCGCGTTCTTGGTTAGCCTGCCGCCATGGAGGCAGCATCGAATTCCGGCACCCGCGCCCCTGGCGACCTGTCCCGCAACGGACCGTTGAAGCGCGAATACGACGCGATCGTGGTCGGTGGCGGACACAACGGCCTCACGACCGCGGCCTACCTGGCCCGGGCCGGACTCGACGTACTCGTCCTGGAGCGCCGTCACATTCTCGGTGGCGCCTGCGTGACCGAAGAAGTCTGGCCCGGAGCGCGGGTCTCCCGCTGCTCCTACGTCGTCTCGATGCTTCAGCCCAAGGTCGTCGAAGACCTCAAGCTCAAGCAGTTCGGCTACCACGCGGTGCCGCTCGATCCCGCCTACGCGGCCATGACCGAGGAGGGCCCGATCTTCTTCTTCAGCGAGGTCGAGCGCACGGCCGAGTCGATCGCCAGGTTCTCCCCGAAGGACGCCGCCGCATACGCCGGCTTCGAAGACCTGCTCCAGCGCACCGCCTCCTTCCTTCGACCGATGCTGCTCCGGGAACCTCCAGCGCTGGGCTCGCGCTCCCCCGGGGACCTTGCCGGACTTCTGCGCGAAGGTGCCAGGGCAGCCGGACTGAGCAAGCGGGACGTCAACGACCTGATCCGGATCTTCACGATGTCGGTAGGCGATCTGCTGGACGACTGGTTCGAACACGACGGCCTCAAGGGCTCGATCGCTTCGACCGGCGTGGTCGGCGTCTGGGCGGGTCCGCGCACTCCCGGCACTGCCTACAACCTGCTCCACCATGCCCTGGGCGAGCTCGACGGCATGCCTGGCGTATGGGGCCAGGTGATCGGTGGCATGGGAGCGATATCCGAATCGATCGCCCGCTCGGCGGAGGCGGCGGGCGCGACGATTCGGACCGAAAGCGAAGTCGCCCGAATCAACGTACGCGACGGGGCCATAGAGGGTGTCACCCTCGCGGGCGGTGAAGAGATCCGCGCGCCGATCGTCGCTTCGGGGGCCCACCCGAAGTCGACAGTCCTCGATCTTGTCGGCGGCAGTGAGTTCCCCGACGAGGTCGCCACCGACATGGAGCGGTACCGCACCCGCGGAGGTTCGGTCAAGGTCAATCTGGTTCTTTCGCAGGCGCCGCAGTACGAAAACGTGACCCCGGAAGAGCAGCAGTTCCTGATGAGCACCGGGGTCAGCATCTGTCCTTCGATCGACTACCTCGAAGCCTCCTGGCAGGACGCAGCCGCCGGGCGCCCGGCGACGCTCCCCTACGTCGAAGCCGAACTGCCGTCAGCGGTCGATTCGACCCTGACCGACGACGACCGCTGGATCATGACCATGTTCACCCAGTACGGGCCGTCTGAGGAGTCGCAGTGGAAGCAAGGCGACCGTGAGCGGTACGGGGAGACCTGCATCGACCAGCTGGCCAGATTCGCGCCCGGCTTCAAGGACTCGGTGCTCGAACACGAGGTCCTGGCGCCGCCCGACCTCGAGAGGATCTTCGGACTCCAGGGAGGCTCGATCTTCCAGGGCGAGCAGGGCATGAACCAGATGGCCTTCATGCGGCCCACCCCCGACATGGCCCAGTACTCGACCCCGGTCGCAGGGCTCTACCTCTGCGGTGCAGGTACTCACCCCGGAGGAGGCGTGACCGCAGCCTCGGGCCACAACGCCGCCCAGAAGATCCTCAGGGACCGCCGCAAGATCCGTCTGCCCTGGAAACGCCGCTCACGCGTCGGCTGACGGAATCGCGGCTCAGGAAAGGTCCCGCGTCAGTATCGCGTTGCCCTTTTCGAGCTGATCCCGGGTCGCCTTGCCCACAGACGGGGCGCCGGTCATACGGTTGATGCGGGAGTGGACCTCACGGTGGCTCTCGCCAGTCCTCCTCGAGACGTCGGCGACCATCTCGCGGCGCTGCGCACGGAGGCGTTCCCGGGCGGCAAAGGCCGACTCCCGCTTCGCTTCGGATGCTTCGGCGACCTGAGGCTGCGCGCTGCCACCTTCGCCCGCACCCCGAAGCGAACCGGGGGCGGATTTCGGTGCCGCGGGCGTGACGATCGATGAGACCCTGCCGGTTATCGCTGAGACCGATTCGACCTGTTCGACATCTTCCGTGGCGAACAGCTGCATGGTCGTCTGGGCAAGGATCGCCTCGTCTGCCTCCGCCGCCGTCGAGCTCAGCGCCTCGAAGGCCTGCCCGGGCTCCGAGCGCTCCGGTACCTCGGCGTCGAGTTCGACCAACTCGTCCTTCAGGCCGGGTGCCAGGTCGATCGCATGGCGGCGTTCGCGCTCGATCTCGAAGGCCAGCTGCTTCAGGCGGCCGTCGGCAGGCAGAAGCAGATAGCTCATCTGCCGCGCAGGGCTGGGGGTCATCCGGATGAAGCGACCGACCACCTGACGGAAGAACAGCTCGGTTCGCGCGGCGGTTGCGTAGACGCCGACCCGCAGCCGGGGTATGTCCACCCCCTCGGAGACCATCAGGACCGAGACCAGCCAACGCTCGTCCGAGGCCGCGAAAGAGGCGATGCGGGCGCTGGCTCCGGGCTCGTCGCTCATCACGATCTCCGGCAACTCGCCGGCCACGAGATTGAGTCGCCGGGCTATTGCCCGGGCGTGGTCCTGATCGGAGGCGACCACAAGACCGCCGGCATCCGGGTGGCCGGCCGCCCGGACCTCGCTCAGCCGGCGGTCGGCGTCGGCGAGTACCTCACCCATCCATTCACCACCGGCATCGAGGGCGGTGCGCAGCCGACGGGCCGACTCGGTCGCCGGCAGGACCAGGTCGAAATCCGCACTGCGCATGCGGCCGTCGCTGATCCACTCCATCTCGCCGTCGTAGGGAAGAAAAGTGATCGGTCGGCAGACCCGGTCGACCAGCGCATCCGGGTACCCGTAAGTGAAGTCGGCCGAACTCAGTCCGTCGTCGTCGTAGCGGACCCAGGGGATCGCTGCGTCATCCGACCTGAACGGTGTGCCCGAAAGCAGCAGGCGGAAAGTCGCGTCGCCGAAAGCATGACGGGCGCTCGTCCCCCAGCTGGCCTGCTCGCCCATGTGGTGAGGTTCGTCGGCGATCACCAGGGTCGGGCGCACGGCGGCGCTGCGATGGACCTCCGGGGCAGACGCGACCGTCTGGTAGGTGACCGCGACGCCGTGGAAGTCGCTCGCCTCCGGACCGTCGGAGTTTGGGCGGTTCGGCTCGAGGTCGATCCCGTAGCGGGCTGCGTCCAGCGCCCACTGGCGGCAGATGTGAGTTGTCGGCCCGACCACGACGACCCTGCGTACGCGACCCTGGGCGAGCATCTCGTGAGCGACCCTCAGTCCGAAGGTGGTCTTGCCGGCGGCCGGCGTCGCAGAGGCCAGGAAGTCGGGTCGCTGATGGCAGCGCACCGCCGCCAGGGCCTGCTGCTGCCAGGCCCTGAGGGGCCGGTCCGAGGGCCAGCCGGGCAGCCGGCCGGCAACGCCCGTTGACCGCGGGTCGGGCACCGGCCTGCGCCGGGTCGGTTTCGGTTGAAGATGCTGATGAGGTCAACGGCGCGGGACAGTAAGGACCGCGGCGGTCGGAAACGGCAAGTCGTTTGCCAGAGCCGAGCGGCTACTTCGTCTTCAGCCAGAGCAAGACAGCCTGGCCCAGAGCGATAGTCGCCAGCAAGCCCGAGGCGATTCCCCAGAAGGCATCCGGATAGAGGCGCCGCAGCGTTTCCTCGTCGCCGAAGGTCCAGGTACCGGGCTCGAAGAAGATCTCGTGAAAGCCGTCGAAGACCGGCTCGAAGGCGACCAGCATCGCCAGGCCGATCAGCGCCATGGACGCGATCGTGACCGCGGCGCCGATTCGAAGCCCGCGGCGCAGGACCTCGACCCGATCTGTCCTGATCAGCCTGAAGGCCGCGGCGGCGGCCGCCGTGAGCGAGACGAGCCACAGCACGAAGCAGGCCTGGACCAGGCCGCGCACGTCATCCATATGCCGGATCTCGACCGGCCCGAAGGCGGCCGAACCGTCGGGCAGTCTGGAGTCAACCAGCAGTTCTTTCCCCGGCCCGATCGGCCAGATCGATCGGATACCGGTAGCGCCGAGCGCCGAACGGTCCGCCCCGGCCAGGCCGAACGGGTCGTCAGGGAAGCCCGGGAGCGCGTACTGGAAGTGCGCGAACCACGGAATCAGCAGCACGATGAGCGCATTGCCGAGGATCACCAGCGGCACGGCGACCGCGATCACAGCTGTCAAAGGGCCTGCCGGCTTCGCGCTCACCGATCGATCGTAGCGACCGCAGATCCCCTCGATCCGCTCGTGGATCGCCGGGCCCGGCCACCGTCGAGCTCACGACAGCCTGGCCGAAAGGGCCCTCAGGCCCCTGACCAGGCTGTCGCGCCCAGGGCCCGAAATCTGCAGGAACCCCTGCCGCGGAGGTTCCATCGCGCAGTTGCCGGATGCGCTTAGCGCCGAACTCGCGGGAAGGAGAAGACGCAAGATGACGCTGCATGGAGTGATTTCGGGAGCCCTCGGTTGTACTCGACGGTGGACCGGAAACTAGACGCCCGCAGCGGCTCTGCTGTGAAGAAACGGTGATCAACGCTCTTCACGGCGCCCGGCTGTGGATCGATCACACAGGCCGGGGCACCGGATCGGTAATGATTGACGGCCATGGCGACCTACAAAGCAACCTTCAAGAGTCCGATGTCCGTCGATGAGGCATTCAGCCTTCTGGCCGACTTCAGCAACGCCCCGGTATGGGACGCGAATACGAAGACTTCGGACCTGATTCACGGGGACCCCTATGAGGTTGGTGCGCAATACAAGGTGGTGACCGGCTTCGCCGGCCGCGACCTGACGCTGACCTACGAAACGATCGAAATCGACCGGCCGAACAGGGTCGTGCTGAAGAGCGGGACCGGCATGGCCGACATCGAGGACGTGATGACCTTCAAGCCCGACGGCGACGGCAGCGTCGTCAACTACCAGGCAAACATCCTCCCGCACGGCCTGGCGAAGGTCCTGGACCCCGTCTTCGCGCTGATCTTCAAGAAGGTCGGCGATCGCGCCGCCGAGAGCCTGAAGGACGCGCTGAAGGCGAAGTGAGCGCAGGGCCGGTCGCCATCGTCGGGGCCGGCCTGGCCGGACTCCGCTGCGCCGGACTGCTGGCTGACGAAGGGCATGAAGCGGTGATCTACGAGGCCTCCGACGGCGTCGGGGGCCGGGCCCGGACCGACAGCGTCGGCGACTTCAGGCTCGACCGCGGCTTCCAGGTCCTGCTCACCGCCTACCCCGAGGCGCAGCGCGCCCTGGACTACAGCGCCCTCGGTCTCGGTGAATTCGAACCGGGGGCGATGGTGAGGATGGACGGCGGATTCGAACTGTTCTCCGACCCGTTGCGCCGTCCGCGCTCGACGCCGGCCGTTCTCGGCTCGCCGGTCGGCACGCTGGCCGACAAGCTGCGTCTGGGCTGGATGCGCCAGGAACTGGGCTCGGGCAGGCCGGACCGGATCCTCGCCCGGCCCGATCGCCCGGCCCGGCAGGCCCTGGAGGAGCGTGGCTTCTCCGAGGGTGTGATCGAGCGCTTCTTCAGGCCGTTCTTCGGCGGCGTGTTCATCGACCCCGACCTGAAGACATCGAGCCGCCTGATGGAAATCTTCTTCCGCTGCTTCGCCTCGGGCTCGGCGGCGCTGCCCTCCGGTGGCATGGGGGCGATGGCCGACCAGCTTGCCGCCCGGCTCAGGCCCGGAAGCGTGCACTTCGAGCACCGGGTCGCCGAGATCCGGCCCGACGCCATCCGCCTCGAGGACGGCGACTGGATCGGCGCCTCGGCCGTGGTTGTGGCAACCGAGGAGCGCGAGGCCTGCCGCCTGCTCGGCAGCGATCCGCCCTCCGACGGACCGACCACGAGCTGCCTGTACTTCGACGCTCCGGAAGAGGCGGTCAGCGGCCGCCTGCTGGTACTCGCGCCGCCCGGCGAGGGTCCGGTCAACGAACTCGCCGTGCCGAGTTCGGTTGCCGACGGCTACGCCCCCCGGGGCCGTTCGCTGGTTTCGGTCAGCGCGGTCGGCGAGCAGGCCTCGCGGGACGACCTGCTCGAGGCGGTGACGGCTCAGCTGGGCGGCTGGTTCGGGCAGAAGTCCGTCGGACAGTGGAAGCATCTGGCGACCCGACGCGTGGAGTACGCGCTTCCCGACTTCGCCCCGGGACGTTTCGAGAAGGGTGGACTGCGCCCGAAGCTCGATTCGGGCGTCTTCGTCTGCGGCGACCACCGGGAGTCACCGTCCATCCAGGGCGCGCTCGTCTCGGGTCGCAAGGCAGCCGAAGCCGTTGGCCGGACCGTCGGGACGGTGGTCTGAGGATGGACGCGGCCCTCAGGGTCTTCGGCCTGCTTTCGCCTCTCGGCATCGGCCAGAGCCAGGAAAGCGAAGCCGCGGCGAGCGAGCTCGACGGCTACTTCCCGGCCGACAGCATGATCCGGCAGCTCCACTCCGAACGGCTGATCGCCTTCTCCGGGGTAAGGGCTCTTCTGATGCAGGCCTGTGACCCGCTGGCCGTGGTCGGCTTCCGCCGTCACTCGATCCTGTTCGAGGACCCGCGCAAGCGACTGATGAGCACCGACCGCCGGATGAGCCGGATGTACTTCGGCGACCGGGATCTGGCACAGCGCACAGGCCGTGAGATCCAGGCGATGCACAAGCGCGTGAAGGGCAAGCTCACCGAGGACTACGGCCCGATCCCCGCCGGCACGGAGTACTCGGCGGCCGATCCCGAGCTGATGCTCTGGACCCTGGCCACTCTCGCCGACTCGGCACTGCTGTACCGGGAGCGGATCTTCGGGGGCCTCGAACCTGAGCAGCGGGAGGCCTACTGGGCCGACTACCGTCAGATCGGAATGCTGCTCGGGATGCCGGGCGACTCGATGCCGGCCGACGAGCCCGAGCTCCGTGATTATGTGCGCGGCAGGCTGAGTGACGGCAGCCTCTACATCTCGGAAGATGTCCGTGACCGCTCGAAGGCGATCATCTTCGATCCGCCTTTCGACGGCTGGATGAAGCTGGTCCTGACCCCGGTCAGCGAAGCGATCAAGCTGAGCTCGGTCGGCTTCCTTCCCGGGGAGATCCGCGAGATGTACGGCTTCTCCTGGGACCCGGCCAGGGAGACCCTGCTGCGGAGCTCGCTGCTCCAGTTGAGGATCGCCAGCCGGCTTTGGCCTGATCTGGTCCGCCTCCATCCGGCGGCCCGCGAACCGGCCGCGGTGCTCAGCGGAACCTGAAGACCGGCTACGCTCGCAGCATGAGCGAAACATTCGACTTTCTGGTGAAGCGTGGAGACCTCGGCAGCACGGAGATCCGGCCGGGGCCCGACGAGGCGGACATCACGCTCGCCGACGGCCAGGTCCTGCTGGCGATCGACAGCTTCTCGCTGACCGCGAACAACGTCACCTACGGAGCGATGGGCGAAGCGATGAAGTACTTCGACTTCTTCCCCGCGCCCGAGGGTCAGGGCAAGGTGCCGGCCTGGGGCTATGCCGACGTCGTCCGGTCCGAGGCAGAGGGTGTCGAGCCCGGGGCTCGTATCTTCGGCTTCTTGCCGATGGCCAGCCACGTAATCTTCGAACCCGGCAAGGTCTCCGAGACCGGATTCGTCGATGAGGCAGACCACCGAACCGGGCTGCCGGCGGTTTACAACCGGTACGGCTTCGCCACTCCGGAGTCGGGTGACACCCCGGAACGGGAGCCTTACATCGCGCTGTTCGCACCGCTCTTCACGACGGCTTTCCTCGCCCACGACTGGCTCGACGAAATGGACTTCTTCGGCGCCCGGCGCATCCTCGTCTCCAGCGCTTCCAGCAAGACCGCACTCGGGCTCGCCTGGCTGATCCAGCGCGACCACGGCGACCGGATCGAGCTGGTCGCGCTGACCTCTTCCGGCAACATGGACTTCGTCGCCGGGACCGGCTACTACGACAAGGTGGTCAGCTACGACACGATCACGGACCTGGGTAGCACCGAACCCGCCGCCTATATCGACTTCTCCGGCAACGCCGGCCTGCGCGAGCAGATCCACAACCACCTGGGCGAGTCGCTGCTCTCCAGCACGGTCGTGGGTGCCGCCGACTGGGAGAAGCTCGCTCCCGCCGGCGAAGGCACGCCGCTGACCGGTCCCGCGCCGGAGTTCTTCTTCGCGCCGACCCGGGTCGCGAAGCGCAACGAGGACTGGGGAGCGGCCGAAGTCCGTCGACGGGTCGCAGACGCCCAGGACGACTTCATCGACGCCAGCGGTGAGTGGCTGGTCGTCAAGAAGGCCGACGGACCCGGCGGGATCGAATCGACCTGGAAAGCGATGATCGCGGGCGGCGTTGATCCGGCCGAAGGCTGGACGGTCTCACCGTAGAGCGCCTGGTGACGGGACCACCGACTTCAAACTAGTATGGCCGCCATGGACCGCCGAATCGTCACACTCATCTCCGCCTCTGCCCTGCTGGCCGTAATCGTCGCGGTCGTACTGATAGCCGGGGGCTCCGATGACAGCTCTTCCGGCGACCTGACCGATACCACCGTCAGGCCGACGATCGAGGCCACCGACGATGCGGCACCGACCGAACTGGTGACCAACGACATCGTCGAAGGCGAAGGCCCAGCGGCCGCAGACGGCGACAGCGTCACCGTTCAGTACGTCGGAGCCCTCTATGACAACGGGCAGGAATTCGATGCTTCCTGGGATCGCGGAGAGCCCTTCGAGTTGACCCTCGGCGGCGGCACCGTTATCGATGGCTGGGACCAGGGCCTGGTCGGCATGAAGGCCGGCGGACGGCGCGAGCTGATCATCCCGCCGGACCTCGGCTACGGCCCGCAGGGGAGCCCGCCGACGATCCCCGGAGACGCAACTCTGGTCTTCATCGTCGACATGGTCTCGATCAACTAGGCGATTCCGGAGCGTCCGCAGCCGGGCGGTCAGACCATGAACGTAATCGAAGAACTGCTGGAGAACAACCGGGCCTTCGCCGACTCGACCCCTGACCAGCGGCTCGACCTGAAGCCGTCGCGGCGGCTCGCCATCGTCACCTGCATGGACTCCCGGCTCGACGTCTTTCAGGCGCTCGGCCTCAAGCATGGTGAAGCTCACGTGCTGCGCAACGCCGGCGGCGTGATAACCGACGACGTGATCCGTTCTCTGGCGATCTCGCAACGACTGCTCGGAACCCTGCGGGTCATGCTGATCCACCACACCGACTGCGGCATGCAGACCCTGACCGACGACGGCTTCCGGGCCGAGCTTCAGCAAGCTACCGGCATTGCTCCGGCCTTCGCGATCGAGTCGTTCACCGACCCCGTTGCCGACGTCAAGCAGTCGATCCTGAGGGTCCGCCGGTCCGATTTCCTGCTTCACCGCGACAAGGTCCGCGGCTTCGTCTTCGACATCGAAACCCAGCGGCTGCGAGAGGTCGCGGTCGACGAAGGTCCGCTCGCCTCTTAGGCCGTCGCGCACGCCCTCAGGTCGCGCTGATTCGCCTCAGGACGGCTTCAGCCGCATTCGCCCCGCACATGCCGTGGACTCCGCCGCCCGGCGGCGTGGCAGATGAGCAGATGAAGACGCCGGGGATGCCGGTCTCGTAGGGCTTCAGGCCGATCCGTGGGCGCATCAGCATCTGCCGCGGGGTGTTCGCGCCGGTTGCGATGTCTCCGCCGACCCAGTTCGGGTTGTAGGACTCGAACCCGTCGGTCGAGCGCACGAAGCGGCCGAGGATGCGCTCCCGCAACCCGGGTGCGAAACGCTCGATCTGATCGATCACCGCCTCGCTCGCATCACCCGGGTAACCGGCCGGTACATGCGCATAGGCCCAGACCGGGTGGATGTCACCCTTGGATCGCGACGGATCGGCCAGATACTGCTGGCAGACCAGGACGAACGGGCGGGCCGGCATCACGCCAAGATTCACCTGGCGCTCGGCATCGGCGATCTGCTCGAGGCTGCCACCGACGTGAACTGTTCCGGCCCGGCGACAGTCGTCGCTCAGCCAGGGCACTCCGCCCTCGACGGCGAGGTCCACCTTGAAGGAACCCGGCCCGTAGCGGTAGCGGCGGTAGGCACGCCTGACCCGTTCGGGCAGCCGGTCACCGGCGAGCTCGAGCACTCCGGCCGGGGCCAGGTCGAGCACCACCGCGTCGGCCGCAGGCAGCTCGCTCAGGCTTTCGACCCGGCGTCCGGTCTCGATCGTGCCGCCCTGCGCCCGGATCACCGAGGCCAGCGCGTCAGTCACCGACCGGGATCCGCCCTTCGCCACCGGCCATCCGCCACTGTGGCCGGAGACGATCAAGGCCATGCCGACCGCGGCACTCATCGGCTGGGTAAGGGGGCTGAATGAATGCGCGGCGGCACCGGCGATCAAGGCGCGTCCGGCTTCGGTCGAGAAGAACCCGGCCAGTCTGGTCGCCGGCAGAAGCGACGGCAGGCCGAAGCGGGCCAGGTCGACCGGGTGGCGCGGCAGGTGAATCACCGGTCCGAGGATCTCGTGGCGAAGCTTCTCGAAAGCGGCCACCGGAGCACCGAAAAGCCGACGCCAGGCAGGTCCGTCCTGCCCGAGGTCGGCCGCGGTCCGCCCCAGCGAGCGATGAACTACGCCGGCCCTGCCCCCTGCGAGCGGATGAGCCATGTCGATCTCCGGCCAGAGCCACTCGAGACCATGCGAGGCGAGATCGAGTTCCCGGAAAACGGGCGATGCGACCCCCATCGGGTGGACCGCCGAGCAGTGGTCGTGGAGCAGGCCGGGCAAGGTGAGTTCGGAGCTGCGGGTACCACCGCCGATCGTCTCGGCGGCTTCGTACAGGGTGACCTTCAGCCCGGCCCGGGCCAGGACCGCCGCACAGGCGAGTCCGTTGGGACCGGTGCCTACGATGACCGCTTCGCTCATCGGTGAAGAGTCGCAGATGGACCCGGCCGGCCTGACCCGCAGGTCAGATTTCAGACAGCTGAAGGCCGGGCCACGCCGGCAACGATCGGGCGGGCCATCGGGGGCATCAGCGCCTTGTCGGCGACGCTCTTGAGGTCGACCCGGAAACCGCCGGACTCGATCATCCGGATCGTGGGCCGGTTGCATCGACAGCCGTCGGCGACAGCCGCCCAGGGCCTGGCGATCCTGTCCTGGATCCTTCCGACCGTCGGGCGGTCGGAGCGGATGTGCTCGATCAGCAGCCACTGCCCTCCGGGCCGCAACACCCTCCTGACCTCGGCGATCGCCGCTTCGGGATCACCTACGGTGCAGAAGACCAGCGTTGCCACGACCGTGTCGAAACTGTCGTCTTCGAATGGCAGCGCCTCGGCTGAAGCGCGCACGAACTCTGCTTCGATCTCGAGATCGGCCGCCTTTTTCAGCAACAGGTCGGCCTTGTGCTGCTCGGGCTCGCTGAGCACGAGGCGATCGAGTCCGGGCGGGTAGTGGTTCAGGTTCAGTCCGGTGCCGGCGCCGATCTCCAGCACTTCGCCGCCCGCCCCCTCCAGCAGTCGATCGCGCTTCCTGGAAAGGCCGCTCCTTTCTCCCCACCAGAGGAAGGGGTCATAGAGCCGGGCAGAAAGCCCGCTGCCGTGAACGCGGTCGGCCTGCCGCTCGACCTCCGCCGCCGTGGGTGTGCTCAAGAGCGGTTGACCAGTTCGAGGTGGGTTCGAAGCTCGATCGGGTTGCTGATGCAATAGGCGCCCGGGCAGCGCTCGTCGGAGTCGGTCTTGATCTGCTCCAGAATCTCAGTCGGGGCGTCGGACTCGACCTCGAGGTGCCAGTCGATGCCCTCGACCGGTGGCCGCTCGCTGACTCCGAGGGCGCGGCTCATGTCGACTTCGGTCTCGACCCGGGCCCTGCAGCGACCTGAGCTGTACCCCTCGCATCGCCGCCTCCTGCGCATAGGTCATCGCGAAACAGGCGATGCCTCCCCAGAAGCAGTAGGCAAGAGGGTTCGGCGCCGAGCCGGTCCCACCCATGTGAGGCGGATAATCGGCCTCGAACGGAATCGAGTCGCCGCTCGGCAGCGGGATCTCGGTCCGGAACTGCGGCGCGCCCTCGGCCGTCTGCCACTCACCGCTGAAGTTCACCTTCTGGACAAGGGCGGCGGGGTCCTGCTCCCCCATCTCGATCGTCTGCTCGACGGCCCCTGTATTGACGTTGTGCATCGCTGTCCTCCTAGAGAATCGGGTGGCCGTACTTGCGGCTGTTCAGGTAGATCTTCTCAAAGGCGGACTTCGCCACGCGTGTCGGAGGTGGCCCACCAGTCGGAACCCCTGCAGACGGATCGCCCTTCGAATTCACGATAGAGCCGGTCCGCCCGGCCCCGGTCCGTAGGAAGTACCGATTCGGTGTCGGGTTTCCCCGCGGACGGAGATCCCGGACCGGCTATAGGCTCATGCCATGGCTGACGAGCAGGAAGACTCGCCCCAGCGCCCGGTGTCGTTGCCGGTCGATTCGCCGATCTGGTCCTCCTTCTTCACGGTTGCCCCGCTGGTCATCGTCGGCACCGTCGAGCAAGACGGCGGCGCAGACCTGGCGCCCAAGCACATGGCGATGCCACTCGGCTGGAGCAACTACTTCTGCTTCGCCTGCAGCCCGCGACATGCGACCCAGAACAACGCGCAGCGAACCGGCGAGTTCACGGTCAGCTTTCCGAGGCCCGAGCAGATCGTGGAGACGAGCATGGCGGCCGGCCCCCGCGACCAGGAGGGTGACAAGCCGAGCATCGAGGCGATCCCGACCTTTCCTGCCGGCGAAGTCGAGGGTTTCCTCGTCCGCGATGCGGCCCTCTGGCTCGAATGCAGGCTCGACCGGGTGGTCGAAGGTTTCGGCGACAACACCCTGATCATCGGCGAGGTGGTTGCCGCAGCCGCCGACGAGCGCTCGATCCGGGCCTCCGAAGGAGACGACAGCGACCTGATCGCCAACTCGCCGCTGCTCGCCTACATCAGCCCGGGGCGCTTCGCGCGCATCTCGCAGACCTACTCGTTCCCGTTCCACACCGACTTCAGGCTTTGAGAGCACGCGCGCCGGAACTGCTCGGCTGGCTGCGCGAGCGCGAGGGCGAAATGACCGACCTGGTGGTCGAGATGGCCGAAGCCGAATCCCCCTCCGGCGACGCGACCTCCCAGGAAGCGATGCGTTCCATTCTCGTGGAGAAGCTGGCCGCCCTGGATTTCGACGTCCAACGGCTCGAAGGCGTAGACGGCTGTGACCACCTCCGGGCCGAAGCGCCGGGCCAGGGTGGCGAGGAGACGCCCCACCAGCTGCTGCTCGGCCACTTCGACACCGTCTGGCCGGTCGGAACGCTCTCCCGGATGCCGGTCGAGGTTCGCGAGGGCCGGCTCTACGGACCCGGTGTATTCGACATGAAGGGCGGCCTGGTGCAGATGCTTTTCGCACTCAGGGCAAACCATGGAACTCGGCTTCGCGATGCCGTGCCGTCCCGTAGTCCTGCTGAACTGCGACGAGGAGGTGGGCAGCCCCGACTCGCGGCAGCACGTCGAGGCGATGGCCGCGGGCGCCGCGACGGGCCTTCGTGATGGAGCCGTCCTACGGCCACCGTGGCCGGCTCAAGACGGGCCGGAAGGGGGTCGGCCGCTTCGTCCTGAAAGTGAGCGGAGTGGCAAGCCATGCCGGCCTGGACCCGTCGGCCGGCGCGAGCGCGATCCGCGAAGTCTCCCACCAGGTCGAGAGCCTCTTCGAACTGAACGACGCCGAACGCGGTATTACCGTCAACGTCGGCACGATCGACGGTGGCATGGGAGCCAACATCGTGGCACCCGAAGCCAGCGCCGAGATCGAAGCCAGAGTCCGCACCGCCGGGGACGCGGAGGCAGTCGAGGCGGCGATCCGGGGCCTGCAGCCGGCCGGCGAGAGAGTGAGCCTGCGGGTAGAAGGAGGCTTTCGACGGCCCCCGCTGGAAGCGACGCCGCGCAACCGGGCGCTCTGGCAGAGCGCGGTGGCGGCCGCTGACGGGCTGGGGATCGAAATCGATGAAGCACAGGTCGGCGGGGCTTCGGACGGCAACTTCGCCAGCGCGCTGACCGCGACTCTCGACGGCCTTGGCGCGGTCGGCGACGGCGCCCACGCCGACCACGAGCACCTGATCCTCGAACGTTTGCCCGAGCGCGCCGCGCTTCTGGCGAGCCTGCTCACCATGCCGGCCGAAGGAGGGCCATGACGGAGCCGGTCCGCGAGAGCCGGATGATCCTGCCCAGCCTCACCCGGATAAGTGATTTCGACCGCCGGCTTCCCGAGATCGAGCCGCTGCCGCGCGAGCAGTGGTCTCGCGGCGACTACCTGGTCGTCGAAATGCTGGATGTCGGCCCCGACTCCTACGGGGTGGAGACCGCCGATGGCAACCTGCTCGAGATGTTCCCCGGAGACCGGATGATCGGCGCGCTCGGAACACGCGCGGCGACGCTGGAGGTGGTCGGAGACTGGCGCGAAATCGGCGATGACCTCGAGATGCAGACGCTGACCGCCGCCGGGGTTCTCGGGGTCTGCACGTCGGCCTCACTGCAGAGCGCTGAGCTGGCGAACATGCGCTACGTGGGCCATGCCTGCCGCGAAGGAAAAACCTGCCGGATGAAGGACTTCGTCACACCTGCCGGCGGAGCAAGGCTCGAGGCACCCGTGATCCTGATCATCGGGACCTCGATGGATTCCGGCAAGACCGTGGCCGCCGTCGCGGCGGTACGGGAACTCGTCGCGATGGGACGCCGGGTCGCCGGAGCCAAGGTCACCGGGGTCGGTCGGCTTCGCGACATTCTCGCGATGGAGGGGGCCGGGGCCGATCCGATCATGGACTTCGTCGATGTCGGCCTGCCCTCCACCGTCGTGCCTGCGGATGAATACGAAGACAGCCTCAACCTGCTCTGTTCGAAACTGGCCGATTCGGACCCGGACGTGGTCATCGTCGAAGCCGGAGCTTCACCGCTGGAGCCCTACTGCGGGGATGTCGCGATGGAGGTGCTCGCCGAACGGGTCAGCCTGACGATCCTCTGCGCCTCCGACCCCTACGCCGTGCTCGGGGTGATCGAGGCCTTCGGTAAGAAACCCGACCTGGTCTCCGGACGCGCCACCAGCACCGAAGCGGGAATCCGCCTGATCAAAAAGATGACCGGCGTGGCTGCTCTCAACGTGATCGACCACAGCACCGGGCCGGCGCTGGCATCCTTCCTCGAGGAGAAACTGCCCGCTCAGCGGACCCGCTAGCGCGGCTTGCCGACCTTGATCCTTTTCTTCACGGTCTTGCCGCCGGCGTTCTTCGATCTCACCCTGAAGGAAACCTTGACCTTGCCCGGCTTCTTCGGCTTCAGCTTGACCTTCACGGTCCTGGCCTTTGCCGCGGCGATCTTCCCGACCGACGTATTGAAGCTCACGCCCCTGCCACCGACCTTGAGCCTTACTCCGGTTGCCTTGATATTGCCGGCATTCGAGATCCTGACCCTGTAGGTGGCTCTCTTGCCCTTCTTCACTTTTCCGGGGCCGCTGACCTTGACCTTGCTGATCCTGGCCTTGTCGACGGTTGTATCGACTGTGAAGTCTCGCGTGGCCGGGCTCGGGTCCCGGTTTCCAGCTGCGTCTTCAGCTCTGAAGGTCGCTGTGTGGGGGCCGTCCGAGAGGCCGGTGAAGGTCTTCGGCGAAGTGCAGTCTGTGAAGGGTTCCGAGTCGATTCGACACTGGATCCTGGCCGTCTCTGAGGCCGGGGTGCCGGCGAAGGTGAAGGTGGCCTCGTCGACTGCGATGGTGCCCGAGGGCCCGGTGTTGATGATGGTGTCAGGGGCGGTGATGTCGAGCGACGAGAAGGCACGATCGGCGAGCAGGAACCCTGCGCCGCAGTCCGGGTCGGGAACCAGTGCGCTCTCGATGCATTCGATCGCGTTGGCCGGATCGGTCATCACCCGCTCGATCTCGTCGGCAGAGGCGGCGAGGTTGCTCGACTTGAGGACCGCCGCGATGCTCGCGGCGCTCGGCACGGCAGCGCTGGTGCCGAAGAACGACTCGAAGCCCGGGACGGTAGTGCTCACCCCGTCTGCGGCGGCGAGTTCCGGCTTCAGCCGCAACTGCGGGCCGGGCAGACGCACTCCGTTCCTGTCGAAGAGTCGGGTATTCGGGCCGCGCGAGCTGTAGGCCTGCGGGGTGTCGAGTCCCGGGTCTGCCGCGTCGACCGCGGCGACCGTCAGCGCTCCTTCTGCTGAAGCGGCATCCGGATTGATCGTATTCGAGTCGGTCCTGTACTCGGGGCCGAAGCTGCCGAAGCTGCCTCTGGCGATGTACTTGATGAACGGGGAGGTGGTCCCAGAGAACCGCTCGATCTTCAGAGCGACTTCGACGTTGCCGGCGTTGCAGCTGTTCGCCCAGGAGAAGATTTCGATCGGAAGGCCGGACGCCGGATTGTCGCCCAGTCCGCCGCTCGGGTTCGCGCCCGGCTGGTCCGCTGCCACGAAACACGGGAGCGGGTCTCCGTCGGGCTCGACCAGTTTGAAGTCGAGGTCGGTTTCAGCCCCGCCCCAACTCTCGTCCCACTGGGCCACGAGCTGGATGAATCCACCGTCCGTAATCGTCGCCAGGGTCTGAACCTCGTCCTGACCCGGACCGGGATCGAAGTCGTGGAATCCGGGATTGGCCTCCGGTCCGTCATAGGTGCCCTCCCAGCTCTGCCGGGCGCGGTTTCCGGCCGAAGCGATGTAGGTGACGTCGGCAGCACGGGCGCGGTCGACGGCCTGCGAGATGACGCCGTCCTGGAAGAACGGCTCGTTCAGCCAGAAGATGTCGTCGGCTATGACTTCGGCGCCATTGGCGACAAGCCGGTCGATCGAGTCGGCCTTGTCTACCGGCCCGGCCGCGGTGCCGGATGCGTAAAGGATGCTGTCGATTCCCGGAGCTCCGTCGAAGATGATCTCCGCCATCGCTCGACCTTCGTCGTCGCTGGCACCCGGGTCGTCCTTCAGGACCGTGACCGTTCCCGGCAGGTCTCCGGTGGCCTGTGAATCCGAAACACCGCCGCCCAGCTGGTCGATCGAAGTAGATACGACTCCGACGTCCACCCCGTCTCCGTTGCCGGCGCCCGACCCGAGGGCCTGCGGAATGCGATGAGCGGCGACACCCTCGGACAGGACCGAGCCGGCGTCGCTGCCGCCTGCCATCACCGGCATTACGGCGTCGGTCAGGGCGAGCCGGGCGACCGAGGTCAGGGCGGTCGCCTTGACCCAGCCTTCGACGACCGGAACCGGCTCGTCAGCCGTGGCCTTGACTGACATTCCGGCGTCGCGCAGTCGCTGGACCGCAGCATCGGCCGAACCGGAGACGTAAACCTGAACGAGGACACGCTCGGCCCGGGAAATCGTGAGATCCACCTGCCTGGCGCTCTGGATCGCTTCATCGTTGCCGCCCCGTAGAGGCAGAAGCTGGCTCGCGAGATCCGCCGCGGCGCCCGACCCGCCATCGCGGGCATGAGCGCCCGAAGCTACGACGAAGCCGAAAGCGAGCAGCGCGACAGAAACAAGCAGCGCAACCGGCCGGACCACGGCCTCGATCACGGTACGACGTTGCTGCTTCAAGCCTGCTTCCGTTTCCGCCGGTCACCGTCCGGCATGAGTTGAATTTTTCCGAGAGGACAGGGAATCCGGTACGCGAAGCCCTTCAGCAAGGATAAACCCGGCGGGGCAGCGAAGTAGCGGCCCGGGCTCACACCACGGCCACCCTGGCGATCGTGGTCATCGACTGGTAGTAGAAGTCGCGATCGAAACCCGGTGCCGGGAAGAGGAAGGCCTGGCTGGCCGACGGCACTGCGACCCGGGCCTTGTCGGCTCCGCTGTCGAGGTCGAGCACGACGAGCTGGTCGGTCCCGAGCGGCCGCGAGAGGCGGCGGACCTTCGCCGAATTGCCCATCCTCCTCAGCGCAGGCCATGTAAGCCTCCTGACCGTCGGCTGCCGCAGCGCTGACCGGCCCTTCCAGTCCTGGGCGACGAGCTCGCGTGTATCCGGATAGATCACGAGATGACCGGCATGAGCGAAGCGATCGCGGCGCCAGAGCGGCTCCAGTTCGTCGCCGTCCATCCTCCAGGCCCGCAGCACGGCGTTGCCGGCGTCGTAGGCGACCACCGTCCGGTTGACCGGATCCCAGGCCGGCGGGTTGGATTCGGTGCCGAACGGCAGGCCGCTGATCTCGACCGAGCGCAGGGCCTGCGGATCGTCGATCCGCGCCCACCAGAGCCTGACCGGCGCCGGAGCCTCACCGGTGCCGACCATCGACCAGTCGGTCGAGTTCCGGCCCTGGTCCATCCAGAAGACATGCTCGTCGGTGATCACCGGATCCCAGCCGTAGGTCCGCCCCGGTGCCGGTCCGTAGCGGGGCTTCCAGGAGTCGTCGATCTCGAGCCGACCGCCTTCGCGGTCGAGGTGAAGCCGGAAGACGGTCTCCGTACCGACCGCGATGACGCTCTCGCCGTCGGATGAGAGCCGGGCGATGCTCGCTTCGGGGAGTTCGAGCTCCGGAACCACCGACTCGAGGCTCTCCGGGTCGAGCACGGAGACCGTCGACGGGGCAGTTCCTGCCGGTGCGTCGCAGTCCTTGCTCACCAGCTCGCCGCCGTCCAGCAGCACGAAAGAGTTGTAGGGACGGTCCACCGGCAACCTTCGCGACTTCAGTTTTCGCAGATCGGAAGTGAACCGGTGGGCCGAGTTGCCGAAAACCATGTGGATCTCGCCGTTCGCATGCGCGGCGATGCCGCCGGGCCAGAATCTTCCCGAAGGCAATCGCGGTGAAGAGGCGAGCACCGAGAGTGTGCGCGGATCGAGCTTCTCGACCCAGGCTTCAACCTCCCCGGCCAGCGGGTCGCCACGGGCCGGAAGCGTATGCCGCAACGCGAAGAGCTCTCCCGGCTCGCGGCGGATCAACATGTCACAGGCGTAGGCGTCGGCCCTGGCCTCGACCCGAAGTCTCTCGCCAGGCCTGATGTCGAGTCCGGCCTGGCCCTCGACGATGCCCCACCGTCGCGGTCCGCCGTCTTCGCAGGTCCAGGGCTGTGGCCAGTAGGAAACGCTCACGCGATTTTCGTCGAGAGCACCAGTCGGCTGTCGGCCAGCGCGGCCGTACGGTGGACGGCAATCTCCTGGTAGGCCGGATCGCTGACCATGGCGATGAAAGCCTGGCGCGACGGGTACTCGACCGTGACTGCCATGTGCCACTCCGGTTCGGCCGGCCCGATAACGCTCTGGTCGCAGTGGACCGCGCTCAGGACATTGGCTCCGGCGGTATCCAGAAACGGCGCTACCGCCTGACCGTAGATGCCGTAGGCCTCCGCACCGCTCATCCCCGAGTCAGGCTCCAGCGCCTGGTCGCGGAAGCGCAACAGGTTGAGCATCGCGATCGGCCCTTCGACGCTCGACGAAGCCAGCTGGGAGATCTGCTCGGCAGTCGGCTCGATGCTCGGCGGGCTCATTGCCTGGCGACCCTACCCGATCAGCGGCAGGCGGAGCCACGGCATTCGCTCAGCCGTTTGGCGACCGCCTCGAGCTTGGTGACCTTGCCGGCCCAGGCCGGGTCATCGGCAAGGTTGACGAGCTCGTCGGGGTCGTTCTTGAGGTCATACAGCTCGATCGCGTCGAAAGACCAGTGCAGGTACTTGAAGCGGCCGGTCCGGACCCCGTAAAAGGGCAGGTCGAAGGCGGTCAGCGGCGTGTAGAACTTGATCAGCGGCCTCATCGCCTGGAGCAGCACGTCGCGCTTGGGCAGGCGGCGCTTTCCCTTGGCCGTCGGCAGAAGCGATACGCCGTCCATCACTCTCTGCGGCCTGACACCTGCCATGTCGAGGATGGTCGGGGCCAGGTCGACGTCGATGGCGTTGCCGGTCTTCTTCTTGCCCTTCTTCACTCCGGGCCCTGCGATCAGGGTCGGCACCCGGATCGAGTTTTCGTAGGGAAGGAACTTCGAGCCGCGAAGCCGGTGCTCACCCTGGAGGTAGCCGTTGTCGGAGTTGAAGATGAAGTAGGTGTTCTTCATCTCGCCGGCCCTGCGGACCTGTTTGACGATCTTTCGAACCTGGTCATCCACGGCCTTGACCGCACCCAGCCGGCCCCGGTAGTTGGCCGTGATCTCTTCAATCTGGCCTTCGCTCAGCAGTGGCAGGCCGTTCAGGTTGACCTCCTTGTCGGAGATGTCGGCCTCGTTGAAGGACGGCGGCATCGGAAGCTCGACGTCGTCGAAGGTGTTGCGATAGCGGGCCGGCGGCCGTGGGTCCGGCCCGGGCGCCCCCGGTCGCAGGCCCTGGATGTGATTGGTGTCTTCCGCGTGGGGCCCGGGCGGCGAGTAGTAGAGGAAGAAAGGCTTTCTGCGCGGTGCCGAATTCTTGACGAACTTGGCAGCGAAGGCTCCGCCGACGTCCATCGTGTAATCCTTCTCGCGCTGCCAGCCGAAGTAGTCGAAGGGCTGGAAGACTGACCGCCACTTGTCGAGCAGTTCGAAGAAGCTGGTCGCCGGATCGTTGATCACCGAGGTCGCGAGATCGAGCTGTGCCTCGGCATACTCGGGGTCGCCGTAGTAGCGGACCTTGCCGTCGATGTTGAGTGCATAGTTGTAGTAGTCGTAGGTCGAGTTATCGAGCAGGCCGACCCACCGATTCCAGCCGGGCGGCACTTCGGTCCGGTCCAGCGCGCCGTATTCGTTCAGGAACTTGCCCACCAGGGCCGTGCGGTAGCCGGCCTTCTTCAGCCAGGGGCCGAGCGAGTTCTTCTGGTTGCGCTTGCCGGGCAGGTCCCGGAACGTGTAGTAGCCGCCGTCGTTACTCCTGAAGTTGCTCAGCACACCGTGGTTGTGGGAGAACTGCCCGGTCAACAACGTCGTACGTGCCGTGCAGCAGAGCGCATAGGAGACGAAGTAGTTGGAGAAGTTGGTGCCGCTTCGCTTCATCACGCGCCTGACGTTCGGCATGTAGGCCAGGTCGCCGATCACGGCGTCGTCGGCCTGGATCAGGACGATGTTGGGACGCGGCTTCTTCTTGCCGGCTTGCGCTCCGTCGGCCATCCAGGCGCAGATCAAGGCCAACCCCGCCAGCACCGCCAGTCCGATCAGGGCCGGACCGGCCCGACGGACCCGAATGGCAACGGAACTTTGGTTCAGGGGCATGCGCTTCCTCTCAAAGATCGTCGCGCGAGCCGCCTCCCGCCCCGCGCCGCATCACCATAACGCTCCGGCCAGGCGCTTGTTGCGTTTTCAGTCGAGGTCGCCGGTCAGCGAGACCAGCACGAAAACCAGGCCGAGGGCGCCCAGGACCCGCCGGAAGCCGTTCACCCCGTCGCTCAACTCGAGCCACGCCCAGACCGCGAGTCCGACGTAGAACACGGCCCGCGCAAGCGCGTGCGCGGTCGAGCCGGAAGAAAGGATCCAGCTCGCAACCAGACCCAGGAGCGCGAATGCGAGCGGTGGGTTCGGGAACTGGCCCACCGTGTAGCCACGGATCTTCAGGTCGTCCTTCACGACCGAAAGACTATCCGGAACCCAAAAGCATTATGAATACGGTCCTTGGAACCGACCGCAGCCACCCCCGAGACACGGCCCTGGGTCATCGGCTTCGCCGACGGCACGTCCGAGATGCGAGCCCTGCTCGGCAACAAAGGAGCAAACCTCGCCGAGATGACCCAGGTGCTCGGAGCCGATCGTGTGCCGGGCGGCTTCACGATCACCACCGCGGCCTGTGTCAAGTACCGCGAGCAGGGCGGCGAGATGCCCGAGGGGCTCGACCAGCAGATAAGCGACGCGCTTCACATGCTCGAAAAGGAGTCCGGAAAGGTCCTCGGCGACCCTGACGACCCGTTGCTGGTCTCGGTTCGCTCCGGCGCGCCGGTCTCGATGCCGGGCATGCTCGACACCGTGCTGAACCTGGGCCTCAACGAGCGCTCGGTCGAAGGGCTGGCCCGTCAGACCGGAGACTCCCACCTGGCATGGGACTCGCGACGTCGCCTGATCCAGATGTTCGCCGAGGTCGTGCGCGGAGTACCGGCCATGGCATTCGAGGACGCCCTGGTTGCCGCCAGGCATCGAAGCGGCGTGGAAATCGACAGCGAGCTCGACGAGTCGGCACTGCGCGAACTCGTATCGCGCTACCTCGAGATCTTCGAACGACATACCGGCGAGCCTTTCCCCGAAGACCCCCACTCCCAGCTGATCCAGGCCGTTCGCGCCGTTTTCGACTCCTGGGACAACGACCGGGCGGTCACCTACCGGCGACTCAACGGAATCCCGGATGGTCTCGGCACCGCAGTCACGGTCCAGCGCATGGTCTTCGGAAACATGGGCGAGCAGTCCGGCTCGGGCGTGGCCTTCACGCGCGACCCGACCTCCGCCGCGCCCGAACCCCTCGGCGACTTCCTGCTGAACGCCCAGGGCGAGGACGTGGTGGCCGGGATCCGCAACACGGAAGACCTCGACGACCTGCACCGCCAGATGCCCGAAATGCACGCCGAGCTGATCGAAAGCCTGGCCGAGCTCGAGGCCCACTACCGCGACATCCAGGACATCGAGTTCACGATCGAGGACGGGCGTCTCTACATCCTCCAGACGCGCGGAGCCAAGCGCCACGCGAAAGCTGCGGTGCGCTTCGCCTGCGACGCCGTCAGCGAAGGGCTTCTTTCCCGCGAGCATGCGCTTCGCACCATCCCGCCCTCGAGCCTGACTGCCCTGCTCCACCCCGCCTTCGCGCCGGACGCCGAATTCGAAGAACTGACCCGCGGCGTTCCCGCATCACCCGGCGCAGCAACCGGGACGATCGCCTTGACCGCCAAGGCGGCCCAGAACCTGGCCGATGAAGGCGAGGATACGATCCTGGTCAGGCTCTTCACCTCGGCTGACGACGTGGCCGGCTTTCACGCGGCACGTGGCATCCTCACCGCCCAGGGTGGCAAGTCTTCGCATGCGGCGATCGTCGCTCGGGGCATGGGCCGTCCCTGCGTGGTCGGAGCTTCCGAGATGAAAATCGACCCCGAGCGCGGCACGCTGACGATCGGCGACCGGGTACTGCGCGAGGGCGACCGGATCGCGATCGAAGGATCCACCGGCATAGTCACCGCCGACGAGGTCGACCTGGTCAGACCGGAGATCGACGAGTACTTCGAAGAGGTACTCCGCTGGGCCGACGAGATCCGCATGCTCGGGGTCCGGGCCAATGCCGACACCGCCGAAGACGCCCGCCATGCCCGCGATATGGGCGCCGAGGGCATCGGTCTCTGCCGTACCGAGCACATGTTCTTCGGCGAGGACCGGGAAATAATGGTCCGCGAAATGTTCATCGCCGGCGAGCTGGCCCGGCGCGAGCGTCTCCACGACGAGAGCGCGAAGGCCGGACCACTGGCGGCTGAATACGAGGCCGGCCTCGAGCGCCTCGGCGAAATCCAGCGCGAGGACTTCCGGCAACTGCTCGAGGTCATGGAGGAACTGCCGGTGACCATCCGGCTGCTCGACCCGCCGCTCCACGAGTTCATCCCGGTCGCCACCTTCGAACGCGCACTCAACGACGCCCGCGACCGCGGCGACCGCAAGGCGGCGGGCAAGGCCAAGACACGACTCGCGGTTGCCCGCGACCTCCAGGAAGTCAACCCGATGCTCGGAACGCGCGGCTCGCGACTGGGCTTGATCCTCACCGGACTCTTCGAGATGCAGGCCAAGGCCATCGCCCGGGCTGCGCTCGACGTGGCTGCCGACGGGCCCACGCCCAAGGTCGAGATCATGCTGCCGCTGATCGCCTACGAAACCGAGCTCGAGCTGCTCCGGACCTCGGTGGAGGCGGCACTCAAGGAGGTCTTCGACGAAGCCGGCACCAGCCTCGAGGTCCCGATCGGGACGATGATCGAACTGCCGCGTGCCTGCCTGGTGGCAGAGCAGATCGCCGAGAAAGCCGACTTCTTCAGCTTCGGCACCAACGACCTGACCCAGACCGCGCTCGGCCTCTCGCGAGACGACGCGGAACGGGCTTTCCTGCCCGAGTACCTCGCGCAGGGTCTCGTGCCCGGAAGCCCCTTCGAAACGATCGACATTGATGGCGTCGGCGGGCTGGTCCGGATCGCGGCGACCAAGGGGCGGTCAGCCAAGCCCGGACTCTCCCTGGGGGTCTGTGGCGAGCACGGTGGCGACCCGGCCAGCGTCGAGTTCTTCCATACGGCCGGCCTCGACTACGTGAGTTGCTCCCCCTACCGGATCCCGGTCGCCAGAGTGGCCGCTGCCCGCGCCGCCCTCGACTGAATCGCGACTTCAGGCCCGGTCGAGGGCCTGATTGGTCAGCTCCGCGAGCACCACACCGCAGAGCGATCCGAAGACCACGTCGCCGGGGTAGTGGACTCCACTGTGGACCCTCGAATAGCCGACCATGAAGGCCAGTACGGTCAGGGGCGGGGCCGTCCAGGAAACCGTTCTGCCGGCACCCGCTGCGAAGGCGAATGCCGCGGCCGAGTGGCCCGAAGCGAACGAATGGGACCGGGGCATCTCCACATGCCTCGACTCCGGTACCGCAGCCGCCGTCCGGTCGGGCCGCCGGCGCCTTGCAAGCGGCTTGACCAGCCCGTTGATCACCGCCGAGGTGACCGCGATCGAAGCCACTCCGCGGGCGGCAGCCTTCCTTCCCCCGGGACCCCCGAACAGGGCCAGTCCGGCTGCGATGGAGAGTGAGATCCGAGAACGATCGGCCACATGCGAAAGCCTCCGCAGCGCGCTGTCCAGCGAAGGTGTGGGCGACGAAGCGACCGCTGTGTAGACGGCCAGATCGAGCCGCGCCAGCTCTTCCAGGATCGATGCCGGTGGGCCGTCCTGCTCCGGCTTCACGGACGCCTTCCTGCAGCAGTCCTGAGCAGCGCTCCGACTCCGGCGAGCATTCCCTCCGGGATCGAAGCCGAAGGCGATGCACCCGGATGCTGTCTGGCGATGTGCACGGTCAACACCCGAGGGATGATCTCAAAGGCGAGCGGCGGCTCGAGCGTCGCGGCTTCGCCGTCGATCCCCGCCGCCACCGGCGAGTCCGAGTCGACCTCGAACTCGGGGGCCGACCACTCTCGCCACGGCGCCTGGGCAGGGGCACCGTCGCCGCCCGGGTTGGCGACCACAGTGACACCCAGCAGACCGTCGTCGATCCGGGGACGGGTTCCGGATCCGACCGCCCGGCCGAGCCGGTACTGGTTGTTTGAAACGAGTATCGCCACGCCCGAGCTGTGCTCGTGGCCGCTCGGACTGCGCCAGGTCAGGTTCATCCCACTACCGTCAGGACCGAGCAGATCGGGGACGGTGGACAGAAGGGTGCGCAGCTTTGCCTCGCGGTAGCCTTTTCGCTGGACCGCTTCGGCATAGAGCCCCAGCGAGACATTGTTGACGAAGACCCGGCCGTTCACGCGTCCCAGGTCCACCCTCCGGTAGCCGCCATCGACGAAGGCGTCGAGGGCGCCGACACAGTCTTCGCGGTCTACGCCCAGGTCGAGGGCAAAATGGTTGCGGGTGCCGGCCGGAATACACGCGTATGGCAGGTCGAATTCGGCGGCCACTGAAGCGACGACCGCCTGCGAACCGTCGCCGCCGGCCATCGCCAGACCGTCCGCGCCGCCCGCCACCGCATCGCGCACCAGCCGGTCGAGGTCATCGTCCGGTCCGAGCCCGACCGGTTCGATTCCCCTCTTGCGGGCCTCGGTGGCGAGGTCGAACTGCAGGGCCTTGCCGCCGCCCGACTTCGGGTTGAGGATCAGGACCGGCCTGGACGGCGCCGACGCCGCCGGAAGAGGGCTGCTCACACGCATCGCCTGCCGCCCGGCCAGCGAAGCGAGGGCCAGCAGGCCGAGGACCACGATTGCCTCGGCGAAGCCCTCGCCGTAGAGCAGCATCGCGATGCCCGTAAGTATCAGGACCAGCGCGGCCAGGGCCAGGCCGAGCACCCGGGCCGGACCGGCACCCAGCAACCCGTACCAGGCCGCGGCAGCGGCGAGGACAAGCGCCGCCATGAGCACCAGCCCCCACGGGAACGAGCGCACGCTGAGGGCGACAACGAGCAGCCCGGCCAGGAAAAGGAGAGCCAGGCACGCTGCCGCGAAGAGCCGCTCTTTCGGGCCCGGATTGACCCGCTGACGCCCCTCCCTTTCCTTTGTACTCACCCGGGGCTCAACGATCTGAGGGCTGGACCTCGATCCGCCCATCGGCCGCTGCATCCAGCATCGCCTGGTAGTCCAGCTCGTTCTGGTCCGCGTAGGCGAGCGAAGAGCGTGGAACCAGTTTGCGCGCTGCCCTGCCTCGCGCCTTGCCCTCTTTGACATGGGCTTCGGCATCCGGCACTCGGGTTCTCCGGGCCTTCGATGCACGCAGCGGTTTAGCTGCTTGCTTCTTCGACTTCTTCTTCGCTTTCCCCACTTGCCGACTCTATCCCCGACCCGGACGCAACGTCATCCGAACGGCATGAAATGCATCACCCCGGGAGCATCAGCGCGATGGCGGTCTGGGGAAAAACGCGCTCGTGCGCCCAACGTAGGCCGCGTAGCCGGGGCGTCGGCCCGCGATATCTGACTCGAGCATCGCGACGCCGGAGACCCTGAGCAGGAGGAAGGTCATCAGGGCCGGGCCGAGCGCCGTCCACAGGCCGGCGCCGGCGCCCACTGCAACCAGCCAGAGCCCCCACCAGACAACCGCGTCACCGAAGTAGTTCGGGTGCCGGGTATAACGCCAGAGACCGGCGTCCATTACCTCTCCCTGGCTGGCGGGGTCGCGCCGGAATGCACTCAGCTGCGCATCGCCGATCGTTTCGAAGCCCAGTCCGAAAAGGAATACCCCCACCCCGGCGAGGCAGACGATTCCGATCGCCCCGTTGTCCGAAACGGCCAGTGACTGGAGCGGCAGGGAGACGATCATCGCGAGCAGGCCCTGAAGCAGGAAGACACCGAAGAGCGACCAGATCCAGAAATTCCCTGGCCTGCGGGCTCGCATCGCCGCGTAGCGACGGTCTTCGCCGTGACCGGAGTTCCGGAGTCCGATGTAGATCGCGAGCCGCAGGCCCCAGACGGTGGTCATCAGGGTGGCCAACAACATGGCCGGCTCGCCTTCACCGATCGAGAATCCGACCCAGGCGATCGTGACGAATACCAGCCCCCAGGCGACGTCGGCAATCGACGCGTCCTGCAGCCGCAGACTGAGAAGCCAGAAGCCGCACATGACCAGCGGCGACAGCCGCCGCGGCGACCAGGCTCAACCAGGCGTCCAAGGGCCTAGAGGCCGGGCTTGGTGATCATCAGGTAGACGGCGATGACGACGAGAAAACCTGCGAAGCCGCCCAGTCTGGCCTCGGTCTTCGCCTTCGCGAGATATTCCTCCGACAGCTTGACGGGTCCATCACCGGAGGCCTTGATGTCGGCAACGGCGATCGCCTCGAGCTTTCGGTCGGTCGGGATGAAGTAGCCGCCCTGCATCCCGCCGAGGATGAAGACGATCAGAAAAGAAGCGCTGACCCAGGCTGCACCGAATTCCCAGTCGCCGTCGATCAGCATGTAGATGCCGGACAGGAAGATGACCAGCAGTCCGGGCCCCGCCATGTAGCGGTTGACCGCCACCTGGACCCTGTGAACGAAGGGCAGGTGCCTGGCATCCATTCCGATCGCGACCGGCGAGAGGATGGCGGTCGCGAAAGTGGCTCCGAGGCCGATCACGGCAGCGAGGATGTGAAGCCAGAGGGCGAATTCATAGGCGGTCATCGCGATGAGCGGCTGCATGGGTCGAATCTAGCGCAAAGCGTTTGAGTTCACGCAGCTGTCGCTGCCTGCGCGGCAGCCCATTCGGCGATCTCATCGGAGCCACTGATCCACTCGCCGTCGTCGGTCTCGAGTGCGGGCACCCAGGGGCTTCCCGTCTTCGTCCTTGATCATCTTGCGGGTCGAGGTCTGGGCCGCCATCGGCAGCGGACCGAGGCCACGGGCCTTGATCACCTCGGGCTCGAAGCCGGCCTCCTGGAGTGAGAGAAGCGCCTTGCGGCAAGGATGTTCGTGAAACGGAACCTCTAAAGGTCCCGCAGCAGACGTATAGCTTCATTTCGCAGACGGCCTTTCGTCGAATCGGTCCGGAGGATGCCGAGCTTACCTGACCTTGGCAGGCGGAATTCCTTACTCCGAAGCAGATCGATCGGCCACGGGGCCGTCCTCCGCCTCGTCGGGCGCCTCTTTCGAGAGCCTCGAGGGCCACCAGACACGCGGTCCGATGTCGAGGGTCAGGGCGGGCACCAGAACCGACCGTACGAGGAAGGTGTCCAGCAGGACTCCGAACGCGACCGTGATGCCCAGGGTGGTGAGGAATACGAGCGGAAGCACCGACAGCACGAGGAAGGTGCCCGCCAGCACGATTCCGGCCGAGGTGATCACGCCGCCGGTCACGGCCAGGCCACGCAGCATCCCCTCGCGGGTGCCGTACTTGACGGTCTCCTCGCGTACCCGAGCCATCAGGAAGATGTTGTAATCGATGCCGAGGGCGACGAGGAAGACGAAGGCAAACAGCGGTAACGAGGGGTCCGTACCGGGGAATCCGAATACCCAGTCGCTGACCAGGACACCCACGCCGAGCGCCGCGAAAAAGCTGACCAGCACGGTGCCGATCAACAGGATCGGCGCCGCGATCGCCCTCAGTAGCGCCACGAGGATCAGGAATACGACGAGGATGACAAGTGGCACCACGACCCTGACGTCACGTTTGTTGGCCTCGCGGATGTCGAACTCGACCGCGGTGCCACCTCCGACCAGTGCATCCGGGCCTCCCGCCTGCCGCGTCGCCTGGCGTATCGGGTCGATCAGTGCGAATGCTTCGGTCGAGTACGCCTCGGGCTCCAGCACGGCGCTGAGAAGCACGCCGCTGTCCCCCTCCGCCGCAGGCCTGACCACAGCCACGCCGTCGACCTGAGCCACGGCCCGGGCCACGGCTGCGGCCTTCGCCGGATCTGCGACCACGATGTCGGTCGGGACATTGGCGCCGCCGGGGAAGGACTTGGCGATCAGGTTCTCGCCCTCGACTGCTTCGACATCCTCGCGGAAACTGTCCGAGGAAGCCAGGCCGTCGTCGTAGGCCAGCAGGCCGGCAGACATGACCAGGAGCACCGCGAGGGCTCCGATCCAGACCCGCCTCGGACGGCGCGCGGTGCGCTCACCGAGTCGGCGCCAGGGTCCGTGCTCGGCGTCGGTGCCCTCGGTGCCGAAACTGGGGACCTTCGGCCAGAAGATCCCGCGGGGGAAGATCACCAGCATCGCCGGCAGCAGGGTCAGCATCGCCAGCATCGCCGAGGCGATTCCGATCGCCCCGATCGGGCCGAGGCTGGAGGTCGAGTTGAGCTCGGCCAGCGAAAGACAGAGCAGCGCTGCGATCACCGTGCCGCCGGAGGCGAGGATCGCCGGCCCGGCGCCGCGAAGGGCGATCTCCATCGACTCGGTGCGACTCTGATGGCGGCGTAATTCCTCGCGATATCGCGCGATGAGCAGCAGCGCGTAATCGGTGCCCGCTCCGAGCACGAGGACAGAGAGGATCGAGGAGGACTGACCGTTGACGGTGACCCCCATCTCCGAGAGGCCGAAGCCGATCGCCCGGCTGAGGATCTCGGCGAAGCCGACCGCCAGCAGCGGGAACCAGAGCAGAAACGGCGATCGGTAGATCAGCACCAGCAGGAAGAAGACCAGCGTGAAGGCGGCGGCGAAAAGCGTGCTGTTGATCGATTCGAATACCTCGATCGAGTCAGCTGCGTAGCCGGCGGCACCGGTTACGGCGACTTCGAGACCACCTTCGCTGCCGCTTACCCTGTCCCGGATGTCGCTGACCGGATCGAGCACGGTCTCTGCCTCTCCGGTTGCCTCGATGCTGGACAGAACGAGCGCGGCCGATCCGTCCTCGGAAACCTGAGCCAGGGCGAAAGGCTCGCTGGTCCCCTCGACTTCGCCGTTGAGTTCGGCCAGATCTGACCTGATCTGCCTTCGATCGGCGCCTGTGAGCCCGCCTTCGCGGCTGTAGACGATCACGATTCCGACCTGTTCGCCGTCGGTCAGTTTCTCGACCTGCTCGAGCGCCTGGGTCGATTCGGCGTCGTCGGGCAGGTACGAGATCGACTCGTTGTTCTCGGCGTCGGCGAACTTGCCGGGAATGTTGAAACTGAACGCTGCGAAAATCGCAGCGAGCCAGATCAGAACGATGGCCCAACGCATCCTGCGTCCGGCGGGAAAAGTCAGGAGGGACCGGGACACGCCGGAAAGCATAGAGGCTCGACCCGACTCGGTAGCCGACAGGGCCGGGGGATATCGTCAGAGCGGATGAAAGAACTCGCTACATGCTTGGGTCGCCGACCGGCTGAGAAATCGGCGGCCCGAGGGTGCTAGCGCTCGGAACGATCATCGTCGTCGTGCTCGTCTCTTTGCTCGTGGCCAGGATCGCAACCGCCGCCTTCATGCTCACCGGCCTCTCTCTCGAGGTCTCGAGGTTTCAGGCCCGCAGTGCCCTGACCGGCTCCGGATTCACCACGCTGGAATCCGAGATGGTCGTGAACCACCCCGTGCGACGCCGGATCGCGATGACCTTGATGCTGCTGGGAAGCGCCGGCCTGGTGACGGTTATCGCCACCCTGATCCTTTCCTTCGCCAACGCCGACCGGGAGCAGACCCTGGAGCGGCTCGGCATACTGATCCTGGCTCTGGCGATACTCGTGCTGCTGTCACGGACACGTTTCGTCGACCGGCTGCTGAACCGCGCAATCGGATTCGGTCTGGCCCGGTGGACGGACGTCACCGACTCCGGCCTGGCCCGCCTGCTGCACCTCGGCGGGGACTACGGGATAGCTGAAGTCGCCGTCGACGACCATGACTGGATCGCCGGGAGGACGCTGGCCGAGCTGGACCTGCGGGCCGAAGGGGTCGCAGTCCTGGCACTGGTCTGCTCGAACGGATCGTTCATCGGCGCTCCTGTCTTCGACATCACGACCAGGCCGGGCGACAGCCTGATTCTGTACGGGCCCGAGCGCCGGCTCGAGGACCTGGACCGGAGGAGGACCGGCATCGAGGGTGAGAAGGCCCGGGTTGGTGCGATCGCCGAACAGCTCGAACGCATCAGGGTTGAAACCCAGGAACGAGAGCGGTCCGATTCCGAACGGGAGCGAAGGCCCCGGTACCGGCCCTGACTCTCCGGGACTACCTGCCGCGAGTATTGTGGCGCCATGTCCAAAGGGGAAAAGAAGACGAAGAAGCTGAGCAAGTCCGAGTACGAGAAGGAGCTCCAGCGGCTCCAGATCGAACTGGTCCGGATGCAGGAGTGGATCGTCGAGTCGGGAGCCAAGATCGTGGTCGTCTTCGAAGGCCGGGACACCGCGGGCAAGGGCGGGGTGATCAAGCGCATCACCGAAAGGACCAGCCCTCGTGTGATCCGCACCGTCGCCCTCACTACTCCGACCGAGCGCGAGAAGACCCAGTGGTACTTCCAGCGCTACGTCGCCCACCTTCCCGCCGCCGGCGAAATGGTTCTCTTCGATCGCAGCTGGTACAACCGGGCCGGAGTCGAGAAAGTGATGGGCTTCTGCACGGACAAGGAGTACGACGAGTTCATGCGCTCCGCCCCACGCTTCGAGCGCATGCTCCAGCGCTCCGGGATCATCCTGCTCAAGTACTGGCTTTCGATCTCCGACGATGAGCAGGAGCATCGCTTCAAGGCCCGGATCAAAGATCCGGCCAAGCAGTGGAAGCTGAGCCCGATGGACATCGAGGCCAGGGCCCGCTGGGTCGACTACGCCGAGGCCAAGGACGAGATGTTCGCCTACACCGATACCAAGCAGACCCCCTGGTACGTGGTCGACACCGATTCCAAGAAGACCGCCCGGCTCAACCTGATCAGCCACCTACTCGACCAGATCCCCTACGAGAGCGTCAAGCACGAGAAGATGAAGCTGCCGCCCCGCCAGGAGCGGGCCTACATCCGCCCCCCGGCCGACTCCCAGACCAAGGTCCCGGAGCGCTTCCGGGTCGGCTGAAGCCCGCCCGCGCAGGCCGCAGCCCCCGAGCTGTCCAGGCACACAAGGGACCAGTTCGGCGATTCGGACCTCCTGGCTCGGCGCTATGGTGGCGGTATGTACGTATCTCTGGGTGGACCGATGTTTCTGATCGTGATCGGCGCGATCCTTTACTGGGCGACCGATTTCGAACTGGCCAATATCGACATGAACGTCGTCGGGCTGATCCTGCTGATCGCCGGAGTGGTGGCGCTGGTCTTTTCGATCATCAACGGAATGGTCAACAGAAAGGATCGGGAGCGCGGAAACCAGCCGCCGCGCTACTGAAAGCTGGACTCGTCACAGGGTCCAGTAGTCGCGTGAGGCGACCGCGAAGGACCCGACCTCAACCGCAGATCAGGTCGAGGCGATTGCCTCCAACGCCTTTACTTACGCGCTCGGCAACTCGATCTGGGTACTGGTCGGCGTCGCCGGCCTCTGCACCGTGCTCACCTGGTGGCTGGTCGAGCCGACGCGGGACGCCCCCGCAGCGACCTCAGCCGACCCGTCCGGGGATCCGGGGCCGAAGCGGCATCATCGCTTCGGCGGCTTTCACTTCTGAACCGGTTTTTTTACTCGTCCGCGCCGGCCGACAGACCGCGGAAGGCTGCGTAGGCGATAGCCACCATCGACAGGACGAGCAGCGTTATCCCGGCTCCGCTGCCGATGAAGAAGAAGGCGGCCATGACCACGATCACGGCCAGGAAAATTCCGAGGATGTACGGGATGGCGATCAGATCGGAGTCACGGTTCATGTGCCGATCCTACCGGCTTCGCGCCGTATTTTCGTCAGTACAGGCACTGATCCGGCGTCCGTAGAAACCCGAACGCCGATTCGCGCGCAATGGGCCGATACTCCGCGCCGGTAGCGTTGTTGGAACAACATGCGACGTATCGCCCTTCCCCCTCTGCTGGTCCTGATGACCGCGCTTGCCGGCGCTATCGGTGTGAGTCCGTCCGCCGCCGCCGGCATCGACGGACGCGAGCGCGACCCGGTCGTACTGACCGGAGCGGACATTTCAGGCCTGAACGGGATCGAGCCCGGCGACCTGACCGCCTACCGGCGCGGCGACGACGGCTGGAAGCAGATCCCGGTCCAGGTCGACGAGCGCCACGATGTGAACCTGCGGACCCTCTACCCTGCTTCTGTTCCGGGCGGACTGGACGCCGTACTGGTCAACGCCTATGCCGATGCCGGAACTCGTTCCGGAGCGGACGCCGACGCAACTCTCGACCCGGATGACGAGATCGCCCTGATGGCCGCGGATGCGGGGCAGAAGGTCTCGGCTTCTTATGGACGCCTGCCGGACGGCATGAAGGCCGACCGGGCGACCGAGGTCCGGGTCAGCGACCCCTCGGGCGCCGATACCGGCTTCATCTACCTCTTCGAAGCGGCAGGACCCGCGGACCAGAGTGCCGGCAAGGACTACGTCGACTACGAGTTCAACCTGCTGGCCGGCGACTACCTCTCCAACTACCGCTTTCAGGACGGACCCAACCCCGAGGCGAGTTCGGTCGAAACCGACTTCTACTCGACCGGTCACTCCGACCGCTGGGTCGACGACGAACTCCGTCTCAGAACGGCCGGGTCAAGCGGGGTGGACATCATCGACCGCGAGAAGGCCCAGTTCGGCCCCGGAATCTGCGGTCGCAGCACCGATACCTTCTCCAACGCCGAAGGCTCGTTCATCGTCAACCGCGACGGCCCCGTACGGGCGATCCGCTCCTACATCGGCGCCAACAGCGGTCCTTACACCCAGCGCGAGAGCATCTTCTACGAGCGTCGCCAGGAAACCCGCACCTTCCTTCGGGTCCACTCGATTCCCGGCGTGATGCAGTTCACCGACTACTCGCCCGAGGCCGCGGGGATGACGTATCGCAACGCCTCGAACCGCGGTGGCGTCACGATCGACGGCCAGCCGGACGCCCTGGTTGCCGGACTGCCCACCGGGGCCACCGAGGGAACACCGTTCTGGGAACAGGTGAGTGGACCACAGGGCTCGCTTGACGTGATCACCTCACTCGAGACCGACATCGACGGGTTGAGCGCAACCAACTACTACCTGGACGATTCGACGCCGGATGCGCCTGAAGAAGTCCAATGCACCGGGGACGCCGCCGCGTACGGAAACAGCGGTACCTGGATCGACGGCGGCATAGCGAACACCGACCCGCGCAGGGGCGTCTTCGGATCGCTGACGGCAACCAGAACGGTCTTCTACGAAGGCCCGGAAGCGACAGTTTCGAGAGTCGAGGCCAGAAGGTCGGCGGTTCAGGATCCGCTGGTCTCCACCGGCTCGCCGCTCGACCCGCCGGTCGGCAGGGCGAAGCTGGTCGCCAGGCTGAAGAAGAGCCCGGTCAGCGTTCGCAGCGGCCGCCGCGCCGGCATCCGGGTGAAAGTCCGAAATACCGGCGAGTCGCGATCCGGTCGGATCAAGGTCTGTGCGCGGGTCAAGGGCCGCGGCCTGCGACTTGCCGGCAAGCGCCGCTGCCGGATCGCTTCCGGCCTCGCTCCCGGCAAGCGGACATCGCTGCGGTTTCGGATCAAGGCGCTTCGCAATGCCGGGACGGGCCGCCGGGCGAAGGCAGTCCTCACCGTCCGTGAGAACGGCCGGAGGGTCACCACCCTCAAGCCCCGCATACGCCTGCGCTGACCTCGACCGGCGCGCCGCCTCCCGCCTGAGTCGCGGACGCGTCAGTACGCTGGGCGCATGAGCAATGACCGGGTTCAGATCGCCGTTGAAAACCATGTCGCCGAGGTAAGTCTCGTTCGGGCGGACAAGCACAACGCCCTCGATGGAGAGATGTTCGAGGCGATCGTCGGCGCTGCGGAAAGGCTGGCCTCGGAACCGGGTGTGCGCGCAGTGGTGATCCACGGCGAAGGACCGAGTTTCTGCTCCGGCATCGACGTCGCATGGCTGGCCGGCGGACAGGCCGGCGGCTTCGCTGATCTGGCGGAGGTCCGGGATGACTTCGGCGCCAACCTCTTTCAGCGCGTCGCGACAGCCTGGATCGCAGTACCCGTGCCGGTGATCGCCGCGATCCACGGCAACTGCCTGGGCGGCGGCCTTCAGATCGCCCTCGGCGCGGATATCCGGATCGCTGCCCCCGACTCGAAGCTGAGCGTCCGGGAGGTCCACTGGGGACTGGTTCCCGACATGGGCATCACCGCGACCCTGCCGCGGCTGGTCGCGCTGGACGTCGCCAAGGAGCTCACCTTCACCGGCAGGGTCATCAGCGCCGACGAGGCGGACCACGCCGGGCTGGTGACCAGGGTCGACCCGGACCCGTTGTCGGCAGCACGGGACCTGGCCCGGGAAATCGCCGGCCGCTCACCGGACGCAGTTCGTGCTGCCAAGAAGCTCTACGAGTCGGCATGGCCCGCGCCCGGTGCTCCCGGACTGGAACTGGAGACCGAAATGCAGGTCCCACTGCTCGGCTCGCCCAACCAGATGGCCGCCGTAATGGCTGGCGTGAGCAAGGAGCCGGCGGTCTTCACCGACCCAACCGATACCTGAACCGCTGGCGACTTCCTTTCCGAAAGCGGTGGATCCGGCTAGCGTGGCAGCCGCATGACCTTGGAGATCATCTTCCTCGCCCTGGCCAATACGATCAGACCGACGAGTCTGGCGGCCGTCTACGCGATCCTTTCGACCGATCGGCCGCGCAGGCTGCTGATCGCCTACAACGCAGCCGGCCTGGCCTTCACGGTCGCCTTCGGACTGCTGGTCGTCTGGGCCTTCAACGGCGTAAACATCGGCTCCGGCGGTGACGGCACCGAATCCGTCGCCGAGATCGCCGCCGGCATCCTGCTTCTGGTCTTCGCCCTCGCGACCCTGACCGGGTTGATCGGCGGGCCGCATTCAGAAGACGCACCCAGGCCCGGTGGACGCTGGGCCCGCCTGCTCGACCAGAGGCTGACCGCGAGGACCGCCGCCATCGCCGGACCGGTCACCCACTTGCCCGGGCTTTTCTACCTGGTGGCGCTGAACGTGATCGTCACCCACCGTCCGGGCGTCATCGTCGGCCTCGTCGAGGTTCTGATCTACAACGCGATCTGGTTTCTGGTTCCGATCGGCGCCCTCGGGCTCTGCCTGGTCGCCCCCGACCTCGCCCGCGGGCTGGTCGGCTCGATCAACGACTGGGCCCGGCGGCACACCCGTTCCATCGTCGTTTCGGCATCGATGCTGATGGGAGTACTGCTGCTCCTGAGGGGTGCGTTGGGAACCTGAGTCAGGATCACCCGGAGTTCCGCACGCCATGCCACGAGCCTTGCCGGCTGCCGCTCACTTGGCGGCCGGGTCCGCCGACCGGGTCTCGCCGGGGATCTCCCGCTCGCGATTGGCGGCGGTGATCATGTAGGCCCCGTAGAAAGCCGCGATCAACGCGGCAACAGCGACCAGAACGTGCCAGGCAGGTCGGGTCAGACTTTCCTGGAAGAGCAGCACACCGAGGATCACGCTGATAGCCGGGTTCGAAACCGCGACCGCGGCCATCGCCGGCGCGAACTGCCCGGTCGAAAGCGACAGTTGCTGAATCACGAATGCGACCAGCCCGATCCCGACCAGGGCGTAGAACTCCGGGTGGGTGAGCACGTCGAGAATCCCGCCGGAGAGCTGATCGATAGTCGTCTTCGCGAAAGAAGCAGAGAGCCCGAAGAGAAGACCGGCCGAGACGCCGAACATCGCGGCCTTGGCGGCAGGCGCAGCCCGGGTGCCGTAGATGACAAGCAGAACCGACGGAATGCAGACGGCAACGATCGCCGCCAGGTACTGGGTCGCCGGAGCGGAGCTGACCCCGGCGTCGGGATTGCCGACCAGCGTGAACATGACCAGGCCGGCGATGATCACAGCCGCTCCGACTACCTGCCGCCTGACTACGAACTGCTGGGTGATCCAGTAGCCGAGGGGCAGAGCGAAAACGATCGTCATGACCAGAAGGGGCTGAACGACCACCAGCCTGCCTTCCCCCAGCGCGACCGCCTGGGCCGCATACCCGGCCAGAAGGGTCATGGTCCCGAGCAGCCAGACCGGCACCATCAGCATCCGGAAGAGGCTCGCCACCCCACTGACCCGCTTGCCCCGTTCGGCCAGCTGAAACTGGCCCTTCTGCTGCAGCGCGGCCGCGAGAGCGAAACAGAAAGCCGCCAGCAGCGCGAAGACCGCGGCCAATCAGCCCTCCACCCTCAGCCAGACCATGGGCAGAAGCTATCCGCTCCCCCGGTCAAAACATCCGTTTCCTGCCCTGCCGGCCGCGGGTCGGCATCCGGGGGTCACCCCCGCCCGTCGCTCACCATCCGGTGCGCTGGTCGGCCGCCTCTTCGAGCCGTGCCCGGAGGTCGGCCGGATCTCCGGTCAGAGGCTCCATGTGGCCGGGTGCGATCGTCGCCGGCTCGAGTGCCGCCAGCTTGCGCACGCTTTCCAGCGTCTGCTCCGGATCGAGATCGAATACCGGATGCGGGGGATAAATGCCGGGGTGGTGTCCGAGGGGCCGCATCGAATCAGTCAGGTAGATCGTGTCGCTACAGAGGCAGAGCCGGTCGCTCTCCCGCCAGAGGCCGATCTGCCCCGGGGCGTGGCCAGGCAGGTGGACGACCTCGAAGCCGGCGACTTGATCCCCCTCGGAGATCGTGCCGCCGATCTTCACCGGACCGGCATCCCAGATCGGATAGGTGGCCCGGAACAGCCACCGCGTATAGGTGACCGGGATCTCGCCCAGCGGCTGGTAGTGGGCCCCGCCGTCGCCCTCGGCGTCAGCCACCTCGTCGGGATGGCAGTAGACCGGTACCCCAAGCTTCGCGGCCGAGCCCCGGTGGTCGACGTGGCTGTGGCCGAGGATCACCCGGGTGAGGCCGCCGAGTTCCGCCGCGGCCTTGCGGATTCCGCCGGCCATCGCACGGGTCCCCGAGTCGAAGGCGAAGACGCCGGGCCGGTCCTCTTCCGCAACGAAATACACGTTCATACCCCGCCGAATGTCGCCGGCATGCCGCCAGACCCCCTCGGCGATCTGCTCGGTCTCGGCTGCCATCGGATTGAAGCTGTCTGTGTTCACTCCCCGAACATATCGGGGCGTGGCCGGACCTCCTGCATCAGAGGCCCATGCCGCGGCCGATCAGCTCCTTCATGATCTCGGTGGTGCCGCCGTAGATGCGCATGATGCGGGCGTCCACCCAGGCCGAGGAAATCGCGTATTCGTCCGTGTAGCCGTAGCCGCCGTGCAGCTGGAGGCAGCTGTCGGTAACCCGTCCGAGCAGCTCCGTCGTCCACCACTTCGACATCGCCGCCTCTTCGATCGAAAGCTCATCGGCACAGTGCCTGGCGATGCACTGGTCCACGAAGGCACGGCCGATCGCCAGCTCCGTCTTCATCTCGGCCATCGCAAAGCGCGAGTTCTGAAAGCTTCCGACCGGCCTGCCGAAGGCGGTCCTCTCCTTCACGTATTCGAGCGTGATCTCGAAGGCCGCCTCAGCCGCGGCAAGGGCGCCGACCGCGATGATCAGGCGCTCCGGAACCAGCTTCTCCATCAGCTGCACGAAGCCGGTGCCCTCTGCCCCGAGCAGGTTCTCGGCCGGAACCCGGACGTCGTCGAAGAAGAGCTCGGCGGTATCGGAGGCATGCTGGCCCAGCTTGTTGATCTGGTTGCCGCTGGCGAAGCCGTCGGAGTCGGCCTCCACCACCAGCAGGGAGATACCCGCATGGGCGGCCTCCGGATCCGTCTTGGCGACGACGATCACCAGGTCGGCGTGGTGGCCGTTGGTGATGAAGGTCTTCTGGCCGTTCAGCACGTAGACGTCGCCGTCACGCCGAGCCCTGGTCTGGACCGCGGCGAGGTCCGACCCGGTGCCGGGCTCGGTCATCGCGACAGCCATCACCGTCTGCCCGCTGGCGATGCCGGGCAGCCAGCGCGCCTTCTGTTCTTCGGTGGCGGTGGTCAACAGGTAGGGAAGACAGATGTCCGTGGTCAGCATCGGACCGCCGAAGGCCGCACCGACTCCCGCCCGGATCGCCTCCTCGGTCAGGACCACGTTGAAGCGCCAGTCTTCGACCCCGGCACCGCCGTACTGCTCGGGAATCGCCATGCCCATGAAGCCGTGCTCGGCTGCCTTGACGAACAGGTCTCGGGAAACCATGCCGTCGGCCTCCCATTCGTCGAAGTGCGGGCTGACCTCGGCGGCCAGAAAGGACCGGAAGCTCTCTCGGTAGTCCTCCTGCTCGTCGTCGAATATCGCCCGTCGAGGCATCGGTTTCAGTGCAGTCGGCGCGCTCATGAAGGCCGACCGTAGACGGTGACCACGGCGGCTCCGCCGAGACCGATGTTGTGCTGGAGCGCGAAACCCGGCTCGTCGACCTGACGGTCCTCGAGCCTGGCCGCGGAGCTGCCAGGTCAGCTCGGATGCCTGGGCCAGTCCGGTCGCCCCGAGCGGATGGCCCTTCGAGATCAGTCCACCCGACGGGTTGACCACCGGTCCGTCACCGCCGTAGGTGGTCGCTTCGGCTTCGACCAGTTTGTGGCCTTCACCCTCGGCAGCAAGACCGAGCGCCTCGTAGGTGATCAGTTCGTTGGCGCTGAAGCAGTCGTGAAGCTCGACCACGTCGATGTCGGAGATGTCGCGCTGTGCCTCCTCGAGGGCCTGCCGGGCGGCGACCCGGCTCATGTCGGCGCCGACCACGTTGATCGAAGACTCGCTGTCGAAGGTGCTGCTCATGTCGGTGACCATCGACTGCCCGAGGATCTCGATCGCCTGGTCCCAGAGGTCGTGCTCTTCGACGAACGCCTCCGAGGCGATGATCGCCGCCGCGCTGCCATCGCTTGTCGGCGAGCACTGCAGCTTGGTCAGCGGGGAGTAGATCTCACGGGCTTCCTTGATCTCGTCGAGCGTGTACTCAGTCTGGAACTGGGCGTAGGGGTTGTTCTTGGAGTGGCTGTGGTTCTTCCAGCCGATCCAGGCGAAGTGCTCCGGCTTCGAACCGTACTTCTCCATGTGCTCACGACCGGCCGCGCCGAACATCTGCGGCGCCGGCGGCGCTTCCTCCCAGGGCCGCAGGTCGATCAGGGCCTTGACGTGGTTGTCCATCGGGTTCGTACGATCGAGGAACTTCACTCCGAGCGAGCCGAGTTCCATCTTCTCGAAGCCGAGAGCCAGCGTGCACTCCGCGAGACCACCCTTCACCGCCTGCCGGGCGAGATAGAGCGCGGTCGAACCGGTCGAACAGTTGTTGTTCACGTTGACCACCGGGATACCGGTCAGGCCGAGGCCGTAGACCGCCCGCTGCCCCGCGGTCGAGTCGCCGTAGCAGTAGCCGACGAAGGCCTGCTCGACATCACCGTAGGCGATACCGGAGTCGGCGATCGCCTTCTCCCCCGCCTCCTTCGCCCAGTCGGGGTAGTCGCCCTCCTTGGTCCCGGGCTTCTCGAACTTGGTCATGCCTACGCCTACTACGAATGTGCGGTTCATACGCACATTCTGCACTAGGCAGACTTCCGGCGACCACCCCGTACGAATACCCGTGGCAGCCCGCGCGAAACAGTTCGCCGCTCGACGCCGGCTACAGGTCGGCCGGACAGGTCATACGGGCGAGGCGACCGGCTCGTCCGCCGGGTCCCGGGCGCGCAGGGTCTGGACGATCAGGTGGGAGATCACGACCGCGATGATGATCAGCGGCGTCGCCGTTGTCCCCGCGCCAGAGGTCAGGAGCAAGGTCACAACGACCGCGGCGAGAGGAAGCCGCAGCACCGCGACCACCACCGCCCCCATCACTATTGCGATGGCCGCTCCGTCGGGAAGACCGGGCAGGTAGGAGGCGAGGAGCCCACCGGCAGTCCCCAGGAAGATCGCCGGGAATACCGGGCCACCACGGAAGCTGCCCATCGAGATACCCCACGCAATGCCCTTCAGGATCAGCAGGACCGCGAGCGTTCCCGCTGACAGGGTCGCCGTCTGTTCGACTATCGGGTTCAGCGCCCGCGAACCCGAGAAGAGCACCACGTAATCGTTCTCACCGGTGATTGCCGCGAAGACGATCGCGCAGACGCCGACGATGGCGCCGGCCAGGGGCACGAACAGCATCGGCCGTCCGGAGACGATCCTGGCTACGCTGCCACCACCCTGAACCACTGCATGCCCGAACAGGGCCGCGATCGGCGCCAGCAGGATGATCCAGGCGAACATCGGCACGGTCAGCTCACCGATCGGCGATAGCGCCAGCGGCTGGATCGCATAGGCGGCGGTACTGAGACCGGTCAGCGAACCCATTCCCAGGTAGACCAGCGATCCGATCCCGGCTGCCAGAAGACCCGGAAGGAGAACCACGGGCAGCATCGCACCGCCGAGCCCAATCGCCTCGATCAGAATCACCGCAGCGATGACCGGTGACGAGAAGACCATCGCAAGGGCAGCGAAACTACCGGCCACGGCAATCACCGGCAGGACCTTCTCCGGCACATCGCTCGATACCCGGCGTATCAGGAAAACCGAGAGTCCCGCACCGAGTGCGATCACCGGAGAGGACGGGCCGAGAACGAGTCCGAGACCCAACGTGGCCAAGGCAGCGAGCAGGACACCGGGCAACTCGTTCGGCGGCGTCAGCCCGCCCGAAGCGAGCCCGTCAGCCGGGACACCGCCGCCGCCGCCGGGAGCGCGGACGATCACAACGGCCGTGACCAGTCCGGCGAAAGTGACGATCGGCAGCGGCCACCACCAGGGAGCCGATCCGAAGCCGAGCGCTTTCGGCAGGTCTTCGAATGCGGCGTCCTGGATCACCGGAATAAGGGTCAGAAGGCCCCAGGCGGCCACCGAGACCAGGAAACCGATGATCGCGACGATGACCAGGAGCTTTCGGTACTCCTTGCTCGTGATGACGGTCAGCGGATCCGGGGCGTCGTCTCCGGCCGCCGTGGACAGCGCCCTGCTCCCCTCCTGCCTCTGAGTCTCGATCAGACACAGGCTTCCTTCCCGGCAGGAGAAGCCGCCCGGGCATTCGCCGCCAATCTGTCTCTCCACGCCCCCATGCGAGGGGATTATCCCAGATCAAGCTGTGACAGCTTGCCTTGTGAAGCGGCCCACGACGGCTGAGGCTCACCGCAGGTCATGAGCGGTTTCCCCGTCCCCCCGGCCGACAGCCTTCCGGTTCGCACAACCGGCAAGCGTATGCTCGCCGAATGAACGTGCGAGTAGCCACCGAAGATGACCTGGAAGGGATCGTCGAGACACTGTCGCTCGCATTTGAGTCAGATCCCCTCTGGAGCTGGGCGTTTCCGGACCGGGCAGCTCAAGCATCCTGGTGGCGCCTGCTGACGGCAAGTGCGCTGCGCTATCCCTGGACCTGGGTCGCCGGCGATTTCGCGGCAGTCTCGGTCTGGATACCGCCGGGCGGAGTCGAATTGACTGCAGCCGAGGAGTCACGGGTGGGGCCTCTGATCGCAGATCTGGCCGGAGACCGGGCCCCGGAGGTCCTCGAGCTGCTCGAGAGCTTCGACACAAGCCACCCGGCTGAGCCACCGCACTTCTACCTCAGCCTGCTGGCAACCAATCCACGACACCGGGGTGAAGGTCTCGGCATGGCCCTGCTCGCCGAGAACCTGAAAGCGATCGACCTCGAATCAGCCCCCGCCTTTCTCGAGTCGAGCAACGCCACGAACGACTTCCGTTACGAAGAGCGTGGTTTCCGACGAATCGGAGGATTCGACCGGCCGGACGGCCGGACGACTGCCGCGACGATGTGGAGGGAACCGTCCGTCGCTCCGGAGCGGGCCGGCCGAGTATCGGCGGCGGGCAGATGACCGCAATACCAGGCTGAACCCCGGCTACGGACCGGGCGGTAGAGCCAGGGTCGGATCATGGCCTGCTGCCGCCTGCCGGCCTGCCTGACCGATAGCGGCGGTGGTGAACGAGGTCCGGGGTGATCCGTACGAAGCCACCGAAGCCCGCCTCGAGATCCGATGCCCGCCCGCCGGTTCCAGGCGGGCAGCGTGCGAACTCAGCTCTCGGCTTGGTCCTTGGCGGAGTCGGCCATGACGCGGCGCTTTTCCGATTCGAATTCCTCGTCGGTCAGCGCGCCCGAATCCTTGAGTGCAGCGAGCTGCTGCAGGCGCTCGATCCGTGCCGCGTCGGGGTCGGCCGGTTCCTGCCCTGCCTTGCTGGAGGACCCGACTCCCGCGACTGCCGTCGAAGTCTTCGTCCAGGCACCTGAAGCACCTTTCTTCACACCCTCGACCCGGTCGCTACGGCGCTTCGCCCTGTTCTCCGGCGCAGCTTCTTCCGGGAACTCGGTCGTCACCTGCCGCCGCAGGAACTCGGTCCCGATCAGCAGGAACAGGCCAACCAGCACGAAGGCTTCGAACCTGTCCATCACTCCGCCGGGCGACCACCAGGTCAGCAGCAGAAGCAGGACGATCACCGACGGGAATGCGATCCAGGGCTCGGCCAGGTATGGGGCGAGTGCCGCGCGCATCCGGGTCGCCACCTTCGTCGGACCCGCCAGAGCGGCTCCTGCGAACAACAGCAGCCCGAAGAACATCGCGCTTCGCGCAATCCGTGCCAGCTCGTCAGTTGCGATGCCCCAGGCCGCGTTCGCCGCCGGCTCAATGTCCGCGCCAGTGGCGAGGGCAGGTACGACGGCACTGCCCGCCGCCGAGCGCGCAATCAGCGCCAGGGCGCCCAGAACGATGAAAGCGATACCGACATTTCGAAGCGCGGCCCGCCGCCATCCCTTGGCAAGGAAGACCGCCAGGGCGAAAAGCCCGAGGGCGATCACGTAGATCACCCAGTCGAGGATCTGGAACGCATCGACTGCGGCCTGTGCGTTTTCCAACTCCTCGGACTGGAACACCTCTATCTGTCCGGCGTCGTCGGGGAGCTTGTCAACCAGGTCGCTGCCGACGCCGATGTCGGCACTCACTTCCTTCAGCAGCCCCTTGACATTGATGACCACATTGCCCCCGCTGGTCGACACGTTGTCGCTGCCACCCTCGAGGATCGCCACGAACGTGCCGTGGGCGCTTTCGTTGGCCTGCTCCCAGATCGACTGAACTGCCGGGCGGGAAAGCGCTTCGTACGCGGCTCTGTCGGCGAACTGCCGTAGCCCTCCGGCGGCCGGCCCGGCGAGCCCCTTCACCTCGGTGGGAAGGAGGTCTTCCACCTCCGCCTGAACGTCGATGTTGTCGTAGAGCTGGTCAACCAGGTAGACCGACAGTGCCTGCCGGATCTCCTCGTTTTCGAGCATCTTGCCGCTGGTCTCGACCCAGGTGTCGGTCTCGAGTGTCTGGCGCAGGACCCAGGTCGACATGATCGAGAGAAAGCCGACCAGCACCGCGATGACGGTCAGCGTCATGACCAGCTTGCGGCGCGGCCTCGCTTCGCTCGTGTCGGCCCCTCCGTCGCTCACCGGGGCGGCCTGCTGGCCTTCGGTCTCGCTGACGGGTTCGTCTTCAGTCTCTTCCGTGTCGGCCACGGGGGGAACATACCCGAATTCCCGGGAATCAGAGGCAGCTTGGCGGCAATGCCACGAGCCGCTCGACACGGGGTAGACGAGATGGCCGGGCCATGCCGCTTCGACTTCGGGCTGGTGACGGCCCTGTTCGGTTTCGCGGCAGGGATACCCCCGGGCCGTGTTCGAAGGCGGAAACGAGATGAAATGCGGCCGGCCGCAGAGCAGACACCGAACCGGGCCGCTGATGGGAAGAGCTCGCGGGTAACCAACAACGGCGGTCGGTCAGCCCGGACTCCGAACGAGAGAGCTAGCCGGTCTTCGCCTCGATCAACAGCGCCTCGGCGACCGCGAGGACCCGACCCTGGCGATCCAGAAGCGCCACCCCCGCCAGGTGTTTGCGCCCGTCCTTGGATATCGGCCAGGCCATCAGAACGTATTCGGTGCCGATTTCGGGCAGGTCGTCGATGCGGGCAGCGAAGCGGGCCAGATAGCTGATTGGCAGCGCGTCGGGATAGAGGGCGAAGTAGGTAGGGCAGTCGAGCGCCGCCCAGACGAACTCCGGCGCCGCCCGGCCGGTGCCGTCGATGTCGGTGACCTCGCCCGGCGTCCAGGTCGAAGCGACGACATCTCGCCCCTCCACGGCTCCTGCCATCACCCCCAGGGCATCGTCGCGATCAGGTCCGCAGACGAAGCAGCGGCTGAACTCGCCGGCTGCGGACCCGCGGTAGCGCCCCTTCGCCGCCCGGGCCGCGGCGATCCCCACTGGATCCGGAACGGCGATCTCGAGAACCCGCGGCTTCGCCTCGGCGACCAGCGTCTCGTCGTCACGAATCTGGATGACCCCGTGATCGAGCTCCACGATCTCAAGCTCACGCTCCAGGGGGATCGGGGCACGAAGGCTGACTTCTGCGGGTTCGCCCATATGCACCGCTACAAGCCCGGCGGTGTAACCACCCTGGCCGCTCTCGCGAGGGCCGTTGAATCGAGCGGGGACGATGATGGTCGGTCCAGATGGCATGCGGAAACCGTAAAGCCAACCGTCGTACCCGGCACTCCGATCCGAGGTTTGACGCGCCGAGCCAGCTCACCCCGGAGAGGGAGATGAGCCTTTCCTGGCCGATATTCGTCACGGCCGGCCGGGGCATCGGCCTGCTCCTGGACGCCCGCGAGACCTCCTGGGACGAACTGCCGACGCAGCAGAACGTGCAGGCCGAGATCGAGCGCCTGAAACAGCAGCGCTGAGACTCTGGCGAAGCTCGCGCCACCTTGTGGATCAGGTCGCCGCTGGAAGCCCACCCCGGTCTTCTGAGCCCGGGCGATTCGGATCTTCTTGTTGTAGGCTCGCAACATGGCAGTCGAGCGTCAGCGGGCAGCCCTCGCATTCCTGCTCACCGCCCTGCTCGCGGGAGCAGTGATGGTGGCGCCAGAGGCTGGCGCCGGCAAGGGCGGCGGCAAGCCGAACCTGAGCCTGAAGAAGGTCAGCGGCGTGCCCAGGCAGGCTGCGGATGGGGACGCCGCGACCGTCAAGGCGGGGGTCAAGAACGGCGGCAGCACCAGGGCCAGGAAGTCGAAGGTTTCCCTCTACCTCTCCTCCGACAAGCGCAAGTCCAAGGGCGACGAAAAGCTGCCGGGGCAGAAGCGGGTACCGAACCTGAAGCCCGGCAAGTCCACAAACGTCAAGGTGAAGACCAAGCTGAACGCAGATGACGGCGATTGGTACGTGATCGCATGCGCCAGCAAGGCCAAGGGAGAGAAGAAGACCGGCAACAACTGCAAGGCGTCGCGCAAGCTGGCGGTCGGGTCAGCCGGCGGCGAACCCTGGCCCGAGCGGTACATGGGCACCTTCAGCGTCAGCTTCAGCCTCTCCCAGGAGACGGAGAACACCGAGAAGGGTCAGACCGGCACGGAAAATTACAACGGCTCGATGAGCGGCGAGATGGTCCTGACCAGAGAGCCCGGCGACCTGCTCGGTGGCACCAGCCAGCCCTGGCACTACGAGAGCTCCGGCTCCCTCGACTGGTCCGGCAGCTACACCTCGGCCTTCGCGGACGATCCGGGCTTCAGCCAGACCTGCAGCGGCCAGGGGTCCGGCATCGAGCCGGTCAATCCTTTCGCCGGCGCAACCACGCAGCGCTACGGGTGGGTCCGCCCCGACGGTGACCTCTCGCCCGGTGGCAGCTATACGACCTTCGGCGCCGAGAACAGCGACCTGGAGTTCGCCGGGACCTGCAACTCATCGGGCGGCGGGTCCTCCAACGGGGACCGCTTCCCGATCTTCCCGGCGATCCTGCCGAGGGACTTCAACGACGACTGCCGGCTGATGAGCGGCAGGTACAACGTCAAGCCCGACGGCAGCCTCACCGGCACGGACAGCTGCCGGTTCGACTACGACTACATCCACAGCAGCAGCGGCACCCACTTCGTCGGGACAAATACCGCCAACTGGTCCTGGAACCTGGCCCCGGTCGACTGACCCATAGCTCAGGCCCGGTTGAGTACGACGACCGGGATCTCTCGATCAGTGTTCTCCTGATAGCTGTCGTAGTCGGGCCAAACCTCTGCCATCTGCTTCCACAGGCGTTCGCGCTCGCCACCTTCCGCGACCGAGGCAGCAACCGCAAAACGTTCGCCCTTGACCTGGATTTCGATCCGGTCTGGATTGGCAGAAAGGTTCTTGAACCAGGCCGGGTCGTCCGGGGCACCACCTTTGGAAGCAACGACAACGAAGCTGTCCCCGTCGGTTCGATGGATCAGCGGAGTCGTTCTCTCCTCGCCTGATCGGCGACCGATTGTCGACAACAGCAGGATCTGCGTACCTCGCCACTGGTAGCCGCGCTCGCCGTCAGTCTCCCGGTAAACCTGAACGTGCTCGGCTCCGAACAGTTGGTCATCTTCTTCGCTCATGAATTCGAGCCTACCTCACTGTCTTCCGAGGTCCGCTTCGTTTCAAAAGGAGACGCCCGGATACTGGAGCGGGCGGCCGCCTGAAGCCGCGGCTTCGGAGGGACAAGCGCTGTCCCACCCCACTTCGAGCCGCCTACTTCTTGACCTTGATTCTCTTCTTGACGGTCTCGCCACCTGCGTTCCTGGATCTCACCCTGAAGAAAGCCTTGCCCTTGCCCGGCTTCTTCGGCTTCACTCTGACCTTGACCGTCTTGGTCTTCTTCGCCGCGATCTTGCCGACGGACTTCTTGGACTTGAATCCCTTGCCCTTGACTTTGACCTTGACGCCCTTGGCGACAGCATCGCCTGAGTTCGTGATGGCGATCCTGTAGGTGGCCTTCTTGCGCCGTTCGACCCTGGTCGGACCCGTGACCTTGACTTTGCTGATGTTGGCTTTGGGGGGTCGGGTCTTGTTGAGCAGGACCGAGACGGCGTCGTTGCCTTCGTTTGCCGTCGCCAGGTCGGGCCTCCTGTCGCCGTTGAAGTCGTCGCTGACTACCGAGTCGGGGAATGGGCCGGTCGCGAAGTCGGCCTTCTTCGCGAAGTCTCCGCTGCCGTCACCGAGCAGGACCGAGACGGAGTTGGCGCCGCCGTTGGCCACCGCCAGGTCGGATGTGCCGTCTGAGTTGAAGTCGTCTGTGGTCAACGAATTGGGGCTCCTGCCCGTACGGAAGTCACTCCTGGACGCGAAGCCTCCGCTGCCGTCACCGAGCAGGACCGAGACGTTGCTCTCGAAATTGCTGGCCATCACCAGATCGGGCCTGCCGTCTGAGTTGAAGTCGTCTGTGGTCACTGAGACGGGCCGCGTGCCGGTTGGGAAGTCGCTACTCGGCCCGAAGCCTCCGGTGCCGTCTCCGAGCAGGATCGAGACAGCCCAGGTGCTGGTCACGGCCAAGTCGGTATTGCCATCGGCATTGAAGTCGGCTGTAGTCACCGAGCCACTGGATTCGTTGCCGGTGAGGAAATCAGTCTTCGGCCCGAAGCCTCCGGTGCCGTCTCCGAGCAGGACCGAGACGCTGCCGTAGGTGCCGAGCGAGGGAGAGGGATAAACGGTGTTGGTCACCGCCAGATCGAGCTTGCCGTCTGCGTTGAAGTCGGCTGTGTTCACGTCGCCGAGCTGCTCCCAAATGACGTAGGCAATGTCGGTCCTGGGCGCGAAGCCTCCGCTGCCGTCGCCGAGCAGGACGGATACGGTGCCATCTCGGTCCGGCAGGGGCCATGTGGAGCCTGGGCTAGTCAGGACCAGGTCGGGATTGCCGTCTTCGTTGAGGTCGTCACTGGTCACCGAGGACGCAAAGGAGCCGATAGCGAAGTCGGCCTCCGGCCCGAAGCCTCCGGTGCCGTCTCCGAGCAGAACCGAAAAGGTGTTGGACCTGGAGCTGGCCGCAGCCAAGTCAGGATTGCCGTCTTTGTTGAAGTCGGCCGTGGCCACTGGGCCAGGGTATGGGCCGGCGGGATAGTCGGCCTTGGGCGAGAAGCCCAGTCCTGCGGAGGCGGCCTGCGCCACGAACGCGAAGGAAAAGAGCAGGACGATCAGGCAGGAGCCGAGACGGACGAAACGCATGGCCAAGGGCAGCAGGCGCGGAGTCATCGCTACAGCGGCTCCGCTGCCGGAACCGCTTTCGCTGATGGTGTGGTGATCCGACTCGGACACAACTGGCGCCTTCTTCGTGGTCATGTCTGGGATCTCTGCTGTCAGAGAACCGGTCTACCTCTTGATCCTGAAGTTCTTCTTCACGGTCTTTCCCCCGGCATTCCTGGATTTCACCCTGAAGACGAGCACGACCTTTCCAGCTCCACCCAGTGCCCTGGCCTTGACCACGACTGTCCTGGTCTTGCCGGCAGCAATAGCGCCGACCCGTTTCCTGAGGCCTGTCCTGCCGTTGGCCTTGACCCTGAGGCTCACACCCTTGGCCTGGGCGTTGCCAGAATTGGTGATCTTGACTTTGTAGAGGATCTTCCTGCCTCTCCTGACCTTGATCCTGGACGGGCCCTTGACACGGACTCGGATCCTTGCTCGATAGACGTTGGTGGTGGGCGGCTGGGCGCCGGATCCGACTACGTTGACCCCCGCAATCGACTGGATCCCATCACCCAGCAGAGTGCGCAGCTTGTTGCCAGCGAGCCGACCGTAAATTCCGGGTAGATTCGGCCGCGCGCAACCAACACCCCAGCTGGTGTCGCCAACGAGCCGGTAACCCCCAGCAGCGGTCGGAACCACCAAGGGCCCGCCGCTGTCGCCCTGGCAGGCATCCGTGCCGCCCCCCACAACCCCAGCACAGAGCATTGTGTCGGCTATGAAATCGGCGCCGTATGAGCCAGGCGAACCGCAGGTGCTGTCGGAGATTATTTCGACCTTGGCTTGGCGAAGGAAGTCAGAGCCAGAGCCGTCTTCCGATGTGTGACCCCACCCCGTGACGTAGGCAGCGCGCCCTGGCTCCCAGAGAGCGCCCTCATCCGGTCCCGCGATCTTGATCGTCTGCGAGGCGGAGCTTGAGGCGAGCTCGACGATGACAACGTCCCACTCTTGAGTCACCGGATCGTAGAGCGGCACGCCATTCCCGTCGTAGGGGATGTAGTACGTGGCCACGTCGGTCTCTTGCCCCCCACTGGAGGAGAGCTGAGTTCGGCCGGTGATTGCTGCGTAGAGACCGGAGGGGTCAAAGTCAGAATCGTCGAATCCATCGATAGCGGACTCGACGCCGTCGAAAAGGCAGTGCGCAGCGGTAACAACGAGCTTGGATGTGACCAAAGTACCGCCGCAGACGTGGCGCTCGAAGCCGTTCAAGCCTGGCACTATGGCCGGATTGACGGTAAGCGCCACCTGCCATGGCCACTGCCCGATTGTGGTCTCCTGGCCGCCGACTATTCGTGGCATGGCCTCGAGAGCACTCCGGGGCAGCACCAGTCTCCTATCCGTTGTCGCTTTGGAGCCGTCTCCGGGACTAGAGACCGGTGCCCAGTATCGACTAGTCCCAACCATTGCCTCAGGACTAGATTCCTCGGCAAGAGCCTCGGGAGCCAGCGCGGTGATGCTTATGGTCAGCGCAACGAGCACTGACATGATGAGGCGGCGCGAACTCAATCTCAACTCGGTACGAAACACGGTGACTCCAGACTTTGGTGGAAGACCGACGCACAGAAGAAGCTTCCTTCCGAATGTGAGGCGGGCCCGCTTCATCAACATCTTCTGGCCCGGACCGAACCGGACCCCGGTTCCAACTGTGCCCGCGACAGCTGAACTGCGGGCAGCAAGCTGATTTTACGTCAGTGATAGGCAAGTTCATCGGTGTTTTCTACGGATTACGCCCGCGGCGCCTGGGCCAGGAATCGGAGCAGGCCGGCGCATACCTCTCCTCGTCTACGTCGGGCATCTCCGAGCCGCTTCCAGCCTCTCCGAATATGCGAGTACCGGAGGAATCGACGCAGATCAAGGAAGGGCGCGGATCGCATTGATGTCGTCACGGCCCCCGCAGTCTGTCCAGGGACGCGTCCCTCGCCGTCCCTGGGACGGCGGGACTAATAGGGACGGCGACCGAGCAGCTCGCGTTGAAGCCGGTCCCCCTGGCGAACATAGCGGGGCCCGCTTCGTTTCTCAGGACCACGCTCGAATAGTGGAGCGGGAGTCGGCCTGAATCCGGACCTGATCGTGCCGGCGTCGGGCGCGCATTCCTTCGAGGTCGCGCCTCAGCTCTGAGTTCGTCGCGGTACGGTCAGCCCGGGGACGGGGACGGGAAGTAGCGGCGGCGCAGCCACAGCGAGACGTAGACGAGGCCGACCAGTACCGGTACCTCGATCAGCGGCCCGACGATGCCGGCCAGGGCCTGACCGGAGGTCGCCCCGAAGACCCCGATCGCGACCGCAATCGCCAGCTCGAAGTTGTTCGAGGCGGCGGTAAAAGCGATGCTCGCGGTCCGTGGATAGCCGAATCCCGCTCTTCTGCCGATGAAGAACGAAACGAAGAACATGAGCACGAAGTAGAAGAGAAGCGGGACGGCGATCAGGGCCACGTCCAGCGGGTCGTCGGTGATCGCCTCACCCTGGATCGCGAAGAGCATCACGATCGTGAAGAGCAGGCCGTAGAGGGCGAACGGGGCGATGCGGGCTTCCATCGATCGCTGAGCGGAGAAGTCACGAAGGGCCGGCGAAAGGCAGATCGAGCGCAGCTCTCCCGAAACCAGCAAAGGACCAGCTGGCCGCTTCGTGGGCGACATCCGCATCAACACCCTGGTCGCCAACCAGGAGTCTTCACGGACGCAGGCGGCCAGCGTCGACTCCGGTCTCGGGGCTCGCGCCGCCTGGCACAGCATTCGGTAGGCGAGCGGGGCTTGATGGTCGCCCCGAAGATTGAACGGTTGACGAATTGAATAGGCTCGCCGCATGAAGACCGGAGTGAACACCGGAGCCCTGCGGAGTCTCCGGGCGGGGTTCCGGTCGAAGCACCCCACCGGCTCCGCGCTTAAGTGGTCGGCGGGGGCTGGGTACCGGGCCGGGGCGGCTACTACGCCGATGACCTGGTCGCCATCCAGCAGGGAGCCAACGCCGACGGCCAGTTTTACGTCGGGGACCCGGTAACGCCCGGCCACCGGAAGGTCCGCAGCGCTTCGGCCACGCTCAGCGTAGGACTCCGCACCACTTCCGGCCGTCTAAGCTGGGCGATGTCTGCACGCCGCAGTACTCGGGGTTCGGAGGCAGAGACCTCCCTGATCGACCCCCTGCGCCACGGCCCCGACACCGAAAAGGCAATCGCTGCGCTTGCCGCTGCGGAAGCCGACCTTCGAGCACGGCTGCTCCGTGCTCGAAGACCTGCGCGTCGACGGGCGCCCGCTTCATACCGGCATCCGGTATGGCGTCAGCCAGGCCCTGCTCGGTCTCATCGCTAACGCTGCCGGCGCGGAACCGGCGCAGCTGCTGGCGCAGCTGCTCGGTCGAGATGAGCTGCGCCCGGTTCCGCTCTACTCGCAGAGCGGTGAGGACCGTTACCGCGGCGTCGACAAGATGATCATGAAACGTGTCGAAGTCCTGCCGCACGGACTGATCAACTCGCCCGCACTCTTCGGCGACGACGGATCGGTTTTCCTCGAATACGCGACATTCGTACGCGACCGGGTGCTCGAGTTCGGGGATTCGGACTACCGGCCGAACTCTTCACTTCGATGTGTACGGACTGCTCGGACGGCAGATGGGCGGCTCTACGGAGAAAATGCTGGACTTCTGCGGACGTCTGGCCGACCTCTGCCGGCCGCTCAGGATCCAGCTCGAGGCTCCAATCTATGGGTCGAGCGGTGAAGTGACCCGCGAGCGCCTTGCAACGCTGCGGACCGCGCTCAGGGATTGCGCGATCCCGGTCGCCCTGGTGGCCGACGACTGGTGCAACGGCATCGAGGACATCAGAAGCTTCGCCCGGAGCGGGGCGGCCGACCTGATTCAGCTGAAGATGCCTGACCTGGGATCCCTCACCAACGCACTCGCGGCCGCCCGCGTATGCCGCGAACACGCGGTCGGGGTGTTCATCGGCGGGATCATGCACCGAGACCGAAGTCAGTGCGCGCTACAGCGCGCACCTGGCGCTCGCGGTGGGAGCCGACCAGGTCCTCGCAAAGCCGGGCATGGGCGTAGACGAGGGCGTGCTTGTGGTTGGCAACGAGATGAGCCGGGTGCTCGCATCAACGCAGCAGGGCTGAGCAGCTGAGCCACTAACTGCGGATCCAAGTCCAGACCGAGCCCCGCCCCGACCTTGGCCAACTTCGGTGCTTCAGCCGCCGCCCGCTCGGGCCTCGAAGTGACCCGAAGCGGACACTCTTAGCATTGGTCCGACATCTAGCCGAGAGGGATCATTGGGTACACCGCAATCCGAAAAACGAACGAACGAAAGCGGTGCATTTGTTCGACAGGAGAGCTCCTTTCGCAGTCAGGTAACCGCTGACGGCTCCTCCCAATTCCCTGCGGAAGCCGGTCGCTACCACCTCTACATTTCGCTGGCCTGCCCCTGGGCATCCAGAGCTCACATCGTCAGCCGCCTGAAAGGCCTGGAGGACGCGATCTCGATGTCCGTCGTTGATCCCTTCCGTGAAGTGGGAAAGTGGCGCTTCACCGCCGAGTATCCAGACCCGGTGAACGGCTTTGAACTGCTCGACGACGCGTACAGGTTGAGTGATCCTGATTTCGACGACCTGGCCACCGTGCCTCTGCTTTGGGACAAGCAGGAGAACCGAGCCGTCAACAACGAGAGCTCGGAGATCATTCGGATGCTCAACCTGGAGTTCAACGAATTCGCCGCCAAGCCGGAGCTCGACCTCTACCCCGAAGAGCTTCGCGAAGAGATCGATTCGATCAACGAACGGGTGTACCGAAGCATCAACGACGGCGTAGCCCTTTGCGGATACGCCACTACACAGTCAGCCTATGAAGAGGCGTTCGTCGACCTGTTCGAGGCGCTGGACCTGTTCGACGACCTTCTGGGTAAACGCCGCTACCTTGCCGGAGACAGACTCACGGAGGCTGACTGGCGCCTGTTCGTCACTCTGGTCCGGTTCGATGTGGTCTTCGTCGGCCACTTCAAGTGCAACCAGCGTCAGATCGCCGACTACGAGAATCTTTCCGGCTATCTGCGCGAGCTGTACCAGCACCCCGGAATCCGCGAGACGGTCGACTTCGACCACATCAAACGCCACTATTACACCTCCCAGGTAACGATCAATCCGACTCAAATCGTGCCCGCAGGGCCACTGGTCGATCTGGATTCAGTTCCAGGTCGCGACCATCTCTGAGGTCCGGCAACCCGCCTTCAACGCCGGGGCCTGGCGGTGGTCCCGAAGGACATAGCGGGGGCCCGCTTCGTTTCTCAGGGCCACGCTCGAATACGTGGAGCGGGCAGTCGCCTGAATCCGGACCTGATCGTGCCGGCGTCAGGCGCGCATTCCTTCGAGGTCGCGCCTCAGCTCTGAGTTCGTCGCGGTACGGTCAGCCCGGGGACGGGGACGGGAAGTAGCGGCGGCGCAGCCACAGCGAGACGTAGACGAGGCCGACCAGTACCGGTACCTCGATCAGCGGCCCGACGATGCCGGCCAGGGCCTGACCGGAGGTCGCCCCGAAGACCCCGATCGCGACCGCAATCGCCAGCTCGAAGTTGTTCGAGGCGGCGGTAAAAGCGATGCTCGCGGTCCGCGGGTAGCCGAATCCCATCCTTCTGCCGATGAAGAACGAGACGAAGAACATGAGCACGAAGTAGAAGAGAAGCGGGACGGCGATCAGGGCCACGTCCAGCGGGTCGTCGGTGATCGCCTCACCCTGGATCGCGAAGAGCATCACGATCGTGAAGAGCAGGCCGTAGAGGGCGAACGGGGCAATGCGGGGGATGAACTCAGCCTCGTACCACGCGGCCCCGCGCCGCCGCACGCCAACCATTCTGGTCAGGAATCCGGCCACCAACGGGATACCGAGGAAGATGAGCACGGTCCGCGCCACCTCCCAGATCGAGACCTCGAATCCCTGCGGTATCGAGGCCGAGCAGGTCGGGCAGGCCCGTCAGGTAGAACCAGCCGAGCAGGCTGTAGGCGACGATCTGGAAGAGCGAGTTGATCGCCACCAGCAGCGCCGTCGCCTCGCGGTCAGCGCAGGCGAGGTCGGTCCAGATCAGGACCATGGCGATGCACCGCGCCAGCCCCACGATGATCAGCCCCGTGCGGTACTCGGGCTGGTCGGCGAGGAATACCCAGGCGAGCGCGAACATCAGCAGCGGGCCGATCACCCAGTTGAGGACGAGCGAGGTCACCAGCAGCCTCCGCTCCCCGCCGAGATGCCCGATCTCTTCGTACCGGACTTTGGCCAGCACCGGATACATCATCAGCAGCAGTCCGATCGCGATCGGCAGCGAGATGGTTCCGATCTGCAGCGCATCCAGCCCGTCGTTGATTCCCGGCACCAGACGAGCCGAGAGCGAGGCCGGCGGCCATCGCGACCGCTATCCAGAGCGGAAGGAACCGGTCCAGGGTCGAAAGCTGCTTCATGACCAGCGACTCGTCGCCGGTCCGCCTCTCGGTCATCGATGAGCGTCCGGCACCGGTGGAACCCCCTGGCCGGCAAGGTCACTGATCAGCGCATTGACCCGATCCCGGATCTCGTTGCGGATCAGCCGCACCTCGTCATGCTGAAGGCCCTTCGGGTCACGCAGGTCCCAGTCGACGTAGCGGGTCCCTGGCACATACGGACAGGCATCACCGCAGCCCATGGTGACGACGAGATCCGCCCATTCGGCCAGCTCGGCAGTCAACGGCGCCGGCTTTCGGCTGCTGAGGTCATGGCCCAGTTCGGCCATCACTTCGACGACCGTGGGGTCCACCTGCCGGGCGGGACCGGTGCCGGCCGAGCGGGCGCCAAGCTCCGTCCCCGAAGCGGCCGACTCGAAGAACGCCTGGCTCATCTGTGAGCGGCCAGAGTTCCGGACACAGACGAAGAGAATGTGGGTCGCCCCCGGATGTTCTGCAGGATCGGCCATCGCGGTGGGCCGACCGTAACAATCGGCAGATGTCGATGTAGCTGATTCGAAGATCGTCGATGCGGTGAGCCGGCTTGCGACCCGGTCACCCGAAGCCCAATCAGCGGTCCACACCACCCCATGAACGCCCCGTCCGTTTCCGGGATGACGATCGGGTGTCGTAGACCGTGACCAAAAGGACGTGTCGGGAAGGGCTTGGCTGATGCGAATTAGCGTTCTTTACTTCGAGGGCTGCCCCTCCTACGAGGCTCTGATGCCGCGTCTGTACGAACTGTTGGAGGAATCGGGCTTCGACAAAGAAGGTGTCCGGTTGCACTCCGTGAATTCTGAAGACGAGGCTTGCGAGCAACGCTTCCTCGGCTCCCCGAGCGTGCGCATCAACGGAACTGACGTCGATTCGACGGCCGCGGACCGCGTCGATTTCGGGATCAAGTGCCGGATATGCCGATTGCGGGGCGAAAAGACCCACACGCCTCCAGAAGAGTGGATCCGTTCCGCGCTACGCGCCACGGGCGAATCCTGAGCGTCCGATCCGCAGTGTCCGCTACTGACTTCGCCTCGATACGGGGCATCGGGCGCACCGGATCAGCCACGAGACGGGCGTACATCTTGCGGGCCACGGTAGGCAGATGGCTCCGGGGCTCTTCCCGCGTCCCTGGATAGTCGAGTACCGGGCCATCGTCCCCATCGGCAACCGACCGGGGCGTCGGAAAGCAGTGGGTCCGGGTACTAGGCTGTCACCGTGAGACGCACGGCGGTACAGACGGTGGCAGACACGGCCGAGACACTGGTCAATCTCAAAGGTGCCGGCCGGCACTATGAGATCGCCGGCGGAACGCTCAAAGCGCTCGACCAGGTCGACCTGACGGTGAGAGCCGGTGAGTTCGTGGTCATCCTCGGGCCGTCCGGTAGCGGAAAGACCACGTTGCTCAACCTGATTGGAGCACTCGACACACCAACCGTCGGATCAGTGGAGATCGCCGGTCAGGAGCTGACGAGGTCCTCCCGCGGCGAGTTGTTCGCACTCCGCCGCACCAGGATCGGTTTCATATTCCAGAGTTTCAACCTGTTCCCGGGCCTGACCGCCCTCGAGAACGTGCGCTTCGGCGCGGATATCGCCGGTCGCGAAGACGCCCGCAACTCAGCCGTGAAAGTACTCGAGCAGGTCGGCCTGGCCGATCGCGCCGACCATTTTCCACACGAGCTCTCGGGTGGCGAACAGCAGCGGGTGGCGATCGCCCGTGCTCTGGTGGCCGGCAACCCGGTCGTGCTCGCCGACGAGCCGACCGGCGAGCTCGACTTCCAGACCGGGGTTCAGATCCTCGAGCTACTGCGGGAAGTCACCCAGACTGCCGGCGCGGCCGTACTTGTGGTCACCCACAACCGGCAGATCGCCCGCGTCGCCGACCGGATAGTCGAGCTCTCTAGCGGTCTTGTCCAGTCGGACAGGGTGAACGAGCCGGCTGACATGTCCGAACTCCACTGGTAGCGGCTTGATCACCCGCGGACCCCGGTTCTGGATTCGCTGGTCGTGGCGGGACCTTCGCCGCCGGTGGCCGCTGATCATCGCGATCGGCCTGCTGCTCGCCGGCGGGGTCGGCCTCGCCGCGGGACTGGGCAGCATGCGCGACTGGCGGGTCGATTCCAACGATGCCAGCTTCGGTGCCCTGAACGTTCACGATCTCAGGATCGAGGCCGAGGAGGGTTCTTTCGCGCCCGCCGGATCGCTGCTGAAGGCCGTGCGGGCGATCCCCGGATGCGCAGGCGATAACCGCAGCGAGCGAGCGGCTTGATCGTGCCTACCCAGATTTCAGCCACCTCGCGAGCGGGCCGGCCGGTCGTGACGCCGGGCCAGATAGTCGGAGTCGAAACCGAGCCCGGCCGTGGACTTGACGGAGTCGAGATCACCGGGCCGGCGGTGGACGCGATCGCGGTCGAAGCCGGCGCGGGCCTCGACGGGCAAGAGCCCGGGGCGGTCGGCATGCTGGACCCGCGCTACGCCGAGAGCAACGACATCGAGCTACCGGCCGAGACCGAACTGGCCGGCGGCGGGAGAATCGAGATAGTCGGTCTGGGCCTCTCTCCCGAGACCTTCGTGGTCCAGGGCCCGGGTGGAGCCTTCGGCTCGGAATCCGGATTCAGCCCGGTCTTCACTTCGCTGGAAACAGCCCAGACACTCGCCGGCCGTCCCGGTCGAGTCAACGACCTGGTTCTCGTCCTCAGGCCGGGAGCCGACAGCGGCCGCGATCGCGCGTCAGGTCGAGCAGCAGATCGCCACGGATCTTCCGGGATTCGGCGTCAACCGTGACCGAAACGGAGGAAATCGACGGCTACCGGATCCTCTACGACGACGCCGAAAACGACCAGCAGCTGTTCGACGTCTTCGCCTTCCTGATCCTCGCCGGTGCCACCTTCGGGGCGTTCAACCTGATCAGCCGGACAGTCGAAGCCCAGAGACGCGAGATCGGCGTGGGCATGGCGCTCGGCCTCGAGCCGCGCCGGCTGGCCATACGGCCGATGATGATGGGTCTTCAGATCGCCGTCATCGGGGTCCTGATGGGAGTGGTCGTCGGCCTGGCGGTGAACGAGTGGCTGCGGACCCTGTTGACCGACCAGCTTCCGCTTCCGATCGTCGAGACGGACCTGAGGGCCGGAACCTTTTTCCAGCGGGCGGCGATCGGCTTCGTGATCCCGCTGCTGGCGGCAGCCTGGCCTGTGATCCGCGGGGTTCGCGTCACCCCGATCGAGGCAATCCACGCGGGATTCCGCTCGGCCCGCGGAGGTGGTCTCGCGCCACTGCTCGCCCGCCTTCCGCTGCCCGGTGACAGCCTCGCCCAGATGCCCGCCCGGAACGTCCTCAGAGCCCCGCGGCGGACACTGCTGACGGTGCTTGCCAGCGGTGCCGTGCTCTCCGTCGCGGTGTCGATGTCGGGAATGCTCGACTCGTTTCAGGCCACCGTCGACCGCAACATCGAGGAAACCCAGAAGACCGCGCCGGAGCGCCTTGCCGTGACCATGGACGGCTTCTACTCCGAGAGTTCGCCCGAGCTCAGGGGACTGACCGGGAGCAGTTCGGTGACAGCAGTCCGATACGAAGCTGACGATCCCGGCAAAGCTGAAGGGTTCCGACGGTGACGAGTTCGAAGTCTTCGTGAGCACCCTGCCGGTCGACGAGCCGGTATGGACGCCGACCGTCTCAGCCGGCAGACTTCCCCGGGGGCCGGACGAGGTGCTGATCGCCGAAAGTGCGGCTGCCGACCTTGGGGTGGAACCCGGCCAGGAGGTAACCATGCTCCACCCCAGGAGCACCGGCCCGGACCGCTTCGAGTCGGAGGAGACCGAGGTCACGGTCAGCGGCACGCATCCCGATCCGTTCCGTTTTCCGGTCTACATGGCGGCCGCCGGTTCTGAGCTGTTCGGCGTGCCCGCCAAGATCAACTCACTGGATCTGGTCCCGACCGCCGGGTTGACAGATGAAGCCGCCAAGCAGTCACTGGCCAGCCTGCCCGGGGTCGCTTCGGTAGAGGCTGCCTCTGCACCGGGCGAATCGCTCGAGCAGGGGCTCGAAGACTTCGCCTCGATCATCCGCGTGGTGGTAGCGATCGCCGTATTCCTCGTCCTGCTGATCGCGTTCAACTCGAGCGCGATCAACGCGGACGAACGGGCCCGCGAGCACGCAACTATGTTCGCCTACGGGGTGCCGCTCAGATCGGTACTCCGGCTGGCCGTGGTCGAGAGCCTGATCATGGGCCTGCTGGCGACCGCAATAGGGATCGCGCTCGGCCTGGCCATCCTCGGCTGGGTCGTAAACGTCAACCTCAAGGAGGTCCTGCCCGAACTCGGCACGATCACTTCCCTGTCCTTGAGATCCGTTCTCCTGGCCGCGGTAGCGGGGGTCGGCGCAATGGCGCTCGCTCCGGTTCTCACGGTACGCCGTCTGCGCCGGATGGACGTGCCCTCCACCCTGCGCGTGGTCGAGTGAAGTCGAGTTCCGGCCGCCCAGTCTGAACAGGACGGACCTGAACTGCTGGACACCGTGTGCCGCTTTCCCCACGCCGGCCGAAGTGCCATCACCAACGCTGACTCTGGCAAGGGAGGGTCTGGCGGTGGTCCCGAAGGACATAGCGGGGGCCCGCTTCGTTTCTCAGGGGGACGCCCGGATACTGGAGCGGTTGGCCGCCTGATTCCGGAACTAGGACCCAGGGTGACGCACGGAAACCCCGGGAGCCGTCCGACTCGCCTCGGGTTCACGCAAAAAGCCCTCCGGCAACCCATGACCGAGCCGGACCGATCTGCTCTAGCGCTTCAGCTTCACTTTCAGCTTGTCGCGATCCTTGTTGCCCGCCTCGTCGACCAGCTTCACGGTCACCTTCGCGATGACCTTCTTGCCCTTCTTCAGGGCCTGGACGATCTTCTTCTCGTCCCTGTTCTTCTTCGGGATTAGCTTCAGGATTCTGGTCTTGGAGGCTTTCTTGCCGGCCGCCTTTGCGCTGCCTGAGCTACTTGCTACAGACACTCCCATCTTGGCCGGCTTCAGCTTGAAGGATTCCTTTCCCACCACGACCCTGCCGGTTGCCTTGGCGGCGAGATCTTCCGTGGCCGTGGCCCTGACCTTGACTGCGACCTGGCTGCCCCTCTGTTTCTGACTCTTGGCCGCAGAGGCGGAACCGTCGACGCCCATGTCCCAGAACCCGCTCAGCGGGATCCTCAGTGGCGAGTTGGGCGGGTTGTTGTCGATCCAGAGCTGGGCCCGAGCAAGATCTTTGCTGTTGGCACGCGCCCGTACCGAAATCGAGCAGCCCTGGCCGCGCGTGAGGAGCAGGCCCGCGCAGTTGTCGCTGGTGATCTGGAAGTCGCCGGCGTCACTGCCGATGATTCGCGCGTACGCCTGCAGATCCGAACCGCCGCCGTTTCTGACTGTCACCGTGCGAACCCCCGAATTGAGCACTGCCCCTCGGCGACCGAAATTAAGACCGCGAGTACTCGGGCGGGCCAGCGGGTTGTCCGAATCCCGTGCGGCACTGCTCAACAGGACGGACACTCCGAAGGAACCGTACGCCACAATGTCTGGTCTGCCGTCGAGGCTTAGGTCCTCGCTGATGATGCGGGTTGGAATGCTGGTATTGGTGGTGGCAGGGAGGGGGTAGACGATCGCTGCCTCGAAGCCGCCGGAGCCGTCGCCTAGCCGGATCGAGACGTTCTCCCGAAAACTCCTCGCCTCATCGAGTATGCCGTCGGCGTTGAAGTCCTCCACGCTGAAGTCCTCCACGGTGCCTGGGTCCGGCAGGATATCCAGGCAATTTCCGGAACCACACTTGAATACCGCGTACACCTTAAAGTCGCCGCGGCCGTTGCCATTCAGGCGTAGCCGCAAGCCCATGTTCGACCAGGGTTAGGTCGGGCTTGCCGTTGAGGGGATTGGCCCCGCTGACCAAGCTGTCAGGGATTCCGCTCCAGCCGGTCTTGGTGCGGATGGCCCTAGAAACCTCGATGCGGATGGCCTTAGAAAAATCGTAGGAGTCCGCACCCAGCGCTATCGAGACGGTGGCTACCGCCGATTCAACGGGGAGCCCCAGCTTGCGACTGCCAGATCGACCAAGCCGTCACCGTCGAAGTCATCGCTGTTCAGCAGCAGAGGGTCACTGAGGAGGGGCAACTCCTTGAACTCACCCCCACTGAAACCGCCCCTGTCGTCTCCGTATGAGAAGAAGACTCCGGTTTGTCTTTTGTCCTCGAGTACAGCCCCCCTAAACAAGAGCGCCAGGTCATCAAGGTTGCCGTCGTCATCGAAGTCGCCACTGATGACCGTTCTTGGAACATATGACTCATCTAGGAGATCCGTCGCCGGTCTGAACAGACCTGCCGGTGCGTCGACGGTGAAGGTGCGTGCGGCCGGGCTCTGGTCCTGGTTGCCTGAGGCGTCCTCGGCCCGGAAGCTGGCTGTGTGGGGGCCATCGGAGAGGCCAGTGAAGGTCTTCGGGCTGGTGCAGTCGGCGAAGGCCCCGCCGTCGATGCTGCATTGGATCTTCGCCGTATCACTGGCCGGGTTACCGCCGAAGGTGAAGGTCGCCTCATTGGTCGTGATGGTGCCCGAGGGCCCTGAGTCGATCGTGGTGTCCGGCGGGGTAGTGTCGACCGGCTCGCGATCAAACACCGCGACCGCCCCCTGCCCGTCTTGTTCGGCCGCCGAGTAGAGGTTCTCGCCATCCGGCGAAAGGGCCAGTGCCCATGCCCCGTATATGGCTTTCCCGGCGACGCAGGCTCCAGGTGCTCCAGATGGGAAGTCGATAGAGAGGCCGTCGTTCGAGATGCAGCCGGCGGCGCCGGGTTTTTGGGTCAGCGCGCCGATATCGGAGTTGACCGCGCGGTCAAAGATCGCGATTGCGCCGAAGTAGTTGGTGAAGTAGAGGCTTCGTCCGTCGGGCGAAACAGCGACCGCGGCCTCATAGCCGTAGCTCAACTCCCTGCCCTCAGCGCAGGTCGTGACCGCAGCGAGGGTCTTGACGCAGCCGGAGGTCCCGGCTTTCTGGGTGATGGCGCCGGTGTTTGTATCGCGGTCAAATACTGCGATGCCTTTGTCAGAGGCCGCGTAGAGGCTCTTGCCCAGGTCATCAACCGAAGTGACGAGGGATGAGACCTTGCCGAGCGCCCGGCCATCGGCGCAGCTTGCCACCGCCGGCACGGTGTTGTCTTCGGCCACGCAGCCGGCGGTGCCGGTCTTCTGGCTGATGTTGCCGCTCAGGCGGTCGCGGTCAAAGACTGCGATCGTGCCGTTGCGGGAGGCGACGTAGAGGCTCTTGCCGTTGCCGTCAGGCGAGATGGTGATCGAAGTGGGCTTGCTGATCGCCCGGCCCTCGGCGCAGGTCGTGACCGAAGCGAGAGTGTTGTCAGCGACCACGCAGCCGGCGGTGCCGGTCTTCTGGCTGAGCGCGCCGGTCGCCGTATTGCGGTCAAAGATCGCGATCCCGACGCCGGCACCCGAAGGCGCTAAGCTGCCGGTGGCGACGTAGAGGGTCTTGCCGTCGGGTGGGATGGCAATCAGGTGGGCGCCCGCAAGCGCCCTGCCGTCCTGGCATTCCCCGGCCCGGTAGACCGGGTGGGCTCCTTTTCCTTCTTCGGTGACGCATCCGGTCGCATCGCCGGTCTGGGTCAGGACGCCGGTGTCTGTATTGCGGTTGAAGATCGCGACTCCGTTGCCGCTCGGGAAGTAGACATTTTTGCCATCAGGGGAGATCGCGATCTTGCCGGCATAGTCGTCGATGCCGTCGCCGAGCGCGCAGCTTCGACGGCCGGGTCGTTGGTCGAGGCGGTGCAGCCTTCGGTGCCGGTCTTTTGGGTGAGCTCTCCGGTTGCGGCGTTGCGGTCAAAGACCGCGACCGCGAAGACTCGAGCCGACGTAGGCGTTCTTTCCGTCGGGGGAGCTCACGACCGATGAGGCAGAAGAGAGGGCGAGGCCGTCGGGCAGCCGCCGGGTCTGTAGTCGGGGCAGTGCCCGCCGCGCCGGTTTCTGAGATGCAGCCGGCGGTGCCGGGCTTTTGGGTGAGGTCTCCGGTCGCGGCCTGGGCCGGTGCGGCGAAGGCAGCGGCGAGCGGGAGCGCGAGCAGGGCCAGGAGGCCTGTGCGGCGGATGAAGCGCGGGCGGAGGTTGATCAGTTCCTTCCCGAAACGGGTTTCTCGGAAAGGGATTTCGCCGAGTGCGCTGTGCTACTGTAGCTAACGTAACAGTTGTTACCAGGTCTCGGAGCGGTTCGCCTCACTAATTTCAGGGCCCGCCCGGGGTGCCGGGCGGCGGATCAGCCCCCGGCGCGCTGGTCCGACGCA
>CAWDGR010000004.1:0-395827 GCA_963801975.1 uncultured Solirubrobacterales bacterium
CGGGCCTCGCGAGCCGCGCGATCCACAGATTCTGGTCGACGGCATCCTCGGCGCGCTGGACTGACGATCTGCAGCATCGATTCACCCCCTTGACGGTCGTGCCGGGGCCGGGGCAGGACGCGGTCCGTCGGCCCGGAGTGAGACTCTTCCGGCATGGTCGATACGACGGATGCCGTCTTCGCCTTCGTAGCAGCGGCGTTGATCACCTGGGCCCTTGTGCCCGTGGCCGAGAAACTGGCGAGCAGGGTCGGGGCGATCGACGAGCCCGGGCCGCGCAGCCAGCACACCGTCTCGACCCCGAGGATGTCGGGGATCGCGATCCTCGTCGGCATCCAGGTAGCGGGCTGGATCTGGCTTCCGCACAACACCGAGGCGACCACGATCCTGCTCGGCGCACTGGTCGTAACCCTGGTCGGTGCGCTGGACGACGTCTTCGACCTGCCGGCGCTGGTCAAGCTGCTGGGCCAGATCGCGGCGGCGACGATACCTGTGGCCGGCGGAGTGCATCCGGATGTGCTGACGATCCCCTTCGTCGGCGGCTTCGAACTCGGCTGGACCGCCTGGCCGCTGACCGTGCTCGGGATCGTCGCTGTGATCAACGTGATCAACCTGATCGACGGCATCGACGGCCTCGCGGCCGGGGTCTGCTTCATCGCCGCCACGGCGATGGCCGCGATCGCACTCTCCCTCGACCGCACCGAGGCGGGCATACTCGCGGCGTTGACCGCCGGTGGAGCGCTCGGTTTCCTCAGGCACGGCTTTCCGCCGGCGACCAGCTTCATGGGCGACGCCGGGTCGAATCTGCTCGGCTACATGATCGCGGTCGCCTCGATCCAGGGCGCGCTGAAGACCAACGCCGTCGTCGCACTGGCCTTCCCGCTGGTGATCCTCGCGGTTCCGATACTCGACACAGCTTTCGTCGTTGCCAAGCGGATCAAGTACAAGCAGCCGATCTACCAGGCCGACCGCTGGCACTTTCACCACAGGATGGCCAACTGGGCTTCTCCCAGCGGCGGACGCTGGCCTACCTGTACGGCTGGACCCTGGTTCTGGCACTGCTCGCGCTGGCTCTCAGGTTCGTGCCATACAGCGACAACCGCGGCAATTTCGACCCGGCCTGGACCGCCCTGATGGTGGTGGTGATCCTCGCCGCGGTGGCGGTCACCGTCTACCTGGTGATCGTGCTCGAGATCGTCAAGCTGAAGCGGACTGAGGACGACCGCGCCTGATCGTCAGGCCGGAGTCCCGCGTTTGGCTCTGGCAAAGGATTAGTGACGGTTGCCACCATCCGGGTCGGACCGCGTTCGGGGCGGCGTTCGGATATAGTCGCGGTCCCTTGACGACGCTTGCCATAGAACGACCCCGAGAGGGCCACGATGGCGGGCGCGGTATCGCTTTGCTCAAGTACGCCGACCTTGCCCTGATAGCAATCGCCCTGCCGGTCTTCCTGATCACCGGTCTGCCACTGCTGGGCTGGGCCGGAGCCGCGGTCGGCTGGATCGGGCCAGAGGCTGATTCAGGCCCTCGTCGAAGCCAAGGCCAGCCAGACCGAAGACACGAAGAGCTTCTTCCAGCTGATGGCGGGTTCGATCATCGGACGCACCTGGTTCCTCGTGATCTCGATCATGACCGTCGGCCTGATCGACGACCAGGCCGGACTGACCGCCGCCGTGATGTCGGCCATCCTCTTCACCGCCTACCTGGTCATCACCCTGATTACCCGCGAGAACCCGGCCGAGCCGGCGAAGGCGGACGAAGCATGAGGCTGCTCGACCGCAGGTACGCCTTCTTCGCCTGGCTGACCGTGATGGCGCTCGGCCTGCTCACTCCCGCGACCGCGGCGGCCGCCGAAGAGGAGTTCGACCCGGCCAGCGAGTTCGCCCTTCCGACCTGGATCGAGATCAAGGTCTTCGGCATAGACATGTCGATCAACAAGGCGGTGCTCTACATCGTCGTGGCGGCGATCCTGACCACGGTCGTGGTCAGCCTGATCGCGCGCAACATGAAGGTGCGCCCCGAGAGCCGGGTCCAGACCACTCTCGAACTCGGCTACAGCCTGATGAAGGACAACATCACCGACGGCAACCTCGACCCGAAGATGGCAGCCCGCTGGTTCCCCTTCATCGGCACGCTCTTCCTCTTCATCTGGTTCTCGAACATGATCGGCTACATCCCGCTGCCGTTCAACACCTCCCACACCATGGAGATCCTCGGGGTCGAGCTTCCGACTTTCGCTCTGTACGCCGCCACCGCCAACATCTCGATGCCGCTGATCCTGGCGCTGATCGTCTGGATCTCGTACCACGTCGAAGGTATCCGGGCCAAAGGTGTCGTCGGATACGTCCGAGGCTGGGTGCCGGCCGGTGTTGAAGGCTTCATGGTCGGCCCGATCCTGCTGATCGAGATGCTCTCGCAGTTCGTCCGACTGATTTCGCTCTCGGTACGTCTTTACGCCAACATCCTGGCCGGCCACCTGCTGCTGCTGTTCATGGGCGGCGGACTGGTGATCCTGCTGGGCATGGGCTTCGTCGGTTCGACGATCCTCGGGCTTGCGACCGGCGTTCTGGCCGTGGCCTTCTTCCTTTTCGAGATCGGCCTGGTGGCAACGCTCCAGGCCTTCATTTTCTGCACTTTGACCGCGATATACCTCGACGGCGCCGTCGCCGAGGAACACTAAGGAGAAACAGAACAAGTGGACCCATCAATCATTGCCGCCGTTGACGTCGAAACCGCCAGCGCCTACGCAGAGACCGCCGGCCGCGCCATGGGCCTCGGCCTCGGTACCGGCCTGGCTGCTCTCGGTACCGGCATCGGCCTCGGTTTCATCTTCGGAAAGACGATCGAAGCCGTTTCGCGCCAGCCCGAACTGAAGTCAGAGATCCAGAGCATCCAGTGGCTCGGCTTCGCACTGACCGAGGCGACCGTCTTCTACGGATTCATCGCCGGCCTGATCGCTTTCTTCGTATAAGCCGATGCTCGGCGAACTGCTGAACACCGCGACGCCGCTGCTCGTAGCGGCAACCGAGGGCACCGACGACGGACTCAGTCCGTTGGTCAAGGTCGTGCCCGGCCTGATGATCTGGACGATCCTCGCTTTCGGGGTATCGATGCTGATCCTCAAGAAGTACGCCTGGCCTCCGATCAGCAAGGTCCTGGACGAGCGCCAGGAGCTGATCAACGACTCGATCACCTCGGCCGAGAAGACCCGCTCCGAGGCCGACCTGCTGCTCGCCGACTACCGGCAGCGGCTGACCGAGGCCCGTGAGCAGGCAGACGAGATCATCAGCCGTGCCCGCAAGGCGGCTGAAGCGACCAAGTCGGAGGCTGCTGCCGAGGGCCAGGGCAAGCGTGAGGAACTGGTTGACGCTGCCCGTCGCGACATCGAGGCCGAGACCCGCAAGGCACTGGAGGACATCCGCAAGGAGGTCGCCAACCTGACCGTGCTCGCAACCGAGAGGGTCACCCGCAAGTCACTGACCGAGGCCGACCAGAAGCAGCTCGTCGAAGAGGCGCTGCGTGAGGTCGACTTCTCGAGCCTGGCGGGAGAGCGCAACAACTGATGGAAGAGCTGGCCCGCGTATATGCCGAGTCCCTCTTTGGCGTAGCCAAGGAGAAGGGGACCCTGGATACCGTGCGCGAGCAGCTCGGGCAGTTCAGCGCTGCCCTGGAAGACGACAAGGACCTTCAGGTCTTCTTCTTCAGCCCTTCCTTCTCATCGAAGGAGAAGCTCGACGGACTGAACTCCGCTGTCAGCGGAGCCGATCCGGAGCTTCACAACTTCCTCGAACTGCTGATCGAGAAACACCGCATGCCAGCGGTCTTCCGCATCAGCCGGCAGTTCGAGGAGCTTTGGAAGCAGGAGAACCGCCGGATCGAGGTCACTGTGACCAGCGCGGTTGAGCTCGACCCGGCGATTGCCGAACAGGTGGGCGCCGAAGTCGAGCGGCAGACCGGCAAAGAGGTCGAACTGACCAGCCGCGTCGACGAGGGAATCATCGGCGGCCTGGTGCTTCAGGTCGGGAACATGGTTCTCGACACCAGTATTCGAAATAACTTGGAGAAACTCCGCCAGAGCGTGGCTCGGGCGGCATAAGGAGGATCAGAACCGAGATGCAGATCAAGCCAGACGAGATTGCCAGCATCCTGCGGCAGCGCATCGAGGGCATCGACCCCGGAAGTGCCGACCTGTCCGAAGTCGGAACCGTGCTCTCGATCGCCGACGGAATAGCCCGTATCCACGGTCTCGACAACTGTATGTCGCTCGAGATGCTCGACCTGCCCCACGGGGTTACCGGTCTTGCCCTCAACCTCGAGCAGGACAACGTGGGCGCCGTGCTCTTCGGCGAGTGGGACAAGATCGTCGAAGGCGACACCGTCAAGCGGACCAACCGCCTGCTCGAGATCCCGGTCGGCGAGGAGTTCCTGGGCCGCATGGTCGACCCGCTCGGTCGTCCGCTCGACGGCAAGGGCGACATCAACGCCACCGAATCCCGCCCGGCCGAGTTCAAGGCGCCCGGCGTGATCAGTCGCCAGCCCGTCCGTGAGCCGATGCAGACCGGAATCAAGTCGATCGACGGAATGATCCCGATCGGCCGCGGCCAGCGCGAGCTGATCATCGGCGACCGCCAGACCGGCAAGACGACGGTCGGCATCGACTCGATCATCAACAACAAGGACACCGGCGTCATCTCGGTCTACGTTGCGATCGGCCAGCGCATGGCGACCGTGGTGCAGGTCCGCGAGGTCCTCGAGGCCGCCGGCGCGATGGAGAACACCATCATCGTCGCCGCCCCCGCAGACGAAGCCGCCCCGATCAAGTACATCGCCCCCTACGCCGGCACGGCGATGGCCGAGTACTTCCTCTACAAGGGCGGTGCCGCTCTCTGCGTCTACGACGACCTCACCAAGCACGCTTACGCCTACCGCCAGATGTCGCTGCTGCTGCGCCGTCCGCCGGGCCGTGAGGCATACCCGGGCGACGTCTTCTACCTCCACTCGAGGCTGCTCGAACGGGCAGTCAAGCTGAGCGACGAGGAAGGCGGAGGCTCGCTGACCGCCCTGCCGATCATCGAGACCCAGGCCAACGACGTTTCGGCCTACATCCCGACCAACGTGATCTCGATCACCGACGGCCAGATCTTCCTCGAGTCGGACCTGTTCAACTCGGGAATCCGTCCGGCGATCAACGTCGGTATCTCGGTATCCCGAGTCGGTGGCGACGCCCAGACCAAGGCGATGAAGAAGGTCGCAGGCAAGATGAAGGGCGAGCTCTCCCAGTACCGCGATCTCGCCGCCTTCGCCCAGTTCGGCTCCGAACTCGACGCCGACACCCAGAAGACCCTTGCCCGCGGCGAGCGCCTGGTCGAACTGCTCAAGCAGAACGAGAGAAACGCCCTCTCGGTGGCCGACCAGGTCGCCTCGATCTATTCGGGCACCGGCGGCTTCCTCGACCGGATCGCTGTCGAGCGCGTCCAGGAGTTCCTCGAGGGCCTGCTGACCCGCCTCCACACCGAGAACTCGGACCTCTGCGAGCGGATCAACGAGACCGGACAGTTCCCCGAAGAGGACGAGAAGCAGCTCGCCGGAATAATCGAGGAGTACGTGAGCGACTTCGGCCCGGACTTCGACGAAGACGGCGAAGCGATCTCCGACGGGGATACGAGCCGTCTGGACGCGGCGGAGGCAGAGACCGAAGCCGACCGGGACAAGCTCGAGGAAGAGCGGGAAGAGACCGCCACCGCCATGAGTGCGGGTAAGTATGGATCGGACGGAAACGACTAGCCGATGGCCAACCGCAAGGAAGTCGCGACCCAGATCGCGAGCGTCAAGAACATTCGCCAGATCACACGGGCGATGGAAGCGGTTGCGGCCGCGCGGCTTCGCAAAGCGGAGAACCGGATCGCCCATCTGCGGCCTTATGCGCAGGCCCGCCAGAGCCTGACCCGCAGGGCGGCGGCCGAGGCCGGCAGCCTGTCCCACTTGGCCATCCTCGACGAGCGCAAGCACGTAGAGCGGCTGGCAATCCTGCTCATCACCGGCGACCGCGGCCTGGCGGGAGCCTTCAACGCGAACATCATCCGCGAGGGGCTCCACCTGCGTGACCGGGCGATCGAGAACGGCCAGGAGGTCGTCTTCTACGTGGTCGGCCGGCGTGGCGACGGCGCGATGACCTTCCGCAAGCAGAACATCGGCGAGGCCTGGACCGGCTTCACCGATCGCCCCGGATTCACCGACGCCCGCGCGATCGGCGATGCCTTGACATCGGCCTACATCGACAAGGAGATCGACCGGATCGAGGTCGTATACAACCGCTACGTCTCGCCCCTGACCCAGTACGTCCAGACCATGACCCTGCTGCCGGTTCAGCAGGCCGAAGTGGTCGGTCAGGGCGCCGAAGAGGAAAACGCGGTCGAGCAAGACGGCGAACTGGCCGAAGCTCACGGCCAATCGCTCTGGGACTACGAGCCCGAGCCGGACGAACTGCTGGCTCAGTTGATCCCGGACTACATCAACACTTCGCTTTACCGCACCCTGCTCGACTCTGCAGCATCCGAGCTCGGTGCCCGAATGACGGCGATGCGCAGCGCCGCCGACAACGCCGAAACGATGATCGACGACCTCACACTCGAAATGAACCGGGTCAGGCAGGCGGAGATCACGCAGGAAATCCTGGAAGTCGTCGGAGGCGCGGAAGCGCTCGGCTAGACGCCAAACCGAAACTGGAAACTGGAGATATGTCAGAGAACAACGGTAAGAACGTAGGACGAATCGAAGAGATCACCGGCGTCGTCGTCGACGTGCTCTTCCCCGACCAGCTGCCCGAGATCTTCTCGGCGATCGTGATCGAGGTGGATGAGGGCCATGGCCGTGATGCGATGAGCGTGGTCTGCGAAGTCCAGCAGCACCTCGGCGACGACCGGGTCCGGACCGTGGCCATGGACGCCACCGACGGCCTCGAGCGTGGCGACCGCGTGGTCGACACCGGCGGACCGATCACCGTTCCGGTGGGCGACGTGACCCTCGGGCGGATCTTCAACCTGCTCGGCGAGCCGATCGACGGCGGCGACCCCCTTCCGGCCGACGTCGAGCGCTGGCCGATCCACCGGCCCTCGCCGGAGGCGACCGACCTGACCCCGACCCAGGAGATCCTCGAGACCGGCATCAAGGTCGTCGACCTGCTGGCCCCCTACGCCAAGGGCGGCAAGATCGGCCTGTTCGGCGGCGCCGGCGTCGGCAAGACCGTGCTGATCCAGGAGCTGATCCACAACATCGCCCAGGAGCACGGCGGACTGTCGGCATTCTGCGGTGTCGGCGAGCGGACCCGAGAGGGCACCGACCTCTACATCGAAATGACCGAGTCCGGCGTCATCGACAAGACGATGATGGTCTTCGGACAGATGAACGAGCCTCCGGGAGCCCGTCTTCGTGTGGCGCTCTCGGGCCTGACCATGGCCGAGTACTACCGCGAGTCCGGCGGCCAGGACGTGCTGCTGTTCATCGACAACATCTTCCGCTTCGTCCAGGCGGGTTCCGAGGTTTCGGCCCTGCTCGGTCGTATGCCTTCGGCCGTCGGCTACCAGCCGACCCTGGAGACCGAGATGGGCGAGCTGCAGGAGCGGATCACTTCGACATCGCGTGGATCGGTCACTTCGATCCAGGCCGTCTACGTGCCCGCCGACGACTTCACCGACCCGGCTCCGGCGTCGGTGTTCGCTCACCTCAACGCGACCACCGCGCTGTCGAGGGCGATCTCGGAGAAGGGCATCTACCCGGCGGTGGATCCGCTCGATTCGACTTCGACCATCCTCAAGCCGGACATCCTCGGTGAGGAGCACTACCGGACCGCCACCGACGTCCAGGAGATCCTCCAGCGCTACAGCGAGCTGCAGCAGATCATCGCGATTCTGGGAATCGACGAGCTCTCCGACGAAGACAAGGTGCTGGTATTCCGCGCCCGCAAGATCGAGCGCTTCCTCTCGCAGCCGTTCTTCGTGGCGGAGCAGTTCACCGGCAGTCCGGGACAGTACGTGCCGGTCGCCGAGACCGTGCGCGGCTTCCGCCAGATTCTCGACGGCGAGCTGGACGACTACCCGGAGAGTGCCTTCTACATGAAGGGCACGATCGATCAGGTGACTTCGGAGAGCAAGGCCGCGGCGTAGACCTTGGCCGGCGAATCGACACTTACGGTTGACGTCCTCACCCCGGAGGGCGAGGTCTTCAGCGGCGAAGTGGTCCAGGTTTCGACCCGCACCGTCGACGGGGAGCTCGGCGTGCTCGCCAACCACGTTCCGGTTCTGGCCGGCTTGATGCCGAACCGGCTCCGGCTGCGGATTTCGGATTCCGAGGTCGAGGAATTCGCGCAGTCCCACGGAGTACTCCAGGTATTCGCCAACCACGTCCAGGTCCTGCTCGAAGAGGCCGTTCCGACCGGCGAGCTCGATCTGGAGGCCCTCGAGGCAGAACTCTCGGGTGCCGAGCAGCGCTTCGCCGACCGCGAGGCCGGAGAAGCCGCTCGCGCGGTCGCCGAGCGCGATCTCGAGCGGATCAAGGCTTTCATCGCGATCGCGAAGGGTGAGTAGGCAGTCTCTGACCTGCTCGCTCTCGCGCAGCGCCTGATCGCCTACGACACCTCCCGTGTGGACGGTGTGCACGAGGCGGCGGGGTTCATAGAAGGCTGGCTGGACGCCCGTGGGATCGATGCCGAGCAGGACGAGTGTCGCGGGCTGCCGGTGATCCGTGCTGCGGTCGGAGACCCGGACGGTGCGACGGTGATCTTCCACGGCCACTTCGACGTGGTCCCGGCTGAGCCCGGACAGTTCGAGCCCCGGATCGAGGGAGACCGGCTGATCGGTCGTGGCGCCTACGACATGAAAGCCGCACTGGCGGCCATGATGATGGCCCTGCCTGATCCCGAGCAGCCGATTCCGGGTGTGCGTGTGGTCCTCGGAATCGTTTCCGATGAGGAATCCGAAGAAAGCGAGAACCGGGGCAGCGACCATCTGGTCGCGACCGGCACCGACGGGGACTTCGCGATCACCGGAGAGCCGACCGATTTCCACGTCGGAGTCGCTGCGAAAGGCGTGCTCGGAATCCGCCTCGGAGTCGGCGGGCGCTCGGCCCACGGTTCCACTCCCTGGCTGGGCGACAACGCCGTTCTGAGGGCGGTCGAGATGTTCCGTGCGATCGAATCGCTACCGTTTGCAAAGGAAAGTTCCGAATTGTTCGACCGTCCTTCGATCAGCCTTGGTCGGATCTGGGGCGGAGACGCGCTGAACAAGGTCCCCGACTATTGCGCCATAGACGTCGACATCCGCTACCTGCCCCATCAGGACCCGGAAGGGATCCGCGAAGAGATTCGCGGCCTCGGGCCAGTCTCGATGGAGCCGATCATCACTCTGCCGCCGATTCAGAGCGATGCGAACTGCCCCTGGGTCAGGCGGCTGATCGAGGTAGCCGGTCGACATCACGAGGGACCGACTGTCTCCGTCGGCAGGGACGGTGCCTCCGATGCAGTGTCCTTCATCAAGGTGGGTATCCCGGCCGTGGAATTCGGTCCGGTCGGTGCCGGTCACCACGGACCCGACGAGTGGGTATCGATCAGATCTCTCGAAACCTTCCATCTCACGCTGCGCGAGTTCCTCGCCGGCAGCGCCCCGGTCGTGGCGGGAGATCGCGATGAGTGATCACGAAGAACACGACGAATCGACCGAGGAATACCTGATGGGCGCGGTCGGGGGCCCGGATGACGGTGCGACCGGGGACGAAATCCCCTCGCCGGCGCAGGACGGAGTCTCCGCTTCGCCCGCCGGTAGCGGTGATCCTGAGCCAGACGAGCAGACCGAGGCATCGTCGGATGGGCCTGAGCCTCCCGAGGAAGCGTTGAACGCCCCGGAGGGCTCCGAGTCGACGTCCGGGTACGAGGACCAGCCGACCGAGGAAGTCTTCGCGCTCGAGGCCAAGCTTCGCGAGGGTGACGACGTCCCCGAGCTCGACCCGGTTTTCCGGGCGGCCCTGCTCGAGAGTCCGGAGACTGCTGCGACGCCCGAAGCCGGAGCGACTGCCGGGTCATCCGGGGCCGACGAAGCCGGCGGGACCCCGGAACCGGCCGCAGACGCCGACGGGCAGGACCAGGAGCAGGCCGAAGGGCCGGCCGACGGCGGCGATGAGACCGGAGAGGAGGCTTCGGTCACCGAAGAGCAAACCGCGATCCTCGCTGCCGCGGCGAAAAGCGAGGTCCATCAGGTGATCGAAACGGCCCGCCGCACCGGCGAGCCCTTCGACCCGCCACGACCCCCGGTGTCGGGCGACTTCGAACCCGCGCCGAGGCGCAAGGGCATTCTCTGGCGTTTCGCGCTCGCGACGGCGATCATCGTCTTCTCCTTCGCCGGCGCCACTTCGGCTTCGATTCTCAACATGGTGGACGACATAACCGATCGTCTCTCGGACTCCGAGTTCACCAAACTCAGCGACAAGATCCTGCCCGACAGCAACGGCGGCCCCCAGACCATCGCGATCCTCGGTTCGGACGCGAGGACCGGCGGCGGCGCGCCGGAGGGCGATCCGGGCCGCTCCGATACGACCATTCTGCTGAGGCTGGATCCGTCCACCGACCAGATCGCGATGCTGTCAATCCCGCGCGACCTCGAGGTCGAGATCCCCGGCTTCGGAACCGATCGTTTCAACGCCGCCTACAGCTACGGTGGCACCAAGCTGACCCTGAAGACGATCAAGCAGGTAACCGGACTCGACGTCAACCACGTCATCAACGTCGACTTTCAGGGCTTCGCTTCGGTTGTGGACGCGATCGGCTGTGTTTTCATCGACGTCGACCGTGACTACTTCAACTCGAACGAAGGAAAGGCGGCTTCCGAGCAGTACGCCGAGATCGACATCGACGCCGGCTATCAGAAGCTCTGTGGGCCGGATGCTCTCGAGTTCGCCCGCTACCGCCACACCGATACCGACCTGGTCCGTGCTTCGCGTCAGCAGGACCTGCTCGGTGAGGTCCGCAACCGGCTCTCATTCGATGAGATCCTCAAGCGCCGCGGCGAACTGATCGATGCCTTCGTCGAGAACACACGCTCGGATATCTCCGGGTCGGAGGAGTCGCTCGAACTGCTCAAGCTGCTCTTCGACTCCCGCAGCGCAAGGGTGGTCGAAGTCAAGTTCCCGGCCACCCTGGGCCCTTCGTACGTCACCGCGACTCCGGATGAGATCCGCGGAGCGGTCGACCAGTTCCTCGGTTTCGAGGAATCGGCGGGCCCGGTCGGAACTCTGGCCGAAGGCAGCGGCAAGAAAACCGCCAGAGAAGCGCGCGAAGGCAGAAGGCGAAGAAGGAGAAGCAGCAGATCGCCGCGGCGAAGGTGCCCAGCAAGGCGGAAGACGGGCTTGATCGACGCGTCGCTGGCAGGGCAGGAAGAGGCGCTGGCCATCCTGGGCGGGAGGAAGAGCCGTAAGTTCGACATCTTCTATACGAAGCGCCTGCCTTCCGCGACCGCATACTCCGAAGGCAGCCGTTCCTACCACGTTCGTGACCTCGACAAGAACTCCCATGCCGCCTACCGGATGGTCATGGTCCTCGAGGCTTCGGACGGCCTCCACTACTTCGGTCTGCAGGGAATCCGCGGCTGGCAGGACCCGCCGATACTGGAAGCGCCGAATGACGAAATGGAGATCGACGGTCGCAAATTCAGGGTCTACACCGAAGGTGATCGCATCCGCCTGATCGCCTGGTTCGACCGCGGCAATACCTACTGGATATCCAACTCCCTGCTGCTGACCTTGACCAACGATCAGATGCTGGGGATGGCCCGGGCCACCCGGGCCTTCACCCCTAACTAGGAGGGACCGGACTGATGGAGCGTGAAGAAATGCCGACGATCGGCGTAATCGGAGTTGGCTGGGTGGGACTGGTGACCGCGGCCTGTTTCGCCGAATTGGGCCACCAGGTGATCGCCAGGGATGTCGTCGCCGAGAAGATGGAGTCTCTCGGTCGGGGCGAGGTGACAATTCACGAGCCCGGGCTGGCCGAGTTGATCGAACGCAACCTGAGCCGCCTCCGCTTCACGACCGAAATGGACGAGGTCCTCGAGAAGGCCAGGCTGCTTTTTGTGTGCGTGGATACACCGCCGACCTATTCGGGAGACGCTGATCTTTCGAGGGTCCGATCGGTCGTCGAGGACCTGAAAGGCAGGGGCGAGCATGTTCTCGTGATGAAGAGCACCGTTCCGGCGGGTACCGGAGAAACGGTCCGGCGCGAACTGGGCGGAATGCCCTACGTGTCCTGTCCGGAATTCCTGAAGGAGGGAACGGCGGTAGATGACTTCATGCACCCGGACAGGGTGGTGGTCGGCTCTGCGCCCGGAGACGAAGCTGCCGCGGCTGAAGTCCTCGCCCTCTACGAACCGCTGGACAGCGAGGTATTGAGTACCGACATCTCAAGCGCCGAAATGGTCAAGCTTGCTTCCAACGCCTATCTCGCGACGAAGATCTCCTTCATCAACGAGATCGCCAACGTCTGCGAAGAGGTCGGTGCGGATGTTGAGGAAGTAGCTCGCGGCATGGGGCTGGACAGCCGCATCGCCCCGCAATTCCTCCGGCCCGGGATCGGTTTCGGCGGTTCCTGTTTCCCCAAGGACGTGAGCGCCCTGAAGCTGCTGGCCGGCAACTCCGGCTACCACTTCCAGCTGCTCAACTCGGTCATCGAGGTGAACGAGCTCCAGAAGCGGCGAGTCGTGCAGAAGTTGAATCGCCACCTCGGAAGCCTGGTTGGTCTTCGGATCGCGCTTCTGGGCCTCGCTTTCAAGCCAGAGACCGACGACATGCGGGAGGCATCGAGCCTGGTCCTGTCCGCTCGCCTGCGAGGCGAAGGTGCCGAGGTTGTTGCATTTGACCCCGTGGCCATCGACAAAGCAAGGGATCTGCTTCCCGGGGTGGAAATGAAGGAAACGGCTCTGGCGGCTCTCGAAGAAGCCGACGCGGCGGTCCTGGTGACCGAGTGGCCCGAATTCCGCGAGATCGACTGGGACGGAGCGGCAGCACGGATGAACCGGCCACTGATGATCGATGGACGTAACTTTCTTGACGCCGAGCTACTAAGGGCTGCCGGGTTTGCCTACGAAGGCATCGGTCGGCCCGGAACAGCCACCGAAACGGAGTAGACACTTTGCAGGCACTCGTCCTGGTCGGCGGAAAAGGCACTCGCCTTCAGCCACTGACCACCGAAATTCCGAAACCGATCCTCACCCTGGTCGATCGCCCGTTTCTCGGCTACATGATCGAGTGGCTCGCGTCCCATGGTGTGGACGAAGTCCTGCTGGCCTGCGGTTTTCTTCCCGACCAGCTCCAGGAGGTTCTCGGCGACGGCGCCGAGGGCGGACCCCGGCTGCGCTACCTGGTCGAACCGGAGCCACTCGGCACGGCGGGGGCGATCAAGTTCGCTGCGCCTTACCTCGAGGACCGCTTCTTCGCTCTCAACGGGGACGTGCTCACCGACCTCGACCTGACCGCGCTGTGGGAGTCCCACCAGCAGAGGGGGGCACGGCTGAGCCTCGGCCTCTATCCGGTCGACGATCCGAGCAACTACGGACTGGTTGACCTCGATCAGGACGGAGCGGTGCTCGACTTTCACGAAAAGCCCGAGCCCGGCCACTCCGGCCCCGGCCTGATCAGCGCCGGCGCCTACGTGATCGAGCGGGAGGTGCTGGACATGATCCCCGAGCAACGCAACGTCTCGATTGAGCGAGAGGTCTTCCCGAAGCTGGTCGACGACGGTCTGTTCGGACTGAGGCTGGATGGCTACTGGATGGACATAGGCACGCCCGACCGCTACCTCGAGGCCAGCTGGGACATCATTGAGGGTCGCGTCGAGACTGCCGTCTCGAAGGACCGCAGCGGCGTTTTCGTCTCTCCTCTGGCCGAGGTCGCTGCCGGGGCTCGAATCGGCCCGCGTGCGGTGATCGGCGACGGCTGTACGATCGCTGCCGGGGCCCGGATCTCGGATTCGGTGCTGCTCGACGACTGCCGGGTCGGCGAGAACGCAACCGTTACCGGCTCGATCTTCTCGCCGGGGGTCACGGTAGCCCCGAACGCAGAGGTAGGGAAACAGGTGTTGGGGAAGAATGAGCAGGTAGATGCTTGACGACATTCTCGCCATCCCCGATCACATCCGCGACGCGATCTGGCGTGTCGACTCTGCTCGCCTGGTGGCCAGACCGTCGGCGGGCTTCATGGTCTGCGGCATGGGTGGCTCGGCGATCGGTGGCGAACTGGCAAGGGGGATCCTCGGAGAGCGGCTGACCGGACCGATGGTCGTGGTCCGGAGCTACCGGCTGCCCCGCTGGGTCAATTCCGACTGGGCCGTACTCGGGTCGAGCTACTCCGGCGAGACCGAAGAAACCTTTTCCTCTTTCATCGAGGCAGGGGAGGTCGGCACCCATCGCTGGGTCGTCGGCACCGGAGGCAAGCTCGGCGAGTACGCACGCGAGGAGGGGATCGGCTTCGTCGGCCTGCCCGGCTACTTCCAGCCCCGGGTGACCGTCGCTTATATGACCGTAGCCGCAACCCTGGCTGCCAGTCTGGCCGGGGTTGCGCCTGACGCACGTGACGAACTGAGCGAGACCGCCTCCTTCCTCGACGAATCGAAAGCGGAGTTGCAGGAGATCGCCGCAGACCTCGCTCTCGGCATGGACGGCATACCGCTGGTCGTCCACGGCGTCGACATGACCGTGCCCGCGGCCCGGCGCTGGGCCAATCAGTTCAACGAGAACACCAAGCAGTTCGCATTCGCAGCGGAGATCCCCGAGGCCAACCACAACCTGATGGAGGCGTGGGCCGACGGCGACGGCGGACTGGGTGCGGTATTCCTGCTCGACCGTGAGCAGACCGATCGGGAACGGCAAAGGATGGAACTGACCGCCGAGGCGATCGAGCGCACCGGCGCTTCCGTCTTCTCGGTGGAGACCCGGGGCGAGACCCCCTCCGACCGGCTGCTCTGGGCGGTGATGCTGGGAGATCTGGTTTCGGTCAACCTGGCCGAGCAGCGCGGGGTGGACCCGCTGCCGGTCAACCAGATCGTCGATTTCAAGAAGAGGCTCGGAGCGCGCTGATGAAGGCGATGGTGCTCGCGGCTGGACTCGGTACGAGGCTGCGCCCGATCACCTACTCAGTGCCGAAGCCGATGGTGCCGGTACTCAACCGTCCAGTGATGGAGCACATTCTCGGCCTGCTGGGGGGGCACGGCTTCGACCAGGTGATCGCCAACCTCCACTGGTTTCCCGAGACGATCACCGACTACTTCGGCGACGGATCTGGCTTTGGCGTCGAGCTGAGCTACAGCCCGGAAGAGGCATTGCTCGGCACCGCGGGCGGTGTAAGGAATGCTTCGGAATTTTTCGATGGCCCCTTCCTGGTGATTTCGGGCGACGCCCTGACCGATGTCGACCTCAGCGCGATGCGCGAGTTCCATGAAAGCCACGACGGTCTGGCCACGCTTGCCACCCGCAAGGTTCAGGACACCTCTCAGTTCGGCGTAGTCATCACTGACGACGGGGGAAGGGTTCAGGGGGTTGACGATGCCGCTCAGTTCGGCGTCGTCATCTCTGGCGGCCGAGGCAGGGTTCAGGGTTTCCAGGAAAAGCCGCAGCCTTCCGAGGCACTGTCCGATCTGGCCAACTGCGGCATCTACATGTTCGACCCCTCGATCTTCGACTTCTTCCCCGGACCCGGCGGCAGCGCTCTGGCCGGCGACGATGACCCCGATGGCTTCGCCGACTGGGCGATGGACGTATTCCCGGCCCTGCTCGAATCCGGCGAGGCTTTCTACTCCTACGAAGTGGATGCCTACTGGAACGACGTCGGTACGATCGGCGAGTTGCTCCAGGGATGCTTCGACGGACTCGAAGGTGAGGTCAGGCTCCAGATCTCGGAGCCTGAGTCCGAGCCGGGTGTCTGGATCGCCGACGGAGTCGAACTCGGCGACTGCGAGATCGACGGCCCCGTACTGATCGGGCCGGGATGCCGCCTCGGGGACGGATCGGCGGTCACCGGACCGGCGGTTCTCGGACGCGACTGTCGGATCGGTTCCGGTGCAAGGGTTCGAGAGGCCGTGCTTCTCGACGGGGCTGAGCTCGTTGACGGTTCTTTTGCCGTCGGTGGCGTGGTCGGCCGTTAAGCCGCGCCCGGGTCATTTCACGAGAAGAGGAGCCGGGATGTCAGAGCAGAATCGAAGCAATGCGATCGCCTTCTACGACCTGATGTTCAACCAGTCCCGTCCGAGGGAGGCTGTCGAGCGCTACGTCGGCGATGGATACATCCAGCACAACCCGGATGTCGGAGATGGCAAGGAGGCTTTCATCGATTACTTCGAGAGGATGGCCGCTGAGTACCCGGGCAAGCGCATGGAGGTCATTCGCTCGGTTGTCGAAGGCGACCTGGTGGTCCTCCACTGCCATCAGACATGGCCAGGAGATCTCGAATATGCCGGCATCGACATCTTCCGCTTCGATCGTCACGGAAGAGTGGTCGAACACTGGGATGTTCTGCAGGTCCTGCCGAACGAGTCGATGAACGAGAACGGGATGTTCTAGTCCGTTTACACGCGGCAGTTTCGTAACGCTTCCGAGCCCGCCTCGGCGACGCCTGTGAAGCATCCTTGAGTCATCGGCGGGGATCCTCGGTTGATGAACGTCACGGACATCCTGCGAGCGCTTTCGCCGCCTTCCTGTGTGGCCTGCCGCTCGCCCTGTTCGGGCCCGGCTCTTCTCTGCGAGCAATGTATGGGCAGCCTGAATGCGGAGTACCCGATCTGGGGTGATCCACCGCCCGGCGTGATCCAGGTGGTCTCGAGCTTCAGGCATGAAGGGGTGGCGGCTGCTCTTCTGCGGGCCTTCAAGTTCGGACGGATGCCCGGTCTTTATCCACTTCTCGCCGGCTTCATGGCCGAGAACTTCGAGGCGGCGGGCTCCGGGGCAACAGTGGTCCCCGTCCCGCCGGCGACCATCCGCCGGCGCATACGCGGCTTCGATCCGGCCGGTCTGCTGGCCGAGGGCGTCTGTGATCAATTCGGATGCGATCTGCCCCGGCACCAGGTGATTCGCCGGGTCGGCCGCGAACGTCAGCGCGGTCGTGGACGGCAGGCGAGACTGTCAGCTCCGCCCGAGATTCTGGCTGCGGCGAGGCTTCAGGGTCCGGTCCTGCTGGTCGACGACGTGATCACCACCGGCGCAACGGTCAGCGCCTGCGCGGCGGCGCTGAAACGTTGCGGGGCTGGACCGATAACCGCCCTGAGCTTCACTCGCCGGCTGTAATCCGAAGCAGGCCCTTGTCACCGTCGGCCGCGGGGGCTAGGATCTCGAAAAGGTTCACAACCCCGTATCGGAGGTCCCATGCGAATTGAAATTCGTGGTCGCAACGTCGAAGTAACGGACGAGTTGCGCGAGCAGGTGGCCCACAGGTTCGAGGGGATCGGCAAGCAGGTATCCCCTCTGTCCCGAGTCGAAGTTGTCTTCTCGGAGGAGAAGAACCCGGCGGTGGCCGACAAGTTCGTCGGCGAGGCCAAGCTCCATCTCAAGGGCGTGACGCTTCACGCCCACGAGGCGACACCGGACATGATCCACACGGTCAACGAACTGGCCGAGGACATGAGACGTCAGGTCAAGCGCCATCGGGAGAAGCGTCGCAAGCGCAGGGAGACGCGGCGACTTGTCAACCAGATGCAGGGACGCCCCTCGGGAGGGGCTTCAGCCAGCCTTTGAAAACCCCGCGTCCGGCGACGGATGCGGCCAACCCAGCGAGGTGATCACGGGGGCCCCGGAAGGGGCCCTCGTCCCGGTCGCGGGCCCTGATGAGCAACAGCGGCTAATCTTGACCAATGGCGAAACACCTAATCGATCGTGCCCTGAGACTGGGCGAAGGACGCAAGTTCAAGGCCTACCAGAAGCGGGTGGACTCGATCAACCGGATCGAGCCCGAGATGGAGGTTCTCGAGGATCACGAACTCAAGGAGGAGGCCGATGCGCTGCGTGAGCGCGCACGCAACGGCGAATCGCTGGACGAACTGCTGCCCGAATCGTTCGCCCTGACCAGGGAGGCGGCGCGCCGCACCCTCGGCGAGCGCCACTACGACGTGCAGCTGATCGGCGGAATGGTCGTCCATGACGGCGCGATCGCAGAAATGAAGACCGGTGAAGGCAAGACCCTCACCAGCACCCTGTCGATCGTGCTCAATACGCTCGCCGGCGGCAGCGTGCACGTGGTCACGGTCAACGACTATCTCTCCAAGCGCGACGCGCTGTGGATGAAGCCGATCTACGACATGCTCGGCTGCTCGGTCGGCTGGATCCAGGAGGACGACGAGCCCTCGGACCGGCGCGAAAAGTACGGCTGCGACATCACCTACGGGACCAACTCCGAGTTCGGCTTCGACTACCTGCGCGACAACATGGCCTCCTCGATCGAGAACAAGGTGCAGCGCAGCCACGATTTCGCGATCGTCGACGAGGTCGACAACATCCTCATCGACGAGGCCCGGACACCACTGATCATCTCCGGCGCCCCGGAGCAGGCCGCGCAGACCTATTTCACCTTCGCCCGCCTGGCCAAACAGCTCGACGGCGTCCCGGCCAAGGCCAAGTTGAAGTCTCAGGGCGAGACCCGGGACACCTCTGAGGCCGAATACGACTACGAGTACGACGAAAAGCACAAGACCGTGGCACCGACCGAGCGGGGGGTCGAGAACGCCGAGAAGTTCCTTGGCGTGGAGAACCTCTATGTAGCCGAGAACGGCAGCCTGGTCAACCACCTGATCCAGTCGATGAAGGCCGAGTCGCTGTACCGCAAGGACAAGGACTATGCGGTGGTCGACGGCGAAGTGATGATCATCGACGAATTCACAGGTCGCATTCTCGAGGGTCGCCGCTGGTCGGAAGGCCTGCACCAGGCGGTTGAAGCCAAAGAGGGGGTGGCGATCCGCGAGGAGAACCAGACCCTGGCGAACATCACGCTCCAGAACTACTTCCGCCTCTACGAAAAGCTCTCGGGGATGACCGGTACCGCGCTGACCGAGGCGACGGAGTTCATGAAGATCTACAAAGTGCCGGTGGTCGAGGTCCCGACCAACAAGCCGACCGTGCGCGACGATCAGAACGACCAGATCTTCAAGACCCGGGACGGCAAGTGGCAGGCGGTGATCGACGAGCTCGTCGAACGCCACCAGACCGGCCAGCCGATCCTGGTCGGAACGGTCTCGGTCGAGACTTCCGAGATGATCTCCAACGCGCTGAAGCAGGCCGAAATCGAACACGTCGTGCTGAACGCCAAGCCTGAGTACGCCGAACGCGAGGGTGAGACGATCGCCCAGGCGGGCCGCCGCGGTTCGGTCACCATCGCCACCAACATGGCCGGCCGAGGCGTCGACATCAAGCTGGGTGGCGACCCCGAGGGCATGGCTCATCCGATCGTCGTCAAGCGCGGCCTGGCACCCGAAGACGAGGGCTATCGCGAAGCGGTGGACGAACTCGCCGCAGATCTGCGCCCACAGTGCAAGGCCGAGGCCGAGGAGGTCCGTGAACTGGGCGGCCTCTTCATCTGCGGCACCGAGCGCCACGAGTCGCGACGGATCGACAACCAGCTCCGCGGACGGGCCGGCCGTCAGGGCGATCCCGGTGCCTCGCGCTTCTTCCTCTCGGCCGAGGACGACGTAATCCGTCTCTTCGCCGGCGACCGCATCTACAAGATCCTCGACCGGCTCGGCCCGGTGGACGACGACGGCAAGGAGCTGCCGCTCGAAGCCAAGATGCTGACCAAGACCGTCGAGAACGCCCAGAAGAAGGTCGAGGAACAGAACTTCCTGATCAGAAAGCGCGTTCTCGAGTACGACGACGTCATGAACGAGCAGCGCCGGATCGTCTACAAATACCGCGGCGAGATCCTCGAAGGACGCGACATGTCCGTGATCGCACGGGGCGAGCTGGACAACGTCATCTCGCGACTGGTCGAGGAGTACACACCGGGCGATCTGATCGAAGAGTGGGACCTTCCCGAACTCGACACTCAGCTGCACCTGATCTGGCCATGCTCGGTTGACGTAGGCGGCATGCAGCCTCACTCGGTCAACCGGGAGAGCCTCAAGGAGGAACTCCACGAGGATGCCCAGGCTGCTTACGAGGAGCGCGAGAAGGAGCTGGGCGAAGAAGTCATGCGCTACATCGAGCGCACGATCCTGCTCCAGGTGATCGACAACCGCTGGCGTGAGCACCTCTACGACATGGACTACCTGCGGGAAGGCATCCATCTGCGTGGCTTCGCCCAGATCGATCCTCTGGTGGCCTACAAGAACGAGGGCTACTCGATGTTCTCGGAGCTGATGCACGCGATCTGGGAAGAGTTCAGCAAGCTGGTCTTCAACGTCGAGGTCCAGCTCGAGCCGGACGAGGTCCAGCGGGCTTTCGCGGCGACCGATGAGAGTCCCGAGGATCTCGACTACTCCGGCGGCACCCTCGAGGAGCAGCCGTCGGCCCTGAGTGAGGTCGCGGCCGGCGCAACGCCCGGCCCGGCCGACGCTGGTGGCATCCCGGGCGTTGTCCCGGCCGGGGTTCCGAACGTAGGCGGGACGCCTGCCGGCGGCACTGCCACCAAGGTCAAGGACGAGCGCGAGAACATCGGTCGAAATGACCCTTGCTGGTGCGGATCCGGCAAGAAGTTCAAGAAGTGCCACGGGGCCTGACCGACACGGCCCTGGAGTTCGTCCGGGCCTTCAACGAAGGGGACCTTGACGGCTTCAACGAGGTACTCGACCCGAAGGTCGAGATCCATTCGTCCCGCGGTCTCAGGGAGGGCCGGGACGCTGCCCGGGCCTGGGCCACCAGAGCGCCCGGTGGTGTCCAGCAGACGATCGAGGCCAGTGATTCCTCGGAGAGCGACAGCGAGGTCCTGTTGATCGTCGAGCGGCACTGGCACTGGGACGAAGACGGAAGTCATGCTGCCACCGACCAGCTCGCCTGGCTGTTCGGCTTCCGCGATGGCCTGGTCTGCTCCTGGCGCCCGTTCGAGGATCGCGAAACGGCTCGCACCGCCTTCGAAGCCGAAGGCCCTTATTCGCCCGAGCTTCCGTAGCGCCCGGAGAGCCAGGTCCTGAAGTCGGGTCCGCTGCCGGTCGCGGCCGACTCGGTCAACGCTCCGGCGGCGACCGCCCTGCCCGTCCGCCCGACCAGTGGCAGCGGGACTGCCAGAGCCCGGCGCGAAGTCGCAGCCTTCCACTCCAGGGCCAGTTCACCCAGAGTCTGCGGTTTCGGTCCGATCACCTCGACCGTCCCGTTCAACGGTCTGCCAAGGGCGATCGATGCGAGCTCCGCAGCGACTGTCGCGGCCGCTACCGGTTGGACTCTGGCTGAGCCTCCGGGTAGCAGCCGGAGCTTCGCGGCAGCACCGAAGGCACCGTCGAGCAGTTCGTGAAACTGGGTCGCCCTCAGCAGGCTCCAGCCGACCGGGCTCTGTCGGACCAGTTCTTCCTGCCGTGTCTTGGCCCTGTAGTAGCCGAGCCCGACTCTCTCGCAGCCGACGATCGAGATTCCGACGAAGTGCTCGACTCCCGCCGGGCCGCAGGCATCGATCAGGCGCCCGCTTCCACGCAGCATCACCGGGCCCGGCCGGACCGAGTTGTTGGCAGCGTCGATGACCGAGCGCGCTCCGCTCAGTGCCGCGCCGATCCCGGCCGTCCCGCTGTCGTCTTCGGCCGAAAGGTCGAACTCAAGGTGCTCACTGCCCGGTGGCACGCTCTGTGGCCGGCTGCGCGACAGTATGCGTACGCTCTCGCCCTCTTCGAGAAGCCGCTCGACCACCGCTGAACCGAGCGTTCCGGTTCCGCCGACCACAGCGATCAATGTCTGGTCCGATCGAGTTCGGTGTCAGCGAAGGAGAGCGGGTCCTCGACCGGCTCGAGATGGGTGAATACGGTCGCCTGGCCGACCGCCTCGCGCAGGTCGTGCTCCACCTTTTCGGCGAAGTCGTGGCCTTCCTTGACGGTCCAGTTACCCGGTACGAGCACATGGATCGAAATGAAGGAACGCCTCCCCGACTTGCGGGTGCGCAGGGCGTGGAATTCCGCCTGCTCGGCCGAGTGGCGTGCGAGCACCTCGTTGACTGCCGCCATCTCATCGGCGGGCAGCGCCTTGTCCATCAGTCCCGACATCGAGTCGCGTACCAGTGACGTTCCCGTGCGCACGATGTTGGCGGCAACGACCAGGGCGATGATCGGGTCGAGCCGTTCGAAGCCGGTCAGCCAGACGAGGGCGACGCCGACGATCACCCCGGCCGTCGTCCAGACGTCGGTCATCAGGTGGCGTCCGTCGGCCTCCAGGGTCAGTGACTGTTCCTGCCGGCCGGTCCGGATCAACAATGTCGCGGCGCCCAGGTTGATCAGCGAAGCGACGACCGAGATCGTCAGTCCGATTCCGATCTCGGTCAGTCCCGCAGGATTGATCAGCCGGTCGAGCGCGGCATAGGCGATCGTGAAGGCAGCGAGCAGGATCAGCGCCCCCTCGAAGCCGGCAGAAACGTAGTCGGCCTTCTCGTGGCCGTAGGCGTGGTCTTCATCGGGGGGGCGGGTAGACCAGAGGATGACGACCAGTCCGACCAGCGCTGCGACCAGGTTCACCACCGACTCGAGGGCATCGGAGAGCAGACCGACCGAACCGGTCAGCAGCCAGGCGACGGTCTTCATCGAGATCGTCACAAGCGATACCGCGATCGCGACCGAGATGATCGTGATCAGCCGTTTTCTGCGGCGACTCTCCTCGCCATTGCCGGTCATCCGCTGAATACTCCCAGAGCGTTAGGCTGATCCGGTGGCCGAGGCAGTGAATACAGACTCCGTACCGGCCCGGATCAATTCGATCCGGGAGAACCTGACGCTGCTCGGCGAGTACCTCGATCTGAGCGAGCTCGAGCGCGAGGTCGAGCGTCTGGAGAACGAAATGCAGCAGCCGGGCTTCTGGGACGATCAGGAAACGGCTGCCTCGGTTTCGGCCGAGCATTCTCGAGCCCAGCGCAAGCTGGAGGACTTCCTCTCGCTTCAGTCCGAGGCAGAAGACCTCGCCGACATGGCCGAGATGGCCGAGTCCGACGACGAGATGGCCGCCGAATTGAGTGGGGTCCTGGCCTCGATCGAGGGGCGGCTCGAAGCGCTGGAGGAAGCGCGGCTGTTCAGCGGCGAGTACGACTCCGGAGATGCCCTGGTCGGCGTGCACGCCGGGGCCGGCGGCACCGATTCACAGGATTGGGCCGAGATACTGCTGCGCATGTACCTGCGCTGGGCCGAAAGGCGCGGATTCAAGGTCGAGATGAAGGAGGCCTCCGAGGGCGACGAGGCCGGGCTGAAGTCGGCTACCTTCCTGCTCAAGGGCGAGAACGCCTACGGACTCGTCGCCGCCGAGCGCGGGGTTCACCGCCTTGTCCGGATCTCCCCATTCGATTCCTCGGCCCGCCGCCACACATCCTTCGCCCAGGTCGACGTTGCCCCCGTGGTGGATGAGACGGTCGAGGTCGACATCGACGAATCCGACCTTCGAATCGACACCTACCGAGCCTCCGGAGCAGGTGGCCAGCACGTCAACAAGACCGATTCGGCCGTCCGGATCACCCACGAGCCGACCGGGGTGGTGGTCCAGTGCCAGAACGAGCGCTCCCAGACCCAGAACAAGGCGGTCGCCATGGGCATGCTGCGCTCGAAGCTGATCGAACTCGAGGAGCGCAAGCGGACCGAGGCCGTGAACCAGGAGCGTGGCGAGGTAAAGGACGTCGCCTGGGGCTCCCAGATCCGCAGCTACGTCATGCACCCCTACACGATGGTCAAGGATCACCGCACTGAATACGAGGTGGGCGATACCCAGCGGGTCCTCGACGGCGACATCGACGGTTTCATCCGCGAGTACCTCAACCGCACCGTCTGAGGACCCCGGAGCCCACCGTTCGGCCGCTGTAGGTCATGAGACCGAGCGGGGAGGGTCGCCTGCCACAACCCGCCGTTCCGGGCGACCCTCCCCGCTCGCTCCCCACAACCGCGGCGCCGGCCGACCCCGTCGCCGACCCGCCCGTGACCGTCCGGCGCGTCGCCGGTTTAGTCTGCCTGCATGACTGGGTTGCCGGCCGGAACCGTTGAGCTGATCTCCAGGGCCCTGGAGGAGGACCTCGGTTCGGGGGATGTGACTGCCGAGGCGACCGTGCCGCCGGACCTCCAGGCCGTCGCGAAAATCGTGCTGAAGCAACCCGGGGTGGTCTTCGGCCTTGAAGTGGCCGAGCAGGTGTTCCGGCAGGCCGGGGCGAGAGACTTCGATCGCATGGCCATGGAGGGTCACTGGCACGAGGCGGTGCCGCTTGATGCCGCCCTCGTCCACGGGCCGGCAAGGGCCGTCCTTGCGGGTGAAAGGGTAGCCCTCAACTTCCTCGGTCACCTTTCCGGAATCGCGACTCTGACGGCGCAGTTCGTCGACGCCGTATCCGGGACCGGTGTGCGCCTGCTCGACACGAGAAAGACCACGCCCGGGTTGAGGCTGCTCGAAAAGCAGGCAGTTTCCTGGGGTGGCGGGCTGAACCACCGGATAGGTCTCTACGACGCGGTGCTGATCAAGGAAAACCACATCGCCGTCGCGGGCGGACTCACCCGCGCGGTCGAAGCCTGCAGGGCGGCCCAGCCGGGGCTGCCGATCGAGGTGGAGGCCGAGACGCTTACCCAGGTCGAAGAGGCCACCGCCGCCGCCGTCGACCGCGTCCTGCTGGACAACATGGAGCCGGACCAGCTGCGGGCTGCGGTTGCCGCACGCGACGCAGGCGGAAAGCAGGGGGAGGGCACCGGGGGCGCACCGAAGCCGGGCCGCCGTCTGCCCGAGCTGGAGGCGTCCGGCGGAGTCGACCTCGCCAACGTTCGCGATGTGGCCGAAACCGGGGTCGACTTCATTTCGATAGGAGCCCTGACCCACTCGGCCCCGGTTCTAGATTTCAGCCTGCTGGTAGATCCGGCAAGCTGAACCGTGACGCCGCCCGGGCCCCTCGGGCCGGCGGGGTTGCCGTGACACGATTCGACGGATGCCCTGCCGTCCGGCGGCGAGGATCGGATCTGGCGGACCCGAGGGGATCGCGCAAACCCTGGCGTGGGGATGGAGTGGGTCCGATCGGTCGGCTCCGGGCAGGGCGTACAATCGTCCCATGGCGATGAAGGAACTCCCGATGGTGCCGTCCGGCATGGCAGAGAAGCTCGAGCCTGCGACGATCGAGCAGCTGAGCGCCGAGATCCGTGAACTGGCAGACCGGCGTGACGCGGTCATCCTCGCCCACAACTACGAGGTTCCCGAGATCCAGGACGTGGCCGACTTCACCGGCGACTCACTCGGGCTTTCTCGCCAGGCGGCCGCGACCGACGCCTCGACGGTCGCTTTCTGCGGTGTTCATTTCATGGCCGAGACAGCGTCGATCCTGTCCCCCGAGAAGAAGATCCTGATCCCCGACCTCGATGCGGGCTGTTCGCTCGCCGACTCGATCAATGCCGACCAGCTCAGGGAGTGGAAGCAGAAGTACCCGGAGGCGATGGTCGTCATGTACGTCAACACCTCCGCCGAGGTGAAGGCCGAGACCGACTACTGCTGCACCTCCTCGAATGCCGTGAGCGTGGTCAGGCACATCTGGCAGGAGCACGGGCCCGAAACCGAGATCCTGTTCGGTCCTGACATGTGGCTGGGTCAGTTCGTGGCAAGGGAGACCGGGCTCAGCGAAGACCCGGAGCGGGCCGGGCGTTTCCACGTCTGGGACGGCGAATGCCATGTGCATGCCGGCATCCGGCCAGACGACATCAAGCGGACTCGCGAGGAACACCCCGAGGCGGAGTTCCTGATCCACCCGGAATGCGGCTGTGCGACCCAGGCCATGGAGTACGTCGCTGCCGGCGACATCGATCCCGAAGGCGTGCACATGCTGTCCACTTCGGGCATGATCGATCACGTGGAGAAGAACCCGGAGGGCAGCTTCGTCATCGCGACCGAGAACAGCATGCTCTACCCGATTCAGAAGATCGCCCCGGAGGCGAATCTGATCGAAGCAAACAGGATGGCCTTCTGCAAGTACATGAAGATGATCACGCTGCCGAAACTGCGCGATTCACTGCGGGACGTGAAGTTCGAGGTCAAGGTGGACGAGCAGCTCGCCCGCCGGGCGAGGCTGCCGATCGAGCGCATGGTGTCGATCGGCTGACTTGATCGACCTCCTGGCTGCGGCCACCCAGGTCTTTCCCTCGACCGACGCCTTCCCGGCTGTCGACCAGGCCTACCTCCTCGAAGCGCGCCAGATGCAGGCGCTCTCCTTCGCGATGCACATACCGCTGGTCTGCTTCGGGGTCGCTTTCCCGGCAATGGTGATCTTCATGGAGTGGCTCGGCCTGCGGACCGGCAAAGCCCACTACACGGCGATCGCCCGGCGCTGGTCGAAGGTGATGATCACGCTGTTCGCGGCCGGCGTCGTGACCGGCACCCTGCTCAGCTTCGAGCTGGGCATTCTCTGGCCCGGATTCATGTCGGCCTTCGGCGACGTTTTCGGCCTGGCCTTCGGGCTGGAAGGCTTCTCATTCTTCATCGAGGCGATCTTCATGGGCATCTACGTCTACGGATGGGACAGGTTGTCGCCGAAGAAGCACATCCTGGCCGGCATCCCGGTCATGGTGACCGGCTTTACCGGATCGCTGATGGTGATTTCGGTCAACGCGTGGATGCAGAACCCGACCGGCTTCGACATCGTCGCCGGCGAGGTGAGCAACGTCGAACCGTGGACAGCGCTGTTCGGCAACGAGCGCCTCTGGCCGCAGCTCACCCACATGTACGTTGCCGCCTTCATCGTCGTCGGATTCCTGGTCGCCGGTGTTTACGCGATCTCCTGGCTCAAGGGACGGCGGGGGGCCTACTTCCGTACCGCCATGGTCATCCCGCTCGCGATCGCCTGCCTGGCCGCTCCGACCCAGATCCTGATCGGCGACTGGTCGGCACGGACCGTGGCCGAGGACCAGCCGATCAAGCTGGCCGCTTTCGAGGGCCTCTACAAGACGACCAAAGGCGCGCCCGAGACGATCCTTGGCTGGTACACCGATGACAATACGATCGAGTACGGGATCGAGATCCCCAAGTTGCTGTCGCTGCTGGCCTATCACGATCCGAACGCGGTCGTACAGGGGCTCGACACCGTGCCGGAAGAGGACCGTCCGCCGATCAACGTGGTCCGGATCTCCTTCCAGACGATGGTCGGCATCGGGACCGGCCTTGCCGCCCTCGCCGTCTGGTTTCTGTTCACCTGGTGGCGCCGGAAACGACTTCCGGAGAGCAAGTGGTTCTACAGAGCGGTCATAGCCGCCGGTCCGGCCGCGGTGGTGGCGCTGATCGCCGGTTGGGTCACGACCGAAGTCGGCCGACAACCGTGGGTGGTCTACGGCGTGATGCGAACCGAAGAGGCTGTCTCGGGCGCCGACGGCATCGTCTTTGGCTTCGCCGCGCTGGTGCTCGTCTACCTGGCTCTGATCGTCGCCACCTTCTGGGTTCTGCGAAAGCTCGCGCGGACCCCTTTCCCGCCGGAGATAGCGGCGCTCGAATCAGAGGCGGCGGCCGACCGGGAAGCCACCGGATCGGGTGCAGAGGAGGGTGATCGTGGAACTGGCTGAGGTTCCCGCACTGCTGATGCTGCTGGGTATCGCCGCCTACGTAGTGCTGGCAGGTGCTGATTTCGGCTCGCCCTTCTGGGTCCTCACCGCCCGCGGCAGGCAGGCGGAGCAGATACGCGAGCAGACCCACAACTCGATGGCCCCTGTCTGGGAGGCCAACCACGTCTGGTTGATCTTCGTCCTTGTCGTCTGCTGGACCGCCTACCCCGAAGTCTTCGCCTCGATTTTCTCAACCCTCTGGATCCCGCTGATCCTCGCCTGCCTGGGGATCATCATGCGTGCTGTCGGCTACGTGGTCGGGGGCTATGCCAGACGCAGCTGGGTGATCTGGCTGGCGACGGTTGCGTCTTTCCTGACCCCGTTCATGCTCGGAACGGTAATCGGCGCGGTCGTTTCGGGCCGGGTCCCGGTCGGCAACGCCGAGGGCGAGATCGTCTCCAGCTGGCTCAACCCGACCTCGATCATGATCGGGGTGGTCGCGGTAACTCTCTGTGCCTATCTCGCGGCCGTCTACCTCGCGGCCGATGCAGACCGAAAAGGCAGGGCTGACCTCGCGGAGGCGTTCAGGATCCGCGGCCTGGTCGCCGGTCTGGTCACGGGCCTGGTCGCGGTGGTCGGGGTGCTGGTGCTTCAGGACGACAGCAGGCTCGTCTACGACGGTTTGACGTCCGGCATCGGCCTTGCCGACCTGGCGGTCTCGGGAGTCGTGGGCCTGGTCACAATCGGCCTGCTGGCCGTGCGTCGCTTTCCGGCCGCGCGCTATACCGCGGCCGCCGCCGTGGTGACGATCGTCGCCGGATGGGGCATTGCCCAGTCGCCCTACATCCTGCCGCCCGACCTGACCGTGACGGAGGCGGCGGCCGCAGACAACGTGCTGATCGCGCTCATGGTGGCGATCGTGATCGGGCTCTTTGTCCTGGTCCCCTCACTGATCCTGCTCTACGGGCTGGTACTGGCCGGGCGCTTCGACCCGGCCGCGAGCGAACGGGTCGAATACAAAGATCTGGTCACGGGACCCGACGGAAGCCCGCTCACTCCGCTCGGTTCACCGCGGCGGCGCTCGGTGGCCGCGACCCTCACGGCGGCGGTCGTGGGCGGCGGGCTGACCTTCGTCTTCGACGGGGGAGTCGGCCTTTACCTCGGGGTGATTCTGCTGCTCGCGGCCCTCGCGACGGGCTGCGTTCTGCTCTCCTTCTCGCTTACGGCGCAGCCGGAGAAGGCTGGGAAGGAGGGGTGATGCCCCCGCTCGTCGGGTCGTCGCCCTTGCCGTTCCGGTTGGACTCTCCGCCCTTCTGAGATCCATTCGATGGGTCCGGACCGCCCGGCTTTTCGGAGATGCCCTGGTCCGGGGCGTCGGGATTGCGGTCGCCGGAGCTCGCCGGACCGTTTCCTGTCCCGCCGCCGGCTGAGTCGCCGTTCTGTCCGGTGGTTCCGGATTCGATGCCGGCAACGGGATCGTCGTCTCCACCGCAGGCCGCAAGGGTGGAGGCCGAGAGGATGGTCGCCACCGCGGTGGCCAGGATTCCTGCCTTGGAAATTCCTTTCATTCCCGGATACTTACCGATCGGCCGATTCGTGGTATTCGGGGCGAGGCGACTTCAGGGGTTGAGCCAGACCCGGATCCGGCTCCCCGGGGGCGTCAGCCAGCCATGGGGCAGGCTGGTGAAGCTGACCCGGCCGGGGCGGCCGTATCCGAAGCGGTTCTTGCGAACCGGACCGAGGCGGCAGTCAGCCCGGCTCAGCGCCCGCCTGGCCTGGCTGAGGGTTCGACCGGCCAGGTTCGGAACCCGGCACCAGTTCGGCTTGGGTTCGGCTTTCCCGTCGAACCCGACCGGATCCACGCCCGAAACCCGGATCGCGGTTCTCTTGATCCAGCCCCGGATCGCCTTGCCGGAAGCCTTCGCGTCAACCGAGGGCGCGATCGGGGTGCAGAACGGGTCGCCGAAACTGGTCACGCCGATCAGCCGCCATCCGGTACTGACCCGGGCGACGAGCGGACCTCCGCTGTCGCCGAAGCAGGTGGACGTGTTTCCGGCTGGTCCGCCGAGGCAAAGCATCGTCTTGGGCTGGTAGCTGCGACCGTTGTCCCGGCGGCAGACGGCGTCGGGCAGCACGACCTGGCCGGCGACCTTGAGTCTGTTGCTGCCGAGCCTGTTCATCGGCCCGGTGACTCCCCAGCCGGTGGTCTTGACCCGACTGCCCGGCGCGAGGGCACCTGACTCCAGGGCACCGGCGAGCTTGATCGGCTCGGCCGGTAGTCGACGCTTGAGCTTGAGCAGGGCGATGTCCCAGGAAGGGCTGAAACTGGCCCCCTGGTACTTGAAGCGGCCGTTCTGGTTGCGTGGCATAAGGCGGCTCTCGACTCGGGAGCTGCTTCCGGAGTCGCTGCTCAGACGGGTGCGGCCGGCAACGACCTGGAGTCTCTTGAGCTGGGAGGGGCGCAGCTCGGCTACGCAGTGGGCGGCGGTCAGGACGAGGTCACGGGCGATCAGGGACCCAGAGCAGAAATACCTCTTGCGGGCTGAGGTCGAGCCACTTCCCGGGCCGCCCGCAACGAGTGCCACCTGCCAGGGCCAGTCGGCGGCCCTGGTGCCTTTTCCGTTGATGATGCTGATCCCGGCGTCTTGCTGCCCGGATTCGTCGGCGCCGGCGTGCTCGGCAAGAATCACCACGGCCGCGAATAGCGCGAGACCGCAGAAGAATAAAGCCCTGAACCCTGCCGAGCGGGCGCCGGAAACCATCCAGTCAGCTTATCGCTTGACTTATGTTAGGAAGTGCTAAGGTTTTGCTCACTTTTTGCTGACTGACCGGGTGGGCGTTCTCTACCGGCAGAAGGAATCGAGGGGCACTCCGTGAATAGTCGAGACCAGATGGCATTCGGAAAGAAGACCAGACAGAAGCAGGTGGAGGCCGAACTCGAGCAGGCGCGCGAGCGCAAGGCGGCCGAGCGGCCCCGCAAGGGTGGCACCCCGATAATCGAACTCCGCGACGTGAGCAAGGTCTACGCGGGTGGGCACCTGGCCCTCGACCGGGTTTCCCTGGCGGTGAACAGGGGCGATTTCGTCTTTCTGGTCGGGCCCACCGGCTGCGGCAAGTCGACCCTGATCAAGCTGCTGATCCGCGAGCTCGAACCGACCGATGGCTCGGTCTCGATCGCCGGCCGCGATGTAGGAAGCCTTTCCGACAAGAAGATTCCGCAGCTGCGCCGCAATATCGGCACCGTCTTTCAGGACTTCAAGCTGCTTCCCAGTCGGACGGTCTACGACAACGTCGCCTATGCCCTGCAGGTGATCGGAGCGTCCAGGGCCGAGATCAGGCAGAAGGTTCCCGAGACCCTGCGTCTGGTCGGACTCTCGACAAAGCTTCACAACTACCCCGACGAGCTGTCGGGCGGCGAGCAGCAGCGCGTATCTGTCGCCCGGGCCTTCGTCAACCATCCGCCGCTTCTGTTGGCTGACGAACCGAGCGGAAACCTTGACCCGGTGACCTCGGTGGGCATCATGCAGCTGCTGTACCGGATCAACAAGACCGGCACCACCGTCGTGGTCGTCACTCACGATCGCGAGATGGTCGACCGCATGCGTCGCCGGGTGATCGAGCTCTACGAAGGTCGGGTCATCCGTGACGAGGTCGCGGGCGGCTACACCGAAGAGTCGACCACCGAATTCGGCGTGCGCATGCGCGCCGAAATGGGCGTCGGCCTCGAAGGCCACTCGAACGGAGTCCACTGATGGGAAAGGTCTTCTTCTTCACCGGCGAAGCGATCCGCGCCATGCGCCGCAACGTCGCTCCGACGACTGCCGCTGTGGTCACCACGGTCCTGACCGCAATCCTGATCGGCGTGCTGGTGCCGATCTTCCAGACCACCCAGAGCAAGAGTGCCGAGGTACGCGACCAGCTCGAACTCCGGGTCTTCCTCTTCGATGACGCGACCAGGGCCGAGATCAACTCGCTGCAGGGCGACATCGCGGCCATCCCGAGCGTCCAGGAGGTCAATTTCCTGAGCAAGGCTGACGCCCTGGCCGAATTCCGCCGGGACTACGGCCAGGAGAACCGTGACGTGCTGAGGGAACTGCGCGGAAATCCGCTGCCGGCGAACTTCATCGTGCGTCCGGATGACGCCGCGGAGCTTGACGCGATCAGGGCGGCGATCCAGCCGCCGAACCAGAGCGGCAAACCAACTTACATCTCGCCGATCGTCCAGCAGGTGGACAATCGCCAGGCGACGGCGAACAAGATCGAAGAGGTCACCGGGGCGCTCAAACTCGTGCTGACCGTGATCACCGCACTGCTGATCGGAGCCTCGCTGCTGCTGATCGGCAATACGATCCGGCTCTCGATCTATACACGTCGCCGGGAGATCGAGGTGATGCGTCTGGTCGGTGCGACGAGGTGGTTCATCCGCTGGCCCTTCATGATCGAAGGCGTGGTCGTGGGGATCCTGGGAGGGGCGATTGCGATACTTGTCCTGTGGATAGGCAAGGTCACAGTGGTCGACCCGCTCTCGGAAAGCTTCGCCCTGATGCAGGCTCAGGACTCGATGTCCTTCATCGTGCTGGCCGCATGCCTGTTCGGAGCCGCGATCATCGTCTCGGCGCTGGGCTCCGGCCTCACGCTGCGTCGTTTTCTGAAGGTCTGACTTCGAGAACCGGGCCGGTCCCGGCTTGAGAACCGCCTGGGCAGTACTGGCGACCGCCCTGGTCGCCCTCGTCGCCGGCATGTGGATCGGTGGACATCCCGAGAACCTGCCGGACGGGGTCAGGGAGCTGTTCGTCGAGTCGCGGATCGCGCCTTCGGCCTCGGCGAGCGACGATGCCATGAGCGTCATCGAAGACAACTACTTCCGCGAGACGGACGCGGCGCAGCTCGATGACGCTTCGATCCGGGGCATGGTCAGAAGGCTGCGCGAGCAGTACGACGATCGCTTCTCGCACTACTTCGACTCGGAGCAGCTGGCGCAGTTCAACGAAGCGATCACCGGAAGCTTCAGTGGCGTCGGCATGACGGTCGGCGAACTCAACGAAGACGGTCTCAGGGTGGGCAGCGTCTTCGAGGGCTCGCCAGCCGAGGGCGCCGGCCTCAAATCGGGCGACGTGATCGTCTCCGTGGACGGCGAGTCGATCCTCGGGAAGCAACGTGGACCTGGCGGTCGCAGAGATCAAGGGCCCCGAAGGCTCCAGCGTGACGCTGGGGGTGAGGGTTCAGGGCAAGGGCAGCCCGAAGGACTTCGAACTGACCAGGGAGGAGATCGAGGTGCCGGTCACCTCCGAACGGGTAAGGGAAGTCGACGGCAGGACTCTCGGATACGTGCGGCTGAGCACCTTCAGCGAAGGTGCGAGCGTCGCGCTGCGAAAGTCGGTGCGTGAGGTCGAGCGCAAAGGCGCCGAAGGCATCGTGCTCGATCTCCGGGCCAACGGCGGCGGATTGCTGCCCGAGGCGATCCTCACATCGAGCCTGTTCATCCCCGAGGGTGACGTAGTCGTGGAAACCAGCTCCAGGACGCAGGGCGACAGGACCTACGAAGCGGTCGGCGGCGACCTCGATCCGCCACCGATGGTCGTGCTGGTTGATCGCGATACCGCCTCTGCTGCCGAGATCCTGGCCGCCGCGCTCCAGACCAGCAACGACGACCCGGTCGTCGGTACCCGTACTTTCGGCAAGGGGGTCTTTCAGCAGGTGATCAAGCTCGACAACGGCGGCGCCCTCGATCTGACCGTCGGAGAGTTCCTCACCGCCGAGGGCGTCTCGCTGGCCGGGGAGGGGCTCAAGCCCGACGTGGTCTCGCGTCCGCGGCCCGGGGCGGCGCGCGACCTTCCTCTCGATCGTGCCTTCGAGGTGCTGGGCGCCGAAGTAGACACCGCCGAAGGTTCGTAGTGGCGGCGTCCCCGACCCGAGGCCGGGGCCGCGGACGATCTGGCGAGCGCCACGTCGCCCTGCTCGGACGCAGGGGCCGCTTCGCGGTCGCCAAACCGCTTTTCGAGCCCGGAGACCAGGTAGCGCTGGATCGCAAGGCGCGAAACGCCGAAGGCCGGATCGCCTGGGTCGAGTTTCGCGGTGGGCGGGCCCGTCTGCTGCGCGATCTCGGAAGGGTCGACAACGCGCGCGATGTCTGCGAGGCGCTGGCTCTGGAGCGACTGCAGAGGCGCGGCTTTTCGGGTGCGATCGAGGCCGAGGCCGAGGCGGCGGCGTCCGATCCGGTGTCTTCGGTGGAGCGCCGGGATCTGACCCGGCTCGAGACCTTCACCGTGGACCCCGCTACGGCCAGGGATTTCGATGACGCGGTCTCGGCGGAAGCAGAGGGCGATTCGGTCAGGCTGTGGATCCACATCGCCGACGTCGCCGCCTATGTCAGACCGGGCTCCAACCTTGAGGCTCTCGCATGGGAACGGGCCAACAGCGTCTACGTGCCGACCTCGGTCGAGCCGATGCTGCCCGAGGTTCTGAGCGCCGGCGTCTGCTCGCTCTCGCCCGGGGAGGAGCGCCTCGCCGTGACCACCGAGATCCTGTTGTCGGGCTCGGGTGAGGTCGTCTCCACCTCGTTCTACCGCAGCCGGATCGTCTCCGATGCCCGTCTCGACTACGAACAGCTGGATCGCATTTTCGCCGAGCGTGAGCGTCCCCCGGAGCAGGTCTCGGAACCGATTGCGGCTGGCGCGGGCCGCCTCGGCGCTGCTGGCCGAGCGCAAGGACCGGACCCGACTGGATGTCACTTCGAGCGAACCGGGCTTCAGCTTCGACGCCGAGGGTAACGTCACCTCGGCCAGCGCCGACGTCCAGACCGAGGCCCACAGGCTGATCGAGCACCTCATGGTCCTCGTGAACGAGCAGGTGGCCGAGCTTCTCCAGCAGCGTCGTACCCCGACTCTCTACCGGGTCCATGAGCAACCCGATCCAGACCGGATCGCCCGCCTCGCCGAACAGCTCGCTTCGCTCGATCTTCCCGCGCCCGCCGTAGTCGATGGCATGGGTCCCGGAGCGGCCGGCGAGTTCGCGGTCGAGGCCTCGCGCACGATCGCCGCCGAGGCCGGTCGACGCGGTCACGGAGCGGTGCCTTTCGGCTCGTTGATCCTGAGGTCGCTGAAACCCGCCCGCTACTCGGCCCGGAACCTCGGCCACGCCGGCCTCGGTAGCGAGGCGTACTGCCACTTCACATCGCCGATCCGCCGATTTCCGGACCTCCTCGTCCACCGCGGCCTGCTGTCCGAGGTCGGCGGTGGGGAGCAGGCGCCGGACCCAGGCGAAGCCGGCGACGCTGCCGAGCACTGCTCCGACCGTGAACGTGAAGCCGCCCGGATCGAGCGCGACGCCGACGACGTCTGCGCCGCTTTCCTGCTCGAACGCGAGCTTTTCGAAGGCGGCTGGCACAGCCATTTCGAGGGGGAGGTCTCGGGCGTAATCGGGGCCGGGGCATTCGTCACCTTCGGCGGACGACTGGGTGACGTATACGAGGGTTTCATCCCGGTCAGGCGGATGCGCGGGGACCACTACGACCTCAATCAGGAGGAAACCGCGCTGATCGGGGGGAAGAAGGGCAAGGCTGTGCGCTTCGGTGATCCGGTGACGGTCCGTGTCCGGCGAGTGGACGCCGTTCGCGGTCGGGTCGACCTCGATCCCGCAGACGGCTAGATTGAAGCTCGATGGGCAAGAAGAACAAGAAAAAACGCGCGCCGGCTTCCGGTGACGTCGCGACCAACCGGCGGGCCCGCCAGAAGTTCGAGCTGATCGAGAAGATGGAGGCCGGGATCGTACTGCGGGGTACCGAGGTAAAGGCGTTGCGCGAGGGCAACGCCCAGATGATCGATTCCTACGCTTCGATCGAGGATGGAGAGGTCTGGTTGAGGAACCTTCACATCCCGCCGTACGCACCGGCTACCACCAACAATCATGAGCCTGAGCGCCCGCGAAAGCTGTTGCTCCACCGTGGGGAGATCGAAAGGCTGATCGGCACCTCCCAGCAGAAGGGCCTGACCCTGATTCCGTCGAGGATCTACTTCAAGGGCCCCAAGGCAAAGGTCGAACTGGCCCTGGCCAAGGGCAAAGAGGGCCGCGATCGCCGTCGCGAGATCGCCGATCGCGATGTCCAGCGGGATGTTGAGAGGGAGTTCAAGGGCCGGTATCGTTCCTGAGCCTCGAGATCGAGGCAAGATGCACACCAGCAGGCCCCGTCGGCGGCCAGAGCCCGAAGCGGCATGAGAGGATTCAGCCAATGAAAACGAGATTCAGCCCGGCCCACCTGCTCGTAGCCCTCGCTCTGCTCTTCGTCATGCCAGGGGCTGCTCTGGCCGCCGAAACGGATACGGGAACGCCGAGCGCCGAAACGGCCCCGCTGACTCTGTCCCCGGAAGAGATCGCGGCCCTCGAGAATTCGACCGACGCCCCGGACTCCGAGAACACGAGTTTCGTCGACGATGCGGGCGACTTCATAAGCGACAACGCGCCCTTTTTCATCATCGGCATAGTCATCATCGCGGCGATCATCGCCGGCATCCTGATCATGCGCGGACGCAGTGGCTCCGGTCGCAAGACCTCGGGAAAGCCTCGCGCCCCGGAGCCGGGGGCCGCCGCTGATGGTGCGCCCGCCGCGGTTCCAAGCGCGACGGAGCTCCGCCGCCGCAAGCGTGCCGCGATGCAGCGTGCCCGCGAAGAGGAGCGAATGCGGCGTCGCGGTGGAAAGAGCGCCGCAGGCCGCGCGGCCCAGGCCGGCTCCGGAGCTGCGGCTGTCGATCCGGTCGAGGCCGAGAAGCAGGCCGCGCGCGACCAGGCAAGTGCCGCCGGTGCGGTAGCGCGCACCGGCACTGTGATCTCCAAGCCCGCCACCGGAGCGGTTCCCGCCCCGGTTTCGCCGAGCCAGACAGCCCCCGCGGCCGGAGTTGTCACCGCCGCCGGCGCAGCAGCAGCCGGCGCCGCCGCGGGATCCCTTGCGGGGTCGAAGGCGGGCCGCTCATCCCAGCCCGCCGACCAGGCGCCGGTACCGGCCGCCGTCGAGCCGGATACGCAGCCTTCAACAGGGTCCCGATCGCCAGAGACCCCCGGAACAGGGACGATTCAGCCACCGACCGAAGCCCCGACGGCAGTGAACCCGCTGCCCGAGGCAGACGGCGAGGAAGTGCTCGCCCCGGGTCCCGATGCCGCGGTCGGCCGTGCCGCCGCGGTCTTCGCCGCCGGAGCAGCCGGCGGTGCGGCTGCGGGCCGTGCTTCCGGAGCTGCATCCGACGATCCTCTCGAGGCCAAGGTGGCCGAGATCAAGGCGGCCCAGGCGCAGCCGGAGGCCGTCATGCCCGAGGCCGTCGTGCCTGCCGCCGCGGCGAATCCCCCGGCCGAGCCGGAGGACGTACTTCCCGAGGCCCCGGACGAGCCGGTGATGCCGGAGAGGCCCGATCCGTCGCAGCCTGCGCCACCGATGATTCCCGGCCTGGCAAAGGTCGAGCGCCAGTTGACCGCCGATCAGGTGGAACGGGACCGTGCCCTCAAGGAAGCCGAAGCGAGGCTGCGCGAGATAGAGAGACGCGCCGAAGACGCCGAAAGGCGGGCCGCCTTCGCCGAGCGACTGGCGCAGCTCAAGATCGAGGAGAGCGAGCGGGAGCGCCGCCTCGATGAAGTGATCTCCGGTATCGATCGGGCCGAGCAGCGGGCGCGCGAGGCAGAGATGCGCGCCGAGGCCGCTGAACGTGCCGCCGCCTCCGCCCTCGAGCGAGGCAGCAAATCGCGTGGTCCGATCGCTGCGCCGGAAGGTTCGGCGGACGAACCGCAGAGCCCTCCCGCAGAACCCGAATCCCCTGCTGCCCCCGAGCCCGCAGAACCGACTCAGCCTGCTGTGCCGTCTCCGGTCAAGGCAGCACCTGCTGGCGCCGGCCCGGAAGCGGTGAACCTCAACAGCGCAAGTTTCGAAGAACTGCGGGATGCCGAACTCTCGGTTACGCAGGCGACGCGGATACTGGCCTACCGGGAACGCTTCGGCGGCTACTCCGCGGTCGAGGACCTGGAAAAGGTTCCCGGTTTCCCGGTCGAGACGATTTCAGGTCTCGCCGGACGCTTCACCGTCTAGCCGACCGCCTGGCCGATCTCGAAGAAGCGGCCTGAAGGCCCGAGGTTCGCGACTTCGGTCGCACCGACGGAAGAGGTCTGCCCCCAGGCTTCGTGGATGTGGCCGCAGACTGCGAGCTTCGGCTGCTCCCGTTCGATCGCAGCCAGGATCGCCGTGCTCCCGAGGTGCAGGCCGTCCGAGGTCGCATCGCAATGACCCTTCGGTGGTGAATGCACGACCAGCACGGCGCCGGCCGGCATCGAATCCAGCGCCTGGCCGGCCTGCTGCTCGTCGAGGTCGAAGCTCCAGTCCCAGGGGGTCGTCGGGATTCCGGCACCAAGACCGAAGAACGCCTGCCCTTCGATCTCGGTCGTCTCGCCGTGCAGGACCCGTGCCGACGACCAGGATCCGGCGGCCGCGACGAGGTCGTCGCGAGTCTCGTTGTTTCCAGGTACCAGCACGGTCGGGGCTTCGATGGCGGAGAGGGCATCGATCGCCTCCTCCAGTCCCTGGTGAACCGAGGCGAAGTCACCGGCGCCGATTACGACGTCGGCCTGCCTGGACATTTCGACGAGATTCGCCGCCTGGTCAAGGTCACGATGGAGGTCACTGAAGGCGAGTAGGCGCATGGCGGCAGCCTATTCAACCCTCCCAGGCTTCGGTCAGCCGGAGCCATATCTCGCTGCGGGTCGGGAAGGCAGGCACCGCGTGCCGCAGGCTGTCCATGGGCACCTCGGCGACAACGGCGATAGTCGCCGCGTGGATCCACTCGGCGGTCTCGAATCCCGTGAAAGTCGCGCCGACCGGGACTCCTCTCTCCCGATCGACTACGAGCCGGCAGGTTCCCTCGACCCCCTTTCCAACGAATGACGCACCGGCCGTCGAGTTGGTCGGTACGTCAACGGCCTGCGCATCGATCCCGGCTTCCTCTGCGGCCTCGAGGGTCATTCCGACTGCCGCGACCTGCGGATCGGTGAAGGTGACCCGGGGCGAGCCCTGCGAATCCGATGTGGCGAGGGCGCCGCCGCCGAGGATCTGCTGAGCCGCGACCCAGGCCTGGTACTTGCCCATGTGGGTCAGCAGGGCCCGGCCGTTGACGTCTCCGACCGCGAAGAGCCAGTCGCGACCTTCGACCCGCAGGTCGTCACCAGTCTCGAGAAAGCCGCCGGATTCGATGCCGACCTCTTCCAGGCCGAGTCCGTCGACGTGGGGCCTTCTGCCGATCGCCACCAGCAACTCGCTCGCACTCAGTTCGCTGCCGTCTTCCAGGGTGAGTGACGTCTTGCCGCCTGTCCGGGATGCCGCCACGGCGCCAAGGCCCGTGATCACTTCGATCCCGTGGCGCTCCCGGAGTGCCGTCTCCACCTGCTCGGCCGCGAAGGGCTCCTCCTTCTGAAGGACCCTGTCTGCGGCTTCGACGAGCGTGACCCTGGTCCCGAACGACGCCCATGCCTGAGCCATTTCACAGCCCACGGGTCCGGCACCGAGCACGATCATCGAGTCCGGCGCATGCTTTGCGGTCGTCACCTGGCGGTTGTTCCAGGCTTCGACCGAGCCGAGACCCTCGATCGGCGGCATCGAGGCTCCGGTGCCGGTGGCGATCGCCACGGCACGCCTTGCGGAGAGCCTCTGACTGCCGACGCTCACCTGCCGCTCGCCCTCCAGTCTGCCGTCCCCCCGGAAGAGCGCGATGTTCTTGGCCTCGAGCCACGGCAACTGGGAGGAATCGTCGAGGTCGTGGATGACCTCGTCGCGACGGGCCAGCGAGGCCGCGACGTCGACGTCGCCGGTTACCGCATGGCTCACGCCCGGTACACGACGCGCTTCGTCGAGCAGCTCGCCTGGGCGCAGCAGCGCCTTCGACGGCATACAGGCGTAGTAGGAGCATTCACCGGCGACCAGATCGCGCTCGATGATCGCCACCTCGAGTCCGCCGTCGGAGAGGTGTCCGGCCAGCACTTCGCCGGCCGGTCCCGCGCCGATGACGATTACATCGAATTCGTGACTTTCGGCGGCAGTACTCAAATCATGTCCTTTCGGTTGTGCTGAACGGGCGCGTCGGATTCCGGCGGCACGGTGTCAGATCAGGCAGGGCTTGGTGACTCCTTATACCCCTATCGGACCGGATTCTCCCGGGTCCGGTTCAGGGGGCGTACAATGAAAGGGCATCAACCGTGGGGACGACAGGCTTCGACGCAGTCGTACGTGCGGAGAGTTGCAGGTCGAGGATGTCGATGGCCTCGTAAAAAATCGGCAAAAAACCAATACGTGCGGACCATGAGTTCGCCCTCGCCGCTTAGCTAGAACCTAAGCGATGAGAGTCGGTCCTCCCTCGGCCCGTGGGGAGGGGCACCGGCTTCAGAAACGGGCTTACCCGCGAGGATCGCCTCGACTTCAAGGGGACATTTCAGGGGCTTTGTCTTCCGCAGTGCCTGCCGGCACGGACCCCGGGAGACGAGAACAAAGAGCCGGCTAAACCTGTAGACGCTTCCCGTCACGCGGCCGCGGACGCGGGTTCAATTCCCGCCGTCTCCATCAAATCGCGGCAGAAGAAATGCGAACGACCCGCCCACCAGCCGGGTCGTTCGCTTTTCGGCGCTTGCGACGGAAGGTTCGGGAAGCCTGCCACCCGGTATCGGGGCGGCGGGTCAGGGGGTATGGGTGACAGCTCTGGAAGCCGGCACCGCCCACCGGCGGTTGCCCGGCCCGGGTCGAGTCAGGAAAGTTGCCAGGCGGTCAGGGTCACCGCAATGGCGACGGTGATATTCAGGGGCAGGCCCGCCCGGACGTAGTCGGAGAACCTGTAACCGCCCGGGCCGTAGACCATGGTGTTGGTCTGGTAGCCCATCGGGGTGAGGAAGGAAGAGGACGCGACCACGGCGATCGTCATCGCCATGATCCTCGGGTCCAGTCCGGCGCTGACTGCCACGGCAAGGGCGATCGGAAAGACCACGACCACGGCGGCGTTGTTGGTGATCACCTCGGTCAGCAACGTGGTCGCCAGGACCAGACCGAGGATGATGCCGAAGTCTCCCCAGCCACTGAAGACGTCCAGAAGGCCTCCGGCGAGGGTCTCGGCCAGGCCGGTCGACTGCATCGCCTCGCCGATGCCGAAGGCGGCGGCGATCAGCAGGATGACGCTGAAGTCGATCGCTTCGCCGGCCTCCGAGAAGCTCAGCGTCCTGGTCGCCAGCAGCGCACCGGCGGCGAGCAGCGCGGCCTCGAGTATCGACATCACTTCGAAGGCCGCCAGCCCGATTACTGCAAGGGCGAGCAGGCCGACGAAGGGGGCCCGGCGCGTGGCTGAAGGCGGCGGGCCACCGAGGCGGGTGACCATCAGGAAGTCGCGACTTCGCCGCGAGTGGACCTGAAAGTCCGGTCCGGCGAGCAGCAGCAGGGTGTCACCCGGTTCGAGTTCGACCCGTCCCAGGCCGCCCTCGATTCGCACGCCGGAGCGGTGCAGCGCGACTACCGCCGCCTGGTAGACACCTCGGAAACCGATCTCGGCCAGGTCGCGGCCGGCCAGCCGGGAGTCGGCCCCGATGACCGCCTCAAAGAATGTGTGCTGGGGGCTGTCGATCTCGAGCATGTGCTGGGTCTCGGCGGATCGCAGTCCCGGGGTCCTCTGGAAGCCGACGACCGAGTCGGAGTCCCCGGCGAAAGTAAGGCGGTCGCCGCCGGTCAGGCGACGACCGGGGGAGACGGCCGGCAGCAGGATGCCGTCCCTCTCGATCTCGACCAGGAATACGCCACGCAGGTTTCTCAAACCTGCTTCCGAAATGGTCGAACCGTCCAGCGGTCCGTCTTCGACCACTTCCATCTGGACCGTGAACTCCCGCATTTCCTCGGTGAACTCCTCTATCGCCGCCCGCCGGGTCGGCAGCAGTCTCGGCACGATGAAGATCAGAACGATCATCGCGAAAAAGACCGAAATACCGCTGATCTTGGTGATCTCGAATATTCCGATCGGTGGCTCGCCGGTCTCCTGCAGCAGGCCCGAGGCGACCAGGTTGGTCGAAGTGCCGATCGCGGTCAGCGTGCCGCCGAGGATGGCGGCATAGGAGACCGGCAGCAGGAGCTTCGAGGGTGAAACGCCGCGCTGGTTGCACCAGGTGGTTATCTGCCCGATCAGCATTGCGACCAGGGGGGTGTTGTTGATGAAAGCTGAAAGCACGGCGGTCGGTCCGTTCAGGCGGGCCTGCGACACCTGCGTGACCCTGCCCTCCTTGCCGAGCATTCGGCTGACCAGTGGACCGAGCAACCCGGTCTTGTCAGCGGCGGAGGCAAGCACGTAAAGCGCAGCGACGCTGAGCGGCGCCGAATTCGAAAAGCCGGAGAAAGCCTGGGTCTCGTCGATCACACCGGTTACCAGCAGGGCCACGGTGGCCGCCAGCACGGTGGCGGCGGGCGGCATCAGGTCGAGTGCGAGCGAGACGAGCATCAGCACCACGATCCCGGCGGTTATCCAGGCTTCGAGGCTCATGACGCGCGCACGATAGCGAATAGGTTGGTCATTTGTTACTTACCTGCGCAACTTGGTCAAGAAAGGCCGGAAGGCGCTTGACCGGCGGCGGTCAGGGGTGGTCGGGGCTTTCCTGTTCGGCCCGGATCACATGCATGACCGCGTTGATCAGCGCAAGGTGGGTGAAGGCCTGGGGAAAGTTGCCGAGGTGACGGCCCGAGCGCGGGTCGATCTCCTCCGCGTAGAGCTGCAGCGGGCTGGCGAAGCCGAGCAGGCGTTCGCACAGCTGGGTCGCCTGGTCCAGCTCACCGATTTCAACCAGGGCGCTGACCAGCCAGAAGGAGCAGATCGTGAAGCTGCCTTCTTCACCGTCGAGTCCGTCATCGGTCTCGTCGACCAGGTAGCGCATCACCAGGCCCTCTACCGTGAGCTCGTCTGCGATCGCCAGCACCGTATTGCGGATCCTGGGGTCGTCGGGGGGCAGAAAGCGCAGCAGCGGCAGCAGCAGGCAGGAAGCGTCCAGCGCGTCGGTTTCGTAGTGCTGGGTGAATACGCCACGGTCGTCGACCGCGTTCTCGCAGATGTCGGCGTGAATCTCGTCTGCGGCAAGCTGCCATTTCGCGGCCAGGTCGAAGTCCTCGCGCAGTCTTGCCAGTCGGGCGCCGCGATCGACCGCCACCCAGCACATGACTTTCGAAGAGGTGAAGTGCTGCGGGGCGCCGCGCACTTCCCAGATTCCGCGATCGGTCTTGCGCCAGTTCTCCAGCGCCGCATCGACCTGACGCTTGAGGATGGGCCAGATCTCCTCGGGCATGCTGTCGCGGGACTTGGTGTGGAGGTAGAAGGAGTCGAGCACCGCACCCCAGACGTCGTGCTGGCGCTGGTCGTAGGCTCCGTTGCCGATGCGGACGGGCGAAGCCTTCTCGTAGCCCTCGAGATGACTCAGGATCTCTTCGTCGAGCCTCTTCTCGCCGGCGACGCCGTACATGATCTGGAGGTCGTCGGTGTCGCGGGTGACGTCGGCAAGGAAGTAGAAGAAGTCGTTCGCCTCCCAGTCGAATCCGAGCGTGTAGAGGCCCCATAGGGTGAAGGTCGAGTCGCGAATCCAGGAGTAGCGGTAGTCCCAGTTGCGCTCGCCCCTCGGGGTTTCGGGGAGGGAAGTCGTAGCGGCCGCGATCAGGGCGCCGGTGGGCGAGTAGGTGAGGCCCTTGAGGGTGAGGGCCGAGCGCTCGAGGTAGCTTCGCCAAGGGTGGTCAGGGAAGGTGCCGCGGGCGAGCCAGTTCTGCCAGTGATGGGCGGTCCAGACCAGCCGGTCATGAGCCTGCGTGACATCGACCGGGGCCCCGTGTTCAGACCACGACAGCGCGACGAAGCGCTCGTCGCCCTCCTTCAGAAGGGTGCGCGCGGTGGTGCGCGGTCCCTCGAAGCCAAGGTTCATGTCGCTGGTCAGTCGCAGTTCCACCTCACTGTCCGGAGCGGTAGCGAGGCCTTCGTTGTAGCTCTCGCCCTGGTACTGCCAGCCGACGGGGCTGCGGCCGTAGTCGAAGACCGGCTTGCAGTCGAGGGTCAGCTGGACCTCGCCGTGCACGCAGCGGACCATCCTCAGCAGCACGTGATCGGCGTCGTAGTCGGTGGGAGCGCGGCGGTGGGTGTGAGAGCGATCGCGCTCGTGGTGCCACGGCCCGATCAGCAGTACGTCACGAACGATGATCCAGCCGTCACCGGTGCCCCAACTGGTCTCGAGGACCATCGTGCCGGGGATGTAGCGACGGTTGGTCGGCACGTGGATGTCAGCGGGGCCGAGCCGGAAGTTGCCCGCGCTGCGGTCGAGGATCGAACCGAAGACGCTGGGCGAATCGAAGCGCGGCAGGCACATCCATTCGATGTTGCCGCTCGGCGCGACGAGGGCCGAGACCTCGCCGTCGGATAGGAAGCCGTAATCGGCGATCGGCGGGTAGGGCGACACTCCCGGCGCCGACTCGGATATCGGCAGCTGACTTTCCCAGGTCGAGCCGTAATGTGGCGCGGGTCCGGGGTTGGATGAGAAGGCACCGTTGCTCATGGGGGCATGATGCTGCCACAAGGGCCGGGCCGTTGTCCACTCTGGCAACGCCCGTGCACGAGTACTTGGCAGACTCACTGGTCCCCGATGGCAGTGGTAACCGCATCCGGAATCGGCATCCACCTCGGTGGTGAGCCGATCTTCTCCGACGTGTCATTCAAGTTGATGCGTGGCGACCGCATGACGCTTTCCGGCAGAAACGGAGCCGGCAAGTCGACCCTGCTCCGGATTCTGGCCGGAGAGGCGAGCAATGACTCGGGCGGACTCAGCTTCCAGAAGGGGGTCAGGGTCGCGCTGCACGATCAGCGGCCTCCGCGCGAATCCGGCCTGACCCTGCAGGAGTACGTATTCACGGCCCGCAGCGACCTGATCGAGACCGAAGACCTGCTCGAATCGCTCGAGAAGCGGATGTCCGAGGGCGATCACGGCGAAGAGACGATGCGGTCCTATTCGCAGGCGCAGCAGAAGCTCGAGGTCGCCGGCGGCTACCGCTGGCGGGATGACGTGTTGATCGTCCTGCGCGGCCTCGGCTTCTCGGAGCAACAGTACGATCGCAGGCTGGAGACCTTCTCGGGAGGGGAGCTGACCCGCGCCTCGCTCGCCCGCGCCCTCGCCACCGGCGCCGACCTGCTGCTGCTCGACGAGCCGACTAACCACCTCGACATCAGCACGCTCGAATGGCTGGAGGGCTATCTCAAGGGTCTCGACGCCGCCGTCGTCCTGGTCGCTCACGACCGCTGGTTCCTCGAGGCAGTCGGGACCGCGGTGCTCGAGATCGAAGCCGGCCGCAGCCGTTACTTCTCGGGCCCCTGGCATGCCTGGCGCCGGGAGTATGCGGCGCGACAGCTTGCGCTCGGAAAGGCAATCGAGAAGCAGCAGGCCGAGATCGCCCGCATGGAGCAGTTCGTCGAGCGTTTCCGGTACAAGGCGACCAAGGCCCGGCAGGCCCAGTCCAAGCTGAAGAAGATCGAAAAGGTCAAGGAGAACGCGGCCACGATGGCCCCTGAGGACGGTCGGCGGCTCGCCTTCTCTTTCGTCCAGCCGGAGCGGGCCAGCAAGGTCGTGATGAAGGTGGTCAACGCGAAGATCGAGGTTCCCGGCCGGACCCTGATCGAGTCGGCCGGCTTCGAGCTTGAGCGCGACGAGCACGTGGTGCTGGTCGGACCGAACGGGGCAGGCAAGACGACCCTCATGGCCGCCCTCGCCGGAGAGAGCAAGCCCTCCTCGGGAACGGTCAGACTCGGCCACAACGCCAAGGTCGGCTACCTGTCCCAGCACGCGGAGACCGCTGCCGGGGAGGGCTCGGTGATCGACGCCGCGGCCCGGGAGACGGGCCTCTCCGGACAGAAGGTCAGGGACCTGCTGGGGGCGTTTCTCTTCACGGGTACCGACGTGAACAAGTCGCTCACCGATATCTCCGGCGGTGAGCAGAGGCGTCTTTCGCTGGCGATCCTGGTCGCTTCGGGTGCCAACGTGCTGCTGCTGGACGAGCCGACCAACCACCTCGACGTCGAAAGCCGCGAGGCGCTGGAGGACGCCCTGCTGGCTTTCCCCGGGGCCTTGATCCTGATCTCGCACGACCGTGCCCTGCTCGAAGCGGTAGGCAGCCGGACCCTGGTCTGCGAAGACGGCAGGCTCGAGAATCACCTCAAGGGATGGGCCGAGTACCAGCGCGAGCGGGACGAAAAGGAGGAAGCGTCGGCGCCCGGGAACGGCGGCCGGGAACGGTCGAAGAGCGCCAGCGCCGCACGAGGGGGCTCACCGGGCAAGGAGCGGGCGAAGGCCGAGCGCAACGCAGCAAGCCTGGAGAAGAAGATCGAGCGTGCGGAGGCGGCCCTGGCGGAACTCGAAGACACGCTCTCGGATCCGGGACAGTGGTCCACCCCCGAGAAGTCGGCAAAGGCGACCCGGCGCCATGACCGGGCAAAGCAGAAAGTCGCCGACCTCTACGAGCTCTGGGAAGAAGCAGAGTCAGTCGTCTGAGCGCCGCGTCAGCCGGCGCTTCACAGCGTCGATAACGACCTCTGTCACGAGGATGGCGATGATCGCGCCGAAGATCGAGGCGAGGATGAGCACGATTATCTGCTTGGCGCCATCTTCCAGGTCGTACTCGATCGTTGCCAATGACGGGCAGGTCTGGTCCGGTGGGCACCGCCACAGCCAGGATCCGCTGGAATAGCCGGCGGGCCCGGGGATCGATTCCGTCGTATCCACCTCCAGGTTCTCGGAGAGCTCGAGCTTGACGATCGACTGATCCCGTACCCCTCCGACCACCGGAAGCTGCAGGTAGCAGGACAGCAGTCCGCGCCGCGAGCTCGGGTCCGAGAGTTGGAACTCTCCGCGTCCCGAGCGGTCCAGTTCGACCCGCTGAAATCCGTCGTCGTCGGAATAGATGCGTACGAAGGCTCCGGCGGCACTGCGGGCGAGGGGTGGGGCGAAGATGCGGCCCGAAACCGGCTGCTCGCAGTCCTCCATGGTCAGGGTGACGGAGGCTGAACGGGTCGGCTGCTGGATGCTCACCACCGGTGTCGTATCGGCGGGTGGTCGCTGTGTATTGAGGGTCAGCGCGGCGAGGGTGATCGCCAGGAACGATCCGCCTACGGCAAGCGCTACGAGGGCCCGGACTGCGCAGTAGCGGCCGAGGTCAGGCAGGCGCTCGCGCCAGGGACGGCGGGTCGGTCGACGCAGGGCCAGCCTGATCACACCCAGGATCAGCAGGCCTGCGAATACGAGGGCCGCGACTTGCGCCGAGGCAAGCAGGGCGTCGGAAAGACTCAAGAGCGGCAGCCCCTCAGACCACTGCTACGGCGGTATCTCTGCTCGCTTGTATGACTCGCGTAACCCAATGTCCACGGCCAGTCTAGACGCGCTTCAGGTCAGGAACGCAGCGGTTGCCATAGGATCCCGGCGTCCGATTTTCCAACCGGGAGGCCCCTTTCATGTCCAAGACCCGTCTCGTTCCGCTGCTTTTCGCCCTGTTCGCCATGGCATTCGTCGCCGGCTGCAGCAGCGACGACTCGTCGAGCGATGAGTCCGGCACCACCGCGACGACCGTGAGTGCCGAAGACTGCACGCCAGAAAACCTCGGCACCTACAAAGACGGGGTGCTCACAGTCGGTACCGACAGCCCGGCCTACTCGCCCTACTTCGAAGACGACGATCCGACCAACGGCAAGGGCTTCGAGTCCGCTGTCGCTTATGCGATCGGCGACCAGCTCGGCTTCGATCGTTCCTCCGTCGAGTGGACCACGGTTCCGTTCAATGCTTCCTACGCCCCGGGCCCGAAGAAGTTCGACTTCGACGTGAACCAGATTTCGATCACTCCGGCCCGCGAGAAGGTCGTCGATTTCTCGATGCCGTACTACACGGCTTCTCAGGGGGTTCTCGTCGGCAAGGGCAGCGACCTCGAAGGAGTCACCAGTCTCGAGGACCTGAAGGACGCGAGCATGGGTGTACAGATCGGGACCACGAGCCTCGAGGCGGTGAATGACGAGATCGAGCCGACCAGCGAGCCCAAGGTATTCGACAATTCGAACGACGTCGTCGCGGCCCTGAAATCAGGCCAGGTTGACGCGATCGTCGTCGATCTGCCGCAGGCGATTTACCTGCGTGACGTCGAGGTGTCGGGATCTTCGGTGGTCGGACAGTTCGACGCCCCGGGTGGGGACCAGTGGGGAGCCCTGCTCTCCAAGGAATCGGCCCTGACCGAGTGCGTGAACTTCGCGCTCGAGTCCATGACCGAAGACGGCACCCTCGATGAGATCACCCGCCAGTGGATGAGCGACGCCGCGAGCGCCCCTGAACTCTCCTGACGACAGTGCCGGCCCGGCCATTGCCGGCCGCGCCGACACTCGTGCCCTGAAGAAGGGGGAGCGGCGGGCAGCACGTGAGCGGGCCAAGAAGGCCCGCTCACGGCGCGGTCAGGCGATCGCGGTGGTTTCCTCCGTGGTCGTACTCGGCGGCCTGGCTCTGCTCGTACTCACCAGTCCCGGCTGGCCCGAAGTACAGGAGACATTCTTCTCGCCCGAGGCCTTCCGCAGTTCGTTCCCCGACATACTCAGTGCATTCTGGCTGGACGTGCGCATGTTCGTCGCCGTCGAGATAGTGGTCCTGATTCTCGGTCTTCTGATCGCGCTGGTCCGCACCAGCCGAAGCGCTGCGCTCTTCCCGATTCGACTTCTGGCAGCCGTGTACTGCGACCTGTTTCGTGGCATTCCGGTTCTCCTGCTCGTATACCTGTTCGGCTTCGGCATCCCCGCGCTGGGAACCGGCGGACTGCTCGCAGAGCCCATATTCCTCGCCTGTCTGGCGCTTTCACTGGCCTACAGCGCCTACGTGGCCGAGGTCTACCGGGCAGGGATCGCTTCGGTTCACCGGACCCAGACCGACTCCGCTCTCGCTGTCGGGCTGACCCAGCTCCAGGCGTTGCGGCATGTCGTGCTGCCGCAGGCGGTGCGGCGAGTGCGGCCGCCCCTGCTGAACGACTTCATTTCGCTCCAGAAGGACGTGGCGCTGGTCTCGGTTCTCGGGATACTCGAGGCCTTCCGCGTCGCACAGATCGAGACGGCGGCCAGCTTCAACTACACACCGCTGATTGCTGCCGCGATGCTCTACCTCGCGGTGACCATCCCCATGGCGCGCATCCTCGACCACATCACCAGACGGGGCGAGCTGGGCTCACGCGGTCCGACCATCAGGTTCCGTGATCGCCTGCCGGGAATCAAGGCGTTCAGAGGATGAGTACTCCGGTCCTTCGCATGGAGGAAGTCACCAAGTCCTTCGGCGACCGGCTGGTGCTCGACGGCATCGACCTCTCGATCGCCGAACACGAAGCGGTGGCGCTGATCGGCGCCTCGGGCTCGGGCAAGTCGACCCTGCTTCGATGCATCGACCTGCTCGAGGAGATCGACGACGGAGACGTCTACCTCGACGGGGAGGTGATCACCGATCCGTCCGTGAACCCGGTGGCGATCCGGCGGCGACTCGGCTTCGTCTTCCAGGCCTTCAACCTCTTCCCCCACATGTCGGTGATCGACAACGTCACCCTCGGCGCGGTCCGCAGCGGCACGATGGGCAAGCGGGAGGCGGTAGATCGCGGCCGTGAGCTACTCGAGCGCTTCGGTCTCGGCGAACGCGAGGGAGATCGTCCGGATCAGCTCTCCGGCGGTCAGCAGCAGCGTGTGGCGCTGGTCCGCGCTTTCGCCTCCCGGCCGCGCGCACTGCTTCTCGACGAGGTGACCAGCGCGCTCGACCCGGAACTGGTCGGTGACGTGCTCGAGGCGGTGCGGGAAATGAAGGACGAAGGAATGACCATGATCATCGCAACCCACGAGATGAGCTTCGCCAGGGAGGTGGCCGACACCGTGGCATTCCTCCACGAAGGCCGGATCGTCGAGTCGGGCAGCCCCGACCGGATCATGGATTCTCCCGAGCGACCGGAAACCCGTCGCTTCCTGCGCCGCCTGCTCGCCGCCGGCCGGATCTGAAGCCGCAGATCGCTCTGCGCGGCTCGGCCGCGGCGTCCGTGTCAGAGCAGCGGGTTTGATGGTGCGATTCGTGGGCTGCGTCGGGTGCTATCGGGTCGATGAAGTAAACGGCCGTATCACCCATCCGGTCGTGAATACCGCGACGGTCTATCCGGATACAGGGTCCCGATGAAGCCGAGGCCGAGAGCCATCGCGCTGAGCCAGAATCCGACCAGCCTTCGCCAGGCGGCCCGCGGTCCTATGCGCCGTTCGCCGTCCTTTTCGATCCTGATGTCGAGGAAGAGCATGCCTGGCGTCTGGCCGGATAGCGACCAGAAGACGTGAACAGGTACAGAGAGCTGAGCAGGAACCACAGCATGGCGCCGACCGCGAACACCGACGAGGGAGAAGTTCCGCGGAGATTCCGAGGGCGTTCAGCATCGCGCCGATGAGAGCGCCGACTCCGACCAGCGTGAAGTTGATTATCAGTGCGTCGATTCCGACCCCGAGCGCACGAGTGAAGAAGCCCACACGGTCGGTCGGCTCGGTGCGCCTGGGTCGGAGAAGGATCTTGCGGCGACACCCGCTCGCCGATGAAATCGAGATGCCTTGGTCACCCTCGAGACCTGAGTAGCCGAGGTCTCCGATCAACCCGATTCCCTGCGCGGTGATCGCGCTGCGAACCTCCGGCGACTCGGCGATTCTCTCGATCAGAGCCTGAGTCTGCGGACCGTCCAGCACGTGCTGCCAGACCCGGTCAGCCATCTCGCTGTCAAGGGCTTCGATGATCGCCTTCTCGACCGACTCGCTGGCGAGGGCTTCGGACACCGCCTGCTCGATCAGCGGGCCGTTGATGACCCTGGCGATGGCGTTCTCGGTCGCTTCGCTCTCGATCGAGCGCACGATGGCTTCTTCGACCGCCGACTCGATCGCTTCATCGAGGCCGGAGATGCCGGCGAAGCGATGGGCTCTGCGGCTTCCGGTCGAGAAGAGACGGCCTGCCAGGGTTCGGTCCTTCGGACCACCATTGGAGTGGTCGCCGGCTTGCGCACGCACCGTCGGCTCCGCCCCGCCGGCTTCGTGGTCCGGGTTCCGGCTCGGCAGGAATCTGTGGGTCCGACTCCGTATCCATCGGCCTAGCCTACCCCCGGAAGTGCCGCGCTGCCCGGGTCATACCTCAGTCGGGCGAGCGGAAGAGCTCCGGCCCGGGCCAGTGCCAGCTCCACGGTCTGCCGGTCCAGTCCGGTCTCGACCAGGTCCGAACCGGCGGCGATGCGGCTTGATCAGTGCTTCTTCGACGGTCGAAAGATCGACCCCGGGCATTTCGTCCTCGACCGTCCCGACCGTGGACGGGTTCCAGTCGAGGCCGAGTGCCGCATACACCGGATCGAGCACCTGCCGGATCAGTTCGGCGTCACGCACGGCGATCACGAACCCGACATGGGCCGCGCCCCGGATCATTCGCTGGCCGATGCCGACGAGCTTCGTCCGGCCTGCCGCTGTTGACACTGAAGGCGCCGGGGCAGTACTCGCCTTCGACCTCACCCACCCTTGCGTCCAGGCCGAGGTTGCTCAGGGCGTCCCGGGCGATGCCTGCCGCGTACTCGAAGCGTTCGTTGGTCCGCCTTGCGGGCGTCGGGTCGGCAAAGGTCATGGTCATGCTCAACGTGCCTTCCGAGTAGGCCGCCGCCCGGCCACCCGCGATGCGCTCCATGGCTTCGAAGCCCTGCCCGCGGGCAGCGAGCACGGCCTCCCCGTAGCCAGGCGACGTCGTATCGCGGCGGCCGAAGGCGACCACCCGACCGGGCCGGCTGAGTCTCAATGTGGCCGCGTCGCTCGCCGGCAGCCACCTGGTCCAGCAGGACCCTCGAAAGTGCCGGCCCCATTGCCGCTGCCTCAGGGAATGCGTCTCGCAGGACCTCGAACCCGGACTGCATGTTTTTCATGGCTTTGATATTAGTATTTGCTCACAGTTACTGATTCACCCTCTTTTCCCCCTCATTCTCCCCTCTTTCCTGACCTATGTTCAATGCGAAGAAATCCGCAGCGCTTCTCGTCGTGCTGGCCGCCGTCCTGGTGGCCGGAAACCTGTTCGTCTCCGAAATCGGAGATCGGGCAGCGGTGGGAACCGGCCAGGCAGCCTCTGTCACGGTGGACCTGAAGGGCGATCCCGCGGCTCTGGTATTCGATTTCCACGGGCGTCTGCAGCAGCACCGGATCGACCGCGCGGCCGCCGTCCTCGAGCGCGAAGAGGCACGAATCGAAGCGCGCCGAGAGCGCCTTCAGCGAGCTCAAGCCGTTCATGGATCTGCCCTCCGGGGTCTCCAGGGCGACGCTGGAATCGATTGCCTCATGCGAGTCCGGTGGCGATCCGACCATCGTGTCCTCGAGCGGCCTCTATCACGGCAAGTACCAGTTCAGCCCGGCAACCTGGGCTGCGGTCGGAGGTAGCGGCCTGCCTTCCGAGGCGCCTGAAGTCGAGCAGGACTATCGCGCAGCGCTGCTCTACGTTCAGTCCGGGCCCGGCCAGTGGCCGGTCTGCGGCTCCTGAGCTACCTGCCCTCCGGGCGCTGAACCACATCGGGCAACCAGTGACTCGCGCGCTTGCGCGACGGTCGGCAAAACTGCAAGGATGGTCCGGACTTGATCCTGGGGGCCATTGAGATATCCAAGCGCGCGACGCGGCTCAGGGTCGCCGAGGTCGGACCTCGCGACTCGAAGCGGCTGCTGGAGCGGAGCAGTCTGGTCTCGGCCGAGTTGAGCAATTGCGACCGCCTGAGCGCCCTGCTGATGGCCGAAATCGAGGCGGCAAGAGATGCGGGGGCTGATCAAGTCGAAGTGGTCGCGACCCGGTCCCTGCGGGGGACCCGCCTGCTTCGTCTGCTCGAACGGGTGTCCCGGGCCAGTGGCGCCGGCGGCATTCTGCTGCCGGATCCCGAGCAGAGGCTGGCTTCAACCTTTCTGGCGACCACGGTTCCGCACGCCGAAGATCTCGAGGGGACGGTCGCGGTCGCGAGGGTGGGGGAGTCCACGACCGGAATCGCCGTCGGCGTCCCCGGCGAGCGGCCCGGCTGGGTCGGCTCGCGCCCGATCGGTTGTTCGACGCTCACGGAGAGGGCCCGTTTCTCGGATCCGCCGCGGCCCAATCAGATCGAGGCCGCGGTGACCGCGGCAGTCAAGAAGCTCGAGACCCTGACGCCGCCCGCTGCCGATCGTCTTTTCGTATCGACTCCGCTGGCAGCTGCGCTCGAACGGATCTGCGGCCCGCGGATCGACCCCGTCTCGGCCCGGCGCGGCCTCGGCTCGATACTCGGCCAGACCGGTGACGACATCGCCGCCTGGTTCGGCACTGAATCCGGCCAGGGCAGGCTTGCTTCCGGCGACCATCATCTGTTGTCTCGGGCTGGCGGAAGTATTCGGCGTTCCGGTCGAGCCCCGTGATGGGGACCCGGTCGCGGGGCGCTTCTGGCTCGCGCAGACGAGTCCCGACAGCCGCCGCTTCCGGACGGGAGAACTGATGCCGGAAGGCCCGGACGGCAAGGATCCGGACCGCTCTCCTCGCGTGAGGGGATCGCATCGGTCAAAGTCAAGGCGCCGACCCGCGGCAACCGCAAGCTGGAAAAGTTTCTCGACGCGGTCAACCGGGACGATCAGGTCAGGGCCTGGTGGTACATGGCCCAGACTCACGCCGAGCGCCTCGGCATGTCGGACCACTCCTGGGTCCACATGCAGATCGTCCTGAACATCGCGCTCAGGGTGAGCCGCCTGCTGACCAAAGGCGGCGTACAGCCGGCGATGGTCACCGACCACGCGATGTCCGTAAAGGACGCCGAGGTCGTCGTCGCGGCGGGCGCACTGCTCCACGACGTCGGCATGTCGATCCATCGTGCCGACCACGAGGCCTACAGCCTCTTCCTCGCCCGCGAGGCTCTCGAGCGCCTGCTCGAAGACATCTACCCCGAGCCGGAGCGCTCGATCGTCATCGCCGAGGCCCTGCACGCGATCATCGGTCACCGTCGCCGGGGTCAGCCGTATACGGTCGAGGCCGGCATCGTCAGGGTGGCCGACGCGCTCGACATGGCCGAAGGCCGGACCCGGATTCCGCTCGAAGCCGGTCAGGAGGGCATCCACTCGATATCCGCCGCCGCGATCGACGAGGTCCGGATCTCGGCCGGCGAGACGCGCCCGGTGCGGATCGAGATCGAACTGAACAACTCGGCCGGGATCTTCCAGGTCGACGATCTGCTGGCGACCAAGATCCGCGATACCCCGCTCGCCGAGCAGGTAGAGGTGGTTGCGGAGGTCAGTGGCGAATCGGAGAAGCGCCTGCTGACCGGGTTTCGGCTGCCCGGGTGAGCCGGACCGGCGAAGAAGCCACGCTCCACGGGCGTCGTCCTGCTGCCGGGCCACGAGCAGCACGAAACCGGTCGCCACCCCGAGAACGCCGAACGGATCGACGCGGTTATCGATCACCTTCAGACCGGGCCCGACCGCCAGAACCTTCGTTTCCTGGAGGCAAGGCGGGCCGGGGAGGAGGACATCGCCCGGGTCCATACGCAGGCACACATCGAGCTGGTTCGTGAGCACTCGGCCGCCGGGCCGTCCTGGATCGACGGCGACACCGTTGTCAGTACCGGCACCTACGAAGTGTCAATGCGCGCCGCGGGGGCTGCGCTGGTCGCGGTCGACGAGGTCTGCGGCAGCGGCGATCCGGGCACCGGGGATGCTCCGGACAGCCTTTTCGCCCTGATACGTCCTCCCGGGCATCACGCCACGGCCGACCGCGCGATGGGCTTCTGCATGTTCAACCACGCCGCTGTGGCGGCACGCTACGCGCAGGAGGTGCTCGGTATCGAAAGGGTGGCCATCCTCGACTGGGACGTGCACCACGGCAACGGCACGCAGGACATTTTCGAATCGGACCCATCGGTGCTCTTCGTTTCTCTCCACCAGTGGCCCCTGTATCCGGGTTCCGGCTGGCTGGAGGAGGTTGGGGCCGATCAAGGGCAGGGGTTCACCGTCAATCTGCCGATGCCTCCCGGCTCGGGTGACGCCGAGCATGTCGAGGCCTTCGACCGTGTCGTACGGCCGGTCATGGCCGAGTTCGACCCGGGTCTCGTCATCGTCTCGGCCGGTCAGGACGGCCACGTGGCCGACCCCCTGTCGAGCCAGTCGCTGACCGTGGCCGGCTACAACGAACTGGCCGCCAGGACCGCGACCTTCGCGTCAGACCGCGGCGTCGGCCTCGTCGCCGTTCACGAGGGCGGCTACAACCCGGAGACCCTGCCGACAATCGACCACTCGATCCTTGCCGGTTTCGCAGGCTTGCCGGGCGCAATGTCCGATCCCTGGGCCAGGGATGCCGCCCCCGGGGCCGGCGGGTCAACCCAAGAAGGGTGGGCCGAGAGGCTCAGTCACATAGAAGAAGTTCAGCGGGCCCGGTGGCCCGGAGCGATCAGGAGTTGAAACGGTCGAGATCGTGGCGACGCCGTTCCTTCTTGGCGTCAAGGTGTCCCTGGATCAGCGACATCACGATCACGAAAGCCGCGAAGAATGCGAGCACCCCGAAGCAGAAGAAGGTGATGAACTTGTCATCGACCCGGCCGGCGAGACCGACTCCGTCGGCTGCCATCGCTGCCGGTGCCAGGACGAGCATGGCGAATGCGGTGAGTACGGACAGAACTGCGGCGGCTGCGAGACGGACTTTGATCACGCCCTGAAATCTAGCGCAACCCGCTGGCGGACGGTCGGGCATGGCGGATCGGGTCACGGGCCGTCCGGGCGCCGTCTGTGAACCTCGATGTGAAAATCGCGTGCGGATCTGCCATTTCCCGCTCGGATACCCCTACACTTGTGGCAATGAACCAAGCACGGTCTACGTTGCGGGTCGCGGTCATCGACAACGACTCCGGCTTCATCCGGGTGCTCACCAACCGAATGGACTCGGCCGGCTGGCAGCACCGGGTCCTGGCGTCGGCGGTTCCTCCCCAGGAACTGGTCGCGATGAAGGTCAACGCCGTCCTCGTCGACATCAGCGTCATGGCCGAGGAGGGCTGGGCTTACCTCGAACGTATCTGCGGACTGCTGCCGGACCTCGGCGTGATCGTCTGCACCAGCGACGGCACCGTCTCCCAGCGGGTCCGTGGCCTGCGGATGGGCGCCGATGACTGGATCAACAAGCCCTGCCACCCGGAGGAGGCGATAGCAAGGATCGAAGCCGTCGCCCGGCGCCGGCGCCGGGTCCGCAACGACTCCCAGAAGGGTCCGCTGGTGGTCGGCGAGATCGAGATCCGGGTGGATCAGTACCAGGCGATGATCGGCGGCGAGAGCCTCGACCTGACCCGCCGCGAGTTCGAACTGCTTCAGTTGCTGGCCGAGAACGAAGGCAGCGTGCTCGAGCGCGAGCAGATCTACCAGAGGGTCTGGGGCTATGCCATGGCCCACGGCGACCGCTCGGTAGACGTCTTCATCCGCAAGCTCCGGCACAAGCTGGAGAGGCGCTCCCCTGGCTTCGGCTACATACATACCCACTTCGGCGTCGGATACCGCTTTGCGGCGGAGGCGTCGATTCCGGAGCCAGCGGCTCCGGACAAGGAAGGCTCCGACCGCACGGCCCCTCAGGGCGCGAATACGCTCTCCGCCCCGGTCTAGAGCCATTTCCTGGTTGTGTGAACGCCCCCTTGCCGGGCGTTCCACCTCTACTCCGGGTTCTTCACATTTCTTTTACATCTCTGACACAGACGCGTAACAACTGCCCCTGCCGGCGCTGCGAGGCTTCCGACCGTCCAGCAATTCAAATGGCCGCCACAAGGGCGGCCTTCAGGGCCAGAAGCCCGGAAAAGAATCCGAAAAAGGAGACTGTGTGTCCAGTTCCAAGTCCAAATTTCTAGCCGTGCTCGCCGCGGCCGGCGTACTCGCCTTCGGCGTCGCCGCCTGTGGCAGCGACGACGACGGTGATTCCGGATCAGGTGGCGGGGGTGACCTGTCCGGCAACATCCGCATCGACGGTTCGAGCACCGTCGCCCCGCTGACCGAGGCGATGGCCGAGGGCTTCCAGACGGAAAACCCGGATGTCCGCGTCACGGTCGGTACCTCTGGCACCGGTGGTGGCTTCGAGAAGTTCTGCGTCGGCGAGACCGATGCCAACGACGCCTCGGACGCGATCGACGAAGAGCAGGAAAAGATGTGTGCCGACAATGGCGTCGAGTGGGAAGAAGTCCAGGTCGCCAACGACGCCCTCTCGGTCGTCGTCAACCCGCAGAACCCGGTGCAGTGCCTGACGGTCGACCAGCTCGCGCAGGTCTGGGAGTCCGGCTCCAAGGTCAGCAACTGGAACCAGATCGACGGTCTCGAGCCGGCTTTCGACGCCGACGCGACCCTGTTCGGGCCCGGTACCGACTCCGGAACGTTCGCCTACTTCACTGAAGCCGTAAACGGCGAGGAAGGCAACCAGCGCACCGACTACAACAACGTCGGCGAAGACGACAACCAGACCGTGACCGGCGTTACCGGTGCCGAGGGCGGCATGGGCTACTTCGGCTTCTCCTTCCTCCAGGAGAACGACGGACTCGATCAAGGGTCTCGAGATCGACAATGGCAAAGGCTGCGTTCCGCCGTCCGCCGAGACGGTTCAGGACGGTACCTACACGCCGCTGGCCCGTGCGCTGTACATCTACCCGTCGGCTGACGCTCTCGCCAGGCCGGAGTTCGACGCCTTCATGGAGTACTACCTCCAGAACGTCAACGCGGTGGCCGAGCAGGTCGGCTTCATCGGACTCACCGATGAGCAGCTGGCGGCCAACGAGGCAGAAGCTCCAGGGCCTGATCGAGGCTGCTGGCAACTAGGCGAACTGGCCGGCTACCGGCTTCGAACGCCTGACTGATAGAACGCTGATTCATGGAAGCACGGGACACAATCGGGGCCTTCGGGGGCGAGGGGGCGGCGCGGCCGCTCCCCTCCCTCGAGGCCCCGTCGCCCCGCTACGGCGAGAAGCTGATCAAGGTCCTGCTCGGGGCCTGCGCATTCCTGTCGGTATCTGACGACCACGGCGATCGTCGTATCGCTGCTGATCCCGACTTTCGATTTCTTCACCAAGGACAACATCGGCATCGGCGAGTTCCTGTTCGGGACCAGCTGGGCCCCAACCTTCCAGCCCGGCATCGTTCGGTGTGCTGCCGATTCTGGTCGGGACCCTCAGCGTCAGCCTCTGGGGAATGCTTTTCGCCGTTCCGATCGGACTCGCTTCGGCGATCTGGCTGAGCGAGTTCGCCTCGCCGCGGCAGCGCAAGATCGTCAAGCCGGTGCTGGAGGTACTGGCCGGGATTCCCACGGTCGCGATCGGCATCTTCGGGCTCGTCTTCCTCAGCCCGCTGATCGAGGACGTCTTCCCCTTCATGGTCAACGTGCCGCCCTTCAGCGCCGGTGTCGCGGGCATCGCGATCGGCCTGATGATCGTGCCGATCATCGCCTCGATCTCCGATGACGCGATGCGCTCGGTTCCGTCGGGCCTCCGCGAGGCTGCCTACGGACTCGGGGCGACCAAGATGAAGGTCGCGACGCGGGTCATCTTTCCGGCGGCCATCTCGGGCATCATCGCTTCGCTGGTTCTCGCCGGATCGCGTGCGGTCGGTGAGACCATGGTCGTGCTGCTGGTCGCCGGCGCCTCGCCCAACCTGACCTTCGATCCGGGTTCCTCGGTGCTCACGATGACGGCCTTCATCGGGCAGACGGCGACCGGGGACATCTCGACCGGTTCGATCACCTACGACACGATCTTCGCGGTCGGCACGGTCCTCTTCCTGATGACCCTGGCCCTCAATCTCTTCGCGATCCGGATGGTGCGCAAGTACCGGGAGGTCTACGAATGATGGCCTTCGGCAAGGGCTCACCCGGGACCAGAGCGGTCCAAGCTCGCCAACGCCGGCGCGCGCGCGGTGACGCTCGAGCAACTCAGCAAGCAGCCGAAGGCGGACGTCTGGAAGGGCAACATCTTCCTCGCTGTCCTTCTGCTGGCGTTGTCGGTCGCCCTCGCCGGTCTGGCGGCGATCATCCTGCAGGCGGCGATCGAAGGAGCGCCCGCCTTCAGCACCAAGCTCTTCACCAACGGGCCTTCGACGATCAATCCCGAGGAGGCGGGATTCCGCCCGGCCCTGATCGGCACGCTCTACCTGATTCTCGGGGTGATCTTCCTGGTCGTGCCGCTCGGCGTGGCGGCCGCGGTCTATCTCGAGGAATACGCGGACGGCGAGCGGTGGTGGAACCGCACGGTCGAGCTGAACGTCCAGAACCTCGCCGGCGTCCCCTCGATCATCTACGGCATCCTCGGACTCGCCTTCATCGTTCGCGGCCCGCTCGACCTCGGCTTCATCCTCGCGGCCGGCTCGATGACCCTCGCCCTGCTCGTCCTGCCGACCGTGATCCTCGCGTCGCGTGAAGCGATCCGCGCTGTCCCGCCGTCGATCCGGGAGGGCTCCCTGGCCCTGGGCGCGACTCAGTGGCAGACGATCCGCCGACAGGTCCTGCCGGCCGCGATTCCGGGCGTGGTGACCGGGGTGATCCTGGCGATCTCGCGCGCGATCGGCGAAACCGCACCGCTGCTGCTGGTCGGGGCGGCGACCTTCGTCACTTTCAACCCGACTTTCCTCGGGGACAACGGCTACTCGGCGCTGCCGGTGCTGATCTTCAACTACGCCTCCCGTCCGCAGGACGAGTTCCGGGTTCTGGCTGCCGCGGGCGTGATCGTGATGCTGATCGTGCTGCTGGCGATGAACTCCTTTGCGATCTGGCTGCGCAACCGATACGAGCAACAGTGGTAGGAGGCCGCAAATTGAGTAATGATCCGACAGAGCAGCTCGGCATCTCCGGGCGATCAAGCAAGGAAGGTCAATTGGCAACCGAAGGCCCGAACGACGACAGGGGACTCACCCACCAGATCGCGGTGAGCCAGGAACCGGCAGCCGCCGGCGGCGACATCTGGAAGAAGGACAAGGTTTTCGAAGTCAAAGACGTCACCGTCTCGTATTCGAAGAAGCCGGCGGTCAAGGACGTCACGATGGACATCTTCCAGAACGAGGTGACGGCGCTCATCGGCCCCTCGGGCTGCGGCAAGAGCACCCTGATCCGCTGCCTCAACCGGATGAACGACCTCGTTTCGAGCGCTTCGGTCGACGGCGAGATCCTCTACCACGGGCAGGACCTCTACGGACCCAAGGTCGATCCGGTCCAGGTCAGGAAGATGATCGGCATGGTCTTCCAGAAGCCCAACCCGTTCCCGAAGTCGGTCTACGACAACATCGCCTTCGGCCCCCGGGTGCTCGGGATGGACGACATCGACGACCGGGTCGAGAAGGCACTTCGCGGTGCCGCACTCTGGGACGAGGTCAAGGACCGGCTTGACGACAACGCCTACGGAATGTCAGGTGGCCAGCAGCAGCGGCTCTGCATCGCCCGGACGATGGCGGTCGAACCGGAGGTCATCCTCATGGACGAACCGTGCTCGGCCCTCGACCCGATCTCGACCGGAAAGATCGAGGACCTGATGGCCGAGCTCAAGGAGGAGTTCTCGATCGTGATCGTCACCCACAACATGCAGCAGGCGGCGCGGGTCTCCGACAAGACCGCCTTCCTGATCGTCGAGCTGGACGCTGCCGAGGACAATCGCTGGGGGCAGCTCGTGGAGTACGACGAGACGGGAAAGATCTTCACCAATCCGCAGGACTCGAGGACCGAGGACTACGTGACCGGGAAGGTCGGCTGACGATGGCTCAGATCAAGGACAGCCACAGGATCCGCGTCGGATACCAGGACGAGCTCGCCCGTCTCGAGGAGCAGGCGATGGAGGGCTTCGACATGGTCGTGCTGGCCCTCGACCGGACGCTCGAAGCGGTCGCCAACCAGGACATCGAACTGGCCCAGCTCGTCATGGAGAACGACGACCAGCTCGACGGGCGCTACCTCGAGGTCCATCAGGGCCTGATCACCCTGCTGGCCACCCAGTCGCCGGTGGCCACCGACCTGAGGTTGATCGCCGCCCTGCTCCATGTGATCAAGAACATCGAGCGCATGGGCGACCAGTGCGTGAACATCGCCAAGCTGATCCCGCTGACCGGGCACGAGCCGCCGGTGGACGACCGCATGATCCAGCGCATCGTCGCGATGGGCAAGCAGGTCCGGATCGAGGTCGTACAGGCCAGGCGGGCCTTCATCGATCGCGACGTGGCGATGGCGCGCAACCTGGTCACGCTCGACGACGAGGTCGACCAGCAGAACCGTGAGTGCTTCGCGCTGGCGATCGAGATCGGCGACGAACCCGACCGGCGCGAATGGGCGATGACCATGCTGCTCGCGGCGCGGGCGCTGGAGCGGATCGGTGACAACGCGGTTGACGTCGGCGAACAGGTCGCCTTCGTGGTCACCGGGCTGTTCCGCGAGTTCGAGGACGCTTCGCACCCAGAAGCTCCTTAGCCCCATCCGGGCCCTGTGCGAGTATCGAGGCTGAGGCTCTGATGATCTGCGCAGCGATCGACATCGGCTCGAACACAACCCGGATACTCGTCGCGGAGCCGCAGGATGGCCAGTTGACAAAGGTCATGGAGCAGCGGGCCTATACCCGGATCGGAAAGGCCCGGGACGGCAAGGGCCGGATCTCCCGCGAGAAGATCGAGGAGGTCGCCGAGGTCGTCGAGACGCAGGTGAAGCTGGCCCGCGAGGTCGGCGCCGAATCCTTCCGGGCGGTCGCCACGGCGGCGATCCGGGATTCGAAGAACGGCAAGAAGGTCGCTGAGGCGATATCGCAGCGGGCCGGGATACCGGTCGAGATCGTCAGCGAGCACGAGGAGGGCCGGCTGGCTTTCATCGGCGCGACCAAGGCGCTCGGTCACCCGACCGGCGGCCGGATCGCCGTGGTCGACGTCGGCGGCGGCTCGACCGAAATCACGATCGGCACGATCGCCGACGGGGTGGAGGAGGTCAGGTCGTGGCCGATCGGCTCGGGCCTCCTGGCCGACGAGTTGATCACCGGCGACCCACCGTCCGCATCGGAGATCCGCAAGGTGCGCGACCGGATCGAGGACGTCTTCGAAGGGGTCGAGATCGAGCAGCCCGAGCAGGTGGTCGCGGTCGGCGGCAGCTCCACTTCCCTGCGCCGGCTGACCGGCGTGGTGCTCGAATACGAAACCCTGGAGCGCGCGATCCGGGTGCTCTGCGGCGACGACAGCAACGAAGTAGCGCGGCAGTACGAACTCGATCCGGTCCGGGTCAGGATCCTGCCGACCGGTGTCCTGGTCCTGGAGAAGGTCTCCGAAATGCTGGCACAGCCGCTCCAGATCGGCAAGGGTGGCATCCGCGAGGGCATCGTGCTCGACATGCTCAACGGGCAGGTTGATTCCACCGCCCCGGCCATGGTCGGCTGAGTCCGCTCAGGCAATAGGCTGCCTGCGGTGAGCGCAGCGAAGTCGACGGCCGACAAAGAAGAAGAGGAGCAGTTTCGCGAAGCTGCGGCGATCGTGCTCGGCCAGCGCGTCGACCAGATGGCGGAAGTAAGCCGCGGCCTGCTCGACGTCACCGATACCGACCCTGCCGAAGCGATGTGGCTGGCCTCGAGGAGGCTCAGGGCAGCCCTGGAGCTGTTCAAGCCCGTCCTTTCCAAGGCTCAGTTCTCCGGCACCCGGGACGAGGTCAGGCAGTTGATACGAAGCGTCGGCCGCCGCCGGGACGTAGATTCGATGATCGCCGCATTCGAGTCGATCGCGGCCGAGATGGATGAAGGCGGCGAGTACGGACTCGCCCGTCTGGTCGATTCGCTGCGCAGCGAGCAGGCAGACTGCAACCGGACGCTTGCGTCGCTGGCCAACGGGCGGCGGCTCCAGGCTCTCCGGGTGAGGGTGGAGGACCTGACCGGCAGCAACTTCGACCGCAGCGAGATCGGCGAAGCTACGGATTTCCGGACTCCCGAGCAGATACCCAAGAGCGCGAGGCGCCTGGTGGCTCGCAGGCTCAAGCGACTGCGCTCCTCGGTTCCCGAGGCCCTGGAGCCCACTTCGGTACGTGAGCAGCAGCGCATGCGGGTTTCGGCCGAGAGGCTGCGCTACTCGCTCGAACTGACTTCGGAGGCACTGGGTACCCAGGCGCACACGGCGCGCCGTGCGGCACGAGGGCTCCAGGAGGTCCTCGGCGAAATGCGTGATTGCGACCTCGCCCTGCCCGCCGCCCGTGACCAGGTCCGCGTATTCGAAGACGAAGACGTCAAGGCGATCATCGAGCGGTCCCGGGGCAGCCGGGATCTCGACCCGCTGCTGGTCCAGGCTGCTCCCAACCGGATGCTCTATCGCGGCCCCCACCTGGCTGCCGTGCACCTTCAGGCCCGCCGCCGAATGCTTTTCGACCAGTTCCGCCGGTTATGGCACGAGCAGTCGAGGCAGGGTGTCTGGGTCGCGCTCGAGAGTTCACTCGGAGAGTGACGGACAAGAACTCTCCGGCCTTGAACGGCTAGGATGCCACCCTTGTACGAACTCGACGACCCTTCACTCTTCTTCAACCGCGAACTTTCGTGGCTGGACTTCAACGAGCGAGTGCTCGAACTCGCCGAGGACGAGTCGGTCCCGCTGCTGGAGAGGGTCAAGTTCTGCGCGATCTACGGCTCCAACCTGGACGAGTTCTTCATGGTCCGGGTCGCCGGCCTCTGGGATCAGAACGACGCCGGAATCGATGCCCGGGGCCCTGACGGACTCTCGCCCTCCGAGCAGATCAAGGCGATCCGCTCCCGCTCGATGGAGCTCGATCGCCGGCTGCATTCCTGTTTCGCCGGCGTGCTGGAGCCGCTCATGGAGCAGGAGGGCATCCGGATTTCCAAGCTCGAGTGGCTCTCCGCCGAGGAGAGAGCCGAGGTCAACCGGATCTTCGAACGCCAGATCCTGCCGGCCCTGACGCCACTGGTGATCGGCCTCGGAAGGCCGTTCCCTTACATCTCCAATCTTTCGCTCAGTCTGGCCGTCCTGCTTCGGGACCCCGAGACTTCGACCCGGGTCATGGCCCGGATCAAGGTTCCGACCGAGCTGCTCGGCCGCTTCATCGAGGTCGGTCAGGACGACGACCGCATCCTGGTGCCGCTCGAAGAAGTGATCGCCGGCAACCTGGCCCTGCTCTTCCCGGGGGTCGAGGTCCTCGATCACGGAGCCTTCCGGGTCACCAGGGACGCCGACTTCACGATCAGCGACGAAGCCGACGATCTGCATCGAAGCGGTCCAGAACGAACTGCAGGCGCCGCAAGTTCGGCGAGGTCGTGCGCCTCGAGGTCTCGGAGAACATGATCGACGAGCTGCGGGAGTCGCTGATCGAGGTTCTCAAGCTCCAGGACGATGAGGTCTTCATCAGCGCGGGACTGCTCGGCATGGCGGACCTCTGGGACGTCGTCAAGCTGCCCGGCTACTCGAAGCTGCGCGACGAGAAGTGGAATCCGGTCACCCAGCCGAGGCTTCAGGGCGACGAGGACGGCGGCTCGATCGACATGTTCGCGGCGATCCGGCAGGGCGACATCATGGTCCACCACCCCTACGACTCCTTCTCGACTTCGGTCGAGCGCTTCATCGCCCAGGCGGTCAGCGACCCCGACGTGCTGGCGATCAAGCAGACGGTCTACCGGACCAGCGACGACTCGCCGATGGTCGGCTCGCTGATTCGCGCTTCCGAGCGCGGCAAGCAGGTCGTCTGCATGCTCGAGCTGAAGGCCCGCTTCGACGAGCAGGCCAACATCGAGTGGGCCAAGCGACTCGAAGAAGTCGGCGTACACGTGGTCTACGGAATCCCCGGCCTGAAGACCCACATCAAGGCCCTGCTCGTGGTCCGCCGGGAGGGCGATCGCGTACGCAACTACGTCCACATCGGGACCGGCAACTACCACTCGACGACGGCCCGCCTCTATACGGACCTGGGCATATTCACTGCCGACGAGCGTATCGGCGCCGACGTTTCCGACCTGTTCAACGTGCTTACCGGCTACGCCCGGCCCGACGCCTACCGCCGGGTGCTCGTGTCCCCGGACACGATGCGCCCGGGCATCCTCGAGCAGATCGAGAAGACCGTCGAAGCGCATCGGGAAGGCCAGAAGAGCAGGATCTCCCTGAAGCTGAACTCCCTGGTCGATGACAAGTGCATCAAGGCGCTCTACGAAGCCTCGCAGGCCGGAGTCGAGATCGAGATCAACGTACGCGGGATCTGCTGCCTGAGGCCAGGCGTTCCCGGTGTCTCGGAGAACATCCGCGTGGTGTCCGTTGTCGGCCGCTTCCTCGAGCACTCCCGGATCTACGCCTTCCGCCGTGGAGACGAGAGCACGGTGCTGATCGGCTCGGCCGACCTGATGCCGCGAAACCTCGACAGCCGGGTCGAACTCGTGACCCCGCTGCTCGACGAAACGGCCCGTGACCAGGCCCTCGATGTGCTCGAGCGCTGCTTCGCCGACAACATGAATTCCTGGGTGCTCGACAGCTCCGGGACCTGGTCGCGCCTGCGGCCGGAGGGTGGCGAGCAGCGCGACGTGCAGAAGGAGCTGCGCGAGCGCCACGACGCGCTGGAGGCGACGACCGCCCCGCAGCTGGCGAGCTGAGGCCCGCTTTGCGGCTCCCCTTTGTTCACCGGGACCGCGGTTTCTTCGACCTCTTCAACGAGGCGGGGCAGAACACCCTCAGATCGGCCCGGCTGCTCGAAGAGATGATGGCCGCATGGCCCGACGACTCCGGCCTCAACCGGGAGATCCTGATCACCGAGCAGGAAGGTGACCGGATAACCCACGACATCATCCGCAAGCTCAACTCGAGCTCTTTCACTCCGATCGACCGCGACGAGATCTACGGCCTCGCGACCAAGCTCGACGATGTCGTCGACTACATCGAAGAGGCGGCCGACTTTCTCGGTCTCTACCAGATCGAAGCGCCGATGATCCAGGCCTACGAACTGACCTCGATCCTGGTCGGATGCTGCGAGCAGCTTGCCGAGGCGCTCGCCAAGCTGCGCCACTTCGAGAACCTCGACTCGCACCTGATCGAAATCCACCGGCTCGAGAACGACGGCGACCGCGTATCGCGCGATGCCGTCGCCGCACTTTTCTCGAACGGGATCGATCCGATGGTCGTGATCCGCTGGAAGGACATCTTCGCCGTACTCGAGAAGGCGATCGACTCGACCGAGTCGACCGCGCACATCATCGAAGGCATCCTGATCCGCAACGGCTGAGCGGCCGGGTAGCATCCCTGTCCCGTGCTGGCCGCCAGAAACATCGCGATCATCGCCGTCCTGGCTTTCGGCGTAGCTTTCCTGCCCCGCGGCGGCGATATCGCCTCGGCCGTCTTCACGCTGATCACGATGGCCTTTCTCGCCGCGATCACGCTGGCCGTATACCGGGGCGCCCAGTCGAACCAGATGACCCTTCTCAGCCTGCCCGACTCACGCCGGTTCGTGCTCTACAGCGCCCTGGGCCTGATCGTGTTGCTGGTCGCCGGGACCTCGCAGATGTTCGAGACCGGCCTCGGCACGCTCGCCTGGATCCTCCTGCTGGGCTCGGCAGTGGTCGGCATCTGGCTGGTCTGGTCGGAGGCGAAGAGCTTCTGAACTGGCGCCTGCTGGCCTGGAACCTCTTCCACGGCCGCGACTTTCCACCTGAGCCCACAGCGGGCGGCCTGTCCTGGAGGCTGCTCGGCAGGCCGGTCAGGGGGGAGGACTACGCGCTGCGTCAACCGCGACCTGTTCTACGAATTCGCGGCGATCCTCTCGGCGTCGAAGTGGGATGCCGCCCTGCTCCAGGAAGTGCCTCCGCGCTGGGCCTCCCGGCTCGCCGAGGCGACCGGCTCCGAGTACAGGTCGAGTCTGACCTCGCGCAACTGGATGCGGCCGCTGACCTGGCCGGCCGCCAGGTACCGCCCTCACCTGGCCGGCAGCTGGGAGGGGGGCTGCAACCTGATCCTGGTCCGCAAGGGAAGGCCCGGCGTCTCGATCGAGAGCCACGAGCGCGCCACTCTCCGGCTCTGGCCGGAGCGCCGCGTGGTTTCGATGGTCAGGACCGCCTCCGGGCTCTGCCTGGCGAACCTCCACGCCTCGACCGGCGAGCGGGCCGAAGAGGATGTCGTGAAGGCCGCCCGTGCTGGCGGCCGAGTGGGCGGGCGATGCGCCTCTGGTCCTCGGCGGGGACTTCAACCTGAAGCCCTCGGCCTCAGACGCCTTCGGGCAACTGGAGCGAACCCATGGCCTGACCGGAGCAACCGGGCCTGCGGCGATCGACCACCTTCTGAGCCGGGGAACCGGGACCCTCGAGACGCCGACCCGCCTGGCCGGAGATCCGTCGTGACGTTCCCGATCCACCGACCGGCCTCAAGCTGCGGCTCTCCGACCACTCGCCGGTGGTCGCCCGCCTGTCTGGCTGACCCCTGACCCGGCGACTGCCGGGATCGGCGGCGGCCCGAAGCTCGCTACTGCGTCGCCGGCCACCGGCCTGTGATCGAGGCGTTGAAGATCATTGTCGGAACTGTCCCGATCGTCGAGACACCCTTGAGCACGCCGGATTGATGCTCGCCACATGGCAGATCGAAAGAAGAACCGCGGCTTGCTCGGCCGTGACCACGGATCGGTTTCCGTCGAGTTGATCGGGGCGGTGCCGATCGTGCTGCTCTGCCTTCTGCTGTGCGCCCAGATCGCGATCGGTGGCTACACGCTCTGGTCGGCAGGACTTGCCGCCCGGGCCGGCGCGAGGGCGCAGCTGACCGGACGCGACGCCGCAGGCGCTGCGCGGCGGGCGCTGCCGCCCGGCTTGAGTGCCCGGATACGGGTGGAGGCGGACCGCGAGGTCCGGGTCGGGGTTCTGCTTCCGAGGCTGATCCCGATGCTGCCCCGGGCCCGGGTCTTCGGATCGAGCGATCTGGGCGGTGGATGAAGTGCGTCCGCAGGGCTTGGCAGGAGAACGGACCGCCCGCGATCGGGCTCAGGCCTCGATCGAGGCTGTCGGCGGCATGGCGATTCTCCTGCTGGCCGCCCTGCTCTGTTTCCAGTTGCTCGCCACCGGCTACACCGCTACCGTCGTCGACGGTGCCGCCGAAGCAGGGGCGGTGGCGCTCGTTCGGGGCCTGCCGGTGGACGATGCCGTGCGCAGGGCCCTGCCGGGTTGGGCCAGATCCAGGGTCTCGGTCAGCAGGGTCGGTGAGACAGTCCGGGTCAGGGTCAGGCCGCCATCGCTGCTCGACTCGATCTCGAAGAAGCTGGCGATCAGCGCGAAGCGCGAGCGCGAGAGATGGCTGAGGGGGCGATGCGATGAATCGGCTCACCCTGCTCACTGACGTCTCCTTCGATTCGGATCTCGGCGCGGCCGGGGTGTCGGCCGGCATCGCCGCGATCCGGCTTCTCCGGGAGGCTGATCCCGAAGATGTGCCGGTGCTGCTCGAAGTGGGCTCAGGCAGAAGGCGGCCGCCGACCTTGCTTGCGTCGGCTGCTGCGAAGCGACTCGAAGAACGGATCCACTCGTTGGACCCGGAGGCCGGGGTCGCGGCCCGGGGTCGGCTCTGCACGGTGGCGATCGAGGAGGATCGAGCAGGCTGACCTCCGGGTCGAGCGGATCGTACGGTTGGCGGTCCGTTCCGGCCCCGTCGGGGTAGTCGCACCGCCGGCCGCGTATCGCCGGGTCGCCGAGCGATTGGCCCCGATGCTCGACCGGATTCTGCTGATCTCCCCGGCTGGAGCCTTCTGCCGGAGACCTGGCTCTCGTGGAGCTCGTCGGATCGAGGCGGCTTCGAGCGGAACCGAGGTCGAGGTCGTGGCTGACCGCCCGGGGCGGCTGGCTTGCCGCCGCGCATCTGGCCGGATCGCCCCGGCAGGACGGCGAAAGGGCTGTCTCTCCTCCGGCCGGGTCGAGCTGGCGCGAAGCGCCTGAGATCCAGGTTGGCAGGGGAGCGCGGACAGGCGACGCCGCTGGTCCTCGGGGCTGTCTTCGCTCTGGTCGCCGGAGCGGTGGTGCTGGTCGCGATCGCGGGTGCGATCACCGGCAAAGGCAGGGCACAGAGCGCCGCCGATCTCTCCGCGCTCTCGGCCGCCCGCTCGATGAAGGGCGACCTTCCCCGGCTGCTCGCGCCGCCGACCCTGCCCAACGGACTGCCCAATCCCGCCCACATGCCGAAGCCCGTCTACCTGGCGCGGGCCCGGTTCACGGCGGTACGGATCGCGACTTCCAACGGGGCCTCTCCACTGACCGTCTCGGTCCGCTTCCCTGACGCCTTCTCCTATGCCCCGGTCAGGTCGCAAGGGTCTCGATCCGTACCGCAACCGAAGGCCGGGCAACTGCCGACCCGGTCTGGGCCGAAGCGCGGGTCGGGGCCTCGATCTCGATGGGAGCGGTTCCGGCGGTTGCCTCGGGGGGCGGCTATGCGGGACCGCTGGCCGAGCGGCTCGGTCACGGAATGCGACCCGACGTCGCCGTCGCCTTCGACCGGATGAACACCGCCGCGGCCGCCGCGGGCGTGACTCTCGTGATCAATTCGGCCTTCCGCTCGGACGCCGAGCAGGCGGCGCTGTTCGCATGCGAATCCGGACCCGACCTGGGTGGCCCGCCCCGGCACCTCGCTTCACCGCTGCGGAACCGAACTCGACCTTGGACCATCATCGTCGTACTCCTGGCTGGCCGCCAATGCCGGCCGTTTCGGCTTCCTGAAGCGGTACGCGTGGGAGCCCTGGCACTTCGGGTTCACGGCCGGGCCCGCGCCCTGCTCCCAGGCCGGCAACCGGGTCACCGGTGCCGCCGACCGTTCCCAGGCCCTGCCTGCTTCGGTTCCGGCCTTCGTGCCGAAGCAGTTCCGGCGGCTGATCCTCAATGCGGCGATGAAGTCGGGAGTATCGGCCGCCCTGCTTTCTGCCCAGCTGCTCGCCGAATCCAACTTCGACCCGTCCGCCGTCTCGTCGGCCGGGGCTCGGGGCATCGCCCAGTTCATGCCGGGAACGGCGGCCGCCTACGGGCTGCGCGATCCCTTCGACCCGGCACAGGCGATCGACGCCCAGGCCCGGCTGATGAAGGATCTGCTGAGCCGGTTCGGCGGCAGGCCCGCCCTCGCCCTGGCTGCTTACAACGTCGGGCCCGGCGCCGTCATCTCCCTGCAACTGCGTTCCCGACTACCCGGAGACCCAGGCCTACGTCGCCAGGATTCTCGCCCTGCTTGGCGGAATCGGCGCAATGGCTCCGCTACCGATGGAGATCGAGCTGGTCAAGTGATCGCGGGCAACCCGACCAATCCGCATGGCCAGGGCAATCAAGTCCCGTTGTTCGGCCGCATGTCACCGTAGGCTTGGAGTCGAGCCAAACCTTGAAAGGACGTGAGAGCGACTGTGGAATCAACCGTGGGCCATATTCAGCTTCAAAAGGATGACGACGGAGTTGCTGTTGTCCGGATGCGGGATGGCGAGAATCGATTCAACCCGTCGTTCCTGGACGAATTCGAAGCTACGCTGAGTGAGCTGGAAACCTCGGAGGGCCCGCTGGCCGTTGTCCTGACTGGTGAGGGCAAGTTCTTCTCCAACGGCCTTGACCTGGACTGGCTGGGGCAGGCTGACGACGCCGGACGACGCGAGTGCCTGGCCCGGATCTACGAAATGTTCGCGCGCCTGCTCGAGTATCCGGCGCCGGTCGCCGCGGCGATCAACGGCCATGCCTTCGGCGCCGGCGCAATGATGGCGCTGGCCTGCGACTGGCGGCTCATGCGCGAGGATCGCGGCTTCTTCTGCCTTCCCGAAATTGACATAGGTCTGGTTTTCGTTCCGGGGATGAACGGTCTGATTACGAGCAAGCTGAGCGTTGCCGCTGCCAGGGACTCGATGCTGACCGGCCGGCGCTTCGGGGGCCCGGATGCCCAGGCGGCCGGAATCGTAGACACGCTCGCGGGTGAAGACAGGATTCTGGATGCGGCGATCGAGGCCGTCGCGCCGCTGGCCACCAAGGCAGGGCCGGTTTTCGGTGGAATCAAGCGGGCAATGCACCTGCCGGCGATCGAGGGGCTGGTGGCCGAGGCTCAGTCAGCCAGAGAGGGCTGAGTGTCAGTCAATAGGGTTCCGGCATGAGCAGACTCGAGATTTCCGGACCCGATTCCCTCGACGGACTGGTCGGCCAGTCGGTCGGCCCGACCGACTGGCGTGAAGTCACCCAGGACATGGTCAACCGTTTCGCCGAGCTGACCGGCGACCACCAGTGGATTCACGTCGATGTGGAACGTGCGAAAGCCGAGAGCCCGTTCGGGACGACGATTGCCCACGGCAACCTCACCCTCTCGATGATCGACGGCTTCCGTGATCAGCTGATCACGGTCACCGGCGGCTTCGCGCTGGGTGTCAACTACGGCTGGGACAAAGTCCGCTTTCCGGCGCCGGTTCCGGTCGGCTCGAAGCTGCGGGCGTCGGCTGAACTGATCGGTTCAGAGGACCTCGGCGGTGGCTGGTACCACAACGTCACCCGCTTTACGGTCGAGGTCGAGGGCGGCGAGAAGCCCTGCTGCGTCGCCGACAGCGTCGGTCGCCTGCTGGCCGGCTGAGGCCGGTCGCGAGGCTCCCGGGCTTCAGCGACCCTTGAACTCGACCTCGGAGGCGCGGCCGTCGAGGAAAGCCGCGACCGCCTCACGCACGTCTTCGGTGCCCATCGAATCGGCGATGCCGTGGCGCTCGAACTGGAGGTGTTCGGCGAGCGTATGGTCGAGGCTGGTGTGGACCAGCTGCTTGGCCATCTTCACGTAGTAAGGCGCTTTGGCGGCGAGCTTCGCGGCCTTCTCGCGGGCCCGGTCCATGAGCTGGTCGGCCGGAACGACCTCGGATACGAGCCTCTCCTCGAGCGCGGCCTCGGGGGTCAGGTTGGGGTCGTTGAGCAGGAGCTCGACCGCGCGGCTCGGGCCGACGACCCGCGGCAGGAAGTAGGTCATGCCACCGTCCGGCGAGGCACCGATCCGGCCGTAGGCGCAGGCCAGGAACGCATCCTCGGAGCAGATCCTGATGTCGCAGGCCAGGGCGAGCGAGAGGCCGGCGCCCGCCGCCGGGCCGTTGATCGCAGCGATCACGGGGTAGGGGATGCGCTGCATGTCAACGATTCCCTGGTGCAGGGTCTCGGCCCCGGCGCGCACACCGGCGACGATGTCGACGTCCGGGTCCTCGATTCCTTTCTTGAACCAGTTGATGTCGCCACCGGCACAGAAGGCGGCGCCCTCGCCGGTGATTATCAGCGCCCGCAGGTCGGCTACGTCGGCCAGCCAACCGAAGGCGACCGGTAGCTCGGAGATCATTTCCGGGCTCATCGCGTTGAACGACTCGGGGCGGTCGAGGGTGAGCGTGCCGATCTCGCCATCGATCTCGATCCGCATGGTTTTCAGGTCCGGAGTTGCTGCCGTGGGCGTCTTCATCGGCCCCAACCCTATCCAGTGCCTACTCTTTGAGAGGTGAGCGATCAGACCGAGACAGCAGACCAGAGATCGCGCCGGATCGTCTCCGAGCGCCGCTCGCTGCCGGACGCCCCCGGCGTGTACCTGTTCCGGGATCGAGCTGAAGAGGTGATCTACGTCGGCAAGGCGATCTCGATCCGCAAGCGCGTCGCATCGCACTTCAGCGGCGGAAACGCCGAGATGACCAAGACGATCGACCAGATCGAGTTCCTGGTGACCGAATCGGAGTCCGAGGCGCTGATCGCCGAGCAGAGCTTCATCAAGCGCTACCGGCCGCGCTTCAACGTCAAGCTGCGCGACGACAAGTCGTATCCCTACGTGGCGGTCAGCCTCGACGAGGAGTACCCGCGGGTCTACTTCACACGAGAACGGCACCGTCCCGGCCGGGCCTACTTCGGCCCCTTCTCCTCAGCCCGGCGGGTGCGTGACACGCTCGACCTTCTCGGCAAGCTCTTCCAGTACCGGACCTGCGAGGGCCGGCAGCCGGGCCGACGCTCCGGCAGCCCCTGCCTCGACTACTTCATCAAGCGCTGCGGTGCGCCCTGCGTCGACTACATCGATCGCGATTCCTACCGGGCCAACATCGATTCGGTCGTCGACTTTCTTTCGGGTCGCTACGGCCAGATCGAGGAGGACCTCGAGGCCCAGATGGAAGCGGCGGCGGCCGCACAGGACTTCGAGGCGGCGGCACTCTTCCGCGACCGTCTGCTCTCGGTCCGGTCGCTCTTCGAGAGGCAGCGCATTTCCGGCTCGACGATCGGTACCGCCGACCTGATCGGAATCGCCACCGAAGGCGGGGACGCCAACGCCCAGGTCTTCCAGGTGCGCGACGGGATCCTCGCCGAACGGCAGAGCTTCTACCTGGAGATCCCGCCCGAGAGCGACCTGGCCCAGGTGACCACGGAGTTCATCCAGCAGTTCTATTCGACCTCACCGGCCGTGCCGAAGCGCATCGTTCTGGGCCCGCACATGGCCGATCGCACCGATGAAGTCGCCGGCTTTCTGGCCGAACGCAGGGGCGATTCACGGGTCGAGGTCCGGATCGCCGAGCGCGGCGACACCCGGCGGCTGCGTGAGCTCGCCGAGCGCAACGCCCGGCTGGCACTCGACCAGGACCGGCTCAGGACCGAACATCGGCGCCAGCGCCGGGTCGAAGCGCTCTCGTCGCTGGCCGGAGGCGCTCGGGATGGAAGATCTGCCGGTCCGGATCGAGGGCTTCGACATCTCCAACCTCGGCGGCGAGCATACGGTCGCATCGATGGTCGTCTTCGAAGGCGGGCGGCCGAAGAAGTCCGACTACCGTCGTTTCCGGATTCGCGGCGACGGCTCGCATGCCGGCCCTGACGATTTCGCTTCGATGGAAGAAGTACTCGACCGGCGGACCGCCGCCTGGCGCGAGCAGGCCGATCTCTCACCCCATGACGACAGCCGTGACGAGAGTTTCGCGGCGCTGCCTTCGCTGATCCTCATCGACGGAGGAAAGGGCCAGCTCGCGGCCGGCATGCGAGCGCTCGAGCCGCTGATCGAGTCCGGTGCGACGGTGATCGGGCTCGCCAAGCAGCTCGAAGAGGTCTTCGTACCGGGCCGCTCCTCCCCGATCGACCTGCCTGCCGACTCGGAAGCCTCGATGCTCCTCCAGAGGGTTCGCGACGAAGCCCACCGTTTCGCCATCACCCACCATCGTGGACGCCGGGACCGGGCGATGACCGGCTCTGCGATCGACGGAATCCGTGGCGTCGGACCGAAGCGCAAGCGGCTGCTTCTCAACCACTTCGGCTCACCCGAGGAGCTGCTGGCCGCGAGCCGCGAAGAACTCGAGGCGGTGCCCGGACTGCCCGGTAAGGTGGCCCGCGAGATCCACGATCAACTGAATCGAATCGGATGAGCAGCGAAATCGAAGAGCAGCAGGACGCCGCCGGGCAGACCGAAGGCGGTGATGAGCGAGGCCGAGGCCGGCAGGACCGTAGAGCTGGTCCTGATCACCGGCCATTCCGGGGCAGGCAAGTCGGAAGCCATCGCAGCCTTCGAAGACAGCGGCTACTTCTGCGTGGACAACCTGCCCCCGCGCATGATCGGCTCCCTCGGCGAACTCTTCAGACTGCCGGGCAGCGGGGTCGAGAAGGCGGCGGTTGTCTCGGACGTACGCGGGGGCGAGTATTTCGACGAGCTGCTGCAGGTTCTCGACGACCTTGACGAGAAGGGCCTGCAGACCCAGGTTCTCTTCCTCGAAGCCGACGAAGAGACGCTCACCGACCGCTACAAGGAGACCCGCCGCCGGCATCCGCTGGCGCCTGAGGGACGGGCACTCGACGGGATTCGCGCCGAGCGAAAGCTGCTGGCGCCGCTCCGGCTCAGGGCCGACCTGGTCGTCGACACCTCGACCGACACCGCAGCGATGCTGCGCCGCAAGATCCGCGAGCGCATGGTCGAGGTCGACGACGACGGCCGACTCGCGGTCAACCTGCTCACCTTCGGCTTCAAGAACGGACCGCCACGCGACGCCGACTTGACCCTCGACGTCAGATTCCTGCCCAATCCGCACTATCAGGACGAACTGCGCCCGATGACCGGGCTCGACCCGGAGGTCCGGGAGTTCGTCGAGGCCGGAACGCTGGCCGGCGAGTTCTACGGGAGGCTGCTGCCGCTGCTCGAATTCCTGATTCCGGCCTATGTCGCCGAAGGCAAGAGCCACCTGACGATCGCGATCGGCTGCACGGGTGGCCACCACCGGTCGGTGACGGTTGCCGAGCGCCTCTGGAGCGACCTCGCCCAGCGCGAGGACGCGATCCTGAGCGTCGCTCACCGGGACCTTCCCTGAAGCCGGCAGCGATGGTCGCGGTCCGGCCGGTGGCCGCCGCGCCGTAGGATCGAGGGGTGCCAGAGCCGGTGATCAGGATCGAAGGGCTGAGCAAGTCCTATGGCGAGGTCGTTGCCCTGAGCGGGCTCGACCTCCGCGTCGAAGCAGAAGAGATTTTCGCGGTGCTCGGTCCGAACGGGGCCGGTAAGACGACGATGCTCGAAATCCTCGAGGGCTATCGCGACCGCGACGCCGGCACGGTCGAGGTCCTCGGCACCGACCCCGCTCACCCGACCGCGGCCTGGCGTGAAAGGGTCGGCATCGTGCTCCAGGAGACGGCTCTGGAGACACTGCTCAGCGTTCGCGAGTCGCTCGAACTCTACGCCGGCTACTACGCGGCACCGCGCCCGGTCGACGAGGTGATCGAACTGGTCGGTCTTGGCGAAAAGGCCGAAGCCCGGGCAGGCAAACTGTCGGGCGGCCAGAAGCGCCGGCTGGACGTCGGTATCGCCCTGATCGGCGACCCTGACCTGCTCTTTCTCGACGAACCGACCACCGGCTTCGATCCTTCCGCGCGTCGCCATGCCTGGCAGATGATCGCCGGCCTGCGCGATCTCGGCAAGACCGTACTGCTGACCACCCACTACATGGACGAAGCGCAGTTCCTGGCCGACCGGGTCGCGGTCATCAACCGCGGCAGCGCTCGTCGCGGTCGATACGCCCGGCAGGCTCGGTGACCGCGAGAACCAGCCGACCCGGATCAGCTTCAGGGTCGGCACGGGGCTGACCCGTTCGGGTGCCGGCCGGATCCCCGGCACGACCGGCCCGGAGGCCGTTGTCGAAGCCGCCGACGGCGGCCTCGAAGTGGATTTCAAGTCTGACACGCCGACCGCCGACCTTCGCCTGCTGACTGCATGGGCGGCCGATCAGGGCGTCGAGCTCGAGGGCCTCGAGGTCCGCCGGCCGTCTCTGGAGGACATCTACCTGGAGCTGACCAGCCAGTGAGCTCGATCGGGATGGCGATCCATGAGTTCCGTTTCAGCCAGAAAGTCTTCTGGCGGAATCCCGCCTCGGTCTTTTTCACCGTGCTGCTCCCGGTCATGTTCCTGGTGATTTTCGGGACGATCTTCGGCAACGAACCGATCGAGACTCTCGGCAACGTGCCGACCACCACCTACTACGTTCCCGCCATCGTCACTCTTGCGGTGGTCTCGGCGACCATGGTCAGCCTTGCGGTCAACCTGACAACGGCCCGTGAGGCGGGCCTGCTCAAGCGTGGCCGGGCGACGCCGCAGCCACCCTGGGTCTTCATCGCCGGGAGGGTCGGCAACTCGATCGTGGTTTCGATCCTGATGGTCGTCGCCGTGACCCTGCTCGGCAAGCTGCTCTACGACGCCCCGATTCCCTGGGGCGCGATCCCGGAAATCGCCGTGATCCTGGTCATCGGCGCTTCCGCCTTCTGCTGTCTCGGCATCGCGATGACCGCGATCATCCCTTCGCGTGAGGCGGCCCCGGCGATAACCAACGTGATCACGCTGCCGCTCTACTTTCTGTCGGGCGTCTTCATCCCCGAGAACGTGATCCCTGAAGGCGTACTTTCCTTTTCCGGCGTGTTCCCGGTCCGCAACTTCTTCGAGGCCCTGTTTGCGGCTTACAGCCCGGGATCCTCGGGCACCGGGCTCGAGTGGGAAAGCATGCTGTTCGTCGCCCTCTGGGGAGTCGCGGGCCTGCTGCTTGCCCTGCGTTTCTTCCGCTGGACGCCCAGGAGCTGAACTCCAATAGCCTTGGTCACGTGCTCCACCACGTGGTAATCGAGGTTTCGGACATGAACCGCTCGGCGGCTTTCTACGATGCCGTCATATCCCCTCTGGGCTGGCGCCGCCACGGCAACGGCAACGGGGCGATCGGATACGGCATCTCGAGGCCGATCCTGCTCATCACCGAACGGGCCAATGTCTGTGCCGATGGAGCGCTGGTATGCCTCGCAGCTCCCGGAATAGCCGCTGTAAAGGCGGCCTGGGAGGCAGGTTGCGCGACGGGAGGAAAGAGCGTCGCCGCACCGGGAGAGACCACTGGCCACGGCTCCGGTACCTACTCGGCCTACCTGCGTGACCCTGACGGTCAGGAGATCGAAGTAACCGTCGGTACGGACTGATTGGCCGACTCACTTGACCGGCCGTCGGCAGTCCCCATAACATCGGCACCCCAGTCAAAGAAAACGAAAGGCGGTAAGGCATGAGCGTAAAGGTGGGAATCAACGGTTTCGGGAGGATCGGCCGCAACGTGCTGCGGGCCGCCATCGCTTCGGGTGCGGATATCGAATTCGTTGCTTTCAACGACCTCACCGACAACGAGACGCTTGCCTACCTGCTCAAGTACGACTCGATCCTGGGGCCTTTCGATGGCACGGTGGAAGCAGGAGATGGTTCGATCACGATCAACGGCACGAGGATCCCCGTCTTCTCCGAGCGTGATCCGGCGAAACTCCCCTGGGGAGAAATCGGCGCCGACGTGGTCCTCGAGTCGACCGGCTTCTTCACGGCCCGTGAGGATGCGAGCAAGCACCTCGACGCGGGAGCCAAGAAGGTGATCATCTCGGCACCCGCCAAGGATCCGGACGTGACCGTCGCGCTCGGCGTCAACTTCGACGATTACAACCCGGAAACGGACAACATAATCTCGAATGCGTCCTGCACCACCAATTGCCTGGCGCCGTTTGCCAAGGCGATCAACGACGCGGTCGGTATCGAGCACGGTCTGATGACCACGATTCACGCCTACACCTCAGACCAGCGGCTCCATGACATGCCGCACAAGGACCCTCGTCGCGCCCGCGCAGCGGCGGTGAACCTGATCCCGACGACCACCGGCGCGGCCAAGGCGGTCGGTCTCGTGCTGCCGGAGCTGAAAGGCAAGCTGAACGGTTTCGCTGTGCGTGCCCCGGTGATCACCGGATCGATGGTCGACCTGACTTTCGTACCCTCCAGGCGGACGACAGTTGAAGAGGTGAACGAGGCGGTCAAGGCTGCTTCCGAGGATGGCCCGCTCAAGGGAATCCTCGCCTACAGTGAAGAGCCCCTCGTTTCGACCGACATCGTCACGAACCCCCATTCGTCGATATTCGACTCGAAGTTGACCCAGGCAATCGGTGAAGAGAGCCTCGTCAAGGACCTGGTTGGCCAAGGCAACCTGATCAAGGCGGTCTCCTGGTACGACAACGAGTGGGGTTACTCGAACCGCTGCGTGGATCTGATCGGCAAGGTCCTCTAGTCCAGCATTCCCGCAAGGAGGCAGGCGATGGGTTTCGACAGGCAGTGCGTAGGCGACGCGGAAGTCGACGGGCGGCGGGCTTTCGTCCGGGTCGACTTCAACGTTCCTCTGAAAGACGGTGAGGTCGCTGACGATACGAGGATCAAGGCGGCCCTGCCGACGATCACGCACCTGTTGGATCGAGGGGCGGGGGTAGTCCTTGCCTCTCACCTCGGGCGCCCGGGAGGTGAAGTTGACCAGTCGCTTTCGATGCGCCCTGTGGCGACTCGCCTGTCCAGCTTGCTCGACCGCGAGGTGAAGCTCTCTCCGGAGGTCGTCGGTACACAGGCGGCGGAGCTGGCCGGGACCCTGGAGCCGGGTGAAGTGCTGCTGCTCGAGAACACCCGGTTCGAGCCGGGCGAGACGAAGAACGACTCCGAGCTCGGGCTGGCCTTCGCCGGACTGGCAGACCTCTTCGTCAACGACGCTTTCGGGACCGCCCACCGGGCCCACGCCAGCAACGTGGGAGTCGCGGAGCATCTTCCCGCCTGCGCCGGCGAACTGCTCGAGATGGAGGTCAGCAACCTGAGCGCTGTGGCCGACAATCCGGAGCGCCCGCTCGTGGTCGTACTCGGCGGGGCAAAGGTCTCGGACAAGATCGGAGTAATCGACCGTTTCATCGAGATCGCCGACCAGGTCCTGATCGGAGGTGCGATGTGTTTCCCGTTCTACCGGGCCCTGGGCATCGCCACAGGCGATTCCCTGGTCGAAGAAGACGGGATTCCGCTGGCCGCGAAGGCCATGGAAAAGGCCGAAGACAGCTCCTGCGAGCTCTGCCTTCCCGTGGACCTGATGCTCGGCCGCGAGTTCTCGGCCGAAACGGAGACCCTCGAGGCTGAAGGAACCGAGGTGCCGGACGGCTGGATGGGGCTCGACATCGGACCTGCCTCGGCTTCTGACTACGCCGGGCGAATCGCCGGCGCGGGCACGGTCCTCTGGAACGGACCGATGGGCGCTTTCGAACTGCCGCCTTTCGAAGCCGGAACGCGCACCGTGGCCGAGGCGGTAGCCGCATCACCGGCGTTCACCGTGGTCGGGGGCGGCGACTCGGTGGCCGCTCTGGTCCAGTTCGGCCTGACCGAAGAGGTCGACTGGGCTTCCACCGGTGGTGGAGCCTCACTGGAACTGCTCGAGGGCCGGGACCTGCCGGGCGTTGAAGCCCTGAACGAGGCATGATGGAGCCATGAGCCGACGACCGCTGATTGCCGCCAACTGGAAAATGAACAAGACGGCCGATGAGGCCGATGACTTCCTCGACCCGTTCTTGCCGAAGCAGTCGGCCGACGGCCCCGAAGTCGTGATCTGCCCGACCTACCTCGCCCTTGCGAGGGTGGCCGAGCGTTGCGCCGGGACCCCGGTGAAGGTCGCTGCCCAGAACATGTACTTCGAGGACTCCGGCGCCTACACCGGCGAAATCTCGGCACCGATGCTGCTCGATATCGGCGTTGACGGTGCTGTCCTGGGTCACTCCGAGCGCCGCCAGTACTTCGGCGAGACCGACGAGGCCCTGGCGCGCAAGGTCCGCCGCGCGATCGAGGCCGGCCTCCAGCCTATTCTCTGCTGCGGTGAGACCGACGAGCAGCGGGAGTCCGGTGACATGGAGGCGGTTCTCTCCCACCAGGTGCTGACCGACCTGGCCGAGGTCCACACGGATGACCTCGAACGCGTAGTCATCGCCTATGAACCGATCTGGGCGATCGGGACGGGCAAGACCGCCTCCGACGAACAGGCTCAGGAGGCGATCGAGTTCATCCGCAGCCTGCTCCATACGCGGGGTGACGAGCAGGCCGAGAAGGTCAGGATTCTCTACGGCGGTTCGGTCAAGCCCGACAACGCCCGAAATCTGCTCGGCATGCCCGACATCGACGGTGCTCTGGTCGGGGGCGCTGCCCTCGACCCGGACGACTTCGGCGCGATCGTCGACGCGGCCGGCAACGGCTGAGATGCCGGTCGCGGGCCCTCAGACTCTGCCGGTTCCGGGCGTGGCGCTGATCATCCTCGACGGCTGGGGGCTGGCCGAGCCGGGGCCCGGCAACGCGGTTTCGCTCGCGTCCACTCCGACCTTCGACCGGCTCTGGGCCGAGGGTCGTACCACCGAGATGACCGCCTGCGGCCCCGCCGTGGGTCTGCCCGAAGGCCAGATGGGCAACTCGGAGGTCGGTCACCTGAACCTGGGGGCCGGAGCGATCGTCAAGCAGGACCTCGCCAGGATCGACTCGGCCGTTGCCGACGGCTCATTCTTCGACAACGAGGCACTGGTCGGTGCCTGCCGCCGGGCAGCGGACAGTCCGCGCGGAAGGCTCCACCTGATCGGACTGGTCTCCGACGGCGGTGTCCATTCCGGCTGGGAACACCTTGAGGCCTGCGTCGAGCTGGCCGGCCAGGAGGGCGTGCCCGATGTCGTATTCCACGCGATCACCGACGGCCGCGACACGCTGCCCCACGGCGGCGCCCAGTATGTAGCCGAACTCGAGCGCTGGCTGCGCTCGACCGGGCGGATCGGCACGATCAGCGGCCGTTACTACACGATGGACCGGGATACCCGCTGGGAGCGGGTCAAGCTGGCCTACGACGCGATCGTCCACGGCGAAGGCCCGCGGGCCGCGAACAGCGCCGAAGCGATCGCCGATGCCTACGAGAGCGACCAGACCGACGAGTTCGTCAAGCCGACCGTGATCGGGGATTACGACGGAATGGCTGAAGGGGACGTCGCGATCTTCATCAACTTCCGACCCGACCGGGCCCGGGAGATGACCATGGCTCTGGCAGACCCCGAATTCGACGGTTTTCCGCGATCGGGCGGGTCGCTGGTCGACCTGACCACGATGACCTCCTACCGTAAGGGCTGGCCCTACCCCGTGGCCTTCCCGGAGGATCGACCCTCGGTGACCCTGGCCCAGGTGATCTCGGAGGATGGCGGGCCCCAGGTACACGTCGCCGAGACCGAGAAGTACGCCCACGTCACCTACTTCTTCAACGGCGGCCGGGAGGAAGAGTGGCAGGGCGAACACCGCAGCCTCGTGCCGTCTCCGCGCGACGTGCCGACCTACGACTTCAAGCCCGAGATGAGCGCCCGCGGCGCGGGCGACGCCTTCATCGACGGCTGGAAGGAGTACGGACCCCGGTTCGGCGTGATCAACTTCGCCAATCCCGACATGGTCGGTCACACGGGCGTGATTCCGGCAGCGGTTGCGGCCATCGAAGAGGTGGACGCCTGCCTGGGAGAAGTGGTCGACGCCGTCCACGAATCCGGCGGCGCATGCCTGATCACAGCCGACCACGGCAATGCCGACCACATGCTCGAGCCCGACGGCTCTCCGAACACCGCACATTCACTGAATCCGGTGCCGTTGATCATGACCGTTCCCGGCCCCGATCTTGCCCCGGGCGGCGTGCTGGCCGACGTCGCGCCGACCGTGCTCGAGATGCTCGCAATCGCACAGCCGGCAGAGATGACCGGCCGGTCCCTGATCACCTGAGCCCCGGCTACGGATAGCCTGAGCTTCCGTGCGCAACGATCCGGCAAGACTCAGCTTCGAGATCGAGGCCCGCGACGGCAACGCACGGCGCGGCCGACTGCTCACACCCCACGGACCGGTCGAGACGCCGGCCTTCGTGCCGCTCGCGACCAAAGGCAGTGTCAGGGGCATGTCCTCCAGCGAGGTCGCAGGGCTGGGCTTCGAGATGGTGCTCGGCAACACCTACCACCTGCTGGTCGCTCCCGGTCCGGAGCGGATCGAGAAGGCCGGCGGCCTCCACCGCTTCATGGCCTGGGACTCGCCGATCATCACCGACTCAGGCGGTTTTCAGGTCTTTTCACTCGCCCACGGCGGGATTGCGGAGGAGATCAAGGGCACCGGCCGCAAACAGCAGGGGCTGGCGGCGACTCTGGGGATCGAGGAAGAGGGGGTCCGGTTCCGTTCCTACCGGGACGGATCCGAACTGATGCTCTCGCCCGAAAGCTCGATGTCGGTACAGGCTTCGCTCGGCTCCGACATCGCGCTGGTCTTCGACGAATGCACCCCTTTCCACGCCGACCGCGAGTACACCGCGCGCTCGACCGAGAGGACTCACCGATGGCTGGACAGGTGCCTCGCCTGGCACCAGCAGAGCGGCCCTGCCGGGCAGGCGGTTTTCGGCATCGTCCAGGGCGGCACCTACGAGGACCTTCGCCTCGAATCGTGTGAGGCCGTGGCCGCCGCGGACGTCGACGGCATCGCGATCGGCGGAACCCTGGGCCGCGACAAGCCCGAGATGGCGGCGGTCCTCGGCTACACCGTCCCCCACCTGCCGGTTGACGCCCCGAAGCATCTGCTCGGCATCGGGGAGGTCGACGATCTGATCGCCGGCATCGGACTCGGCCTGGACACCTTCGACTGCGCCGTTCCGACCAGGCTGGCGCGACACGGTATGGCCCTGGCGCCCAATCCGGACGGCCGCTTCCGGATCGACATCCGCAAGGGCTACATGGCAGGGCGGCGTGGCCCGCTGGTCGAAGGCTGCGTCTGCACGGCGTGCCGCGACTATGAGATCGACTACCTGAACTACATCTCCCGCTCCGAGGAGTTGACCGCCGTCCGACTGCTGGTCGAACACAACCTCCACTACATGGAGCGATTGATGTCGGAGGCACGACGGGCGATCTCGGAAGGACGGTTCACGACCTACGGCCGAGCGGTGCTCGCCGGTTCCAGTCCCTGGCAGGCGGCCGAAGCGTGACGGTGCTGGCCGGCTTCGAGGGTGTGCAGAAGAGTTTCAGCGGTACGGTGGCCCTCCGGGGACTCTCCTTCTCGGTTCCCGAAGGCTCGGTCTGCGGTCTGCTCGGCCCGAACGGATCGGGCAAGACGACCGCGATCCGGGTCCTGCTCGGTCTTACCCGGGCCGACGCCGGGTCTTCCAGTCTGCTCGGGGTACCGACGGGTGGTCGCGGTTTCGCATCGGCTGTCCGCCAGACCGGCGCACTGGTAGAAGGCCCCGCTCTCTACTCGCGCGCCACGGCACGCCGCAACATGAAGATCGAAGCGGCCGCTCTTGGCGTCAGGAGGGCCTCCGGCGAGATCGACACCCTGCTCGAACTGGTCGGTCTGGGCGAGCGGGCTGATTCAAAGGCCGGTGGCTTCTCGATGGGCATGAAGCAGCGACTGGGCCTCGCGATGGCGCTGCTCGGCAGGCCACGCCTCGTGATCCTCGACGAACCCACGAACGGGCTGGACCCCTCTGGAATCGTCGAGATCCGTCAGCTGATCGCCAGGCTGCCCGAGCGTGGAGTGACCGTTCTGGTCTCTTCGCACCTGCTCTCCGAGGTCGAACTGATGTGCGACCGGGCGACGATCATCAACCGTGGAAGCATGGTCGCCGACGGAACCATGAGCGATCTGGTCGGCCGTTCCGGTCTTGACGGCTCCTATGTCGTCACCGTTGCCGAAGAAGAGCTCACGGCCGCCCTGGGCGTGCTCGCCGGCCTGGGGCTCGCCGTCGAGCACCGCGGTGCCGGCACGCTGGCGGTCTCCGGTGCGATTCGTGACGGGTCCCAGATCAGCTGCGTGCTTGCCGGAGAGGGAATCTACGTCTCGGCTCTCGGGCAGGAAAAACCTGACCTCGAGCGTGTCTTCCTGAGCCTCACCGAAGGGCAGGGGGGTGTCGGTGCGGGCTGAGCTGGCGAAAGTCCGGTCGATGCCGACCCCTTTCTGGTGCCTGGGTGCCGTGGTGGCCTTTGCCCTCCTGGTCGTTGCGGCGATCTGGCGATGGGGGGTCGAAGGTGAGCTCGAGACGATCGACATCGGGCTCGGCTTCCCGCTGGCGATCGCCTCGATCGTGTTCGGTGTCTGGATCTTCGGCGTCGAGTACGGACAGAACACGCTTCGTCGCACCCTGAGCGCAGATCCCCGGCGCCTGCGGCTCTTCTTCTCCAAGCTTGCCGTAGCGCTCTTCCTGGTTGCCCTGGTGACCGTGCTTGTCCACCTCGTCTTCTTCCCCTTCTACGACATCGCCGCCGGTCGCCACGGCGATTCGGTGCCGGTGGCCGAGTACCGCGACCTCGTCCTGGCGGCAGCTGGTCTCGAACCTCGTCTACGTGCTCGCCGGCGCTTCGCTGGCCCTGATCACGGCAAGCATGGCCGGTGGGGTTACCGCGGCCCTGGTCTTCGTCTTCATCATCGACGTGGTGTTCGGGGCCATTCCGGAGGTCGGCGACTACAGCTTCGGCTTCGCGCTGGCCGACGTGGTTGTCGGGATCCGCGGGACCGAGAGCGGCTTCGGGGACTTCGACTCCGGCCACAGCACGCAGCAGGCCGCGCTGATTCTGACTGCGTGGCTGGTCGGCCTGGCCGGACTCGGCTGGCTGCGCTTCTGGCGCAGCGACGTCAAGTAGACGCCGCTACTGCGTGTTGTCGCGGATGTAGTCCTTGAGTTCCCGGGTGATCTGGTTGACCGAATCCCCGGCCCAGTCCCTGACTTCGACCGAGGCCGCCCGGTCCGTGAGGAAGATGACCAGACCGGCGACGACCAGCGCCACCGCGATCAGAGCCAGCAACCCGGCGAAGAATCGCACCACGCGGCTGAATGCCGACCTCTTCTTGACGGTGGGTCGTGCAGGTGGACCTTTGTAGCGCGGGGGAGGCGGGGCCGGACGGTGGGCCGTCCGGGAGGTGCGCTCCAGCGGCCTGGTGGCGGTCTCGGCCAGTGGGAAGTTCTCGGGCGTGCGAGGCTCGTCGTCCAGCAGCAGGGTGACGTCCTCACCGCGCAGGCCGCGTTCGAGCCCGTCGGAAAACGCCCCGGCGGTCTGGAATCGGATCCGGTTGTCGCCTTCGAGCGCCCGCATCACCGAGGCGCTGACCGTTTCCGGTACCTCGGAGTTGTAGGTCCTGGGGGAGAGCGGCTTCTCGTTCTGCTGGCGCACCGCCAGCTCGGCGAGGGAGGAGCCCTCGTAGGGGAGCCGTCCGGTCAGGAACTGGTAGAGCACCACTCCGAGCGCGTAGACGTCGGTGGCGGGCGTGGCCTCGTCACCCCTGACCTGTTCCGGGGCGAGGTATGCGGCGGTACCGACCACCGATCCGACCTGGGTGATGCGGGTCTGCTCCGCCGCGCGGGCGATGCCGAAGTCGGTCAGCTTGCAGGTCATCGGACCGCCGCCGACCGGACCGCCGACGATCATCAGGTTGCCCGGCTTCACATCCCGGTGCACGATCCCGTGACGGTGGGCGTATTCGAGTCCGGCGCAGGCCTGCACTCCGATCTCGACCGCGACTTCCGGGTCGAGCACACCTTCGCTCTTGAGTATCTGGGCGCCGGATCTGCCTTCCACACACTCCATGACGATGAAGTGGCGGCCGTTGTCCACGCCGGTGTCGTAGACCTGCACGATGTTGGGGTGGATCAGCTTCGCGACAGCGAGAGCCTCGCGCCGGAAGCGGGCCACGAAGCGGTCGTCGTCGGAGAGGTGCTCGGCCAGCACCTTGACGGCGACGGTGCGCTCGAGGATCTGGTCCTTGGACCGGTAGACATTCGACATGCCGCCGGATCCGAGTCGGTCCATCAGCTCGTAGCGTCCGCCGAGTACGGTCGGGGTGCTCACGGTCCCACCCCTCCCGTTCCAGGTCCGACTCCGCCCGAACCGTTGTCGACCGGGGGGTCGGGATCCGGGTTCGGCTCGGGCTCCGGCGTCGAATCCGGATCGTTCCCGCCGCCACCGGTAGGACCGGTGGTGCCGCTGTCGCCGGTGGCACCCTGTTCGGGCTCCGGTGCGTTCACAGTGGGGTCTTCCGGCAGCAGTTCGGGGACAACCGCTTCGGCCGGGTCGAGATCGACCTGTTCGCATTCCTCCTGAACCGTGATCTGCAGCTGTGTCACCCCGTCAAGAAGATTACGCTTCAGCACGTCGTCAACCCCGGCTCCGAGAGATTCGACTTCGTCACGGACCTGCTCCGCGACAGCCAGGGCCTGAAAGCACTTGCCCTCCCCGGACAGCGAGCGGACTTGGTCCAGATTGTTTTCGATCCTCTCGGAGGTGCCCACGGGGAGAAGGTTGCTGCGATTTTCTCCACATCCTGAAGCCGCCAGGATCGCGATGGCTGCGATCAGTAGAACTGCTGCATTTCTGGCTTTGGATGGCATCGATTTCGGGTCTGGAAAGAGGTTTTCGGGGTTCTGTGGGCAGCTTGCCGTTCAATGTCCCTGGTAGAGGCGGTCGGCCAGGTGCGGTGGAAGCCCCGCCTCCCGAATCGCTTCTGACGCGATCTCTACCGGGTAGTCGACCCGGTGGAAGGACGCCTTCACGGTTTCGGTGTCAAGCTCCATCCAGGCTGCCCGGTTGTCGCCGTCACGGGGCTGACCGACGCTCCCGGGGTTCACCAGCCACTGGCCGGCCTTCATCGAAAGCTCCGTGCCTTCCGGTGCCAGCTCCGACCTGATTCTCGAGAGCTCGTCGACCCGGGTGAAGTAGAGCGCGATGTGGGAATGGCCGATCAGGGCGATCCGTTCCTCCTGGACGTTGAGGCAGTCCTCGGCAAGGTCGACATCGACCACGTATTCCCAGATCGGATCTCGCGGTGAGGCGTGGTAGAGGCCGAAGTCCAGACGGCTGTCTTTGGCGTCCCGCCCGAGGCTTTGGAGCGTTTCGCTCGACTGCGCGCTGAGTTGCCCCTTGGTCCAGAGTGCCGCCTCGGCCGCGCTCGGGCTGAAGGTCGAGATGTCGATCTCGCCCAGGGCGGCCAGGTCGTGGTTGCCGACCAGCCAGGCGTTACAGCGATCGGACAGGATCTCGAGGCATTCGTTCGGGCTGGCGCCGTATCCGACCGCGTCACCGAGGCACCAGATCTCGTCGACGTCGGTCCCTTCGATGTCGAGCAGGACCGCCTGAAGGGCGGGGAGGTTCGCGTGGATGTCGGAGATTACGGCGGCTTTCATCGTCTGGTGCGACTCGGGCGGGCCAGGGTCTGGCGTGGTGCCGGTCGCGGCCTTCTATCGTAAAGCCCCATGACTTCCGCATCGTCGCCGAGAGCGTCGCTGAACGCCTACGCCCCGGTGGCGGTCGCTCTGGCTGCTGTGTTGTTCGCCTTTCTGGTCGGATGGGCGCTCGGTCCGGGCAGCCCGCCGATCGAGTTCCAGAGCGCCGATCCAGCCACCTGGTTCGAGCGGTCAGGCCCGGACGGCATCGACAGGGCCGAGCAGTACCGAAGCCGCTCCCGAGCCATCGCCCTGCTGGCCATCGCCTGCCAGATCGGCCTGCTGGCCCTGCTGGCGCTCTATCGCGGCCCCCCGATGCGCCGCCTTCTCGACCGTGCCTCGCGTCATCCCCTCCGCGGCGCGGCCGCTATCGGCGCCCTGCTTGCCGTCGCTCTTTCAGTTGCCGGTTTGCCGGCGGCGCTGCTCTCCTTCGACCTCGGTCGGGAGTACGGCCTGATCACTCAGGGGATCGACGGCTGGGCGGGTGACCGCCTGCTGTCGCTGGCTTTCTCGGTCCCGCTCTCGGCGGGGGCGGCGCTGGTCGCTTTCGCGGCCTGGCGCCGGTTCCGGCGCCGGTTCTGGATCGTGGCCAGTGCCGCCGCGGTCGCTTTCGCGGTGATCTGGCTCTGGCTCTGGCCAGTCGCCGTGTCACCGCTCTTCAACGACTTCGAACCGCTGCCCCAGGGTCCGGTTCGCAGCGAGGTGCTTGATCTGGCCGAGCGTTCCGGCGTGGACATCGGTGAGGTCTACTCGGTGGACGCGAGTCGTCGCTCCGTAGCCCTCAATGCCTACGTCCACGGCATCGGCAGCTCCAGGCGTGTGGTGATCTACGACAACGTTCTGGCCACCGTGCCACCGCGCAGCCTCTCGGCGCTGATCGCCCACGAACTCGCCCACGTCGAATCCAGAGATGTCTATCGCGGTCTCGCTTTCGCGATCCTGGTGATTCCGCTCGCAGCACTGGCGATGCAACTGGGGGCGGCGGCAATCGCGAGGAGGAACTCGGACAGACCCGACGGACCCGGCATCGTTCTCGCACTGGCGCTCGGGCTGGCGGTGATGTCGCTGCTGCTCTCGTTCCCGGGTAACCGGCTCTCCCGCGAGATCGAGATCCGGGCCGACTACAGCGCGCTCCAGGTCACCGACGACCCGGCCGCGATGATCGCGCTGCAGCGCCAGATAGCCGCCGGCAACCTGAGCGACCCCGACCCGCCCGCACTCTGGCACTCGCTCTTCGGGACCCATCCGGCAACCCTGGACAGGATCGGTCTGGCTGAGGCCTGGATGGACGGCCCTGCCCGGGAAGAGCGCTCACCGTGAAGACGACCGTGATGGCCGTCGGTCGTATCCGGCCGCCGTTCGATTCAGCCGAAGCCCACTACCTGAAGCTGCTGAAGCAGCGGCAGAAGGTGGAGGTGGTTGAAGTCAAGGACGATGACACCATGCTGCGGCGCCTCGATGACGACTGCCATGTGGTCGCACTCGACCTCGGCGGACGGGCGATGGACTCGATCGCGTGGTCGGCCTGGCTCGACCAGAGGCGGCTGGCCGCCCGCAACGTCACGATTCTGGTCGGCGGCCCTGCCGGACTGCCGGCCGCCGCGGTTGCCCGCAGCGACGAATCGATCTCGCTCGGACCGCAGACGCTGGCCCACCAGCTGGCGCGCATCGTGCTGCTCGAGCAGCTCTTCCGGGCCGGCAAGATCCTCGCCGGCGAGAAGTACCACCTCTAGCCGGCACCGTAGGATGGCCTCCGTGTCTGCCTCAGATCCCGTATCCGGCCTGCTCGAAGTCGTGACCGATGTCGCCCGCGAGCTCGCGGGCGACGAGTCGATCCAGCCGGGCCTCGATGCCGCACCGAAGCCCGAACTCGGGGACTTCAGCTCGAATGCCGCGATGCTCCTGGCAAAGCCGCTCGGTCGGCCACCCAGGGAGATCGCCCAGGAACTGGCCGAGCGGGTCGGCGATCGGCTCGGAGACTCGCTCAAGAGGACCGAGGTCGCCGGGCCCGGTTTCCTGAACCTCTTTCTGTCGGACGCCTGGTACCGCGGTGCGGTGAGCGACCTTGCCGGGAGCGAGGCCCCGGTGCCTGCGGTTCCGGACCCGGAAAAGGTTCTGCTCGAGTTCGTTTCGGCGAATCCGACCGGACCGCTGACCGCCGCCTCCGGTCGCCACGCCGCCTACGGTGACGCGGTCGCGAGGTTGCTCAGGCGCACCGGACACGAAGTCAGCACCGAGTACTACGTGAACGACGGCGGCAGCCAGGTCGAGAACTTCGGCCTCTCGATCGCAGCCCGGATGGAGGGACGCGAGCCGCCCGAAAACGGATACCGCGGTGACTATGTGAATCGGCTCGCCGAGAAGGCCCGGAGCGAAGGGATCGAAGCCGGCGAGGTCGAAAGGCTCACTCTCGAGGGCGTCGCCTGGATGGTCGAGAGCATCCGTAGACTCGCTCGAGGCATTCGAAGTCGGCATGGACGACTTCTTCTCCGAACGCTCGCTGTACGAGAGGGGACTGGTCGAGAAAGGCATCGAACGTCTGCGGCAAGCGGGGCACACCTTCGAGGAGGAAGGTGCTCTATGGCTGCGGACGACGGAGTTCGGAGACGACAAGGACCGGGTTCTGGTCCGGTCCGGCGGCGAACCGACCTATTTCGGCGCCGACGTCGCCTACCACGCCGACAAGGTCGAGCGCGGCCATTTCCGGCTGCTCGACGTACTGGGAGCCGACCACCACGGATACGTCGCCCGAATGGATGCCGCCGTTCATTCGATGGGCCGGGATGTCGAGTTCGAGGCACGCATCCTGCAGATGATCCATCTGGTCGAAGGCGGCCAGAGGACGAAGATGTCGAAGCGGGCCGGCGACATAGTCACGCTCGACGAACTGGTTGCCGACATCGGCGCCGATGCGGCCCGGTTCTTCCTGCTCCAGCGCAGTCACGATCGCACTTTCGACCTCGACCTCGACCTGGCCCGCTCGCAATCCTCCGACAACCCGGTCTACTACGTGCAGTACGCCCACGCCCGGATCAGGAGCATCCTTCGCAAGGCGGCCGGGAGAAGCGGGACGGGGGAGGGCGCCTCCGCGGCGTCGGCACCTCCGGTTGATCCGGCCGAAAAAGCCCTGATCGCGAACCTTCTCGCCTTCCCGGCAGAGGTCCACGAGGCCGCGGCCCGACGGGCACCCCACAGGATCTGTGCTTACGCGACCGAGACGGCAGCCGCCTTCCACGCCTTCTACCGGGACTGTCAGGTGATCGGCGCCGAGGGTGAAGGACTCGAATCCGCCCGCCTGGCGCTCTGCGAGAGCACTGCCGGGACGCTCAGGGCCTCACTCGCACTGCTGGGGATCTCGGCGCCGGAAAGCATGTAGTCGCCGGCGCGGCGCCTGCCGTTGCTGCGGAGGCGACGCCTAGAGGTCGTATTCGGCCAGGTCGCGGTCGAGCCGCGAAGAGTCGGGCCCGGAAGGGCCGGCACCGCCGCCGCCCGAGCCCGAGGGTCCCTCGTCCTCGCGGTTGCGTCGCCACCGGATCGCCGACCAGAGAACCGCCAGCGCGGCAATGATCAGGCCGGCCACGGGCACCACGTAAACGTAGAAATTGGTGTCCTCGTCATCCGGCAGGGCCAGTACCTGCGGCCCGTACTCGGCGACCAGCGCATCCTTGATCTGCTGCTCGGTCCTGCCTTCTTCGATCAGGCCGCGCATGAATAGCCGCTGGCGTTCGGCGGCCGGCGCCCGGGACATTCCGAGCAGCGTTCCGCAGATCGGGCACATCACCTCGTCTTCGAGTTGAAGCAGGTTGGCCCTGGGCTCGACCGCGGCCGGCTCGCTTTCGGCGCCGGGCTGGTCCTCCGCACCGGTTGCGCTCGGCAGCGGGGTGAGCAGGAAGACGGCCACCAGGACTGCGAGCAGCTGCAGGCTTCGTGCGCCGGCGTTCACGAGCCGGCGCCCTGTCCGCCCGTCTGGGCGCTGTCGGCCAGGGCCGGGGCGGCGAAATCCTCGACCTCGCCCAGGTCGCGGAACGGACCGGGGAAGTGGGCGACGAGGTTGCCGGCGGGGTCGACCAGGAAGGACTCGGGAACGCCGGTCGTCTCGAGGTCGTCGGCGTACTCGCCGTCGGCGTCGCGAAGCTGCGCGTAGGTGATGTCGAATTCCTCGATGAAGGCCAGGGCGTCGTCGGTCAGGTCCCGGGTGTCGATCCCGAGCACGCTGATCCTGTCCCGGTTCTCGCGCTCGAACCGGTCCAGGGCGGGAGATTCGTCGCGGCACGGAACGCACCACGAGGCCCAGACGTTGAGCAGCACCCAGCCGCCGCGATAATCGGCCAGCGAGCCTTCGCCGCCGGGTGGCAGGGTCTCCAGGGTCGCGGTCGGCACGGGCTCACCGGTGGCAATCGCCCCGTCTCCGGCGCTGACCAGCCCCCAGACCAGGAAGCCGAGGAAGGCGGCGATCGCGATCGCGACTATTGAGCTCTTCAGATTCAAACCGCCTCAGAGTATGAAGAAGAGTCTTCCGGTGCTCGCGTAGTATGCCCCCGGCGCGGACGTAGCTCAGTTGGTAGAGCGCGAGCTTCCCAAGCTCGAGGTCGCGGGTTCGATCCCCGTCGTCCGCTTTGAGCACTTCGCTTTCCGTAGTCATCGTCGCCTGGAATTCGGCCACCGACCTGGCCCGGACGCTTCCCGCACTGGCAGCCGAACTCGGGCCGGAAGATGAGGTGATCGTCGTCGACAACGATTCCGGCGACGACCCCGGTGGCGTCGCGGCCCGGTCACTGCCGAGGGTCCGGGTGGTTTCCATGAAGCGCAACGTGGGATACGCAGCCGCGGTCAACCGAGGTGTAGCCGAGGCCGGGGGTGAGCTTCTGGTTCTGCTGAACCCGGACGCCATGCCCGAGGCCGGATTTGGCGAGGCGATCCGCCGGCCGCTCTCGGACGGCTCCGACTGGGCGGCCTGGATGGCACTGGTGATCTGCCACGAGGACGACCGTCGTCTTGTCAACTCGTCCGGCAATCCACTTCACTTCACCGGCTTCGCCTGGGCCGGCGGCCACGGCCTCGACGCGGAACAGGCCGGCGCCAGCCGCAGTGTGCCGACCCTTTCGGGAGCCTGTCTGGCCATTCCGCGCGAAACCTGGAACCGGGTCGGCGGATTCTCCGGCCCCTTTTTTCTCTACCAGGAAGACACCGACCTTTCGGTCCGGCTGTTGCTCGCCGGGCAGCGGATCGGACTGGCGGTCGATGCGGTCGTGGATCACGACTACGACTTCGAATCCAGCGGGCGCAAGTACTTCTGGCTGGAGCGCAACCGGATCGCGATGATCCTGCGCAACTATCCGACGACCCTGCTCGCACTCCTGCTGCCGGCACTGATCGCGACTGAACTGGCGCTGCTGTTCGTGGCGCAGCGCCAGGGCTGGCTGCGTAGCAAGCTTGCGGCCGATCTCGCCCTGCTGCGCTGGTTCCCGAGACTGCTTCGCGAGCGCCGTCTCATCCAGGCCTCGCGCAAGGTCACCGCCGGGCAGTTCGCCGCCGGGTTGACCGCAGACCTCGACTCACCCTTCTTCCCCGAGGTCGTTCGCCGCAACCCTCTGAGGGCGGCGATGCGCCTTTACTGGCGTGGCATCCGCCTGTTGCTCAGGTAAGGCGGGCCACTCAGATTCCCTGGCCGATCGGCCTGATCAGGATCTCGTTCACGTCGACTGAATCGGGTTGGGCGAGCGCGTAGTCGACGGCCCCGGCGATGTCGTCGTCGGAAAGGGCACGGTCCCCGGGCCGGTTGTCGAAGAACGGCGTATCGACCATTCCCGGCTCGATCAGGGTGACCCGGATCCGGTTGCCGTCCTCGCGGGCCCGCAGTTCTCCCCTCAGGGCTTCGCCCATCGCGGTCGCGGCGAACTTGGTCGCCGAGTAGAGCGAGCCGGGAAGCGCCCTCCTGCCGGCTATCGAACTGGTGATCAGAAAATGACCGTCACCCTTTTCGAGCAGGTGCGGCAGCGTTGCGCGGATCGTCAGGGCCGGCCCGAGAACGTTGGTCAGGACCATCGAGCGCCAGTGCTCGGGCGATTCCTCGAGGAAGCCTCGACCGGCACCGAAGCCGGCGTTGGCAAAGACGGCGTCGATGCCGCCGAAGGCTTCGAGCGCCGAAGCGGCCAGGTTCTCAACCTGATCCCATTCGGTCACGTCGCAGGTGACCGGGATCGCCTCTGTCTCGCCGCCGAGTTCTGCTGCCAGTTCTTCGAGCGGCTCGAGGCGCCTGCCGGCGAGGACGAGGCGGTAGCGGTCACTGACCGCCCGCGCCGTGGCGGCTCCGATTCCACTGCCGGCACCGGTGATTACGAGGACCTTCTTTTCAGCGTTCATAAGCCGATTCTCGCACCTGGCCCACGCCGACGCGTCAGCCTTGCAATAATCCCTTCTATCGCATGGATCCTCAGAAGAAACGACAGATCAGGCTTTTCGTCGCTCTCGGTTTTGCGCTCGTCCTTGCAACCGGGCTGGTCTACACGTCATTCAACGCCTCGAGCGAGGCCCGTCAGCCCTCTGAACTCGGAGACGCCGTGCCCGGCAAGAGCTACGAGATGACCGGCAAGGTCGTCCCTGGCTCGATCGAAGAGCAGGGTGACGGCATCAGCTTCGAGGTCCGTGATCGCGACGGCGGCGGTTCGATCCCCGCGACCTACAGCGGCGTCATCCCGGACCCCTTCCGGGACGGCCGCGAAATAGTGCTCAAGGGGACCGTGGAGAACGGGATTTTCGTGGGGGAGCGGGATACGCTCGTTACCAAATGCCCCTCGAAATTCTCGGAGAAGCAGAATCAGTAGCCTCGGAGGCGCCGCCCTCTGGGTCGCCTTTCTGACCGCCGTATTCGGCACAGTGGCGGCCCTGATCGGGACCCGCGGAGATCGCCGATGGGTCGATGCCGCACGCCGGGCGGCCTACTCGCTGTTCGGCCTCCTGCTGATCTGCGTGATCGCGATCGAGATCGCTTTCATCACCAGCGACTTCAGCCTCAGCGTGGTCGCCAACCATTCCTCGAGGGAGACGCCGCTCTTCTACAAAGTGACGGCGATGTGGTCGAGCCAGGAAGGCTCGCTGCTGCTCTGGGCTTTCATCCTCTCCCTGGTCGCAACGATTTCGCTCTACTTCACCCGGGAGAAGCTGAGGGACATCGTGCCCTGGGCCACCGCGATCATGATGGGCGTCGCCGTCTTCTTCACCTCGCTGATGCTGTTCGGCGGCAGCATCAATCCCTTCGACACGCTGAAAGACGTACCGGCCAACGGGGTCGGACTCAATCCGCTGCTTCAGCACCCCTCGATGATCATCCACCCGCCGATGCTCTACGTCGGCTACGTCTCGCTGACCGTACCCTTCGCTTTCGCGATCGGGGCTCTGATCACCAGGCGCATCGATGCCGCATGGATCAAGTCGACCCGTGGCTTCGCCCTCATCGCCTGGACCTTTCTGAGCATCGGCATCATCCTCGGCGCCCGCTGGTCCTACACCGAGCTCGGATGGGGTGGCTACTGGGCCTGGGATCCGGTCGAGAACGCCTCGATCATGCCGTGGCTGATCACAACGGCCTACATCCACTCGATCATGGTCCAGGAAAAGCGCGGCATGCTCAAGGTCTGGAACGTGAGCCTGATCGTCGCCAGCTTCACGCTCGCCCTGCTCGGCACCTTCCTGGTCCGCTCAGGTGTGCTCCAGTCGATCCATGCCTTCGGCGACTCGACTGTCGGCCCCTACTTCCTCGGGTTGATCATTCTCGTACTGGCCGGCTCGACGGCGCTGATCATCTCGCGGCTCCCGCTGCTGCGCGCGCGAAAGCGCATCGACTCGATGGCCTCGAGGGAGGCGGTCTTCCTGATCAACAACCTGCTGCTGGTGGCTCTCTGCGTAATCGTCTTCTGGGGGACGTTCTTCCCCCTGATCTCGGAGCTGTTCACCGGCACCGAGTCGGTCCTCGCCGCTCCGTGGTTCGACCGCTATACAACCCCGCTGGCGGTCGCGCTCGTCCTGTTCACCGGCATCGGTCCGCTGCTCGCCTGGCGCCGCATTTCCTGGCAGGGCATCAAGAAGGTCTTCCCGATACCGACCGCCGCTTCGCTGGTGGCCCTCGTCCTGCTGCTGGCCTTCACCGATGCCGCCGACAACATCTGGGCGCTTGCGGTTTTCGTCCTCGCGGCCTTCACAGTCGTCGCCCTGGGTCAGGAGACCTGGCGCGGTGCGGCCGCGCGCAGATCCAGTGCCGGCGGCTCGATTCCCGGCTCGATCTGGGCGGTGGCGACGCGCAACCGCCGGCGCTACGGCGGCTATACCGTCCACCTCGGTTTCGTCATCCTGCTGGTCGGGGTCGCCGCGTCGTCCAGCTTCGAGGACAAGGTCGACGTGACGCTTTCCCCCGGGGAGTCGGTCAAGGTGGAGCGCTATACGCTGACCTACGAGCAGCCGACGGTATCGAGGGACGATCAGGCGATCGTTTTCGGAGCCGAGGTCTCGGTCAGGCGCGAGGGCGAGCCGTTCGCGACCATGAACCCGACCAGGCGCTACTACCAGCGCACCTCCGGCACGAGGACCATCTCCGGCTACTTCGAAGGTGAAGCGACAAGCGAAGTCGGGCTCAGCGCCGGCACCCGCAAGGACTTCTGGGTATCGATCGAGCCCGATACCGAGGCGATACGCGAGCGGGCCGAAAGCGCCGACGGGCGCTTCGGGGCCTACATGAGGTCGAGGGTGCTGCCGGCTATCCAGCGCGATCCGTCCCAGGCCGCCGCCCTTACCCAGCAACTGGTCGCCGTTCAGGGCCTGGCCACCGACCGGATCATCGCCGACTACACCCGGCCCGAAATGGTCACGGCCGCAACCTTCCGGGTGATCGTCAGCCCGATGGTCAGCTGGATATGGATCGGCGCCATCATCACGATCCTCGGGGCGCTCTTTGCCGCCTGGCCCGCCCGCCGGCCGCGACGCGGGAAGGCTACCTGATGGAGTTCGTCTACTTCGCCTTGTTCCTGGCGGCTGTGTCCGCCTTCGTCAGCTACCCGTTCTGGGGAAAATGGCGCGCAACAGTCAGTGAGGACCCCGCGATCGCAGCGCTCGAAGCGGCGCGCGAAGCGAAGTACCGGGAGATCCGCGACGCCGAGGTGGATCTGAAGACCGGCAAGCTGACGCAGGAGGACTATGACCGGGTCAATTCGGAACTCAGAAGCGACGCTGTCACGATCCTGCGCGAGCTGGACGAGGCACGCGCGGTGAAGCCGCCCGAAAACGGCTAGACTCCCCGGTCGAATGTTTACCTTTCTTTCAGTGATACAGGCCGGCCTGGCCTTCCTGCTCATCTTCCTGGTGCTGCTGCATTCGGGCAAGGATGCCGGCCTGTCCGGTGCTTTCGGCATCGGCGGCGGGGGAAGCTCGATCGGTGGCGGCTCGATGGTCGAGCGCAACCTGACCCGGGCGACGATCGCCGTCGCGATCATCTTCGTCGTCAATACGCTGGTCCTGCTCAACCTCTGATCATCCGGCCGGCCCTGCCGAAATCCGGCATTGATGCTCTAGCATCGCGGCCATGAGCGACCGCAGCAAGCTGATACTGGCGATCACCCTCGGCGCGGTCGGCCTCGCGCTCGGCACCCTCGGCACGCTCGTCGCCTTCAACGCCAAGAACGAGCTCAAGTCGAACGAGGAGGTCACGGCGGTCGTCGAGCAGCGCTTCGCCGAGGCCCAGAAGCGCCAGGACACGGTCGAGGCCCAGCAGGTCTCGGGTGCCGAGAAACTGGTTGACGACCTGAGCCGGGCCGAAAAGAACCAGCTCGGAAAGATCAACTCGAACGCCAGCTCGATCACATCGCTCCAAAAACAGGTCAGCAATCAGCAGAGCCAGATCGATGCGCTCAAGTCGACCAACCAGAAGCAGTCGAACCAGATCTCCAACCTCCAGAATCAGGTCCAGCAGAACTTCAATTCGCTCAACAACCGGATTGACAAGACCAACCAGCGGATCAGCAACCAGTCGAGCGGCGGCTCCGGCCCCTGAGCATGCGGATCCTCTTCGTCTGTCTCGGCAACATCTGCCGTTCTCCGACGGCTGAGGCCGTCATGCGCGATCTCGTGACTGAAGCCGGACTGCGCGATGAGATCAGGATCGACTCGGCCGGTACCGGCGACTGGCACATCGGCCACCCGCCCGACCCGCGAGCGGTCGAAGCCGGCGCGAAGCGTGGCCTCGAAGTCGGCGGGCAGGCAAGGCAGGTGGCCCCGTCGGACTTCGAAAACTACGACCTGATCGTCGCCATGGACCGCTCCAACCAGGCCGACCTGATCGAGCTCGCCGGGGGTGAGGACCCCGGGATCCGGCTTCTGCGCGAGTTCGGTGGCGACGAGGACCTCGACGTGCCGGATCCCTACCTCGGCGCCGGTGACGGATTCGACGAGGTGATCGACCTGATCGACCGCCACTGCCGCATCCTTCTCGACACGATCCGCCAGTGATCGAGGAGCGCATGCTGCGCTCGCTCCATGTGGAAGCGATGCGGCGGAGCGATCTCGACGGCGGGTACCACCTTCACTTCATCGACGAGGACCGCCGCTGCGGCGGGCACGTTCTGGATCTTCGAATCAGGGCCGGCCGCCTCAGGGCGGAATCGGTTTCGGACCTCTGCGTCGAGCTTCCGCGTGGCATCGAACTGGTCTCTCCCGGGCTTTCGCAAGACACCCATCGGCCTCCAGAGAGCCGAGCGCGGCGGCCTCGACTAGGTACCGCGGCTTTCCTTGCCTTCACAGGCGACCGGCTCAGGCCAGTTCGGCGGGCAGGTTCGGGAATCCGGCGGTCGCCTGTCGCACGATCTCGACCGGGTCGTCGGCAACCCTGATCAGCTCGAAGTCGCCGGCGCTCAGCCGGCCTTCGCCGAGAAGGTGCCCTCGCATCCAGTCGATCAGGCCGTTCCAGTAGCTCGAGTCTGCGAGGACCATCGGGGCCGGCCTCGTCTTGCCGGTCTGGGTCAGGGTGAGGACCTCGAAGGTTTCGTCGAGTGTGCCGAACCCGCCCGGAAAGATCACGAACGACCACGAATAGCGGGCGAACATCAGCTTTCGCAGGAAGAAGTAGTGGAACTCCATGCCGATGTCCACGTACTCGTTCAGACCCTGTTCATGGGGTAGCTCGATGTTCAGTCCGACCGAGGTGGCACCCGCATCACGGGCGCCCCGGTTGGCGGCCTCCATGGTGCCGGGACCGCCGCCGGTGATCACGCCGTAGCCCGCATCGCCGATCGCGGCGGCAACCTGACGTGCCAGCCGGTATTCGGGGTCGTCTTCGACCGTCCTTGCCGAGCCGAAAACACAGACTGCCGGGCCGAGGTGGGCCAGCAGCCCGAAACCCTTGTCGGCTTCGGACCGGATCCGTTCGAGCCGTTCAGGGTCGGAGAGCTCGGCAATGATCTCCGGCTCGCCGTCACGGATGATCTCCTCGTCGAAGGTGAACGGCTGACGGGGGTTGCCGGGCTTGCCCAAGGTCAGTCCCCGGTCTGTCCGGCGGCGGAGCGATAGCGCTCGACAGCGATCCGTCGCTCTTCGGCGTGATCGACCACGGGCGCCGGGTAGTCGGTGCCGATCAGGCAGCCGCAGCTCTCCTGGGTCTCCTCGTCCATCAGCCACGGTCGCACCAGGTGCTCGTCCGGTACCTGCCGCAGCTCGGGCAGCCAGCGGCGTACGTAATGGCCGTCGGGGTCGAAGCGCTCGTGCTGGGTCATCGGGTTGAACATGCGCTGGAAGTACGGGGCCGGATCGGTCCCGACCGAGGTCGTCCACTGCCAGCCGCCATTGTTGGATGCGAGGTCGCCGTCCACCAACCGCTCCATGAACCACTTTTCGCCATGTCGCCAGTCCAGGTGGAGGTCCTTGGTCAGGAACGAGGCCACGACCATTCGCAGCCGGTTATGCATCCAGCCGTCCTCCAGCATCTCCCTCATGCCGGCGTCGACCAGCGGATAGCCCGTCTTTCCCTGCTTCCACGCTTCCAGCAGTTCGTCGTCCTGCTGCCAGTCGAGCGTGCCACGGTAGCGCTCCTGGAACTCCACTTCGGTCACCGTCGGGAAATTGGCGAGAACCGAGGCGTAGAACTCCCGCCAGGCGAGTTCCTTTCGGTAAACCCGTGGTCCCTTGCCTTCGCGCAGGCCCAGTTTGATTTCCAGTTCAAGTGCGGACACACAGCCCCAGCGCATGTAGGGCGACAGCCGGGAGGAACCGCCGGAAGGGTTGTTCCGGTTCTGCCCGTACTGCGACAGCCCGCCGTTGAGGTAGTCGCGTGCTGCTTCGCGTGCGGCAGCTTCACCCGGCTCGAACGATGTTTCGGCGGCCTGCCCGTCGAGGCCCAGGTCGGCGAGCGAGGGCAGCCTGCCGCCCTCGATTCCCTCGAGGTGTCCCGATCGCTTCGGGCGCATCCTCCAGTTCCCGCCTTTCGACTTCCAGCCAGGCCTTGTAGAAGGGCGAGTAGACGGTGTAGGGGGTGCCCTTGCCGGACACGATCGCCCCCGGGTCGTCGACGATGTAGGCCCCCGGATGGACGTGGTGGCCGATTCCCGCCCCGTCGAGTGCCGATCCGACCCGCTGGTCCCGCCAGGCCGCCCAGGGCGAGACGTCCGCCGTCCAGTGAACCCTGCTTGCCCCGGACGTGGCCGCGAGTTCGGGCAGTACAGATTCCGGATGCCCGATGCGCAGGATCAGATCCGATCCACGCTCGCGAAGGGACTCGCGCAGATCTGCGAGGCATCCGAGCATGAAGCGGACCCTGGTCGGGGATACGAACCGACCCGCGGTCAGCAGACGTTCATCGAAGATGAAGCAGGGCACGACGGGGCCGGTGGCGGCATCGGCCAACGCCGGCAGGTCGTGGACCCGCAGATCCCGCCTGAACCACATGATCGAGGTCTCTCCTGTTGCCTCCGGCGGCATCGGGACCGAGTATGCCAGCCCGTCAACACCGGGTCCCGGATCACCGGGACCCGTGAATCCGGCAACTCCGTCGGTCGATGCGGCTGAGAGGAGTCGAACCTCCACGTCCTTTCGGACACAAGCCCCTCAAGCTTGCGCGTCTACCAATTCCGCCACAGCCGCAGGAGGACGGCGGATTCTAGGAGATGCGGCCCCGCAAGCGCTTTGCCCTGCTGGTCGCGTGCTTGCGGTTTTCACCCTGTACGAACATACGTCCGCCGATGGCGCTAGTTTACGAACACAGGTTCGCTATTGGCGGATCACGGCAAATGACGAATCGAACGGCCTCGGGCCGGCGAAGGAGAAACGTGGTTGATCTGACCAAGCGGCAGCGCGAGATCTTCGACTACATCGGCAAGTACGCCGACAAGACCGGTTATCCGCCGACCGTCCGCGAGATCGGCAAGGCTGTCGGTCTTCATTCGTCGTCGACGGTACACGTGCATCTCGCCAACCTGGAGAAGGCCGGTGTGCTGCGTCGCGATCCCAGCAAGCCCAGGGCGATCGAGATCCTGGTCGAGAAGGCCAGGAGTGCCCGCGATGCTGCGGTCGACACCGTGCTTCCCGGCGGCGCGTCCGGCAACGGCCTGCCCCTGCTCGGGCGGATCTCGGCCGGTCCCGGAATGCTGGCCGAAGAGAACATCGAGGACTACGTGGACGTTCCTTCGGTGATCGGAGGCCGTGACGGCGACTACGTTCTCGAGGTCCGCGGCGAGAGCATGAAAGACGCCGGCATCATGGACGGCGATTACGTGATCGTTCATCCGGCGCCGGACGCCGATAACGGCGAGATCGTCGTAGCCATGCTCGACGAGGAGGAGGCGACCGTGAAGAGGCTCTTCAAGGAGACCGACCACATGCGGCTCCAGCCCGAGAACGACTCGATGGAGGCGATCATCACGACCGACGCCGCCGTGATCGGCAAGGTAATCGGGGTTTTCCGCAAGGTCTGAGCTCAGCCGCGGCCGACCGGTGGCGATACTGCCGCCTGGAGTGGCACAACTCATGCCACCCGACGGTTTTCTGCCGTGCGGAGTCGGGGCACGGGCTAGAATCCCATTCGTGGGTCGGACGGCTGCGGGGGGAGAGAAATCCCTTCGAGGAAAGTCCGGACACCACAGGGCAGGACGGTGGGTTACTCCCACTCGGGGAAACCCGCAGGAAAGTGCCACAGAAATACACGGCCGATGACGCAGCCACACGTGAGTTGCGAACAGGCAAAGGTGAAAAGGTGCGGTAAGAGCGCACCGGCGTCGCGGTAACGCGGCGGCCAGGTAAACCCCGTCCGGTGCAAGACCAAACAGGATCGTCGACCCGGCCCGGCGAGATCCAGGTAGGTCGCAGGTGAACCGGGGTAAGACCCGGTCCCCGCCGGTGTGATCAGCCGGCGAGATAGATGGTCGTTCAAGACAGGATCCGGCTTACAGACCCGCTAAGGAAAGGGCTCCGCAAGGGGCCCTTTCTACTTCCAGGGACGGGACAGCCGCTTGCGTGAGCGTTTGCTAACGTACTGCTCAACCTTCAGCTGAATCTCCGCCACAAGATCGCGGAGAGCGGGGGACCCAAAGGACAAGGTCCATGGGGCGAATCACTGGCATCAGCCAGGTAGCGCTGCTCTTTCAGCGCGAGCCCGACAGCTAACCCCGCAAGCACCGGAAAGAGAAATGAAGAATGTTTCACTCCGCCCTGAGCGGAGAACAAAACTGAGCACCGCCCTGATCGCCGTGGCTCTGGCCATGGTTGTGCTGGCTGGCCCTCGAGACCGGCCGTGGCGCCGATTCCGCGACGGCCGCAGGAGCAACTGCCTCGGCCGGTGGCCTCAACCTGACCCAGACGGTCAGCACCCCCAGCCTGGCGCCGCGCTTCGGCACTCGCACCCTGCGCCAGGGGATGAACGGGCCTGACGTCCGCGTGCTCAAGGGCATCGTGCGCGCCAAGTCGCTGCTGCGCGGCACGGGGGTCAACCCGAACTTCGACGCTCCGACCACGAGCGCCGTGCGTCGCTTCCAGAAGAAGACGAAGATCGCCGCGAACGGTGTCGTGAACAGGCATACCGCCCGCAAGCTGGTTGGTTCGATGCGCAGCTCCGGGGCGTCCTGGTACGGACCGGGCTTCTATGGCAACAGGACAGCCTGCGGCCAGACACTCCGCAAGGGGACCCAGGGGGTCGCCCACAAGACACTGCCGTGTGGTTCCAAGGTGCTGATCGGCAACCGGGGGCGCTTCGTGATCACCCGTGTCATCGACCGCGGACCGTACACGGCAGGGCGCTCGTGGGACCTGACCAACGCCACCCGCAAGGCACTCAGGTTCAGCGGCGTCGGCGATGTTCGCCACGCCGTGATCAAGCGCGGTTGAGCCGCGCCGCCTCGGGCGGCAGATCGGATTCAGCAGCACCTGCGATCCGTTTGGCCGCAGTTGGTGTTTGTACCCTGTGCGGCCGCAAACCGGTCCCGACTCGAACCACTTCGCGAACAGGAGAACTCATCTGATGCTTACGCACGGTACAGCGAACAGCGGCCCCGGAACCGGGCTCGTCCGCACCATCACGGTCGCCGTAGTGATCGGCTTCTTTGCTTTCGCCCTGGCGCTCGTGGGCGGCAACGCCGGCGACAGCGCCGATGCGGCCAAGGCCAAGTCGACCGTCCTCGGAGGCGCGGCGACGATGCAGGATCCGCTCTGCCCGGTGAACTGCCAGGTCATCCCTACGGTCAGCGGCATCCAGAAACTCCTTCCGACCGGAGCCTCTCCCTACCGGGCCACCGCAAACGGCAAGATCACCGCCTGGAAGCTCTGGCTCGGCAAGCCGAACGCCGCCGATCGCGAGGCCCTCAACGGACGCTTCGGCAGCCCGCCCCAGGCGGCGATCACGGTGCTTCAGCGAGTGAAGACCAAGAGCGGCAGCAAGTTCCGCCTTCAGCGCAAGAGCCCGGTCGAGGGACTCAACCGGGAACTCGGCGGCGTCGCGACCTTCAAGCTCAAGCAGCCGATCAGGATCAAGAAGGGCCAGTTCGTATCGCTCGCGGTCCCGACCTGGGCCCCGGCCTTTGCCGACAGCCTCGGATCTCGGTACGCATGGCGTGCCAGCCGCCAGCCGGGCAAGTGCGGCCCCGGCTCGATCGACCAGGCCAGTTCGCAGCTCAAGGTCGGAAGCAAGCGTTTCTACGCCTGCAATTTCAAGGGCAGCCGTCTGCTGTTCACCGCGAAGCTCAAGTTCAACTGAGTTTCGAATTGACACCCCTCAGCAGAAAGGACGTCCCGAGGGGATGTCCTTTCTGCTGAGGGGGAACTTCTGGGGGAGGGGCTCGTCGGCCTTTCGGCCGGCCGTTCAGGCAGCCTGGGGGAGCACCCGCGGGGTCGCCTGATCCTTGGGCAGTGCGGCGGCTGCGGCCATCAGGCTCTGGAACTCCGCCAGGGCGACATGGGCCAGGGCTTCGAGGATATGCTCGTCCTCCCATCCGGCCTCCCGGGCCTCCTCGTGGAGGTACAGAGGCGGGTCACCGTCTGCGTCGAGGGCTGCCTTCAGGTAGATCAGAAGGGCATTCTCATGCTCGTCCGCCGAGGTGAAACTCCGGGCCCTGGAGACTTCGTCGAGTCCGAGGCCTGCGGCTCGTGCCGACTTCGCGTACTGGACGACGCTGTAGCTGTCGCCCCGGTGCTCTGCGACCGCCAGCGCTACGCGGTGGCGAGTGGACTTGGGCAAGCTTCCCTGCTGGAGTTCTGCCCGCATTCTGGTGTAGGCGCGGAGTACGGCAGGCGAGCCCGCGAGTACCCCGACCAGCTTGTTGACCTGGCGGCCACCGACCTGAATGCTCTTGAGGATGGGTGCGCTCTGGTCGGGCGCCGTCAATTCGTCATGGATATGAAACCGGCTGACTTCTGTTTTTACGGTCACGATCGACTCGTTTCCAATCTTTAGTGGAGTGGAATCCTGTTGCTTTATTGGGCGTTAAGGATCCCATTACTTTACTTTTAGCTAGTTACTTACCACGAGTAAGTTATACCGGTTGGACCGGCGGTTCGCAAGCCCGGTCGCGTATCGTTTCCGGCTGACGGCAGCAGACCGCGGCAGTCGGGGCAATCCAAGGAGCCAGATGTCAGAACAACCGAGAACAGCAGCCGATGTCTACGAACTGGTCAGGCAGCATGACGTCAGGTTCATAAGGCTCTGGTTCACCGACGTTCTCGGTCACCTCAAGAGCTTCTCGATCAACGCAACGGAGCTCGAGAGGGCCTTCGAGCGCGGCATCGGATTCGACGGCGCATCGCTGACCGGGTTCAACTCGGTCGAGGAGTCGGACATGGTGGCGAGGCCGGATGCCTCCACCTTTTCGCTCATCCCCTGGCGGCCCGAGGGCATCGACGCAGTGGCGCGCATGTTCTGCGACATCGAGGTCCCCGGGGGGCTGCCATACGAAGGCGACCCGAGGTGGGTCCTGAAACGTGCGCTGGAGCGGGCCGAAGGCATGGGCTTCGAGGATTTCGCAGTCGCTCCGGAGATCGAGTTCTACTATTTCCGGTCGGCTCGCCCGGCTGACGGAATACCGGAAGTCCTTGACGAAGGTGGCTACTTCGACCTGACCACTCTCGATGCAGGCTCCGACGTACGCCGGGAAACGGTGCTCGCGCTCGAGCGCATGGGTATCCATGTCGCTTCGACCCACCACGAGGCGGGGCCGTCCCAGCACGAACTTGACATCAAGGCCTCTGGCGCCCTCAGGGCCGCAGACGACCTGATGACCAGTCGGATCGTGGTCAAGGAGTACGCGCTTCAACAGGACTGGCATGCGACCTTCATGCCGAAGCCCCTCGGCGATGCCAACGGATCCGGACTCCACATCCACCAGTCGCTGGTCGCCGGAGGCGAAAACGTTTTCCAGGATCCGGACCGGCCGGGCCGACTCTCGGCTACCGGAAACGCCTTCGTCGCAGGCCAGCTCCGCCACGCCCGCGAGATCGCCCCGCTCTACTCCCAGTGGGTCAATTCCTACAAGCGTCTGGTGCCAGGCTTCGAGGCACCGGTCTACCTCTCCTGGTCGCGCCGTAACCGCTCTTCGCTGATCCGGGTCCCCCAGCGGCAGGCGAGTGAAGAGGGGGATTCCTGGGCCGAGCTGCGCTGTCCCGACCCCGCCTGCAACCCGTATCTCTGCCTCGCCGGAATGCTCCAGGCAGGACTCGAAGGAATCGAGAAGGGGTACGAGCTGCCCGAGCCGATGGAGGAGAACCTCTACCACCTCGGTCCCGACGAGATGGCCGCTCGCGGCATCGAACAGCTGCCTTCGACCCTCGGTGAGGCGGTCGAACTGGCCGCCGACTCCGAACTGGTGCTGCGAACGCTCGGCGAACACACATTCCGTCGCTTCATCGAACTCAAGCGGCAGGAGTGGGACAACTACCGGGTCCAGGTCACTCCCTACGAGATCCAGACCTTCCTGCCGCTTCTCTAGGCGGGTCTTTCGGCGTCCAGTCCGCTCAGCAGCTCTGCCGGCTCGCAGACCGGGGCACGGCAGCTGAAGTCCCGGCAGACGAATGCGGCCGGCTGCTCACCCGGCGCCGTCCGCCCTTCCAGCAACGGCGGCGTCGATGAGCCCTGCGGCCCGCCGGCCAGCACGGTTCGCGGCCGGTAGCGCTCGCGGTATGCCCTGAGCAGCGGCTGGGCAGCTTGCCTGCCGGCACCGTCAGGCCAGACGACCGCGACTTCGCCGTCCGGTGAGAAGTAGAGGTCCAGTGCCTGGAGCAGGTGGCCGAAGGCCCCGGGCTGGCGGGCGGTCGCCGGGGCGAGAAGCTTCAGTACCCCTTCGGCGTGACGCCTGTAGCGGGCTTCTCCGGTCAGGTCTGCGAGACGCAGCAGCCCGAGTGCCGCTGAAGCGCTTCCGGATGGGATCGGATGGTCGCCGATGTCCTTGCGTCGGGCGATCAACTGCTCGTGGTCATGCGAGGTCGAGAAGAAGCCACCACGGTCGGGGTCGGCGAAGCGGTCGATCATGTTTTCCGCCACAGCCACCGCCCGACTGAATACGGCCGGGTCGAAGCCTGCCTCGTAGAGCGTGATCAGCCCCTCGAGCAGGAAGGCGTGGTCCTCGAGGTATGCGTTCAGCCGGGCCTCTCCGTGGCGCCAGCTGCGCAGCAGGTTGCCCTGGCGATCGCGCATTTCGTCCCAGATGAAATCGGCGCACTGCCTTGCCGTTTCAAGGTAGTCGGGCCGTTCGAGCACGGCTCCGGCTTCGGCCAGGGCAGAGATCATCAGGGCGTTCCAGGAGCAGAGCACCTTGTCGTCGAGCGCGGGTCGGATCCGCTGCGACCGCGCTTCCATCAGCGCCTCGCGTGCCGCGGTCAGCTCGTCGTCGAAGTCCGCCGGCGGTATGCCGGTGGGAAAATGGAGCACGTTGCGGCCTTCGAAATTGCCCTCGTTGCTCGCGCCAAGGGTCCTCATCACCGAATCCGTCCGATCTGCCAGCACCTCCTCCAGCTCGGCCCCGGTCCAGGTGTAGAACAGGCCTTCTACCCCCTCGGAGTCGGCGTCGAGGGAGGCGTGGAACCCACCCGCGGGATCGCGCATTTCGCGCGTCGCCCAGTCGAGGGTCTCGACCACGATCCGGCGGTATCGCTGGTGCCCGAGCTCCTGCCACCCGTGCAGGTAGGTGCGTGCCAGCAGGGCGTTGTCGTAGAGCATCTTCTCGAAGTGCGGGACCAGCCAGACATCGTCCACCGAGTAGCGCGAAAAACCGCCGCCGATCTGGTCATAGATACCCCCGGCCGCCATCCGGTCGAGCGTGATTTCAACCGGTTCGCTCTGCCCGCGGGCCAGGAGGAAGTCCAGCACGGATGCCGGCGGGAACTTCGGTGCCGGTCCGAACCCACCGTGCTCGAGGTCGGCCGAAGAGGTGATCGCCATCGCTCGCTCTTCCGGTATCGCGGGGTCGATATCTCCCTCCGGGGCGCTGACCAGGGCGACTGCGCCGAGGCGGGTTCTGACGTTCTCCGACTGGGAGCGGATCTCGTCACGGCGCTCATCGAAGGCCTGGACAACGGCTTCCATGACCATCATGAAACTCGGCATTCCCCTCGAAGAATCGGGTGGGAAGTACGTCCCGCCGTGGAAGGGGACGCCGTCGGGGTCGAGGAAGACGGTGAGGGGCCAGCCGCCCTGTCCGGTGATCGACTGGACGGCCTCCATGTAGATCGCGTCGATGTCCGGTCGCTCTTCGCGGTCTACCTTGACCGGCACGAAGTGCTCGTTCATGTACTTCGCCGTGCTCTCGTCCTCGAACGACTCGCGCTCCATCACGTGACACCAGTGGCATGCGGCGTAGCCGATCGAGAGCAGGATCGGGCGATCCTGCTCTCTGGCGAGGGTCAGCGCGCCGCTCCCCATGGCAGCCAGTCCACCGGGTTGTCCCGGTGCTGGAGCAGGTACGGACTGGTTTCTTCAGCCAGGCGGTTCGGCATCGCTCCATCTTCGCAGGCGGCCGGACCGGCGCTGCCGTGGCGGGCCTATGATCCACCCGATGGATCCGTCCGCCTTCGCCGTCAGCGCCTCCATACTCGCCGACTTCTGGAACGACCAGCTGGTCGAGCACAACCGCCAGGCTCTGTTCCTGGTTCTGGTCGGCTTTCTGGGGTCCTTCGTCTTCATCCGGATCAGCACGCGACTGATGCGCAGCCCCAAGGTCCCCTGGTGGCCCGGCAGCATCGTCAGCGAGAGCGGCGTCCACCTTCACCACCTGGTTTTCGGGATCGTCACGATGATGACCGCCGGCACCCTGGGCTTCGTCCTCGTCGACTACAGCCCGTGGTTCGAACTCTGCGCATTCGCCTTCGGCATCGGGGTCGGTCTGACCATCGACGAGTTCGCTCTCTGGGTGCACCTGGACGATGTCTACTGGGCGGAAGAAGGACGGCGTTCGATCGACGCGACCGTCGTCGCAGGCCTCTGCATGGCTCTGATCTTCTTCGGGGTACGTCCCTTCGAAGTCGAGACCGGTTCAGTCGAGATCGTGATCGTCAGCTCGCTTCTCGCCCTGACGGTTTTCGCGGTCTCCGGGATCTGCTTCCTGAAGGACCGGATCCTGCACGGAATCGTCGGCTTCTTCATCCTCCCCGTCGGCATCTACGGAGCGATGCGACTTGCCAAGCCGAACTCGGCCTGGGCACGGCGCCGCTACGGGGAGCGCCGCCCCGGAAAGCAGGTGGCGGCAGCCAAGCGCTTCCCGCCAGACCGCCGCACCCAGCGCTTCAAGGAGCGGTTTCGCGACATCGTCGGCGGCGGCATCAGCCAGCCCTGAGAGCAGGGTCGACGGCAAGCCGTGCCGACCGCCGCTCAGGACTGCTCGAGCTGTTCCCGAAGATCGGCCCGCTTGATCTTGCCGCTGGCGGTCTTCGGCAGCTCGTCGACGAACTCGATCAGGCGCGGGTACTTGTAGGGAGCCGTGACTTCGCGGCAGTGAGCCTGGAGTCCGGCGATCAGCTCTCCCGTCTCGGCTTCCCCCCGGGGACGGCCTCCACGCAGCACGATCACCGCTTTCACGACCGAGCCGCGCTCGGGGTCGGGTGCCGCGATCGCAGCAGCTTCGGCGACTGACGGATGGGAGAGCAAGGCTGATTCGACTTCGACCGGCCCGATCCGGTAGCCGGAAGAGGAAATCACGTCGTCGTTCCTGCCGTGGTGGTAGAGAAAGCCATCTTCGTCGGCTTCGACGATGTCCCCGGTCGGCCACCATTCCTCCTCGAAGGCGGTGCCGTCGAGGTAGCCGGAGAAGAAGCTCGGCGAGCTTTCCACCCGGAGCTGAAGTTCACCTTCGACGATTCGGGTTTCGATTCCGGGAAGGGGGCGGCCCATCGAGCCCTCCTTCCCGGCGATCCGGTCGCCGGGGCGCATCCCGGTCACCGCTCCGGTTTCGGTCTGGCCGTAGCCGTCCGCGATTTCGAGGCCGGTCGCCTCGCGAAAGGCTCCGATCACCTCGGCGTTCAGGCTCTCGCCGGCCGAGACCATCCGGTGGACGTCCGGCAGCGCCTTGAGTTCGGTCCTACGGGCCAGGATGCGGAATTCGGTCGGCGCCTGGCAGAGAACGTTCACCTTCTCGCGCCGCACGATGTCGAGTCGGGTCTCCGGGTCGAAGCGCTCGTCCACCAGCAGCGCTGTCGCACCGCAGAGCCAGGGGGCGATGAAGGCGTTTCGGGACGACTTCGACCATCCCGGAGCCGCCGTGCACCAGGCGAGGTCACCGGGCCGCGCCCCGAACCAGTGCTCGGACTGGAGCTTCTGACCGGTCAGGTAGCTCTGTGGATGTATGACACCGGTCGGCTCGCCGGTGGATCCAGACGTGAATACGACCAACGCGGGGTCAGTCGGGTCCAGCCGGGCGCTTCGGGCCGGGGTCGGCTGGTCGAGGTCCTCGTCGAAGGCCCGCGCGAGGTCATCCATGTCGAGGTACGGGATGCCCCCGGGCAGGTGGGCCAGGTATTCCGGACTCGCCGATCGCCAGGGCCGGGTTGGTCGCGGCCACGCGCATCGCGAGGTCGCCCGCGGTCAGCTGGGGGTTGCAGGGGAAGGCCACGGCACCCATTCGGAAGCAGGCCAGCATCGCGATCACCAGCTCGATCCGGTTGCCGACCAGGATCAGGACGGTGTCACCGCGCCGAACTCCGTTCGCGAGCATCACCCCGGACAGTCCGAGACTGCGGGCGAACAGGTGGCTGAAGTGGTGGACCTCGCGTCGTCCTTCGGCGTCGATCGCGATCACCGCCTTGCGGGAGAAGGGGAAGCGCTCGATTACATCTTCGATGAAGTTCAAGGCAGCCCGATCATCCCAGTAAAGAGCCCTGGCCGGTGCCGACCTGGATCTGATCTTCGGCGCGAAACGTGAACTGACGGGCAAGACGACGTGCCCTGCGCCAGGATCCTCGCCGGAGTGCCCAGCCGGGCTACTGCTCGTACTTCTTGATGATCGTCACTGCGCCGGCCGGAGCGGCTTCGACGCAGAGCTCGCAGAGCACGCATTCGTCCAGCTGTCCCCGCACGACCTCGGTGCCGGAGTCGGTGGCCTTGAAGATGCTGACCGGGCAGACCTCTTCGAGCTTCTTCGCCAGCTCGACATCGGAAGCGGCCGGCTCGGCCACCTCGACGTCGATGAAGACGCTTTCCAGAGATTCGGTGGCGCTCATTTCGCGATCCTTTCCTTGACTGCATCGGGGATCTCGTCGATCCGCTCGACGACGGTGATCCCCGCCTCTTCGAGTCGCTTGATCTTCTCGTTGGCCGAGTCCTCTTTGCCTTCGACGATCGTGCCGGCGTGGCCGAAGCTCATGCCCTGCATTTCCTCGTCGTCCATGAACTTGCCGGCCATGAAAGCGACGATCGGCAGGCGCGAGTTGTTCTCGGTCTTCCACTCGGCGAGCTGGGCCTCCATTCGGCCTCCGGGTTCGGTGTAGATCACGATTGCCTCGGTCTGCTCGTCGGCCTCGAAGTACGGCATCAGCTCGGCGTAGGTCGAACCGATGATCGCGTCGCCGCCGATTGAGATCGCGGTCGAAACCCCGAGTCCGGCTGCGGTGAGCGATGAGGAGATCTCGGTTGTCATGCCGCCGGAGCGCGACATCACGCCGACCGCTCCCGGCTCGTAGGACTTGGCCGCATCCTTGGCCGGGCCGCCGATCCCGCCCATCTTGCATACCTCGGGAACGATCAGGCCGAGGCAGTTCGGGCCGATTATCCGGGCCCCGTGCATGTCCGCGAACTCGACCATCTCGGCGACGTCACCGCGCGGGATCCGCTCGGTCACGATGACCAGCAGCTTGATGCCGTTGGCGATCGCCTCGATCACCGCGTCCTTGGTGAAGCCGGGGGGGACGGTGACGACGGAGCCGTCGATCGGGCTGCCGTGGTTCTCGACAGCCTGGGCGACCGTGTCGAAGACCGGCACGCCATGGACCTCGCGGCCCTTGCGCCCCGGGGTCACTCCGCCGACGATCTTCGAGCCGTAGTCGAGGCACTCGCGGGTCAGGTTGATCGCTTCGCGTCCGGTAATGCCCTGGACGATGAAGGTGGTGTCCTTGTCGAGCAGGATGCTCATGCTGAGGCCCCCTGGATCTTGGCGACTGCTCGTCCGGCGGCGTCCCAGAGGGAGACCGTCCGGTCGCAGTATTCGACGCCGTAGTGGTCGAGGATCTTCGAGCCTTCGTCTTCCCAGGCTCCCGGGATGCGGAAGATCGCGATGGTCTCGGCCGGGTCCTTGCCCAGGTCGAGACAGGCCTTGATCACTCCACGGGCGACGATGTCCACCCGCGTGTTGGAGACGATCGACATCATCACGGCGATCTTTTCGACGCCGTCCTTCTGCAGGACTTCCTTGGCCAGGCCGCAGGCCTTGGCGACCGAAGGGTTACCGCCGATCTCGGAGTAGTTGGCCGGCTTGCCGCCCTGGCTGCGAACCGCGTCGGTCAGTGTCAGCGAACCTCCTCCGGCGCCGATTACCAGGCCCAGGTTTCCACTGAAGCCGTGGTCCTTGCCCTGGATCACTCCGCGGTGGTCGGCCGCGTCGATCGCCTTCACGTTCTTCTCGAACTGGCTCGGAACGTAGTTGTCGCGGGTGTCTTCCTCGGCTATCGCCAGTTCCTTGCGAAGAAGCGCCTTCTGGCGACCCACCGCTTCGTCTTCCATCTCCATGTGGGCGTCCAGGGCGACGAAAGTTCCGTCGGTCAGCTCGGCCAGCGGGTTGATCTCGGCCAGCAGCATGTCGTTGTCCCGGAACAGGCGGGCCAGCTTCGCCAGAACCGGTGTGGCCCGGTTCAGCTGGCTGCCGGTCACGCCGGTTGCGGCGACGACCTGCTTGGCCTCGTAGTCACCGACCGGCAACAGGTTCGAGATGTGACCCCGGCCGACGTGGTCGGGATGCTCTTCAGCTACCTGTTCGATGTCGATGCCGCCCATGTCGCTGAACAGCATCAGAGGCTTCTTCGCGGTGCCGTCCCAGACGACCCCGGCGTAATACTCCTGCTTGATTTCGGCCTTCGGATCGACCAGCACCCCCACCGGCTTGAGACCGTTGATCTCCAGCTCGAGGATGTTCGCGGCGTGTTCGGCCGCCTCCTCGGGGGTATCGGCAAACTGAACTCCGCCGGCCTTCATACGGCCACCGGTCAGCACCTGGGATTTGATCACGGTCGGTCCGCCGATGTCCTCGGCGACCTTGCGTGCCTCTTCAGCTGTTTGGCAGAAGCCGTACTTGGTGACCGGTATGCCGGCCAGCTCGACGATCTTTCGTGCCTCGTATTCGTAGAAGCGCATAGGAAGCGCGAAAATCTATTCGAAGCCCGGGCAGGTAGTCATTCCGATTCAGACACTAGGAATCGCGCCCTGTAGCCTGCGGCGCGTGAACCAGAGTCGAAATCCCGGCCGCGGCCGTTCCCGGTCGCTGATCGCCGCGGTCCTGGTGCTGGCCGCCGCCGGAGCATCGATCGCCGGCTGCGCCGCCGACGTGGTCGATCCGGTCAAGACCGAGATCGCGGTCCGCTTCGACGTAGAAGAGGAAACCGGAACGAAGATCGCAAAAGTCGAGTGCCCGGATGACGTCGAGGTTATTGCCGGCGCCCGCTTCGCATGCACGGTCACCGCCCGAAGCGGCACCGAGGCGCTCGCCGAGATCGAGATCCTCAACGAGGATGCGGACCTCAAGGTCCTGAAGCTCACAAATCCCTGAATCCGGGTCCGACAAGGGCCATCGGTCCGGTCAGGATCGGAGAGCAAAGTGACCCGTATCTGCGCAACAATCAGGTGCGACAGGTGGCCGGATGGCCTCAACAGACCTTGAGCCAGGAGGCTCGGGGTGGCAATAAAGGAGTTGAAGAGCACTCGTGACCGAAACCACCGAGGTGTCCGCGCCGACCAACAACGCCAAGCTGATCGCCTGGGTCGATGAAGTTGCGCAGCTGACTCAGCCCGACTCGGTGTACTGGTGCGACGGCTCGGCGGAGGAGTACGACCGTCTCGCGCAGGAACTGGTCGACAGCGGCACTTTCACGAAGCTCTCCGATGCCAAGCGGCCGAACTCCTACCTGGCCAGTTCCGATCCCGGCGACGTCGCCCGGGTCGAAGATCAGACCTTCATCTGCTCGGAGAAAGAGCAAGACGCCGGCGTCACGAACAACTGGCAGGAGCCGGCCGAGATGCGGTCGACACTGAACGGCCTCTTCGAGGGATCGATGAAGGGGCGGACCATGTACGTGCTGCCGTTCTCGATGGGTCCGCTCGGTTCTCCGATCGCCCACATCGGCGTCCAGCTGACCGATTCCGCCTACGTCGCGGTTTCGATGCGGATCATGACCCGCATGGGCAAGGGGGCACTCGACGTGCTCGGTGACGACGGTGAGTTCGTGCCCTGTGTCCATTCGGTCGGAATGCCGCTCGGGCAGGGCCAGGACGACGTTGCGTGGCCCTGCAACGCGGACAACAAGTACATCGTCCACTTTCCGGAGACCCGTGAGATCTGGTCCTACGGCTCCGGCTACGGAGGCAACGCCCTGCTCGGCAAGAAGTGCTTCGCCCTGAGGATCGCCTCGGCGATGGCGCGCGACGAAGGCTGGATGGCCGAGCACATGCTGATCATCAAGGTGACCAGCCCCGAAGGCGTCGTCAAGTTCATCACCGGGGCATTCCCGTCGATGTGCGGCAAGACGAACCTGGCGATGCTCATTCCCGCGGTCGAAGGCTGGAAGGTCGAGACGGTCGGCGACGACATCGCCTGGATGAAGTTCGGAGACGACGGACGCCTGCATGCGGTCAACCCGGAGGCCGGCTTCTTCGGCGTGGCACCGGGCACCGGCGCCAAGACCAACCCGATCGCCATGGAAACGATCGACCATGGCAACTCGATATTCACCAACTGTGCGCTGACCGATGACGGCGACGTCTGGTGGGAGGGCATGACCCACGACGACCCCGAACACGTAATCGACTGGCTGGGAGGGGACTGGACCCCCGAGTCGGACCACCCGGCAGCCCACCCCAACGCCCGCTTCACCACTCCGGCCGGACAGAGTCCGACGATCGCTTCGGAGTGGGAGGACCCCGCGGGCGTCCCGATCGACGCCTTCCTCTTCGGGGGCCGCCGGGCCAGCGTGATCCCGCTCGTGACCCAGGCCTTCGACTGGAAGCACGGCGTCTTCCTCGGGGCGACGATGTCCTCGGAGACGACGGCGGCTGCCACCGGTGCGGTCGGTCAGCTTCGCTTCGATCCGATGGCGATGCTGCCCTTCTGTGGCTACAACATGGGCGACTACTTCCAGCACTGGCTCGACATCGGAGAAACCGAAGGCGCCAAGCTGCCGGAGATCTTCTACGTCAACTGGTTCCGCAAGGACGAGGCCGGCGACTACCTCTGGCCCGGTTTCGGCGAGAACAGCCGCATCCTCGAATGGGTCTTCCGCCGCTGCGAAGGCCGGGGAGAGGTCTTCGAGACCTCGCTCGGCCTGCTGCCGGCGATCGGCGACCTCGACCTCCAGGGCCTGGACATCAGCCCGGACGCCCTGGACGAACTGCTGACCGTCGACGACGACGCCGTCCGGGAGCAGCTGCCCCAGATCGAGGAGCACCTCTCGAAGTTCGGCGACGCGCTTCCGGACGAGATCCGGAACCAGTTCGAAGCCCTCAAAGAGCGGCTGGCCTGAGGTCGGGCCGGTGCTCGCCGTAATCGGCGGCAGCGGCCTGTACTCGATCGAAGGTCTCGAGGTCGGGGATCGCGGCCGGGTCGACACCCGGTTCGGCCAGACCTCCGGCGACCTGGTGCGGGGCGAGCTGGGCGGCAGTCCACTGCTGTTCATGGCCCGACACGGGGAGGACCATTCCGTGGCTCCGCATCTCGTCAACTACAGGGCGAATATCGAAGCGCTGAAGCGGGCCGGCGCGTCAAGGGTGCTGGCGGTCTGCACCGTCGGCTCGATCGACCCCGGGCTCCTGCCCGGAATGATCGCGGTTCCCGACCAGATCATCGACTACACCTGGGGCAGGGCCCAGACTCTCCACGAACCCGGCGAACCGGTACCCCATGTTGATTTCACGGACCCGTATACGCCGTCCTGGCGGACCGAAGTGCTCGAGGCTGCCGGCTCGGGGGAGGCCCGGGTGGCCGACGGCGCCACCTACGCGGCGGTTCAGGGCCCCCGCTTCGAGACCGCGGCCGAGATCCGTCGCTTCCGGAACGACGGCTGCACGATCATCGGCATGACCGGAATGCCCGAGGCCGTCCTGGCACGCGAAGCCGGCCTGGAGTACGCCGCGATCTGCCCGGTCGCCAACCTCGCTGCCGGCCTGGCCCCGGACGAACTGACGGCCGAAGAGGTCTTCGGCAAGGTCTCGGAGATGCTTGACCCGATCCATCAGGCGGTACACGCGCTGGCCTCGCGGGCCTGACCGGCGATTGCCGGCCGACCCACGCGGCCCGCGGCGGCTACATCCCGTACTGCTCGGCCAGCTCGGGGTCCTTCTTGGCAAGCATCTCGGCCAGCTCGACCATCACCTTGCACTGCTTCCAGGTGGCGTCGTCCTGCATCTTGCCGTCGATCATGTGGACTCCGCGGCCGTCGGGGATCGCCTCGATCACCTTCTTGGCGAACAGGACTTCGTCGGCCGGCGGTGAGAAGACCTTCTTGGCGATGCCGATCTGGACCGGGTGGAGCGACCAGGCGCCGACGCAGCCGAGCAGGAACGCAGCCCGGAACTGGGTCTCGCAGCCCTCGACGTCCTTGATGTCGCCGAAGGGTCCGTAGAACGGAAGGATGTCGTTCGCGGCGCAGGCATCGACCATGCGGGCGATCGAGTAGTGCCAGGGGTCCTGCTGGGCGGTTACGCGGGCGGCCTCGGGGTCGTCGGCGTCCGGGTCCTCCATCGAGCGGTAGCCCGGGTGGCCTCCACCGACCCGGGTGGTCTTCATGCGACGGGAGGCGGCGAGGTCGGCCGGGCCGAAGCTCATGCCCTGCATTCGCGGGCTGGCGGCGGCGATGTCTTCGAGGTTGGTCACGCCCTGGGCGGTCTCGAGGATCGCGTGGACCAGGATCGGCCGCTCGACGCCGGCCTTGGCCTCGAGCTGGGCCAGCAGCTGGTCGATGTAGTGGATGTCCCAGGGTCCTTCGACCTTGGGCACCATGATCACGTCGATCTTGTCGCCGACCTCGGTCACCAGCGTGGTCAGGTCGTCGAGGACCCAGGGGCTCTCGAGCGAGTTGATCCGGGTCCAGAGCTGGGTATCGCCGAGTTCGGCTTCTTTCGCGACCTTGACCAGGCCCTCGCGGGCGGCGAGCTTGTTGTCGACCGGCACGGCGTCCTCGAGGTTTCCGAGCAGAATGTCGGCCTGCTTGGCCATGTCCGGCACCTTGGCCGCCATCTTCTCGTTCGAGGCATCGAAGAAATGGATCATTCGCGAGGGACCGAACGGGACTTCGGTTATCGGATCCGGGGCGCCGATGGCCATTGGCTTGAAGAAATCTCTGGGGTTGCGCACGTTGCTCCTTGAATTCGGTGGCTGGGGCGGTGGAGGGGTCTGCCGCCGACAGGCAATTTATCTGCCTCGGGCCTGAAGAAACGTCCCGCCTCCGTCGCGGGTCGGGCACGGGCGAGGGCGACGGACCGATATTCTTTGCTTTCTCTCATTCTTCGCCGCAATCCGGCGACCCTTTCCCCCTCACAGAACCGAAGAGGAGCCATGGCCGAATCGACCTACCAGGAGATGACCGACGACCAGAAGGCGATCACCGAGATGGTGCGCCAGTTCGTTGACGAGCAGATCCTTCCCAACGCTGAAGAGTACGACCACGAGGACAAGTTTCCGGAGCCGATCGTCGAGCAGATGAAGGAACTCGGCCTGTTCGGGGTGACGATCCCCGAGGAGTACGGCGGAATGGGCCTCGACCTGACCACCTACGCGATGATCGTCGAAGAGCTGTCCCGCGGCTGGATCTCGATCTCCGGCGTGGTCAACACCCACTTCATCGGCTCCTACCTGCTGATGAAGTTCGGCAGCGACGAGCAGAAGCAGACCTATCTGCCGCGAATGGCAACCGGTGAAGTCCGAGCCGCGTTCTCGCTTTCCGAGCCGGAAATGGGCTCCGACGTCCAGGCCCTGAAGACCAGCGCCAAGAAGGACGACGACGGCAACTGGGAGATCAACGGCCAGAAGATGTGGGTCACCAACGGACTCGGCTCGACCCTGGTCTTCCTGCTCGCCAAGAGCGACCCGGATGCCGACCCGCGCTACAAGGGCATGACCTGCTTCATCACCGAGAAGGAGCCGTGGGCGCATGAGAACACCGGCGAATTCGCCGGGCTGACCGTGCCGCCGACGATCAAGAAGATGGGCTACAAGGGCGTCGAGTCGACCGAACTGGTCTACGACGGCTACAAGTGCTCGCCCGACCGCATCCTCGGCGGCGAAGAGGCCGGCCTGAACAAGGGCTTCGGCCAGATGATGGACGCGCTCGAAGTCGGCCGCGTCAACGTCGCAGCCCGGGGCGTCGGTATCGCCCAGCGCGCCCTCGAGCTGGCGCTGCGCTACAGCCAGGAGCGCAAGACATTCGGCAAGCCGATCGCGCAGCACCAGGCGATTCAGTTCAAGCTGGCCGACATGGCGACCAAGATCGAGGCGGCCCGTCTGGTCACCCGCAAGGCCTGCATGATGAAGGATGCCGGGATCCGCTCGGACCTCGAAGCCGGCATGGCGAAGTTGATCGCCTCCGAAACCGGCAAGGAATGCGTCGAGGACTCGTTCCGGATCCACGGTGGCTACGGCTACTCGAAGGAGTACGAAATCGAGCGGCTCTACCGTGACGCTCCGCTGCTGCTGATCGGCGAGGGCACCTCGGAGATCCAGCGCATGGTCATCGGCAAGAAGCTGCTCGAGCGCAACAAGATCTGATCGGCAGGGGAGGGTGGTGCGGATAGACGCCGATACCGCTGACGGCTATCTCGCCGCCCTCCCCGAAGATCGCCGTGAGGTCATCTCGGCGGTCCGCGACGTGGTTCTCGAGAGCCTCCCCGACGGCTACGTGGAGGAGACCCGCTGGGGGATGATCTCCTACGAGATCCCCCTCGAGCGATACCCGGAGACCTACAACGGCCAGCCGCTCTCATACGCGGCGCTGGCCTCACAGAAGCGCCACATGTCGCTCTACCTGATGGGCGTCTACTGCGACCAGAGCACCCGCGAGTGGTTCGAGCGCGAGGCCGGTGAACGGGGGGCGAAGCTGGACATCGGCAAGGCCTGCGTGCGCTTCAAGAAAGCGGAGGACCTGCCCCTCGACCTGGTCGGCGAGGCGATCGCGAAGACGTCGGTCGACGAGTACATCAGGGTCTATGAAGAAAGCCGGTCGGGCGGCTGAGCCGGGACGGCCTTTTGCCTGATAAACAACAGTCATGCCTTCAACTGCGCAGATGATCGAGTCCGCTCTGGACAACCTCCAGAGGGAGATCCCGGCTTTGAAGAAGCTGAGGCTCGTCTTCGGTCTCGACATCCGCGCCAAAGGCGACATGCAGACTTACCGGGTCGAGGTTCCCGGGCCGCAGATAAGCAAGGGCAGGGGAGAAGACGAACGCTGCCGGGTCGAGATAGACCGGGCGCAGTTCAACACGCTGGCCGACGAGAAGAGTACGGCCGCCTCATTCAGGCGGGCAGCAGAAACCGGTCACATCCGGTTCGAAGGCGACTCGAACGTCGCAAAGCTGATCATCAGGGTCTTCGAGACCCATGAGCAGCGGGCCAAGCTGAAAAAAGTCCACTGATCACCGTCGGGCCAGTCGCCCGCGGATATACCAACAAAGGAAACCGACCAACCGATGAGCGAAGAAGCAAGCAACGATTTCACCACCGACCAGCGCGAACGCGAGGAGAGCGGCTCGCATCCTTACGGGCGCTACCTCGAGGAGTTCGACGTCGGTGCGGTCTACAAGCACATGCCGGCCAAGACAGTGACCGAGTACGACGATCACCTGTTCTGTCTGCTGACCATGAACCACCACCCGCTGCACATCAACGACGTTCATGCGAACGCCTCCCAGCAGGGGCGAAACGTCGTGGTCGGGCCGCTGGTCTACTCGCTCGCGGTCGGCATGTCGGTCTCCGATTTTTCCGGCAAGGCGATCGCCAACCTCGCCACCGACGAGCTCAGTCACCCGGCCCCGGTCTTCCACGGGGACACACTCTTCTGTGAGTCGGAGGTACTCGAGGTCCGCGAGTCGAAGTCCAAGCTCGACCGGGGCCTGGTCAAGGTCCACACCCGGGTTTTCAACCAGGACGGCGTGCTGGTTGCGCACTTCAAGCGCACCGCTCTGATCCCCCGCAAGGTCCACGGAACTCCCGAAGGCTGAGCCGCCCGCCCCGTTCCGGGTCGGCTTTCGCCGTTGGCGGCGGACGGAACCGGCCCGGAATGAGGGGCGTGAACGAGCCAGATCGGCTCACGGGCTACGCTTCGCCCATGGACTTCAGGAAGCTTGGCGAGCAGGCGGGGCGGCTCCGGGAGAGTGCCAGGGACAAGCTCGGCGACCGGGCCGAGCCGGAGAACCTCAAGCGCGATGCGAAGGAATTCCGGGAGATCCTCGCCGGCGACGGCTCCCTGGCCGAGAAGGCGAAGGAGGCGAAGGAGAAATTGGCGGATCCCGAACGGCCTGGCGATACGGAGGCTTCCGATCGCAACGAAGCCGACGGCGGAGGTTCAGACCGGAGTCAGTGAGGGCTGTCGGAGGCGTGGGCCGGGGGACGCGACTCTTCAGCCAGGGAGGTGATCTCGAGGTTGCCGCTGGCGGCTTCCTCCAGAACCGCGGTCGCCTCTTCCGGATTGCGAGCGTAGAGCTCGACCAGCAGGTGGATCGCGATCTGGTCGCCCTGGTGCTTGTGGAACCGCACATGGGTGAAGAACTCGCGCGTGCCGGCGTCGCCGAAAGCTCCGAGGGTCAGGAATTCGACCGCTTCCGGTCCCGAGCAGGACTCGACCCGGTCGGCGTCAACCGTGACCGTGACCGATGCGACCCACGGAGTGCCAGCCACCATGCGTTCCCATCGGTCCCCGATCGGGGCCACCCTGTCCCCTTCGAAGGTCAGGTGAGGCTGATCGTGCATGCAGTCGAGGCATTGCACGACCGACTCCTGGATTTCATCGACCCCTTCGGCCGGTAGGCCCGAGTCGGGATCAACCTTGCGGATGGCGTCGTAGTGGACCTGGACTTCGAGGTTGCGTGACCAGCACCGGTAGCAGCGAAGCCACGACGAGATGCCGTTCTCCAGGGTCACTGTGCCTGGTTGATCGCCCTGATTATGTCGTCAGCCGAGCCTGCGTTGATCGTTTCGAGACTTCCGTCCTCGTTCTTGATCGCGAAGGTCGGCGTGCCGCTGAAACCGGAGTCGATCGCCACATTGTCCACTTCGAGCAGAACCTGGTCCCACTTCGGCAGGTCGCGGTCGGCTTGCCACTTGTCGATGTCGGGGATGCCGGCCTTCTCGGCGATATCGAGCAGAAAGTCATCGGTCACGTAGCCCGAGCCTTCGATGCCCTGGTTGGCGTAGAAGTTCTCGACGAACTGCTGGAGCAGGTCCTGTTCCTGGGCGGCCAGGGCTGCTCTGGCGGCCGTTACGGAGTCTTCACCGAGGATTGCCCAGTTGTTGAACTCGTAGTTGGCCTTGCCGTTTCTGACCGGTCCGTTGACCACGTCAGGAATGATCTCTTCCGATGCCTGCTGGCAGGCGGGGCACTGGAGGTCGGCAAACTCGACCACCGTGACCGGGGCGTCGGGATCCCCGAGCAGGTCCCCGCTCTGGGGGATGCCGGCCAGCAGCTTGTCGACGTCGCCGCTCGCCTTGGTCGGCTCATCGTCGCCGGTGAGGCTGATGAGGGCGACGACTGCGATTGCGATGACACCTAGAAAAGCGGCGATTCCGACGATCTTCGTCATGTTCTGGCGGCGATCGCTGCCTTTCGAATCGGCCTCGGCCTTGAGGCGCTTTTCGCGGAGTTCTTTTCTCTTCTGCTGCGGTCCAGTAGCCATAGAACAGGAATCTTATCTGAGTGGGATGAACTGAATCTAAGTGGGTTGGTCCGAGACCGGACCTGCTGCGGTGTCGTCGATCGACGGATCGTCCTGCTGCCGGAGAACGCCTTCCTGGCCGGGCTCGTCGGTTCCGTAGTAGAGGAGGAGCCGGGCGAGGCAGATCAGGAACAGCACGGTCATCGCTATCGCGCTGCCGCGGCACCAGACGCAGATGCTCTCGATCACCACGTACTGGAGGAAGGTCAGGTAGGCGCTGACCCCGAAGCCGAAGAACGAGAGCACGAAGCCCAGCAGCCTGCCGCGGTCGCCCGAGAGCAGAGTGGCTCCGAGGATGCTGATGTAGCCGATTACGCCGAAGTAATAGAGCGGAACGCCGAAGATCTCCGCATAGCGGCTGTTCAGAACGGTTTCGCAGCCGCCTTCACGTCCACAGGCGACCAGCTCACCTCGAACTTCGTTGATCATGATGTAGGTGGCGATGCCGAGCCCGACCAGCCCGACCACGCCCGCGAGGATCCGCAGGACTCGTTCAGACGGCATTCGTGAGGCGTTTGCACCCATCAGGAGAACCTACACGGGCTGAGCTGCGGCACTGCCCGAGCGCTGGTGGCGCTCGGCCACCAGGTCCACCATTTCGTTCATGATTCCGTTCATGTCGAAGTCTTTGGGTGTGTAGACGCCGGCCACGCCGCCCGCGATCAGGCGCTCGGCGTCTTCGGGCGGGATGATGCCGCCGGCCACAACGGGCACTTCGACGCCCTCTTCGGCGAGTAGCCGGACCACTTCGGGAATCAGCTCCAGATGGGAGCCCGAGAGGATCGAAAGCCCGACGATGTCTACGTCTTCCTGAAGTGCCGAGGCGGCGATCTCCTCAGGGGTCAGCCGAATTCCCTGGTAGACGACCTCCATCCCGACGTCACGGGCCCGGAGTGCGATCTGCTCGGATCCGTTCGAGTGACCGTCGAGTCCGGGCTTGCCGACCAGGATGCGGATTCTGTGTCCGATCTGCTCCGAGACCCGGTTGACGTTCTCGCGGGTCGAAGCGAGGCTCTCGCGGTCCTTGCCGGGTGCGGCGCCGCCGACGCCGGTCGGGCCGCGGTAGGGGCCGAAAGCTTCGCGCAGCGTTTCGGCCCATTCACCGGTGGTCGCTCCGGCCTTGGCGGCGGCGATGGTGGAAGGCATGATGTTCTCGTCGCCGGCGGCTACTCTCGCGACCTCGGCCAGGGCGGCGTCGACCGCCTCCTGGTCGCGCTCGGAGCGCCAGGCTTCGAGCGCTTCGATCCGCTCCCGTTCGACTTCCGGGTCCGGCTTCATGATGCCGCCGTCGACGCTGGCGGTCAGTGGTGATTCCTCCGTCGTCTCGTAGCTGTTCAGGCCGACCACCTTCTGCGAGCCGTCCTCGATCCGGGCGAAGCGCTCGCGGTGAGATTCGACCAGACGCGCCTTCATGTAGGGCACGGCGGCCACCGCACCACCCTTTTCTTCGACCACCGCCATCTCGTCCTTCGCTCCGGCGGTGAACTCTTCGACCAGGCCCTCCATCACTTTCGAGCCCTCGAAGATGTCGGGGTACTCGAGGATGTCGGTTTCGAAGGCGAGCACCTGCTGGATGCGCAGGCTCCACTGCTGATCCCAGGGGCGCGGCAGGCCCATCGCTTCGTTCCAGGCGGGAAGCTGGAGGGCCCGGGCCCGGGAATCCTTGGCCAGGGTGACGGCGAGCGCTTCGAGCACGATGCGCTGAACGTTGTTCTCCGGCTGGGCTTCGGTCAGGCCGAGTGAGTTGACCTGGACGCCGTAGCGGAAGCGCAGCATCTTCGGATCCTCGACGCCGTAGCGTTCGCGGCCGATCTCGGTCCAGATCCGCCCCATCGTCTTGAGCTTGGCGATCTCCTCGACGAAGCGGATACCTGCATTGACGAAGAAGGAGATCCGTCCGAAGACCTTGGGAAAGTCCTCCTCGGCGACCTGGCCCCGGGCCTTGACTTCGTCGAGGACGGCGATTCCGTTGGAGATCGCGTAGGCGATTTCCTGGACCGGGGTGGCGCCCGCCTCCTGCAGGTGGTAGCTGCAGATGTTGATCGGGTTCCATTTCGGGACCTCGTTGACGGTGAAGGCGACCATGTCGGCGATCAGGCGCATCGACGGCTCTGGTGGGAAGGCGTAGGTGCCGCGGGAGAGGTACTCCTTGATGATGTCGTTCTGGGTCGTTCCCGAGAGTTCTGACCGCTCGACCCCGGTCTCCTCGGCCGCAGCCACGTAGAGACCGAGCATCCAGGCAGCGACCGCGTTGATCGTCATCGACGTATTCATCGTTCCCAGCGGGATCTGGTCCATGAGCGTGTTCATGTCGCCCAGATGGGCCACCGATACGCCGACTTTGCCCACTTCTCCCCGCGAGAGCACGTGATCCGGGTCGTATCCGGTCTGGGTCGGCAGGTCGAAGGCAACTGAAAGGCCGGTCTGGCCCTTTTCCAGGTTGCTCCGGTAAAGCTCGTTTGATCGGCGGGCATCGGAGTGGCCCGCATATGTGCGCATCACCCAGGGGCGGTCGCGCTCGGGCAGACGGTGTTCGCTCATGGGCTAAAAGATACTGTGGACTTGCGCCGCACCCTTTGCGGGTCTGCTGTGTTTAGGCTTTTTGTATGCGCCTACTCACGATCCCCTCAACGTCCGCTCTGCCAACGCCGCGCCTCAAGGCCCTGCTGGCCGGCATCTTCGTCTCGATGCTGGCCTCTTTCGCGCTGGCCGGCCCCGCCAGTGCAGCTTCTTCGATCACGATCTACCAGAACAAGCTTTCGACCGCCGACAACCGCGCTCAGATCAGCAAGTTCGGCGGCAAGGGCAACTGCTCGAGGAGCAGTTCGGAGAACTCGATCAAGTTCCGGATTGGCAAGAGCACGCGCGAATGCGCCTACCTGGTGCCGGTCGTCGGCAGGGATCTCGAAGTGACCGCTACCGGACGGCTCTTCAAGTCAACCCCGAAAGCGCTCAAGTCGAGGACTTTCCTCTCGGTCAACCTGCGACAGGCCAAGGATGGCAGCCGCTACCAGCTTGCCGTCTACCCGAACGGCCGAAAGTGGCAGATCCGCAAGGTCCGCAAGGGAGGAAAGATCCAGGTGCTGAAGGGCGGCAAGGCCGGCAAGGTCATCAACGGCTTCGGCGACGCCAACCGCATGGCTCTTCGGGCCTACAACGGGATCAAGGGCCAGCCCTCCGGCTCGGCCCGCCTGGTCGCGCTGGTCAACGGTGAGAAGCTCGGCTTTGCCGACGACGCCAGGGGTGGCGAGCTCGAGGGTCGCGATACGACCTTTTCGATCGCCTCCAACAAGGGCGCCAAGGGCGCCTTCGGAAGCTTCACCGGGCTGCGCATGAGGATGCCGAACCCGTTCGGCGGCTGACGCGGGCCAAGGCCGGCAGCGCAACCTCGGGACCTGCCCCGGGCCGCCCGGGGACCGCTCGTCTGCCGTCGCTCAGCTACTGACGATCGGCGTGCACCAGAGCGGCAGCAGCGGCTTGTCGTACATGTCGATGATCTGCTCGCGGATTTCCGAGACCTCCTCCGAGAACCAGTAGCTCTCGAAGTCGGCCTTGTCGTTCCAGGTGATGGTCTGACGGAACAGGAGCGGGTCCTCGGTCGAGCGGTAGATACGCCAGTCGAGTGCTCCGTACTTCGGAGCCAGCGCAGCGGCGGGCTCCCAGATGTCGATCCAGCGCTGGGCCCGGAACGGAGTTACATGCCAGGAAAGCTCGCTTATGTATGCCATCGGTTCGCTATCTCCTTGTCCGGCTGACGCCTAGGCGCCGACCTCGGCCCGGATCGCACCGGGGCCTTCGATTTCGCAGCCTTCGTCTTCGCTGGTCGCGCCGACCATGATCGCGATCTTGCCGAAGTGCTGGTTCTCATGCATCATCTGGTGAGCGCCTGGAACCCCGTCGAATCCCATCGTCTTCCACAGCACGGGGCGGACCTTGCCTTCGGCCATCAGCTGGTTGGCCTTCATGCATTCGTAGGCATTGGCGAAGTGCGACCCGATGATCTGCTTCTGCCGCATCCAGAGGTAGCGCACATCGAAGTCGAGGTTGTACCCGGAAGTGGCGCCGCAGATGACGACCTTGCCGAAAGGCTTGACCATGAAGACCGAGGTCGGGAAGGTCGCCTTGCCGACATGCTCGAAGATCACATCCGGCTTGTCGCCGAGGATCTCCTGCGCCCGCTTCGAGAAGGCACGGGTCACCTTGAAGCGCGCCTTTTCTTCCTCTTTGGTCTCTGTGCCGGTGCGCATCATGCCGGAAAACTCGTTGCGGTTTATGTAGCCGACCGCGCCGAGTTCCTTGACCAGTTCGCCCTTCTCGTCGGAAGAGACGACACCGACCGCGTTGGCGCCGGCCGCCTTGCAGAGCTGAACGGCGAATACGCCGAGCCCGCCCGCGGCACCCCAGATCAGCACGTTGCTGCCGGGCTGGATGTTGGCCTGCTTCATCAGCATGCGGTACGCGGTGAAGTAGGTCAGTCCGTATGAGGAGGAATCGACCCAGGAAAGGTTCTTGGGCTTCGGCAGCAGCTGCTGGGCCTGGACCTTGGTGAACTGGGCGAATGATCCCCAGGTGGTCTCGTATCCCCAGATTCGCTGGCTGGGTGCGGCCATCGGGTCGAGTCCATGGACCTCGACGTCTTCATAGGAGGCCTGGTTGCAGTGGACCACGACTTCGTCGCCCGGCTTCCAGCGTGTGACGCCGTCTCCGACCTTCCAGACCACGCCGGAGGCGTCGGAGCCGCCGATGTGGTGTCCGAATTCGGGATGGTCGCCATAACCGAATACCGAGACCGGCTGGCCGAGGGCAGCCCAGACGTTGTTGAAGTTGACTCCGGCCGCCATTACCCGGACGACGACCTCGAAGGCCCCGGGCTCAGGGGTTTCGATCTCTTCCAGCTTGAAGGCGTCCTTGGGCTCGCCCTGGGTTTCTTCACGGATCACCCAGGCCGCCATCTTTTCGGGCAGCTCGCCCGGTTCGACGTCAAGCTTGCTCACATCTGCGAGATCTATTGGCACATCGCTCCTCTCGGGTTCATCAAGGTCGCTGGTCATCCTACATTCAGGAGATGTTTAGGCTAGACTCAAAATAATGATCAGCATCACGAACTTTCGTGGCGCCATTCGCCTCAGGCCTCGTCGGGTCTACCCGATGCCGGTGCTGGCGGCAGTAGCGGCGACCGCCTTGCTGCTCGCCGGTTGCTCCAACCTGGGCGAGTCGACTGGAACGTCCGGTTCCGGCGACGGCGAGGTCAAAGTGGTGACGACGACGAACTTCATCACCGATACGGTCCGCCAGGTCGGTGGCAGCCGGGTATCGGTCGACGCTTTGATGGGTCCGGGCGTCGACCCTCACCTCTACAAGGCCAGCGCGGGAGACGTAACCGCTCTTCGCGAGGCAGACATCATCTTCTACGGCGGGCTCTATCTCGAGGCCAAGATGGAGGAGGTTCTGCGGGAGATCGGCGAGTCGAAGCCGGTCTTCGCGGTCACCGAAGCAATGCCGCGCGAGCGACTGCTCGATGCTCCCGTGAACGCCACCGCCGAGGAGGAGTTCGATCCTCATGTCTGGTTCGACCCGACGCTGTGGAGTTTTGCGGTGGAGACCGTGCGCGACCGGTTGATCGAAGTCGACCCGGACGGGGCTGATCTGTACAACCGCAATGCCGATGAACTCCTGACCGAGATCGTCGAGATGGATGCCGAGGCGGAGCGCAGACTCAGCGCGATTCCGCAGGGCAGACGGGTGCTGGTCACGTCTCACGACGCTTTTCGTTACCTCGGGCGCAGGTACGACATCGACGTCGAGGCGATCCAGGGGCTTTCAACCGCCGCCGAAGCGACGACCGATGACATCGAGCGCATCGCCGGCCTGATCGCCGAGCGAGGTGTCAAGGCGGTTTTCGTCGAGTCGAGCGTTCCACGCCAGACGGTGGAGGCCGTTCTCGCTTCGGCCCGCGAGCAGGGGCAGGATGCGGTGATCGGAGGCGAGCTCTTCTCCGACGCTGCCGGGGAGGACGGCACCCCCGAGGGCACCTACCAGGGCATGTTCGAATCCAACGTGAGACTGCTTGCGGAAGGACTGCGATGACCTCGAAGACTTCCTCGCCACCGGCGCTCGAGGTACGCAGGCTGACCGCCTCCTACTCTTCGCGGCCGGTCCTCTGGGACGTCGATGCGACCGTACCCGCCGGCACTCTCGCAGCGATCGTCGGCCCGAACGGTGCCGGCAAGTCGACCCTCCTGAAGGCCGCCGTCGGCCTGCTCAAACTGGACGCCGGGCACGTACTGATCGAAGGCCGGCCGGCTTCGGAGGCCCTCGACCGCGTCGCCTACGTACCTCAGCGTGACGAGGTCGACTGGGATTTCCCGATCACCGTCAGGGAGGTGGTCGAGATGGGCCGCTACCGCTCGGCCGGCTGGGTGCGGCGGCTGAAGGCCGACGACCACGATCAGGTTGACCGGGCGCTCGAAAGAGTGCGAATGTCCTCGTTCGCCCGTCGTCAGATCGGCGAGCTGTCCGGCGGTCAGCGGCAGAGGGTCTTCATCGCGAGAGCGCTGGCTCAGGATGCGCCGGTGATGATGCTCGACGAACCTTTCGCCGGGGTCGACGCACGAACCGAAGTCGCGCTGCTCGAGTTGCTTGCCGATATCCGCGCCGGGGGCCGTACGGTGATTGTGGTTCATCACGACATCGGCACGGTCCGCTCCCGGTTCGACTGGGCGCTGTTGCTGAACGTACGGACCATCGCCTGCGGGCCGGTTTCCGAGGCTCTTTCCAAGGAATCTCTCCGACGCGCCTACGGAGGGCTGGCCGGAGAGGACGGCGTGGGGGAGGCGGCATGGGTTGGCTGATCGATGCGATCCCGCTGAACTACACCGACTCGGTCGTCCTGATCGGGGCTGTGATCCTGGGCGTGGCGGCCGGCGTCCTGGGCGCGTTTGCGGTCCTCAGGCAGCGCAGCATGGTCGGCGATGCGCTCTCGCATGCCGCGCTTCCCGGGGTCTGCGTCGCTTTCGTGGCCACCGGGGCCAAAGACGCCGCGACCCTGGCGATCGGAGCCGCGATCGCGGGGCTCATCGCTTCGGTCCTGATCCTGGCGATCGAGCGGACCGGCAGGATCCGGCCCGACGCAGCGATCGGGGTGGTTCTGACCGGATTCTTCTCGCTCGGCATCGTGATGCTCACTTTCCTGGCCAACTTCAACAACTCCAGCCAGGCGGGCCTGGACACCTATCTGTTCGGCCAGGCGGCCGGGCTGCTGGAGAGCGATCTCACCGTGATGGGCATCCTGTGTCTCGCCTCGCTCGGGTTCGTTGCGCTGTTCTTCCGTCCGCTCAAGGCAGCTCTCTTCGACCTCTCTTTCGCAGGTTCGGTCGGGTTGCCGGTGCGGCTGATCGAGCTGTCGATGACGGCGATGCTGGTCATCGCCATCGTCATCGGCGTACGGACGGTCGGGGCGATTCTCATGGTCGCCATGCTGATCGTGCCGACCGTGACCGCGCGGCAGCTGACCGACCGTCTTCCGGTGCTGCTGGTCGTGGCCGGGCTGGTCGGCGCGGCAGTCGGGACCACCGGATCGCTCATATCGACCGCGGCATCGGTGCCGACCGGTCCCGTGATCGTCATGGTCGGCTTCACGGTGGCAATGGCGGCGATTCTTTTTGCCCCTGGTCGCGGTGTGGTCTGGAAGGCCGGACAGACGATCCGGGATCGCCGCAGGGCCGGCAACGAAGGTGTGTTGATCGACCTCGAGATCGCGGTTCACTCCGGCGCTCCGCCCACCGTCGAGCAGCTGGCGGCGCTCAGCGGTCGCCCACCGTCAACCGTCCGTCGGGCCCTCAGGGATCTGGATCGGGCGGGTGCACTGAACCGCGACGGTGAGCACATCTACCTTTCGGAGTCCGGTGCCGCCGCCGTCCACGCGCTGCTCGACCGTCGCGAGCTCTGGAGCGTCTGGCTCGAACACGGCTGGAGGCTCGAGTTGCCGGACGCGCGCGAGCCGGACCCGAGGGACCTGCGCAACTCGATAGGTGACGAAATGACCAACCGGCTGGTTGCGATCGCCAGACAGGACGAAGGTTGAGCGACGATCTCGCAATCGTTCTGACTGCCGGTCTGCTCGCGACCTCCTGCGGGCTGCTCGGGCCGTTCCTGATTCTGCGACGGCAGGTGTTGCTCTCCGATGCGGTGGCTCATGCGGTTCTGCCCGGCATCGTGCTCGTCTATCTGCTGACCGGCTCACGGGCGCCGCTTCCGGTGATACTGGGCGCCGGTCTTTTCGCGGTGATCTGTGTGATCGGGATCGAGCAGATCCGGGCTACCGGACTGGTGCGTGCCGATGCGGCGATCGGGCTGGTCTTCCCGGTCCTGTTCGCGATCGGGGTGATCGGTATCACCACTTTCGCCTCCGGAGTGCACCTCGATCTTGACTCGACGATCTACGGAGAGATCGCCTTCACGCCGTTCCGGACCTGGGAGGCCTTCGGGCTCGAACTGCCACGGTCGTTGCCGCTGCTGGGCTCGGTCGCTTTCGCCAACCTGCTGCTCCTGGTCCTGTTCTGGAAGGAGTTGAAGGTGTCGACTTTCGATCCGGTCTTCGCCCGCGTGAACGGCGTCTCGCCCGTGCTCGTTTCGAGGCTCGTCCTGATCGCCGTCGCGGTGACGGCGGTGACCGCATTCGAATCGGTCGGCGCGATCCTGGTCGTGACGATGCTGATCGTCCCGGCCGCCACGGCTTACCTGCTCACGGTCCGCCTCTTGCCGCTGATTCTCGCGACCGTCGCGATCGGCTGGATCAGCGCCGTCGGTGGGTACAGCTCGGCGGTCGCTCTGGACGCCTCTATCGCCGGCGCGATGGGACTCGTCGCTACCTTCTGCTTCTCCCTCGCACTGCTGTTTTCGCCCAGGTACGGGCTCCTGGCCCGCATGCTGATGCGTTCCCGGCAGCGCTCCCGCGCCGCGGCCGCCTCAGGGCGTGAGCAGGTCGCTGGAGGATGAAACCCGGCTGGCGCCGACCACCAGGCGAGCGGTTCCGCTGCTCGCGGGCGAACTGAGCCGGTAGATCCCGGGCTCGAGCCCGGCCAGGAAAGACCCGGGCGAGGCGGGTGCCATCGCGTAGGTCCGTTCGACCGGACCTTCGAGGACCAGCGGTACCTCTCTGCGGATCAGGTTGGAGGTTCTGAAGTTGACCACGGCCGGCGCCGAGCGGTCACCCTGATTCTGAGGTGCGGTCCGGTTCTGGTTGACGTTCGGCGTACGCTCGCCGGGCAGGCCGATTCCGCGTGGGGCGACTGCGATCGAGTCTTTCGACACCGAGACGCTCACCACCGGGACGAGCGGCGGCCGGGGATCGTTGGGGTGAGTTTCGGCCGTGCAGCCGACGACCAGTGCTCCGGCCAGAATCAGCATGCTCACGCAGGTCAGGGTTCCCCTCACAGAAGGCAATGTATCCCACCTCGGGGCGTCATCCGGTCCAGACGGACTTGCGGTCCTGGAGCATCTCCTCCAGTTCGATCTGAATCGACCTCCGGATGCGCTCCGAGATCACCTGGATCTCGGCCGGGTCGGAGGCCGTCTCGATCGGGTATTCGCTCATGTCGATCGGCTCCATGAAGTGGATCTTGAACTTGGCCGGCATGTACATGAGCGGTCCGGCAAGCCCGAAATGGGGAAAGGAGGGCGTGACGGGAAAGTAGATCAGCCCGGTCAGCTTCTGCATCAGCGGGAGGTGGGCGAAGATCGGCATTGCCTCTTCGGCTCCGACCAGTGCCACCGGCACGATCGGGACCCGGGCCCGGATCGCTGTCCGAACGAATCCGCCGCGACCGAAACGTCGCAGCCGGTACCGCTGCCAGTAGAGCTTGCGTGTGCCCTTCTGCCCTTCCGGGAATACGATCGCCAGCCGCCCCTCGTCGTGAAGGAGGCGCTGTGCGTTCTCGCGGTGCGCCGCGACGAGCCCGATCTTGTTGACCAGCATCGAGATGCCCGGATACCCCTTGAACCAATGCTCTCCCAGCATGTATAGCGGCCTCGGATTGCTGTGTTCCTTGCGCAGTGCCTGCATGATCATCGGCGCGTCGGGAGGCAGCGCCCCCGAGTGGTTCGAGACCAGCAGCGCGCCGCCCTGCGAAGGGATGTTTTCGATGCCGCTCGTCTCGACCCGGAACCAGTGGCGGTAGTAGAAGTTGAGCAAGGGCTCAACCAGTGAGATGACCCTCTCCGAGCGACCCCAGTCGTCGAGGTTGCGCTCGGCCTCGTCGGCCGGCAGCAGGGCTCTGAGCTCGGCAAGGGCGGCTTCGGCCTGTTCCGGTGTCTCGATCTCGCCGGCGGGGTCTTCAGAGGCGTACTCGTCGGCCCTTGGATCCCACGGCGGAATCGGCTTGGCCGGCTGTTCTCCGGGCTCCGGGTGCCCATCGGCCTTTCCGTTTCCGGCCGGCCCTCCGAACAGCGGACTGTCCGAACCGAGTGGCTTGCCGCCCAGCCCCTGGTGGCGGGAGCTCATGATTCTTCCGCCGCCGGGAACGGCAGGTCGACAACGGTGCCGGTGGTCTCGCCGTCGGCGCTCTCGATGCTGACGACCGTGCCGGGTTCGGCTTCCCGGCGCAGGATCGCGAGGGCGATTCGGCCCGAAGCCGGCGAGATCACGGCGGTTCCGATGCTGCCCAGACTGCGTTCACCCAGCCGCACCGGGTCGCCGTCGGCCACCGGGCCGTCGAGCATCAGGCCGCGCAGATGGCGGTTCGGACGACCGCGGTAGTGCAGGCGTGCGACCGGCTCCTGACCGACGTAGCAGCCCTTGGTGAAATCGACCGCACGCTCAACCACGCCCGCCTCGGCGGGCATCGGTGCGGTCGCCATTTCCTTGCCCAGCGCCGGCCGGCCGGACTTCGACGCGGAGAATCTCGGCCGCGGCCTGAGAAACGGGGACAGCGCCGTCGGCGACCAACTGGTCCCGCAGCGCGTCGGCATGCTGCGGGGCGCAGATCAGGTCCAGGCCGCAGTCGGTGGCCACAGCCAGGCATTCGACTCCGGCAACGGTCGCCGGGGTCGAGGCGAATTCCTCACCCGGGGCCAGTCCGGAGACGACGACCGAAGCCGGCCCCAGGAGTGAAAGGATCGTCACCGGAACCTCTTCGACTTCGACCTTGCGGCCGATCATGTAGGTCTTCAGGTGCTTGAGCAGTCCGGGGCCGGAGGACGGGTCGGTGTCGATCCGGAAGTTCTCGGCGTCTGGCCGCAGCAAACGCATGTCGGCCTGTATGTGTCCCTTGCGGTCCAGCAGCAGCGCGTAGCAGCCGCTGCCGGCTGCCAGGCCGTCAGCGTCGTTGGTGATCTGGCCCTGCAGGTATTCACCGGCTTCGGGTCCGATTACTGCGATCCCGGCGCGTTCCCGCACGAGCAGGCCGCATTCCTCTCGAATCTGCCGGTATTCGGCGTCGATGTCCGGGATCAGATCAGTGGCCACGCGAGCGATTCTACGCGGGCACGGTTACCGTTAGGCTTCGCCCATGCCTTTCGCCCAGGACTTCCAGGAGATTCTCGACTCGCTGCCGGCCGACTGGACCGATCTCGAGTTCGACCTGCGAATCGACGACGAGTCGCGTTACATCGACGGATCGGTGCTGCTCAGCCTGATCAACGCCCAGCCGTATTCGAAGGCCGAATGGCATTGGAGAATTCCGGTAGCCCACAGTTTCGGCCACGCCGCCGCCCCCGAGACGGTTGCCGGCACCCTGGAGAAGCTGGATTCCCGTGGCTTCACCGGCGAGATCCGGTTGCGTGAAGTGCGCGAGGGGCGCTCCGAGGTGGTCCAGATGTGGGGCAGACCTGAGAGCGTGCGGGAAGAATTCCGCATTCGCCGGTCCCTCTGACCGGCGCGCTGTGGCCCTGATCGCCGCCATCGTTCCTGACCTCATGCTGGCCAGCCGGGTGGCCGGGTCCCTGACTGCGGCCGGCCATGAAGTTGTCCCGGTCCCGGCCGCAGCACCGCTCGGTCTGCCACCGGGCGCCGAACTCGTCGTCTGCGACCTCGAGGCGGTCGACCCGGACGAGGTCGCCGGGCTCGAGGCTCCGTCAATCGGGTTTTACTCGCACGTCGACGTGGGTACCCGCGACGCCGCGACGAAGGCAGGCGTGGATCTGATCGTTCCGCGCTCCAGGATGGCGCGCGAGCTGCCTGATCTGGTCGACGCGGCTGATCTGAGCCCTGCTCCGACGCTGCGCATATAGACTCGCGCCGGATGCAAACCAGCATCTGAACCACTTGCGCTCTGAAATGCGGGATGGCTAGACTGCCCCGCACTCATCAGGCAACGGTGAGAAGCCACGTACACACGCCACGGGAGGTTTGATTTACATGGAAGATCGCGGTCTCTCCGCATACATCGCAGAACTCGTCGGGACGTTTTTCCTCGTCTTCTTCATCACCGCCGTCGGAGTTCTCTTCATTGCTGCGGGCGATACGGCCCAGTTCGGGTCTGACTACGCGGTCGTCGGGCTGACCTACGGCTTCATCCTGTGCGTGCTGATAATCGGCATCGGCATTGCCAGTGGCGGTCACTTCAACCCCGCCGTCACCTTCGGCGCCGCCCTGATGAAAAAGATCGCACCTGTCGATGCGGTCATCTACGTGCTTGCCCAGCTCTCGGGTGGTGTGCTCGGCGCGCTGCTGACCAAGGGACTGCTCGAGGATGAAGGTCGCGCCTCCAACTACGGATTGGCGGAGATAAGCCCACTGCTCGGCGGTGCCAGCCAGGGCTTCATCGTCGAGACCCTCGGCGCCTTCCTGCTCGTCCTGACCGTGCTTGCCGTGGCTCTCGGTATCAGGGCGAAGAAGGAATGGGCGCCGCTGGCCATCGGTCTGACCTTCGCCGCGATCGGAATGGTCTTCGGACCGCTCACCGGTGCTTCGGTCAACCCCGCGCGCTGGTTCGGCCCGGCCCTGGTATCCGGCGAGTTCGCCGACGCCTGGGTCTACGTGCTCGCCCCGCTGGTCGGTGGTGCGCTCGCATTCCTGTTCTACAGGTTCGTGATTTCCGGAACCGACGCCTCGGACGAAACCGGCGTCGCACCGGGCACACAGACCTGATCCGGCCGGCGCCGCAGGCGGCGCAACAGAAATGAAAAAGGGGGCCGCTCTGCGGCCCCCTTTTCAGTTCGCCTGCGCCGTGACTACTTCTTCACGTTCAACGTTCCGACCATGCCGGCCGCTTCGTGTCCGGGGACCGAGCAGTAGAAGGTGTACTCGCCCTGCTTGGCGTCGAAGGTCACCGTCTCACTGCTTTCGCTGATGACCGAGGTGCGGGCGACTTCTTCGTCTCCCTGCTCGATGACTACGTCATGCGGGGTCGACGAGTCGTTGGTGAAGTCGATCGAGACGGTTCCGGCCTTGGCGTCCAGGCTGCTCGCATCGTAGGCAAGGGCACCGGTCGGATCGGCAGCTAGTTCGAGTGTCTCGCCAGCCGGCTTCTCGGTTGCCGGGGCCTCGGTCTGGGTGGTGGTGGTTTCGGTGGCGCTGGTCGTATCGCTTGAGTCGTCGTCGCTCCCGCAACCAACCAGCAATGCGGCGGCGGCGAGGGGGACTGGCAAAGAACATCAGGGGGCTTTTCATATTGCTTCTCCTGTACGGATCGCTTGGGTAGGGCCGGGGCCCGCGTACCTTGAGCCTACTTCCGGCGGTGTGTCGGCCCGGCCGTCCGCTGCGCTAGGTTGCCTGTCAGATGCGCAGGATCACCTTCTCCAGGAACTACACGATTTCTCTCTCCCGGACCTGTCAGTGCTACTGCAAGTACTGCGCTTTCGCGACCCATCAGGCCCACATCCACCCTCCGGAGGAAGTCGAACGCCGGCTCGACGAGGCCGTCAGGCGCAAGGCCAAGGAGCTGCTCTTCCTGACCGGCGAGAAGCCCGAAGTCAACCCGATCGTCGCCGAGCAGCTGAAGGCCTGGGGCCACGAGGATTTCACCGGATATGTGATCTGGGCCTGCGAACGGGCCCTCGAGCGGGGGATCCTGCCCCACACCAACATCGGCGCGGTCTCCGAGTCCGACCTGGCCAGGCTGCGCGAGGTGACCGCATCGCAGGGGCTGATGCTCGAGTCGTCCTCGGAGCGGCTGATGCAGACGGTCCACGCCGGATCTCCGACCAAGCATCCGGCTCACCGACTCGCCACGATCGAGGCCGCCGGACGCCTCAGGATCCCCTTCACCACCGGAATCCTCGTCGGTATCGGCGAAACGCCGCAGGAGAGGATCGAGTCGCTGGAGGCGATCGCCGAACTCCAGACCCGCTACGGCCACATCCAGGAAGTGATCATCCAGAATTTCGTGCCGCATCCGCGCTACTACGGCCAGGAGCCCGCCGAGATCGCCGCGGAGGCCTCCGACCGGCGCTGGCGGGGCGAGCCCGCGGCCACTGCAAGCCTCGACTCCGGCCTGGCGAGCACGACGGGGGGCGGCCGCGCGTCCGGAGATGCCGGCCCGCCGGACGACGACGAACGAGCCATAGCCCTGCCGGAGTGGGCCTGCCCGATCACGATCGAAGACCTGAAGTTCCTGATTGCCGAGACCGCCAGGCTGATGCCGGACGTGGGTGTCCAGGTTCCGCCGAACCTTTCGGACTGGTGGCCGGACCTGATCGACGCCGGGGCGACCGACCTCGGAGGACTATCGGCCAACGGCGACCACATTTCGCCCGAGCACCCCTTTCCGAGTCCTCACCAGGTCCGAAAGGAACTCGCCCCGCGCGGGCAGGCCCTGACCGAGCGTCTCTGCGTCTACCCGAAGTACATGAACGCCGAATGGATGGAGCAGGGCGTGCTCGATGTGATCAAGCTCAAGTTCTGGAGCTTCATCCCCCGGCTCGGCTCAGGCCGGATCAGCGAAGAAAAGATCGATCCGGCCCTCGCTTTCGAAGCGATCGCCAAAGGTCGGGAGGGCGCGCCGCTGAGCGAGGATGAGCTGACCGCCTTGTTCGCCGAAACCCGGCCCGAGGTGATCGAGACGATGCGTGCTGCCGCGGACTCGCTCCGGTCCGAACTGGCCGGCGATACCGCGACTTTCGTGGTCAATCGCAACATCAACTTCACCAACATCTGCACCGTCGGCTGTGCCTTCTGCGGATTCGGGCAGGGTCGCCGCTCCCCGGATGCCTACGAGACCACAGAGGCTGACTTCGTGGCCCGGGTCGAGGAGGCGGTCGCTTTCGGCGCGACCGAGATATGCATGCAGGGCGGGATCCACCCCGAAATCACCCTCGAAGAGTACGGCGGCTGGCTGAAGCTGGCCAAGTCCGTGGCGCCGGGCATCCACCTGCACGCCTACTCACCGATGGAGATCGACCACATGTGTGAGGTCTCCGGACTACCGCCTTCGCAAGTCTTCGAATACCTGATCGGATGCGGGCTCGACTCGACCCCCGGCACAGCCGCCGAGGTGCTGGACGACGGCGTCAGGCAGCGAATCTCGCCGAACAAGCTGCCGGCTGCACGCTGGATCGAGATCATCGAGGCAAGTCACGCGGCAGGCCTGAGATCCACCTCGACCGTGATGTTCGGCCACATCGAGGAGCCGCGCGAGTTGGCCCGCCACATCGAGGTCGTGCGCTCGCTCCAGGAGCGGACCGGTGGCATCACGGAGTTCGTCCCGCTGAGTTTCATCCCCTTCAATACGCTGCTCGGTCGCACCCACGGGGTCGAGGAGATCTCGATCGAAGAGAACCTCAAGCACACGGCCGCATTCAGGCTCGGACTCGGCCGCTCGATCACCAACCTGCAGGCGAGTTGGGTCAAGATGGGTCTCGAGGGCGCCACCGAGGCACTCAGGTGGGGGGTCAACGACCTGGGAGGCACGCTGATGGAGGAGAGCATCTCCCGCATGGCCGGCTCCCAGCATGGGGTCCGGCTGGAGATCGACGAGCTGATCGGCGCCGCCCATCTGGCGGGTCGCCGCGCCGCCCAGCGCGATACCGGGTACCGGATCCTCCGGGCCTGGCCCGATTCCTCGGCCGATGCGATCGGTGTCCACCGGCCCGGGCCCGAGCTTGCCGGCGTGATGGCGGGTTCCGCAGGGGGCTGAATTGAAGGCGATGGTCCTCGACAGCCGGCCGGGAACGCTCCGGCAGGCCGAGGTCGAGATGCCGGCTCCCGGGCCCGGCGAGGTACTGCTCAAGGTACGGACCTGCGGGGTCTGCCGGACCGACCTCCACATCATCGACGGTGAACTGGAGCGGTCCCGGCTGCCGCTCATTCCCGGTCACCAGATCGTGGCCACCGTCGAGTCGTCCGGACCGCGGGCAGATCGCTTCAGCGTCGGTGATCGGGTCGGTGTGCCGTGGCTGGGCAGGACCTGCGGGCAGTGCAGCTACTGCCGCTCGGGCCGGGAGAACCTCTGCGAGCGGGCGGAATTCACCGGCTATACGAAGGACGGCGGCTACGCCGAATTCGCGGTCGCCGACCAGGACTTCTGTTACCCGCTGCCGTCCCGTTTCTCGGATGCCGAGGTTGCGCCCCTGCTGTGCGCAGGAATGATCGGATACCGCGCCCTGCGGATCGCCGGTGACGGCGAACGCCTGGGTCTCTACGGTTTCGGGTCCTCGGCGCACATTCTCTGCCAGATCGCCGTAGCTCAGGGGCGTCGCATTTTCGCTTTCACCCAGCCGGGCGACCTGGAGACGCAGGAATTCGCACGCTCGCTCGGGGCAGAATGGGCCGGAGGCTCGGATCAGGCCCCGCCCGAACCCCTTGACGCGGCGATCATCTTCGCGCCGGTGGGCCCGCTGATGATCGAAGCTCTGAGGCAGAGCGCCCGCGGGGCCAGGATCGTCAGCGCCGGCATCCACATGAGCGACATCCCTTCCTTCCCCTACGGCCTGCTCTGGGAAGAACGCAGCCTCCATTCCGTGGCGAACCTGACCCGGGCCGACGGCGATGGCCTGCTCGCCGAGGCCGCGCGTGCCGGGGTCCGGGCCTCAGTCACGACCTACGCTCTGGACCAGGCGCAGGAGGCGCTGGACGATCTGAGGGCCGGAAGCGTCGATGGCTCGATCGTGCTCACGGTCGGTTGACCGGAGTCGCCTGATCCCGGCTATCTGAAGAGGTCTTCGCTCTCAGGCCTGATCTGGGCCGCCGAGCCAGGACCGTCGTCGGCGGTGACCAGACGGCCGAGTCCGCTCACGAGCACGGCCGGTGTACGGCTGGTCTTGTCTCTCGCCAGGTCGGCGGCGGCGGCGAGATGGTCGGCCGTGGCGATTACGGTCGCGCTCAGCTCCCGTCCGGACGAGTCGTTCTCCCCGCGCCAGTCCTTCAGTGGGTCGATGCCTGCACAACCGATCGTGACTTCGGCCTGACCGAGCCGCCAGGCACGACCGAGGCTGTCGGTGACCAGCACCGCGATCTCGGGTCCACCAGCCTCGACCGTCTGTCGGCGGATCCGCCGCGCCGAAGAATCCGGATCCTCGGGCAGCAGCAGTGCGGCGTCGGGCAGGGGCAGGTTCGACGAGTCGACTCCCGCGTTGGCGCAGATCAGGCCGTGGTGGGTCTCGGTGATGAGGATTCCCCGCGCCGCGATCCTCGCGGATCACGATACGGCTCTCTCGCAGCACGAGTTCGACCAGGCGCGAGTCCTTGCCGAGGCGCTCCGCCATGTCAGCTGCGGTCCTGCCGGGCACGACGGTGTCGAGCATGACGAGGCGTCCTTCGCTCTTGGATACGGCCTTCTGGGAGATGACGATGATGTCGCCGGTCGAGAGCCCGGCACGTTCGACGATCGCCGCACCGAGGTCGTATCCCTCTTCGATCTCGGGCAGCCCCGGAACCGGGGTCAAGCTGATCGTGCCGGGCGCGGCCACAGTCAGATTCCCAGCACCCGCGCCGTGTGCTCGGCTCGTCCGCCCTGCAGGTCCAGCTTCGTGGTCAGGGCGACTATGTCCGCAGGGGTGTCGAGGTCGAGCGCGAGCGTCTGCATCTTCTCCACGCCGAATGGCACCCCGTCCTCACGTGCGATCCGCTGGTGGCGCTCACAGCTGCCTTCGCCGAAAGCGGGTTCGATCACGTCGGGAGGCACCAGGACGAGCGAGTTCGTTCCGGTGCCATGACGGTCCGGCACCACCGTAACCCAGCGGTCCGGCAGGCCGGAGACCAGGTGGTCCAGCTCGCGTGGGTCCAGCAGGGGGCAGTCGCCCGGAAGCAGCACCACGCAATCAGCACCGAGATCCTTCGCCCGCGCGACACCCATCAGGGCCGCTTTGGAATGACCGATTCCCTCCGGGTCCTCGATCACTTCTGCGCCCTTGGTCCTGGCCAGGTCCGCGGCGGCGGGCTCCCCGGTGACGACGATGATCCTGTCGACCATCCTCGCTTCTGTCACGGCGTCCAGCACGTCGGTCAGCATCGCGGCGACCAGGGCTGCCTTCTGCTCGTCCTCGACCGTGCCGGCCAGGCGCTGCTTGGCCTGGTCGAAACGCTTCGCGGTTATGACCGCTACGCGGTTCAATCCTCGATCAGTTTCCTCCCGACCTTCAGCACGGCACGCGCCACCGAGGCCCGGCTCTCGGCGCTGTGCATCAGGGTCGGGGTCGAGAAGCAGCGAATACCGGAAGGCGGAGCGTCGGGGTCTTCGGTGTCGAGGACCATCGCATCGATCAGGCCTTCGTAGAGGGAAGCCACGCCGGCCGCCGTCGTCGGTCGGTCGAGGGCCCTCATGAAATTGTCGGTCGGGCCCTTGATCACCTTTCCGGCGACGTAGGGGCTGACCGCGATCACCGGGGCGTCGGCGGCGCCAAGGGCGGTTTTCATACCCGGTATGGCGAGGATCGGCCCGATGCTGATCACCGGGTTCGAAGGACCGACGACGATCAGCTCGGCCTCCGAGACCGCCTCGAGGATTTCGGGTGTCGGCGCCGCTTCAGAGATGCCCTCGAGCTCGATACCTTCGACTTCGGGCCGGCCGCCGTCGAGGATCAGATACTCCTGAAGGCCCCGCCAGCTCCCGTCACAGAGGATCCTGGTCCTCACCGGTTCGTCGCACATCGGCAGCACCCGGGCACTGACCCCAAGGCCTCTTGCGATCTGGGCGGCCGCATCGGTCAGCCTTCCTCCTTCGGCTATGAAGTCCCGGCGGTAGAGGCATGCGGCCAGATCGAGGTCTGAAAGCGAGAACCAGTGCGGCACGCCGAAGCGGGTCATTCTCTCGAAGACCCGGAAGGTGTCGTCCTTGATGCCCCAGCCACGGGCCTGATCGATCTCCCCGGAGAGCCAGTAGGTGACCAGATCCGGGTCGGGCGAGACATGGACCCCCAATGTCTCGATGTCATCGCCGGTGTTGGCGATGACGGTCAGGCTCTCGCCGATCGCCTCCTGCATTCCGGCGGCCAGCTTGGCACCGCCGGTCCCTCCTGCGAGGAGGACCGTCTTCACGAGAAGGGATCGCCGTCAGGCAGTCCGGTGAAGCTGATCCCGGCGTGGGTCTTGTAGCGGATGTTGATCGATATCAGCAGGGGCGTCAGCTGTTCGACGATCCGCGACGTTTCCAGCGCGCCCGCGTTGACCGGCCTCAGCCCGTCGATCCGGTCGATCAGCGCCGCGACTCTGGCTTTGTCGGCCTTGCGGTCACCGCAGACAGGAACGTCCTCTGCAAGTTCGTAGTCGAGATCGGCCAGATGAGCCGCGCTGACGGTGTGGAGCGCGGAAACCACGGTCACGCCCCTGGGCGCCATCTCCTGGGCCTGCTGGGCTGCGGAGCCTTGCCAGACGCCGATCGTGCGGGTGGCCTTGCCGCTTATCGCAGCAGCCAGTGGAACCGAGCAGTCGACGAGGATCTGCCCTTCACGCAGCACGTCCTTGAGGTTTGTCATGTATTCCGACTGGTTGCGGAACGGCACGGTGAGGAAGATGATTTCGGCCTGGCCGGCGGCCTCCTCGTTACTCATCCCGACCAGCTCACCGCCGGTGGCGGCGGCGTCCTTTTCCGCCGCCTCGCGGGCCCTTCCGGCATCTCGCGAGCCGATCACGACCTTCGCGCCGCCGGCTGCCCAGCGCTTTGCGAGGCCGCTGCCGAGTGCTCCGGTGCCGCCGAGGATAGGAATGAGGGGTGCTTCGCCGTTCTCGCTCACCCGGCGCAGTCTAAGACCTGGGGCGAGCGGCGACGCCTTCGTATCGCCCGTCCACCTATCCTTCCGGCCATGGCACTTCAGGATCTGATCACGAGCGAACGCACAGAGAACTTCACCGTCGGCGGTCTGCTGATGACCGACGTCGGCGGCACTCTGAGTGTCGGTGTGCTTTCGACCCCCGGCCTGATCGGAATGATGGAACACAACGCGACCCTGCTGATCCAGCCGGAGCTGCCAGAAGGAACGGCCACGGTCGGTTTCGAAGTTTCGATCAAGCACGTCGCGGCAGCCTTCGAGGGCGCTGAATGCGTCGCATGGGCCAGGCTCGACGAAGTGACCGATGATCGAAAGTTCAGGTTCTCGGTCGAGGTCCGCGAGGGAGAGCGCGTACTGGGCACGGGTATCCATGAGCGTCGTGCCATCCAGGTGCCCGCCGCGAGCTCGGACTGAGGCCGGGGTGGAGGGCTCGGCCGGGAACGGACTTCCGCGCTCGGTGAAGATCCGTGAGGTCGGTCCGCGGGACGGTTTCCAGAACGAGCCCGAGGTCATCGAGACTGCGGAGAAAATCCGCCTGATCGACATGCTCTCTGCAACCGGTCTGGGGCGGATCGAAGTCACATCCTTCACCCGTCCGGACCTGATTCCCCAGCTTGCCGACGCCGACGAAGTCCTCGACGGAATCAACCGCCGGCAAGGGGTCTCGTTTTCGGTACTGATCCCGAATCGCAAAGGTCTCGAAAGGGCCCTTGAGCGGCGCGAGCGGTTCGACGAGGCCAGTTTCTTCCTCTCGGCTTCCGAGACCCACAACCTCAAGAACGTGAACCGCTCGATCGAGGACTCGCTGAGCGACCTCGAGCAGACGATTCCGATCGCCCGCGAGTCGGGGCTGCGCTGCGTCGGCATCGTCGCCACGTCGTTCGGATGCCCCTACGAAGGCAGGGTGGATCCGGAACGTGTCCTGGAGATCGTCCTGAGGCTGCGCGATGCGGGCTGCCAGGAGGTTGGATTCGGCGATACGACCGGGATGGCCAATCCGCTTCAGGTCCGCCGCTTCTACGAAACAGCGCTCGCCCGTCTCGAAGGGCACGGAGGTCACCGCCCACTTCCACGACACCCGTGGCCAGGGTCTGGCCAACGTGCTGGCCGCCCTCGAGGCCGGCGTCGACTCCTTTGAATCCAGCTTCGGCGAACTCGGTGGCTGTCCCGTACCGCCGGGATCGACCGGCAACGTCGCCACCGAGGATGTCGTCTCGATGATCGCCGAGATGGGAATCCAAACCGGGGTGGACCTGCCGGCCCTGATCGAGGCCTCTTCGCAGGCCCAGCAGGTTCTCGGCCGGCCGCTCGGCTCCCACGTGCTGAGGGCCGGCCCGGTCGAGTGGAACCCCGGCGACTGACCCGGGGCCGCCCTGCGCATTAGGCTGAAGCCATGAAAAGCGACGCATTCAGGGCAGCGGCAGAGGCGAAGGACTTCGACGCGGCGGAGGGTCTGTTCGCCGAGGGGGTGGTCTTCCGCAGTCCATTCGTATTCCGGCCCTACGAAGGTCTCGAGGCACTGCGCTTCATCCTGACCAACGTCGCGGATATTTTCGAGGACTTCAGATACATCGGTCAGACCGAGACCGGCGACTTCGCCGTCTTGATGTTCGAGGCGAGGGTCGGCGACCGGCAGCTTCAGGGCGTTGACATCTTCAACTTCGGCGACGACGGTCTGATCACCGAGATGACGGTCATGGTCAGGCCGATGTCCGGACTCCAGGCGGTCTCGGATGAAATGAAGAAGCGGCTCGAGGCACTTGGAGTCGAACCCGCCTGAGAGCCGTTAGGCTCCGATGCCGGTTGCCCGGGCTTGCCGGGCACGAAACTTCTACGCGGAGGAGCCCACGATGGAGATCAAGAAGGTAGGCGTCGCCGGTTGCGGCCTTATGGGACACGGCATCGCCCAGGTCAGTTCCGAAGCCGGATACGAGGTCGTGGTCACCGAACTGACTCAGGAGAAGCTCGATCGCGGTATCGGCAAGATCGAAAAGCAGCTTGGCCGCGCGGTCGAGAAAGGCAAGCTCGAGCAGGCCGACGCCGATGCCATCCGCGCCCGCATCACACCGACCCTTCACCCCCATGAGTTCGCCGACTGCGACCTGGTGATCGAGGCGATCACAGAGGACCTCACGATGAAGCTCGACCTCTGGAAGCAGGTCGATGAAATCGCCAAGGGTGAGGCCTTCTTCGCGACCAACACTTCATCGCTGCCGGTGATCGACCAGGCGGCTGCGACCTCCCGCCCCGACCGCTTCCTCGGTCTTCACTTCTTCAACCCGGTCCAGCGCATGCCGCTGCTCGAGGTAATCCAGTCGGTCACGACCTCGTCCGAGGCGATGGCTGTCGGAATGGAGTACGGCGCCAAGCTCGGCAAGACCACGGTCGAGACCAAGGACAAGGCCGGCTTCATCGTGAACCGCCTGCTGGTGCCTTACCTGCTCGACGGTATCCGTGGCCTCGAAGAAGGCATCGGCTCGATCGAGGAGATCGACAACGCGATGAAGGCCGGTGCCGGGCATCCGATGGGTCCGCTCCACCTTTCCGACTTCGTCGGGCTCGACACCCTGGCCTCGATCGCAAACGTGATGTTCGACGAGTTCCGTGAACGGCGCTTCGCTGCCCCGCCGACCCTGCGCAAGATGGTTGCCGCAGGCTTCTACGGGGTCAAGTCGGGTCGTGGTTTCTACGACTACTCCGGTGACAAGCCCGTACCGGTCAACCCGGGCCTCTAGCTCCGCGGTTCCGGAAATGCAGACGGGCAAAGGCCGGCGGTGAGCAAGATCGACCTCGATCCTGCGCTCGCGGCCGCCCTGGGCGGCGGCCCGGAGCGTCACCACAAGAAGACTGCCGAACAGGGCAAGCTGCCGGTCCGCGAGCGTGTCGCGCTGCTCACCGACGAAGGCAGCTTCGTCGAAGACGCCCTGTTGGCCAACTGGGACAAGGAAGGTCTCGGGGCTGACGGTGTTGTCACCGGCACGGCCAGGGTCGAAGGCCGACCGGTCGCCCTGATGGCCAACGACCCCACGGTCAAGGCCGGCTCCTGGGGGCCGAAGACGGTCGAGAAGATCCTCAGGATCCAGGAGAAGGCGCTCAAGCTCGAGATCCCGATGGTCTACCTGGTCGACTCCGCCGGGGCCCGGATCACCGACCAGGTCGAGATGTTCCCGGGTCGTCGCGGCGCCGGCAGGATCTTTCACAACGAAGTGAAGATGTCCGGCCGGGTGCCGCAGGTCTGCCTGCTCTTCGGCCCGAGCGCCGCCGGCGGCGCCTACATCCCGGCCTTCTGTGACGTCGTGATCATGCGCTCGGGCAACGCTTCCATGTACCTCGGTTCGCCCCGGATGGCCGAGATGGTGATCGGCGAGACCGTGACTCTCGAGGAGATGGGTGGCGCGAAGATGCACACCTCGAAGTCCGGCTGCGGCCACTTTCTCGCCAAGTCCGACGAGGAGGCGATCGAGACCGGTCGCCGCTACCTCGCCTACATGCCGGGCAACTGGCGACAAGGCCCGCCTTCCGTGGCGCCGGCGGCGCCCTCTTCAACGACCCCCTTCGACGAGATCGTGCCGCTGGACGAGAACCAGCCCTTCGACATGCGCGATTACCTCGAGACCCTGCTCGATGCCGACTCGTTCACCCAGGTCCACGAGCGCTGGGCAAAAGAGCTGATCGTCGGCTACGGGCGGCTCGACGGCGAGGTGGTCGGCGTGGTCGCCAACCAGCCGCGGCAGAAGGGTGGTGTGCTGTTCGTCGATTCGGCCGACAAGGCCGCCCGTTTCATCAACACCTGCAACGCCTTCAACATTCCGCTGCTCTTCCTCGCCGATGTTCCCGGATTCATGATCGGGACAGCAGTGGAGAAGCAGGGCATCATCCGCCACGGCGCCAAGATGATCTCGGCCGTTTCCGAGGCCACGGTGCCGAAGATTTCGGTGATCGTGCGCAAGGCCTACGGCGCCGGGCTGTATGCGATGGCAGGGCCGGCCTTCGAGCCGGACTGCTGTATTGCCCTGCCGAATGCCTCGATCGCGGTCATGGGCCCCCAGGCGGCCGTGAATGCGGTCTTCTTCAACCAGATCCAGACGATCGAGGACGATTCCGAGCGTGAGGCCTTCATCGCCGAAAAGCGCGCCGAGTACGCCGAAGGGGTCGACCTGCTCCACCTCGCATCGGAAATGGTGATCGACGCGGTCGTGCAGCCGGAGGACCTGCGCCGCCAGCTGATCGCCCGCTTCGAGTCGGCCCGTGGCCGCGACCGCTCCTTCACCGAGCGTCGCAACCCGATAACTCCGGCCTGAATCCGAATCCGCGCGCCGCCGGTTTCGGAAGGCGCCGCTCGCCGCGAAGGTTTGGTGACCATGGCCGTAATCGACTCCCGGTCCCACAACCGACTCCATCCCTTCCATTGAGGAGCCGATGAGGCCGGGCGTCTAGGTTATTTCGATGCCCTCGCGGAGCGGACAGGTCCGACTGTTGGTGCTGCTCGCGCTGCTTTGTGCCGCCGGGGTGGCGGTTCTCGCCCTGCTGTTCTACGGCTCGGACCGCTTCAACGATCTCGATACGAGGGCTACGGCGAAACTGCTGGCGGCCGACGGCTCCGGGATCGAAGCCGTCGCCGACGCCGCGGCGGACCTGGCCAACGGCGGTCCACTTCTCCTGTTCACCCTGATTCTGGTCGGGCTGGGCATTCACTGGCGGCGGCCGACCCATCTGATCGCCGGTCTGGCCGTCGTACTGCTTGCCAACGTCACAACGCAGGGGATGAAGCTGGTGCTTTCCCATCCGCGCGTCCAGAGTGAACTCGGTGCGAGCTACCCGGTCGAGATCGCATATCCGAGCGGCCATACGACGGCTGCGTTCTCGGTCGGCTTCGCCCTCTGGCTCACCGCGCCACCCCGGCGACGCCGGCTGGCCGGCCTGGTCGGGCTCGTCTACGGCCTGCTGGTCGCGGCCGGGGTGGTGGTTGCCGGCTGGCACTACCTGAGCGACGTCGCCGGAGCGGTAATGGTGGTCGGCTTCTGGGCCGCGCTGGCCATGGCCGCGCTGCTTGCCGGCGGTTACGAGCAGGCCGGGACGGAGGGGTCAGGGCCCCGCGGCGCCTCCTATTCCTGAGCGATTGTCTTCGCGTAGTCGACGAAGAAGTCGAGGCTGTCCGGATTGGCCAGCGAGTCTCGGCTGGCGGCCTTCTCCGGCGCCGTCCCGGTGAGGATGCGTTTGACCGGCACCTCCAGAACCTTGCCGCTCAAGGTGCGCGGCACCGCATCGATCGCGACCATCTCGTTCGGGACGTGGCGTGGCGAACAGTATTGGCGGATCTCACGGGCGACCCGTTTCTCCAGGTCCTCGCTGAGTTCAACATCCTCGGCAAGAACCACGAAAAGCGGCATCCAGTTTTCGGTGCCCGGTCTCGGGACGTCGACGACCAGCGCGTCGACGATGTCCGGGTCGGACAGCACAGCCCTGTAGATCTCGCTCGTGCCCATGCGGATGCCGCCGCGGTTGATGGTGGAATCCGAGCGGCCGTAGATGATCGCGGTGCCGCGTTCGGTTATCTCGATCCAGTCGCCGTGGCGCCAGATGCCGGGGTAGGTTTCGAAATAGCTCTCGCGATACCGGGAGCCGTCATCGTCGCCCCAGAGAAACAGTGGCATCGAGGGCATCGGCCTGGTGATAACCAGTTCCCCGACCTCGCCGGAAAGCGTTTCGCCGTCTTCACCCCAGGACTCCACTGCCGCGCCCAGGGCTCGGGCCTGGATCTCCCCGCGGTAGACCGGCAGGGTCGGTACGCCCCCTACGAAGGCGGTGCAGAGGTCAGTCCCGCCGCTGGTCGAGAACAGCCAGGTGTCGGCACCTAGCTGTTCGTAGATCCAGTCGAAACCTTCGGGGGCGAGTGGAGAGCCGGTCGATCCGACCGAGCGCAGGTTTGAGAGGTCGCGGCCGTCAGCGGGTTCGACCCCGGCCTTCATGCAGGCCGCGATGTATGAGGCGGAGGTTCCGAAGCAGGTCACTTCCGCGTCGGCGGCGAGCTGCCAGAGGGTTTCCATGTCGGGATGACCCGGGTTGCCGTCGTAGAGGACGATCGCCGCGTCGGTCAGCAGGCAGGAGGCGAGGAAGTTCCACATCATCCAGCCGGTCGTGGTGAACCAGAAGATCCGGTCGCCGGCTCGCGCATCCAGGTGGAGGTTCATCTTCTTGAGGTGCTCGAGCAGGATCCCGCCCTGCCCCTGCACGATGGCCTTGGGCAGGCCTGTCGTGCCCGAGGAGTAGAGGATCCACAGCGGATGTGAAAACGGGACCCGGGTGAAGTCGAGTTCCCGTCCGGGGTCGATCGAGAGCAGTTGCTGCCATGAGATCGAACCTTCGGGCAGCCCTGACGGAAGCCCACCGTCGCCACCCGCCAGGTAAGGGAGGACAACTACCTGCTCGACCGACGGCATCGATTCGGCCAGCTCCGAGACGACCTCACGCCGGTCGAAGCCGCGCCCGCCGTAGTCGTAGCCGTCGACGGCGATCAGGACCTTCGGTTCGATCTGGGTGAAGCGGTCAGAGACCGCGCTCGCGCCGAAGTCCGGAGAGCAGCTCGACCAGACTGCGCCGAGGCTTGCCGTCGCCAGGAAGGCGATGATCGTCTCCTCGGTATTCGGCATGTAGGCGGCGACCCGGTCGCCGGCCCGCACTCCGACCGACTTCAGTCCCGCTGCCGCATCGGCGACCCGGCTGCGCAGCTCCCCCCACGAAATCTGACGCAGGTCGCGGGTTTCCGAGGCCGCAAGGATCGCGATCGCATCGTCGTCCCGGCCCCGGAAGATGTGCTCGGCGTAGTTGATGCTCGTACCTTCGAACCACTTCGTCGCGGGCATTGCGGCGCCGTCCGTGACCTCGGCCGCGATACCGGAAGAGATCACTCCGAAGTAATCCCAGATCGATCGCCAGAAACCATCGGGATCTTCGACTGACCATTGCCAGAGCTCGGGGTAGTCGTCGAAATCGAGGCCGCGCTCGGCGGCAAGCCACTTCATATAGGCGGTCAGCCCTGAGCGCGCCACGGCCTCGGCCGAGGGTTGCCAGAGCGGGGTGATCCGCCCTTCGCTCAACCGTCGGCCTCGTCGTCCTCGGCGAAGATGCGCTCGATCAGGTCCAGGCCGAGGTCGGTAGAGGTCTCACCGCGGCCGACGACCGTCGTCGCTCTGAGCCCGCGTCGGCGGGCCAGCAGCGCGCTCGTGTTCCGTCGCAGGATCGCTGCCTCGGGATCGAGAGGGCTTTCAGACCCGAGTTCGTAGCTCATTCGAAGGGTTGCGAGGTCGCCTTCCCGCGCCGTCAGCAGGACCGGTGGCGTCGAAGGCGATCCCGACCCTTCCGCCTCGCCGCGGACGAAGTTGATCAGAGCCGGATTGGTGACGATCGGGTCCTTGCGCCGACTGAAGAACGCGTCGGCTCCGGCTGCCGAGCGCGTTTCAGCCCCGAAGAAGCACACTGCCACAGGCGGATCGGCGCCGGGTTCGCTCAGCAGTTCGTCGAGCACCGCGAGCATGTCCCGCCCCGCCTGGAGGTCAGCGTCGTCGGCCTCGGGGTTCTGTGCGAGATAGGAGTCGACCTGGGATGCCACGACCGCCAGCAATACGGCGGAGCCCAGCATCTGGAGGATCTCGACCGCGACGCTTTCGATCGTGGCCACGGCCAGCATCGCGGCAAGGAAGACCGGGATCATTCCGGCCCAGAATGAAATCCGGTCGATCGTCAGCTTTCCGGAGAACCGCCTCGACAGCCACTCTCCGACCGGCTGGGATCGCTCCAGGTCGTAGCCGGCGCAGAGGATCACCTCGACATCGGACCAGGCCGGGCCCGGGGGAGGGGAGAGCACGTTCTGGGAGGCGCGCGCGGGAGCGAGGCGACCGAGCAGTGGTTGACCGAGCGCCCGCTCCGAGTAAAAGGAGAAGGCGGCCATCAGGCAGAGAGCCGCGCCGGCCAGCGGGTACGGAATGGCGAGCAAGCCGCCGCAAAGCGCCAGGATCGCGTGAAGCGAAACCACCCAGCCTGAAGTCAGCCGTACCGAGACCGGCTCTACCGCAGCCGCGCGACCGCGCTCCCGGAGGTCATCTGCCAGCCGGTTGGCCGCCTGACGCTCGGCGTCGCTGCCGGCGATTCCGGTCGGTGGTCTCTTCTTCAGTTTCGAGGCTTCCACGGCTTCTCCCCGGCTCATGCGGCGGGTGGGAATCGAACCCACATGCCCTTGCGGGCAATGGATTTTGAATCCATCGCGTATACCAGTTCCGCCACCGCCGCAGGGAGGGGAAGACTATGAAGGATCAAGCTTGCTGAGCACTCCGCCGGGTGGACGGTCGCGGTGGCCGCAGCCACTAGGCTGCGCTGGGCGACGCCGTACCGGATGTCTCTGCGGCGGCGTCTGACGAACCGCCGCCGGATCCGATCGGGCGCTCTTCCTCGACATGCCATTCCTGCTTGACCGCGATCGACGCGACTATGCCGAGCGCGATCTGGACCGGGATCATCAGGAATACGAACAGTCCGATCAGGTCCGAGGGCAGCGCGGCTTCGGCGAAGTCAGCCTTGTCCCTGGCGAACCACGACTCGAAACCGATCGAGCTGAAGATCAGCATCAGCACCGCGAAGACGACACTCAGAGTCACGGCACCGCGGCTCCAGCGACCGACCATGATCGTCAGGATGACGTAGATCAGGACGATGATCAGCGAGATCACACCCCAGGTCGCACCGCCGGTCAGGAGCGACCAGCCTCCGAGTACGACCAGCAGCATCAGCACGATCGAAGCGATCAGAAGCAGCATCAGCACGAACCTGGTCAGCAGCGATGATGACTTCGCGCGGTTCGGTCGCCAGAGTTCATAGCCCGGTCTAGCCTCTCCTACCATGCTGCGATCATAGAATCAATTGCGGATGTGCGTCGTGGCATCCGTCCGGTGCGCGGCTGACGTTCACCGGAAGTCGCGCCTTGCGGACGTGGCGGAACTGGTAGACGCGTCAGGTTTAGGTCCTGGTACCCGAGAGGGTGTGGAGGTTCGAGTCCTCTCGTCCGCACTGTCGCCCCTATCATGGCGAGCGATGTCAACCACCCAGGCCGCAGTCTCCAGATACTCGAAACTCGAGCTACTCCGGACCCTTCCGGACGAGGATCCCGGAGCGAAGCCTCCGATCCTCTTCGTCCACGGAGCCGGGCACGCCGCATGGTGCTGGCACAACTGGCTGGAGGCGGCCGCCGACGCGGGCCATCCGGCCTACGCACTCTCCCTGACCGGTCACGGAGAGAGTCCCGGCTCGCTCTATTCGGCGCACCTGGGCACCTACGTAGACGATGTGATCCGGACGGCCGCCTCGCTTCCGTCCCAGCCGGTTCTGGTCGGCCACAGTCTCGGTGGGCTGGTGGTTCAGAGAGCTATCGCGCGTTACCCGGCCCGGGCGGCGGTGCTGGTCGCTCCGATCCCGGCCCGCCCCGGTGTCGGCACGCTCGTCTCGATCGCCCGTCGTAACCCAGGGGACGCAGCGAGGATCATGCTCGGCGGGTCATTGCCGATGCGCGAGCAGTACCTGTTCAACCGGCTCGATCCCGAAGAGGCGGCCAGATACTCCGGGCTCTGCGGCAACGAGTCGCCGCTCGCCCAGTTCCAGGTCCTGCTCCACCGTCCGGCCGGCCCGCCCAGGGGTGCGGCGCCCGTTCTCGTCCTGGGCAGCCCGGACGATGCCCTGATTCCGATCTCCGACGTGCGCGACACCGCCCGCCGCTACGGCGCCGAGTCGATCGAGTTCCCCGGCATCGGCCACGACATGATGCTCGACCAAGGATGGCAGGAGCCGGCCGAAGCGATGCTCGGCTGGATCGACGCGGTGGTCGAGACCCCGTCGGCGTCTGAGTGGAGTTTCCGTACATAGAAGTCGGTCGGTCACCGGCTTCGGCGCGAACGGGCCTGAGGCGCAAGCCATTCAATCCTTCGGACCGACGAAGCCATCGAGCTGGCGACGCTCCGTCGGTGCGAGATCGAGATGTTCCGCCAGTTCGACCGACTCCACCGGACCTCGATCCGGTCGCAGGCATCACAGAAGATCTGCCTGATGTCGGCCGAGTAGTTGGTGAAGAAGTATCGCGGGTACGAGTACTGCACGCGGCCCGTCCTTGAGTTCAACCGAGAAGGTGTTCATGCACCGTGAGCCGTCCGAATGAATGAGGCCGCGGATCAGTTGCCGCGGAAACTCCCTGACGATGCGCTCCTGCCAGTCGGCGAGCTTGATCTCGCGTTCATGCTTCTTTCCCGGTCCGGCCTGCGGAAAAAGCAGCGGCCAGATGGGCCCGTACGAGCTCAGTCTCAAACAGGCAGTGTCCGGTCGGTTCCAGCCACCAGGCGGCTTGCCGGCGAAGCGTTCGATCGCCTGTGCGCACTCTACGATGATGTTCGGATGGGCCATGTCCAGATAAGTGAAGACCGAAGTGGTCGCCGTGCCTCGAAACAGAGCCGTCACCCAGGTATATACCCAGTAGGTAGGATAGACCTTCGGGTTGCTTCGCCCCACTGCCCTGGACGAAGCTCACCGGGCGGTGGGGCGAGGGAAACCCTGGCGTCTCCACCGCCGACGGTGGACCTCCCGACGCCGGTGCGCCTGGCTATCTCGTCGTCGTCGAAAGCCCCCGTCCAAGACAGAGAACGGACTGGAATCTCTCGACTCTTTGAGTCAGCGGTTTGCCACGAACATATGTTCGCATGAGCACCGGATGCCAATTCGGACCGGGTGACGCGCTGTCCGGTGACTCGTCGCTAGAGATGATCGTAATTCCGCGGGGGCTATGATGTCAACGGCTAGCATGACGGTCTCCAAAACCGTTCGTCTAGGTTCGAATCCTAGTAGCCCCGCTTGCCTTGGCCGTGCTTGCGGGTCCGCTTCCGTCCCAGGCTGGTTTTCTATAATCGGTCCGGATTTTCCCATGCGGGTGAGGTGTATCGGTTGCACAGGAGCCTTCCAAGCTCCTAGGGCGGGTTCGACTCCCGTCACCCGCTTCCCGGCCATCGGCGCGGACAACAGCATCGCCCTGGCCACCGCTGAGCAGGGTCGGCGCCCAAAGCCCCGACCGGCCTCATCCCTATAAAGTCCGCCTCCGCGCACGGGGCGTGGCGCAGTTTGGTAGCGCATTCGACTGGGGGTCGAAAGGTCGCTGGTTCAAATCCAGTCGCCCCGATTATTCGCTACGCAGGACGAAGCAAAGGCAGCCAGCCCTGTGCGACCGGATTATTCCTCAGGGTCAGCGCTCGGAGCTTCGGCTTCGGCATCTCGGCCCCGTGTGCCTAGCGCTTGTGAAGAACCTTTCCAGTCACCGTGGTCCGGGTTTGCGCCTGGACGTTGATGTTGCCGGACAGATCACAGAAGCGGTTTCGCTTGATGGTCGGCTTCACTCTGAACCGAAAAGGGGCCTTGCGGGTTACGGTCGCAGGGGCGGTCTTGGCAACACTGCCGTTTTTCGGGGCGCAGAGAATCTGGCCTGTGTAGTTGACCGATACGCCTTTTGGTTTCGTGTTCACCTTGATCAGAAAGCTGTTCGTCGGTGACTTGGTCCCGCCGAGCCCGAAGCCGATATGACCTCGGCCGGTCTCGGACTCCTTGTCGAGCTTCTGGAACCGCTTCCCTGCGAAGGCGGGCGCGGCCAAGGTGATGGCGAAGACTATGAACGTGAAGAGTGCTGCGCGGCAGATCTGCTTCATAGGAAGCCACCCCGATCGCCGGCTCTGACCTCGGTCTGCTCCGCGGCTACCACCGGTCTTGTGGTCTGGCGGAAAACGGGTCTGAGTCTGTATCGCGATGCCCGCGTCCGGAATTTGCGCCCCCGAATCGTCTCCATTTTCGCCCTCCTCTTTGATTCCCCGGATCTACCTGAAGCTAGGCTACACCGCCGCGCAGGATGAATCGGATTCTCGAATAGCGCACCGCTCAGTCGGGTAGGGTCGAAAGGTCGCTGGTTCAAGTCCAGTCGCCCCGATTGCTTCAGGTTCCGCGGGCCGGTCAGTCGCGGGACACGCGCGACAAGCGCGTGCTCGGGACCGCGGCCCTGTTACTCGGCGGGTACGCCGTAGATCGTCGTGAACGGTTCTCTTTCGCGACTGCCGTCGGGGCCGATGACCACCCGGTCGACGGTCATGTCGAAGCCACCCTGGTCGTTGTCCGAGCGCGACTGGGTTTCCGCCTTCACCCTGCGCCCGCCGTTGCCGCCGTAGATGCTCACGGTGACCGAGGTGTCGGAGGCAGACGAGCGCACTACGACCGGGGTGCTCGTATCGTTGGTCCAGAGCAGGTCGATAGTGCCGAAGTTGAGGGTCGATTCCCGGCCCGGCGGGTAGCGGCTGATGTAGAAGCTGTGAGGGAGTATGGGAGTCGATCTGCAGACCGGAGAAGTAGGCAGCGTTGTACGCCGTGGTCGAAAACTGCGAGACGCCGCCACCTACCGTGTCGATCAGCTCGTTGCCTTCACCGATGGTGGGCGCGGGCTTGTATCCGTTCGCCCTCGTCCGCTCGCCGGCGATGCCGTTCAGGGAGAACTGTTCACCCGGCCCGATCACGGTCCCGTCGACCGTCTCGGCCATTCGCTGGATGTTCGTCACCCGGGGTTCGCAACAGCTGTAGCTGGTGGTGAAGGTTCCGAGCAATGCGGTGGCGCCCTTCGCATCCGCCGTGGTCACGCCCGGCTCGACCTTCTCGGTCCGGAACCTGACCCGGTGCCTGCCGGTTCTGATCGCTTCGGTGGTTGCCTCGATCGCCTGGCCCTGGAGGACGCGGCGCCCGGCGCGGGCCTCCCTGACGCTCGCGACATCGGGCCTGGGGCTCCAGCTGAGGTCGCCCTGCTCGCTGAGCGTCACCGGCGGCTGGGCCGGCGTATCGAGACCGGCGTCCCGCGCCTGCCGGTCGCGGCTGCCGGCGAAGCGCGAGACGAATGCCTCGACTTCGCCACGATCCGCTCCGAGACGGATGCCTGAATCCGGCCCGCCGTCGGTCCCGTCGCCGCTCGATTCGATCGCGAGCAGGCCGGCCACCTGTTCCGGGGCGAAGACGGCCTCTGTACCGGCGCTGCGAACCCGAAGGGGCTTTCGCAGGTAGCGCTCGGCCTCGCGGGCGACCGTCTCCACCTCTGCCGGGCTCGGCGCCTGCCGTCGTCGGACCGGGATCTCGATCGATCCGCGCCCCGCACGAAAGGCCGCCAGGAGGCTCTGGGCCGTCAGGCCGCGCCGGACGCCGATACCCGCCTCGGGCTGCTCGGTCGCCACCTCGAGGGTTGCCGGGTCGACGGAGAGGGCGCCGACGAAGGGCTCCCGGTCGATCCGGTCCGCGATCCGGTCGACCGTGCGGACCAGCCGCTTTGAGTTGACCGGTTCGTATTCCGGCTCGAGCTCCCGGTCCAGAAAGAGACTCAGTGGACCGGCAATCAGGGCGCCGAAGCCACCGCGCCCGGACGAGATGGCGCGCTCGGCGCTGCTCTCCGCATCGATCACCAGTCCGGCCTGTGGCGCCCGGACGGTGAAACTGCGCTGCCCTCGCGAGAGCTCGACCTCGTGCGGCTCGATCCCGGCGATCAATGCAGTTGCGCGCTCGCGTGTCTGCCCGCCGAGTTCGATCCCGCCCATACTGGTCCCGGGCAGGACGTCGCCGGGACTCAGGGACCTCAGCAACAGTCCGGAAAGCAACCAGACCAACAGGACCAGACCGACAACGATCAGCCGGCCATTCCGGCGTGAGCTGCGCGCACGTCTTGCCGGCCCTCCGGACTTCGATCGGGTGCCCTCGCGCCCGCGGGACTTGCGCTGGGGCGAAGGCTCACCCTGTGGTCTATTGCTCTCGATGCCTCAAGTCTGACAAGCGGCGAATACGGAACACCGTTGCCCCCGCGACAGTTTCGAATCGAGGCATCGAACAACCGGGCAGGGGGCCAAGACCGGCTCGATACAGGCCTCTTCGCCGAGCCTCTCTGCCTGGTCCGGTGGACCGCAATTCCCCTCTCAGGGCACGTTCGCGCAGGTCACGACGAGGCTGACCCTCCATGACCCGCTTGTTCCCGAACCGCTTTCGTACGCTTCGATCGAGGCGGAGTCTGCGAGTACGGTCAGCGAATCGGCGACCACCCCTGAGTACTGGTTGGGAGCACTACCCGATTTGCCTGACGAGAGATCGAAGCCGGCGCCTATTGCCTGTTTCCCCTCGGGGCATTCTGCCAATATGACTTTGGGTGACGTTGAGTTGTTGGCACTCTGGCTCGAAACTTTCTCCAGACCGCTGAGGCCCGGTTCGCCCTGCGGGCCGGTTGCGCCGACCTGGCCGGCGAGGCCCTGCGGGCCGGTTGCACCCCGGGGGCCGGCGGGGACCTTGCGGACCTGCTTCTTGGCCTGCTTCTTCGAGATCTTCCTGACCTGCTTCTTCTCCTTCTTGTTCAGTGCGTTGACCGTCACTCCGGCCACCGCACCGCCTCCCAGTGAGGCAACCAGCGCGACGATGGCCACCAGAAGTGCTGGAGAAACCCTTGCTCTTTTTCCTGCCGGGCGCATCGCCCCTCCCTCCGAATGGATTCAGTTCGAGCGTAGCCGGTCACAACCGAGCCTGCAAGCGATCGAAGACATCCGGTCAATGGGCCGGAGCAAGCTGGCTTGAAGCGTATTCGCAGTCCTTCCTCCGGGTCGGCGGAGCCGACGAGCCAGGTCAGGCTGATGCGGACCCATCCTCTGGGCCGATTTCCGGAAGGCGGAACGTCTCGAGCAGGGTCTCGAGCCGACCGGGATCCCCTTCGACGCCGGCGCCGGTTTCGGCTGGAGTCGCATTGCCCGACGCCATATCGAAGAAGCCCTGCCTGCCCACGGTCGTATGGACGTCTGGTTCGAACGGCGGGGCGCCGTCGCGAAGTGCAGATTCACCGCCCTTGATTCGCAGCCAGAACGACTCTTCGCCGACATCGAAGGCATAGGTCCCGTCAGGCGGCGTATCGCCACTGCGCTTCATCTGCGCATCCATCAGCATCGCTGCCCAGGCGGCACGAGGCTCCGCCTGCTCCCCTCCGGCGTCGGCAAGCAGACCGAATCCCCACAGGGCGAGGTCCTCGAGAATCGGACGCAGACTGCGACCGCGTTCGTCGAGGTCGTATGCGGCGACCGCCGCCGGGGGTGGCAGGGTCACCCGCTTGATCACGTCCGCGCTTTCAAGGGTCTTCAGCCTCGCCGAAAGCAGGTTGGTGCCGATTCCCGGGAGGCCTTCGAGCAGGTCACCGAAGCGCTTCGGCCCGCGGGCCAGCTCCCTGAGCACCAGCAGGGTCCATCTCTCGCCGAGCAGATCGAGCGAGGCGGCAAGGCCGCATCGCTGGCCGTAGCTTCTGGTCCCGGGCTTCATCGCAAGGTCCCCGCTGCGGCGCGCTCCGCATGCCCCGCTTCGTCCAGGGCGATCTGCTCCGCCTGTGATTCCGAAGGTGGCTGGGCCGGCAGGAATATGAAGCAGACGATCGCCCCGGCGGCGCAGACGGCCGATGCGACCAGGCAGCCCGCCTGTAGCCCGTCAATGAAGCCGTCGGATGCGACCTGTCCCAGCGACTGGGCGGCTCCGGGTGCCCCGGCTTCGACCAGGGCCTGCGCTGCGATCAGCGCGCCGCCGATCGATTCCCGGGCAGGTTCCAGGGCGAGCTCCGGAATCCCGCGCACCGAAGTGCCCGAGAAGACCTCCTGGTAGATCGATACGAAGACGCTGCCGATCACCGCCACGCCGAGGGTTCCGCCGAGCTCGCGGGTCGTATCGTTGACCGCCGAACCGATGCCCGCCTTGGCATCGGAAACAGCGCCCATGATCGACTCCGTCGCCGGGGCGCTGGTCAGGCCCATGCCGGAGCCGAGCAGGATCATCTGCCCGGCGATTTCGAGATAGCTGGTCCCGACGTCGGAGGTCGATACCCAGGCGTATGCGACCGATAGCGTGACCAGTCCGCCACCGACGATGGACTTGGTCCCGAATCGCACGGCGAGCTGTGTGCCGAGGATCGAAGCGACGGCCACCGAGGTTGCGACCGGCAGCAGCCTGATGCCGGTCTCGAGGGGGCCGTAGCCCTTGAGGAACTGGAAGTACTGGGTTATCAGGAAGATGAAGCCGGCCAGGGCGAAAAACGAGACGGTCACCGATATCGATGCCGCCGAAAAGCGCATGTTGCGGAATATCCGGACGTCGAGCATCGGCTGGCGAACTCTCCGCTCCCAGAAGATGAACAAGGTCAGGAGGACGATTCCGAGAGCGAAGGCACCGAGGGTCTCGGTGGAGGTCCAGCCCAGGGAGGGGGCTTCAATGATCGCGAAGACGAAGGCGCCGATCGTCCCGGTCGAGAGAACGAGACCGAGGTAGTCCAGTCGCGGGGCTTCGGGATCACGGGAGTCCGGTACGACCCAGGCGACGAGGCCGAGCGCCAGGATCGCCACCGGAATCTTCGCCAGGAAAGTCGCCGGCCAGGAGAAACTCTCGAGCAGGGCGCCGCCGACAATAGGGCCGAGCGCGATGGCGATACCGGTACTGGCTCCCCAGAGCCCGATCGCCCGGGCCCTTTCGCCACGCTCGGTGAATACGTTGGTGATGATCGAAAGGGTGGTGGGGAAGATGATCGCCGCACCGACCCCCATGATCGCGCGGGTGGCGATCAGTGCGTCAGTGCTGGTCGCCAGCGACGCCATACCGTTGCCGATGCCGTAAACGACCAGGCCGACCATCAGCGTGCGGCGCCTGCCGAAACGATCCCCGAGGCTGCCGGCGGCCAGAACCAGGGCGGCGAAGGTGAGGGTGTAGGCATCGACGATCCACTGCAGGTCCTTGGTGCCGGCACCGAGGTCCACCACAAGGCGGGGCAGGGTGACGTTGACCAGAGTCACGTCGAGGTTCACCGCGAAGGCGCAAAGGCAGAGAGTTGCGAGAATCAGCGGGCGGTGCTTCATGCTTGAAAAAAGTATAGCAATACAAATATATTCATAAAGCAAATTGTCAGTAGGTGCAAGAGGAAAGGCGGCCCTGGGGCCGCCTTTCCAAGTGCTTCCGCTGAAGTCAGGCGCTACTTCACCCTCACCTTCAGCTTGCCCTTCTGGTTGCCGGCACGGGCCACGATCTTGACCTTCTTGCCTTTGGCTTTGCGCTTGGCCTTGACGACGACCTTCTTCGACTTCGAGCGCTTGCCGCCGGGCTTGACGTTCTTGAAGATGACCTTCTTGGGCACCTTGACGAACCTGTTGCTCGACCTCATCTTGACGACGACCTTCTTGAGGGTCGCGTTGCCGCCGTTGCGCACGGTCACGCCGACTTTGGTCTTCTTGCCGGCCTTGATTCGCTTGTTCTTGAGCTTGACCTTGATGTTGGCGACGCGGCCTTTGCCGGTCACGCCGGTGCAGTTCTCGATCCCACCATCGCTCGAGAAGCTGTCAGGGCTGGTCGGAGTCACCGTTGGTGTCACGGGTTCCGAAGGTGAAGTCGGCGCTCCATGGCCAACTGCCGGTCGAGCACTTGGCCTGGACGTAGTTGTTCTTCACGCCCTTGGGCAGGATCACGTTTCGCCTCCGGGACCCCAGTTGTTCAGGGGACTGGGTGCCCGGAATCGCGAGGTTCAGCGAGGTGACCGACGAATCGGCGGTCAGCTGCGGGATCTCGAAATTCAGGCTTCCGTCAGCTGCAGCGCTGCCTCGGTGTAGATGGCGACGTTGGTGTCATAGGAGTAGGCGTAGACCTTGATCAGCGGACGCCCGTCCCTCGGCCCGCCGTTGAAGACGACGATCACGCCGTCGAGCAGTGTGCCGGCGTTGTTGATCTGGGCGAAGCGCGAACTGCGCCGTACCGTTGCCGAGGACCGAGTCGGGCAGCGGTCGACGATGTACGGGACCGGCTGGCTGAGGTCGGTCGGAGGGGGTCCGACTGAACTGTCGGGCGCAGACCGGCACATTGCCAGGGTTGAAGGTCATCTCTCCTGCGGGAAACTGCAGGTCGATGTTCTTCGAAGGAAGGATCTGGGGCCCGGTGGCCGTGACGCTGTGTATCGATCTTCCAGTTCGCGGGTTGAAGTCCGTTCTTCAGCAGCTGCCCGCTCGGGGCTCGAGGCTGAAGTCCGCGTCAAGCGGACTCGTCTGCGGCGTTGGCGCCGGTCGGAACGGCCAGGGCCAGGGCAAAGAGCAGTCCGACCCCCACCGCGAATGTCTGAAGTTTGCGCTTGATCGTTCTCATCTCTCTGTCTCCTGGCTCGGTCTTGGCTATCTCTTGTTGATCGTCGCCCTGGGCCGCCCGGAATCCCGCGGAGCGCCCCTCGGACCACGCACAATCATGCGAGGGCGCTCTGAGTGCTTGAACGTACAAACCCCGGGACGACGCAAGGTTGCGGTGGGGTGGGGTCGTCACCCGGGGTCGGGGCCTGGCAGACCAGGCCCGCTCGACTGCAAGGAAACGAGGCGGCCCGAAGGCCGCCCGTTTCAGAGTACTTCGGGGTCCTATCCCGGTTAGGCAGTACGGTCAGCTGACCTTGATCGGTCGTCTTGGCGGTCTTCTTCCGCCGTTCTTCGAGGTCACCTTGACGTTGGTCTTGATCTTGCCCTTCTTCTTGAACTTGGCCTTGACCTTGACGGTCTTGCTCTTGCCGGCTGCGATGCTGCCGGCGTTGGCCTTGCCCGTGACGCCCTTGCCGGTCATCTTGACCTTGACGTTCTTGGCGGCAACAGCTCCGTTGTTCTTGATCGTGACCTTGTAGGTCGACTTCTTGTTGCGCTTGACCTTCTTGGAGCCCTTGACCTTGACCTTGTTGATCTTGGCCTTGCCGGTCACGCCGGTGCAGTTCTCGATTCCACCGTCGCTCGAGAAGCTGTCCGGGCTGGTCGGATCACCGTTGGTGTCGCGGGTGCCGAATGTGAAGTCGGCGTTCCAGGGCCAGCTGCCGGTTGAGCACTTGGCCTGGACGTAGTCGCTTCTGACCCTTGGGCAGGATGACCGTCGTCGCCACCCGGGTTGCGTCGAGGGTCACGTTCCTGCCAGGGATCTCGAGGTTCAGCGCGGTGACCGACGAGTCGGCGGTCAGCTGCGGGACCTGGAATATCAGGCTGCCGTCGGGTGCAGGGCCGCTTCGGTGTAGACGCCGACGTTGATGTCGTAGGAGTAGGAGTAGACCTTGACCAGCGGTCGCCGTTCTGCTTGCCGCCATTGAAGACGACCATGACGCCGTCCAGCAGGCACCGTCGGTTAATCTGGCCGAGCGCGAACTTCGCCCTGCCGTTGCCGAGAACCGAGTCCGGGCAGCGCGCGACATGATGTTCGGGACCGGCTGGCTGAGGTCGGTCGGAGGTGGTCCGACAGCGCTGTCGGGACAGACCGGCACGTTGCCGGGGTTGAAGGTCACCTCCCCTGCGGGTAGCTGCAGGTCGATCACCTTCGAAGGAAGAATCTGCGGGCTACCGGTGGAACCGCAACGGTCTTCGCGCCCCTCCAGTTGGCGGGCTTGAAGCCGTTCTTCAGCAGCTTGCCGCTGCGGGGCTCCAGGCTGAAGGTGGCCTCGAGTGTTTCGTTGGCCGCACTTGCACCGGCCGGAAGGGTCAGAGCGAGAGCCAGGCAGTCCCGCGCCTGCCATGAGCGTCCTGAGCCTGCACTCTGATCTTCGTTCATCGCTACGTCTCCTGGCTCGCTCGTTGGAATCGGTCATTGATCGTGGTCCTGGCACGACGCGAATCACTGATGAAGCGCGCACCTCCGGACTCTGAACGAATCGCATGCGAGGCCGCATCGGGCGCCTGCCATCGGAGACCCGGGAGCGCCGCAAGGTTGCGATCCGGCGGGACCGTCCTCGCAAGCAGCTGCTCTGCAGACTTCCGTCACTGAAACGAAAGAGGCGGCCGATGGCCGCCTCTTTCAGGTCTCGCCGGGAGTCTGATCCCCGGTTGGCAGGTACGGGTCAGCGCACCTTGATGGTCTTTTTGGCGGTCTTGCTTCCGCCGTTCTTCGAGGTCACCTTGAACTTCGCCTTGACCTTGCCCTTCTTCCTGAACTTGACCTTGACCTTGACGGTCTTGGTCTTGCCGGCAGCCGATCTTGCCGGCCGAGGTGTTGAAGCTGACGCCCTTGCCGGAAACCTTCAGCCTCACGCCATTGGCAGTAACTGCGCCGCTGTTCTTGATCTTGACCTTGTAGGTCGCGACCTTCTTGCGCTTGGCCTTGGAGGGGCCTTTGACCTTGACGCTCTTGATCTTGGCCTTGCCGGTCACGCCGGTGCAGTTCTCGATTCCACCATCGCTCGAGAACTGTCAGGGCTGGTCGGAGTCACCGTTGGTGTCACGGGTTCCGAAGGTGAAGTCGGCGCTCCAGGGCCAACTGCCCGTCGAGCACTTGGCCTGAACATAGTCGTTCTTCACGACCCTTGGGCAGGATCACCGTTTCGGCTCCGGGACCCGAGTTGTTCAGGGTGACTGGGTGCTCGGAATCGCGAGGTTGAGCGAGGTGACCGACGAATCGGCGGTCAGCTGCGGAACCTCGAAATCCAGGCGTCCGTCAGCCTGCAGCGCGGCCTCGGTGTAGACGGCGACGTTGGTGTCGTAGGAGTAGGCGTAGACCTTGATCAGCGGACGCCGCCCTCGAGCCCGCCGTTGAAGACGACGATCACGCCGTCGAGCAGTGTCGTCGGCGATTTGATCTGGGCGAGCGCGAACTTCGCCGTACCGTTGCCGAGGACCGAGTCCGGGCAGCGGTCAACGATGTTCGGGGACCGGCTGGCTGAGGTCGGTCGGAGGGGGTCCGACTGAACTGTCGGGGCAGACCGGCACATTGCCAGGGTTGAAGGTCATCTCTCCTGCGGGAAACTGCAGGTCGATGACCTTCGAAGGAAGGATCTGGGGCCCCGGTGGGCCGTCACGTTCGTGTCGATCTTCCAGTTGGCCGGCTTGAGGCCGTTGTTGAGAAGCGATCCGCTGCGGGGCTCCAGGCTGAAGTCCGCGTCAAGGGTCTCGTCTGCGGCGTTGGCGCCGGTCGGGACGGCCAGAGCCAGGGCAAGAAGCAATCCCGCTCCAACCGCGAATGTCTGAAGTCTGCGTTTGATCTGTTTCATCTCTCCGTCTCCTAGGTCTGTCTTGGCTCGTGCCGATCGTGGCCCGTGGCTGCCCGAATCATTCTTCGAGTGCCCCCGTGGGTCCACTCAACCATCATACGGAGCATGCCTTAGGCGCTTGTAAAGGGAAACCCGGGACCGGTCAAAGGTTGCGGTCGAACGTCGTGGCTGGTGGTCAATGCTCCACCAGTCGTGCCTCGGCCTCGGCCAGTTCAGGTACCAGGGGCTCGCCGCGGGGGTCCTGATTTTCGACCAGATGTCCTTCCAGCGAAACGTTCGGAATGATGCGGTCCAGCCAGCCGGGCAGCCACCACGCTTTGTCGCCGAGCAGGTGGACCACCGCCGGGGCGATCAGCAGCCTGACGAACAGCACGTCGATCAGCACGGCCAGCCCGAGCCCGAGCCCGAACATCTTCGCGGTGACGTCGGGCTGGCTCACGAAGGCGAGGAATACCGAAGACATGATCAGGCCGGCGAACAGCACGATCTTGCCGATCCTCGATACGCCGTGGATCACGCTTTCCCGAGGCCCGTCACCTTCGTTGTACGCCTCGTGGATCCGCGAGAGCAGGAAGACGTTGTAGTCCATGCTGAGTCCGAAAAGGATCGCGAAGACCATCACGGGAATGAACGAGATGATCGGCACGCCGCTGTCCACGCCGAGCAGGCTCGCACCGATCCCGTCCTGGAATACGGCGACGATCACCCCGTAGGCGGCGGCGACCGAGAGCAGGTTGAAGAGCGCCGATACGAGTGGGATCCAGAAGGACCTGAAGGCCGCCATCAAGAGCAGTACCGAGAGTCCGATTACCACTCCGATGAATAGCGGCAGGCGATCAGCCGTCTTGGTCGAGAAATCTTCGAAGCTGGCCGTATTGCCGCCGACGAATACCTCGAGTCCGGTCCCCTCGGTCGCCTGGGGGATTGTCTGCTCGCGAAGCTGGACGAGCAGGTCGCTGGTGGCCTCTTCCTGCGGCGCAGTCTCCGGGATCAGGAAGATGCTGGCGATCTCACCGTCTTCGCTTATGGTCGCCGGCGAAACCGATGCGACTCCTCCCTGGGCTGCCAGATCCCGGCCGAGGGCTTCGAGTTCGGCCCGGGTCTCTGCGCCCGTATCGGCAATGTCCACGGCTATCAGGAAGGGTCCGTTCGAGCCGGCGCCGAAGCCTTCGCTGAGCCGGTCGTAAGCGATTCGCTGGGTTTTGTCTTCCGGCTGGTTGCCGTCGTCCGGTTGACCGAGTCGCATGTCAAGCATCGGAAACGCGAAAACCAGCAGGACCAGAACACCGGCCGTGATCGCCAGCCAGGGCCGGGCCGTGACTCGCGTCGCCCATCTTTCGAAAGCTGCAGAAGGACGCACGTGTTCCGCCTTGCTCGGCCTCAGCCACTTGGAAAGGGCTCCGATCATGATCGGCAGCACGGTCAGGGCCGAGACGACGACGGCGGCCACACCGATCGCCGCGCCGATGCCCATCTTTCCGACCAGCGGAATACCGATCACGAGAAGGCCGGCAATCGCGACCATGACGATCAGTCCGGCGGCGACGACCGCCGAGCCTGCTGTCGCCGCTGACTTTGCCGCGGCGTCGCGGACCGAATCGCCGATCGCCGACTGCTCCCGAAAACGCCCGAGGATCAGCAGCGAGTAGTCGATCCCTGCCCCGAGGCCGAGCATGATCGCGATCGTCGCCGCGAAGTCCGGCAGCCCGAGCGGACTGGCGAGGATCACGAGCAGGATCTGTCCGGCCATTACTCCGACCAGGGCGCCGACCAGAGTCGCTGCCATCGCTGCTTTCGAGCGGAAGAGCAGCGTCAGCAGAACGATCGCAATCGCCACCCCGATCAACTCGCCGATCGGGAACTCCTGCTGCGATGCCGCATCGATCACGATGCCTCTGAGGGCGACTTCGACCCCGGCGGCTTCGGCGGCGCGTGCTGCCTCTTCGAGTGTTTCCCCGGTCTCGCTGGTGACGTCCCCGAACTCGAGGTCGTAGCGCACGTCGGTGGCGGCGATCAGGCCGTCGCTCGATATCCGCGGTGCCCGCTCATCGAAGGGGTCGTCGACCGTGATCACATCTGGCAGCGCCTGGAGTTCGGCCAGCGAAGCTTCGATCGCCCGCCTGTTCGCAGGCTCGCTGAGGCTGCCTTGATCGACGCTGTAAACGACCGTTGCATCGACTCCGGCAAGGGCCGGCACATGCTCGCTGAAAAGGTCCAGTGCCTCCTGGGACTCGGCTCCCGGCACGTTGAAGTTGTCCGGCGGCGGTTCAGGGGCAGCGGCCGAGAGGACGATCAGACCGAACAGGACGGCCACTGCGACCAGGAGGGACCGTTTCCAGTGGCCTGTGATGTTGCGGACGAGAACTGCCAGAAACTCGGACATCGGACTCCTTGGGGCGCTCGCGGCCCGGGGCCGGCGAGGGGCGCTTCGATTGAGGGGTCGAAGCAACATAACAGAACTGCAGGCCCGGCAAACTCGCAGCATCTGCGAACTTGCGTGGACTGTGGGATTTGTTACGGTTCAGGCGTGGACGGCGATACGGAAACAGGACTCCGGCAGCGAAAAAAGCAGCGCACACGCAAGGCAATCGCCCTGGCCGCCATGGAATTGTTCGACCGGAAGGGCTACCAGGGCACGACGATTCCCGAGATCGCGGAAGCGGCGGATGTGTCTCCGCGGACCGTGTCCACCTACTTCCCGTCGAAGGAAGAGATGGTCTTCGAGAACTGGGCGGATGAGAAGGAGAACCTTTCGGCCATCCTCGAGCAGCGGGCACCGGGTGTTTCGGTGACCGAGGCCATCCGGACCTGGCTGAACGGTGAGACTCAGGCCTGGGAAGGCCGTCGGGCCGAAATGGAACGCCTTCGACGGGTGATCAACTCGGACGAGAGTCTGGTGGTGATCGAGCGCAGCCGCTTTCATGAGTTCGGCGAACTGCTGGCGGGCGGCATCGCCCGGGACCTGGACCTCGATCCCTCGGACCTGGCACCGCGCCTCGCAGCCGCCTCGATGACCGCTGTGCTGGAGCTGCTCAGGGAGGAGAGGCATCGGCACGGTACGGACGCCGAGATCGACTTCGAGGGAGAGCTCGCGCTTCTCGACCAGGGCCTCGAGTTCGTCGCCGGCGGTCTCACCGCCCTGGGTGAACGGCAAGGCTGAGCGTGGGCGCCGCGACTCCCATCCTGACCCGTGGACTGAGCAAACACTTCGGTGAGGTCAGGGCATTGGATTCACTCGATCTGGAGATCGAGCCGGGAGAGATATTCGGCTTCCTCGGACCGAACGGAGCCGGCAAGACGACGATGATCCGGACCATCCTCGACGAGCTCCACCCGACCGAGGGCAGCGCCGCGATACTCGGCTTCGACAGCCACCGCGACTCGGTCGAGATCCGCCGTCACATCGGGTACCTGCCCAGTGACATAGCGCTCTATCCGGACCTCAGCGGTGAGGACACCCTGAAGTACCTGGCCAACCTCCGCGGCGGGGTTGATTGGGAGATCGTCGGGAAACTCGCCGCCCGCCTGAACGCAGACCTTTCGAAGAAGGTGGGCAATCTCTCGTCAGGCAACCGGCAGAAGATCGGCCTGATCCAGGCGTTCATGAACGAGCCGAAGCTGCTGATCATGGACGAACCGAGCTCCGGACTGGACCCGCTGATCCAGAGCGAGTTCCACCAGATGCTCAAGGAGACGGCAGCCGAAGGCCGCACGGTGTTCCTTTCGAGCCACACGCTCTCCGAAGTGCAGCAGGTTGCCGACCGGGTCGGGATTATCCGGCATGGTCGGCTGGTCGCCCTCGAAACACTGGCCGACCTGCGATCCAAGTCGATGCGCAAGATCGACATCCAGTTCACCGATCGCGTCGGTGGCGAAGGTTTTGCCGGACTCGACGGGGTGCAGGATGTCGTGGCATCAGGGGATCGGGTGACGCTTTCCTTCGACGGTCGGATGGCCGACCTGCTCGAAGTTCTGGCCGCCGGTGGCAACGTGCTCGACATAGCCACCAGGGAAGCCGACCTCGAAGAGATTTTCCTGACCTACTACCGCGACGAAGGGTCTCGGGTCTGATGCTGGCCGGGGTCTTCACGAAGTCGCTGAGAGACCGCTGGGTCTCGATCATCGTCGCTTCCGTGGCGCTCGGCCTCTATCTGCTTGCGGCGATGGCGATGTACCGGGAGATCGATCTCTCGATCTACTCGGACCTTCCAGAGGGTTTGAGGGAAGCCTTCGGCCTCGGTTCAGTTTCCGGCGTGGGACAACTCGCTTTCGGCGCGGTCTACAGTTTCGTCGGGGCGCTCGCGCTGGCCGGCGTGGCGGTGTCGATCGGCTCTTCGTCCATCGCCGGCGAAGAGCGCGATGGCACGATGACGGTGCTGCTCGGCAACCCCGAGAGTCGAACCAGACTGCTGCTCTCGAAGACTGCCGGGTTGGTCGTACTGGTCAGCGCCGGCGCGATGCTGCTCTGGGCGGCGGCGCTTATCGCGCCGGCGTTGCTGGACGTCGGCACCGAAGGCCTTCATATCGGAGCCCTGATGATCCACATGCTCGCCATCGCGCTTTTCTTCGGGCTTCTGGCGCTTTCGATCGGGGCCTGGACCGGAAGCACCGCAGCGGCGTCCGGCTACCCGGCCGCTCTCCTTGTCATCTCTTACCTCGCGGCCAGCGTCCTTCCTCTGGTCGGCGGCCTGGACTGGCTGGCACAGCTCTTTCCCTGGTACTACTACAGCGGCAGCGACCCTCTCAACAACGGGGTGGACTCAGCCCATCTGGCGTTGCTCTTCGGATTCTCAGCGGCCTTCGTGCTGGCCTCGCTGGTCGGCTTCGCCAGGAGGGACATAAAGGAGCGCTCGACCGGATCTACGCTGCTCGAGCGCCTGCGCAGAACCCGCCTGACCCACGGCTTCGCGGAACGGCTCCCCGGTTCGGCCCGCGTCTCGTCGATCTGGGCCAGGACGGCATCCGAGCACCGGACGATGCTGGCCGTGACTTCGATCATCATCTTCGGCCTCGGCATCTGGATGGGCCCGATGTACAACCAGCTCGATGAGAGCCTGAAGACCCTGACCGATGACCTGCCCGAAAGCGTGCTTGCCCTGATCGGCAATGCCGACGAGTCGACACCGGAGGGCTGGCTGACCGGGGAGCTCTACAGCATGTTCGTCCCGATTCTGGTCATCACCCTTGCAGTCGCGATCGGCTCCCGCGCCCTGGGCGGGGAGGAGCGCCGGGGCTCGATGGGGCTTCTGCTCGCCTGCCCCGTCAGCCGCCGCAGGATCCTGCTCGAGAAAGCGACGGCGATGGTGATCATGGTCGGACTGCTCGCATGGTTCACCTGGGCCGGAGTCGGGCTCGGCTCCTGGTTGGGGGGCCTCGGCGTGGGGCCGGCGGAGATTGCGGCGATTACTCTGCTGGCGGCACTGCTGGGTCTCGTATTCGGATCGCTGGCCCTGGCTATCGGCGCGGTCACCGGTCGTGTCGCCGCTGCCGCCTACGGCGCGGCGGGTGCGGCGGTAGTCGCCTACCTGGCCAACGCGATGCTGCCGCTTAGCGACAGCCTGGCGGAGTTCGCCAGGCTCTCACCCTTCTACTACTTTCTGACCGGCGATCCGCTGAGCAACGGCATCGACTGGCTCCACGCCGCAGTGCTCGCCGCCTGTTGCAGCGGCGCTCATCGCCCTCTCGGCTGTGTTCTTCCAGCTGCGCGATCTGCGCTGAGCCCGTGGCGGGCCGGGCCGGGGAGTGGTCCGGCCGGCCTCAGTAGGCCGGGTCCCGCTCGATCGGGCAGGTCATGCAGTGGCAGCCGCCCCGCCCGCGACCGAGTTCGAAGCCTTCGATCTCCAGTACTTCGATGCCTGCCTCGCGCAGGCGCCGGTTCGTCTCGACGTTTCTCTCGTAGGCGACGACGACACCGGGCTCCACACAGAGCACGTTGTTGCCGTCGTTCCATTGCTCCCGCAGGGTTCCGAAAGGATCGCCCCCGGTCGGGATGACCCGCATGGTCTCGATCCCGAGTGCGGAACGCATGGCCTCGACCACGCCGCCTTCGAACTCCTCCGCCTTCGGCATCTCGGGGTCGTCCCCGGGTTCGACCTTCCAGACCCGGGCCGCTTCGATCACATCGGGGAAGAGGGTCACCGCGTCCCGGTCGACCATGGTGAGGACCGTGTCGAGGTGCATGAAAGAACGCTCCCTGGGCAGCTGGACGGCAAGCACCAGTGATGCGGACTGCGCCTTGAAGAGGGCCCGGGCGAGCATGCCGATCGACTGTGGGGTCGTGCGCTCGCTCATCCCGATCATTACCGTGCCGCGGCCGAGCGGCATGACGTCTCCGCCCTCGACGGTCGCGGGCCCCGAATCGTGGTCGGCACCTCCGTACCAGATGCTGAAGTCCTCCGAGGTAAACAGCGGGTGATGGCGGTAGATCGCTTCCATGAAAACCGTCTCGGGCCCCCGGGCCGCCTTGGCCATCGGGTTCAGGGTCACGCCGCCGAATATCCAGGACGAAGGATCGCGCTGGAACATGAAGCTCGGCAGTGGCGGTTCCAGCAGTTCTCCGCTGACGCTGGCGTCATACCTGAGTCCGGAGCCGCCCTCGATGTCGTCTTTGGTCAGGCCGCCGATCAGGGAGTCGGCGACCTCTTCGGGGGAAGCACTGCGTGCCCATTCGCGCCGGGACCTCGCGAGATGGAGTCCGACGTGGCGCTCGGTCAGGACGTGATCCAGCACCCAGTCGCGCGCTTCGGGCAGCGCAAGGGTTTCGGTCAGGAGTTGCTTCGCATAGAGGACCTCGACCCCTCGGTCGCGAAGGGTGGCGACGAAAGCGTCATGTTCGCGCTGGGCCTGATGAACCCAGATCACTTCGTCGAAGAGCAGGTCGGCTGCGTTTTCGGGAGTCAGTCTCGTATGTTCGAGACCCGGACGGTGAACCAGGACCCGTCTGAGACGACCGACCTCGGATGCGGCGTTGAGTGTCATACCTTGCCTTCTTCCTGCGACCCCGCCGCGATCCTCTTATCGCGCACCTGGGTTCCGGCCGTGCCGGCAAGCAGGCGGTCCAGCTCGTCCAGGCGGCCGATCGCCGCCTGTCCCCGGGTGGACTCGACCATTCGACAGGCGGCTTCCACTTTCGGTCCCATCGAGCCGGCTGCGAAGTCGTGTCTGCGCAGGGCCTCCGGAGTCGTCTCGCGGATCGGCTTCCGGTCGGGGTTGCCCCAGTTTTCGTACACCGCCCCGACGTCCGTGGCCAGAACCAGAAGTTCGGCCCCGAGTTCGGCTGCGAGCAGGGCCGAACAGAGGTCCTTGTCGATCACCGCTTCGATGCCCCGGTGCCCCGTGCCCTCCGCTACGACCGGTACGCCGCCACCACCGGCGCAGACCACCAGGAAGCCCGTTTCGACGAGTTGTCTGATCGCCGGCAGCTGCACGATGCTCTTCGGCTCCGGAGAAGCGACGACCCGCCTCCAGCCTTCACCGTCCGGCTTGACTGACCAGCCCCTTTCGGCGGCCACCCCTAGGGCTTCCGATTCGCCGTACACCGGGCCGATGAATTTCGTCGGGCACCCGAAAGCCTCGTCGTCGGGATCCACCAAGACCCGGGTAATCAGCGCCACCGTGTCGCAGCGTTCGGTGGCGTTGTCGATCTCCATCTCGATCACGTAGCCGATCTGACCCTCGCTTTCAGCATCGAGGACGTCGAGCGGGTAGGGGTCCACATCCGGGTAGGCGTCGTTCATCAGCGCCAACAGTCCGACCTGCGGGCCATTGCCGTGGGTGACCACGAGCCTGTAGTCGCCGATGGCACCGGCGATCCTCTGCGCTGCCGCTCGAGCGGCGAGCAACTGGTCACCGGCATCGGGCTTCGATCCACGCGGCAGCAGGGCGTTGCCTCCAAGTGCCACGACGGCGATCGGCCGATCGTCGGGGCTCATCGGTTCAGCCGGCGGCGGGAACACCCGGGTCGACACCGGGCCTGCTGATTTCGCGAGTCATCGTCACCAGCGCCCCGAGGAAGTCGCGCTCGACCCGGCGGATCGTGTGAGCCGCCCACGAGGGCGACATCATCGCCGGCACCGAGTGCGCGAGCACCTGCATCCTTCCGCTCGGACCGGGCCAGGCCAGATGCCCGGTCCGGATCGCGCAGCCCCGATAGTGGAGGTCGGTGAAAAGCAGCATCAGGACCGCTGCGATCCTGACCGGTGCCGTACCGCCGAGGTTGAGCCCTTCGAAGAGGCGGCGGTAGGCCGGCGCGCGCCCAAGGGCCATCGCCAGGTACTCCTCACGCACCTCGCGGATAATTGCGCGGGTGCCTGCCTCGTGCGCACCACAGCCGAGGTACGGCTTGAGTGCCGGGTGGTACGAGATTCCGCGCTCGAGGTCTCGCTCGATGTCCCTGGTCACATTCGCGAGCTGAATCATTTCGCTGACCAGAAGCGCGTCTTCTCTGGCATCGCCGGGGATCTCGCGCTCGGCCAACTGGTTCAGCGTGAACAGTGCCGGGTAGCCGATGACGTTTCTGCAGTAGAGGGAGAGCTGCTGCTGGTCGACCAGCACGCCACCCTGATTGGAAAAGGCTTCAGTCGACCACGCCATTCCCTCGGCCATCGAGCGCACCAGGTCAGCGATCTGAAGTCGTGCGCTTTCGTCGAGTGTCGAGTAGACGACATCCACGAGGTGGCAGCGGTCGAGCATGAGCAGATAGACGCGGTCCCGCTCGTCCCGGGCCAGGCTTTCGGAAAGAGGGGAGGCGGGAGTCGGCGGGTTGGAGTCGAAACGGGCGGCAAAACGCCTGAGCTCGCTCACGCAGGTGGAAGGCTCCGGAACCAGATCCTCGTAGGTGTCAAGCATGCGGCAGTAGAGGTAGGCGACGGCGGCCGCCCGCGCCTGCTCCTCGGGCAGGACAACGATGCTCGCGGCGAAGCTGCGCGCTGCGTGGGGGAGGACCTGCCAGACGAACCGGTCGGGGTCTCTTTCGCGAGCCAGCGCACGGAGGTCCGGACGGCGTCGGTCCACCGTGAGGCCGCGCAGAAGCTGCACCGGTCCCATGGTTCGATCTCCTCGCCTCACCCGACAGAAGTTAGCAACGCGCCTTCGCCAATTCCACTCCCGTCCCGCTTCGATTGCCACCCGGTCGAGTTGCTACTGTCGCCGGCGTGCAACCCGTCGGCACAGACGGAGGCCTCCGGGCAGGCGAAAACGGGGCGTGCCTCCCGTGCGACCCGGGTCGACGGCAGCTCCTTCGGCGGGTCGGCGATTGTCGCAGAGGGGCTGAGCAAAGCCTTCGGTGAAGTCAAGGCCCTCGACGGTGTCGACATCGAGGTTCCGACCGGATCAGTCCTCGGCCTGCTCGGCCCGAACGGCGCCGGCAAGACAACGGCAGTCCGCGTGCTGACAACACTGCTCAGGCCTGACTCCGGCACCGCGAGGGTCGCCGGTATGGACATCCTCAAACAGGGTGACGAACTGAGGGAGAACATCGGACTCGCCGGCCAGTACGCGGCGGTGGACGAGAACCTGACCGGCACCGAGAACCTGACAATGGTCGGTCGCCTCTACGGAATGGACCGTGGCACCGCGGCACGCCGCGCAGCCGAACTCCTCGATCGTTTCGATCTGAGCGACGCCGCCGGGCGCCCGGCCAGCACCTACTCGGGCGGGATGCGACGACGACTCGACCTGGCCGCGGCGCTGGTGGCCAAGCCCCCGGTGATATTCCTGGACGAACCCACCACCGGGCTCGACCCGCGCAGCCGTCTCGGGCTGTGGCAGACGATCGAGGACCTGGTGGACGAAGGCACAACGGTGCTGCTCACCACCCAGTATCTCGACGAGGCCGACCGTCTCGCCGACCGTATCGCCGTAATCGATCACGGACGGGTTATCGCCGACGGCACACCCGACGAGCTCAAGGACATGGTCGGAGGAGAGCGGCTCGAAGTCACGATCTCGGAGGCGGACCGGGCCGAGAGGGCGATCGCGCTGCTCAGCCCGATGAGCGAAGAAGCCCCGATATTCGAGGATGGATCGGTCAAGCTGACGGTCCGCCGCCGCCGGGGTGCGATCGTGGAAGCAGTCCAGAGACTCCAGACCGAAGACATCGGGATCGACGACCTCGGGCTGCGCCGCCCGACTCTCGACGAGGTGTTCCTCACTCTCACCGGACATGCGGCGGAGGTCGCCGACGAGGAGGAGCCGTCTTAGTGAAGAGGCTGATCGCAGACACTCTGGTCATCACCGAGCGCAACCTGGTCCGGTTGCCACGCTCTCCCGATCTGCTGCTCGCGTTCACCGTTCAGCCAATCATGTTCGTGCTGCTTTTCGTCTATGTATTTGGCGGAGCGATCAGCACGCCGGGCTTCACCTACGTCGACTTCCTGATTCCCGGCATCATCGTTCAGAACATCGCTTTCGGCGGCTTCGTGACCGCGATCGGCCTGAACGAGGATCTCAGCAAGGGGCTGATCGACCGGTTCCGCTCGCTGCCGATGGCGCGCGCCGCCGTTCTGGCCGGCCGTACGTCGGCCGATGTCGTCACCAATCTGCTCTCGGCGATCATCCTGGTGGTCACCGGACTGATCATCGGCTTCAGTTTCGGCACCGGAATCGGCGAGATCCTCGCCGGCTTCCTGTTGCTGCTTTTCTTCGGGTACGCCTTTTCCTGGGTATTCGCCTGGCTGGGACTGATCGTCTCTTCGCCGGAGTCGGCCAACTCGGTCGGCTTCATCGCTGTTTTTCCGCTGACCTTTATCTCTTCGGCATTCGTCCCCGTGGAATCGATGCCGGCGGGCCTCCAGTGGTTCGCGGAAATAAACCCCTTCACTTTCGTGGTTGACGCGATGCGTGCGTTGTGGCTCGGGGCACCGGCCGGCAACAGCATCTGGGGGGCGGTCGCCTGGACCGTCGCGATCATCCTGGTATTCGCTCCGCTCGCCGTCCACCGCTACAGGCGCGCCACCGGCAACTGAGCACAGCGGCGGCTCTATGCTTCAGGCATGGAACCTGCCGAGACTGCTGCTGACCCGACAAACATGGTCCGCCCCGGTGCGCCGGGCGACGGGCTCATCTTCAACCCGGACACCTGGTCCGCTCCATATCTGGAGCCCGAAGACGAGCAGAAGCTCAAGGACCTGATCGAGTGGTTTGAAGCCCGCGGAAAGCAGACGCTCAAGGACCATGACCGCGACCACGTCTGGTACCAGGACTTCCTCGACAAGCAGGCCGAGCTCGGCATCTTCGAAGCCTTCCTGACCCCCGACCGCGATGGCGGCGGGCAGGAATCCCGACGCTGGGATACGCAGCGGATCTGCGCCTTCAACGAGATTTCGGCCTTCTACGGCCTGGCCTACTGGTACACGTGGCAGGTCACGATCCTCGGCCTTGGTCCGATTTTCCAGTCCGAGAACGGGGTGGCCCGCGCAAAGGCCGCGGAACTGCTCGGCGACGGTGCGATCTTCGCTTTCGGCCTGTCCGAGCGCGAGCACGGTGCCGATGTCTACTCGACCGACATGGTGCTCACGCCGCGCGCGGACGGCGAGGGCTGGACCGCCTCAGGCGGCAAGTACTACATAGGCAACGGCAACAAGGCGGGAATGGTTTCGGTATTCGGCCGGATCGAAGGGATCGAAGGTGCCGACGGATACGTTTTCTTCGCGGCCGACTCCCAGCACGAGAAGTACAACCTGGTCCGCAACGTGGTCAACTCGCAGAGCTACGTCTCGCAGTTCGAACTTGATGAGTATCCGGTTGAGCCGGGGGACATCCTGCACAACGGTCCGGCCGCATTCGATGCGGCTCTGAACACGGTCAACATCGGCAAGTTCAATCTCGGTTTCGGCTCGATCGGGATCTGCGAGCACGCCTTCTGGGAGGCGATCACCCACGCCGACTCCCGGGTCCTCTACGGCATGAAGGTCACCGACTTCACCCACGTGCAGCAGGCCTTCACCGACGCCTTCGCAAGGCTGGCCGCGATGAAGTTGTTCGCCAACCGCTCGATCGATTACTTCCGCACCGCCTCGCTCGAGGACCGCCGCTACCTGCTCTTCAATCCGCTGACCAAGATGAAGGTCACGACCGAGGGCGAGCGCGTGGTCGATCTGCTCTGGGATGTAATCGCAGCCAAGGGATTCGAGCGCGACATGTGGTTCGAGATGGCCGCCCGCGACATTCGCGCCCTGCCGAAGCTCGAGGGCACGGTTCACGTGAACATGGCGCTGGTGCTCAAGTTCATGGGTTCGTACCTGTTCAACGCAGACCCGGACCTGGAGCCGCCTGCGCGCACGCTCGAGCCCGGCGATGACGAATTCCTTTTCCACCAGGGTCCGGCCCGCGGTCTTTCCAAGATCCGATTCAGTGCCTGGCAGGACGCCTTCGAGCCCTTTGCCGACGTTGCCAACGTGGCGCTGTTCGCCGAGCTCGCCGAATCGCTGAAGCAGCTACTCGTTGATGCACCGCCCGATGAGGCCCAGCAGAAGGACCTTGACTATCTGCTGACCCTGGGCGAGCTCTTCACTCTGATCCCCTACGGGCAGTTGATCTGCGAGCAGGCTGCTCTCACCGGGTTGCCCCACGACACCCTCGACCAGATCTTCGACGTCCTGGTTCGCGACTTCTCCTCATACGCGGCAGAGCTTCACGGCAAGACCTCGGCCACGCAGGCCCAGCAGGACTGGGCCCGGTCTGCGATCACCAAGCCGGTGGCGGACCAGGATCGCTTCAACTCCGTCTGGGAGAAGACGAGGGCTCTCGCCGGCGGATACGAGATGCAGCCCCTGAGCGCAGGACGTCGGCCCTGCAGCCTCGGTCTCGCAGTGGAGTAGAAGTTGCCCGCTCAGCGAGCACGAAGTGCTCCACCGCAGCCGTTCGAATAGCCGCGACCCGACGCGCCCTGTCCCAGCTGATCCGGGCACGGGCCGGAATCAGCCGTCGCGACGGCTGAGGGCGATCAGGCGGCCGACGACCCCGGCCGTGAGGACGGCTGTGCCGACGGCGATCGCACCGGGGGGCAGGGTGGCGGCGAGGATCAGGCAGCCGGCCAGTCCGAGTCCGAATATCCAGCGCGAGCGGGTCCGTTCGCTCGGCGCGAGGGTCAGCGCCGAGGCGTTTGCAATCGCGTAGTACAGCAGGATCGTGAAGGCGCTGAATGCGATCGCCCCTCGAAGGTCGGTCAGCAGGATGATCGCGCTGACCAGCACGGCGATTGCCAGGTCGGCGTGATGGGGAACCCTGTTTTCGGGGTGTACTGCCGCGAAGTAACCCGGCAGATCACGCCGCCTGGCCATCGCCAGTCCGGTCCGGCTCACGCCGGCGATCATCGACAGCAGAACGCCCAGCGAGGCGATCGCGGCGCCTGCTTTGACCGCCGGCGAGAACCACTCCAGGCTGCCGGCCGAGACAACGGTTTCCAGCGGGGCGGCTGAGGCCGCCAGGGCCGCCGGACCGACCGCCAGAAGCGAAGAGAGGATCACCGCCGCGTAGACGAGCAGCGCGATGCCGAGCGCGATCGGTACGGCCCGACGGATCGTCCGCGCGGGGTCGCGAACCTCTTCTCCCAGCGTTGCGATGCGGGCGTAGCCGGCGAAGGCGAAGAAGAGGATGGCCGCTGCCTGAAGTACGCCGTAGGCGCCGCTGCCGAAGAAAGGCTCGAGCTTTGCGGTATCCGCTTCGCCGCCGAAGAGGGCGGCAATGACAACACCCGCCAGAACCGCGATTACCACGACCAGGATCACCCGGGTTGCCGAGAGCGTGCGGTTGATGCCGCGATAGTTGAGTGCGGTGAGCATCAGTACGGCTGCGACAGCCAGCGGTTTGCTCAGGTCGGCGGAGACGTATGCGCCGAACGCGAGTGCCATGGCGGCGCAGCTGGCGGTCTTGCCGGTTACGAATCCCCAGCCCGCGAGATAGCCCCACCACTCGCCCAGTCGCTCGCGGCCGTATACATAGGTGCCACCCGACTCCGGGTAGTTGGCGGCGAGCTCCGCAGAAGACGTCGCGTTGCACCAGGCGACCGCACCGGCAATCACCAGTGAGAAAAGCATCGCAGCTCCGGCGGCTTCGGCAGCCGGGCCGAGCGCGGCGAAGATGCCGGCTCCGATCATCGCTCCGAGGCCGATCACGACCGCGTCGGAGGTGCCGAGCTGACGCCGGAGCCCGGGCTGACCTCCGGACCCGGCCGAAGCCGCCTGGTCGACTGCGGTTTGCGGCCGGCTCATCCGGAGAACGCTATCGGCGGCCTCGGGCGCGGATGTGAAGCGGGCGTGACCGGACCGAGCTGAATCAGGCGGGCTGGAGGGCCTGCCTGGCCCTCCGGGCGAGATCTACGGTCGCTGCGCGCAGGCCACCCGGCGAGTTGATCCGCTCGGCGAAGTTGACTCGTGTCGCCATGGCTCCCTCTGCGGTTTCCAGCTCCAGGTCGAGTCCGTAGCGGTCGGCCCGTTCGCAGCGGGCTTCGGTCGCTTCGGGGAACTGTCCGAAAGCCTTGGCCATGATCAGCAGCGCGTCGGCGTGATCTTCGTTCAGATGGTTCACAGCGTCCAGCGCCTGCGGCTCGACCGGGTCGGGTTCAGCGGTGGAGTAGTCGACCGACGAGGCAGTGTCCATGCGGCCGTAGCCGCCGACCCAGCGCGCTCTCTCGACTTCGAGAACCCAGAACGAGAAGTCGTTGAAGTCGGCATACATCGCTGCCGACGGAACCGCCTCCAGATGGGCTTCGCGGGCAGACTGCTCGTCGGGGTGCTCATCCGAGCGACGGACCCTTCCGGCCAGGGTGACCCTGCCGCCGGCGAGAACTTCGCCGGCGTGGTTCGGATCGGCGACCATCAGCGAGGCCTGACGGTTCTTTTCCAGGTTGCGTGCATGCTCGGCGAGGGTCGAAAGGCAGAGCACGGGTGAGCCATCGTCCATGACACCGAAAGTGACCAGCGAGGCCCAGGGCGTTCCGTCGTCGCTCAGGGTCGCCAGGGTGCCCGATGTGGTGGAGGCCACAAGGGTCCTCGCCTCTTCGGCGGGCGAGCGGCGGTTGCCGTTGCGCGCGATCGGTGCGACCTCAGGGACGGCGACGCCTTTCGGCAGGTCGTGTGCGCCGACTACCGCGGCGGCGTTCGGGTCGGAATGCTCGTGGGTCTGGCTCGGCAACTGGTCTCTCTTTCGGACGGGACGATGTACTTGTCGAAGCAGTCGTTAGGGTACCCTATTCCCGACGGTTCCGGAAGGAATTGATTCCGGTTCGAGAAGCAATCGAAGTCCAGGCAGGTCCGATCGCCCCCGAGCCGTGTTACCACCACAGAGCAAGCGAAAGTCCTTTTCCCCTCGAAGGAGCAACCCGTTCATGAGCATCAGCCGGCATCCGAATCCCCGCAGCAGAGTCGCCGCTCTCGGTCCGGTCGTCCTGTTGATCGCGGCTTCGGCGCTACTGCTCTTCGCTCCCTTCGCCTCGGCCGGCAAGAAGCCCCCGAACCGGGTCGTCGCACTGACCCCGTTCGCCGCGAATACGATGGCCAATCTCGGCGTTCAGCCGATTGCCGTGGGGCAGACGCTCGGCGGGGACCGCAGGCTGGCTCCGGTGCTCAACAAGACCCGCAAGCTGACCCTGACTCACCCCAACGGTCCGAATCTCGAACAGCTCGCCAAGCTGCGACCCAAGCTCGTCTTCACGTCATCGCAGTGGAGCAAGGGCAGCCAGGCGATGCGCCAGCTCGGAATCAGGGTGGTCAAGGCCGAGCCCACGACGATCGGTCAGGTCTACAGGCAGACCAGGAAGATCGCGAAGATCATGAAGCGCAAGGCCAAGGGCAAGCGACTGGTCCGCCAGATGAAGAAGCAGACCCGCAAGAACACCCAGGGCATCAAGACCCGCCCCAAAGTGATGCTGATCCTGGGCGTTGGCCGGACCCCGTTCACTTTCCTTTCCAACAGCTGGGGAGGCCAGGTCATGCGTGCTGCGGGAGCCCAGATGGTGACCGGAGGGGCGAGCGGCTCGGGTGGATTCGCGAGAATTTCGGACGAGGTCGTGGTGGCCGAGAACCCGGACGTGATCGTCGCCGTGCCGCATGCGAATACCGACGACATCCCGGCCATGGTCGAGTACATCAAGACCAACCCGGCCTGGGCCTTGACCGATGCTGCCCAGAACGATCGTGTCTACGTCTCCGTCGACAACTCGCTGCTGCAGGCGGGAACCGACGTAGGCAAGACGATCCGCAAGGTCCGCTCTCAGTACCTTCGAAACCGCTGACGCCCGTCATGACTGAATAGCCTGCCGGTCGTGAGCATCAGGCGAACCGCCGTCGTTTGCGCCCTGCTGGCGGCCCTGGCCGCCGCGATCGTCGCATCACTCGCCCTCGGGGCGGTCAGCATTCCGTTCGTCGACGTGATCGACATCCTCTTCGGCAACCCTCCGCCGGGGCCTGACACCCAGATAGTCGAAACGCTGCGGATGCCGCGAACCGTCGAGGCCCTGCTGGTCGGAGCCGCACTCGGCGTCGCCGGGGCCCTGCTTCAGGGGGCGCTGGGCAATCCACTCGCCTCTCCCGACGTGATCGGCGTTACGAGCGGAGCCGGCTTCGGAGCCGTGCTGATCATCATCCTGATCCCGGACAGCATCGCCCTGCTTCCGGTCGGCGCGCTCGCATTCGGTCTGCTGGCCGCGGCGATGGTCTTCATCATCGGCTTCACCGGCACCTCCGGCGGGGGGATCGGGAGGGTCATCCTCGCCGGCATTGCGATCGCCTCGCTGTTCACCGCCGGCACGGCAGGCCTGATGGCTGCCTACCCGGACCGTGTGCCGTCGGCGATCTTCTTCCTGGTCGGCGGCCTGACTTCTACCGGCTGGCAGACTCTCGAACAGGTCTGGCCGTACTTCGCCTTCGGGGGCGTGCTGGCCGTATTCATGATCCGGCCGCTCGACCGCCTGTTGCTCGGCGACGACGTCGCGGCCTCACTGGGCTCCAAGCCGCGAACGATCCGGCTCCTCTCGGCCCTGGCGGCCGCCGTTCTTGCCTCGGCAGCCGCCGCTGTGGCCGGCCTGGTGGCCTTCATCGGCCTGGTGATCCCGCATGTCGTACGGCTCGCCGGCGGGACCAACAACCACACCTTCGTGGTTCCCGTTTCAGCGCTCGGGGGAGCCGCCCTCCTGGTCGCGGCCGACACCCTGGCCAGGACGATCCGGGCGCCGATCGAGATGCCGGTGGGCCCATTCCTGGTGCTGCTGGGCGTGCCGGTATTCCTCTGGCTGCTGAGGAAGGCTGTCTGATGGCGATCGGACGCGGCAACGCCGGATTTCGACCCCGCCTCGCCGCTGATCGAGGCCCGTGGGGTCGGGGTGACGATCGGCGATACCGAGATCCTGCGCGATGCGAACCTGACCCTGAATGCCGGTGAACTGCTGGCCGTGATCGGACCGAACGGGGCCGGCAAGTCGACTCTGGCCCGGGCGGTCTGCGGCCTGCGGCGGCCCGGCGCCGGCACGGTTCGCTGGTCCGGGGTCGACCTCTCCGATCTGAAGGGCCGGGATCTGGCCCGCCTGCGGGCTTTCGTACCCCAGCGGGCCCAGGTGCCGAACGGAGTGACGGTCGGCGACGCCGTCCGGATCGGCCGCTCCGCGCACCTCAAGCCACTTCAGGGCTTCACCGCGGAGGACCGGGAAGAGATCAGGGCCTCACTTGTTCGCGCCAGGATGGAGGGATTCGAAGATCGCCAGCTCAACACGCTTTCGGGGGGCGAGATGCAGCGGGTCCAGGTCGCGGTCGGCCTGGCCCAGGGTGCGCCCGTCCTGGTCGCCGACGAACCGACCGCCCAGCTGGACCTCGGAGCGACGGCAGGGGTGTCGAAACTGCTGCGGCGACTGGTCGCCGACGGCCTCGGCGTGATGCTGATCGTCCACGACCTGGCGCTTGCCGCAGCGGTCGCCGATCGGGTGGTCGTGATGAGTGACGGACGCACAATCGCAACTGGAGCCCCCCTGGAGGTGTTAACGAGTCAGTTGATAGCCGATGTCTGGGGTGTCGAGGCCGAACTGGTCCGCCACCAGGGCCGCTCGGGCCTCCATGTGGAGTGGCTCGAAGGCGGACCCGACCGGGCGAAGCTGAGCCTGAATATCCGAATTCCAGTTTCGTTAGTATGAATTGAATAAGGCTTGCCTAACTCCCCTCGAAGGCAGCGCAAAAACCAAGGAGAACAACCCAGATGATGCTTACCCCCTTCCGCCCGAATTCGCTCCGCCAGACTGGTTCACGCGTTGCGCTGGCCAGCTTCCTGCTGGCGGCTACGGCTTTCTTCCTGCTCGCGTTCTCGCCGAAGCAGGCGTCTGCCGCCATCCCCGAGCAGGGCAGTTTCTCGATGACTCTCGGTTCCGGCAAGTCGGGCAAGGCGCTGAAGAAGGCCGGGGTCAGGTTTTCCGCGGTGAAGCCGGCTGGCCAGAAGCGCCTCAATGGCAAGCGGGTCACCGTCACTTCGGAAGTCAAGTCGAGCGCCAACGGCGGCTCGACGAAGGCCCTTCGAGGCGGGATCAAGTTCCGGAACGGCAAGCGGAAAGCTGGTACTGCGGAACCTGGAGGTAGTCAGCAACTCGAAGCCGGTGAAGATAATGGCGTTCGCCAACGGTCAGCCGATCAAGGCATTCACGACCAAGGCCAAGGCGAAGTTCGATGGGTCGACGGGGACCGAGACCTATGACTCGTCGGCCCTCAAGCTGACCAAGCGCTCCGCGAAGATGATCAAGTCCAAGCTTCGAGTGAAGCGGGTGCCTGCGGGCAAGGTCGGAGCCTTCCGGGGCTCATATCAGGAGGCTCTTGAAGATCCGTTCATCGGCCTCTGCGGTCTGCCGGCAAGCAGCACCTCGGCTTCGACCGTCCCGCTGGCAGCAGATCCGCCGCCCCTGGGAAGCCCTTTGACCACGGTGGGCGAGCCGGTGACCTGGGGCTTCAAGGCAAGCTTCAACGGCTACGTCAACGCGATCGGCAGCATCGAAGGCATCGAGGGCGCGACCGTGAACCGCATCCCCTTCGCACCTCCGCAGGTGCCGCCCTCGGGCTTCACCTTCGCCTTCGAAGCGGGTGAGTACGACGGCAACGCCGCCGGAACTGCCGACGATCAGGCGGTTCTCAACGGAACCGGCTCTGTCGTTTACTGCAACCAGGCCCACGGGTTCCGGATCAACATCGCCAATCCGACCGTGGTCATCGACGGGGCGTCTTCCCGGATCATCGCCGACGTGAATACGAACATCAGCGGTGACTTGACTCCTTCGCAGCGGGTCCATCTGGCTGACCTCGATCTCGCAACGGCGACCATCGACGACTCCGTCGTCGGCAAGGTCACCTGGCAGGATGTTCCGGCGACGCTCTCGCAAACGGGCTCGGACGCTCTCAGGCTCTGCGAGATCAGCGTGCCGGGAGCACCTGCGGGCTGCGTGTACCCGCCGGGTACGACGCTCGACGACCTCACGGTAACCGCGAACTTCGCCGTGGGCTAGGCGCCTCCGGATGGACAGCTCCACAGCCGCAGCCGAACGCCGGGGATGGTGGCTCAGGGTCACCTTCCTGACGATGGCTGCGGCTTTGGTGCTGGTCCTTTCAACCTCTGAACACGGGCGGGCGTCGAGCACGGCGACGACTCTCGAGCCATGTCCGACTCCACCGCCCGCAAAGCGCTTCGAAGGGGAAGGCAGTCTGGTCCTGTCCGACGGCACCAGGAAGGTTCTGCGCGCTTCCGGGGTCAGGCACCGTCTGATTTCGCCCGCCAACTCCTTCACCGGTCGCCCGACCTACCCGGTCAGGAACGCCGGTCTGGCCGGCGCACGGTCGACGGTCTCGCTCTCGGGCGGCTTCCGGCTCGAACCCCGCAAGGGCAAGGCTGCCCGAATCTCGGGACTGAGGCTGGTTTTTGGCAGGGGCAAGGCCACGGTGGTCAAGGCGAACGTGGCGGGCAGCAGGATGCGGCTGTTCCGGATCCGCGGCGCCAAGGTCAGCCGAAACTTCAAGTCCGGGGTCCTGAATCTGCGCGGCGGATCGGCAAGGCTCTCGCGCCGGGCGTCCAGGAGGATCGCCTCGCGAACCGGTTCGAGCGAGATCAGGAAGCTGTCGGCCGGCCGTACATGGGGCCGTATCACGGTTTTCGCCGCACGAAACAAAAAGGTCGAGGATCCCGAGGCCGAAACCCCGGTCGAGCCGGCTTTCCTCGAGCGCCCGCCCGGAGCCTCCGACGTCACATCGGCGACGATCAAGTGGCGGGTGCGCGAGTCCTTCATCCGTTATGTCGAAGTCGGGGCCGGGACTTCGGTCGCCGAGGGTGCGTCGGCCGATCCGCCCGAGGCGATCGGCGGAACTACGCCCCTGACCTATTCCTTCAACTTCCCGTTCGCTGATGGCTGGACCGAAGCCGGACCCGGCTCGACGGCGATTCACGGCAGCGGCAAGGTCGGTTTCCGCTACTGCAGCAATACGATCAACTTCACCGTGGCCGAACCGGAAATCGAGTTGAACGGTGATTCCGACTCGCGGATGATCTTCCGGGTGGACGGCACCGACGGCACCGCCTTCCCGAACTCGCGCGCAGTGATGGTCCAGCTCATCCCCAGCCTCGCGACGGTCACCACTGAAGGCAGCACGACGACATTGAGCGACATCCCCGGCTACGTCCCGCAGGCAGCGACCGGTATCTTCGCCGACTTCTACCCGCCCTTCCCGGGCAGCGTTGACGCATCCGGCGCCGAACTTTCAAGATTCGGCTCCGTGACCGTGAGCTATACGACCGGATGAACGGAGCCGGCGACAGTCCGGCAGGGCGAAGCGTCCGGTGGCTCCGGATCGCGACAGTACTGCCGCTGGCACTGCTTGCCCTCTGCCTGGCCTCCACATCTGCCTTGGCCAAGGACGGCCAGGTGACGGTGAGGGCGGCCGGAATCACCAATGAATCGGTGACCGTGAAGCTCAACGAGCTCGGCACAAACGACATCAACAATCGTGAATACCGGCTGCAGTCCGGTCAGGTGACGATCAGTGGTCACTCGCTGCGCCAGGTCATGGAACGGGCCGGTTCCGAATCCGAGGCAATCGACTTCGAGACGATTCCTTCGATCACCATCGACCGTCCCAGCGGCAAGCCGATCACCATCTCGGGAGACGACATGCGCAATCCGGATGCCTTTCCGGACGGTCCCCCGGTCTTCTACGAAGACAACGGAGCCACCGTCTTCGTGATGCCCGGAGTCACCGATGGCAGCAGTGGCAATCGCTACCGCTTCGCCCAGGCTCCCGTCGGCATCTCCGTCGGCTCCGGCGTCGCCTACGAAGTGGAGCTCTCGGCCTCTCGGACAAAAGCCAAGGTCGGGCAGAAAGTCACGTTCACCGCCAGCGTCACCGGGCAGGGCGCGGGGGAGGGCCTCTCCTTCGACTGGAACTTCAACGACGGCAAGAGCCGCACGACGACTTCCGGAAAGGTCAGCCACACCTTCACGAGCAAAGGCAGCTTCGCTGTGATTCTCGACGTTTCCGGGAACTCCGGCAGCGGCCAGTCGGGGATCCTGATCGAGGTCGAAGCCGACAAGGAAGAAGAAGGACGACTCTGACAAGCAGCCTGACGGCAATGAAGGAACCGGTGGCCAGAACGGTGGCACCGGTGGAACCGGAACCGGCGACGGATTCGGCACGGGCACGGGTGGCTTCGGCACCGGAACCGGCAGCGGATTCCCCGGTGTATTGCCCGGGCCTGCGGTGCCGTTGGCTCCTTCAGCTCCGAGCCCGATTCCGGTACCGCAGCCGGAGCCCGAGCCCCGCCAGGATCAGCCGGTGGACGACGGACTGGTGGAGGTGACGGGTGAGGTGGTCGATCCGGTGAGCGTCGGCACACCGGTCTCTCCGGATCAATCCCAGGTTCCCGAAAGCGTCGACCCGGCGCCTTCTGGCACGGAGCAGGGAGGTTTCGGCATCCCCGGCGAAGCCTGGGCCCTGGCAGGGGTGGGTCTGCTGCTCGGTCTCGGCGGATTCGCCGAGCTGCGCGTCTTCTCCCGGCTGTACTGAAGCCGCCCTAGCTGAGCGTGACCTGGGAGCCGCCGGTAATCGAATCGGTGCCGTCGGGGAATCTGACCCAGGCCTTGTTCGTTCCGTCGTAGTCCGGGGCCCACAGGACCAGGGTCGCTTCGCCGCGCTGGTTCACCTCGCAGGCGCCCGTGCCTTCTTCGTCCACGCCGCGCCAGATCCGGACGAACGGGTTCTCTTCCCATTCGGTGGCGATCGTGCTCGGCTCCCTGTGGCCGGGGTGGATCCGGGTCTCCGGTGGCAGCGTCATAACCTTTTCCATGATCGAGTGCTTGAGGTCCTCGAAGCCGGTCGCACCGGGAGCCATGGTGCCTGCGACCGTGCCCTTGAAGATCAGGTCGGCAGTGATCAGGTCGGTGTCATTGATCAGGAAGGCGAGGTGGCCACCGGCGTGTCCCGGGGTGAACAGCGTCTCGATCCGGAGGCCGCCGGTCTCGATCAGGTCGCCGTCCTCGAGCAGGCGGTCTACTTCGAAGTCGACGTTGCCCGCCGTCACCTCGTGGGCAAGGATCGGGATCCCTCGCTCTTTCGCCAGGTCGCCGAGCCCGACGACGTGGTCCCAGTGATCGTGGGTGAGAAGGATGTGGGTGATTTCCGTGCCCTCGCGGTCGGCCCGTTCGAGCAGCGGTTCGATCACCCCGTTGCCGTCGATGAGCACGCCTTTGCCACCGGGTTCGTCGACGACCAGATAGGAGTTTGAGAGCCAGTCGGCCTGTTCGACACGCTGAAGGATCATCGCTGCCTTTCCTGGGGTTTCAGTTGAAGTGGATGACACTTCGGATGCCGTCCTGGGCCTCCATCAGTTCGAAGCCACGGTTGACTTCGTCCAGCGTCAGTTCGTGCGAGAGGAAGGGGTCGACGTTGATCTCCCCCGCCATGTAGCGATCGATCAGTTCCGGTACCTGATCGCGTCCTTTGACCCCGCCGAAAGAGGAGCCCGCCACGCGGCGGCCGGTGATCAGCAGTCTCGGGATGACGTCGAGCGTTTCTCCCTTGCCGGCGACTCCGGCGATGGTGCAGAGGCCCCATCCCATCCGGGCAGACTCGACCGCCTGTTCCATCACCCCGACCAGGCCGGTCGCCTCGAAGGTGTAGTCCGCACCAAAGCCACCGGTCATCTCGAGGATGCGCTCCACGGTGTTGTCGTCGGCGACCAGCAGGTCGGTGGCCCCCTGTTCGCGGGCCATCTCGAGCCGGTCTTCGGAAAGGTCAACGCAGATGATCCGGCCGGCACCCTGAAGGGCGCAACCGGCAACGGCACCGAGGCCGACCATGCCGGCTCCGAAAACGACGCAGGTCGACCCTTCGGTGACCTTCGCGGTGAACATCGCGGCCCCGAGGCCGGTCGAGAGACCGCAGGCGAAGAGGCAGGCCCGGTCGAGCGGGGCTTCGGGGTTGACCTTGGCCAGGGCGATCTCCGGCATCACCGTGTATTCGGCGAAGGTCGAGGTCCCCATGAAGTGCCGGATCGGCTCTCCGTCGCGCGAGATCCGGGTCGTTCCGTCCGGCAGATGCCCCTTGCCCTGCTCTTCGCGAATCGCGAGGCAGAGGTTGGTCCGTGCGTCCAGGCAGTGGACACACTCGCGGCACTGCGGCGAGAAGAGGGTCACCACGTGGTCGCCGGGGGAGAGGGAGGTGACGCCTTCGCCGATCGACTCGACAACACCTGCGCCTTCGTGGCCGAGGACGGCCGGCGCGTAGCCGGAAGGGTCGGCTCCGGAGGCGGTGTAGAGGTCGGTGTGGCAGACCCCGCATGCCTCGAGGCGCACCAGAACCTCTCCCGGGGCCGGCTCCTGAAGGTCGACCTCCTGAACGGAAAGTGGTTTGCCGAACTCCTCCAGGACCGCCGCTCGCATCTTCATTCGACGATCCTAGTGCAGTCCGGCGATCCGTTTCAGGCGGACCGCCGGCTTCGCTTCGCTTCGTACATCGCGCGATCGGCCTCGGCAAGCGCCGCTTCGGCGCTCGGCGTCCGGGGCGTCGATCCGAGTGCTGCCGACACTCACACGGCAGGGGAGGTTGAGCCCCCCGGGGTCATAGAAGACCCGGTCGAAATGCTCCATCAGGTCGGCCGCTTTGGCGTCGGTCTGCTGCGGACCGGCTCCTCTCAGCAGCAGCACGAACTCGTCTCCTCCCAGCCGGGCTGCAACATCGGTCGAGCGGATCCGCCTGCGCAGCTCATCGGCGACGAGTCGCAGCATTCCGTCACCGACTCCATGGCCGTGGCCGTCATTGGTGTGCTTGAAATCGTCGAGGTCGAGCAGCATCAGCGAGGCCGAGCTTCCGGTCGTCCTGCAGTCCCTCAGTGCCCCGTCGAGAGCGCTCTGGAGCTGCCTGCGGTTGGCCAGGCCGGTGAGCGGATCCCGGCCGACCTCTGTCCGCAGGTCAACCTCCAGCTTCTTGCGGTCGGAGATGTTGGTCGTCTGGGCGACCACGTAGAGGGGTTGGCCGGAGTCGCTCCTGACCAGCGACACTGCCAGTACCAGCCAGACGGTCTCTCCGGTCTTCCTGGTGAAGCGCTTCTCCAGCGAGTAGGACTCGAACTCCCCATCCAACGCCCGTCCGATCAGTTCGACCTGCTCCTGCATGTCATCCGGGTGCGCGATGTCGGCTACCCGCATCTGCGTCAGCTCCTCCGCGGGATAGCCGGTCAGATCACTCATCGCAGGGTTGGCCCTGAGGAAGCGGCCGTTCAGGCCGACCAGCGCCATCCCGTTCGGAGCGTTGGTGAACGCGGTTTCGAAGAGAGTCCTCGCTTCGGCGAGGTCTCTTTCGGCGGCGAGCCGGTCCGAGATGTCGACGCCAACGGTGACGATGCCGTAGACGGATCCGTCGACCCTTCGCAGTGGGGAACGCTCGGTCAGGAGGGTTCCGACCGAGCCGTCGGCGGTCGGCAGCTGGCGCTCCACCCGGACGGCTTCTCCCTTCTCGAACACCTCACTGTCGTCCCGCCTCAGGCGCCGGGCGATCTCCGGTGTGAAGAAGTCGTCGATCGAAGCGCCGATCGCATCGCTGCGGCTGATTCCCGTGTACTGCTCGAAGAACCTGTTCACGTGGAGAACCCTGCGGTCGCCGTCCTTGACCGACACCAGATGGCTGATGCTGTCGAGAACGTCTTCGAAGAACTCCTTTTCTTCGGCCACCTGTCCTTCGGCGCGCTTGCGGTCGGTGATTTCGGTTGCGAAACCGAGGGCGGCCACGACCTCGCCATCTTCGAAGACCGGCCTGATTTCGAACTGGTACCAGCTGAACCCGTCTGCGGCGCAGATTTCGAGGCTGCTTTCCAGGCCTTCGAATGCCTTCTCCAGGGTCGGCTCCAGAAGCTCGACCGGTTCATCCGGGAAAAGCTCCGGCACCGGCCGGCCGACCATGGACGCCGGCTCATAGCCGCGCAGGGCAAGGGCCTCGCCGAAGATCGCCAGCACCCGGAATTCGCGGTCGACGATTGCCACCGCCGAACGGGGCAGAAGTTCCAGCGCCCGTTCAAGAAGGCCCCGAGCGGGCGCCCCCAGATCCTCAGTCCCGACTTTCGCCTCCTGCCAGGTCATTCTCGGATCCTAGCGGCATCAGGGCGTCTCGACGGGCAACCGCCCCGGGCGGGTCCCGACAGGTCATCGGGGGCAGCCAAGAAAAAGAGACGGCCGGTGCGAACGCACCGGCCGTCTCGGCGACCTCGGAATCTGACGGGGACTACTTGATGAAGAGCATCTCCGAGTACTTCGGCAGAGGCCAGAGGTCGTCGGTCACGATGCGCTCCAGCCGATCCGCGGCCACGCGCACCTCATGCATCTTGGCCAGCTGCTCGTCGCGGGCGTAGATCGCGAGGTCGAGGCCCTCCTTGTCGATCCCGTCCGGGTACTGGTTCACCTCTTCGAGGGCCAGGGTCCGGTCGACCAGGTCGTCGAGCAGGCCGCGTGCCTCCTTCTCGAGGAAGTCCGCGTCGGCATCGTCCAGCAGCGCCAGGTGACGCAGTGTCGCCGGGATGATCTGGGTCCGGGCCATCGTCGCCGCGGTCTCGGCTTCGATGTTCGCCTGCATCGCGTACTGCTCGACCCAGACCTCGTACCTGGCCTCGAGTTCGCGCTTCGAGAGCACGTCGTAGTGCTCGAAGGTCTCGACCGTGCTGTCGGCGATCACCTCGGGCAGGGCGTCGGGCGTCGTGCGCAGGTTCTTGAGGCCCCTGCGCGCGGCTTCCTCCTGCCACTCCTCGGAGTAGCCGTCACCGTCGAAGCAGATCTGCCGGTTGTCCGCGTAGGAGTCGGCGACCACCTTGAAGACGCCTGCAGCGAGGTCGTCGGTCCCGGCCTGCTCCAGCTTGCCGGCCAGTTCGTCGATCGCCTCGGCGACGATCGTATTGAGCACCGTGTTGGTGAAGGCCAGTGACATGCTCGATCCGAGGGCTCTGAATTCGAACTTGTTTCCGGTGAAAGCGAAAGGCGAGGTCCGGTTGCGGTCGCCGCCGTGACGGGGTACGTCAGGCAGTACTTCGGTGCCGAACTCGAGCATCTCCTCGGGCGTGTGGGGGTCGCCCTCGCCGGCTGCCAGAGTGTCGAAGACCTTCTCCAGTTCACCACCGAGGAAGACCGAGATGATCGCCGGCGGGGCTTCGTTGGCTCCGAGGCGGTGGTCCTGGCCGATGTTGGCGACGGTCGCCCGCAGCAGCCCCTGGTGCTTGTTCACCGCCTGCATGACCGCAGCGCAGAAGAACAGGAAGCTGAGGTTGTCGGCCGGGGTGTCGCCCGGGTCCAGCAGGTTGTGACCCGTATCTGTCCCCATCGACCAGTTGTTGTGCTTGCCCGAGCCGTTTACGCCGGCGAACGGCTTCTCATGGAGCAGGCAGACCAGACCGTACTTGCGGGCGACCGACTGCATGATCTGCATGAGCAGCTGCTGGTGGTCGGACCCGACGTTGGAGTTCTCGAACATCGGGGCTATCTCGTACTGGGACGGGGCGACCTCGTTGTGCCGGGTCTTGATCGGAACCCCCAGCTTCGCCAGTTCCTGCTCGGTCTCCATCATGCAGGCGAGGACCCGCTCGGGGATGGCACCGAAGTAGTGGTCGTCCAGCTCGTGACCCTTGGCCGGCTTGGTGCCGAACAGGGTGCGGCCGGTCAGGATCAGGTCGGGGCGTGAGTAGAAGTACTGCTCGTCGATCAGGAAGTACTCCTGCTCGGGCCCTACGGTGGTCACGACGCGCTCGGACCTGTCGTCGCCGAGCAGCCTGCAGTGCCTTGACCGCGGAGTTCGAGAGGCATCCATCGAACGCAGCAGCGGTATCTTGGCGTCCAGGGCCTCGCCGGTCCAGGAGACGAAGGCGGTCGGGATGCAGAGCAGCGTTCCGTTCGGGTTGTCGAGCAGGAACGCCGGACTGGTCGGATCCCAGGCCGTGTAGCCACGGGCTTCGAACGTCGTGCGGATGCCGCCCGACGGGAAGGAGGAAGCATCCGGCTCGCCCTGGATCAGCTCGCTGCCCTTGAACTTGGCGATCGAACCGCCTTCGGGGGTCGGGTCGAAGAAGGAGTCGTGCTTCTCGGCGGTCAGGCCGGTCAGCGGCTGGAAAACGTGCGTGAAGTGGGTGGCCCGCGTTCTCGAGGGCCCACTCCTTCATCGCTCCGGCGACTTCGTCAGCCAGTTCGACGTCCAGCGCTTCGCCCTTCTCAAGGTTCCCTGGAGCCGGTTGAATACGTCTTCGGAGAGTCGTTCCTTCTGGGTTTCGATCGAGAAGACGTTGCTTCCGAACAGGACGTTCTTGTCGTCGGTGAGGTCGGTCGGCTCGACCGTGGATCCGTTCGGGAACCACTGTGCGGCGGTTACGTTCTGCTGGCGGGTCGGTGTCATGGTGGGGCGATTCCTCCTGGTGGCAAGATTGATGGAAAGCGAGAAGCAGCCTAGTTTCGACCTGCTGGGGCGCTCTTGTACAGAAGGCTAAGGTTAGGACAGACCGCCCTTCCTGTCGTCCAGCCACGGTGGCGGCGACCGGAAGACGGCCGACCGTGCCGTGTCGGCAGGTCTCGATCTGCACCATTGTGTGCATCGGCTCACGCAATGATCGTTTAGAACTCATGTATGATCCCGGCATCAACAGATCGCCGAATTCCCGGGGCTCCGCCTCCGGGGAGCGGGGGACCCACAGGAGCGGAAGCTCCGGGGGCTAATCGGAAACCAGTTCCGTAGCGCACTCTTTCAGCGCGAGCCCGACAGCTAACCCCGCAGGCGCCGGAAAGAGAAAGTTGCTTCGAACCCAGCACAACCGATACCTCAAGCTAGTAATCGTGAGCTCCGCGTCGCTGCTTCTTGCGGCGCTCGTTTTCGGACTGTCCCGGCCGGGCGCCGATGCCAGGGCGCAAACCGCCGGAGTCTCCGCCGTGAAGAGCGGGGGGCTGGGCGTGCCGGGCAAGCCCAAGGTCAATCGAGTCGTCTGCGTGAAGCAGTGTGTCTCGGCCGGCAAAGCGACGCCGGGCGCGACCGTCAAGGTCGTCGGCAGCTACCTGAGCCGCGCCCGCCACGTTGTCTTCAGCGGCAGTTCGGGACCGCTCAGAACCCGCTACCAGAAGCGCCGTTTCAACTGGGTGCGGGCGGTAGTTCCGAAAGCGGCCTCCGACGGACGCCCGTTCGTGGTCAGCTCGTCAGGATTCCGCTCCAACCGTTCGCCCCGGCAGCTCCAGATACTGCCGGTGAGTCGCATCCCGAAAGAGGTCTTCCCGGTTCGCGGGCAGTTCAACTATGGAAGCTCGGGGGCAAAGTTCGGGGCCGGCCGGTCCGGATACTCGCACCAGGGGCAGGATGTGATGGCGCCATGCGGCACCCGCCTGGTCTCGATCCGGAAAGCGAAGGTGCTTTTCCGCAAGTTCCACAGTGCGGCGGGCCACTACGTCGTGCTCAAGAATCTCGGGACCAATACCCAGTTCGCCTACATGCACCTGATCCGGCCTTCGAAGCTGCGTCCCGGTCAGGTGGTCGGCGCGGGTCAGTTGATCGGCTACGTCGGCCAGACCGGTAGGGCCTACGGCTGCCACCTGCACTTCGAGTACTGGGTCGGGGCCTGGCAGCGCGGCGGAAGGCCGATCGACCCGCTTCCGTACCTGCGTTCGCTGCGCAACGGCTAGGCACGCGGGCACCCGGACTACCCACCGCTGGGGGTTCCGCTCCCAGCTTAGGTAGGATCTTTCCTTCAGGAAGGAGGATCAGCGGTGGGGAGATCACCGGGTAGCTCAGATTGACGCCAGCCAATCCAGCACAGCCAAGCCGTGCATCAGGTCGCGGTCGCGCCTCGGCGCTGCTCAGAGTAGTCACTCTGGGGGTCTTCGTCTGCGCCGTGATCCTCGTTGCCACGCTGATTTTCTCGGGCGGGTCGGGCTACAAGTACACGCTTAAGTTCGAGAACGTAAGCCTGCTCGTCCCCGGCAACCTCGTCATGGTCGGCGGCCATCCGGTCGGCTCGGTCGACTCGATCAAGCTGAGCGACGACAACCTCGCCGAGATGGAAGTGGAACTCGATGAAGAGGCACGGGAGGGCTCGACCTTCATCGTCCGCAAGAGCTCCCTCTCGAGCGTGCACAGTCACTACATCTCAATGACTCCGGGCCCGGACAACGCTCCCGCGCTGGCCGAGGGGGCCGTACTGGGTGAAGAATCAACCACGGCCGCGGTTGAGATCGACCAGCTCTTCGACACCTTCGATGCGAAGACCCGCAGAGGCTGGTCGAACCTGATCCGGGGCGTGTCTTCCATCTATGCGGGCGAGGCGGCCGAAGGAGCCAACAAGACGTTCAAGTACTCCGGCGCCTCCTTCAGCAGCACGCAGCGCCTGATGGCCGAGCTTTCGGACCAGGACGCAAAGCTCGACGAGTTCGTTGAGAACACGGGCGGCCTGATGACGACCCTGGCCGAGGTTTCGCCGACCCTGACCGAGCTGGTCAGCAACGCCAATACGGCCCTCGGCTCGATCGCCAGTGAGAACGAGTCGCTGTCGCTCGCCCTCCAGGAGCTTCCGCCGACCCTTCGGCAGGGCAATACGACCTTCGTGAATCTGAGGGCCGCACTCGATGACGTCGAGCCGCTGCTCGTGGCCAACGGCCGGGCCGCGGACGCCGGACTCGCAAACTTCCTCCGCGACGATGTCACCCCGGTACTGCGAAAGCTGAAGCCGGTCGCGTCGAACCTGGCCACGGTCGCACGCCGGCCGGGTCCGAGCAACGACGCCAACGAACTGCTCGAGGCGCTGATTCCTCTTCAGAGCACCGCCAGGCCTGCGGTCAACGCTCTGGTCCGGGCTCTGAACGCATCGCAGGAGGAAGTCTCCGAGACCCGCGCCTATGCGCCCGACATTTTCAACTGGTTTCGCCAAGCTCGGTGCGGCCACTGCCAACTACGACGCCAACGGCCACTACACGCGGGTGCGGCCGACCGCAACCGGGCTGTCCGAACTCAACGGCACCACGATCGAGCCGCAGACCAACCCGACAACCTACGGCGGACTTGAGCTGATCAGCGGCCTCAACAGGTGTCCCGGTGGCTCGACCCAGCCGATCGCCGGCTCGAACCCCTTCCTTGACGACGGCAACCTGACCGGCAAATGCGACCCGAGCCAGGTCCCTTGAGAAGGCTCGTCAAGATAGTCGTCATCCTGGTGCTGCTGGCGCTCGCCGTCCTGCTGTTCCGGAGCTGCACGGACGACAGCGACGCTTACCAGGTCAGAGCCATTTTCGACAACGGCGGCTTCGTGGTGCCGGGCGTGGACGTGAGGATCGCGGGTGCCAACGTGGGCAGCGTCGATTCGGTGGACGTGACCCTCGACGAGGAGACCGTCTCCAGCGACCCGGACGACCCGACCGCCGAAGGCAAGGCGGTCGTCGTGATGAGCATCAGCGACTCGAGCTTCCAGGACTTCCGCGAAGATGCTTCCTGCATCATCCGGCCGCAGTCACTGATCGGCGAGAAGTTCCTCGACTGCAGCGTCACCGAACCGCGGCCGCCTGGCACCGATCCTCCGCCCGAGCTGCAGCAGGTCCCGGAGGGCGAGCCCGGTGCCGGCCAGTACCTGCTCCCGGTGGAGAACAACTCCCGCTCGGTCGACCAGGACCTGATCAACAACATCTACCGCCTGCCTTACGCCCAGCGCTTCCGGATCATCCTCAACGAGCTCGGGGTCGGACTTGCCACCCGGGGCCCGGATCTGGATGAAACCATCACTCGCGCCAACCCGACCCTCCGCGAGGTGAACAAGGTTCTGGCCATTCTCGCTTCGCAGAACAAGCGTCTGGCCCAGCTGGCAAAGGACGGGGACAACAACCTGACCAAGCTGGCCGCGCGGCGCACCAACATGGTCGGCTTCTTCCGCAACGCGGGCTTCACCGCCGAGGCAACGGCCGAGCGCAGCGAAGCCATGCGCCAGAACCTTGTCAACCTGCCGAAGACCCTGCGGGAGCTGCGGTCCACCTTCAACGCGCTGGGTACCTTCGCCGGCGACACCGAGCCGGTCATCCGAACCCTGAGGCCGGCCGCCAAGGACATAAGCCGCAACATCACCTCCACAAAGCCGTTCGCCGAAGCGACCGAGATTTCTCTGACCAGCCTCGGCCAGGCCACGCGGACCGCAGGCCCGGATCTGGTCGCGTCGAGGCCGATAATCCAGAAGCTCGGCAAGCAGGCGAGGACGGGCGAGGAGCCGTTCACCGACCTCGAATTCTTCCTCGGCAGCACCCGTAAGGCGGGCGGCTTCCGCAACCTGATGCTCTTCTTCTACAACACGGCCAGCTCATTGAACGGCTTCGATCAGTACGGCCACTACCAGCGGACCAACCTGATCATCACCGGCTGCACTGAGTACAAGCTCGCGATCTTCAGTAACTGCGGTGCCACCTGGACTTCGACCCGTACCAACCTCGCTGCAGAAGGTGCCGAGCAACTCGGTGAACTCGGCGATTCGGGCGGCATCGCACCGGGCGAGCTCTCCGGTCCGACCGGGGAAACCGGCCCGACTGGTGAAACAGGCGACACCGGTGACACCGGTGATACCGGCGAGACCGGCCCGACCGGCGATACCGGCGACACGGGTCCGACCGATGCCGAGCCGGGTGCCCTGCCGGGAAGCGACGAACCGCTGCTGCCCCAGGGCCAGACCGCCGCGACGCAGAGCACGAAGCGCGCATCGAACGGGCTCAGTGATGAGATGCGCAGCCAGATGACCATCCTCGACTACCTGATGGGCCGGTAATGCAGAAGTCGAGCAGAAAGTCCCGGATCACTGCGAGCCCGCTGCTGGTCGGCGCGGTTACGACCGTGATCGCGATCGTGGGCGTCTTCTTCTCCTACAACGCAAACACCGGCTTGCCGTTCGTGCCCTCGTACCGGATCAACGCCGACCTGCCGTCGGGGTCGTCGCTGGTCTCGGGCAACGAGGTCAGGATCGCCGGCGTCCGGGTCGGTGTGATCGATTCGGTCGACGCCGAGCAGCTCGAAGACGGCGGAACGATCGCCAACGTGGACCTGAAGCTCGACAAGAGCGTCGAGCCGATCCCCGTGGACTCGACGCTGACCGTGCGACAGCGTTCCGCCCTGGGCCTCAAGTACCTGCTGCTCACGCCGGGCGACTCTGACGAAGGACTGGAACCTGGCTCGACGCTGCCGATAAGCCAGGCCAAGCCCGCACCGGTCGACCAGGACGAAATCTTCAACATGTTCCCGGCCGAGGTCCGCCGGGCCATCCAGATCAACTTTGCCGAATACGGTGGCACCTTCGCCGTACGTGGTCCCGCCATCAACGAGATCCTCGAGCAGCTGCCGCCACTGCTCAAGGTTGCGAGGCCGGTCACCAGGAACCTCTCCTCTGACGAGACGGATCTCGAAGGCTTCGTGAGGGGTCTTGCTCAGGCTGCTGCCGAGGTTGCTCCGGTGGCAGATCAGCAGGCCGAGATGTTCGTGAACCTCGATACGACTTTTGCGGCGCTTGCCGAGGTCGCGAGGCCGTTCATGCAGGACTCGATCACCGAGAGCGTGAAAACCCAGCTGGTGACCCAGCGGGAGGCACCGCGAATCCGGCCCTTCCTGTACGCCTCCGCGAAGTTCGCCCGTGCCCTGCAGCCGGGCGCGGTGTCACTTGCGAAGGCGGCGCCGCTCACCAACAAGTCACGTGACCTCGGCATCCCGGTGCTGCGCTCGAGCCCGCAGCTCTACGACGAGCTGGCGCCGACCGCCCGCTCGCTGCGACAGTTCGGTGCCAGCAGTGACGTCAACGACGGCCTCGACTCGCTGATCGAAACGAACCAGATTCTGCAGCCGTTGTTCAGCTTCCTCGCGCCTTCCCAGAACGTCTGCAACTACCTGGCGCTGCTGCTGCGCAACGCGGCCGAGGTCTCTTCGACCGGAAACTCCGACGGCAAGTGGGTCCGGGCGGTCAGCGTCCTGCCGCCGGTCGGTGAAAACGCTGAAGGTGGACCGGCTGCCGCGCCGGCCAACGGCGGCGCCGGCTCGCCCGGCTACCCGGTCAACCGCGGAAACTTCCTCCACTCGAACCCGTATCCCTACACTGCGGCGCCGGGTCAGCCCCGGATCTGCGCTGCCGGTAACGAGTTCTACACGCCCGATGTTCAGGTGATCGGCAACGGCGATGCCGAAGATACGGTCCTGACCAACGACCAGTCCCAGAAGCAGCTCAACTGGGGGCTTGACGAATGAGCCGCGACCATCGCAAGTCCTCGCGCTACAACCAGCAGTTCTTCAGGGACTGGGGGGGTGCCGGGCCGCTGGTCGTCGGCCTGTTCGCCATGGCACTGGTCGTGCTCGGCTTCTACTTCGCCTTCGCCAAGTCGATTCCGTTCACAAGTCCCGGCTATCAGGTCAACGCGACCTTCACCAACGCGGTCAACATCGCGATCAATTCGCCGGTGCGGATCGCCGGCATCAACGTCGGCAAGGTGACCGACCTGGAGGCGAACGGAAACAACACCACCGTCACCTTCACGGTCGACGAGAACGGCCGTCCGCTCCGGGAAGACGCCGCGGCCCAGATCCGGCCGAGGCTGTTCCTCGAGGGCAACTGGTTCATCGATCTCGATCCGGGCACCCCGGAGGAGTCGGAGATGCCCGACGAAGGCACGATCCCGGTAAGCAGGACCGCGACCAGCGTTCAGTTGGGTGACATCCTCCGGAACACCCTCCAGCTGCCTCAGCGGGCCAACCTCCAGAAGGTGTTCGACGGCCTCGGCACCGGACTCAACGCCAAGCCGACCGCCAGTGAGGATCTGACCTTCGAGCCTTCGGTCCGGGGACTGAGCGGTGGCGAGGCACTCAACCTGCTCTACCGCAAGGGCGAGAGGGCGGCCCGGGGAACCGCGATCGTCAACGCCGCCTACCTCGGCGAGAACCCGAACGAGCTCAGCAGCCTGCTGCGTGGCCTCGGTCGTCTAACCGGCACCGTCAACGAACGCGCCGATGACGTCCAGGGCTTCGTGACCAACTTCGCCACCTTCACCGGAGCACTTGCGGCGGAGTCCGAGAACCTCTCGACGACCATCCGCGAGCTGCCGCCTACCCTGACCACGGCCCGCACCTCGTTGGACAACCTGAACCGCGCGCTGCCGGCGCTGCGTGGTTTCGCACTGGCGATGACCCCGGGCATCAACGAGGTTCCTCGCACCATCAGGAAGGTCACGCCGCTCACCGACCAGCTCAAGCCGCTGCTCACCGAGCGCGAACTGCTCGGCCTGACCCAGATCATCAAGCGCAACTCACCCGCTTCGACCACATCGGTCCAGCAGACGCTCCAGCTCCTGCCGAAGCTCCAGAACTTCGGACTCTGTGTGGCCGACAACGTCGTACCCACAGGCGAACAGGTGATTACCGACGGTGCCCTGGGCAACGGCCAGAAGGCTTCGCGGCAGTCGCTCTACTCCGCAGTCAATATCGCCGGCTCGACCCAGACCTTCGACGGCAACGGGCCTTACGTGAGGTTCCAGGTCGGCGGCGGGGAAGAAAGCGTCCAGATGGACGACCCGCTGGTAGGGGGCATCCTCACACCGCTCTTCGGTCGTACTCCGACTCCGACGCTCGGAACCAGTCCGCTTGACCTCGGAACCCCGCCGCTGGTCACCAGCGAGCCTTGCTTCACCCAGGACGTACCCGACCTGAACAGCCCGGCGGCGGTCGGTCCCGGCGCCGCAAGTCCCGAGGTATACACACCGTGAAGCGCGCGATAAAAGCCCACTACAAGGACGTCCTTGCGATCACGGTGCTGATCATCGTCGCGCTGGCAACGCTTCTGATCATCCTGTCCAACCAGAAGGCGGCGCTGCCGTCGTGGATCCCCGGGCTGGGGCAGGAGTTCTACTCGATCAACGCCGAGTTCGAAACCGCCCAGGCCATAACTCCCGGACAGGGTCAGGCCACAGTGATCGCGGGCATCAACGTCGGCAAGGTCGGTGCTGCCGAACTGCAGGACGGAGTCGCCAAGGTGAGGCTCGATATCGAGCCCGAGTACAAGGAACTGCTTCATCAGGATGCCGAGTTCCTGACCCGCCCCAAGACCGGACTGAACGACATGGTGATCGAGATTGATCCGGGCACCACCGGACCTCCTCCCGAAGAGGGCTCGACACTGCCGCTCTCGCAGGGAATGTCGAACGTGCAGCTGGAGGCGTTCTTCAACACGCTGGACCGGGACACACAGGACTATCTCGTTCTGCTGCTCAACGGCGCCGGCTTCGGACTTGACGGCAAGGGCCGCGAACTGATGCAGGCACTGAGGCGGTTCGGGCCCTTTACCGAGTACACGGCGAGGCTCAACGGCCTGCTCGAAAAGCGCCGCGACAACATCAGCGGCGGTGTCAGCGCGCTGAGCAAGATCGCCACCGAGCTCGGCAACAACGACGAAGTCGTGGCCGACTTCATCACCAACTCGAAGGAAAACCTTCAGGCGTGGGCAGACGAGGAGGCTTCGCTCAGGGAGGCCCTGACCGAGTTGCCCCCGACCCTGCTCGCCGCTCAGGACGGCCTTGCCAAATCGAACCAGCTCTCGCTGGTCCTGAGGCCGACCCTGCTGAGGCTGATCCCCGGTGCGAAGAACCTGAAGGCAGGGCTGGTCTCGCTCCAGAAGCTGAGCGACAACGTGACGCCGCTGATCCGCGACGACATCCGTCCGTTCACGCGTCAGACCCAGCCGGTATTCAAGGACCTGGGCAGTACCAGCCGTGCCTCCGAAGTCACGACGAAGAAGGTCAAGGGCTTCTACGGCAACCTCAACCGCCTGCTCGACCTCTGGGCCTACAACCCGGCCGGCGACGCGCAGGAGGGCTTCCTGTTCTGGGCGCCCTGGCTGGCCCAGAACTTCAACTCGTCATCGACCGCTCAGGATGCGATCGGGCCGGTCCGCCGCGGCATCAGCACGATCAACTGCAATACGGGCCTCCAGGCCAACCAGGTCGGCCTGGAACGGATTCAGCGGAATCCCCCAGCTCTTCACGGCCTACCGCCTCGCCCAGCTCCCACCCCCGACCAACCCCGTTGACGGCGGCATCTGCCCCAACGTCCCACCCGCGCCATGAACAAACAGGCACCTTCGATAGGACAACTGATCACGCTTTCGGGCTTCGTGCTCGCCTGCTTCGGGCTGCTGCTTTTCGTCTGGGTGGCTTTCGGCGGGCCGACCCCGCTGGCGGCCTCCGGGTACAAGCTGAGCCTGCCGATGACTCAGATCGGCCAGCTCGCCGAGCAGTCCCAGATCAAGATCTCCGGGGTCGAGGTCGGCAGAGTGAGCGGAGTCGAACTGGGGGAGGGCGATCAGGACGCGGAGGCCATAGTGACTCTGGAGATCGATCCTGAATATGCGCCGGTTCCCGAAGATACGCGCGCAATCCTCAGGGCGAAGTCGCTGCTCGGCGAAGCCTACGTCGAATTGACCCCCGGTGATCCACGCGACGGCATGCTGCCCGACGGTGGTGAGCTGCCGGCCGCCCAGGTTGCCAAGTCGGTCCAGCTCGACGAGATCTTCAGGACCTTCGACCCCCAGACCCGCGAGGCCTTCAAGCAGGGTGCGATCGACAACTCGATCGCGGTTTCCGGTCGCGGCGCCACCCTCAACCAGACCCTCGGCGTGCTGCCCGGGACGCTGACCGAACTCGACGACGTGCTCAACATCCTCAACCAGCAGGAGAAGGACGTCACCAAGCTGATCCGCAATACCGGCGTCGTATTCAACGCCCTCAGCGAACGACAGGGTCAGCTCAGCAGCCTGATCACGAATACGAACACGGTCTTCCGTACGACCGCAGCGCGGACCACGGAGCTTCAGGAGTTCTTCCGCATATTCCCGACCTTCCTGCGTGAATCCCGACTCACCCAGGAGCGCCTCGGCGACTTCAGCGAGGTCGGTACGCCGGTCATGCGCAAGATGGTCCCGGTCGCGCGTCAGGTCAAGCCCGTATTCGACGCGACGCTTGATCTGGACCCACAGCTGATTCGCCTCTACAAGGGCGTGAAACCGGTTATCAACAAGGCGCCGAGAGCCTTCCCCTCGCTGCGCGGGTTCCTGGACGAAGAGGCCCCGAAGCTGCTGGCCCGCCTGCCCGACTACCTGAACGAATTCGATCCGATCCTCCAGACCGCCGACTACTACAAGGAGGAGCTGGCCGCCTTCCTCGGCAACGCCTCGACCGCTCTCAACGCCCGGGCGTCCTATCCGACCGACTCAACGGCGTGCGCTACATCAGGGCCGGCATCACCCTCGGTCCCGAGATCCACCACCGCGTTTGATACGCGTTTGAACTCCAGTCGGTCCAATCCGTATCCGATGGCCGGTTCCAACCTCGACTTCGCCGGGGCAGGGCTCGAAGTCTTCGACGATACCAACTGCACCGGCGGCGGAATCAACGCCACGATGCCGCCGTGGGCCTCGCTCACACCGGTCCAGCAGGCCCAGTACGCATCGAACCTCCGCTACGTGCCCGACTCGATCACGCCGGCAGAAGTCGAGGAGCAGTACAACAACGTGCTCCAGTTCGCTTTCGCCCAGAACGATCCGACGCTCGGCTCAGATACCGACAGCGTGCCGGCTCCGGCCTGCATCCAGCAGCCGCTGTTCGATCCGATCGGCGATCCTTCGAGGCCGCCACAGCAGTACCAGCAGGTCTTCCGCCAGCCCTGACCCTCCTCCGGCGCAACTTTTTCGACACCGGGGTTTTATCGGTTAGACTCCCGCGGGCTTGATGGGAGAAACGGGTCCCGGGCTTCGTCCGGGCGGGAAACCTTTTGACAGGAGAGAGAACGTAATGAAATTGATCAAGACCGCCGCGGCGGGACTTATCCTGGCATTTGCACTGGCCCTTCCGGCCGGCGCCAATGCCGCAGACGAAACCCTCGAGGGTGAGTTTCAGCCTGGAGGCCCGCAGTGGGCAGCTGCTCAATAACGGCTTCAAGGACGCCAACTGGAGGTCGAGAACACGGTCTACCGCCAACTGGTCCTCAGATTCTCCCGTCAAAGGTGATGGACATCGGCAATCCGGCGGGTGAGATGACATTCAACCCGGGCAACATGCCGGTCTGCCCCGACAGTTCAGTCGGACCCCCTCCGACCGGACCTCAGCCAGCCGGTCCCGACACATCGTCGATCGCTGCCCGGACTCGGTCCTCGGTAACGGTACGGCGCAGTTCGCGCTCGCCCAGACAATTCCCGACGCGCGCTGCTGGACGGCGTGATGGTCGCATTCAACGGTGGGACCCAGGGCGGACGTCCGCTGGTCAAGGTCTACGCCTACTCCTACGACACCAACGTCGCCATCTACACCGAGGCGACTCTGGATGCCGACGGCAGCCTGATCTTCGAGGTCCCGCAGCTGACCGCCGACTCGTCGGTCACCGCGCTGAACCTCGCGATCCCGAGTACCGACGTGACCCTCGAGCGACTGGGGTCCCGGCATGGAGACGGTGGTTCTGCCCAAGGGCGTGAAGGACAGCTACGTCCAGGCCAAGTGCTCGACCGGAAGCTGGGCGTGGAGCACCAACTTCACCCTCGGCACCCGTGACACCAACGGCGACCCGACCAGCCCCGACACCTTCTCGAGCGATGGTGGAATCGAGACCTGCACCGGCGTGACCGGCAAGGGCAAGATCAACAAGGTCAAGGTCAAGGGCCCGAAGAAGGTCAAGCGCAACAAGAAGGTCGACCTACAAGGTCAAGATCAAGAACAGCGGCGCCGTTGCCGCCAAGAACGTCAAGGTCAAGATGACCGGCAAGGGCGTCTCGGGCAAGGCCAACGCCGGCAAGATCGCCGCCGGCAAGAGCAAGACCGTCAAGGTCAAGGCCAAGTTCAAGAAGAAGGGCAAGATCAAGACCACCGTCAAGGTGACCTCGAAGAACGCCGGCAAGAAGAACGCCAAGACCAACGTCAAGGTCAGGTAAGCAACCGGCAATGAAGTCTCAAAACGGGCGGCCTTCGGGCCGCCCGTTTTTTTGCCCTGAAGCGGCCCCGGCCCCGAAGCCGATCCCCGGATGATCGGCTTCAGCGGGCCGGGTAGGCAGGGGGCGCCTGACGGAGACCCCGGGGCTTCGCTCCAGGCAGAGATCGTCCGCGGACAACTGCCAAGTTGTATAGTTGTCCTATCATGGCAATGCCGTCACCACTTCCCGTTGACCTCGCCGAACTGATCGCCTCCCAGTTCCGCCTCCTGGGCGAGCCGATGAGGCTGCGCATCATCGACCGCCTCAGGTCGGGGGAACGAAGCGTGGGGGACCTGACCGAAGACCTGGGCGCGACTCAGCAGAACATCTCCAAGCACCTTCAGACCCTCCACGCCGCCGGAGCGGTTGCCCGTCGCAAGCAGGGCAATACCGTCTACTACTCGGTTGAAGATACGGCCATGGTCGATATGTGCGACCAGGTCTGCGGCAGTATGGAGAAGCGCCTCGACTCCATGGCCTCCGTACTCGAAGCCCTCCAGCGTCCCTGACCTGCCGATCCGGAGCGCGGTCCAGGTGGCAAGCGCGACCGGTTGACCCGGCGCGCCGCCCAGGCGTGTCGCCACCCCCGGGGAGATGGCGGACCTCGTCACCGCTCGATCCGGCCGGATTGCGCACTGCTCTGGAGCGTGCTACTATTCATCCATCTATACAACTAAACAATTGTGAAGTGGAGTAAATTTAGATGAATCAGCAACCTGAATCGACAAGCAAGTGGCCGCTTGAACGGGCGCTGTTCCTGATGGCCGGGACGATGACGATCCTCAGCGCAGTTCTCGCCGCGGTCTTTCTCCCCGTGGTTCCTGCTGCTGACCGCATTCGTCGGCCTGAACCAGCTGCTCTACGTCGCGGTTGGTGCCTGCCCGGCCTCCCTGATACTGGGCCGGGTCTTCGGCCTCCGCTCGACATGTGTCCGTGACGTGAACGCGGGGCAGGCACGATGAACTCGCCCGGAGCAGTCGGCCGCCTGGGACGGTGGATGGCAGACAACTTCAAGCTCGTCGTTGGCGCCTGGCTGGTAGTCGCCCTGGTGCTGGGCTTCTTCGCACCCCGCGTCGAGCATGCCCTTTCGGGCGCCGGCTGGGAGGCGACGGGATCCGAATCGGTTGAGGTCCGCCAGGCGATAGACGAGCAGTTCGGTGGAATGTCTTCTTCGGCGCTCATGGTCGTGATGAGTAGCGAGGACGAGACCTGGCAGGGATCCGAGTTCAGCAGTGCCATCGACTCGGTCGACCAGACCCTCTCCTCGAGTGAGGATGTCTCCGGGGTAGTCGTGCCCGGCAAGGGCGGCTGGATCTCGGAAGACGGCAAGACGGTGGTCGTCCAGGCCGGTGCCGCCTCGGATCCGAATCAGATGGTCAGGGCGGCGGACGACCTCAAGGTGGAGCTGGAAGAGCTGGATACCGCCGGAGTGGACATCGCGCTGACCGGTGCTTCCGGCATGTGGTCGGACTTCAACGAGGCCAACAAGGAAGCGATGATCAAGTCCGAGCTGATCTCCTGGCCGGTCACGCTGCTGATCCTCGTACTGGCTTTCGGATCTCTTGTCGCCGCCGGGCTGCCGCTGATGCTGACCATCCTCGGACTGGTCGCCGCTGCCGGCACGCTGTTCCTGGGAACCCAGTTCGTTGACATCTCGATCTGGGCGATGAACTTCGCCCTGATGTTCGCGCTTGCTCTCGGCATCGACTACGCCCTGTTCATCGTCTACCGGTTCCGGGGGGCATTGACCGAATCCGCGGGCCCGGTTGAAGCAGTCGAGACAACCATGGATACTGCCGGCAAGGCGGTGCTTTTCTCGGGGCTGACCGTGTTGATCTCGCTCTCTGCGGTGATGCTCGTTCCGAGCCCCGCTTTCCGTTCGATGAGCGCCGGGATCATGCTCTCGGTCGCCTTCGTGCTGCTGGCATCGCTCACCCTGCTGCCGGCTGTTCTGGCGAAGCTGGGTCCGAGGATCAACAGGCTCTCTCTGCCGTGGGTGCATGAAGGCGAGCATCGCTCTCCGTTCTTCGCCCGCTGGGCCGAGAGGCTCTGGAAGCGCCCGCTGCTCTACGGAGTTCCGGCCCTTCTGGCGCTGGTCCTTCTGGCCGTGCCCGTATTTTCTCTCGACACCGGGATGCCGTCGATCAAGGTCGTACCGGAGCAGGACGGCTCCCGCCAGGGCTACGAACAGTTGGCGGCGTCGTTCGGCCCCGGGGCCCCGGGCACCCTCCAGGTGATCGTTCCGGCCGAATCGGCCGGGGATGTCGAATCGGCGCTCAAAGCCGACTCCGGGATCGCCCAGATCTACCCGCCGATGCCCGGCCAGGGTGAACTGGTCATGGTCCAGGCGGTTCCCACGATGGATCCTTCGAGTCCACAGATGGGTGAGACCATCGACCGGCTGCGTACTGATCTGCCTGCTGCGGCACAACTCGGGGGCGCCTCCACCGAGAACTACGACCTCGAGACAGCGCTCGCGGACAAGACCGCGCTGGTCATCGGTGTCGTGATGGTGCTCGGCTTCCTGCTGCTGCTGTTCGCCCTGAGGGCACCGGTGGTGGCCGCGCTCGGCGTGCTCACGAACCTGCTCGCAGTCGGGGCGGCATTCGGCGTCGCGAAGCTGATCTTCCAGGACGGCAACCTGGAGACGTTTCTCGGCTTCGAGTCACAGGGATTCCTCAACGCCTGGGCGCCGGTCTTCTTTTTCGCGATGATATTCGCGATCTCGATGGACTACTCGGTCTTCCTTCTCAGCTCCGCCAAGGAGCACTGGGAGAAGTCGGGTGACCCTCGCGAAGCTCTGGTAGGAGGCATAGCCCATTCCGGAAGGGTGATCTTCGCTGCTGCCGCGGTGATGGTGGCGGTGTTCTTCACCTTCGCCCTCTCCGGCCCGCTGCCCCCGAAGGAGATGGGGATCATCCTCGGCGTAGCCGTGCTGCTGGACGCAGCCCTGGTCCGGTTGCTGCTGCTGCCCGTACTGATCCGGTTGACCGGCAAGTACGCCTGGTGGCTGCCGGCCTGGGCAGACAGGATCCTCCCCCGGATCAAGTTCTCCCACTGATCCGAGCCGGATGGCCTCCCGAGAAGGGGCCTCCACCCGGTCAGCCGCCGGGATCAGGGATTTCAGGCACGATGCCTGGTCCCTGGTCCCGGCGGCGGCCTTTTTCGGCAGGCGGTCGGCGGTGCAGGTAGCCCAGGTTCGGGACGGGGCGGTCGGGACCGGCACCCGGGCAGTCCCGGGACCGGGCTGGAGCATGGTCAGATCCAGCCGAGTAGCGGGCCGAACAGGACCAGCGCCGCCGCGACGATGGCCGCCATCACGCCGACGATGCGCAGCCGGCTGCGGTTGTCCGGCTGGTCGTAAACCCAGGCGGCAGCCATGAAGAACCACAGGTAGCCGAAGACCACGATGGGAAGGACGAAGGGTGTGTTCCACCACCAGTATTCCCAGTGGAAGTAGCCGGTGGCATGCAGCAGCAGTTCGACCGCCACGGCGAGAATCGAGAAGGCGATGGCGATCGTCCAGCGGTTGGGTAGTCCGAGCAGTTTCTGCTTCGGGTCGGGCGGCAGTGACTTGGCGAAGACGATCCCCGAGACCGCGAACATCAGTGAGATCTCGAGGGTAAGGCCGATCAGGATCAGGTAGGCGGTGTCGCCGGTCACCGTCCAGAGAGCGGCTCGATCGCTGAAATGGAGGATCAGCGAGTTGGCGATCTCGTTGATCCAGTCGGCCAGCCAGAACGCGGCACCGGCCAGCACGATGTCCCAGCGGCGCCGCTCTACCTCGACCGCGTAGATGTACATGACGAACACCAGCAGGGTGACCGCGTACCACTTGAACTGGCTCGAGTCGCGGAGCAGATCCTGTGCCTCGAGGGTGAAGTCGGTCACCGCTGCGAGCAAAGCCTCTCCTAGCTCAGCTTGGACAGGTCGAGCTCGACGCTGACCGGGCAGTGATCCGAGCCCATGACATCGGCATGGATGTCGGCGGAGACGACCGCTTCTTTCAGGCCGGCAGAGACCAGGAAGTAGTCGATCCGCCAGCCCACGTTGCGCTCCCTGGCTTTGCTCATCATCGACCACCAGCTGTAGTGGCCGTTTCCTTCGTTGAAGAGTCTGAACGTATCGACGTATCCAGCGTCCATCAGGTTCTGGAATCCCTCCCGCTCCTCGTCGGTGAAGCCGTGCTCGCCGGCGTTCGGCTTCGGGTTGGCGAGGTCGTCTTCGGTATGGGCGACGTTCATGTCGCCGCAGAAGATGACCGGTTTCTGCTGCTCCAGGGTACGCAGGTGCTCCAGCAGCGCCGGATCCCAGTGGCTGTATCGCAGGTCGAGCCGGGTCAGGTCACGCTTCGAGTTCGGCACATACGAAGTGACCACCCAGAAGTCTTCGAATTCGGCCGAGATCACGCGGCCCTCGGAGAGCGGGTCTCCGTAGCCGTCGTCGCCGAGACCGTGCTTCAGGGAGATGTCCTCGGTGAAGTCGTTGAGCACGCTGATCGGCTTGTGGCGGGTGAAGATCGCGGTTCCGGAATAGCCCTTGCGCTCGGCCGAATTCCAGTACTCCCCGTATTCGGGAAGGTCGATCACCGCCTGGCCCTGCTGGGCTTTGGTCTCCTGCAGGCAGAGGATGTCGGGCTCGTGGCCTGCCACGAATGGGCCGAATTCGTCCTTGCGGATCACCGCCCGGATCCCGTTCACGTTCCACGAGTAGATCTTCACCCGGCCAACTATTCCAGAGGACCGGCGGTGGTGGAGGCCGGTAGCGAGGCACGAAAAACAAAGGACCGGCCTTGGCCGGTCCCGATCATGCGGCCGAGAGGAGTCGAACCTCCACATCCTTTCGGACACAGGCACCTGAAGCCTGCGCGTCTACCAGTTCCGCCACGGCCGCGCGGTTCGCGAACTCTAGCGGCTGGAGCGGAAATCCGCCGCCCCCCGGACCGGCAGGCCGCAGGCCGTGGAATTGTTAGAATGGCCGCTGCGCGCCGCTATCGTCCAGGGGTCTAGGACGCCGGATTCTCAGTCCGGAAACCGGGGTTCGAATCCCCGTAGCGGTACTGCCCGAAACGTTTCCCGGCCGTTGCAGCGGGGCCATGTAGCCTCGGTTGCGATGGGCGGGCGAAACAGCAGCAACGAAAGGCTGAATCGCCGCCAGGTGGTCGGCGGGGGTCTTGCTATTGCCGGTGCGTCCGCACTGGGGAGTTTGAGCGGCTGCGGCGGGCTCTTCGGCGGTGATGAGACACCGAACGATGATCTGGTCGCATCTCTTCCGGATTACGGGGTTCCGAGCCCGACCGCATACCTGAGGAGCAACTGGTCACGCGACGGGTAACCACGTCGCCTCCGCCGGCGGGCCGGGTGAAGCGCAGGGTCCCCATGAACGCGCAGTCAGATACATCCTGGTTGAAATCCACCTGGTAGTTGTAGCCGGTGAACGGGTCGACCTTCACACTGGACACGCCCCGACTCTGCCTTTCAACGATCGCTCCGACGGAAGAAACGGTGGCGTAGAGGTAAGTCGCGTTCTGACCGTCAGCTCCCGTGATTCCGGTGGGACCCGTAGTGCCGGCGAGTCCCTGTGGGCCCGTGGCACCGTCTGACCCAGGGGAGCCCGTAGGCCCGGTGGGTCCGGCCGGAATCTGACCGTTCTGGAAGTCCCTCGCTTTGAGCGAGAAATCCCTGATCTTGCCGGAATTGACCGAGTTGCCCTTCAGCTGCTTCGTGCCGACGGACCTGTTCTTCAGCTGCTTCGTCCCGACCGAGTTTTTCGGAAGGTTGACCGCAGCGTAGCTCGCACTGCCAAGGCTATGAAGACTGCAAACCAGCGACATGACATCCTTATGCACTCTGTTCCTATTCATGCATGCCGCCCGGACCACTCGGACCCCGGGCACGGGCTCTGTTGAGGGAGCCGGTGGGTGACCGGCTGCTCTTCGCCGGAGAGGCGACTTCTTCCCGCAATCCGGCGATGGTTCACGGGGCGATCGAGTCGGGCTGGCGTGCTGCGGCCCAGGTCGGCGAAATTGCCCGACCGGGTGCGAGGGTGGCTGTACTGGGGGCGGGGGCGGCCGGCCTGGCCTGCGCCCGGGATCTGGTCGATGCGGGCTTCGAAGTCGAGCTGCTGGAGGCAAGGGACCGTGCCGGCGGGCGAGTCTGGAGTGAAGAGATCGCGGGAGTGCCGGCGGAGATGGGGGCATCCTGGATCCACGGTGTGAGCGGAAACCCCCTCACCGCGATTGCCGACGACGCTGGGGTGGAGCGGATCGCCTTCGACTACGGCACGGGATTCACCAGCGAGCGCCAGCGCGCCTCGGGCCGGGCCGGTGCCCGCGAGGTGAGAAGGGCGTTCGATTCTTTCGACTGGCGCAGCGATAACGCGTATACGACACCGCTGTCCGATCTGTTCCCGCAACGGAGGACCCCGGGCCTGCAGTGGGCGATCAACTCAGAGATCAGTCAGGAGTATGGAGCCGACCCGGAAGGACTCTCGGTATTCGCCACCGACGAAGGCGACTACATTCGCGGAGGCGACGCTCTGCTGGGCAGGCAGCTACCAGCGGATGATCGTCGACGCGGCGGGCGATCTGCCGCTGAGACTGAACACGGTGGTCAAGGCTGTCGAGTACGGGCCCGGCGGGGTTGAGCTGATTGACAGCGTCGGCGACAGGACCGCGGCGGACTACGCGGTCCTGACAGTTCCGATCGGTGTTCTGCAGCGGGGGTCGATCAGGTTCACGCCGCCGCTGCCTCCGCGTACGAGGGAGGGCATCGACGGGCTCGGACTGGGGCTTCTGGACAAACTCTGGCTCGCTTTCGACGAACCGTTCTGGGACCTCGACACCGAATTGATTTCCTGGATCGACCCGGCACGACCCGGCCGCTGGGCAGAGTGGGTCAACGGACAACGGGCCTTCGGCAAGCCGGTACTTCTCGGTTTCAACGGCGGGGCGGAGGCATGGCGCGTGGCGCGGAAGAGCGACCGCGCGGTCGTGGCCAGCGGGATGGCGGCGCTTGACCGCATGTTCGGCTGAGCACCAAGCCGGGTACCGGTCAGATCAGCCCGGCAGGGCAGCAGGCCCCGAATCGGTCCAGGCGGGCGGAGTCTCTCAGCGCAGCAGCAGGCCGCCTGAAGTGCGTGGCTTCAGGCCACCGGAAACCACCCGACCGGGGCATTTCCTGCCGCACTTGTTCAGCTTGGGAAGATCTTTGACCATGAGGCGGAACTCCTTGCGCCGCCTGATCTGGAGGCCTTCGAGTTCGAAGCGCTTGCCGTCGACGATGATTCCGTCGAAGAGAAGCATTTCCTTGCCGGCCCGGCGGTAGTTGCCCTGGCGTACATGCCAGGCGATGTTCGTATCGCTTCCTTTGCCCTTGGCCGGCAGGTAGTCCAGGGCGCCGGGTCCGAGGTTGAAGGCGAACGAGGTCAGGGCGGTCATGATCCGTGGTGTGACCCTCGCACCCCTGATCCTGGCGAGAACCTCGGCTTCATACTGTGCCAGGTCTTTCCGCAGCATCTTCAGGGCGCGCTTCTCGGTGATACAGCCCCACTTCTTGCGGTCCTTCTTGGTGGGAGGGCCGTAATGGAGGAGCCGGCCATAGCCGATCGTGGCGTGGCCGGCAGGATCGGCGTAGACGCAGGACGAGAACCCTTCGAAGGAGGCGACGAAGCTGGTCGTGAAGGAGCTGACGGCTTCAGCCCGGGCGGGAGCCAGGAACAGAACGCCCAGTACGAGCATCGAGATAAGGGTGCGACGCATGTGAGGAAAGGCTAACAAAGAACTCATCGACGGAAGCGAATCGACCTGATCGCGAAAGAAAAGTCGCGGTTCAGCGACGGTCGCAAGAGGCTCTCCGCTCCTCAGCGTGGCTCGAGGTCGACTTCGACCGGGTCGGTCTCTTCGATGACCGGGGCTGCGAAGGGCTCGATCGGTTCGTCCGGCTTGGCCCGGCTGGCCCTGAAGAGCTCGATGAATACGGGGATCACCGAGAGGAAGACGATCAGCAGCAGTATCGGCTCGATGTTGTTCTTGACGAAGTCGATCTGGCCGAGGAAGTAGCCCAGGGCCGTGACTCCCGAGCCCCAGATCAGCCCGCCGATGACGTTGTAGGTGACGAAAGTGCGGTAGTGCATCTTCGATGTTCCGGCCATGACCGGAACGAATGTCCTCACGATCGGGACGAATCGGGCCAGGACCACGGTCTTCGGACCGTGTTTCTCGAAGAATTCAGCCGACTTGTCAACGTATTCGCGGCGGAAGAACCGGCTGTCGGGCCGATTGAAGAGAGGCGGGCCGAACTTGCGGCCGATCGCGTAACCGACCTGGTCGCCGGCGATCGCGGCGATCGGAATAGTAATCAGCAGGATCCATATGTCCGGGAGGGTGCCGTTGGCCGAAAGCAGGCCGGCGGTGAACAGGAGCGAGTCGCCGGGCAGGAAGAAGCCGACCAGCAGCCCCGACTCGATGAAGACGATGGCCAGGATTCCGATCGTGCCGAAGGTCTTGATCAGGTGCTCGGGCTCGAGCCAGCTCGGGCCCAGGGCAAGCGGCAACTCCGCGACGACCTGATGGAGGAAATCCATGCTGCGATGGTACGCATAGCGCCGGACCGCCGTCGCTTGACCAACCGTTGCGGCGGGCTTCATGCGCCACCCTGGCACGGCGTCCGCTCGAACCGTCTAGGATCGGAAGCGAAGTCGATCGTGCCCCGAAAGCGGGGTCAGGGAATCCGGTCAGAACCCGGAACTGGCGCGCAGCGGTAGGGACGCAGATGCGGAGACACAGACGCCACTGGACCGAGGTCCGGGAAGGCTGTTTCCGAGCAAAACCGTCCGAGTCCGAAGACCTGTCGACTTTGCGCCTCACGGCGTACCGATAAAAGCGGCTCCGCGCAAGAGCCTCACGGAAAACAAGGACACACAATTGAATAAGCCATCGAATGCCGTTCGGCTACTCACCGGTCTGCTGGGTCTGGCCCTGTTCTCGGGTATCGCCCCGCCTGCCGCATCGGCCGCCAAGGTCCCGGTTCATGTCCGGGCGGTCACCTGGCAGGGAAAGATCCTGCTCGACCGGAAAGTCAGGACAGGTACGACGAGCGTTCCGACCAGCAGCAAGGCGAGCTGCTTCGGCGGGACTCCGACCAACGGCCGCAAGTCGATCCCGGGGGCGACCGCGCTCGGAGCCCTGCAGGATGCTCAGGCGGCGCGGAAGCCGAGACGCCCACTGCTGTTAACCAACGCCTTCGATTTCGGCCTCGGGATCTGTGGGGTCGGCGATGCGTTGGCCGAAGGCGAGCAATGGTGGGAGTTGACCCACAACCACCGGGAGTCGTCACTTGGCGGCGAAGGAACCAAGCTCGAGAAGAACGACACCGTGCTCTGGTACCTGGCGGAATCTTTCAACCGGACGAGTCCGGACGAGCTGTACCTCACGACGCCGAAGAGGGTGAAGAGGAAGAGCTCTTTCAGGGTGCGTGTGGTGGCCTATGACGACAAGGGCAGCAAGCGCCCCGTCAAGGGCGCCCGGCTCTCGACCGGCGACGAGACGAATGCGCGCGGTTACGCCCGGGTCAGCATCGACAGGAAGACCAGGTTCGTGGCGAGGGCTGATGGCCTGATCGTTTCGAATCGCAACGTAGTGAGGATCCGGAAGTAGGACCAGGCCTGACAGTCCACAGGACCGGACCGGGGCGCCTGGCGGCCTCGGTCCTCGCCCTTTTCGCGGTACTGGCGCTATCCGGCTGCGGGGTCGGATTCGGGGCCGGTGAGCAGGACGGAAGCGCCGAGCTGAATGTCACGACCGGCTACGGATCCGAGCTGATGACCAGCCGCTCGCTCGACGGCCTCAGCAAGTCGAGCACGGCGATGCGACTGCTCGACGAATCGACCGAGATCGAAACCCGGTACGGCGGCGGCTTCGTGCAGTCGATTCAGGGTATCTCCGGAACGGCGGGGTCGCGAAGCTCGGACTGGTTCTACTTCGTCAACGGCATCGCAGCCGAGCGCGGTGCGGCCGAGTTCCTGGTCAGGCCCGGAGACAGTGTGTGGTGGGACTTCCGGGACTGGACGGACGCGATGGACCTGAACGCCGTGGTCGGCGCCTTCCCGGCACCGATGAGCAACGGCTTTGACGGCAGTGCCTGGCCGGTTGTCGTCGAATGCCGGGTCGATGGCCCCGCCTGCGACCTGGTCGAGACGCAGCTGGCCTCGCATGGTGTCGAGGTCTCTGACGCCGGAGCGACGGCGGCGCTTCGAATACTGGTCGGGGACTGGCGGTCGGTCCGTTCCGATGCCGCGGCACAGAAACTTGCTTCGACGCCTGCGATCAGCGGAGTCTTTGCCCGTTTCGTCCAGAGCGACGGTCGCGTCACCCTCCATGGCCTCGGCGTCGACGGAGAGACGGTGCGCGAATTCGGTGCCGGCAGCGGGTTGATCGCGGCGACCCGCAGGGCCGACGAACCGCCCGTCTGGATGGTCACCGGGACCGACCGCGCGGGGGTGGGACTGGCGGCGGCGGCCCTCGAACCGGGTGACCTCGCGAACCGCTATGCCGCTTTCGTCCGGGACGGCCGGGTCGGCTCGCTGCCGATGGCAGGACCGGGAACCGAAGGCCCCGGTTCCGGAGATCCCCAGTGAACCGGGTCTCGCCGCTTTCTTACGTGCCGCGCCGGGCGACGCTTCAGGGAGCCGGGCTCGGCCCTGTCGCGCTTTATCTCGGTGCCTACCTGGTCGTCTGCTTCCTTTCGAGCGACCCGCTGGTTCTGGTCGCTGCCACGGCAGGAGCAGCCGTCGCCGGCTACGGCTGCGGTGCCGGGCGGGCCGTGCGATTCTCACTTCGCCTCGGGGCGGCGCTGGCCGTGGCAATGATCGTCATCAACGGACTGGTCAGTGGTCGCGGGGCCACCGTGCTCGTCCGGCTCGGTGAGTGGCCGCTCTTCGGCCGTGTGGACGTCACCGCAGAAGCACTCGCGGCCGGTGCGGTAATCGGGCTGAGAGCTGTCGGAACGATGGTCGTGATCGGGGTCTGGTCGGCCTGCGTCGACCCTGACCGGATGCTTCGCGCGGTTTCGGGGCTGGCGAAGAGGTCAGCGCTCACCGCGACTCTCATCTCGAGGCTCGTGCCGCTCGCGGCCTCCGACTACTCGAGGCTGGGGGAGGCCGCCGGTCTTCGCGGCCCTGCCGCGGCGCCGGTCGGTCGCGCGGCCATGGCCGGCCGACTGCTGGGCGGCTCCCTGGATCGCGCCGTGGATGTTGCCGCCACCCTCGAGCTTCGAGGCTACGGCCAGGGGTCTCCGGACCGTGACACCGGCGGACCCGGATCACGTTACGACCGCAGGTTTCTGATTGCCGGAGCCCTGCTCATGGCGGCCGCTGTCCTTTCGCTCGCGGCGGGACTCGGTTCGTTCCAGGCCTACCCGACAATCTCCTGGTCGCCGGGGTGGCTGTCCTGCGGGATCGCTCTGGCCTTCTTCTGCGGCGGTTTCGTGACCTGGCGGAGGAGGCGACCGGATGGGCGCTGAAGCGGCGATCACATTCGATCGACTGAGCTACCGCTATGCCGGCGGTTCCGTCCCTTGCCTCAACGAGATAACTCTGGCCGTCGAGCCGGGCGAGTTCGTCGTGCTCGCCGGACGGTCGGGATCCGGAAAGAGTTCTCTGCTTCGCGCCGGCTGCGGGTTGATCCCACACTTTCATGGCGGTGTTCTCGAAGGCTCAGTCCTGGTCGGCGATCGCGACAGCCGCGAGTCGGGGCCGGGCGAGCTGGCCGATCTGGTCGGCTATGTGGCGCAGGATCCCGAGACCCAGATCGTCTCGACGACCGTGGCCGCGGAGCTCGAGCTGCCACTGCGGTTCAGAGGCGACCATCCGGCGGCCCGGGCCAGGGCGGTCGAGGAGGTAGCCCTGGCTCTGAATATTCCGAATCTGCTCGAACGCACGGTGGCGACGCTATCCGGCGGCGAAATGCAGCGCGTGGCACTGGCCGTGGCTTTGGTCACGCGTCCACCGCTCGTCTTGCTCGACGAGCCGACTTCGCAACTCGACCCGGTCGCCGGCGACGAGTTGATCTGGCTGCTCCGCCGCCTGAACGAAGAGTGGGGGGTTGCGATCGTGCTGGCGGAGCACCGACTTGAACGCTGTCTGGCCGCTGCCGATCGTGTGATCGCCATGGACAGCGGATGGGTCGTATTCGACGGGCCTCCACGCCACTTCCTCGAGAACTCGATCGAGCAACGGCCGGCCCTGGCTACGCCCGCTGCCCGGATGTTCTCGCGGGCCGGGATCGACCCGTTACCTGTCGGGGTCAGGGATGCCCGGGCGACGCTTCGGGTTCGCGGCCTCGACTCGCCGCGATCCCCGGGTGGCGCGCCCGCGGGCAGGGAAGAGAAGAGGCAGCGGCCCAAGCCACAGGGCAAGGCTCTGACCTGCGACGGACTCTGGGTCGAGCTGGACGCCGGCGACGGCCCGGTTGATGTGCTGCGGGGGGTCGATATCCGGATCGAGCCCGGAGAGAAAGTTGCCCTGATGGGTCGCAACGGTGCCGGCAAGTCGACCCTGCTGAGGGCGGCCGCCGGCCTCATCGACGCGGCGGCCGGCAAAGTCGAGGTGCCAGGTGGAATGGCCCTCCTGACGCAGAACCCGGGTGACTTCATCGTGAGGGAGAGGATCGGCGATGAGCTCCCGGGGCCCGAGGGGCGCGCCGCCCTCGCCGCGGTCGGTCTCGATCTTTCACCCGACTCGGACCCCCGGGACCTCTCGGGTGGCGAGCGCCAGCGACTGGCACTCGCGATCGCCCTGGCCGGTCGCATGGACGGCAGTCGACTGCCCGGTCTCGTCGCGCTCGACGAGCCGACCCGGGGGATGGACCGGGACCTCAAGGACCGGCTGAGCGAGCTTGGTTCGCAGATCGCCGATCGAGGTGCGGCCCTCGTCATCTCGACCCACGACGTCGAGTTCGCGGTGGGCTTCGCCGATCGGGTGGTACTGCTCGGGGACGGGCAGCTGATCGCCGATGCCGAAGTGGGAACCGTGCTTTCAGGGGGCTGGTACTTCGCATCGGAGGTTGCCCGCGTGCTGGGCCGCCCGGGAGTCACCTCGGTCGAGCAGGGAGCGCAGGTGCTGATGGGACGTGAGCGCGGTACCGAAGGCAGGACCGATCCGGGGATCGCGCCTTGAGCTGGCAGATCGGAACCCTTGCTGTCGTTTTGCTGATGGTCGGGGGCGGCATGCTCTGGTACGAGCGTTCACGGCCCCCTTCACAGATCGTCGCCCTGGTCGCGGTGCTGGCGGCACTTGCGGTCGCCGGCCGGATCGTGCTCGCTCCGATACCGAACGTGGTCGCGACGACGGACATCGTTTTTTTCGCGGGCTTCGCTCTCGGACCAGCTCCCGGTTTCGCGGTCGGGGCTCTCGGCGGACTGGTCTCGAACTTCTGGCTCGGTCAGGGGGTCTGGACGCCTTGGCAGATGGTCGGCTGGGGAATGACCGGGGTCGCCGGAGGAATCTTCTTCCATCTGACCCGCGGTCAGGCGGGGCGCTTCAAGCTGGCAGCCGCCTGCGGTGCTGCCGGACTCGCTTTCGGCCTTTGGATGAATTTTCAGACGATGGTCAGTTTCGGGGGGGAGATATCGCTCGACCGGTACCTTGCACTCGAGGCAAGAGCAATTCCATTCGACTTGGCACACATAACCGGCAACGTGATCTTCGCCCTGGCGGCAGGTCCGGCCATGGTCGCTGCCCTGACCCGATTTCGCGAGCGTTTCGAGTGGCAGCAGACCGGTTCCCTGGCCGGCGTCCTGCTGGTGGTGGCCGGGCTCGGCACGATCGTCTTCGCCCCGCCGGCCCAGGCAGCGGTAAGCACCGAGGCCAAAGAGGCACGGGCCTGGCTGCGCGACCAGCAGAACGAAGACGGTGGCTTCGGTGCCTCGCCCGGAGGGGATTCCTCGCTGGGCATCACCACCAGGTCGATGATCGGCCTCGCCGCGGCGGAACTCAACCCGCTTGACGTGAGAAGTGGCGAACGATCGCCGCTGGCTTTCCTCAAGGCAGCCAGCGACGAGATCGACGATGCCAACGACATCGCGCTGGTCATCCTCGCCTTGCGCACCGTCGGTGAGGATCCGCGGGACTTCAAGGGAAGAAATCTTGTCAAGGCGCTGAACAAGAGAAGCGGGTCGGACAACTCCTTCGGCGATCGCGTCAACGTCGCCGCATTCGCGGCTCTGGCCTTCCGTTCGGCTGGTGCCGGGGATCCCGCTTCGGCGGTTGCCGACTGGCTGCGTTCGGTCCAGAACCTCGACCGGGACGGAGGCTGGGGGATTTCGCCCGAGGCCCGCAGCGACCCCGACTCGACCGGCTCCGTCCTTCAGGTGATCAGCGGCCAGAAGGCGGTTTCAAACGCCATGGACTACCTGCGTTCTGCACAGAAGTCGAGCGGTGGCTTCGCTTCCGGCTCGATCGTCAACTCCCAGTCCACAGGACTCGTGCTCCAGGCTCTTTCAGCTCTCGGAAAGTCCCGCTCGAGCCTCAAGAAGAACGGGAATACCGGCTTCGACTTCCTGGAAGCCCGGCAACAGGACGACGGCAGCATCTGGTATTCGAAAGAGTCCGATCAGACGAGGGTCTGGGTCACAGCCGACGCGCTGCCGGGCCTGGCCGAGGAGTCGCTGCCGGTAGGTGAACCGGCGCGCCGGTCCGGGTCCGACGGCAACGGAGAGTCCGGGACTGATTCCGGGACCGGCGGATCCGACTCCGGCTCCACCGGCGGTTTCGTTCCCGACCTCTCCGGATCGAGTCCTCCGATCTCGAGCACCGGCAGCGGTTCCGGCACCGACGGTTCCGGCCTCTCTCCGGATACCTCGGTCTCCAGCGTCAACTCGGGAGGGTCGGGCGGTCAGAGTGGATCGATACCGGACGAGGGAGGAACCCCGTTGGCTGTGCCTGAGGTGGCTCCGGTGGTACCGGTCCCGCCGACCGCTGCCGTCCTGGCCGCATCGCAGGCGGGTTCGCAGCCTTCGCCGGTCGCTGCAATCCTGATCTTCATGCTCGTATCGGGCGTACTGGCCGGTGGCACCGTGCTGCTGGTCCGGCGATTCGGCTGGTGACCTGATGTTGGCCCGGCACGAAGCGCTGGAGGCCGTGGCCGGCGAGAAGTTCGAAGTGGTGGTGATCGGTGGGGGCATCACAGGCGCCGGAGTGGCTCTGGACGCTGCTTCGCGCGGTTACTCAGTGGCCCTGGTGGAGGCGCGGGACTTCGCGATCGGCACATCGTCACGATCCTCAAAGATGGTCCACGGGGGTCTCAGATACCTCGAGAACTTCGACGTCGGTCTGGTCAGGGAAGCCCTGCTGGAACGGCAACTCATGGTCGAACTCGCTCCGCACCTGGTCTATCCGACGCCGTTTCTGGTGCCGACGCTGGGCACCGAACGCCGCGACCGCAAGATCGGTATCGGCCTGAATGCCTATGACGTTCTGGCCGGGGTCGGTGGGGGGCGGGGCACAAGGTCGCGCCGGGAGCCGCGCAGGCAGGGGCGTCCGGCCGAAGCCGAAGGCGGCTGGTCGCCGGACCGCCATCGCACCATCGGACCCGATGAAATGGTCGAACTCGCTCCCGTGCTCGGCGATCGGGAGCCCGAGTCCGCATACCTTTTCTACGACTGCCAGACCGACGACGTGAGGCTTGTGCTGACCGTGCTCGGAGAGGCCCAGCGCTTCGGGGCGGTCTGCCTGAATGGCGCACGGGTCACCTCGGTGACCGGCGAAAACGGCAAGGCCTCCGGGGTTGAATTCACCGATTCCGAATCGGGCGAGACGGTCCGCATCGAAGCCGAGAACGTGGTCAACGCAACCGGAGTCTGGGCCGACCGGATCCGGCCCGGTGAGATCCAGCGCGAGGAGGACGTACCGAAGATCACTCCGAGTCGTGGCACGCACCTTCTGCTTTCGACCGACGACCTCGACATGGGTCGGGCCGCCTGTGTCGTGCCCGCGGGCGAGGGCCGTGGAATCTTCGCCCTGCCGTGGTACGGCCGGACCCTTGTCGGCACCACCGACGTCGACCACGAAGGTGGCATCGAGGAGGTGGCCCCGACCGGCGACGACCTTTCCTATCTGCTCGACGCGGTGAACCAGTTCGCCGGAACTGCGCTGACCGATTCAGACGTGGTCGGGGCCTACGCAGGGGTCAGGCCCCTGATCAGCACCGGGGATCCTCGGAAGTCGGTTGACATCTCCAGGCGGGCCGAGCTCTACGAAACCTCCTCCGGGATGCTGACGATCACCGGCGGCAAGCTGACGACCTGGCGCCGGATGGCCAAACAGACCGTTGACCGCATCGTCGAGCGTTCCGGTCGGAGGGCCAACTGCCAGACCGCTGAGATACCGCTCGGAATGGAGATCGACCCGGCCCAGCTGGCGGCACCTGAATCGATTGGCGAGCAGTCCCGGCGCCAGCTCGCGTTCCGTTATGGCCACGCCGCGCGAAAGGTGCTCAAGCTCGCCGAGGACGACCCCGGTCTGGCCGAGCCGATCCTGCCCGGGATGCCGGACCTGATGGCCGAGGTCGCCTTCGCTGCCGAATTCGAGCAGGCCCGGACTGTCGCCGACGTGCTTCTGCGGCGCACGCGCCTGGGCTTGACCGCGGCTTCCAGCCTCGACTCGGCCGATTCGGTCGCCCGGGTCGCCGCGACGATGGGCTCACGGCTCGGCTGGACGAAGGCCGAGGAGCGATCCCAGCGCGAAGCCTGGGTGGACACGGCGGTCGCCGAGGGGCTCAACCCGGCCCGGTCCGGCGTTCTCTGAGACCTGCCACTTCACTAACCTAACCCGGTACAGATTTATACAAACCGGAGCCGAATCCGTGGACGAGTCCTGATGCTGCGCATCGCCGTCGACGACGAAGGCCCGAAAAAAAGGAGCATTGAATGACTGATTTCGGATCGAAGAGCCTGGCCGAGCTTCACGAGCTGGCAGCCGAGGCAAAGATCGAGGGCTTCAGGTTGCTGAGGCGCGAAGACCTGGTCGAGAAGCTGAAGACGACCGGAGGCGACTCGGGCTCGAGTGATTCGTCCAAGGGCGGCTCGGATGAACAGGGCCAGAACGGCTCGCGCTCGAGGCGGCGTCGTGGTCGCGGCGGACGCGACCGCTCGCGCCGAGGTGGTTCAGGGTCGGACCGCACGGACCGCGACGACGAGGGCGGCGGCCGACACGACGGTGACGATCTGACCGAAGCCACGGGAGTACTGGACGTCCAGCCGCGCGGCAGCGGTCTGGTCCGCGGCGAAGGCCTTCCCGACGCCGGCGTCTACGTCTCGCCCGCCCAGATTCGCCGCTGCGAGCTTCGCTCCGGAGATGAAGTGAGCGGTCCGGTCCGTCCGGCCCGCCGCGGTGAGAGGCGCCCGTCGCTGGTCAGGATCGAGACGGTCAACGGCGAACCGCCGGTGGACGAACGCGGGCCTGCCTTCGAAGGTCTGACCGCGATCGCACCGCATCGACACATCCCGCTGAAGGTAGAAAGCGACGACGTGCTCGCCCGTGCGGTGGACCTGCTGGCTCCGCTCGCCTTCGGTCAGCGGGTGCTGGTCGAAGCCCAGCCGCGCTCGGGCAGAACCTCGGTGCTGCGCGCGCTGGCCAAGTCGGTCGTTGCCGGCTCGGCGGAGGGTCCCGAAGTGATCGTCCTGCTGGTCGACGAGCGGCCCGAAGAGGTGACAGCGTGGACCCGGGAGGTAGAAGGAGTCTCGATCGAGGCTGCCCCGGCCGACCTCGGAGCCGGCGAACAGGTTCGGATCGCCGAACGGGCCCTTGCCAAGGCAAGGCGCCAGGCCGAGGCCGGACAGGATGTCGTGCTCATCGTCGACTCGCTGACCAGGCTTGCCACTGCCTGTGGTGACGCCGGGGCCGTCAAGCCGTTCTTCGGCACCGGTCGTGAACTCGAAGAAGAGAATGCCGGTTCGGTCACCGTGATCGCCACTGCCCTCTGGGGTTCGCCGGGCGATCAGGCTGTGATCGACGCCGTCCGTACTACCGAGAATGCGACGATCCGTCTCGACGCCGAGCTCGCCGCGGCGGGAATCTCACCGGCTCTCGACGTGCGCTCCTGCGCGGTCTCCGGTCAGGAATCCGTTCTGACCGAGTCAGAGGTGGACGCCGTCCGCCGGCTCAGGACCGAACTGACCGAGATGGACCCGGCTCCGGCAGCAGCCCGCCTGGTCGAGCTGATCAACGGCTCGGCCAGCAACGAAGAGTTGCTCGAGAAGCTCTAGAAGCCCCGGGGCAATGATTCAGCGGCGGAAGCCGACGCGACGCCAGGAGGGCTCTTTGGCCAGCTCGATGGTCTCCGGACCGCGGTCGGGCTGGATATAGCCGAAACTCTGGCGCTGCTCGTCGAAGACGATGTCGAGTTCGCCTTCCTTGACCCGCTGGTCGAGCCAGGCGCCCCGGAAGACAAGACGCCGCACCCAGTGGACGAAGCTCTGGTTGGAAGGGCCGGCGAGGTCCTCCCAGTGGTTCAGCACGTGGACGCCGAGCTCTGAGGACGGCTCGTCAATCTCGCCACTGACCGCAAGGTGAAGCAGATCGTGGATCTCGGCATGGGTGAGTCCGGGCTTGACGAAGCCGAGCCTCACCGCCGCCTGTTCGACGCGCTGGCTGAAATCGCGCTCGTTGAAGGCGAAGCGGAGATCGCCGTACTCGAGCACGTAGTCGGTGCCCGACTCGTAGTTGCCTCTGCGGGTTGTCTTTCGTTCCAAGTTGAAGCCTTTTCGCGCGCCGGGGACTGGACGAAGGCGCAAAGGGCATCATGCCTGCAGGCGTCCCTTTCGGCTCTCGCCTTCCTTCGTCTGAACGACGCTTTGCGCCGTGCACGGCCCGTTTCACGGGGGGCGAGTTTCAGCGCGGCCCGGCTTCTTGGTGGATGGAGCGGCCGGTTGCCAGGAGGTTGCGGGGCCTGGGCAGCGTCGAAGCGGCAGGGACGGTGGTGCCGGTCGCGTCGACCCGCCTTTCCCGTCTTCTCGGCCTTGCCCTGCTGCCCAGAGAGTCGGCCGGCAGCGGCCTGTTGATTCCGCGCTGCCGTTCAGTCCACACCTTCGCCATGCGCTTCGAGCTCGATCTCGTATTCATCGACAGGCCGGCCTAACCGTCCGGTGGCGAGCTGCGTACCGCCGCGAAGGTTCGTCTTCGAACGCTCGGCCGACCGCGTCCTGGAGCTGCCGACGGGGCTTGCCTGATCGCTGCGTCACCCCCTTGCCCCGAGGCTGCGGAGGCGCCGGGCCTCGGCGGCTCGGTACGGCTCTCAGCCCCAGTGCGATGAGCGGAGCCGAACGCGCCGAGGCGCCGGAAGCGGCCCGTCAGGGCCGCCTCCGGTGTCCTCAGGCCTTAACGGCTGCCGCTAGGGCGCCGGGGGGGAGTCCTCCCAGATCGTGACGGAGAACAGCTTGTCCACCTGCGTGCCGGCGTTGTTGTAGGTCTGGGCCATGAGGCGGTCGAATGAACCACCGGCGCCGTAGCCGATGATCGTGCCGCCACTGCCGCGCTTGTCCGGTCAGCTGAACGACCATGCCCTGGGTCGTCGTGTCGAAGGCGAGACCCTCGATGTCGAACTCGTAGTTCCCGATCGAGGGGCTGCGCGCCTCGATCGAGCCGCCGCTGCAGTGGTAGCCATCGATCGATTCGATACGAGGTCGTCAACGTCGAGCCGTGGATCATGAACACGGCCTTGGGCTTGCCCGGGCCGCAGGGATCCTCGGGGTCGGGTATGACGCCGGGGGCGAGCTTGGCGGCGGTAACGGCGTCGTCCTCGATCTTGCTCGTCGTCACCGAGTCCGAGCCGAGATCCGAGCTGCCGACGTCCCCATCCATTCAGGTCGCTCGCTGCTTGACGTTGTCGTTCTTCAGGTCAGACGCTCTTGACGTTGTCGTTCTTCAGGTCGACGCTCTTGACGTTGTCGTTCTTCAGGTCGACGCTCTTGACCGTCCCGTCCTTGATGTGCTTCGACTTGACGCTGTTGTTGTTCAACGCGAAGGCCGTACCTCCGAGCGCGACGAACAGCGCAAACAGCGCCATCAGGTGGGCGGAGTTGACCCGCCCGAGAATTCTCGCCAACATGGCATCCTCACTCTCCTCGTTTTGCGGCCATTCCCGATGAATGACCTCCATTGAATCGACGCTAACGCATCGGCGAACCAGCCAGGAACGTGCCTGAGCCCGGGCTGTGCCCCGGCCTGATCCCGGGTCCGGCGGCGCCGCCGCGGCTCAGGTCCACTGTCTGCCGTCAAGTCCTGCTTGTCGGCGTGCCGGGCTGCGGGGGCGAGACTCGGCCCGGTCCGCGCTTAGGCGGAGCATGCTTCCCGAAGCCGAAGAGATCGCCAGGCTGGTCATCTGCGAGGACGACCAGAGCGACACTGGATCTGCTCTGCGACCACCTTCTCGCCGACCGCTACGGCGTGCTCGCCGCTCCGACTGCAGCCGATGCGCTCCGGCTCTGCCAGTACGGATCGCCCGACCTGCTGCTGCTGGACCTGAGCCTGCCGGACGCTTCCGGCCTCGACGTGCTGCGCGAGATCCGCAACTGCGACCGGGCAACCAGCCGCTTCGACTCCGGACTCGGGGTGATCGTCCTGAGCGGCCGCGGCACCGAGCGCGACCGCGTCCGCGGCCTCGAGCAGGGCGCCGATGACTACGTCGTCAAGCCATACCACTACTCGGAGTTGCTGGCCAGGATCGCTGCGGTGCTGAGGAGGCGAAAGGGCGGAGGCAAGGCGGTGACACGGGTTGCCGAGATCGAAATCAGCCATCCCGAGCGCTCGGTTTCGGTCGGCGGCGAACGGGTCGAGCTTTCGGTCAAGGAATTCGCCCTGCTCGGTCGACTCGCCCAGGAGCCGACCAGGGTCTTCACCAAGGAAGAGCTCCTGAGGGACGTCTGGGGGTACCGCTCGCTCGGACACACCAGAACTCTCGAAGCACATGCCAGTCGACTGAGGCGCAAGCTCGATCCTGACCGCGGCCGATTCGTGGTCAATTGCTGGGGTGTCGGATACAGGTTGGTCGAGCCTTGAGTGTCTTCGTCCTGACCGGACTGGCCGTGCTTCTGATGATGCTTGCCGGTGAGAAGTGGCGACTGGGCAGGCGCCGGCATGCTCTCAACCGCACCCTCCACGAAATCCGGCGTCCACTTCAGGCACTGGTGCTGCTTTCTCCGCCGGGAGAGGGGCCGGTTCCGGTCGGTATGCGACCGGTGGCCGAACCGGTCCTCCAGGTGATGAGCGCCGTGACCGATCTCGACCGTCAGCTGAACGGAGGTCCTCCGCCGGTGGGCCGCAGCGAAACGGTCGCCGCCAGGCTGATGGCCGATGCCTGCGTCCGACGCTGGCGATCGAGGGCTTCGCTCTCGCACAAGACGATCGAACTCCGCTGGGCCGGTCCCGACGGTCTGCTCAGCGGCGACGGGGTCGCGCTCGCCGCCGCGCTCGAGAACCTGATCGTCAACGCGATCGAGCACGGCGGGCCCCGGATCACCGTCACCGGTCGCCTGCTGGGCAAGCGGATCCGGATCGAGGTTCTCGACGACGGGATCTCAGCGGCAGCCGGGGGCAACCCGGGCCGCGTGCCAGAGATCGTCGCCGCCAGTACAGGGAAAGGACGGGCACGGACACGGTCTCGAGGTGGCCCGTCGAACCGCCGCCGCTCACGGCGGAAAGCTCGAGACCGTTTTTGCCGCGGACGGTTCGCGGGCAGCACTGGTCCTGCCGAGGTCTTCCCGCCCTGCCGGTAGCTCATCACCGGTCAGGGTCAACTGGTGAGCCGGCACCGCCGGGCGGCCTTGCTCGCGGTTGCCGCCGTCGTGGCAGGGGGGTTGGGGGTGGCGCTGGTCAGCGGTTACTCGAGGTCGGTCTCCGAGGGCTACGGTCGTCTGAGGCCGGTGGTTGTTGTCAGCGGCACACTTGCCGGCGGGCGCACTGCTGACCGGGGATCTGATCCGGAGGCAGACCGAGGTAAGGCAGGTGCCGGCTCGTTTCGTGCCGGCCGGGGCTCTGACCGATCCCGGTGCGGCGGTCGGATTCGAGACTGTGGTCCCGCTGGCCCGGGGCAGCTACTTGACGGCCGGTGGCTTGAGGCGGCCTCGAGACGAGCGCAGCCGCGGACCCCGGATCGGCCGAGGGCGAATCCCGGTCGAGCTGAACGTATCCGGGGCGACGGCGCTCTCCCGGGCCGGCTCTTCGGCCGGTGCCGCGGGCAAGGTCGACGTGCTGGTGACCCGTGATGGTCCGATCGGCGGCTCGGGTTCGACCCGCCTGGCAGCACGGCGGGTTCCGTTGATCGAGATCGGCGGGCAGGGTCCCGGTGCGACGGATGCCGGGCTCAGCAGGGTGGTCCTCGGCCTGACCCGGAGTCAGGCGATCGAACTGATTGATGCCGAGGCCTTCGCCCGCAGGCTGACCGTTATCCCGGGGGCGGGCCGGTGAAGGGCGGACCGCGATCGACTGCTGCGCTGGACCAGCTGGCCCTTCAGGTTCATGCCGTGCTGGTCGAGAGGCGGAGGTCCGATCCCGGCCGGGGGGAGGACGTGGGCTCGGTCATCCGGGCAGCAGTCGATGAAGCGGCCCAGGTGCTGTCCCCGGACTTCGCGCGACCTTCTGGTCGAGCGCATCGTCCGCGAGGCTTCGGGTCTCGGCCCACTCGAGGCTCTGATCGAGGACCAGGCGGTCGAGGAGGTCATCGTCAACGGATGCGATCGGGTCTACGTCGAGCGGGCGGGCCGTCTGGAGAGGGTTGACGTGGCTTTCGAGAGCGAGGAGCAGCTCCGCAATACGATCGAGCGTATCCTCGCCCCGCTGGGTCGCCGGGTCGATGAGCTCAGTCCGATGGCCGACGCAAGGCTGCCCGACGGCTCCCGGGTCAACGTCGTCATCCCGCCGCTGGCTGTCGACGGTCCGGCGTTGTCGATCCGCCGGTTCCCTTCCTGCCGCCCCGGACCGGAGGATCTGGTCGAGACCGGAACCCTCGACCGGGCTTCTGCCGAACTGCTGAAGGATGCGGTCAGGAGCCGAAAGAGCATCCTGATCAGTGGCGGCACGGGTTCCGGAAAGACGACGCTGCTGAACGCCCTGGCGGCCTATCATCGACTCCGGGGATCGAATCGTCACGATCGAGGACGCGGCCGAACTCCACCTCGGTCAGCCACATGTGGTCAGGCTGGAGTCCCGACCCCCGAGCATCGAAGGGCGCGGTGAGGTGACGATCCGGGACCTTCTGAAGAACGCACTGCGGATGAGGCCGGACCGGATCGTGATCGGTGAGGTGCGAGGTCCCGAGGCGCTGGACCTGCTGACCGCTCTGAATACCGGCCACGACGGTGCGCTCTCGACGGTTCATGCCAGTTCGGCCGAAGATGCGCTGGATCGGATCGAGGTGCTGTCGCTGATGGCGGGAATCGGACTGCCGCTCGAAGTCATCTCGGCCCAGCTGCGCCGCGGGATCGACCTGGTCGTCCACATATCCCGGCGGCCCGATGGGCGCAGACGGGTGACCGGAATTCGGGAAGTGGGCGCGTGAACGCCGGCAGTGCCGACGGCACCCTGCTCGTCGCAGCGTCCGGCGTCGGGCCTCTGCCCGTCCTGCTCGGTGCCGTGGCGGGTATCTCTTCGGCGCTGGCCATCAGGGATCTTTTCGGTGGTAGTCACGCCATGGCCGGCTGGTTGCGCCTTACGCTCGAACCGCTGAGGCGGGTTCGCGCCGAGGGCTACCTTCCGAATGCCAGGGAGCGTCATGCGATCGCGTTTCTGGCGGTCGTGCTCGCCCTGACATCCGGGTTGCTGCTCGGTCAGATGCTCTTCGCCGTCCTGCTGGGTCTGGTCGCACCGTTCGCGGCCGCTGCGTATATCCGTCGCGACCGTCGCAGGTACCGGCGGGCCGTTGAGAAGGCCGTCCCGGAGACGGCGCGGGCGATCGCCGACTGCCTTTCGGCGGGACACTCGCCGAGGGGCGCCCTGGCTGCGGTGGCGAGCACGCTTGACGGGCCGGCCGCTGTCGAATTCGGCCGAATCCGGCGGGAGCTGGAACTCGGCAGGCCTACCGATCGCGCTGTCTCTTCGTTTGCCGGTCGCTTCGCTTCGGGGCGGATCGACGCATTCGCCGCAGCCCTGGTCAGCCAGCGGCTTGCCGGTGGCGACCTGGCGGCGCTGCTGCGCCGATTCGCCGACGGCGCCGCCGAGCGCGATCAGGTTGCCGAAGACGCCCGGTCGGCGACTGCGCAGGCCAGGTTCACCGGGTATCTCGTGGTCGCGATGCCGGCCGGGGCGGCTCTCTTCGCCGAGATGATCAGGCCAGGGCTGTTCGGCTCGCTGCTCGGATCCGGTCCTGCACTCGCGGTCGTCGCGATCTCGGTGGCGATGCAGGTCGCGGCGTTCGGACTGATCTCGCGGCTCTCGAAGGTTGACCGCCCATGAGCTTCGTCGGCCTCGCTCTGATCGCCGGAGCCGCGATGCTGGCCCGGCTGGCCTTGACGGAGATCCACCCCGGCCGCCTCGACGGCTCTCGCCGCAGCGGGCTGCGAAGCCCGGTGATCCCGGCAGCGGCGCTCACTCTCGGGCTGCCCGACCGGATCCGCCGCGCGGGCAGGGAGGCCGACCTGAGCGCTCGCTCACTGCTGGCGGCGAAGGCACTTTGCCGCGGCGACCGGTCTCTGCCTCGGCTCGATTGTCGCTCCCGTGCTTCCATCCCGTTTCGGGCCGTTGCTGCTCGCGGGGTCCGGCGTCCTCGGTTTCCTCCTTCCCGACATCCTGCTGGAGCGCTCGGCCCGCCGTCGCCTGCGCGACATGGTCGGCTCGCTGCCCGATGCCCTCGACCTGCTGGCCGTCTCGGTGGCCTCCGGACGATCACTCTCAGCCGGACTGCTCGAGCTCGGGTCCGGCGGTCGGGGGCCGCTTCGACGGGAGCTTGGCGTGGCCGGGGAGGAGATGGCCTGGGGCAGCGCGCAGTCAGTGGCTCTCGAATCTCTCCAGGGCCGCGTCGGTGGTCCGGAGATCGCCTCCCTCTGCGCGACCCTCGAGCGTTCACGCCGGCTTGGATCCCCTCTGGCTGATCAGCTTCGCCGTCAGGCCTCGGTCCTGAGGCAGGACCAGCGCCGTCAGATCGAGGAGCGAGCCGCCCGCGCGGCACCGAAGATCCAGCTGGTCATCGCGCTGGTCCTGGTGCCGTCGGTCCTGCTGCTTGATGGTCGCCGCGCTGATCGCCAACGGCGATGCACTCCTGGGGGTCGGCTTCGCGACGATCGCGAGGGCCTGAGCCGTCCCCGGGAGCAGTCGCGTCCCGACTCAGGATTCCTGGTTGAAGGTCATCGCGGTGAAGGTCGCACCGCCCGGATCCTGCAGCGTGTACATGCGACCCATCGGGATGTCGATCGGGCCGGCAGCGACCGAGCCGCCGAGCTCACCGCACTTCGCGGCGATCTGATCGGCGTCCTCAACCGAGAACGTGACATCCCAGTGGGGAGGGATGCCTTCCGGCATTCCGGTGGCCGCCATGTCGATCATGCCGCCTTTGCCGTGCTCCGGGCCGACGCCACCGACCGTCCAGACGGTGTAGCCCTCCATCGCCTCGAACTGCAGGTCCGTCCCAGCCGAAGAGCTTTCCGTAGAAGGCCTCCGGCTGCTTCCGGGTCGCGGGTCCGGAGCTCGTTCCAGGTGAGCGTGTTGAATTCGTTGACGATTTCAGCTCCGATGTGCTCGCCCGGCTGCCAGAGCGCGAATACCGCTCCCTCCGGGTCCATCAGCACTGCCATGCGGCCGGCGGCCATCACGTCCATAGCTTCGGCAATCACCTGTGCGCCCAGCTCCCGGGCTTTCTCGACGGTGGCGTCCACGTCTTCAACGGTCACGTAGGTGGTCCAGGCGGCCGGCTGGTTCTCGTCCTGGATCTCCATGCCGCCGGCGATCGCCTTTCCGTTCATGGTGAACATTCGGTAGCCGCGAGTCTCGGCAGGATCGCCCGCCCCTTCGGCCTGCCATCCGAAGAGGCCTTCGTAGAACTTGATGGCGGCCTCCATGTCGGGCGCTCCGAAATCGATCCAGGACGGCGTTCCGGGTTCGTAGCTGGTCATCTCGGGCATCGTTCTCTCCTTGCGCTAGTTGCTCTTCAGCCTTTGCATCCGTTGCTACCGACCCTCCCACATGCGGCCGGCAGGCGTGTGAAGTTCCGGCGGTTCGGGGTGGTGTCCTTACGGTCCAGTACGGCAGTCGCCTCCGGGGCTGACCGGTCGCCGACGGGGGTGCCGGTCAGCCGATCGCTTCTTCGCGCAGGCGCCTGGCCACCGCACAACCGGTCTCGATCACTTCGTCGAGGCCCTCGATGCTGTCGCGATGCTTGGGGACGAAGGCGCAGAGCTTTCCGTCGACCAGTTCGAAAGCAAACTTCTTGGGCGGTGCGTCCGTCAGCCAGACGATGAACGATGGCGAGAACAGTCGCCGCACCCAGATCGCATCCTGTTCCTTGCCGACGAAGATCTCGTAGCGGTCACGCATCGCCTCACTTTCCAGCGTGACCCGCTCATGCTTGCGTCGGAACTTGTCCTCGAAACCTTCGAGCGCCTTGAAGCCGGACTTGCGCTGTACCAGCAGCTCCGGCAGGTGGGGGATCGTCTCCGGGAGATCGAGCAGGATCAGGGTGAACGGGTAGTCGGTCTCGGTGCGGTCGCCGTCGGAGTCGGTCGATACCTCGGTGTATGTGTAGAGCGCCAACGTGCCTTCAATGTCATCGGACAGCGGACCGGTGAAGATCTCGTCCGCCTTGCGTTCGTCGCCTTTGCGCAGCAGCGGGGTGGCAGGCTCGAGGTCCCCCGACCCCTGCCAGGACAGACCACGGGACTTCGCGTAGGAATCGAAGAAGGCGTCTTCGGCCCGGTTGTCGGCGACCGCAAAGACAATGGCCAGACCGATCGCGACTCCGACCAGGAAGCCGACCGCGGCAACGCCCGCCCCTCCGATAGCCGCCCCGACAACTGCCAGGACTGCGGCTCCGGCCACGATCAGGACCCAGGACAGAGGCCGGCGGATCAGTTTGCCGAATTCCTCGCCTCTCAGTTGGTTGGCGTCTTTGATCTCGTCCATGCCGACAACCTAGCGCCGCAATCTGCAACAGGAATTTCAGGACGATTCCGCGGGGGGCGATCATGTGTTCGTATCCGGTCGCCGTCTGCAGCTTCGGGAGCCATTTTGCCGAGGGAGGAGACGGCCCTATCAGGCCGGCCCGACGACTCCTTCAGGGACTTTTGTGGGAGATTGTGGTGCAGAGTGGGGCAAAGTGGGGTACATTGCCAATCGAGTTGAAGCCACGGACCGGGGTGGTGAGGTTCCTCCCACTTCACCACCTCGGTCCAACTCTTTCTCTTCATCGAACGGGACAGTCGGAAAGGAACGGAAAAGGTGGCGTTCAGAGGCCAGTACGAGCACAGCCTCGATTCGAAGGACCGCCTCACCGTGCCGGCCAAGTTCCGCAAGGACCTCTCCGACCGTGCGGTCATCGTCAAGGGACCGGATGTCTGTCTCTGGCTGATGACCGAGAAGGCATTCGACTCGCTTTCGGAGCAGTACATCGCCCCCCACAGCCCGTTCGGAAACAACGCACGCAAGATGCGTCGCCTCTTCAACTCCGGGGCCGCTGATGGCGAACTGGACTCTGCGGGCCGGGTCAGCATCCCGAAGAACCTGATCGAGGCGGCCGACCTCGACGGCGCATGCACGGTGATCGGCGCGGGTGAGTACCTCGAGATCTGGAATACGGGTGAATGGGACCGCGAGCAGCAGAAGCTGCAGGCTGAGTTCCCCGAAATCGCCGAAGGAATGTCAGGTGAGGCCGAGTGAGCGCCGCGGCGCGCGCCCGGCAGGCCTGGCAGCAGACCATGAGTCCGTCGCCTCGTATGCACGTTCCCGTCCTTGCCGATGAGCTGGTCGACCTGATCGCGCCGAATCCGGGCGAGACCGTCGTTGACTGCACTTTCGGAGGCGGCGGTCACGCCCGCCTGGTGGCCGAACTGCTGGGCCCGCAGGGAACTCTGATCGCGATAGACCGCGACCCGGTCGCTGCAACCCGATTCGAGCAGTTTGCCAGTCAGGCCCCCTGTCAGACAAGGTTCATCGCGACTGAGTTCAGCGGGGCGCTGAAATCGCTGCAAAATGAAGGAATTCGTGCAGATTCGCTGTATATGGACCTGGGTATGTCGTCACTCCAGGTAGATGCGCCCGAAAGGGGCTTTTCCTACTCGCACGATGCAGCCGCTGGATATGAGAATGGATCCGCGCCAGGACCTGACCGCAGGAGAGATTCTCAACGACTGGCCGGAGGACCGGATCTCCCGGACCCTGCGGAGCCTCGGTGAAGAGCGCTACTCCCGGGGGATCGCCCGCGAGATCGTACGCCGCCGTCCGCTCGAATCTACTTCGGAACTGGTCGACGCGATCAAGGCCGGCATGCCGACGGCAGCCCGCTTCGGCAGCGGACACCCGGCCCGCAAGACCTTCCAGGCGCTGCGGATCGCAGTCAACGGAGAGCTCGACGCGATCGACGCAGCCCTGCCGATCGCATGGGACACCCTGAAAATCGATGGCCGCATGGCGGCGATCTCCTTCCACTCCCTGGAGGATCGCCGGGTCAAGCGCTTCCTGGCCGGACTCGCCGTCGGCTGTACGTGTCCTCCGGACCTGCCGGTCTGCGTCTGCGGACATGAACCCGAAGCCGAGCTTCTGACCCGGCGCTCGATCACCGCCGACGAACCTGAACTCGAGCGCAATCCGCGTTCCCGTTCGGCCCGTCTTCGCGGCGCCCTGAAGCTGGCAGAGCGGACAGGGTCCTGATGGGTGCCGCCGCGCCCAAGCTCGAGGCGATGCCGCGAACGGTACCCGCCACGCTGCCTCCGCGACGGAGACGCCAGCATCAGACTACGCCCGGACGCCGCCGGAGCGCCGATCGCCGGCCGGAGCGACGCCGGCTGGTCGGTCGTGGCGCCCATGTCGTCGGTCGCATCCCCGAATCGGCCGCGGTCAGGAAAATTTCGGGATCGAGAATCTGGATCGCCGTGATCGGCCTGCTGTTGATCGGGATCGTGGCGATCAACGTATTGACTGTCAGCTATGGCGCGATGGCAAGCCGGGTCGAGAGGAATATCCAGACACTGGAGCGGCAGAACGCGATCCTCGGAAGCGCGAACACCCGGGCTCTCTCGATGCCGAGAGTCCGCAACGCCGCAACTGCCGCGGGCATGTCAGCGCCGGCTACCGACGAAATCAGGTATCGGGAATTCGGTCCCGAAGTCTTTGCGGCGGCAGCTCAGCGCCTGGCGGCCGAAGGGGCTGACTGAGCGTTGGTTCGCCTCGAACGTCGTGTAGGCATCCTTTTCTTCATATCCCTGCTGCTGCTCTCCGGACTGCTGCTGCGGGCGGTCTGGCTCCAGGGCGTCGAAGGCTCCACGTTCGCGTCGCAGGCGAGCAGTCAGCAGGAAGATACGATCACCGTTCCGGGGCTGCGCGGCTCGATCCTCGACCGCAACGGCAGGGAGCTGGTCGGTTCGGAACTCGGTGCCAGCATCTACGCGACCCCCTACCAGATCAAGGACGCTCCGAAGGAATCTTCCTCGGTGGCCAAGGCCCTTGACTCGGATCCGGCCGATGTCCTCGAAGCGATCACCAGGCCCGGCGGCTTTTCCTACGTCGAGCGCAAGGTGGACCTGGTCAAGGCCGGGCGGGTCGAGAAGCTTGGACTCGAAGGAGTCGGGCAGCACCCGGACACGCTCCGTACCCGTCCCCAGGGTGATCTCGCGGCGCAGGTGATCGGCGCGGTGAGCGCCGAAGGCAAGGGCCTGACCGGCATCGAAGCTGCAGAAGACGACGTACTGCGTGGCCGGGACGGGGAGGAGCACCTGGTCAAGGACGCCCTCGGCGAGGCGATCGAGATGGAGACGATCCGTGACCCGCGCGACGGCAAGCCGGTCCAGCTGACGATCGATGCCGCGATCCAGGACAGTGCCGAGCGGGCGCTGGCGAAAGTCGCGGATACCCACGATCCGGTCAACGCTTCGGCGATAGTGATGGATGCGAAGAGCTCCGAGGTGCTGGCGATGGCCAACTGGCCGCCGGTAGACCTGGACAACCTCGACACGGCCGAAGCGGAGGACCTCCTGAACGTCGGCACCTCGTACAACTACGAACCAGGCTCCACGTTCAAGGCCTTCACCGTGGCTTCGGCGCTGGAATCCGGCGCGGTCACCCCGGAGAGCACTTTCACGCTGGCCCCTTCCCTGCGGATCTACGACAGGGTGATAGAGGAGTCTCACCCGCGCGGGACGGTCAGTCTCGATGTCGGAGGCATCCTCGCTCAGTCTTCGAACGTCGGCTCTGTGACGATCGGCCTGCAGATGGGTGGCGAGAAGTTCAGCAAGTGGATCAACCGCTTCGGCTTCGGCCGACCGACCGGTATCGAGTACCCCGGCGAAGAGGGCGGCATCGTGATTCCCTACGAGGACTACTCGGGTTCGACCATGGGCAACCTTCCGATCGGCCAGGGCCTGGCCGTGACGCCGATCCAGATGGTGGCCGGATTCGGTGCCCTCGCCAATGACGGAATTCTCAGGCAGCCGCATCTGATCAAGTCGGTCGGCGGCCGCACTCCCCGTCAGAAGCCCGGGCGGCAGGTCGTATCCCCTGAAGTCGCAGCCGAGGTCAGGCAGATGCTGAAGGGTGTCCTCGCCCCCGGGGGCACCGCTACCGAAGTGGAGGTACCCGGCTATACGCTGGCCGGCAAGACGGGTACGGCGGAGATCGCAACCGAGAACGGCTACTCCGACAGCAGGTTCGTCGCCTCGTTCATCGGCATGGCACCGGCAGACGACCCTCGGGTGGTGGTTTCGGTGATGGTGAGCGAACCGAAGAACGGCTATTACGGCGGCGTGGTCGCTGCACCGGCCTTCGGCGACATCGCCTCCTTCACCCTCCCTTACCTCGGCGTGCCCACCGAGTAGGCACCTACAATCATTCGCATGCGGCTGGACCAAATCGTCGAAGGCGTCGTGTCGGCCGAAATCGCCGGCGATCCGGGGCTTGAGGTTTCCGGTCTGGCCTACGACAGCCGCAACGTAGTCGAGGGCGGGCTTTTCTTCTGCGTGACCGGTATGGAGAGCGACGGTCACGACTTCGCCGCTGCCGCAGTGGAGGCAGGGGCCAAGGCCCTGGTTTGCGAGCGTCCGACCGGACTCGGTGTCACCGAGGTGCTGGTCGACGAGACGCGAAGCGCGATGCCGCCCATCGCCGCAGCCTTCTACGGCAATCCGACCAGGGACCTGAAAGTGGCCGGCATCACCGGGACGAATGGCAAGACCACCACGGCCTTCCTGCTTCACGACATTCTCGAGGGAGCGGGCGTCCATTGCGGGCTGGTGGGCACGGTCAGGCAGTTGGTCGGCGGTTCCGAGGAGCCGGTCGTGCGTACCACGCCCGAGTCGGCTGACCTCCAGTCGACGTTTCGCCGGATGGAGGAGGCGGGCGACGAAGCCTGCGTCTTTGAGGCCTCCTCTCACGCCCTGGCCCTGGGCCGGTGCGACGCGATCGACTTCGATCTCGCGATTTTCACGAACCTGACTCAGGACCACCTCGATTTTCACGCCGACATGGAGGACTACTTCGCGGCCAAGCGCCTGCTTTTCGAGGCCGGCCCGGGGGCCTCGGTCGTGAACATCGATGATCCCTACGGGCAGCGGCTGGCGCTCGAATTCGACGTGATCACCTACTCGGCCGAGGGTTCCGCCGCGGACTACTCGGCCTCCGACATCTTCTTCGACGCCTCCGGGGCGGGTTTTTCGGTCGAATCCGAACACGGCGTCATGTCCATTCGTACCGGGCTTCCCGGGCGTTTCAACGTCGCCAACGCGCTGGCTGCGCTGGCCGGCGCGATCGCGCTGGGCGTCGAGCCATCCGATGCCGTCGCCGGCCTGTCAGATGCGGGAAGGGTTCCCGGGAGATTTGAACCGATTGATGCCGGCCAGCCTTTCTCCGTACTGGTCGACTACGCGCATACGCCCGATTCGGTCGAGAACGTGCTTCGCGCCGCGAGGGACATAACTTCCGGCCGCCTGATCGTCGTTGTCGGCGCCGGCGGGGACCGGGACCGCGCCAAGCGGCCCCTGATGGGCAGAGCGGGGTCCGAACTGGCCGACCACACCGTCGTGACCTCGGACAACCCGCGGTCCGAAGAGCCCGGGTCGATCATCGAGGATGTACTCGAAGGCATCACAGACCGCGAAGAGGTGACGGTGGAGGTCGACAGGAACGAGGCGATCCGTCTGGCTGTCGGCATGGCCGAGCCCGGCGATACGGTGGTTATCGCCGGCAAAGGCCACGAGCAGGGCCAGGAGTTCAAGGACGGCCACAAGATCGACTTCGACGACCGGGAAGTAGCCCGTAAGCATCTGTTCGAACTAGCCGGCGGTGCCACTTGATCGGATTCGAACCGGATCGGATCGCGGCCGCCATGGGGGCCGAGGTCGTCACCCGAGGCGCATCGGACGGACCGGTTGCCGCATCGATCGATTCCCGCGAAATCCGTGGTGGCGAGCTGTTTTTTGGCCTTGTCGGCGAGAACGACGACGGTGGCAGGTTCGCCCCCGTCGCTCTCGAGCGGGGTGCCTGGGGTGTCGTGGTCGGACCTGCCGCACTCGATTCGCTGGGGGATGCCGGCGGTTGGGTCTTTGTGGTCGAGGACCCACTGGCCGCCATGCAGTCGCTGGCCACGGCCTGGCGGCGCGAGATCGGTGCGACGGTGGTCGGTATCACCGGGTCGGTCGGCAAGACCTCGGTCAAGGACATCACCAGGGCACTGCTGCCGGGCGGCGTCCACGCTTCGATGGAGAACTACAACACCGAGATCGGTCTGCCCCTGACCGTCCTCTCGGCGCCCGCAGGAAGCGACTTCATGGTGCTCGAAATGGCCATGCGGGGTGCCGGCCAGATCGCCGAACTGGCAAGAATCGCCGAGCCCGACATCGGTGCAATCACCGTGGTCGGTCCCGTCCACCTGGAACTGCTCGGCTCGATCGAGGCGATCGCCGCGGCCAAAGCGGAACTGGTCGAGGGCCTGCGAAAGGGCAGCCCGGTGGTCGCACCGGTGGATAGTGGCTTCCTCGAGCCTCACCTGGAAGGCGTTGCAAACCAGGTGCGCTTCGGTCCCGGCGGCGCGGTCTACGCCGAATCCGTGGAGAGCGACGGAGGCCGGACCCGTGCCACCATCGTCACTCCGTCCGGTTCGGCCGAGTTCGTTTTTCCCTTTACCGAAGAGCACAACCTCACGAACGCACTCGCGGCTGTCGCGATCGGCGTCTCGGCCGGCGTCTCACCGGATGAGATGGCTTCAAGGGCCGGTTCTGTGTCCTTTTCGAAGTTGAGGGGTGAGCACATCGACCTGGCCGACGGCACGCTGGTGGTGAATGACAGCTACAACGCCAACCCCGTTTCGATGGACGCGGCCCTCAGGTACCTGTCCGGAATCGAGCGCAGCCCCCGGGTCGCGGTTCTCGGCCTGATGGCGGAGCTGGGGCCCGAAGCCCCCGGTTTCCACCGCGAGGTCGGGCTGCTCGCCCGGGATCTCGATATCGACCTTCTGGTCGGAGTCGGGCCGATGGCCGCCGCATACGAACCCGACGAGCTGGTCAGCGACCCCGCTGCTGCGGTGGAGCTGCTTCAGGGACGGCTGGGTCCGGGCTCGGTCGTACTCGTCAAGGGCTCCCGTTCAGCAGGCCTGGAAGCCGTGGCCGACGGGCTTCGTTCCCTTGCCTCGGTGCCGGGTGGAGGAATCTGATGGGCGAGATCGTGCTCGGCTCCATGGCATCGATGCTGATCTGCCTCTTCCTGTCGCCGCGATTCATCACATTCCTGCGGAGGCGCGAATTCGGTCAGAACATCCGCGAGGAGGGACCGTCGGGACACCAGACCAAGGCCGGCACGCCGACCATGGGCGGCCTGATCATCTTCACTGCGGTCCTGGTGCCGTTCCTGGTGCTCTCGGATCACAGTTTCGCGGCGATGACCGTCTTCTTCGTGGCGCTCGGCTGTGCCGGCCTCGGCTTCGCGGACGACTTCATCAAGATCGTCAAGCGCCGCTCACTCGGCCTTTCGGCGAGGTACAAACTGCTCGGGCAGGTGCTGCTCGCCCTGGTGCTCTGGTGGGTTGCGCGCCACGAGGTGGGTCTCGAGCCGGTGATCCTTGTCCGCGGCCTCGACATAAGTCTCGAAATTGGACCGGTCGGCTACTTCGTGCTCGTATTCCTGGTCATAGCCGGGGCCACCAACGGGGTCAACCTGACTGACGGGCTTGACGGTCTAGCCGCCGGTTCCAGCGCGATTGTCCTGCTCACATATACGGCGATCTGCTTCATCACGGTCGGCCAGCAGGACCTGGCCCTGCTGGCCGTCTGTCTGGTTGGTGCCTGCGTGGGCTTTCTCTGGTTCAACGCCTTTCCGGCCTCGATCTTCATGGGGGACACCGGCTCGCTCGGGCTGGGCGGGGCGATCGGTGCCCTGGCTGTGATGACCCAGACCGAGATCCTTCTGATCGTGATCGGCGGCATCTTCGTGATCGAGGCGCTATCGGTACTGGTCCAGGTGTTCAGCTTCAAGACCTTCGGGCGCCGGGTCCTGCTCATGGCGCCGCTTCACCATCACTTCGAGATGATGGCCTGGTCCGAAACCAAGATAATGCTGCGTTTCTGGATCATCGCCGCGGTCTGTTCCGGGCTCGGTTTCGCGATCTACCAGCAGTCGATCGGCGGTTGAGCGAAAACCGCATGAGGTAAAGGAATACCGCCACCCGCGTTGAAGGATGAAAGGTGGAATACGTCCACTCATCCAGGGCCCGCCCGCCACTTCCTCCCGGACCCTTTCTGGTTGTCGGGCTGGCCCGCTCAGGCGTAGCGGTTGCCAGAGCGCTCAAGGGGCGTGGCGAGGAGGTCTTCGGGGTCGATGCGGGGCAACCGGAGGGTCTGGGCGATCTAGACCTCGCCGGGGTCGCCTACGAGACCGGCACGGACGGGGTCGACTCACTCGCCGGCGTCGCAACGGTGGTCAAGAGTCCCGGCGTGCCGAAAGAGGCCGATGTCGTGGTCGAGGCCCGCCGCCTCGGCATACCGGTCCTCGGCGAACTCGAAATCGGGTGGCGGATGATCGATGCGGCATTCGTCGGGATCACCGGAACCAACGGCAAGACCACGACGACCGAACTGGTCGCGCACGTCCTGCGCACCGCCGGTCGTCCGGTCCACGCAGTCGGAAACATCGGTAGTCCGCTGTCGGCCCTGGCCGAGGAACAGGTGGCTGCCGACGACACGGTGGTCTGCGAATGCTCGAGCTTTCAACTGGAAGACATCGAGTTCTTCGGGCCGGAATGCGCGGTATACCTCAACCTGGCACCCGATCACCTCGACCGTCACGGGACGATCGAGGAGTACGGGCGAATCAAGCAGCGCATCTTCATCAACCAGGTCGAAGGTGACGTAGCGGTTCTGAACGAAGCCGATCGGGCGATCGCCGGCCTCGATCCGCCGGGCCGGGCATCGGTCGTGCGCTTCCTGCCCGTCGGTGAGGCTCAGGGCCCGGTTGACATCACCAACGAAGGCGGTGTGATTTCGGTCGACGGCCGATCGCTGCTGGCTACATCAGACCTGAAGCTGATCGGACTGCACAACGTCGCCAACGCGATGGCGGCAGCGGCGGCTGCCCTGAGTCTGGGTCTCGAGCGGGAAGTGGTGGCCGACGGGTTGCGCAGCTTCACCGGAGTCGCGCACCGCCTCGAACCGGTGGCCGAGGTCAATGGCGTCCGCTTCGTCAACGACTCGAAGGCGACCAACGTCGAGGCGACGATGACCGCGCTCGCCTCCTTCGAGTCAGGGGTCAGGCTGATCCTGGGAGGCAGCCGCAAGGGCGAATCCTTCGCGCCGCTGGTTGATGCCGCCCGCGCCTCCTGCGCCGGCGTCTACCTGATCGGTGATTCCGCCGAAGAGATCCGCCAGGCATTCGCTGAGTCGGGGCCCGGACGGATCCCGGTCGAGGACCGGGGCAACATGGAGGAAGCCGTCGCGAGGGCCTGGGACGAATCCCGCGCCGGCGAGACGGTGCTGCTCTCTCCCGCCTGTGCCAGCTTCGATCAGTTCAGGGACTATGAGGACCGCGGCGACCACTTCCGCAGGTTGGTAGGCACGATCGATGTCGGCTGACCGGCGCCGCAAGAGCAGGAAGGCCCCCGGGCCGGACCGGTCCGGCAGGTCGAAGTCCCGCCGGGGCGGAGCCGCTGCCGGCGCGGGAATCCAGGCCCCGGTCGAGTACAACCTGCTGCTCACCGCGACCCTGATCCTCTTGGCCTTCGGCGCGGTAATGGTCTTCTCTGCCAGTTCGACTTCGGCGATCCTCAACGACGGTGGGCTTGCGGGAAGCGCCTACTACCTCCAGCGGACCCTGATCGCGATCCTGATCGGGCTGATCCTGATGATGCTCGTCATGCGCATGAGCCTCGCTCGCGTCAGGGCCGCGATACCTCTGGCCATCAGGATCGTGCTCGTTGCACTTGTCGCCGTTCTGGTGGCCGGCACTGCGGTAAACGGGACCAAAGGCTGGTTCATGCTCGGCCCGGTCCAGTTCCAGCCCGCTGAATTCCTCAAGCTCGGGTTGGTGCTCTACGGTGCCCACCTCTTCGCCGGCCGGCCGGACCGGCTGCGGTCGGTCAAGGACATGGCGCCGTTCCTGATGATGACCGCCGTGGCATGCGGTCTGGTCATGCTCCAGCCGGATATGGGTACGGCGATGGTTGCCGTCTTCGCGGCGGGGATCACGCTCTTCGCGGCCGGTGCGAGGCCACGCGATCTGGTGCTGCTCGGCGGTGGCCTCGCTTTCGCCGCAACTGCGCTGGCGATCGCCGCTCCCTACAGGCGCCAGCGGCTACTGACTTTCCTCGACCCCTCGAGCGACGTCTCCGGCGCGGGCTTTCAGTCGCTCCAGGCGAAGATCGCGATCGGCTCCGGTGGCCTCGACGGCGTCGGCATAGGCAACGGTGTGCAGAAGGCCTTCTACCTGCCCGAGGCCCATACGGACATGATTTCGGCGGTCATCGGGGAGGAGTTCGGCTTCGTCGGGATTCTCCTGCTGGTCGCCGTCTACGGCCTGATCGGCTACGCGGGGTTTCGCATAGCCAAGGCTGCCAGGGACGACTTCGGGCGCATCCTCGCTTCGGGGTTGACCGGTCTGATCCTGGTCCAGGCCACACTCAACCTGTATGCGGTGATGGGGCTGGCACCACTGACCGGTGTGCCCCTGCCGCTGGTTTCCTACGGGAACAACAGCCTGATCATGAGCCTGGTGGCCATCGGCCTGATCCTCAACGTCGCACGAGGCGGAGAGGCCGCGACGTTGAGTCGGGCCCCTGCCCGCGGCAGGCGTGATCAGGGTGCCAGACTGAGGCTGGTTGAAGACGATCGCAGAGCGAAACCGACGAGAAGGACGGCCACGGGTGCCAAGGGTAGTCATGGCGGCGGGCGGCACGGCGGGGCACGTCGTGCCGGCCGTGGCGATCGCCGACGAGCTTCGAGATAGAGGGGCGGAGGTTTCGTTCATGGGTGCCCGAGGCCGCCTCGAGGCCGAGCTCGTGCCTGCCGCCGGCTATGAAATCGACCTGCTCAATCTGGCCGGAATCGATCGCCGCAACCCGGTCAAGGCCCTGCGTGCCATGGGCCTGGCCGCGGCGGCCCTGCCGGCCGCACGCCGCCTGCTCGCCTCTCGCCGCGCCGACGTCGTGGTCGGTGGAGGCGGTTTCGTCGCGGGACCGGCCGGTCTGGCCGCCCGTTCGAAACGCATCCCGCTCGTCCTGACGGAGGCAGACCGCCATCTGGGCCTGGCCAACCGGCTTCTCGCCCGGAGCGCACAGCGCGTCTGCCTGGCCTTTCCTATCGCCGGATTCGATGGCGAGCGCTACCCGGTCACCGGCCGGGCGGTCGGTCGGGCTGTACTGGATGCCGATCCGGGTGCGGCCCGTCGCCGGTTCGGTTCCGACCCCGAGGCGAAGGTGCTGCTCGTGATGGGCGGCAGTCTCGGTGCGCGTTCGATCAACCTTGCCGCGGTCGAAGCCCTGGCCGAACGGGGCGGGCGGGACTTCGATGTGATCCATGTTTCCGGCAGCAGGGACTTCAGGCAGGTCAAGGATCGCCTGGCTGCGGCAGGGGATCCACCCGGCTACACGCTGCTCGAATACGAACCCGACCTCGGGGACTGCCTCGCGGCTTGCGACCTCGTCCTGGCCAGATCCGGCGGCTCGGTTTTCGAACTGACGGCACGCGGCAGACCGGCGATCCTGGTTCCGTATCCGTATGCCACGGGAGATCACCAGACAGCCAACGCCTCCTGGATGACCGAAGCCGGCGCGGCGATATCGATCCCCGATGACGAGCTCGGTGCCGACCTGCTGATCGAGGAGGTCCGGTCGATCTTCGGGGACGAGCCGCGCCTGAGCGCCATGAGCGACGCGTCGGCCCTTCTGGCCCGGCCGGATGCTGCGATCGAGATTGCGGATGCGGTTCTCGCAGCTGCGGAAGGTGGTGATCAATGAGTGCCGGCTGGGGTGGCAGACGACTGCATTTCGTCGGAATAGGCGGGGCGGGGATGAGCGGCCTGGCCCTGGTCTGCCACCAACTCGGTGCTTCGGTGACAGGAAGCGACCGCAGTCGATCCTCCTATTTCGAGAGGGTCACGGATTCCGGCGTCGAGGCGAGCGTCGGACACAGCGCCGACAACCTCCCCGAGGGTGCCGAGGTCGTGGTCTCGACCGCGATCTCTCCTGAGAATCCGGAACTCGCCACGGCGCGCGAGCAGGGCCGGCGCATCCTGCACCGCTCCGACTTGCTGGCCGAACTCTGCTCGGCCAAGCGCACGATCGCGGTTGCGGGTACGCATGGCAAGACGACGACTACGGGCATGCTGATCTGGGCGATGCGAAGCCTCGGTCTCGATCCCGCTTTTTTCGTCGGCGGCGAGCTTCCCGGGGTCGGTGCGGCCGGTGATGCTGCCAACAGCGGCTGGGGATCCGGAGAGTGGGCGGTCGTCGAAGCCGACGAAAGCGATGGCAGCTTCCTGGTCCTCGATCCCGACGTGGCGATCGTGACCAACATCGAAATGGACCACCACGCCAGGTGGAGCGGTCTGGCGGAACTGCGAGAGGCCTTTGCCAGTTTCGCCGCCAAGGCATCGGTGGTCGTCGAACCGGACGGTGGTTCCGATGCTGAAGCAGACACCGCCCGAAATCCGGCCGGAAGCCGCGAGAGGATCAGCTTCGGCCGGAACCACCCTGGCCCGGCCGCCGTCCCGCTGCTGGTCCCGGGGCTCCACAACCTGCTTGACGCGCGGGCCGCGATCGCCGCAATGGTGGCGATCGGGGTTGACGCGGGCGCTGCCGCGGGAGCACTGTCCGATTTTCCGGGAGTCAAGCGTCGCCTCGAGTTCAAGGGCGAGTCCGCCGGAGCCCGGATATACGACGACTACGCCCATCACCCGACTGAAGTAGAAGCCTCGCTCACGGCGCTGCGTGGACTCGGGCCGAAAAGGCTGATCGCGGTATTCCAGCCACACCTCTACTCCCGGACGAAAGCCTTCAGCGAGGCGTTCGGCAGCGCTCTCGCGCTGGCCGACGAGATCGTCGTGCTCGACGTATATCCGGCGAGAGAAGAACCGGTGGGACCGTTTGAGGGAGTGAGCGGGCTCGACGTGCTCAGGGCCGCTGCGGATCGGGGTTCGGCCACCCGGACCTGGTGGGCACCCGACCTCGAGGCAGCGGAGAGGGCCGTCCGTCGGCTGCTCGGACCGGGACGGATCGCGGTGACTGTCGGGGCCGGTGACGTAACGAAGCTCTCCGACCGGCTGGTGGAGACCGAGGATCCGAGGCCGCCGTCCGCGGCCGGAGGTGACGATGGCTGAGCGAGGCCGTTCGGTCCGGCGCACGATGGAACTGGCAGGCGCGCGGGAGCGCCGCCGCCGCCGGCTCGTCATGACGCTGCTGGGAGCGGTGGTTCTCGCGCTGGCGATGGGCGCGCTCTACTGGTTCGTGGTCCGCGACCTGCCGGTCTTCGAAATCAGTGACCTGGAGGTAAGTGGGCTTGATTCGGCCACTGCCGAGGGCAAGCAGGTGACCGAGGCGATCGAGGTGGCCGTCGGGGAGATGACCACCCTGCACATCAAGCAGGGGGTTCTGGACCAGGAGATGGCCCGCTTCCCGCGGGTCGAGTCGGCCACGGTCGAAGCCGGCTTCCCCAGCAGCGCCACGGTGACGGTTCGCCAGCGTGAGGACGGTTCGATTTTTGGCGAGGGTGCGGACGCGTTGCTGATCGCCTCGGACGGAACCGTTCTCGGTTCGGCTGGCGATCAAGTCGATTTGCTGCCAGTGATCGCCGAGGGCGACCCGCCCGAGGGGCGTCGGCTGGAAGGCATCGCCCTCGATCAGGCGGTTGTTCTCGGGGCCGCTCCAGCTGAGTTGCGCAGCTTCGTGGACCGCGGCGAGGTCACCGGTGACGGGGTGGAGGTGACGCTCTCCAACGGACTCGTCCTGCTGTTCGGCGAACCCGGCCAGGCGGCCAGAAAGTGGAGAGCGGCGGCTTCGGTCATCGCCGATCCCGAACTTTCAGACGTCGGTTATGTAGACCTGAGCGTTCCTCGCCGGCCGGCTGCAAGCAAGAGCAAGCCCCGCAACTAGGAAATTCGCACCCCTTTTGTCGGGCGCGGCGCGGTCGTGCCAGACCCTCTCGGACGCGCCCTCGATCCGGCACCGGCTCCGGCTTCAGGGCGGCCGGGGATGGCGGCAGACGGCACGGTTTCTGACCCTCGACCACAACCTGAGGGTTGTCAAACCCTAAAGTAACCCTTGAGAAAGACCCGTTGCAGGATGTGCCCGGAGGCGTTGACAGTCGGCGGTTTATGCCTTACTTTGAGCGGAATTTCCGAGAACCGGATGGTCCCGCGAACCCTGAAGCAGGACTGAAGGTCCGGACCGGAGACTCTTCAACTCAACTTTTACCCAAGCTTCAGCGCTTCAACTCAATGACAGGCTTCAACTCAGGTAACACGATCGGGACGGGATGATGGAAAGCACGTACCTAGCGGTGATCAAGGTCGTCGGATGTGGCGGCGGAGGCACCAATGCAGTCAGCAGGATGGTCGATGCCGGTGTGCGCGGCGTCGAGTTCATCGCTGTAAATACCGATGCACAGGCCCTGCAGGCCTGCGATGCCGACATCAAGATTTCGATCGGCCAGGAACTGACCCGGGGACTCGGAGCCGGAGGCAGGCCCGAAGTCGGTGCCGGCGCAGCGGCTGAGACCCGCGACGAGATCAAGGAGGCGCTCAAGGGTGCCGACATGGTCTTCGTCACGGCCGGCGAGGGTGGCGGGACCGGCACCGGTTCCGCACCCGTGATCGCCGAGATCGCCAAGGAAGAGATCGGCGCCCTGACGGTCGGAGCCGTGACCAAGCCCTTCGAATTCGAAGGCAAGAAGCGCATGCAGCAGGCGATGGAGGGCATCGAGAAGCTGCGTAACCACGTCGACACGCTGATCATCGTGCCCAACGAAAAGCTGCTTCATGCGGTCGAGCGCCGGACCAGCGTCCTCGACGCGTTCAAGATGGCCGACGACATCCTCCGCCAGGGAGTCCAGGGAATTACCGACCTGATCACCATTCCCGGCCTGATCAACCTCGACTTCGCCGACGTTCGCACGATCATGCGTGACGCAGGTTCCGCCCTGATGGGTGTCGGTGTCGGGCAGGGCGAGAACCGCGCCCTCGATGCCGCCAAGACGGCGATCACCTCGCCGCTGATCGAAGAGTCGATCAAGGGTGCTACCGGCATGCTGCTCAACATCACCGGGCCCGAGGAGCTTGGCCTTTTCGAGGTGAACGAGGCGGCTCAGCTGATTCAGGAAGAGGCCGACCCGAACGCCAACATCATCTTCGGATCGGTGGTCGACCAGTCGCTCGTTGACGAGGTCAGGGTCACCGTCATCGCGACCGGCTTCGAGGGCTTCGAACTGCTTGCCCGCTCGCCTCAGAGGGTCCGTCGTCGCTACGAGAGCCGCAAGCGGGTCTCAGCCGACGACACCGACCTGACGAGTCTCAGGGTCGGCGACGGTGACATCGAGGTTCCGCCCTTCCTTCGCGACTGACGCGGGCCGGCGACTGACGCCCGGCAGGCTCTGTCGGCCGGGCGTCACCTCAGCGGACAGCTCGCCCTGCCTGCCCGGGGCGGAGGTCCTTTAAGCTGTCGTGGTGAGCACTCCCGAAACGGCGAACCGCAGAACTCCGCTTGACGACATCCATGTCGAGGCAGGGGCCAGGATGGTCGACTTCTCCGGTTGGCGAATGCCTGTCTACTACGACGGGATCCTCGAGGAGCACATTGCCGTCCGCACTCACGCCGGGATCTTCGACGTCTCCCACATGGGCCAGATCGAAGTCGAGGGGCCGGGCGCGCTGGCCTGCCTTCAGAGGCTGCTCAGCAACGATGTCTCGAGGGTCGAGGTCGGGGGTGCCCAGTATTCGCTGTTGCTGAACGAAGACGCAGGCGTGATCGACGACCTCTTCGCCTACCGACTGGGCGGCGACCGCTACCTGATCATCTCGAATGCCGGCAACCACGCTGACGACCTCGTCCAGTTCGGCACGGTCGCGCGTGACTTCGACGTGCATGTGCGCGATGCCAGCGACAACTACGCGATGCTCGCGGTCCAGGGTCCCCACGCCCGGCAGGTGCTTTCGTCACAGCTCCACATCGAACTGCCGCCGCGGATGAAGGTGGCAGCGATGCAGATCGGCCGACGCCCGGCGATCGTCTGCGGTACCGGCTACACCGGAGAGGACGGTGTCGAACTGCTGATCAACCCCGAGATTGCGCCGGCGATCTGGGCCGAACTGGTCGATTCCGGCATCGTGCCGTGTGGGCTCGGAGCCCGCGACACGCTGCGGCTCGAGGCTTGTTACCACCTGCATGGCAACGATCTCTCCGTTGCGACGGACCCGATCTCTGCCGGGCTGGGCTGGGCCTGCGTTGAATCGACCGGTTTCGTCGGATGCGACCGGGTTGCCGTCTTCAGGGCCAACGGCACCGACGAGGTTCTCGTTCCGTTCGTAATCGAGGGTGAAGGCATCCCGCGGCAGGGCAATTCCGTGCTGCTCGGCGATGAGACGGTCGGAGAGGTCAGCAGCGGTACCTTCTCGCCATCGCTCGGAGCCGGCATCGGCATGGCCTACGTGAGGAGTGACCTGGCGTCCGCGGGCACGCTGCTCGAAGTGGACGTGCGAGGAAAGCGTCGGACGGCGCGCGTAAGCTCCAAGCCTCTTTACCCGAAGAAGAGCCAGGAGAACTGAATGTCCGAGCCCAGCTATCCAGACGACCTCCGCTACCACCCGGAGCACGACTGGGCGCGCGTCGAAGGCGACGAGGCGACCCTCGGTATCACCTGGTACGCCCAGGATTCGCTGGGCGAGGTCGTTTTCTACGACGGCCCGGAAGTCGGCTCCGAGCTGAGCAAAGACCAGCCCTACGCCGAGGTTGAATCAGTGAAGGCGGTTTCTGACGTGATCGCACCGCTTTCGGGTGAAGTGATCGCTGTCAACGACAGCCTGGCCGACGCGCCCGAAGCCGTAAACGCCGACCCGTACGAGACCGGCTGGATGGTCAGGATCCGGTTGAGTGACCCGTCCGAGGCAGAGGCACTGATGGATTCCGCCACCTACGCAGCCTCACTGGAGTAGGGCCATGGCCGGCTACACACCAGCCACTGCCGGACGACCAGGACGCGATGCTGGACGCGATCGGAGTCGCTTCGATCGACGACCTTTTCGAGCAGATCCCCGACGGCGTCCGGATGGAGCGGCCGCTGGAACTCGATGACGGCCTGAGCGAACCCGAGGTATTCGCCCGCATGGCGCAGCTGGCCGCCGCCAACCGCGACCCGGACGCCGAGCCGAGCTTTCTCGGGGCCGGCATGTACGACCACTACGTACCCGCGATCGTCGATGCGATCACCGGTCGCTCCGAGTTCCTCACGCCATATACGCCTTACCAGCCCGAGGTTTCTCAGGGTGGGCTCCAGGTCATGTTCGAGTTCCAGACCGCGATGTCGGAAATCACCGGCCTTCCGGTCTCGAACGCCGGCCTTTACGAAGGCCCGTCGGCGGCCGCGTCGGCCGCGTATCTCGCGATGGCCGCGACCGGCCGCAGCGGGCTCGTCGCTTCACGCGGACTCCATCCACACTCGCGTGAGACCCTCGCTACGCACGCGGTCGGATTCGGTGCCGAACTGACCGAGGTGGGCCTCAGGGACGGACTGACCGCCGCCGAAGAGCTCGAGGCCGCGATCGGAGAGGATACGGCCGCTGTATTCCTTCAGAACCCGAACTTCCTCGGTTCAGTCGAAGACATCGGCCGGCTGGGCGAATTCGCGTCCTCAAGGGGCGCGCTGGTCGTGGTCGCGGTCGATCCGATGACCCTCGGCGTCTTGCGGCCTCCGGGTGAATGCGGAGCCGACATCGCTTTCGGTGAAGGCCAGCCTCTCGGCAACCGGCTTGATTTCGGTGGGCCCTCCTTCGGCTTCTTCTGCGCCAGGGAGGAGTACCTGCGCAAGATGCCCGGACGGATCGCAGGCCAGACCGAAGACGTGGACGGCAGGCGTGGCTTCGTATTGGCTCTCCAGACCCGGGAGCAGCACATCCGCCGCGAAAAGGCGACCAGCAACATCTGCACCTCCCAGGCCCTGAACGCTCTGGCCGGGGTCATCCACCTCTCATGGCTCGGCAAGCAGGGATTCGTCGAGCTGGGTGAGATGCTGACCAGGAGGACGGACTTCGCCAGGCGAAGGATCGCCGCGATCGACGGCTTCGAACTGCTCCACGATGCCCCCGTTGTGCGCGAGTTCGCCGTGCGCTCCACCGATTTGCCGGTCGAACACCTCCGGACCGGCGACGGATCGCGGCTCCAGGTCTACCCGCTCGGCCGGGACTATCCGGAATACGGGGACAGCTTCCTCGTCGCACTGACCGAGCAGCGCGGACTGCGGGATATCGAGTGGCTCTGTTCGACCCTCGAGGCAAACGTCGCCGGCCAGAATCCGGTCGCGTCCGGTTCGGGCGCGGTCGGCGCAGCAGCCGACACCGGGATGCGGCGGGCGGCCGAGCCGGTGATGAGGCTGGTCTCGTGAGTCCCGCTCCGACCCTGATCGAGACACCCCAGCAGGCCGACCGGGCCGAGACGATTTACGAGAAGTCCGTACCCGGCCGCCGGGCCGCGCAGCTTCCCTCCAGCGAGGTCGGGGAGACGGCGATTGAGGAATTGATTCCGGCCGGACTGCTGCGGGAGAAGCCGGCTGAGCTTCCCGAGGTCTCGGAGCCGGAGATCATCCGCCACTACAACCGACTGTCACGACGGAACTTCGACCTCGACACCGGCTTCTACCCATTGGGCTCATGCACGATGAAGTACAACCCGCGGCTCAACGAGCGGGTGGCAGCACTGCCCGGCAACGCCCGACTTCATCCGGCGGCCGACCCCGAAGACGCCCAGGGGGCCCTGGAGCTGATGTACCTGCTCCAGGACTCCCTGTCCGAAATCTGCGGCCTTCCCCATGTCAGCCTCCAGCCGTCAGCCGGCTCGCAGGGTGAGTTGGCAGGGCTGCTGCTGACCCGGGCCTATCACGCCGACCGGGGCCGCAATCCACGCAAGGTGCTGACTCCCGATACCGCTCACGGCACGAATCCGGCTTCGGTCTCGATGGCCGGGTACGAGGTGGTCAAGGTCGCCACAGACGAGGCCGGCGGGGTTGACATCGCCGACCTGCGCTCGAAAGTAGACGAAGACGTCGCCTGCCTGATGCTCACCAATCCGAACACGCTCGGAGTGTTCGACCGCAACATCGCCGAGATTTCGGAACTGGTCCACGAGGTGGGTGGACTGCTCTACTACGACGGGGCCAACCTGAACGCGATCATGGGTCAGGCCAGGCCGGGCGACATGGGCTTCGACATCGTCCACGTGAACCTCCACAAGTCCTTCTCGCAGCCACACGGCGGCGGCGGACCCGGCGCCGGCCCGATCGCCGTTGCCGAGTGCGTAGAGCCGTTCCTTCCCAGGCCACAGGTCGTCAAACTGCCGGCCGAAGGTGATTCGGTCACCTACGGACTCGACCACGATCGACCGAAGTCAATCGGGAGGCTGCGCGGCTTTCAGGGCAACTTCGGGGTTTTTGTGCGTTCCTACGCCTACATCCTCAGCCTCGGCGGCGACGGCCTCTCGGACGCATCGAGGCTGGCCGTGCTCAACGCCAACTACCTCAAGCACAGGCTCTCCCAGGGCAGAGCGGGCGAGTACCTGCCCGTGGCCTACGACCGCCACTGCATGCACGAGTTCGTGCTCTCCGGGGCCCCGATGAAGAAGCAGCTCGGAATCAAGACCCTCGACCTGGCGAAACGACTCCTGGACTTCGGCTTCCACCCGCCGACCGTCTACTTCCCGCTGCTGGTCGACGAGGCTCTGATGGTGGAGCCGGTGGAGACCGAGAGCCGGGACGTCCTCGATTCCTTCGCCGACGCGATCGAAAAGATCCTCGAAGAGGCGGAGCAGGACCCATCGATCGCAGCCGAGGCCCCGTATACGACGCCGGTCAGACGCCTGGACGAGGTCGGGGCGACCCGTCGGCCGGTGATCCGCCAGCCCGCCTGAGCAGTCGGAGCCACGTCGATGAAGATCTTCTCCGGAATACAGCCCACGGGACGAAAGCACCTCGGCAACTACATCGGAGCGATCCGCCAGTACGTCGAGGGGCAGGACCGGGGAGATCCGGCGGTCTTCTGCATCGTCGATCTCCACGCGATCACCGTCGCTTACGACCCGAGGGAACTACGCGAGCGGCTCTACGATACGACCGCGATCCTGCTCGCGTCAGGGCTGGACCCTGCCCGCTGCATCCTGTTCCGCCAGTCCGACGTTCACGAGCACACGGAGCTCGCCTGGCTGCTCGGCGCGGTCTGCGCTCACGGCGACCTCAACCGCATGCATCAGTTCAAGGACAAGTCGGCCGCCCAGCGCGAACTGGTTTCGGCGGGCCTGTTCTCGTACCCGGTTCTGCAGGCGGCTGACGTTCTCGCCTACCGGGCCGACGAGGTCCCGGTCGGCGAAGACCAGCGCCAGCACATCGAGTTGATGAGGGAAATCGCCCGCCGGTTCAACGAGCGATTCGGCGAAACCCTGACCGTGCCTGATCACCGCATCCCCGAAATCGGCGCAAAGGTAATGGACCTGCAGGAGCCGGAACGCAAGATGTCCACCACCGTCGGCGCCGACAGCGGCCGTGTCTACGTGCTCGACGAAGAGAAGGCGATCCGCAAGAAGTTCGGCTCGGCCGTGACGGATTCCGGCCGCGAGATACGTCGCGGTGAGGACAAGGCGGGCGTCACCAACCTGATCGGCATCTACTCGGTGGCCCGTGGTCTCCCGGAAGAAGACGTGGAAGCCGAATTCGAAGGCAGGGGCTACGGCGATTTCAAGAAATCGGTGGCAGATGCAGTAGTCGACTTCCTCAGCCCGGTTCGTGAGGCCTACCCGGAAATCCGTGCCGATGAGGCCGAACTCGAGCGGCTGCTGGCAGAAGGTGCCGGCCGTGCCCGCGGGATCGCCGCCGCTACGCTGGCGGACGTCCGCGCGGCCATGGGAGTCGGAGTACCCCCGGGCAGTTAGGATCGGGCAATGTCGGGAGGCACGCTCATAGTCCGTCTCGCGGTCATCACCTTCGGCCTGATGATCCTCGCCGGAGCCTTGCTCGTATCGAGCGGAGAGTCGCGCGAGCCGGCCGTGTCGAGCGCCCTTCTGCTGCTGCTTTGAAGGATCCGGCTCATCGCGACCGGTTCCGGCTCTAGGCTGTGGCTGTGGCTTCCCGGCTTGATCTGGACCTCGATCTGGACCTCGACGTCTTCGTCGGGCCCTTCGACCTGCTGCTGACGATTGTCCTTCGCGAGGAGGTCAGCCTGCTCGAAGTGGAACTGGGCGAGGTAGTGGCGGCCTACGTGACCCGGCTCGAGGAGCAGGGGGAGATCGAGCTCGAGGTCGCGACCGAGTTCCTGGTCCTGGTAGCAGCTCTGCTTGAGCTGAAATCCCGCCTGATGCTGCCGGGGGCTGAAGAAGAGCTCTCCGAGATGGAGCCGGCCGAGGCGGTGGAGGAACTGGTCGCCCGAATGCTCGAGTACCGCCGCTACCGCGACGCCGGCCGCGAGCTCGCCGCCCATTTCGAGAGCCAGCGGGGCTTCATGTACCGATCGGCCCCGCTGCCGCCGGACTTCAGGCGCCTTGCTCTCGATGCGGCCCAGGCGGTCTACGAGCCGGACCAGCTGGCGGCGGCCCTCGGCGACCTTCTCCAGCCACCGGAGCGGCCCGACCTCTCTCACATCAAGAGCACGGTCTCACTCCAGCGCAGGCTCTCGGTCCTGCGCTCCGCCCTGACACAACTTTCGCGCTTCGACTTCGACGATCAGTTCGGGCAGGAGGACCGCCTGACTCAGGCCGTGACGATCTTTGCCCTGCTCGAGCTCTACAGCGCCGGCGAGGCGGTCTGGGAGCAGCAGGAAGACTGCGGACCGATCACCGTCAGGCGGACTCCGAGCGCCACAGCAGCCGCTACCGATGGCACGGGCGACGCCTACGGGGTCGATGCCTGATGCAGGATCTCGCTGAAACGGTCAGGCAGGTCGAGGCGTTGCTCTTCCTGTCCTCTCATCCGGTCTCGGAAATCGACCTCGCCGAGGCATGTCAGGTGGATTCGGACCACATGGCCGACGCCGTCGCCCAGCTCGAAAGGGACCTCGAGCCCGGCGAGCGCGGCCTGCTGCTGCGGCGGGTTGCCGGCGGATTGACACTCGCAACCGACCCCTCCACGGAAGCCGCGGCCCGGCGCCTTCTGGCCAAGCCACGGACCCCACCTCTGACCCAGGCCCAGGCCGAGACGCTGGCCATCGTCGCCTATCTCCAGCCGGTGTCCCGGCCGGAGATCGCACGGATCCGCGGCGTCTCCTCGGAGTCGGCTGTCTCGAGCCTGAGCGAGCGTGGATTGATCGAGGAGTCCGGTCGATCCCGGTTCGGCGCGATGATCTATCGCACGTCGGCCCTGTTCGAGAAGGTTTTCGGTCTCGAAGGTCTCGACGCCCTGCCGGATCCGACCCGTTTCGACCCGACCCCGGAAGACGAACGCGACCTTCGCGAACGCCTGCTGGCGGCCGGCGAACAGCGCGCCGAGCCCTGAAACCGGTGTGGCGGCCAAGGTCGACGGCGGTTCATGGAGCCGACAACGGGCCCTGCCCGCCACGGCGTCGTGACGCTTCGGACTCGTCGGTCGTGCACAGGCCGTAGGTTTCGGGCATGAGACTCGGCAAGTATCTGGCCCATTCGGGCGTTGCTTCGAGGAGGAAGGCCGAAACGGTCATCACGGCCGGCCGGGTGCGGGTCGGAGGCCAGACCATCACCGATCCGGCCCACGCGGTCGAGATCGGCGACGACATCCGGGTGGACGGCCACGCGGTGGTACCGGAGGGCCGTGAAGTCTGGATGGTCAACAAGCCCGTGGATGTGATCTCGACCGCCGACGAGCCCGGCAAGCGAATGGCCGTCGTCGACCTGGTCGACAGCCCGGCCCGGCTCTACCCCGTCGGCAGGCTGGACGCCGATTCGACCGGCCTGATGCTGCTGAGTAACGACGGCGAGTTGGCGAACCGACTGACCCACCCGCGCTACGGAGTCGAGAAGACCTACCGGGTCGGGACGCGGAACGAAATCGGCGACCAGGAACTGGCCCGGCTGCGTGAAGGGGTCGTGCTCGATGACGGCAGAACTTCTCCTGCCATGGTCCGCCGGATCGCTGCCGATGGTTTCGACATCACGATCAGCGAGGGTCGCAACCGTCAGGTACGGAGGATGGTCGAAGCGGTCGGCAACCGAGTCACCGGCCTCGAGCGGATTTCATTCGGCTCGCTTCGCCTGGGTCGGCTCGGTGTCGGCAGGGCGCGCTTGCTCGACGAGCCCGAGGTGGCGCGGCTCTGGGAAGATGGGGGAGATGGCTGAGCAGAGCAAAGTAGTTGCGCTTAGAGGTGCGGTTCAGGCCGACGAAAACTCGGCCGAATCGATCATGGCCGCCACCGGCAAGCTGCTTCATGACCTGATGGAGATGAATGAGCTCTCTCCGGACGAAATGATCAGCGCGATCTTCACCACGACACCCGATCTCGACGCCGAGTTCCCGGCGGTCGCGGCTCGTGGAATCGGGCTCTCCGAAGTCCCGCTGATGTGTGCGCGTGAGATCCCCGTTCCCGGCGCCATGCCCCGGGTGATCCGGGTCATGGTCCACTGCAACATGCCTTCCGGGCAGCGTGTGCGTCATGTCTACCTGGGCGAGACGCGCAGCCTGCGTGCCGACCTCAACGCGGCCCAGTAGCTGCCTGGACCGATCGAAGATGAGCGCAAGATTCAACGACAGACTGGCCTCCATACCCGGCTACACGCCAGGCGTACCGAAGGGGCAGACGGCCGCAGACGTGGCCGGATCGGACCTTGCACAGCTCGCTTCGAACGAGTCGCCGCACCCGCCGCTGGCAGAGGTAGTCGGCGCGATCGGCGAGGCCGCCACCTCGATGAATCGCTACCCCGACCCCGACGCGACCGGGCTGAGGGAAAGACTGGCTGAAGTACACGGGGTCGGCGCGGAGCGCATCGCCGTCTCCAACGGTTCCTGCGAGATCCTGCTCGCAGCCGCCGGGGCGATGCTGGAGCCCGGGGCAACGGTGCTCTACTCGTGGCCCGCCTTCTCGATGTATCCGAACCTCGCCGCCATGTCGGCCAGCGATGAGATCCGGGTGCCCCTGGCTGACGGGGATGTGCACGACCTCGAAGCGATGCTGGAGGCGATCACGCCGGAAACCCGGCTGATCCTGGTCTGCAACCCGAACAACCCGACCGCCACATACCTTCCGGCGGCGGCGATCGCGGACTTCGTCGCCCGGGTACCGAACGACGTCACAGTGATCCTCGACGAGGCCTACATCGAGTTCCAGCTCATCGATGACCCGGCGGCATCGATCCGGCTACTGGACCAGTACGACAATCTCGTCGTGCTGCGCACTTTCAGCAAGTCGCATTCGCTGGCCGGGCTCAGAGTCGGCTACTCGCTCAGCTCCCCGGATTTCCGGGCGGCGGTCGACGCCGTTCGCCAGCCCTTCAGCGTCAACGCACTGGCACAGGCCGCGGCCACCGAAGCGCTTGCACACAGTGACGCCATCGGTGAGCAGATAGCCGCTTCGATCGCCGAGCGCGATCGGGTCGAAGCCGGTTTCGCAACGATCGGACTGGATACGGCCGAGACGGCTGCGAACTTTTCCTGGGTGTCGCTCGGCGAGCATGGCCCGGAAATCGAGCAGCGGGTCGTCGCAGACCTCGCGGCGGCGGGGATCGTGGTCCGACCCGGTCGGCTGCTCGGTGGACCTGGCAAGCTCCGGATCTCTTACGGAACCGGTGAGGAAAATGACCGGATGCTGACCGCTCTGGCCGAATCCGTCGAGCGAAATTCGTGATGCCGGCACCGACACCTGATAGAAAACGGGAAGTGACCTGCTCGAAGCTACAGCCGCAGCGCCTGGGAGACAGGCTCGAGTCCCACCCCGCGGACTCCATCCGTGCTGCCGCTTCCTGGTCGTATAGGCGATTTATCTAGGCGTCCGGTGACGCCGGCCTCGAGTCGGCGCCAAGACAGACTTCAGCCGCCGGGCGCCGTCCCCCGGGACCCGTTCGTGGTTTCACCGCACCGTCGCACCAGACCTGCGGAAAGTAGAGTCTTCGCAACTTAAGAAAGGCATTCAAAGCAGATGATGATCGTGATGAAAGAAGGGGCGACCAAGGATGAAATCGCCCACGTAGTGGAGAGAGTCGAACAGGTGGGCTGTACGGCGCACGTCTCCGAGGGGGAGCTCCTCACCGTTATCGGCGCAATCGGCGACCGGGACAAGGACCAGCAGCTTTCGCTCGAAGGCACTCCCGGGGTCGACCACATCGTGCCGATCGCCAAGCCGTACAAGCTGGCCTCCCGCCAGCTGAAGGACGGTGCCGACTCGGTTCTGGAGATCGGCGGTCGCAAGGTGGGCGGAACGAACTTCGCGCTGATGGCCGGACCGTGCACGGTGGAGAATCGTGACCAGATGCTGGCTTCGGCCGATGCGGTGGCCGCCGCCGGGGCAACCATGCTGCGCGGCGGGGCCTACAAGCCGCGAACGTCCCCCTACAGCTTCCAGGGACTGGGCCGTGAAGGCCTGCGCCTCCTGGCCGAGGCCAAGGAGAAGACCGGCCTGCCGATCATCACCGAGCTGCTCGACCTGCGTGACCTCGACGACGTGCTCGGCGTGGCCGACGTGATCCAGATCGGGGCACGCAACATGCAGAACTACTCGCTCCTGGCCGAGGTCGGCAAGTCCGGTCGCCCGGCTCTGCTCAAGCGCGGTCTCTCTGCCACGGTCGAGGAGCTCCTGATGGCTTCGGAGTACATCCTCAAAGAAGGCAACGAGAACGTGATGCTCTGCGAGCGCGGAATCCGGACCTACGAAACCGCCTATCGCTTCACCCTCGACCTGCTCGCCGTTCCGGCGCTGAAGGAGCAGACCCATCTGCCTGTGATCGTCGATCCGAGCCACGCGCCCGGCCGGCGTGACTGGGTCGAGTCGATGTCGCTCGCGGCCGTCGCAGCCGGGGCTGACGGCATCATCGTCGAGGTTCACAACGAACCGGACAAGGCGATCTGCGACGCAGCTCAGCAGGTTCCGACCTCGGATTTCCAGGATCTGACAACGAAGATCGAGTCGATCGCGGGCGTGGTCGGCAAGACGGTTTCACGGGCCTGAGGTGATTCGCCTCGCCATCCTTGGCGTGGGTCTGATCGGCGGCTCGATCGGCATGGCCGCGCGTGAGCGCGGTCTGGCCGAGGTGACCGGATACGTGCGAAACCCCGAGCGGGCCGGAGAATGCATCGAACTCGGAGCCGCCGACCGAATGGCCTCGACGATCGAGGAGGCGGTCGAGGGGGCCGATGTCGTGGTCTGTTGCGCCTCAGTGGCTTCGATGGCCAGGATGGTCGGGCAGGCACTCGAATCAGCCGGCGAGGACTGCGTCGTAACCGACGTCGGGTCGACCAAGCAGGAACTGGTCGAGGCCATGGGGGAAGACCAGCGCTTCATCGGTGGTCATCCGCTTGCCGGGGCGGAAACTGCGGGCGTGGTCAACGCGCGCCCGGACCTCTACGAAGGGGCGCGTTGGTACCTGACTCCGACCGAGAACTCCTCCGGAGTTCTCTACGACCGGATTCAGAAGCTGATCAAAGGCCTCGGCGCGCGGCCGATGGCGATCGAGGCGGCAGAACACGATCAGGCGATGGCCGTGGTCAGCCACCTGCCGCATGTATTCGCCAACCAGCTCGCGGTACAGGGCCGGCCCGGAACGGAGCGTCTCGGCGCCCTGGCGCCCAGCCTGCGTGACGCGACCCGCGTGGCCGGAGCCAACCCGTCGATCTGGGGTGAGATCTTCAGTACGAATCACGCCGCCTTGATCGAGGCGATTGATACCGCGATCGTCGGCCTGAGCCAGGCGCGAGACCTGATCGCCGCGGCAGACTCCCTGCGGATTACCCAGTGGCAGACAGCGGTCGCGGCCGAACGGACCAGGCTCTCGAAGACCGAGAGCGAAGCCGGAGCCACCCACGAGTTGCGTGTTCTCGTGCCCAACCGGCCCGGGATCCTGGCCGAGATAGCCCTCGCACTCGGCAAGGCCGGGGTCAACATCACCGACATGTCTCTGGATCCGGCGCCCGACATGAGCTCGGGGGCAATTTCGGTCTGGGTGGCGGGAGAAGACGAAGCGGCCAAGGCCGAGGCATGCCTGGCCGGACTGGGCCACGCGGTGAGCCCGGTAGCCGAGGCCTGAGGTGGGCCATGAGCCCCTCAACGGAACCTCGGAGCCGCAGAGTTTCGAGCCTTCGGGCCCGCTCGCCGGCTCTCTGACGCCGCCTGCCGACAAGTCGATCTCACACCGTGCCGCGATCATCGGCGCGATCGCCGACGGCCCGACCCGGGTCACGAACTTCCTCGATTCCGACGACACCCGATCGACCCTGAGTGCTGTCGCAAACCTGGGTGCGATGGTCAACCCGGAGCCGCGCGACTACATGCCGGACGAATTCACCATCGAAGGGGTGGGGCCCGGGGGACCGCGCAGTCTCGGCCGGATCGACGTCGGCAATGCCGGCACGCTGATGAGGTTGCTGCCGGGCTGGATCGCCGGCTACGACGGCGGTCTCTGGCGAATGAACGGCGACGCTTCGATCCGCCGGCGTCCGGTGGACCGCATTGCGGAACCTTTGCGACTGATGGGCGCCGAGATAGAAGTCACGGACGGCCGTTTCCCGCCGATCCGGATCGACGGACGCAGGCTTCATGGAGTCGAGTACGAACTGCCGGTGGCAAGCGCCCAGGTCAAGTCCTGCCTGCTTCTGGCCGGACTCAGGGCGGACGGCCCGACCACGGTGATCGAGCCACTGGCCACCCGCGATCACACCGAGGTAATGCTGGAGGCGGCCGGAGCGGAGATCAAGCGTGAAGAGGGGCGGGTGACGATCTGGCCGAGCCCGAACCTGAGGCTGGACGAAGTCGAAGTGCCGGCGGACATCTCCTCGGCGGCGTTCTTTCTCGTGGCCGGCTCGATCGTGCCGGGGTCGCAGATCGTGCTCGAGAAAATCGGCATCAACCCGACGCGCACCGGAATCCTGAGCATTCTCGAGCGAATGGGTGCCAGGATCGAGGTAGAGACGCAGACTTCCGCGAGAGGCGAGGGCGGAGGTGAGCCGATCGGCCGTCTGACCGTGCGGTCGGCTGATCTCAGAGGCACCCGGATCGAGGGCGGGGAGGTCCCGCTGGCAATCGATGAACTACCGCTGGTCGCACTGGCTGCCTGCTTCGCCGAGGGCGAGACGGTCATCGCCGATGCCGAGGAACTGAAGCGAAAGGAGTCCGATCGGATCGCTGTCGTGGTCGATTCGCTGAAGGGTCTGGGAGCGCAGATCGATGCAACCAATGACGGCATGCTCATCACCGGCACCGGCGGACTGCGTGGCGGCACCGTCAACTCACATGGCGATCATCGGATCGCGATGCTGGGTGCGGTGGCCGGCATCGCCAGTGACGAAGGCGTGGAGGTGCTCGACATGGAAGCCGCCTCGGTCAGCTACCCCGGCTTCGCCGCAGACCTGGACCGGATCAGCTGACCTGGGAGTCCGGTTCGGCTGCTTCGATCTGCTCGCCGACCCAGTCGTCGAGCATCTGCCAGCGGTCGAAGAGCCATTCGGTGCGGGCCTTGTCGCCCGAAGGCAGGTCAGAAGCGGGGTAGCGCCAGAAGCGGATCTGGACCGTCTTGCCGACCAGGACGCCCGCACGGATATCGGCGACGGTCCGAACCCCGTCGAAGCCGTAGTGGGCGCAGAAGACGATGTCGGTGCCGGCCGCCGCTTCGTCGATCAAAGCCAGCGGACCACCGAGGCGCGGCGGCAGAAGGTGGTTGAGACGATCTGCCATGCGGTGCTATCTCGGGCTGGCGCTCGGCGATTATCTCCTGAGCGCGCGCGATCTTCTTCGCAGTCGGCCGGGTGCCCTCGGGGTAGATCGCGAGGACTTCCCCGGGGCTCATCCCGTGGGTCAGGCGTCGCAGCGCGGCGATCTCGGTGTCGGGGTCGGGTGAGCCGCGCTTGATGAAAACGGTCGGAATCCAACGTCCGCCGATGTCGATCGCCGGCAGCGCGCGGATCTCCTGCTTGATCACGTAGCGCACCCCGATTCCGTAGCGGTGACCGATGAAGACGTCACCGATCAGGTTGTCGAGGATGCTCGCGTGACGCAACATCAGGATGAAAGGGCCCTTTCCGGTCAGCTCGAGGCCTTCGATGTCGAACTCCATCCCGAACAGGATGCGTACCGCCCCCAGGTGGTTGCGGGCCCAGCGGATCCGCAATGCGTAAATCCACCGTCGACGGCGGATCGAGCCCGAACCGAACGGTCCACCGGTAAAGACGTAGATCACCGGCAGCTTGATCAAGGCTTCGATTTCTCCGAACAGGAAGATCCAGAGCCCCGGCAGCAGCCTCACGTAGACCCATGGTTTGCGGCGCCGGAGCCACATGGTCAGATCGACCAGGGCGGCTACCAGCATGATCAGCGGTGAGAGCAGCGTCATCAGGACGAACGCCAGCAGCTCGGCCGAGATGCCCAGGATGCGTCGTCCGATGCGGTTGAGGAACCGACCCTGATCGGGAAAAAGGGGACCGGGACCCGGGGTCTGGACGCGCATCTGACGATCGTATTCGGCAGGGGCCGCCGTGGGCATCCTGCCGGATCGTCGTTTACCCGTAGCATTCGAAATCCGATGAACGACCGGTCCGAAAATTGGTAGTCGCGATTGACGGGCCGGCCGGCGCCGGCAAGTCGAGCGTCGCCCGCGCCGTTGCTGAACGGCTGGGCTTCACCTACCTGGATTCCGGGGCGATGTACCGCTGCGTCGCCCTGACCTGCCTGGAGTGGGGAGCCGGCCCCGGGCAATCCGGAGAAGCGACGTCGACGGCCGAATCGATCGAGATTTCTTTCGAAGACGGCGATGTGCTGATCGACGGGGTTCCGGTCGGCGAAGAAATCCGCACGCCCGAAGTCAGCGAGGCCGCCTCGCAGGTTGCCGTCCATCCCGGAGTAAGGCAGGCGATGGTCACCGAGCAGCGCCGGATGATCGAGGCTGGCAGGTACGTCGCCGAAGGGCGGGACATCGGCACGGTGGTCAGCCCCGACTCACCGCTGAAGATCTTCCTCACCGCCTCACCGGAGGTCCGGGCCGAGCGCCGGGCGGCCCAGGCCGGAGGCGATGCTGCCGAGATACTGCAGGCACAGAACGAGAGAGACCGTCGGGACAGCGAGCGGGATCACGGTGCGCTCAAGCGGGCCGACGACGCGATCGAGATCGACACCACCGATCTGGCTATCGAGCAAGTCGTCGACCGCATCGCCGATCTCGCGGCCGAGCGCGGTCTGGTCTGATTTTGGCGTCGGTTCCCACAGTTGCCGTCGTCGGCTTCCCCAACGTGGGCAAGAGCACGCTCGTCAACCGGCTGGCCGGCGGACGCGAAGCCGTGGTCCACAGCGAGGCCGGGGTCACCCGGGATCGCAAGCGGGTGCGATGTGAGTGGAACGGCCGTGAGTTCGACCTGCTCGACACCGGGGGCATCGACCTGGAGGACGCCTCGGAGATGGCCGCCGACATCCAGCGCCAGGCACGGCTCGGCATGGAGGAAGCCGACGCGATCGTTCTCGTAACCGACGGCAAGTCGGGGCTGAGATCGGGGGATACCGACATGGCCAGGCAGCTGCGCAGCTCACCGGTGCCGGTGGTGGTTGCGGTCAACAAGTCCGACCGCGCCGCCGACCAGTACGGCGCGGCCGAGTTCCACGCGCTCGGTCTTGGCGAGCCTTTCGCGGTCTCGGCCACCCACGGCATGGGCACGGGAGACCTGCTCGATCGCATCGTCGTGGAACTCGGCGACAGGCCCCCGCGAATCGCTGACGACGGCAGCGTCCGGGTGGCGGTGATCGGCAGGCCCAACGTCGGAAAATCATCCCTGGTCAACAGGATGCTGGGAGACGACCGGGTGATCGTCTCGGAGGTCGCCGGAACGACCCGCGACGCGATAGACACCGAGGTCGAGGTCGACGGGCGCCGCATCGTGCTCGTGGATACCGCCGGACTGCGCCGCAAGTCGAAGGTTGCCGGCACGGTGGATCACTACGCGCAGCTCCGATCGGAGCGGGCGATCGAGAGGGCCGACGTGGCGATAGTCGTCTGCGACGCGTCCGAGGGCGTGCGTTCCGAAGACCTCAAAGTCGGCGAGATAGCGATGAAGGCTGGATGCGCGACGCTGATGGTGATGAACAAGTGGGACATCACCGACTCCGACATCGACGATACTCGCGCCCGGGTCGCCCGCAAGATGAGACTGAGGCCCGATGTCGTCACCGCCTCGGCCAAGAGCGGCCGCAATGTGGCCGGGCTGCTCTCACGGGCGGCCGAACTCGCCGATCGCGCCGCCCAGCGTATTGCGACGCCTGCGTTGAACCGTTTCGTCGCCGACGTCGTCACCACCACACCGCCTCCGTCGCGCCGCGGCCGCCGGCTCAAGCTGCTCTACGCGGCCCAGATCGAGGTGAGTCCGCCGCGCTTTTCGATCCAAGTCAATGATCGTCGACTCATAGTCCGAGACTGGGCCTATCACCTCGAGAACCGGCTGCGGGAGACATACGGGCTCGAAGGAGTTCCGCTGGTGATCGATTACGTGCCGCGCAGCAGCAGCCGTTCTTCCGCATAGGTCATTAGGCTGCCCGGAATGTCTTCCGAAAACAATGCTGCTCCGAAGCTCGCTGAAGGCGAGCACCTGTTCACCTCCGAGTCGGTCACCGAGGGCCATCCGGACAAGGTCGCCGACAAAGTCTCGGATACGATTCTCGACGCCTGCCTTGCTCAGGACCCCAACTCCCGGGTTGCCTGCGAAACACTGGTGAACACCGGAATGGCGGTCATCTCGGGCGAGATCTCCACCGAGGCCGAGATCGACGTAACCGAGCTCGTACGCGACACCGTCTGCGAGATCGGCTATGACAATGGTGATGTCGGCTACGACGGCAATTCGATCGCCGTGCTGGTGGCGATGGACAAGCAGTCGCCTGACATCGCCCAGGGGGTGGACGAAGGCATCGAGACCCGGGTCGGCGGATCCTCAGACGAATTTGACCTTGCCGGTGCCGGCGACCAGGGGATGATGTTCGGTTACGCGACGACCGAGACTGAGACGCTGATGCCGATGCCGATTCAGATCGCCCACCGGCTCTCCGAACGGTTGACCATGGTCCGCAAGAACGAAACCCTGGACTATCTGCGCCCGGACGGAAAGACACAGGTAACCGTGCGCTACCAGGACGGCAGGCCGATCGCGATCGAACGCGTATTGATCTCGACCCAGCACGACGAGGGCATCGACGAAGTGACGAAGCTCAAGCCGGACCTGTGGGAGAACGTGATTCTCCCGGTCCTCAACGAGCAGTACGGGGACCTGCTCGATGAAAACGCGCTCTACGGCAGCCTGCTGATCAACCCGACGGGCAAGTTCGTGATCGGCGGCCCGGTCGGCGACGCCGGCCTCACCGGTCGCAAGATCATCGTTGACACCTACGGTGGCGCCGCGAGACACGGAGGAGGGGCCTTCTCCGGCAAGGATCCGTCGAAAGTCGATCGCTCGGCTGCCTATGCGGCGCGATACGCCGCGAAGAACGTGGTGGCGGCAGGCCTTGCCGAGCGCTGCGAGGTTCAGGTCGCGTACGCGATCGGTGTCGCTCACCCTGTATCGGTGATGCTCGAGACTTTCGGCACCGGAAAACTGCCGGATCAGCAGCTTTCAAAGATCGTCACCGACGAGTTCGATCTGCGCCCGGGGGCATTCCGCAGCTATCTCGACCTCCATCGCCCGATCTACAAGGAAACCGCCGCTTACGGGCATTTCGGCCGCTCCAACGAGAACTTCACCTGGGAGAGGACCGACCGCAGCGAGGCACTTTCAGAGGCTGCCGGCCTGGATTGACCTGCGCGGCCGGTGAGGCTGCGCCCGGGAAGATCTTGCAATCCGGCGTTTTCCGGCTAGAATTCAACGATTCGGCTATTGATGTACGGAAAGGGTCGATCGGTGGCATGAGGCCAGACGGGTTAGAGATATAGAGGCGAAGCGACAGGGGACCCGGCATCTCGACTACCGAGATGCCATCAGGAGTTGCGACCCGCTTTTCAGGTCCGCAGGTTTGGCATTGGATCTTGCCTCCAGGATGATCCCCTCCCCGATGGCGATGTTCCTCGCGCGCTCGGGGGCTTCGAGTCCGCGCCTCGTGGTCGTCAAGGCCGACCCGTCGCTCGGCACCGATCCGGATGACTTCGCCAGGGAATACCTGGAGATTAGTGGGGACTGCCACCCGGTTCTGGATGCGGCGCAGGGCCCCACCTGGGTTTCCCTGCTCGACCGGAGCGAGCTGGACCAGAGACCTGCCTTCTCGGAGAGCCGGTTCGCCACGGACTTCCTGCCCCGCTACGGCCTGCGGCACGCGATCTCCCTGCACCTGGCCCCGGACTCGGACGAGCCCGATGCCGCGGTGGCGCTGTTCAGGAGTGACGGCGAGCCGAACTTCACCGATCGCGAGAAGGGCTTTCTCCGCCACTCCGGCCCGGTGCTGGCCCACTCCTTCCACTGTGCGCTCGAAGCGGAGGCCGAGATCCCGCAACGCAGTGGTCGACTCACCGTGCTGACCGATCGCGAGTACGAGATCGCCCGGCTCGCGGCCCTGGGATCCAAGAATGACCAGATCGCTGAGAAGCTCCACATTGCTCCGGGGACGGTCAAGACCCACCTCCGGAACATCTACTCGAAACTCGACGTGGACTCCCGCATCCATCTCGCGATGCGAATGGCCGGTCACTGAGCGCATGCCCTGAACGGGATACCCGTCGGCCTCGAGCTGCCCCGTTGTGAATAGTCCCGTCGGCGTAGAGATGCGAGTCCGTCTATGCGTTTCGGCGTATTTTCGATCCGGCCGCCGGTCGCCTTGTGTCTGCTGAGCGTTACGGGTTCAGACAGGCGCCGCCTTCGAAGCACCCGCAGGGGTATTCGCATCCGGCCCGTCTGGCAACCACATCGTCAGAGCAGGAGACACGCAATGGGTTCAGCATCGATTCGCCACACCAGCTCCACAACCAGGAATACGACCTTCGTTCCGGGTTCCCCGGGTCGGCAATCGGCGCGGCTTCGACTTTCCGTCGTCCTGCTCGCCGGCCTGGCGCTGCTGATGCTGCTGCCTGCCGTTTCGGCGGCCACCCCGAGCGGAACGGCGACCTGGTCGTGATGAAGGGTGGCGACCGGACCGCGACCAACACTGCCCAGGGCGCACCGAATTACGCCGCTCCTGTGGAGGGCGCGCTGTTCGAGTACACCCAGGGCAATCCGACGCTTCCGGCCACGGTTTGGACGGCCTTTTCGGCGAGCACCGGCGCCAACGGGCAGGCCACCCAGAGCCTCCCGGCCGGCACTACTACGTGCGCGAAAAGACAGCCGGCCCCGGCTTCACCAACTACGGCCCCGTCCACAACCTGAGCTACAGCGGCTCACATCCGTATGTGGCCCGGGTCGAGGTCGAGAGCAACCAGACCACATACGCATACCCGCATACGAACACCGATTCGGACCCTTCGAACTGGAGTCCGACCCGGGACGGCAGCGACTCCAACAACGGCTCGCCGTTCATCAACGTCAGGGACAACAGCCAGCCTGCCGCCAGGATGCGGAACGAACATCCTGCTGGTTCTCGATCGCTCGGGTTCGATCGATCCCTACAAGGACGCCTACAAGGCGGCCGCCCAGACCTTCGTCAACCAGCTGAACGGTACGCCGACCCAGATCGGGATCACCAGCTTCAACGACAACATCAACTCGTATTCACCGGCGCAGGGCGACAGCAGCTACTACCACTCGCCGCTTGATCTGAGCGTCGCCGGCAACGCCGCGACACTCAATCGACGATCAACAGCGTCTACTCGAGCCCGAACTCGCTGACCAACTGGGACGGCGCGCTCGATGCCGCCTCGCAGGCCAAGGGCTTCACGCCGAACGCCAATACGGGTCAGTCCGCCAATCCCGACATCGTCGTCTTCATCACGGACGGCAATCCGACCACGGACGAAATCACCGACACCTCGGCTTCGCTGATCGAACTCACTTCGGGAATGGCCTCGGCAAACAAGGTCAAGAGCCAGGCCGGGCGTACCGGCTTCAAGACCAAGATGCTGGCGATCGGGGTCGGAAACGGCGTCACGCCCGCGAACCTGAAGGCAGTTTCCGGCCCGGTCGAAGGCGTTGACGGGGACTACGCGACGCCCACCGTCGCGGAGCTCCAGTCATTCCTCAGCGAGTTCGCCGCAGCCCAGTGCGGCGGCCGCGTCTACATCCGCAAGCACCTCGAGAACGACAGCACCAAACAGGCCGACTGGGGCTTCACCGCGGACGACCCGCGCCAGGGCTTCGACGCGAGCTACCTCGATGACGACCGTTTCACTCACGCCAGCGGAAACCCGCCGGTGATCGAGACCGGCGCCTTCTTCACCCAGCTGCCGAATACGGCCACCAACGTGACGATCAGCGAAGACGCGAATGGCCAGCCGATCAACAACTTCGACCTGACCGATGTGGAATGTCGCTACGACACTTATGACGACGGGCAGGTCGCCCCCGGCAACCTGAGCGGACTCGACTACAGCCTGGACCTGAACCGGGGCGATTCCGTCTACTGCACCTTCACCAACAGCCCGAAGACGACGCTCGACGTGACCAAGACCCCGAACGATCAGACGATCAACGCCGGCGAAGATGCAGAGTTCACGCTCAGGTCGAGAACACCGGGTCGAACTACGGCAATCGCCGCCACGTTGAGCGACCAGCTGCCGGCACCCGGCTCCAGCGCCTGGACCGTCAGCCAGCAGCCGGCGGGAGGAAACTGCTCGATCAACGGGGCGAACCTGCTGACCTGCGCTTTCGGCGACATCCCGGCCGGGCAGTCGAAGACTCTGAAAGTCAAGACGACGACCACGTACTCGCAATGCGGGGTCTACGACAACCCGACCGCGACCGCCGAGGCAGCCAACGCCAATCCCGTCGATGACGGCGGCAAGATCACCTGCCACAAGCCGAACCTCACAGTCGACAAGACCCCGGACTCCCAGAACATGAACGCCGGCGAGAACGTCGTCTTCACATCACGGTCCTCAAACGCCGGCCCCGGAACCGCCAAGGAACGTCAGGTCAGCGATGCCCTGCCCGGCCGGCGTCGCCGGAGCTGGGTCGCGGGCCCGGACAGCGCCTCGACTGCCCGATCGCCGGCAGCATGCTCGACTGCGACTTCGGTGACATGCCTCTCCGGTGCTTCCGAGACGGTGACCGTCAAGCCGCCGACCAGCACCCAGAAAGTGCGCCACCTACGACAACACCGCCGACCTGACCTCGGACAACGCGCCCGACGCCTATGACACGGCCAGGTCACCTGCCGGCCCTCCGGGCTGGGAGTGATCAAGACCGCGGTCCAGGGCACGATCAACGCCGGCGAGGACGCCGTATTTGACATCACCGTGACCAACACCGGAACCGGAACCGCGACCGGGGTCAGCCTGAGCGACCCGCTGCCGAGCGGGGTAAGCGGCGACTGGGTGGTCTCCGGGGCCGACGCAGGCGACTGCGTCAGCCCGATCGCGGCAAGCACCCTCGAATGCGAATTCGGCAACCTCACCGCCGGTGAGTCGCGCACGGTCACGGTCACCGCGCCGACCGATTTCGAGAACTGCACGGTTCTCGACAACACGGCCACCGCAAGCTCCACCAACGCGCCGAATGACTCCGACAACGCCTCGATCACCTGCGACAAGCCGAACCTGTCAGTCGACAAGACTCCCGACGCCCAGAGCATCAACGCCGGCGAGAACGTCGTCTTCGACGTCACGCGTCAGCAACGCCGGACCGGGAACCGCCAAGGCAGTCACCCTGACCGACACCCTGCCCGGCCCGATCGCCGGAAACTGGAGCGTCTCCGGGCACTGATTCAGGCGACTGCGTCAGCCCGATCGTCGGTGGCACGCTCGACTGCTCCTTCGGTGACCTCATCGCCGGTGCATTCAAAGACGGTGACCGTCACAGCCGCCACCGACTACGACAACTGCGCCACCTACGACAACACCGCGACGGCCGATGCCTCCAACGCGCCGGAAGCCTCCGACGACGGCCAGGTCACCTGCCAGAAGCCTGATCTGAGTATCGAGAAGACGGGCAACGGGACAGTCAACGCCGGCGAAGACGTCGTCTTTGACATCACGGTAAGCAACGGCGGGCCGGGAACGGCCACGTCGGTCAGCCTCAACGACCTGCTCCCGCAGGGGACCGCCGGGCCCTGGGCCATCACCACCCAGCCCGGCGGCGATCCCTGCTCCATCGCAGGCCCGAGCCTCAGTTGTGACTTCGGAGACCTCGGCTCGGGGCAATCCAGGACCGTCACCGTCGAGGCCCCGACCGACTACGAGAACTGCACGACCTACGACAACACGGCCAACGCCAGCTCCACGAACGCAGCCGAGGCCGAGGACAGCGCCTCGGTGAGCTGCGACAGGCCCGGACTGGGGACTCTGAAGACGGCGGTCCAGGGAACCATAAGCGCCGGAGACGTCGCTCGATTCTCAATCGAAGTCTCGAACATCGGCCAGGGCGTCGCCAGGTCCGTAACCCTGAACGACCCACTTCCGGGCCCGGTAACGGGAAACTGGACGATCGATTCGCAGCCCAACGGTAATCCCTGCTCGATCGCCGACGGAACGCTGAGCTGTGAGTTCGGTGACCTGGGCCCGGGAGAATCGATCGAACCGTGTCGTCTCTGCGCAGACCGACTTCGAGAACTGCGTCGGCTCGACAACACGGCTGTGGCCTCCGCATGCGAACTCACCCAATGCACGAGGATCAGGCAACATCAACTGCCAGAGGTCCGATCTCTGTCTGTGAAGACCGGAAACGGCACGATCAGCGCCGGCGAGAACGTGATCTTCGAAATCACGGTCACAAACGCCGGGCCGGGAACCGCAAGGCAGTGACTCTGAGCCGATCCGCTGCCCGGCCCGGACAGCCGGAAACTGGATCGTCTCCGGGGCCGGATGCCGGTGACTGCGTCAGCCCGATCGTCGGCGACGCCCTCGACTGTACCTTCGGTGTCCTCGCGCGGGAGCTCGAAGACGGTCACTGTCACCGCAGCGACCGACACCGAGAACTGCACCACCTACGACAACACCGCCACGGCGAGCTCGAGCAACGCCCCGACACCGATGGTCAGGCCTCGGTCTGTGCCTGGCGCCGAACCTGACCGTCACGAAGACCGGCAACGGCAAGGTCAAGGCCGGCGAGGACGTCGCCTTCACGATCAGGGTCGAGAACCACGGCCCGGGTCGTCGCGAAATCGGAAACCCTTCAAGACTCCCTCCCCAAGGGAACCGCCGGGCCATGGGCCATCACCACCCAGCCCGGCGGCGATCCCTGCTCGATCACTGACGGCAGCTCACCTGTACTTCGGTGACGTGCCCGGCGGCGAGTCCGGACGGTGGAAATAAACGCGCCGACCGGCATCAACAACTGCGCCAGCTACGAGAACACGGCGATCGCATTCGCCGAGAATGCCCCGGAGGCAGCGACGATGCGACCGTGAACTGCCAGCCAGATCAAGCCCCGCCTGACCCTCAAGAAGACCGGAAACAAGAAGAAGGCCAAGCCGGGCGCCAAGGTCCGCTACAAGATCACCGTCAAGAACACCCGCAAGGGCTCGGTCGCCAGGAACCTGAAGGTCTGCGATCGCGTGCCGCGGCTGATGACCGTGGTTCCAAGGGCAACGGTGGCTTCTTCAGAACGGCAAGCTCTGCTGGAAGATCACGAACTCCCGTACTCGAAGAACGGCAAGACCTCAGCTACGTGACCCGGATCGCGGGCAACGCAAAGAACGGCGCCAAACTCAAGAACGTCGTGATCCTCGGCAATCTGAAGGCCAGCCATACGGTCAAGGTCGTCGCGCCCCAGGTCAAGCAGACAGGTCGCAGGCCGACGCCGGTCACCGGCTAGGGTCGGTCAGGTGCCCTGCATGAAGCGAAGCCCGGATGACGGCGGGGCTGGTCGCCGATCCCGCTCGCGCTTGGCTGGACCACGCCGGCGGCAGCGGCCGCGGCTTCAGATCTGCCGGAGCAGCAAAGGTCGACCCGTCAGTGGCCGCAGCCGGCGCCGCCCGACGAGGTCGCCGACCGGGGGTCAAGGTCTCCTCGCTTCCGCAGCAAACAGTGCCGGACCATCCCGCAAGACCGGGACCTACACGGCACGGATCCTGGTCGGTACCGCGGTCAGGCACCGACCCGGCGGCAAGGCGGTCAAGTGGTACGCCAGGACCCGGACCAAGTGGTCCGGAAACGGCCAGAGTCTGATGGTCCTCAAGTCGAGGCAGGTACGTGGCAAGACCTGGCTGAAGGTACGCCTGCCGATCCGGCCCAATGGCAGCAGCGGATGGATTCCTCGGGATCGCGTTCAGATCCGGCGTTCGCCGGATACATCGTCATCGACCGGTCAAGCCGCAGGCTCAAGCTGTACCGCCGCGGCCGCGTGGTCGGCTCGATTCCGCGTCGTGATCGGTGCCCCCGGAACCCCGACCCCGCTCGGCCTGTTCGCGCTTCAGGACCGGGTCCGACAGCCGGACCGCAGAGGCTTCATAGGTCCCTGGGCGATTCCGTTGACCGCCCACTCCGAGGCACTGCGGCGTTACGACGGCGGCCCGGGTCTGGTGGCTCTTCACGGCCGAAGTGGAGCCAGCCTGCGTGATCCTCTCGGCTCGGCCCGCTCTCATGGCTGCGTGCGGATGAACAACGGCCGAATCGCAAGGTTGAAGGTCAGCCTGCTCGGGACCGCGGTCAGAATTCGAAACTAGGCCGGCCGCGGGCTAGATCAGGTCCTGGGCGGTCTGGTCTGTGGGCAGCGATTCGCTGATCGTGATCCTGGGGAGTTCGGAGACCAGAGGGGAGACGGTCTCGGTCAGTTTCAGGATGTGTGGCCGCTCGAGGTGCCGGTCGTGGGCCTCGCGGGATTCCCACTGTTCGATCAGAACCAGCGTGTCGGGGTCATGAACGTCGCGGTGGAGGGCACACAGCGAGCATCCCGGCTCCGAGTGGGAGCTTTCGATGGCCGGAGCGAAGGCGGTTATCGCCTCCTCGGTCCTGCCCTTCTGGATCAGCATGTGGACAACTACGACAAGCTGTGCCATGGGCCGAGTCTATAGCGGGAAGCCGTGCTCGACCGAAGAAATGGCCCATTCGGCCTGGGCTAGGTCTTCGGTTTCATAGAGCCCGGTTGCGACGCCGACGATGCGGATGCCGATCTCGTGGGCGGCGAGAATGTCGAGCGGAGTATCGCCGACCGTGATGAAGTCGTTGCGAGTCAGCTTTCCCCGGGAAAGCTCGATCCCCCGTTCCATGCCACGGCGGGTCAGCTCCGGCCTCAGGTTGGAATCCGAACCGAAACCGCCGAAGCCGAAGAAGCGGTTGAGGTCGGCGCGTTCGAGCTTGATCCGGGCGGCAGGCTCGATGTTGCCGGTGGTCAGCCCCAGGGTCAGCCCGTCGTCGCTCAGCCGCTCCAGCAGCGGCACGATTCCCGGGGAGACGCGGTAATCGGCGGAGGCGGAGACCGCATCGGGCAGGAACTCCAGGTACGAATCGGTCAGCGCGTCGAGCTCGATCGGTGCGGGAGCCCGGCCGAGCACTTCATGGAGTGCCGCTTTGGCGACCGCACTGTCGGTCATCCCGGACTCGGTGATGCGTTCGATGTCGACTGGTTTTCCATGGAGCTTCTCGCAGGCCCGGCTCCAGGCTGAAGCCCCGGCCCCGCCGGTGGTCAGCAGGGTCCCGTCGATGTCGAAGAGGATCGCCCTGATCGGATCGTCGGACCGGGCCCTGTCTGAAGCCGCTGCTGGGTTCACCGGATCAATAGTCCAATCTATCCAAGGTTTGCGCCGCTACTGCCCTGCGAGGGGATGCTGACTTCGTCGCCGCGAGCCCGACCGCCCGGCTGCGGAAAACCCGCATGATGCCTGCGGAAGATTACGGTACTGGCCTTGCGATGCCCTGTTAGCGTGGGTTTCGGTCGGTCTCGGCCCTCTTATCTCCGAGCCACCTTTACTCCCTCTCAACGACTGAACAAAGGGGTCTGAAGCATGAATCGTCTCTCCGCGCCGTCTCTTGCCAACTCGCTGACGCTGAAGCTGACCGCCTTCGCGATCCTGTTTTTCGCTTCGACGGCAATTCTCAACGTGGCCTCGGCGAACGCAGCCGACGGGACGATCATCGCAACCAAGGGTGCCGACCGCTCGGCTTCCAGTGCAGATTACCGGTGCGACGACCTACGCCGAACCCGTAGCCGGCGCCACATTCGAGTACACCTCCGACGACCCGACCCTGCCGGCGGCTTCCTGGACGGCTTTCCCAGGGCGTGACCCTGGCTAACGGCCAGGCATCCGTGATGGTGGCCCCGGGCATCTACTACGTTCGCGAGCAGTCAGGTGGTACCGGGACTTCGAACTACGGTCCCGTTCAGGTCCTCACCTGGAGCGGCGGACCGCAGCCGTACGTGGCCCGGGTCAGGGTCGAGTCCGGTGAGACGACGTACGCACAACCCCATTACAACGCCGACCCGGACCCGAGCGAATGGGATCCGACCAATCAAGGCAGCCTGAGCAACGACGGTTCGCCGTTCATCAACGTGCGCGACAACCAGGTTGTGACTCCCGGCTGCGGCAAGAACCTGCTGCTCGTGCTCGACAGGTCGGGTTCGATCGAGCCCTACAAGAATGAGTACAGGCAGGCTACGAAGCAGTTCGTCGAGCACCTCGACGGCACACCGACCCAGATCGGGATCATCAGCTTCAACGACAGCATCAATTCCTACGATCCGGCGACCGGGAACGCCAGCTACTATCGCGCCCCACTCGACCTGAGCATCCCTGGCAATGCGGCGCTGCTCAACGCGACGATCGACAGTATCTACGCGAATCCGAACTCCCTCACCAACTGGGACGGAGTCCTGAACGCCGCCTCGAAGGCAAAGATGTTCACGCCGAACGCCGGGACCGGCCAGACCGCGAATCCCGACACGGTGATCTTCATCACCGACGGAAATCCGACCACTGACGATACGGTGAGCAGCCGCAACCTCTACGAGTTGACCGCGGGCATGGCGTCCGCCAACAGCGTCAAGTCCCAGACCGCGCGGGCCACGACGAAGCTGAGGATCCTCGCGCTCGGCGTCGGCAGCGGCGTGACCGTGGAGAACCTGTCCGTCGTCTCGGGCCCCGACGAGGGAATCGACGGCGACTACGCGAACCCGACGGTCGCCGAGCTCGAGGCCGCCCTCGACGAGTTCACGGCCACCCAGTGCGGCGGTCGCGTCTACATCCGCAAGCGCCTGACCGGTGATGCCACCAACCAGGCAGGCTGGTCCTACACGGCGACCGATCCCAGGCCCGGATTCACGCCGACCTACCTCGATGGCGACCGTTCGACCCATTCGAGCGGCACTCCCCCGGTGGTCGAAACAGCCGCCTTCTTCCAGACGCTCCCCGCTACCCCGACCACGGTGACGATCGCCGAGGATGCGGCCGGGCAACCAGTTTCGGACTTCGCGCTGACCGATATCGAATGCCGTGACGACGGCTACGAGTCGGGCCCGGTTGTGTCCGGTGTCAGGTCCGGTCTGCAGTACAGCCTCGACCTCAACGAGGGGGACGACGTGTACTGCACCTTCACCAACCAGCCGAGAACAAGCCTGACGGTGGACAAGACACCGAATAACCAGATCATCAACGCCGGTGAAGACGCCGCATTCAGCATCAATGTGGGCAACTCCGGCCAGTCCGTGGCCACTAACGTCCAGCTGAACGACACCCTGCCCGCACCTGGTGTGGGTGGCTGGATGATCAGCTCTCAGCCGGCGGGTGACCCTGGCACTATCGTCGGCAACGACCTGAGCTGCTCCTTCGGCACGCTGGCTGTCGGCGAAACCGTGACAGTCGAGGTGAAGACGGGCACATCGTTTGACGCCTGTGGTGTCTACGACAACCCGAGTGCCAACGCGACCGCGGATAACGCCACACCGGTCAGCGACGCCGGAAAGATCACCTGCGTCAAGCCGGATCTCTCGGTCACGAAGACGCCTGACACCCAGAGCATCAGCGCGGGCGAAGACGTCGAGTTTGCGGTCAGAGTGGACAACGGCGGACCGGGCGTGGCCAAGGCCGTCACCCTGAGCGACCCACTTCCTTCCGGCACCGCAGGCGGGTGGGTAATAGACAGCCAGCCTGCCGGCAACCCGTGCTCGATCACTGTAGGCACGCTGAGCTGCGCCTTCGGAGACCTCGCTCCGGGTGCCTCGAAGACGGTCGAGGTGAAGGCCACGACGAGTTTCGCGAAGTGCGAGGTCTACGACAACACCGCGACCGTCTCGGCGAGCAACGCCCCCGACGACAGTGATGCCGGTCAGGTCAGCTGCCAGAAGCCCTCGCTGACGGTCGTCGAAGACCGGTAACGGCACAATCAACGCCGGCGAGAACGTCGAGTTCACCGTTCAGGTGGACAACGGTGGACCCGGCACCGCGGAAGCCGTGACGCTCAGCGACCACGCTGCCTGCGGGTACCGCCGGTCCCTGGACGATCTCCAGCCAGCCGGCCGGGGATCCCTGCTCGATCACCGGCGGCCAGCTCGACTGCAGCCTTCGGTGACATGGCACCGGGGGCCTCGAAGACGGTGACGATAAGCGCTAGCGACGAGTTTTGCCGAATGCGACTGACATACGTGAACAATCACGATAGTGGCTTCGGCGCGAGAACGCCCCCGACGTATCGAGCAACGATGCGACGTCGTCAGGTGCGTGAAGCCGAGCCTGTCCGTGGAGAAGAGCGGCAACGGTCCGGTAGAACGCCGGCGATGACGTCGTATTCTCGATCGACGTGAAGAATGGCGGCCCCGGAACAGCGAAGTCCGTGACTCTGAGCGACCCGTTGCCGTCAGGTACGGCGAGCCCCTGGGCAATCTCGTCCCAGCCGGCCGGGAGTCCTTGCTCGATCACCGGGAGCACTCTGAGCTGCGCCTTCGGCGATCTCGCCCCGGGCGCCTCGGAAACGGTCGAAGTGACGGCTGCCACGACTTTCGCCGACTGCACCGTTTACGACAACACGGCGACCGCCTCCTCGGCCAACGCGCCAAACGACTCTGACGACGGCGAGCATCAACTGCCAGAAGCCCAACCTGAGCGGTCGGCAAGACTCCGGACGCCCAGACACATCAACGCCGGTGAGAACATCGTCTTCGACGTCACCGTCTCCAACGCCGGTCCCGGGTACCGCCAAGGCGGTAACGGTTGAGCGACCCGCTGCCCGGCCGGTGGCGGGCAACTGGGCCGTCACCGGTCCTGACGGAGGCGACTGCGTCAGCCCGGTCGTCGGCAGCACCCTCGAGTGCTATTTCGGCGACCTCGCCGCAGGCGCCAGCAGGACGGTCACGGTGACGGCCGCGACCGACTACGACAACTGCGCGGTCTACAACAACACCGCGACCGCCTCCTCGGCCAATGCCCCCAACGACTCGGACGACGGCCAGGTCAGCTGCAGGAAGCCCGACCTGAGCATCACCAAGACCCCGGACGCCCAGAACATCAACGCCGGCGAAGACGTGGTCTTCACGATCAAGGTCGACAACGCAGGCCCGGGTACCGCAAAGGCGGTCAAGGTGAGCGACAGCCTGCCCGGCCCTGTGGCCGGCAGCTGGATCGTCTTCAGGCCCTGACGCAGCCGACTGCGTCAGCCCGGTCTTCGGCAGCACCCTCGACTGCTCCTTCGGCGACCTCGCCGCCGGCGCCTCGAAGACGGTCACGGTGGCCGCCGCGACCGACGCCGAGAACTGTGCGGTCTACAACAACACGGCGACCGCCTCCTCGGCCAATGCGCCCAACGACTCAGACGACGGCCAGGTCAGCTGCCTGCCTCCGGGACTCGGGGCAATCAAGACCGCGGTTTCAGGCACTATCAACGCCGGCGAGAACGCCGTATTCAACATCACCGTTTCCAACACCGGAACAGGTACTGCGACCGGCGTCACCCTGAGTGACCCGCTGCCGAGCGGTGTCTCCGGAGCCTGGGTCGTCTCGGGTCCTGACGCAGGCGACTGCGCCAGCCCGATCGTCGGAAATACCCTCGACTGCGACTTCGGCGACCTCGCCGCCGGCGAGTCGAAGACGGTCACGGTGACCGCGCCGACCGACTTCGACAACTGCACGACTCTCGACAACACCGCGACCGCGAAATCGACCAATGCTCCAACCGATACCGATGACGCGAGCATCAACTGCCAGAAGCCCAACCTCACGGTCGACAAGACCCCGGACGCCCAGACGATCAACGCCGGTGAGAACGTCGTCTTCGACGTCACCGTCTCCAACGCCGGTCCCGGCACCGCCAAGGCGGTAACCCTGAGCGACCCGCTGCCCGGGCCGGTCTCGGGCAACTGGACCGTCTCCGGAGCCGACGCAGCCGACTGCGTCAGCCCGATCGCCGGCGGCACCCTCGACTGCTCCTTCGGCGAACTCGCCGCCGGCGCCTCGAAGACGGTCACGGTGACCGCCGCGACCGACTACGACAACTGTGCGGTCTACGACAACACGGCGACCGTCTCTTCGGCCAATGCGCCCGACGACTCGGACGAGGGCCAGGTCAGCTGCCTCAAGCCGAGCCTCACCGTCCAGAAGCTGGGCACCGGCCCGGTGGACGCGGGTGAGAACATCGAGTTCGCAATCCAGGTGAGCAACGGCGGGCCGGGTACGGCCAGAAATGTAACGCTCGTCGACACGCTTCCGACCGGCACCGCGGGTCCGTGGACGATCGAGACGCAGCCCCCCGGCGATCCCTGCTCGATCACCGGCAATACGCTGAACTGCTCTTTCGGAGACCTGGTGCCGGGGCAGTCGCTGACGGTTGATGTCGACGCCCCCACCGACTACGACAACTGCACCACCTACGACAACACCGCGATCTGCATCGTCAGCCAACACACCAGATGCCAGCGACGACGCATCGCTCGTCTGCAACAAGCCCGACCTCTCGATCGAGAAGACCGGCAACGGCACGATCAAGGCCGGTCAGAAAGTCAAGTTCACGACGACCGTGAGCAACGCCGGGCCGGGAACCGCGAAGTCGGTGATTGTCGGCGATACCCTGCCCAACGGGGTGGCCGGTAACTGGACCATCAGCAGCCAGCCTGCGGGTGATCCGTGCTCGATCGCCAGTGGCACACTCAGCTGCAGCTTCGGCAGCATCGCCGCCGGAGAAACGGTGTCGGTATCGGTCGAGGCACCGACCAGCGATTCGAAGTGCGGGGTCTATGACAACACCGCCTCCGCGCTCGCGAACAACCATCCGGAAATCGAGGACGACGCCTCGGTCAAATGCGACAAGCCCGCACCTCCGAAGCCGGTGCTGAAGCTGAGGAAGACCGCCGACAAGAAGAAGGTCTTCCCCGGCGACAAGGTCCGCTACCGGGTCTGGGTACGCAATACGAAGAAGGGCTCGGTCGCGAAGAATCTGAAGATCTGCGACCGCCTGCCGAAGCAGATGACCGTGGTGTTCAAGGGCAAGCAGGGCTTCTTCCAGAACGGCAAGCTGTGCTGGAAGGTCAAGCGGCTCGAATACACGAAGAAGTGGGTCACCCACTTCCACTACACCGCCAGGGTCAACCAGGGTGTGGCTGCGGGGACGAAGCTCAAGAACGTCGTCACCCTCGGCAAGAAGAAGGCACAGAAGACCATCGGGGTCAAGCGTCCCAAGCAGGATGTAGGCGCGGCTGGCAAAAAGACCCCTGTGACGGGCTAAGACCCGGGGCGGGTGGCCATGGGCCGACAGAAACTTGTCACGCTCCTGGCCACCGCTCTCGTGGTCTCCGGCGGCGCCGCTTCGGGCGCTGCCGCGAGTGCCGGTGACGCCGGCCTGGCGGGAACCGGTATCCGCGTTTCTGCCCTCGCCGGCAAATCGGTCCCGGGGCCGTCGAAGGCCCGGGGGACCTATACGGCCCTCGTTCTGACCAGCACCGCTGTGCGCCGCCGACCGGCGGGCAAGGCTGTGGTCTGGCGCGCCAGCGGTACGACCAGGTGGTCCGACTCCGAGCAGCGGCTGATGGTTCTCGCCTCACGCAGAGCGGGAGGTGCCATGTGGCTGAAAGTGCGGCTCCCGATCCGCCCGAACGGATCTGCCGGATGGATACCCCGGGATCGCGTTCGCCTCGCGCTGACCCGGCGCTTCATTTCGATCGATCTGTCGCGCAGGGCGCTCACGGTCTACAAGCGCGGCCGCCGGCTGAAGAGGTTCAGTGTGGTCATCGGGGCGCCCGCGACACCGACTCCACGGGGCCTGTTCGCGATTTACGATCGAGTCAAGCAGGGTAACCCCACCGGATTCACCGGCCCCTGGGTTCTGCCGATCACGGCCCACTCGCGAAAGATCCGTCAGTTCGACGGGGGGCCCGGTGTGGTCGGCATACACGGCCGCGACGGGGCCAGCCTGGCAGACCCCCTGGGGTCGGCCAGGTCCCACGGATGCATCCGCATCAACAACTCGCGGATCCGCTACCTGGCGAGATTCATGAAGGGCACCGCGGTACGGATCCGTCGCTGACCGGCTTGCTGGTCAGCCGCGTCCCTGAGCCTGGCGATACCGCCGGATCAGGCTGGCGGTCGAGCTGTCGTGATCGAGATCGGGAGTGTCTTCGGCTTCGAGTTCGGGGATGATTTTCTGGGCCAGCGCCTTGCCGAGCTCCACTCCCCACTGGTCGAATGAGTCGATCCCCCAGATCGCACCCTGGGTGAATACGGAGTGCTCGTAGAAGGCGACCAGGTTGCCGAGGGTCCGTGGTGTCAGCCGGTCCACCATCAGGGTCGAGGTGGGACGATTGCCCGCGAAGGTCTTGTGAGGCACCAGGGCCTCCTCGACACCTTCGGCTCGCAGTTCTTCCGCGGTCTTTCCGAAGGCCAGCGCCTCGGCCTGAGCGAAGACGTTGCTGATCAGCAGGTCCTGGTGGTTGCCGAGCGGGTTCAGGGAGTGGTTGAAGCCGATGAAGTCGCAAGGGATCAGCTCGGTTCCCTGGTGGATCAGCTGGTAGAAGGAATGCTGGCCGTTGGTGCCGGGCTCGCCCCAGAAGACGGCGCCGGTGGCGGTTGGGACCGGATCACCCGCGAGGGTCACCGACTTGCCGTTGCGACTCCATGGTCAGCTGCTGGAGGTAGGCCGGGAAGCGGTGCAGGTACTCGCTGTAAGGGAGGACCGCCTGGGTCTGGGTGCCGAAGAAGTTCCGGTACCAGACCGCGAGCAGGCCGTGGATCACCGGCAGGTTCCGGATCAGCGGGGTTTCGAGGAAGTGCTCGTCGACCTCGTGGAAGCCGTCGAGCAGGTCCTGGAAGCGGTCGGGGCCGATCGCCAGCATGGTCGAAAGGCCGATCGCCGAGTCCATCGAATATCGACCGCCGACCCAGTCCCAGAAGCCGAACATGTTGTCGGTGTCGATGCCGAAAGCGGATACGCCTTCGGCGTTGGTCGAAACCGCGACGAAATGCCTGGCCACGGCAGCTTCGTCGCCGTCGAAGGCCGACAGACTCCACTGCCTCGCGGTGCGGGCGTTGGTCATCGTCTCAAGCGTGGTGAAGGTTTTGGAGCTGATCACGAACAGCGTTTCTTCGGGGTCGAGATCCCGGGTCGACTCGTAGAAGTCGGTGCCGTCGACGTTGGAGACGAAGCGGAAGGTCAGATCCCGGCGTGAATACTCCTTGAGGGCCTCGTAGGCCATGACCGGACCGAGGTCAGAGCCACCGATGCCGACGTTTACGACGTTGCGGATCGGCTTGCCGGTATGACCGAGCCAGCCGCCGGAGCGGATCTGCTCGCAGAAGGCGGCCATCCGGCTGAGTACGGAGTGGACCTCCCGGACCACGTCGGTGCCGTCTACGACCAGCGAGCGGCTGCTCGGCATGCGCAGTGCCACATGGAGGACGGAACGGTCTTCGGAGACGTTGATCCGCTCGCCGGCGAACATCGCGTCGCGGCGGTCCGGCATGCCGGCCTGCTCGGCCAGCGCGACCAGCAGGGGCAGGGTCTCGGCGGTGATGCGGTGCTTGGAGTAGTCGAGGTAGAGCCCGGCTCCCTCGGCGACCAGGTTCTCCGGAGGGTGGTGGCCGTCAGCCCCGGGTGCGCCGCGGTCCGGCTGCTCGGCGAACAACTCCCGCAGGTGTTTGCCCGAAACCTGCTCGTGGTGGCTCGCCAGAGTCTTCCAGGCGGAAGTCTCCGTGAGTCCACTCACTGGCTCAGGCCGTTCCGGAGATCTGGTCTTTGGCCGCTTCCACGACCCGGTCCGGCGTGAAGCCGAAGAACTTCTGCAGGTCCTTGAACGGGGCCGAAGCACCGAAGGTCGTCATGCCGATCATCGTCCCGGTCTCGCCGATGTAGCGCTCCCAGCCCATCGGAGAGGCCTGTTCGATCGCAACCCGGGCGGTGACCGCCGAGGGCAGAACCGATTCCCGGTATTCGTCGCTCTGCGAGTCGAATATCCCCCAGGAAGGAAGGCTGACGACACGCGATCGGATTCCCTCGACCAGCAGGGTCTCGTGGGCTTCGACCGCGATGTGGACCTCGCTGCCGGTTGCGATCAGGATCACCTCCGGCTCGCCTTCGCAGTCGGCGAGTACGTAGCCGCCCTGAGCGAGCCCGGAGGCGGGGGCGTACTTTTCGCGATCCAGGACGGGAACGTTCTGACGGGTCAGGACCAGTGCCGTGGGCTGCTCGCGCCTCGGCATGATGACCCTGAAGGCCTCGGCGACTTCGTTTGCGTCGGCGGGGCGGATCAGGTCGAGCTGCGGGATTGCCCGAAGCGAGGAAAGCTGCTCGACCGGCTGGTGGGTCGGGCCGTCCTCGCCGAGGCCGATCGAATCGTGGGTCAGCCAGTGCACCACGGGAAGCTCCATCAGCGCCGAGAGTCGTATCGCGGGACGTGCGTAGTCGGAGAAGATCAGGTAGGTGGACCAGACCGGCCGCATGCCGCTGAGGGCCATGCCGTTCGAGAACGCCGCAGATTCGTGCTCGCGGATCCCCAGGTGGATGCCGTGCCCGGTTCTCGAGCCCGGTTCGAAGACCCCTGACACCTCAGGGTCGAGTCCGCTCGAGGCCGAGCCCGTGAGGTCTGCGGAGCCACTCATCAACCACGGCAGGTTGGGGGCGATCGCGTTGAGTGTCTTCTGGGCGGCCTTGCGGGTGGCGATCTGCCCGCCGGTCTCAAAGCTCGGGATGTCGGCGGCCCAGCCCTCGGGCAGGTCTCCGGCCAGCATCTGCCCGACTTCGGTCCGTGCTTCAGGTGAAGCCGCTTCGAAGCGCTCGCGCCAGGCCGCGCTCAGCTCGGCACCGCGTGCCCCGACCCCGCCGGCAAAGTTGTCGTAGACGCCGTCCGGGACCAGGAAGTGGGCGTCATCCGGCCAGCCGTAGGCCTCCTTGGTCAGCTTCGTCTCCTCGGCACCGAGCGGGTTTCCGTGCACGTCCGCGGTATCGACCTTGTTCGGAGATCCGTAGCCGATGTGACTGTGGAGGATGATCATCGTCGGCTTGCTGGTCTCGGCCTTGAACTTCTCCAGTGCCGCGCCGATCGCTTCCAGATCGTTGGCATCCTCGACCTGATGGACCACCCAGCCGTTGGCCCGGAAGCGCTGTTCGGTGTCGTCGGTGAAGGTCAGGTCGGTGTTGCCGTCGATCGTGATCCGGTTGCTGTCGTAGATCCAGCAGAGGTTGTGGAGCTGCTGGTGGCCGGCCAGCGAGGCGGCTTCCTGGGATACGCCTTCCATCAAATCGCCGTCGCTGCAGATCGTATAAACGTCATAGTCGAAGATCTCTTCGCCGAAGTGACCTCTCTTCCAGAGCCCGGCGGCGGCCATGCCGACCGAAGTCGCCACACCCTGGCCGAGTGGCCCGGTGGTCGTCTCGACGCCGGTGGTCAGGTGGGATTCGGGGTGGCCGGGCGTCGGCGAGCCGAGCTGGCGGAAGTTCTTGATGTCCTCGAGTGAAACCGACGCCTCGTCGGTCACGACGCCGTCGTGGTCGACCCTCTTGACACCGGTCAGGTGGAGGATCGAATAGATAAGCATCGAGGCATGCCCGGGGGAGAGCACGAAGCGGTCGCGATTCGGCCAGAGTGGGTCGGCCGGGTCGTAACGCAGGAAGTCCTGCCAGATCTTCAGGGTGAGCGGGGCAAGCGCCATCGCCGTGCCCGGATGACCGGAATTTGCCTTGTCGATCGCGTCGATCGAAAGCGTCCGGATCGTATTGATGCTCAGTTGGTCAGGGCTCTGGGAATCGATGGAGTCGGTCACGCGCGGGATCCTAACGGCGGCGGGCCGTCACTGATTCGCGCTCGGCTCGCCGAGGCCGTGGGACCCGGCAGCATTGACCGAAGTCGCCTTGTCGACCTCGGTGATCACGTACTGAGGGTCGTCGACCCCCGCGAAGACGAAGGTGTTCTCGATGTCGGATGCAGTGTCGAAGTCCACATCGCCGACGTTCAGCATCCGCTGGAACGCAGTCTGGCTGTAGCTGACGTTCTGGACCCTTTCGAGACGGGTCTCCTGGATGTCGCGGGCGATGATGCCGCGTTTGATGTTGAGTCGCCGGTTGGTGATCGTGTAGACGGTTGCCACGCGCCGTACGAAGCCGATCACGATGGTCAGACCCAGAGCGACCATCAGGATGATGAAGACGGTGAAGAAGCCCTCACCGAGGAGCTTGACCACCAGAGCGATCACGATGGCGATCAGCAGGCCCTTGAGGTAGAAGGCGAGGATCGACTTCCAGGAAGGGTGCCCCTGGAAGATGATCTGCTCGCCCGGACTTGGAGCAAATGACATGCGGGACAGCCTATTCGACCGCCCGGCACCGGGGGCGATCCGGGTTGCGGCTCGTCCGGCCGTCGTCGTACCGTTGCCCCGTGTCCATCGCCAGGGTCGAGCCGCTGACGACGGCCCGCGCTCTGCGGGGCCCGTTCGACTACCTGATCCCCGAGCGCCTTGGCGAGGTCAGGGTCGGCACGGTGCTCGAGGTGCCTTTCGGGCACCGCAAAGTGACCGCGGTCGTGGTCGAGACCGCTGATCAGTCCGAGCTTGCGCCCGAGCGACTGGCAGAGCCGGTCCGGATTCTCGGGGAAACGACGGCCGAACTGGTCGGGCTCGGACAATGGATCGCCCGCGAGTACTGCTCGACTCCGGCTCGCGGACTCGGCCTCGCGATGCCACCCGGAACCGGCACCGGCGGCCGGCGCACCCGGGCCAGGGTCGAGACGATCAACAGGCTGACCGAAGCCGGGCGCTCGGCCCTCGGGGATGGCAGCCGCCTCGGCTCGAAGCAGGAGCAGGCCCTGCGATCGCTGCTCGAGGGCGAGATGACCGGAGCCGCCCTGATGGCCAGTGCCGGTGCCGATTCCTCGACCTTGAAGCGCCTGGAGGCGCGAGGACTGATCGAGCGTGAACAGGTCCGCGTGAGGCGTCGTCCCGACTCGGACACGGTCGGTTCCGCCGCGGTCGCGGCGCCGGACCTGAACGCCGATCAGATTGCGGCCGTGGACCGCCTGAAGGCGAGTCTCGAGGCTGTGGAAAGCAGCGAATACCTGCTCGCCGGAGTCACCGGTTCGGGCAAGACCGAGGTCTATCTGGCGGCTGTGGAGGAAGCGTTGGCGTCGGGCCGTACGGCGATCGTGCTGGTGCCGGAGATCGGCCTGACCCCGCAGGCGGTCGGGCGCTTCGAGGCGAGGCTGGGTGAGAGGGTCGCCGTGCTGCATTCGGCACTCTCTGCCGGGCAGAGGTACGACGAGTGGCAGAGGCTGAAGTCCGGCGAGGCGACGGTGTGTGTCGGGCCGCGCTCGGCGATCTTCGCTCCGCTGTCCGACCTCGGCCTGATCGTCGTCGACGAGGAGCACGACCCTTCTTACAAGCAGGAGAGCGATCCACGCTATGACGCACGCGAAGTCGCCCGTCACCGGGCCCGGCAGTCCGGGGCGCTGCTCGTTTTCGGAACGGCCACGCCTCGTCCGGAAACCTGGAGCAGCTTCGAGCGAATCGAGCTGGCCAGCCGGGTGGACGGCCTGGGCATGCCGCCGGTCGAGGTGGTCGACATGCGCGAGGCCGATCCCAGGGCCGGCGTGATCCATCAGAAGACGCTTGAAGCACTGAGCACGGTACGCCGCCAGGGCGGCAAGGCGATCGTAATGATCAACCGCCGCGGCTTCGCACCATGGCTGATCTGCCGGACCTGCGGGCACCACTGGGGGTGTCCCAACTGCGACGTATCGCTGATCGTCCATCGCGAGTCCGGTCAGCTGATCTGCCATCACTGCAGCCACTCCGAGCCTCTGCCGCGCCGGTGTACCGACTGCGGTGGCTCGACTCTGGCTCAGTCCGGGGCGGGCACGCAGCGGATCGAGAGACTGCTGGCCGAGGCGATGGAGCCGATGCCGGTCTTCCGGCTCGACGCGGATACCAGTGCCGGCCCGGGAGGTCACGGTCGGGTGCTGAATGCCTTCGACCAGGCGGAAAGCGCAATCCTGGTGGGTACCCAGATGGTCGCGAAGGGCCACGACTTTCCCGAGGTGACGCTGAGCGTGATCCTCGACGCCGACGCCACCCTGCGCTTTCCTGACTTCCGGGCCGAGGAGCGGACCTTTTCGCTGGTCACGCAGCTGGCTGGACGCAGCGGCAGGGGAGCGGCCGGCGGCCGGGTGATCGTCCAGACCCTTGCCCCCGACGCGGCCAGCATCCGCGCCGCCGCCGAGCACGACTCACCTGGCTTCCTCCAGGGCGAACTCGGGCGAAGGCAGATGCTCGACTATCCCCCGTACTCGTTCCTGATCAGGGTCATGCTCGCGAGTGAAGCCGAGGTAGACGTCGACCGTGCGGCCGCCGAGGTTCGCGAGCGCCTCTCGGCCGTTCTGCCTGACGGGTCAGATCTGCTCGGTCCGGCTCCCATGTTCCGAGCCCGCAACCGGTTTCGCCGCCGGCTGCTGATCAAGTCCGGCCTTCGTGAGCAGACGATCGATGCGGTACACACAGAGGTCGAAGCGATGCTCGCCGACCGGGTCTTTCGCGGCATCGTGCTCAGCATTGATGTCGATCCGCAGTAGCCGGACCCTTCGCGGTGGACGGTAAACTCGCTGCTCATGAGTCAGGACCAAGAAACAGGCGCCGAAGCAGCAACGCTCGAGCAGGAAGCCCCGGTCGAAGCGGCCTCGGCGGCACCCGGACTCGACGAAGAGACCTTGAAGAAGCGGGAAGCCGCGCTCGCCCAGGTGGTTCAGTACGGCGATCCCGTGCTCAAGAGCCGGGCCTCCGAAGTCGGGGAGTTCGACGAGGCGCTCTCGCAGGAGGTCGACCGCATGATCCTGCTGATGCAGGAGAGTCTCGGGGTCGGCCTCGCCGCCAACCAGGTCGGCAGGCTGCGCCGGCTGCTGGTGTTCCAGACCAATGCCGACGCCGTTCCACAGGCGCTCGTCAACCCCGAGATCGAGTGGCTCTCGGAAGAAACCGAGCCGATGATCGAAGGCTGCCTGAGCCTGCCGCGTGTCGTCGTCGAAGTCGAGCGCCCGCTCTACGCCAGAGTCAGTGGCCAGGACCGGACCGGGGCCGAAATCCTGATCGAGGCCTCGGGTCACGAGGCCCGCGTTCTCCAGCACGAGATCGACCACCTCAACGGCGTCCTGATCCTCGACCGGACCGAACGCGCCCAGCGCCGGGGTGCCCTGAAGGCCCTGCGACGCGGCGAGAGCTACGCGCCGCCGGACGACGACGAGCAGTGAGCCAGGGCGCATTCCTCGGAACCTCGGACTTCGCGGCCACCGTTCTCGCTCACCTCGCAGCGTCCGACCACCGTCCGGCGCTGGTCGTCACGCTGCCGGACCGGAAACGCGGCCGAGGCAGGAGGCTCCAGGCCTCGCCGGTAGCCGAAGCGGCGGAACAACTCGGCATCGGTGTGCTCAAGAGCGCCAACGTCAACGAGGACGAAGACCGCGAGAAAATTCTGGGCGCCGGGGGTGAGTGGGCCTCGATCTGCGCTTTCGGCCAGATCATCAAGGAGCCGCTGCTCGGTGAGATGCCGATGCTGAACGTACACCCGTCGCTGCTGCCGAGATGGCGCGGGGCGGCGCCCATCGAGCGCTCGATCATGGCCGGCGACCAGGAAACCGGGGTCTGCGTGATGCGTCTGGTTGCCGGGCTCGACTCGGGGCCGGTGGCACTGCGGCGGTCCCTGCCGATTGAAGTGGACGAGGATTTCGGCCGGCTTTCAGGCCGTCTGGCCGAACTGGGCGGCGAACTGCTGGTCGAAGCCCTCGACCTTGCCGCCTCCGGCCGGATCGAGTGGAGCGAGCAGTCCGAGGACGGTCTGACCTATGCCGAGAAGATCGAGTCTCGACGAGCGCCGGATCGACCCGGAAACAGCGGTCTGCCCGGTCAACGATCTGATCCGCGCCCTGAACCCGCACATCGGGGCCTTCATCGAGCTCGAAGGCGGCGAGCGACTCGCCGTGCGCTCGGCAAGGCCGGCCGGCGAAGGCGCGCTGCCCGAACTCGGGCCCGGGCCTGTTCGAGGTCGACGAAGGCCGGCTCTTCTTCGGCTGCGCCGACGGCGCTCTCGAACTGCTGACCGTCCAGCCGGCCGGAGGGAAAGCGATGGACGCCGCCTCATACCTGCGCGGACGCGGCGCCCCGGCGGCGGCTTGAGTCAGGTCACGCCCGAGCGCGAGGCCGCCTTCGCGGTTCTGCGCCGGACCTTCGAGCAGGACGAATACACCGAGGCGGCCTTCCGGTCCGAGGTCGAATCGCGCGGACTGGACGGTCGCCGTCGAGCCTCCGCACAGCAGCTCGCCTTCGGGTCGGTTCAGCGCCGTGGTACTTCCGATGCGATCGTCGCCGGATACTCCAGGAAGCGGGGTCGAAGACCCGACCCGCAGGCAATGGCCGCCCTGAGGCTCGGCCTGTTCGAGTTGCTTTTCACCGACGGCGGTGCCGACTACGCAACCGTCGATCAGGCGGTCAGCCTGACCCGTGCGGCGGGCGCCGATCATGCGGCCGGCTTCGTCAATGCCATGCTGCGACGGGCTCTGCGGGAAAAGGAAGTCCTCGAGCGTCGACTGGCCGATGAGTCGACCCCGAAAGCCGCGGCATTCGCACACTCGGCACCGCTCTGGCTTGCGTCCATGTGGTGGCAGGAGCTGGGCCCCGAGCGGGCTCGCTCGCTTCTGGCGGCAGCCAACCGCCCGGTCGAGCGAGCCTTTCGGGTCAACCCGGACCGCAACGACCGCGAGGCGATCATCGCGAGCCTCGAGCGCGACGACATCGAAATGGCTCCGGCCGAGGGCCAGTGGCCGATGGCGGCGCCGGAGCTGGTGATCGCCCGCGGCAACCTCGAAGCCGCAGAACGCGCCGCCGACCAGGGTCTGCTGGTCATGCAGTCTCGCGGTTCGGCTGCGGTGGTCGAGGTTCTCGCGCCGGAACCGGGGGAGCGCGTGCTCGATCTCTGTTCCGGTCCGGGCATCAAGACGGGTCAGATCGCTTCGAGGGTGGGCAGGCAGGGAAACATGGTCGCGGTAGAGATCAGCGCCGGCCGGGCCGAGCAGGTTGCCCTGCAGGCACAGCGCCTCGGCTACCACAACGTCCTTGTCGTAGAGGCTGACGGCCGTCGCGGCGAAATACTTTCGACCTTCGAGCGGGCGCTGGTCGATGCGCCCTGTTCGGACCTGGGCGCGCTCGCCTCGCGCCCCGACGCCCGCTGGCGCAAGAGCCCGGCCGTGGTTGAAAGGCTACTGCCGCTTCAGGCCGAACTGCTGGACCGCGCGGCCGACTCCCTCGGTCCCGGCGGCGTGCTGGTCTATTCGACCTGCACGATTTCCGAACGGGAGAACTCCGAGCAGGTGAAGGCACTGGTCGAGCGCAAGGGCCTGGAAGTCGACGACATCGGTTCAATGGCGCCGGACTGGCCGACCCCTCGGACCCGCGCTGCCTGCAGCTGCTGCCCGATCGCGACCACACCACGGGTTTTTTCATCGCCCGGCTGCTGAAGCCCTAGCCGGCCGCGACGGTTGCGCCGGGGCCGCCGCCCGGCAGTGCATAATCGCTCGGGTGTCCCCGGAACCCGAGAAATCGAAGCCGGCGGTTATCGCGACGGCCGGTCTGCCCGGGGTGCGGCGAGCCGTGGCTGCGACCCACTCAGCTTCCGGGTAGATTCCGCTGCGTCTACTGCCTCAGTCGGTACGAACTCGTCAGCCAGTGCCCCGACTGTGGCGTCCACCAGACAATCGCCCGAATGAGCTCGACAGAAGACATGACCTGCCAGACCTGCGGCGGCTCGATGCTGAGGCCGATATGAGCGCCTCCGCCCGCCGGGGGGCCTTCGAAGGCATTCACATCGCCCCGTCCATCCTGTCGGCGGACTTCTCCCGCCTCGGCTCCGCCATAGCCGAAGTGATGGATGCCGGCGCAAGGGTGATCCACTTCGATGTCATGGACGGAAGCTTCGTACCGCCGATAACGATCGGGCCGCTGGTCGCGTCCTCGATCGCCGACCAGGTCCACGACGCCGGCGGAGTGCTCGACGTTCACTTGATGATCGATCAGCCCGACCGCCAGTTCGAGGAATTCGCCAAAGCCGGAGCCGACAGCATCACTTTCCACGCTGAGGCCACGCCGCATGTGCACCGCTCCCTCGGTGCGATCCGCGAACTCGGCTGCCTGGCTGGTGTCGCCATCAATCCTGGAACGCCGGTCGAGGCACTCAACGAGCTGCGTGGTTCGGCCGACCTGATCCTGGCGATGACGGTCAATCCGGGCTGGGGAGGCCAGGCCTTCATCGAAGACTCTCCGGACAAGGTCTCTCGTCTCAAGCCGATTGCCGGCGATGCGTTGATCGAGGTCGATGGCGGCATCGGAAGCGAAACCGCCGGCCGGATGACCGCTGCCGGGGCGAGCCTGCTGGTCGCCGGCTCGGCAGTATTTGGCGCCGACGAACCGGCCGAGGCCTACTCGCAGATCCTCGCCGCAGCCGAAGCCGGCTAGGGCGTTCCGTCTTCCAGGCCCGCCAGTTTCGTACCGATCTCGTCGGTTGTGCCCTCCAGAGGCAGGCCTTCCTCCGGACCTGAGGGACGACGGTAGACCCAGTACAGGCCGGCGAGCAGGATCAGGGCGGTCAGGGTGAAGCCGATCTCGACCCGGCGGTTGACGTCGTCGATGACCGGCATGATCGTCCAGAGGATGAAGAAGGCGGCACAGGAGATCCACCGGATGGAAGCGCGTCGGGCCTGACCCTGGGCGACCGTGGCCTGGTTGACGGTGACCGCGGCCAGGTAGAAGCCCATGCCGGCGGTGACCAGCAGCAGGCCTGCCCGGTCGTAGCTGAATTTGTCTGAGAATGCGAGCTGCATCAGCTGCGGGCCCGCGATCAGCACGACGATCGCGGTCACCGCGGTGAAGGCGGTGACTCCGAGCAGAACGTTCCTGACCGAACGGTGGAACTGGGTCTCGGAGTCGGCCTCGGTGCTGTGGTGGAGCGAAGTCAGGTGAGGGAGGATGCTGGTCGAGACGGCCTGAAAGAGCTGTAGCGGGGCGCGGGCGATCATCAGCACGTTGAAGATGAATCCGGCGGCTCCGGCACCTTCGAGGGCGCTGACCAGCAGCGGCCCGGCGTTGAGGAAGACCTGCTCGCTGAACATGATCAGGAAGACCGAGCCGACGAAGCCGGCCCCGTGGGACATCGAGAATTCCTCCCGTTCGGCCTCCATGTCGATCTCGGCCTCGTGGCGTTCGGCCCGCTCGGCCTCTTCGCGCCGGGTGCGCCTGGCGATCGCGTATGGGATGACCATGAGCGAGAGCAGCGGGGCGGCGACTATTCCGATCGCGACCATGGTCTGGCCGGAGAGCAGACCGACCGCGACCAGCACGGCGAACAGGGTCCGGAAGACGGATTCGGAGAGGATCAGCGCGGTGAAGAGCCCGAACTGCTGGTGTCCGGCAAAGTAGCCGCGTGCGTAGTAGCTGGCCGCGTAGAACAGCACGGCCGAAAAGAAGATCCAGTAGAGCGCGGAGTTGCCGTCCAGCAGTCCGTTCTCGATCGGCCCCTTGAGGATCAGGGCCACGGCGGCGAAGGCGAAACCGAGTGTGACCTGGATCCGGGCGGCCACGCGCACCGGTCCGGTGTCGGGGTCGCCGCGTTCGATGTGTTCGGAGATGTGCCGCGAGAGCAGCTGATCCACCGGGCGATAGAGGGTCGAGACCGTGATGAATACGGCCGACCACAGGACCGTTATCTCGCCGTAGGAGTCCCGGTCGAGATTGTGGGCGGCGATGAAGAAGTAGACGTAGGTGATCAGCCCGGTCAGGCCGACTCCGATCGTCAGGAAGCCGGCCGTGCGTCCGAACCTGCCGGAGCTGCGCGCAGCCTTGCTCGGCACCTGCTCAGGTGTCTGCGACTCGTCGGTCAACCGGACTCAGACCGTGGTCCGCTCGTGCGGCGGGTCCTCGATGTGGGTCGGTTCGACCTCCAGCTCGAGTTCGACCCGGCGCACCCTTTCGAAGACCCGCTGGGTCATAACCCGCTGTCCGGCCAGCAGGTCGCCGATGATGCCCAGGGCGAAGAGCTGGATCGAGACGATGAACAGCACCGCTCCGAGCAGCAGCGACTGGATGTTGCCGTCGCGGTCGCCGTTGAGGATCCAGTCGGTGAGGAAAGGCATCCAGGAGGCGATCGCCAGCACGAAAGCGATCACGGCGAAGGTGAAGAAGACCTTGAGCGGCTCGTATCTGGCGTAAATCCTGAGGATCGCCAGCCCGTTTCGCCTCACGTAGGTAGAGGTCGAGCCGAAGAGGCGCGACTCCCTCGTCTTCGGGTTGGTCCTGATCTCGACCTCGGCCAGGGCGACCTGGGTCTTGCCGGCCTGGATCAGGCTCTCCAGCGTATAAGTGAAGTTGTCGACCACCATGAGCTGAAGGGCGGCCTCGCGGCTGTAGGCCCGGAAGCCGGACGTGGCGTCGGTGATCTCGGTGTCCGAGAGTCGTCTCACGACCCAGCTGCCGACCTTCTGCAGGCTCTTCTTCGAGGGCGAGAAGTGGTCGATCGCGGCCACGTCGCGGTCGCCGACCACCATCTCGGCCTCGCCCGCCAGCACCGGCCGCACCAGCTTCGCGATGTCGCCGCCGAAGTACTGGTTGTCGGCGTCGGTATTGACGATGATGTCGGCGCCGAGCTTCAGGCAGGCGTCGAGCCCGGCCTGGAAGCCGGTCGCGAGACCCTTGTTCCGCGGCAGCTTGACTACGTGGTCGACCCCGCATTCGCGGGCCACCTCGATCGTGCGATCGGTCGATCCGTCGTCGATCACGAGGGTCTCGATTTCGTCCACGCCGTCGATCGAGGTCGGCAGGTCGGCAAGCGTCGCGGGGAGGTTTTCCTCCTCGTTCAGGCAGGGGATCTGGATCATCACCTTCATTAGTCGTCAAGATTGTCACATGACAAGTCAGCAACCACCGTCCGAGCAGCGCTTCTGGGACAGAGCGATCGAGCTTGCAATGCGCGGGCGCGGGCTGGTCAGCCCGAACCCGATGGTCGGCGCGGTGCTGGTCCGGGACGGACGGGTGATCGGGGAAGGATGGCATCGCAGCCACGGCGGGCCGCATGCCGAGCGCGAGGCTCTCGCCGATGCCCTCTCCAGGGGCAACGAAGTCGAAGGCGCGACGATGTTCGTCACCCTCGAGCCCTGCGCGCATACCGGGAGCCAGCCTCCCTGCTCCGACGCGCTGATCGATGCGGGCCTGTCGGAGGTCGTATTCGCATGCGCCGACCCCACCGTGAAGACCGCCGGCATCGGTCCCCGGCGGCTGCGTGCGGCGGGAGTCAATGTGCGCGAGGCCGAAGGCGAAGCCGCCGAAGAAGCCAGGGGCCTGATTCAGGACTTCCTCAAACGTGCTGCCACCGGCCGGCCGCTGCTGGTCCTGAAGATGGCGATGAGCCTCGACGGAGCCGTTGCCACCCGCACCGGAGATTCCCGATGGATATCGGGCCCCGAGAGCCGTCGTATGGTGCACCGCTGGCGGGCCGATCTCGACGCGGTCGCGGTCGGTGCCCGCACGGCCGCCGCCGATCGACCCAGACTGACCGCCCGCCTCGACGAAGAGGACGGCAGCCCGGCCGAAGGACTGCTGCCGGTCCGCCAGCCCTGCCGGGTGGTCTTCGACTCGGGTCCCGTGCTTTCTCCGACAGACCCGATCTTCGAAGACATCGAATCGGCACCCGTGCTCGTCGTATCCGGTCCGGACGTAGAGCCGGACGGCCGCGCAGCACTCGAAGCCGCGGGCGCCGGGTTTCTGCTCACGGGCGACGGCAACCCCGGGCAGCGGTTCGTCGAGGCGCTCGACCTGCTCGGTGCGCAGGGTGTCGCTTCAGTGCTGCTGGAGGGAGGCCCCACCCTTGCCGGCATCGCGATCGATTCGGGCGAGGTTGACCGGTTCGAGGTCTTCATGGCTCCGATCGTGGTCGGTGGGGGGCGGGCCGCGGCCGGCGCCGGCGGGCCGGCGAAGATGCAGGACGCGATCAGGGCCGTGGACATGCGGGTGCGCCGGGTCGGTCAGGATGTACACATGAGCGCGCAACTGAAGGCTTGGTGAGCGATGTTTTCCGGACTGATTTCCGACCTCGGCCGCCTGACCGCGATCTCGGCGGGCAAGGATGGCGCCCGGCTCGAAATCGAGACTTCACTCGCCGACAAGATCGAGTCCGGCGATTCGGTCGCCGTCAACGGCGCCTGTCTGACCGCGACCGCGGTCGGTGACGGGCGCTTCACCGCCGACGCGATGAGCCAGACTCTCGGCCTGACTTCACTCGGATCGCTCCAGCCGGGCGAGCCGGTGAACCTCGAACTCGCACTGCGGGCCGGTGACCGGCTCGGCGGACACATCGTCCAGGGTCATGTGGACGGTGTGGGGGAGGTCGTTTCAGCCGAGGCCGAAGGTTTCTCCACGAGGCTCAGGGTCAGCCTTTCTGAAAACCTGCGCAGGTTCGTCATTCCACAGGGTTCGATCACGATTGAGGGGGTGAGCCTTACGGTCGCTGAGGCCGCTGAGGACTGGATCGAGGTGGCGCTAATCCCGGAGACGAAAGAACGGACCAGTCTCTCGACACTCGTACCCGGAAGTCCGGTGAACATCGAGTGTGACGTGATCGCCAGATACGTCGAGAAAATGATGTCACCATATGGTGACAAGATCCAACCAACCGACAAGATTGGCGAATGAGAAGATGTCCAGCAGTGAGACCCGAGCCACCGGCGCAGTGACCGGGGAAAACTCCCCTTTCGACACGATCGAGGAGGCCCTCGAGGACATCCGTCGTGGTCGCATGGTGATCGTCACCGACGACGAAGATCGTGAGAACGAGGGCGATCTGGTCATGGCGGCTCAGTTCGTGACCCCGGAGGCGATCAACTTCATGGCGAAGGAGGGGCGCGGCCTGATCTGCCTCGCGCTCACTCCCCAGCGCTGCGACCAGCTTGGCCTGAGCCTGATGACCGCGAAGAACGAGGCACCGCTGGAAACCGCCTTCACGGTCTCAATCGAGGCGGCCGAGGGAGTGACCACGGGCATCTCGGCTGCCGACCGTTCACAGACGATCCAGGTTGCGATCGACCCCGCTGCCGGACCCCGCGACATCGTTGTTCCCGGACACGTCTTCCCGCTCAAGGCGAAGGAAGGTGGAGTTCTGGAACGCACCGGCCACACCGAGGCAAGCGTCGACCTCGCCCGGCTGGCGGGGCTGAATCCGTCCGGCGTGATCTGCGAGGTGATGAACGAGGACGGCACCATGGCCCGGATCGATGACCTGACGTCCTATGCGGCCGAGCACGAACTGAAGATGATCACGATCGCCGACCTGATCAGTTACCGGCGCGAGAACGAGAAGCTGGTCGAGAGGGTGGTATCGACCTCGCTTCCGACCTCCTTCGGCGACTTCCGGGCAGTCGGCTACCGCTCGCTGGTGGACGACAAGCACCATGTGGCGATGGTCAAGGGAGAGGTCGATACCGGCGAGCCGGTCCTGGTCAGGGTGCACAGCGAGTGCCTGACAGGCGACGTATTCCACAGCATGCGCTGCGACTGTGGAGAGCAGCTCGCGGCCGCCATGGCGATGATCGAAGAAGAGGGCAAAGGAGTGCTGCTGTACCTGTCCCAGGAGGGTCGTGGAATCGGCCTTCTCAACAAACTGCGGGCTTACCGGCTGCAGGAGGAGGGGCTCGACACCGTTGATGCCAACCTCAAGCTCGGCCTGCCGGCCGACCTGCGCGACTACGGCATCGGAGCGCAGATCCTGCGGGACCTCGGACTTCACGACATTCGCATCCTCACCAACAATCCGAAAAAGATCATCGGACTCGAGGGTCATGGCCTGAAGGTGACCGAACAGATCAAGATCGAGGCCCCGCCGAACCTCCACAACGAGTCCTATCTGCGGGCCAAGCGCGACCGCATGGGCCACATCCTCCATCACCAGGGGCTGGCTCTGGACGAAGAGATGATCCATGGCGAAAAGCTGAGCGACCGCAACAGGATGGACGAGCACGAGAAGCCCCGACAGCGCGAAGCCCGGACCGACGACAAGTGAGTCGCGGCGAGCGTTACGCGATCTGCATCGGCAGCTTCTACCGGGAGCTCGCCGAGCGGCTGGTCGCCGGGGCCAGGTCCGAGTTCGAAGCGTCGGGCGTGGGCGAGGACCGGATCGAGGTATTCGAGGTGCCCGGTGCCTTCGAACTGCCGATCGCGGCTCACTACTGCGCCACCTCGGGTCGCTTCGCAGGCGTGGCCTGCCTCGGGGCCGTGATCCGCGGCGAAACCGACCACTATGACTTCGTCTGCTCGGAGGCGGCGCGCGGGATCCAGAACGTGCAGCTGCGAACCGGGGTGCCCTGTGGCTTCGGTGTGCTGACCGTCGAGAACATGGAGCAGGCTCTGGCCCGCACCGGAGGCGGAAAGCGAGACCAGGGTGCCGGGGCGGCCCGGGCGGTGCTGAGGATGAACGAGATCCGCCGCGAACTGCTCGGCTGAGCCGGTCGGTCGGCCCGGGACCGGGTCGCCCGTCGGCGCTTTCGGCTAGGATGCTCCGTCCAATGGCACGCGTATGTCACACCTGCGGCAAGGGCCCCTCTTTCGGAAACTCCCGGAGCCACTCGATGATCGCCACCAGGCGTCGCTTTGACGCGAACCTGCAGAAGGTCCGCATCGTCGAAGGCGGTTCGCGCAAGCGGGTCAACGTCTGCACCCGTTGCCTCAAGGCGAACAAGGTCACCAAAGCCGCCTGATCGGGCAGTCCGCTCCGACCTGTACGCTCGCGGACTGTGGCTGACCCAAGTATCGAACGCTTCCGGCGTGTAGTCGCGTCCGCCTACGGATCCCTGGAGGCTCGCCGCCAGGAAGTCAACGACCTCAACGTCTATCCCGTCGCCGACGGAGACACCGGCGAGAACATGGCGATGACCATGAAGGCCGTGATGGAGGAGCTGGACCGGCTCGACGACGGTCGCTCGCTTGACGAGATAGGCCGGACCCAGCTCGTGCTTTCGTTGTCCCGGGCGGCGCTGATGGGCGCCAGGGGCAACTCCGGCGTCATTCTCAGCCAGATCGTGCGCGGTGCGGCCGAAGAGCTGGCTTCGCGCCCGGGAGAGTTGGTCGACCCGGTTCTGGTCGCATCGGCCTTTGGCCGGGCAGCCGACGCCGCCTACGACTCGGTCAGGGAGCCGGCCGAGGGCACCATGCTGACCGTCTTCCGCGAGATGGCCCATTCAATTTCACGGCAGCTGGCTCACGTGGAGGCCGACCGCCAGCGTCTCAGCCCCGAGGCCACTCCCGAGCAGCAGGACGAGGTGCTGGCCGAGGTTCTCGAGCAGGCGATCGCCGACGGCCAGAAGGCGGTCGAACGAACGCCGGAGCAGCTCGACGTCCTGGCCGAGGCCGGTGTCGTCGATGCGGGCGGCTACGGGCTCGTTCTGATCCTGGCGGGCGTGCTTGCCGCTCTGCGCGGAGACGACTCCGAACTGCCGGTCATCGAGCACCACGAAGCACCGCGGTTCAGTCAGTCCCATCACGAGGACAGCCGGTTCCAGTACTGCACCAACTTCATCGTCTCCGGAGAGGGACTGGTCGCACGCGACTTCGTGCGAACGCTGGAGCAGGTCGGTGACTCGGTGCTGGTGGTCGGGGACGAAGCGACGCTGAAGGTCCACGTGCACACCGACGACCCCGAGTCGGCGATGGATGTATTCGCAGAGGCGGGAGAGGTGACCAACCTCGACGTCGCAGACATGCGCAAGCAGGTGGCCGAGCGCCGGGCCCGGATGGCCGGCCATCTGACCGGGGTCGTCGTGGTCTCCTGTGGCGAAGGCATGAAGGGCCTCTTCTCGTCGATGGATGCGCTGGTGATCGAAGGGGGCGAGACGCTCAACCCGTCGACCGCCGAGCTGCTGGCCGGGATCCGCGAGGTTCCCACTCCGGACGTCATCGTGCTTCCGAGCTCTTCGAACGTGATCATGGCCGCCGAGCGGGCCTGCGAACTCTCCGAGAAGAACGTTCTCGTCGTCCCGACCCGCACCCAGCAGGAAGGCCTGCTGTCCCTGGTCGAGTTCGAACCGGGGTTGGGCGCAGCCGAGAACAGCGAGCGGCTCGAGGGGGTGCTCGCCGAGATCCGCACCGGCGGCATTGCGCCGGCCGGACGCGACGATGCTTCCGGAAGGTTTCGCCGTGGCGACGCTGTCGGCTTCATCGCCGGCGAGATCGTCGCCTGGGGCGGAACCGGCAGCACGCTGGCGTCGACGATCGGCAAACTGGCCGAAGGAGCCGAGATCGTCACCGCTATCGCCGGTGAAGGAGCGCCGATACCGCTCGAGGAGATCCCGAGCCACGCTCCGGACGGAGTCGAGATCGAAGTCCATGAAGGTGGGCAGCCGAGTTGGTGGTGGCTGCTGGCCAGCCAGTAGCGCCTCCGGCCTTCGGGGGCGGTGAGCCACCGGACCGCGAAGCGCTGCTGGAGGCGCCGGTACGGTGGCCGCTGGCGGGCCGCTTCGACGGTCCCGTAACGAACCTCGACGGCATCGGTCCGAAGCTGGGGGCTCAGGCCGCCGAGGCCGGCGTGGCAACCGTCTTCGACCTGCTCTGGCGTTTCCCGGGTTCCTACTCCGAGTCGCCGGATCGCTCATCCCTCGCAGAGCTCGAGCGCGGAGTCCGGTCATCGGTCGCGGTCGAGGTGCTGGCGTCCCGGCGGGTCAGGGTGCGCAGGCGTGGGCTGAGCCTGGTCGAAGCCACCGTGGCCGACGATTCCGGGCAGCTCAAGGCGGTCTGGTTCAATCGCCACTGGGTCCTTGACCAACTGACCCCGGGCCGCTCCCTCGTACTCGAAGGCCGCCTCGAGAAGAACGGTTTCGTGGTCTCCGAGCACGAGGCCCTCGACCGCCCGCCCGGTGGCGCGGCGGGTCCTCCCGGGGCGGCCGGGGAAACACCTCGCCCGCGGCACCGAGCCGGCGGCGAGATCGGACCCGGGCGCTGGCGGAGCTGGGCCTGGCAGGCCTGTTCGCGGGCCGGCGACCTTGCCGACCCGCTGCCTTCAGACCTGCTGCGGACCCGCGACATGCCGACCGCCGCCGCGGCGATACGCGAGGCGCACTTCCCCGGCAGCGTCGAGGGCTCGGCCGAAGCCAGGCGCAGGTTGGCCTACGAAGAACTGTTCCTCCACCAGGTGGTGCTTGCCGGGCTGCGAGCCCGGGACAGCCTCGAGCGGGCGCAATCGACGCCTGTGGACGCAGGCCGCACGACCAGCGATGCCTGGCTGGCCGGGCTGCCCTTCGAGCTGACCGGCGACCAGCTTGCGGCAGTCGAAGCCATCGGTTCCGATCTCGAGGGACCGGAGCCGATGAGGCGGTTGCTGATGGGCGAGGTCGGCTCGGGCAAGACCGTGGTTGCGCTCTGGGCCATGCTGCGCGCGGTCGAGTCGGGCCGGCAGGCGGCACTGATGGCACCGACCGAAGTGCTGGTCGACCAGCATGTTTCGACCGTAGCCCGCCTGCTTCGCGGCACCGGGATCAAGCTCGGCGTGCTCACCGGCGCCAGCACGACGGCGCAGCGGGCTGCCGTACTCGCTTCGCTCGCTGCCGGCGAGCCCTCGATCGTGATCGGAACTCAGGCCCTGCTGGAAGACGCCGTCGACTTCGCTTCACTTGCCGTCATCGTGATCGACGAAGAGCACCGTTTCGGGGTCCGGCAGCGCGACCGCCTCGACGCCAAGGCACCACCGGGCAGCAGCGCGAACCTGCTCAGTCTCTCGGCCACACCGATCCCGAGGACTCTTTCGCTGACCTCCTACGGCGACCTTGAACTCACCGAGATCAGGGAGTTGCCGTCCGGGCGATTGCCGGTCGAAACCCGTCTGCTGGGGGAGTCGGACCGCTCGTCGGCTTTCGAACAGGTGAGGGCGGAAGTCACAGCCGGCCGGCAGGCTTTCGTCGTCTGTCCGCTGGTCGAAGAGTCCACGAGCATCGAAGCCAGGGCTGCCGAGGCCGAGGCAGAAAGACTGCGCAGCGGCGATCTTCGTGACCTCGAAGTCGGGCTGATCCACGGTCGGATGTCTTCCGAGCGCAAGGAGGTGGCGATGAAGGCCTTCGAAGACGGCCGGACCGACGTGCTGGTCGCGACCACGGTGATCGAGGTCGGGATCGACGTCCCGAATGCGACGACGATGATCATCGAAGGAGCCGAGCGTTTCGGCCTGTCCCAGCTTCATCAGCTCAGGGGACGCGTCGGCCGCGGCCGCCATGGTGGAAGCTGCCTGCTGATGAGTTCTTCTACGACCCCTTCCGCCCGTCGCAGGCTGTCGGCGCTCGCAACCGAGTCGGACGGCTTCCGGCTGGCCGAGATCGATCTCGAGATGAGGGGGGAGGGAGAGGTGACCGGAACCCGTCAGCACGGCCTTCCCCGGTTCCGGGTCGCGCGGCTGCCGGAGGACGCCGGCCTGCTCGAGGCGGCCAGAGAAGACCTCGACCGTCTCGCCTCCCTGCCCGGCGGACTCGACTCGCCCACCTTCGGCCCGACACTCGATCTGGCCGGTGCGCGCTTCGACCGCGGCGGGATGCTCCGGTGAGGGTTATCGCCGGAGAGTTCGGTGGCCGTCAGCTTCTCGCGCCCAAAGGCTGGAAGGTCAGGCCGACTCCGGAACGGGTAAGGGAGGCACTGTTCTCCGCCCTGGGGGACATCGGCGGAGCCCGCGTCGCCGACCTCTATTGCGGCACCGGTGCGCTGGGGATCGAGGCGATATCCCGCGGCGCCGCCGACGCCGTCCTGGTTGACCAGGACACCCGCCCGGCGATGGGAAACGTGCACAACCTCGGACTGCTCGACCGGATCGAACTGGTCCGGGCCGATGCCTGCGACTGGGTGGCCTCAGGGGGCAGCGGGGCGAGCTTCGACCTGATTCTGCTCGACCCGCCCTATCGCCGGCTCGCCGAGATCGCCGCCCGGATCGACCCCGGTCTGGGCGCGCTGCTCGCTCCCGGGGGCAGGGTCGTCGTCGAGAGCGAAGTCGGCCGCGAATTCGAACTGCCGTCGCTGGAGGTGATCCGGGAGCGCCGGTATGGCCGCACACTGGTTACATTCCACGTCAACCCCTCGTCCCCGGAAAGAGAATGAACACCACCCCAATGCGTACCGCGATCTGTCCCGGCAGCTACGACCCGGTAACCAACGGCCATCTCGACATCATCGGGCGCTCCTCCCGCATGTTCGACCGTGTCGTGGTCGGTGTCGTCAACAAGCCGATGCGGAAGAACGCAACCCTGTTCACCGCAGAAGAGCGAAAGGAATTCATCGAAGTCGCCACGGCGCACCTCGACAACGTCGAGGTGAAGATCTTCTCCGACCTGCTGGTGCAGTTCGCGCGTGATGTTGACGCGACCGTGGTCATCAAGGGACTGCGGGCGATCTCTGACTTCGAGTACGAGTTCGAGATGGCCCAGCTCAATCACAAGCTCGATCCCGAAATCGAAAGCGTCTACGTCTTCGCCCGTTCCCACTTCAGCTTCCTGTCCTCTACCGGAGTGAAGGAGATGGCCATCTTCAACGCGGACATCTCCGAACTGGTGCCGGCGCCGGTCGCGACCGCACTCGCGGATAGGCTGGGACGCAGTTGAACCGTCTCCCGGGCCCGACCGGCCGCGAAAAGGATTGGGAGATTCCATGCAGAATGTTGCAGCAAATGACCACTTTCAGGCACAAAATCTCCGAGACGCATAAGGTTCGCTGAGCCATGGATGTCCTCGTCCTCATAGACAAACTCGATGACCTCGTCCACAACGCCCGACCGGTGCCTCTCACCGATCAGGTGAGAGTTGACCGCGAGGAGATCTACGACCTGCTCGATCAGATGCGGGCGACGATCCCCGAGGAGATAAAGCAGGCCCGCTGGATCGTCAAGGAGCGTCAGGAGATGCTCGAGGAAGCCAAGCGCGAAGCCGAGAGGGTCGTGCGGGAGGCCCGCGAGCAGCAGGCCCGGCTTGTTTCAGACGAAGAGGTCACCAAGCAGGCCGAGCGCGCCGCCGACGAGATCGTCGAAGACGCCCGCTCTCGCGAGCGGGAGATCCGCCTCGGAGCAGAGGACTATGCCGACGAGATCCTCAGCACGCTGGAAGTCAACCTTCAGAAGTTCACCGCCGCCGTACAGCGGGGCCGCGACCGTCTCGCCGGACGCGACGAAGAACCCCTCGACGAACTCGAGGACTGACCCTCAGCGGTAGTCGGCCGCCACGACCACCAGGTCGTCGCTGCTCCACCTGACTTCGCCACTACTCCAGGCGGCCAGTTGATCTGCGGTATCGGGGTAAGCCGTGCCGGGAACTTCCGTATCGCCGGCCCCCGACGGCAGGGCGACGAAATCGCCGATCACCAGGGATCGGGCCTGTTCCCTGACCCTCCGGAAAAGGACCCGCTTCTGTTCGTCGTTGATCCGGTGTACCGACAGCACCGAGATCACGAGGTCCCACGGACCGTCCGGCAGCGGATCCTCGATCCGCCCCAGCTTGACGTCACTGATCTGCTCCCTTGCCCGAAAGACCATGCTCGGGTCGCTGTCGAGCCCGGTGATGCGGGCGTCGGGGAAGCGCTGCAGCAGCCTCGCGGTCGTCCGGCCGGTGCCGATTCCGAGTTCGAGCACCGTCTCGGGTTCGAACGGCACGGCTTCGATCGCCGCAGCCTGCAGTTCGTCGTACCGCGGGACCTGCGATCGCACTGAGGCGAGGTAGGTCAGTTCGTCTGGTGTGGAGTCCGGTCTGCTCATCTCGTTACGCTTGGTGGCGGATCGACATCGTAGACCCATGCCAGTCTGGAGACAGCACCATGCTGATGGAAACAGTGGACCTCGACTCTCTCGGTCTCGCCTACGGAGACGCCAGACAGCTTCAGGGTCTGGTCGCCCCCGAGGATGTCCAGCTCGGAGGCCAGAGCTACCGCCCCGAGCCACCTGAGACCGGGTTTCTTCTCGACGTATCGCGGACCAGCACCGGATTTGCGCTCCGGCTGCGCTTCGAGGTCGGCCTGTCTGGTCCGTGTTACCGCTGCCTCGATCCGGCGGTGACCACGGTGCGCGTGGACGTACGCGAGGTGGATCAGCCCCCGGAGCCGATACCGGCCAGGCCCGGCACTGGAGAAGAAGAGGAGGAGGACCAGTCCAGCGCCGCGGAACTGGAGAGCCCCTACGTCGAGGATGGGATCCTGGACCTGGCCTCCTGGACCCACGACGCGCTGATCCTCTCGCTGCCGAACCAGATCGTCTGTCGACCGGACTGTGCCGGACTCTGCGCCTACTGCGGCGAGAGCCTGAACGGAGCCGAGCCCGGTGCCCACGATCACGGTCAGAACACCGATCCGCGCTGGGCGAAGCTTCGCGAGCTCGGCTGAGGTGGTCCAACCGCCCCTGGCAAAGCGGAGCCGGCCGCTTTTCTCTAGACTGCGCCGTCGCTATGGCCGTACCGAAGAAGAGAACCTCCCGCACCCGCCGCGACAAGCGCCGCGCCACTCACAAGGCGGCAAAGGCCCGCGTGAACCACTGCGTGAAGTGCCACTCGCCGCGCCTGCCGCATCGTGTCTGCCCCTCCTGCGGCGACTATGCCGGCCGTGAGGTGGTCGCCCAGCGCAGACCCGGTATCGAGGGGCTTCCTCCCACGGGGCAGTAATTGAGCCTCGGCGGGACCACGGTCGCGCTCGACGGTTTCGGGGTTGAGAAAGGTTTCGAAGTGCTCGAAGCCGGGGTTCGGCTTGCGGCTGAGGACGGCATCGGCGTCCGGGTCTTCGGGCCGGCGGACCGGATCGACCTCGGTGGTGCGCCAGGCGTGGAGTTGATCGACGTCCGTGAATCGATCAGCAACCTCGACGACCCGGTTCCGGCGGTCAGGAGCCGGCCCGGTGCTTCGATCGTCAGGGCTGTGGAGGACACCCGCGAGGGCAAATCCGAAGCCGTGGTGAGCCTCGGATCTACCGGCGCGGCAATGGCCGCTTCCACCTTCGGCCTGAAGCGGCTCAGGGGCGTCAAGAGGCCCGCCCTTGCCGCGGTCATCCCGTTGCCGGGCAAGCCGGTGCTCTTCCTCGACATGGGTGCCAACGTCGAAGTCAGGGCCCAGCACCTGATCCAGTTCGCCTACCTCGGCGCAGCTTTCTCGACCGCAGTCATGGGCGTCGAGTCACCCACGGTCGGGCTGTTGTCGGTCGGCGAGGAGTCCGGCAAGGGGCGTGACGTGGAGATCCAGGCCCACGAGGTCCTGAGCCAGTCGGGCGAGATCGATTTCATCGGCAACGTCGAAGGCGGCGACATACCGGGGGCCGGTGCCGACGTGATCGTCACTGACGGCTTCACCGGAAACGTCGTGGTCAAGGCGATGGAGGGAGTGGTCAGGCTGGTCACCTCCTCCATATCGGACGCCGCCCGCAGCAACCCGCTCTCGGCGGTCGGCGGCCTGATGCTGAAGCCCGCCCTGTCCGGGCTCAAGAGCGACCTGCACCCCGACACCACCGGAGGAGCCATCCTGCTGGGCCTGCGCAGCGTCGCGGTGGTCGGGCACGGCAGCTCGGGTCCCGACGGGGTTGCCAACGCGATCCGGGTCGCTGCGCGCGGTGCGAGTGTCGACGCGCCGGGTCTGACCGAAGAGATGCTCCACCGGGTCGGGCTCAATCGCGGCGCGATCGGTACAGAGGATCAGTCGTGATAGGAAATCAGGGATGAACCAGGATGAAGTCATGGATCTGGTGCGCGAGCATCTGTCCACCGAGCTCGAACTCGACCGCGAAGATGTCGTTCGCGAGGCTCGTTTCAAGGAAGACTTCGATGCCGACTCACTGGACCTCTACGAGCTGGTCATGGAACTGGAAGACCGCTACGGCATCACGGTCTCCGAGAAAGAGGCGAGCGAGCTGAGTACGGTCGGAGACGCGGTTGACTTTGTCCTGGCTAAGACGGGCTCGTGAGCGGCGTTCCGGCGGCGACTCCGCCGGAGACGCCCTCCGGGACCTGATCGACGCGCTGCCCGATCAGTCCAGAAGTACCGCACTCACTCATTCCTCCTGGGCCCCGCAGCGCGTCGACTCCTATGAACGCCTCGCCCTGCTCGGTGACAGCGTGCTCGGCCTCGCAGTCGCAGACGGCCTTTACCGCGATCATCCCGGACTCGACGCCGGTGAACTGACGAAAATCCTCAACCAGGTCGTCAGCGGGACCTCCTGCGCAGCGGTCGGACGCGAGCTCGGCATCCCGGAAATGCTGATCGCCGCCGATCCGGGCGGTCCGGAGGGGACCCAGACACCCGCCCGCTTGCTGCTGGAAGGTGAACGCCCGCTGCCCGAGGTGACCGAAGCGCTGATCGGTGCCTGCTTCCTCGAATTCGGCTTCGAACGTGTGGCGGTGGCTGTTCAGCGGGCGTTCAGGGTCAGGATCGAAACCGTTCAGAACACCCGTACCGACTTCAAGTCGGCGCTTCAGGAAAGCGTGGCCCGAGACGGCAGCGTGGTCGAGTACGAGGTCGTGGATGCGCGCGGGCCCGCCCATCAGCGCACCTACGAGGTGGTGGTCCGGCTGGCTGGTACCGAGATCGGCCGGGGCGAGGGACGCAGCAAGAAAGCAGCGGGCCAGGCTGCCGCTGAGCGCGGTCTGGAGTCACTCGATGGCTGACCGCCGAGCCGTCCGATGCGAACGGCAGCCTTAGGTAGTCATGTTCCTGCGCTCAGTCACCATGAAGGGGTTCAAGTCCTTCCCCGAGAAGACCGAACTGCGCTTCGCCCCCGGGGTGAGCGTGGTGGTCGGCCCCAACGGTTCTGGCAAGTCGAACATCACCGACGCGGTGCTCTGGGCGCTGGGCGAGCAGAGTCCGGGGGCCGTCCGTGGTGCCTCGATGCAGGATGTGATCTCGGTCGGAGGCAAGAACATCGGTGCCCGCTCCTCGGCCGAAGTGGAAGTGGTGATCGACAACTCCGACGCCGGCTTCAACTCCGACTTCAGCGAAATCGCGATCACCAGGCGACTCGATCGCCAGGGGGAGGGCGAATACCGGCTCAACGGCGCCCGTTGCCGGTTGGTCGACATCGTCGAGATTCTCTCCGACGCCAACCTCGGCAAGGAGATGCATTCCGTGATCAGCCAGGGGCGTGTCGACTCGATCGTCCACTCGAAGCCGCGAGAGCGGCGCATGCTGATCGAAGAGGCGGCCGGACTCGGCAAATTCCGCAAGCGACGCCGTCGGGCCGAACTGAAGCTGAAGGCCACCCGGGACAACCTCGATCGTGCGCTGGACGTCGAGCGGGAGGCCCGTCGGGCCCTGCGCCCCCTCAAGCAGCAGGCCAACGCGGCGGAGATCGGTGCACGCATCGAGCGTGAAGAGCTTGGACTCCGGGCGCAGATCGTGGCCGAAGAACTGCGCTTCGGTGAGGACCGGCTGGAGAAGGCACGCGAGGCCGCCGATCAGGCTCGAAAGAAGCGAACTGCCCTGGAGGAGAAGCTGACGGGCGTGTCGAAACGCCGCCGTGCGGCGGAAGAGCGCTTCGCCGAGCGCGACCGGGAGCGCACCGCAATCTGGGGAGTGCTCAACTCCCTGCGCTCCGGCCAGGAGAAGATCGCGATCAGCACTTCGTCGGTCGTCGAGCGCAGCCGCTCTCTCGAAGGCCGGCTCGAGGCCCTGAGGGTCGAACTGGCACCGCTCACCTTCGACCTGGGCGACAGTGGTAGCGCCAGCGAGCGCTCGCGGCGTCTGGTCGAGGAGCTTTCCGAGGTCGACGCCGGTCTCACGGCGGCGGCCGAAGGACTGAGGCAGGCCCGGGGGGAAGGGCCGGAAGCAGACCGGCTGCAGGCCCTCGGCGAAGTCCACACGGGTGCCGAGCGCGCCACCCGCCATGCCCGCCGGGCCGAAGGACTGCTCGGCGAGCGCCATCGCGAGCGACTGGGTGAGCGCATGGCCGAGGTGGAAGGGCTGATCAGCCTCGATCGCCGGCCTGATCAACTCGGGTGAGGCTGCCGGGGAGGCCGTCAGGGGCCGGGTGACCCGTGCCGAGCGCACGGTCATCGGTGACCAGGGTGATGCCGACGAGATTGCCGCCGAACTGAAGCTCTGCTCGGACGAGGAGATAGAGATCCAGTCGAATCTGCGCGCTGTCGCGGAGCAGGTTACGACCGCCGAGGTCGAAGCCGCCCACCTCGGTGACCGGAGGGCCGAAGCGGCCGCCGAACTGGATCGCATCGCAGAAAAGCTCGACCGGGAGATTCCGGAGGCAGAACAGCCGCTCGAGGAAGAAGAGCGCGAGGCGATCGACCGGCGCCTGAGCAACCTGCGGTTGCGGCGCGAGAGGCTGGGGCCGGTCAACCCGCTCGCACAGCGTGAGTACGAGGAAGCGCTGGAGCATCTCGAGCAGCTGCTCTCCCAGCGCGAGGACACCGAACGGGCGCTGCGTGAGCTCGAAGGCATCATCCGCGACATCGACGCCGAGATCACACGCTCCTTCGATGAGACCTTCGCCGCGACTGCCGAGAACTTCGAGCAGATGATCGGTCACCTCTTCCCGGGCGGCAGCGGACGGCTGCGCTCGGTGGATCTACGGCCGGCACCGGAGCCTTCGGACGAAGGTGAAGACGGCGCGGAGACCGAGGCGGTCGAGGCCGATGAAGACGAGATACAGGCCGACCTCGGGGTCGAACTCGAAGTCACCCCGGCCGGCAAGCGAATGCGGCAGATGAAGCTGCTTTCTGGCGGCGAGAAGGCCATGACGGCGCTCGCCTTCGTATTCGCCGTATTCCTGGCCCGCCCCTGTCCCTTCTACATCCTCGACGAGGTCGAAGCCGCGCTCGATGATGCCAACATCAGCCGGTTTCTCGAAATGGTCCGGCGCTTTTCGGATCGAACCCAGTTCATCATCGTCACCCACCAGAAGCTGACCATGGATGCCGCCGATGTGCTCTACGGGGTCAGCATGGGCGGGGACGGCGTGACCAAGGTGGTGTCCCGTCGCCTGCCCCGTGAACTCGAGGCGGTCGGCGACGATGCGGTTGACGAAGCTGCCTGACCGGTCGGCGGTGCCGGTCGCGGCCGCGTTCCCCCGGGCAGCGCAATCAGTCAGGATCAACCACCTGTGAGCACTTCCTGGAACGACATCCTCGACCTCGGCGAGCGCCTGCCCCGCGAGCTTCCCGAACGGCAGCCCGAGGACGAAAGTCCGAAGCGTCGCGGTGCCTTCAGCCGGCTTCGCGAGAGTCTGTCCAAGAGCCGCAGGGCCCTCACTGAAGAGATCAGCTCCAGCCTCTTCGACCGGATCGATGACGAAACCTGGGAGCGGCTGGAGGAGGCCCTGATCTTCGCGGACGCCGGAGCGCCGACCACCGCCAAGGTCGTCGAGAAGCTCGAGCACGAAGTCGATGCGGGTGAGGTCCCGGCAGACGGCGAAGCGATAAAGGCCCGCCTGGTCGAAATCCTTGCCGAAATCGCCTCGACCAATCGTGCCCCGATCAACCTCAGCGCCGAGCCGGCCGTTCTGCTGATGACCGGCGTCAACGGAACCGGCAAGACGACCAGCATCGGCAAGATCGCCTGGCACCTCCAGCAGGAATTCGGCCTCTCTGTCCTGCTGGGTGCCGCCGATACCTACCGCGCCGCCGCGGCCGAACAGCTGACCACCTGGGCCGAGCGCTCCGGAGCCGGCATCGTGCGCTCGAATGAAGGTGCCGACCCCGGCTCGGTCGCCTTCGACACGATCAACGCCGCCAAGGCGAGGGGATCCGACGTGGTGATCATCGACACCGCCGGCCGCCTCCACACCCAGTCGAACCTGATGGACGAGCTGGGCAAGGTGCGCCGGGTGATCGAGAAGCAGCTTCCGGGCGCGCCCCACGAGACCCTGATCTCGATCGACGCGACGACGGGTCAGAACGGTCTGCGCCAGGCCCAGGCCTTCGCCGAGGCCACACCGCTCGACGGTGTCGTGCTGACCAAACTCGACGGCACGGCCAAAGGCGGCATCACCCTCGCAATCGCCAACGAGCTGAGCATTCCGGTCAAGCTGATCGGCGTAGGGGAGAAGCTCGAAGACCTGCGGCCCTTCGACCCTCACGACTTCGCCCACGCCCTGCTCGACGAGTCGTAGATTCGCAGCCATCGGTCGGGGGTGGGACCGGTGGGGGTTGCCTGCCACAACCCGCCGTTCCGGGCAACCCCCACCGGCCCCACCGCCCACGATCGCCCCCGGGCGACGCGGGACCGCCCGTCTTCGGTCTAACGGTTCGCGAGTCGTCGAGGGCGGGGGAGCGGTCAGGGGGACTCCCGGAACGGGGGGTTGTGGCAGGAGGCCCCCTGACCGCTCCGCCGCCCCTCCCAAGGCAACCGGTCCTTCTTCCCCGTGCCGCTGCGAGCGATTGGAAGCAGGGTGCCGGTAGGGTGGCAGTTCATGTTTGACCAGCTCTCAGACCGCCTCCAGTCGACGCTTTCGGACGTTCGCAAGCGAGGCAAGCTGACCGAAGACGACGTCGACAAGGCGATGCGGGAAATCCGCCTCGCCCTGCTCGAGGCCGATGTCAACTTCAAGGTCGTCAAGTCCTTCACCGCCAGGGTCAAGGAGCGCTGCCTTGGGGCAGACGTGATGGGCAGTCTCAACCCGGGCCAGCAGGTGGTCAAGATCGTCAACGAGGAGTTGACCGAACTGATGGGAGGGGCCGGGCGCGATCTCGTCTTCTCCCAGAAGGGGATCACGGTCATCCTGATGGCCGGCCTGCAGGGATCGGGCAAGACGACTGCAACCGCGAAGCTGGCGATGCTGCTGAAGAAGGAAGGCAAGAGGGTCGCGCTCGCCGCCTGCGACGTCTACCGTCCTGCCGCCATCAAGCAGCTCGAAACGGTCGGCCAGCGGGCCGGTGCCGTGGTCTACCAGCAGGGCGCCGATGCCGACCCGGTCGAAATCGCCGACTGGGCGCTCGGCAAGGCCAAGGACGAAGGCCGCGACGTGCTGATCATCGATACGGCCGGCCGGCTCCACATCGACAGCGATCTGATGGACGAGCTGGCGAGCATCCGGAAGAAGACCAAGCCCCACAACGTTCTGCTCGTGGTGGATGCGATGACCGGTCAGGACGCCGTCGGCGTCGCCGAGTCGTTCTCCGAGGCTGCTGAATTCGACGGAGTGATCATCTCCAAGCTCGACGGTGACGCCCGAGGCGGCGCGGCGTTGTCGGTCAAGGCGGTGACCGGCAAGCCGATCATCTTCGCTTCGACCGGCGAGAAGCTCGAGGACTTCGAGCGGTTCCATCCCGACCGCATGGCCAACCGCATCCTCGGTATGGGCGACGTGCTGAGCCTGATCGAGAAGGCAGAGGAGCAGGTCAGCGAAGACGAAGCCGAGGAACTCCAGCGCAAGATGGCCAACGAGACCTTCACGCTGGAGGATTTCCTCAAGCAGATGCGCCAGGTCCGCAAGATGGGTCCGCTCGGCAACCTGATGGGAATGATGCCGGGCATGGGGGCGATGAAGAAGCAGCTCAAGGACACCGATGTGGACGAGGGCGAACTGGACCGTGTCGAGGCGATCATTCTCTCGATGACCCCCGAGGAGCGGGCCTTCCCCGAACTGATCAAAGGATCGCGCCGGCGCCGCATTGCAGAGGGCTCGGGAACCAAGATCCAGCAGGTGAACAACCTGGTCAAACAGTTCGACCAGATGCGTCGCCTGATGAAGCAGATGGCGACCGGAAACATGCCGGATCCGCAACAACTGGCAAAGATGACCGGCAACGTCCAGCGGCCCAAGGTCCGCCGCCGCTGAGAATCTGTAGGATCTCGCGTCCAATGGCAGTCCGAATCAGACTTAGAAGAGTGGGTTCCAAGAAGAACCCGATCTGGCGAATCGTCGTCGCCGACAAGCGCTCCCCCCGGGACGGGCGCAGCATCGAGACGATCGGCCAGTACAACGCACAGACCGATCCTTCGACCATCGTGCTCGACGAAGAGCGCGCGAAGTACTGGCTCGAGAAGGGCGCTCAGCCCTCCGAGCGGGTCGCCGGCCTGCTGCGCATCAAGGGCATCAAGGCCAGCGGGAGCTGATCTCCGTGCAGGAGATGCTGCTTTTCCTCACGCAGTCCCTGGTTGAAGACCGTGAGGCGGTCCAGGTCGAGGAACTCGAAGAAGACGGCGACCTGGTCTACGAGATCACGGTCAACGAAGACGACCTCGGCCGGGTCATCGGCAAGGGCGGCCGCGTGGCGAACGCGCTGCGGACCGTAGCCAAGGCAGCCGCCGTTCGCGAGGAACGCCGCGTGCTGGTCGACATCCTCGACTGAGAAACCCGGAAGGCGGTCAGTGGCCGTGAACCTCGACATCTTCACCCTCTTCCCGGAGGCATTCGACTGGTTCCGTGGGCAACGGCCGGTGCGAAAGGCGATCGAGAACGGGGCATCGCTTCAGACTCGCGACTACCGGGACTGGACCCCGCTGAAAGGCGGTCGCGTCGACGACGCTCCGTATGGCGGGGGAGCGGGCATGGTCATCCGCGTGGATGTGGTCGACGCAGCCTTGGCAGGGGTCTACGGCGAAGGCGACAGGCCGAGGACAGTCGTGCTGAGTCCAGCCGGACGGATGCTCGACGACGCTCTCGTCTCCGAGCTGGCCGCCGAACCCTCGCTGGCACTGCTCTGCGGCCGCTACGAGGGTTTCGACCAGCGGGTCCACGAGCATCTGGCCGATGACGAGGTCTCGATCGGCCGATACGTCCTGGCCGGCGGCGAGATTCCGGCCATGGTCGTAGCCGATTCGATCATGCGCCGACTCCCCGGGGCTCTCGGCGACCGGGAGAGCGCGATCGAGGAGTCCTGGAGCGACGCACTCGACGGCATGCCGGAGTATCCCCACTACACAAGGCCCCCCGAATACCGGGGCTGGGGCATTCCCGATGTGCTGATCTCGGGTGACCACGACCGGGTCCGCCGGTGGCGTCTCGAGCAAAGCAGGGCGCGTGGCGACTGACTTGAAACCGCCGATTCCGGCGAGTCGGTAGCATTGCCGCTTCGCGGGCCCTACCGGCCCGCATTTTTGAGCCATGACCACAGTAATCCAGGACATCGAAAGCAGCCAGCTGCGCAAGGGTCTCCCGCCGTTCGAGCCGGGTGACCGTGTGCGCGTGCACTTCCTCGTCATCGAGGGCAACCGCAAGCGTCCGCAGGTCTTCGAAGGTGTCGTGATCAAGCGCCAGGGTTCCGGTGCCCGGGAGACCTTCACCGTCAGGAAGCAGTCATTCGGCGTTGGTGTTGAGCGAACTTTCCCGCTCCACTCGCCGAAAATCGAGAAACTTGAAGTCGCATCGAGGGGCAGGGTCCGCCGGGCCAAGCTCTACTACCTCCGGGACCGGGTCGGCAAGGCCGCCCGTGTGGCCGAGCGCCGTTGGGGTATCGACGAAGAGATGGTCTCCGTTTCCGACGAAGGCGCCGTAGACGCGTCGGGCGAAGGCCTGGCACCCGAAGAAGATGCCGCCCACGAGGCTGTGGATGCCGACGAGGCCACGGCCGAAGCGACTGAAACCACTGAAGAGGCAGGGGAGACCGCTGCCGAAGAGGCTCCAGCCGAAGAAGCTTCCGCCGACGAGTCCCCGGCTGACGAGGAGCCGGCCGCCGAGGCCGAATCAACCGAACCTGCCGACGCTGAAGAAGCGGCCGACGAAGCCTCGGAAGAGGCTGAGCAAGGCGATAAGGACAAGGCCTGAGTCCGCGCATCCCCAAGCCGAAGACGGCCGGGGGAAGCTTCGTCGAACTGGTCGTGATCGTTGCGCTGGCCCTGGGCCTCGCGTTACTGATCCAGGCCTTCCTGGTCAAGCCGTACCAGATCCCTTCGGGCTCGATGGAGCCGACGCTGGATATCGGTCAGCGCGTGCTGGTCAATCGGACCGCCTTCCATTTCGGTGACCCGAAGCCAGGTGACGTAGTGGTATTCCATCCGCCCAGCGGTGTGAACCGGAACGCGGAGTGTGGGGTGCCCAGGCAGAGCGACCAGGCTTGTCCCGAGCCGGCCGAGGGTGAGTCGCCGGATACCTTCATCAAACGGATAGTCGCGGGGCCGGGCGATACGATCGCGGTCAGGAACGGCATTCCGGTCGTGAACGGCACCCCGGAACAGCCCGACGGCTACGAGATCATCCCCTGCGGTCCCGGCGGTTCCGGCTGCAATCTGCCCGAGCCGATAACCATTCCCGAGGGTCACTTCTTCGTGATGGGGGACAACCGGGGGCAGAGCGACGACAGCCGGTTCTGGGGGCCGCTGCCCGAGGACCAGCTGATCGGCAAGGCCTTCGCCACATACTGGCCTCCGAATCGCATCGGTGGGCTCTAAGCCCTCCGGGCCCGACCCCGCCGGACTGTTCGCTCACGATCTCGAAATCGGTCGTGGTGCGGTGGCCGGCACCGACGAAGCGGGCCGAGGCTGCCTCGCCGGCCCGATCGTAGCGGCCGCCGTGGTCTTCGACCGCGATTGCCTCGAGAGCTTCGGGGCGGGCAGGCTGGCCAAGCTGAATGACTCCAAGAAGCTCACTGCCAGGACGCGGGAGCGCCTGTTGCCGGAGATCCTCCGCTGCGCGATGACGGTCACGATCGTGATGCGTTCGGCCCGCTACATCGATGCCGCCGGGCTTCAGGCGAGCAATGTCGAATGCCTGTCCGAAGCCCTGGCCGCGACCGGCGAGATAGCCGGTGTGACTCGACTCGTAGACGGCTTCCGTCTGCCTGACTGCGACTTCGAACACCAGCGACTCGTCAAGGGGGACAGCAAGAGCGCGGCCGTCGCTGCCGCCTCGGTCGTTGCCAAGGTGAGCCGGGATCGCTGTATGGCGAGGGCAGGGGAGCGGTACCCGCAGTACGGCTTCGAGAGCCACAAGGGCTACGCCAGCGAGTCTCACCGGGAAGCGATCGTCCTCCACGGTCCGACCCCGATTCACCGCATGTCCTTCAACTCGGCCTCCTACTCGCATGCCGGCGACGGCTGAGGCTCAGGGGGCGTGCTCGTCGCGCCGGCAGGCCACCCGGCAACGGCCCTGCCGACAGTAGCGCCGGCCCCGGACCGCCCGTCTAGCCTGCCCGGCCCATCACCACCGACCAGAGTTCCCGCAACGTCGCGATCGAGGAGGTCGGGATCGGCGCCGGCAGCCCCGGTCGATCGGCCGGGACTCTGACCCGCAGGGCCCCGGGTTCGCTTCGGATTTCCAGCGGCGCGGTGAAGGTCAGGTACTCGCCGTCTACGCCCGCGTAAATCTCGGCGCCAGGGCTCTCGACGCTCAGGGACCCGGGGGTCCATCCAGCGAGCAGGCCGTCGGCTTCGGCGGATTCAGTGCGACCGCTCGCCAGTGCCCTGACCACGCGGTCGAGCTCATCGGGGCTCGAATAGTTGATCATCTCGACTCCCAGCAACCCGGTGTCGAGCCTCGGTCGGGTTCCACTGGTCCGCAGGTCGCGGTACTCGTACTGGTTGTTGCCGACCAGGACCAGCTGTGGGTCCGAGTGGACCTCCTCCCCGGGCGTCCGGACACGCAGGCCTGATTCAGATTCCGGCGCGGCGGCGTCGGGCAGTGCCCGGAGCGCGGTCGTCAGCTTCGCATCCCTGTAATCAGGGCTGGAGATGATCTCGGCGTAAACTCCGAGCGAGACGTTGTTGACGAAGGGTCGCCCGCCGACGCTGCCGAGGTCGACCCGGATCTCGACACCGTCCTCGCCTAGCGCTTCGATCGCGGCCGGTGGATCCTCGCGGTCGAGGCCGAGGTCGAGTGCGAAGTGGTTTCGCGTGCCGGCGGGCACGACGAGCATCGGCAGGTCATGTCGGGCGGCAACACCGGCGACCAGCGCCTGGGTCCCGTCACCGCCGGCAGCGCCGAGCAGGTCAGCACCGTCGGCGACCGCCTGCTCGACGGTCTCGACCACGTCCATGTCGCGCTCGAGCAGTGTCACTTCGGCGCCGAGCGAGCGCGCGAGCGCGTCGAGACCGTAGCGGTCGACCTTGCCGCCACCCGACCAACGGTTCATCAGGAAGAAGGGCTTGGCGGGGGGCGGTACGCGGCGCTCCGGCGACCGGTACGGTTTCGGCCGCAGTGCGACGGTCGCCAGTCCGGCGGCGAGGGCGGTAAGGGCGAAGATCACGAGCAGCACGATGAGCAACTCTCCTGCGAGCAGGGCCACAACCGCGACGGTAACCCCCAGTAGAAGGACGATCGCACCGATCCAGCGCGCCGCTCCCTGCTTGAGCACGAACAGAAGCAGACCGTATACCGATAAAACCGTCGCCAGCACACCCAGCAAGACCGGGCCGGGCTTCGAGAACACCGCCACGATCGCCACGATGACGCTCGCGCCCTCGAGGCCGATCGCCGCCAGCGCGGCCAGTCGACGGGTTGCCGACGGGGCGCCCGTCTTGACGGGTGTCGCCGCTCCCGCTGTCTCTTCGTCGTCGGACCGTGTCGTGATCGCAGGATCATACTGCAGGCTTCCGACTTGGACCGATATCCGCGGCCGGCACCGTCTGTCGGTCAGAAGGCGTTCTCGAGGTGCTCCCGGGCCACCACGGCGCCCGTGGTGCCGATCGTGATGCCGACGACGTCGAAGCGCACCTCCTCGAAGCTCAGTCCGCCGGCGCGACTCTGGAGCCAGGCTTCAGCCAGTCTCCTCAGGCGCCGTTGTTTGTCCCGGTTGACCGCCAGGACCGGGCGGGCGGGGCCCGAAGTGTTGCCGGCGCGGTGAGCTTTGACCTCCACCACCACCAGGCTGCGCCCGTCGATCGCGACGATGTCGATCTCCCCGATCCTGATTCGCCAGTTGCGATTCAGGATCCGCCAGCCAAGACGCTCGAGTTCTGCCGCGCAGAGGCTCTCCGCCCGCGCTCCAAGCCTTCGCCGCGGATCACCGGCGGCCGGTCTCTGCCCGTCTGATTTTCGTGCCATTTGCCCAAAGTAGACTCCCGCGGCGCCGAAAGGGCCGGACTTCCGTGGGTCGTCAGTCACTCCGCGCGGAATTGATGCAGCCATGGTGAAAGTCGCGAGCCGGGGCGCCTTAGCTTCGATCTGTGCTCGCCGAAACCACTTCATTCACGCTCGAGGGGATCTCGGCCAGCCCGGTCCGTGTTGAAGTCGACATCCACCGGGGCCTGCCCAGCTTCCAGATCGTAGGCCTGCCCGATGTGGCCGTGCGCGAGGCTCGTGAGCGGGTCAGGGCCGCCGTGGTCAACACCGGCTTCGAGTTCCCGATGCGCAGGATCACCGCGAATCTGGCTCCGGCAGATCTCCGGAAGGTTGGTCCCGGGTTGGACCTGGCCCTGGCCGCCGGTCTGCTTGCCGCGGGCGGGGAGATCGACGGCGCCAGGCTGGGCGGCTGGGCGATGGCCGGTGAGCTGGCCCTCGACGGTTCAGTCAGGCCGGTTCGCGGGGCGCTTGCGATGGCCGAGGCCGCCCGAAAGCGCGGCTGCCGAGGGATTATCCTGCCCGAGCTGAACGGTCCGGAGGCGGCGCTGGCGCCGGGCGTGGAGGTGCGCACGATCACGAGTATCGCCGAGCTTCGCAGGCTCGAATCGGGTCGGATACCGGGCAGCCGGGCAGTGCCCGCCAACCCGGTCGAGGCTCCCGGTGTGCCTGACCTGCGGGACCTCCGGGGCCAGTCCAACCTGCGGCGGGCGATCGAGGTGGCGGCGGCGGGTGGTCACGGGCTGTTGATGATCGGTCCGCCCGGCTCCGGCAAGTCTCTCGCGGCGAGGAGATTTCCCTCGGTACTCCCACCGATGTGCCGTGAGGAGATCCTCGAGGTCGCGCGCATCGCCGGAGTCTGCGGGTCCGGGCCGGTCCGGTCGCAGCGACCCTTCAGGGCGCCTCATCACACGGTCTCGGCAGCCGGCCTGGTCGGCGGCGGCAGCCCACCGCGACCGGGCGAAATCACTCTGGCCCACAGGGGAGTGCTGTTTCTGGACGAGCTCTGCGAGTTCAGCCGGCCCGCGCTCGAGGCCCTGCGCGAGCCACTCGAGTCCGGTGAGGTCGCGATCACGAGGGCCGGCGGAAGTCGTACTCTGCCCGCCGCCTTCACGCTCGTGGCCGCGGCCAACCCCTGTCCCTGCGGCAGGGGCGAGGAGGACCCCGACTGCACCTGCACGCCTGCCTCGACAGCTCGCTATCGGGCCACCCTGAGTGGCGCCCTGGCCGATCGCATCGACATGATCGTCGGGGTCGCACAGCCTGGGTCGGAGGCCATGGCCGGGGCCGAGGGCGAAGGCTCCGAAGCGATCAGGGAGAGGGTCGTACGGGCCAGGGGTCTGATGGCGGAGCGGCTCGGTCGCGGTCGCGTGAACGCGGTCGCGCGCCGGGCCGAGATCGACCGCTTCGATCTCTCCTCCGAGGCCCGGCGGCTGTTGATCGAGGCGGGTCGAAGCCATCGTCTGAGCGGTCGCTCACACGACCGGGTCCTGCGACTTGCCACGCACGGTCGCCGATCTCGACGGCAGCTCGGCCGTGCTCGAGCGGCACCTTGCCGGAGCACTTCAGCTCAGGCGGAGGGATGCAAAGTGAATGGCGCCGCGAGTCGAATCGAGATGGCCTGTTCCGATTGCCTGAGGCGTAGCTGGCTTATCGCGCGGCTCGCGCCCTTCATTCAGGTTGCCTGCGACGACAGGGTCGGGCGCCGCACCCCGGAACTGCTGCGCCTGGACGACGAAGATCTCGTCTCGGCACTCGCTCCGCGCAGGGTGGACGAACTGCTGAGCGAAAACTCCGGACTGGACGAGAACGACCTGCGCCGAGATCTTCAGGAGGCCGACTGCTGGGCGATATGCCGGCACGGTGACGACTTTCCGGAAGGCCTCAGGGACGGAGCCGACGCGCCCGCCTGCATCATCGGCTGCGGCAGGAGTTTCGGCCTCGGAGAGGTGACGATGGGTGCTTCGGTCACGGTGGTAGGTGCCAGGCGGGCGACCGGCTACGGGCTTGAGGTGGCTCGTAGTCTGGGGGGCGAGCTGGCGGCCGCCGGTCTGGTCGTGGTCAGCGGGCTGGCACTGGGAATCGACGGATCGGTACACAGGGGCGCCGTGGAACGGGGACGCACGGTTGCCGTGCTGGCCGGAGGTCCGGACCGGCCCTACCCGGCTTCCCATGCGCGGCTCTATCGCCGGGTTCGCGAGAGTGGTCTCGTCGTTTCGGAGCTGCCGCCCGGGACGAGGCCCTGGCGCTGGGGCTTTCCGGCCCGCAACCGGATCATGGCTGCGCTCTCACGCATGACGGTCGTGGTCGAGGCGGCTCGGCGCTCGGGCTCGCTGATCACCGCCGAGATGGCCGCCGACGCCGGGCGGGAGGTGGGGGCGGTACCCGGTCCGGTCACTGCCGGTCCGTCGGCCGGCACCAACGAACTGATCGCCGACGGCGCGGCTCTGGTGCGGGACGGCACCGACGTCTTCGACCGACTCGCAGGGGTCGGCTTTTCGATTCCGCAGAAGCTCTTCGGCCCGGATGTGAGTACGGCGGACGGTTCCGTTCTGGCAGCGGTCGAAGGTGGGCTGCGCCTGCTCGATGGGATCGCGGCGGCAGCCGGATTGTCGGCAGCGGAAGCGGCGGCCGGTCTGGCCCGGCTCGAAATCTCCGGCTACGTCACCTGTTCGCTGATCGGCGAGTACGGACGCACCGGGCTCGCCTGCGCGGCCACCTATGATCCGTCGGGTGACTGAGAACGGCGTGCCCAGAGTGCTCTCGATTGCCGGCTCCGACTCCGGGGGCGGAGCGGGTATCCAGGCTGACCTGAAGGCTTTCGCATCCTGTGGGGCCCACGGTATGACGGCGATCACCGCGATCACCGCGCAAAACACCCTCGGGGTGACCGCGATCGAAGCGATCGAACCGCCGATGATCGTCGCTCAGGTGAGGGCCGTCGTCGATGACATCGGGGTCGATGCGGTCAAGATCGGCATGCTCGGCACGGTGGAGACGATCGCCGCGGTGGACAAGTGCCTCGAGCTGGTCGGTGGTGTGCCGGTCGTCCTCGATCCGGTGATGGTGGCCGAGAGCGGTGCCGACCTTCTCGCGGCCGACGCGAAGCAGTCCCTGATCGAACTGATCCTGCCCCGGGCGAGCGTTGCGACTCCGAACATCCCCGAGGCGCGGGCGCTGACCGGGCTCGGCGAAGGAGGCCTCGCAGGAGGATCTTGCCGCCGCGGTGGTCTCGCTCGGACCGGACTGTGCGGTCGTGACCGGCGGCCACAGTACCGGCCTCGTCGATGTCTTCTGTGACGGGGCCCGGATCGTCGCGATCGAAGGCCCCCGTCACGACGCCACCTCGGCCCACGGCTCGGGCTGCACCCACTCTTCGGCGCTGGCTGCGTTCATGGCCTCCGGCATGGAAGCCGAAGCGGCGGCCCGCGCCGCCCGCGGGGTCGCCTCGAGGGCGGTGGCCGACGGTCTCGACTCGATCGGTTCCGGCCCCGGGCCGGTGGATGTGTTCGGCCTCGCCCGTTCGACGCCCGGCTGAAGCTGCCTGTCGGCCTAAGATAGGCGCCATGTCCACGAACGACCAGCCTGCCGTCAGCCCGTTCCCGCGCCCGCGCTCCGCCGCCGTCTTCGACGGACCCGACCGGGCCGCCGCCCGCGCCTACATGAAGGGGATCGGCCTCAGCGACGAAGACATGAAGAAGCCGACGATCGGCATCGCGAATACCTGGACCGACGCAATGCCCTGCAACTACGGGCTTCGCGGCCTGGCCGAGTACGTGAAGGAAGGCGTGCGCGCGGCCGGCGGAACCCCGATGGAGTTCAACACGGTCGCCGTCTCGGACGGGATCACCATGGGTACTCAGGGAATGAAGTCCTCGCTGGTCAGCCGGGAGGTGATCGCCGACTCGATCGAGCTGATGGCCCGCGGCTACCAGTTCGACGCGATCGTCGCCCTGACCGCCTGCGACAAGACCATTCCCGGCGCGGTGATGGGAGTGACCCGCATCGACATCCCTTCGATCGTGCTCTACGGCGGTTCCGTGAAGCCCGGCAGCTACGAGGGCAAGGACGTGACGATTCTCGAGGTTTTCGAGGCGATCGGTGCCCATGCGGCCGGTGAGATATCCGACCAGGAACTGACCGACATCGAGAACGTGGCCAGCCCCGGCTTCGGAGCCTGCGGCGGGCAGTTCACGGCGAATACTCTCGGCTGCGCCTTCGAAGCACTCGGCATCTCTCCGGCCTTCTCGGCCATGGTCCCGGCCGAAGACAGCGAAAAGAACGAAGTCGCCCGTGGCATCGGGGAGTTGATCCTCAAGGTGCTGGCTGACGATCTCCGCCCCAGCAAGATCATCACCCGCCATTCACTGGAGAACGCGATCGCCATGGTCGCCGCGTCCGGCGGCTCGACGAACGGGGTCCTGCACCTGCTGGCGATCGCCAGGGAGGCCGGTATCGAACTGGACATCGATGTCTTCGAGGAAGTCTCCGGCCGCACGCCGCTTCTGGCCGACCTCAAGCCCGGCGGCAACTACGTCGCCACGGACCTCTACCGGGCCGGCGGAGTGCCGCTGATCCTCAAGCGGCTGAAGGACGGCGGGCTGCTTCACGAGGATGAGATCACGGTCACCGGAAACACCATCGGCGAAGAAGCCGACAAGGCCGAAGAGCAGCCCGGCCAGCAAGTGGTCCTGCCGGTTGAGGCACCTCTCAAGGCCCAGGGTGGCCTGGCGATCCTGCGCGGGAACATCTGCCCCGACGGCGCCGTCGTAAAGGTCGCCGGAACGGAACGCCGCAGCCAAACCGGCCCGGCCCGGGTCTTCGAACGCGAGGAAGACTGCTTTGCCGCCGTGAAGAAAGGCAAGATCGAAAAGGGCGATGTGATCGTGATCCGCAACGAAGGCCCGGCCGGCGGCCCCGGCATGCGGGAGATGCTCCAGGTCACCGCAGCCCTGGTCGGCGAGGGCCTGGGCGAGCACGTGGCGCTGCTGACCGACGGCCGATTCTCAGGTGCCACGCGCGGACTGATGATCGGCCATGTCGCCCCCGAGGCGGTCAAGGGTGGACCGATCGCCGCGATCCGCGACGGGGACCTGGTCACGGTGGACATCGACGGGCGACGGCTCGACGTCGACCTCAGCGTCGAAGAAATCGATCGCCGGGTCGCTGACTACAAGGCTCCGGACCCGCTCTATTCACGCGGTGTAATGGCCAAGTACGCGGACGCGGTCAGTTCGGCTTCGCTCGGTGCCATAACCTGATCGGGGACAGCGAGCGCTAAGCTCCCTGCGAGTACAGGGGCGCCGCCGGCGCGGAAACGGGACAAGGGGACTGATGGAGACTTCGGGAATGCTGAAACTGGCGAAGTTGTTCTTCGCGACTGCCGTGACCGCCTTCGGCCTGGCGCTGTTCGCCGGGCCCGCTTCGGCGGAGGACACCGTCTGGATCTGCAAGCCTGGTCAGGTGGACGACCTCTGCGCCGGATCGATCACCACGACGGCCGGTGGCGAGCCGATCGGCTTCGCTCGGCCGGAGGACGCTTCCGGTGGACTGCTTCTACGTTTACCCGACCGTGAGCGAGCAGGCCACGCCGAACGCCGATCTGAGCAAGGACCCCGAGGTCAAGCGTGTGGTGGTCCAGCAGGCGCGCATGTTCTCGCGAGTCTGCGACGTATACGCGCCGATGTATCGCCAGGAGACCAGCCCCGGCATTTACAGCGAGAACACCGAGGTGGCCTACCAGAGTGCTCTTTCGGCGTGGAAGGACTACCTGGCCAACTACAACGACGGCCGCGGAGTGATCCTGGTCGGCCACTCCCAGGGCTCCGCCACGCTCGGACGCCTGATCGACGAGGAAATCGATCCCAAGCCGGCAGTTCGAAAGAGGCTGGTCGGAGCGATCCTGCCGGGCGCAAACATCCATGTGCCGAAGGGCGAGCTGGTCGGCGGTATGTACGAGAACGTGCCGGCCTGTTCGGAAGTCGGGACAATCCGGCTGTCTGGTCGCCTACTCGATGTTCAACGGCACTCCGGCCGACAACCCGCCTTTCGGGGACGTGGGCTCGGGCTACTGGGCCTACAAGATCCCGCGTCCGGACCGTGAGAGCAACGAAGCAGTCTGCGTCAATCCGGCCCAGCTGAGCGGGCAATCGTTCCTGACGCCGTTGCTCAACCTGGACTACCTGCTGGCGCCCCCTCCCGGAGACGTGGAGACCGCGTTCTGGAACGGCTACCCGGACGCAGTAACTGCGAGCTGCGATCGGGAAGGCACCAAGCACTGGCTGAACGTCGACTTCAACGGCGTGCCTGACCCCTTTCTCACCGCGGTGATCCCTTTCGTCGCCAGCGGAATCAACTGGCACGTGCCGGAGGTCAACGTCGCCGAGGAAAACCTGATCCAGATCGCCGGGCTCCAGTCCGCGAGCTACGTCGCATCTGAACGGGCAGCCGTGGTCAAGAAGCGTTCAGCGGTCCGCAAGCAGCTGAAGGCGGCGAAGAAGAAATCGAAGAAGCTCTCGAAGCGGGCCCGCAAGGCCAGGAAGCTCTGCGCGAGCAAGGGCAAGGGCTGCTCGAAAGCGAAGAAGCTGCGCAAGAAGTCGAAAAAGGCCCAGCGGCGAGTCTCGTCGTTGAAGAAGCGCGAGCGCGCCCTGACCAGGGAGATCAGGTCCCTGGTCGTTCCCGCGGCCTGATCGGCCTCAGCCCGGGCCGGCAGGGGCGTCGAGGCCCTCTCGGCGCCGGCGGTCGATGAACTCCTCGACGTCGTCATTGAACCGGGCCGGGCGCTCCATCTGGATCATGTGACCGGTGTCGTCGAGCAGGCTGAGCTCGGCGTCGGGGATCTTGCGGCGGTAAGCGAAGGCCGCCGGTACGGGAACCAGCAGGTCCCGGTTCCCCCAGATCAGGAGGGTCGGGATGCGGATCTCGGGTAGCCGGTCCCGGGTGTCGTAACCGGCGATGGCATAGGCGGCCTGAATCAGACCCGGTGCGCCCATGGCGTAGCTGCCGAGCTCCCAGAGCATCTCCCGGCTGATGCGGGTCGGATGCGCGAATACGCCCGCGAACTGGGCGGAGCGCAGGCGGCTGCGGGTGAACCCACGTTCGAGGCTGCCGGAGGCGATCGGCATCATCGCCTTCACGATCACCTTTGCCATGTCCTTCTGGGAGGGGGTGACGCTCACGTAGGTTATGCCGGCCGCAGCCACCAGAACGAGCGACGAGAAGCGTTCCGGGCGCGCGATCGCCGCCTCAGTTGCGATGAACCCGCCCATCGAGTGACCGACCAGGGCCGTCTGATCATCGAGATCAAGGGCATCGGCGAACTCGACCAGGAAGTCGCCATAAGAGTGAATCGTGACCTGACGATCCGGCAACGGGCTCGTGCCGAAACCCGGCAGATCCAATGCGATCACACGGTGGTTTCGAGCCAGGTAGGGCATGTTCTCGAGCCAGTTGCGCCAGCTTCCGCCGAGTCCGTGGACCATCAGCACGGGCGGGCCTTCGCCGCTCTCGACGTAGTTGACGGGAGTGCGGCCCAGCTCCGATTCAACCGTCAGCCTGCGAACCCGATCGGACCAGTCGATGCGCAGCCACTCGCCGTCGGACTTCGCGTAATCGTCGGTCCTGCTCACACCAGGCCGATGTGCCGTGGTTTCGGCCGGTTCTTCCACCGGCGCCACTCTACCCATGGCCGGTCCGGCTTACTGCCACAATGGCGACATGCCTGATCAAGACAAAGGGGGCGCCCGCCGGGTGCTGGTCACAGGACTCTCGACCTATTGGGGCGGGCGGCTTGCCGCAGCGCTCGAAGCCAATCCTTCCATCGAGGTGATCATCGGCGTCGATTCGAGCGAGCCGACGCGTGAGCTGGAGCGGACCGAGTTCGTCAAGGTCGGCGTACAGCACTCGCTGATCGAAAAGATCGTGCGCGCCGCCGACATCGACACGGTGATCGACACCCGGATGATCGTGGACTCCGCCCGCAGCCAGCGCGGCGCCAAGCCGACGTCGGTCCACGAGAACAACGTCATCGGCACGCTCAACATCCTCGCTGCGTGCTCGGCGCCCGATTCGCCGGTGAACAGATTCATTTTCAAAAGCTCGGCCCACTGGTACGGCTGCGCCCAGGACGACCCGGCCTTCTTCACCGAGGACATGACCCGGGGCCACCGTCCCGAGACATCGATCGAGCAGGACGTGGTCGAAGCCGAAGCCGCAATCGAAGAGTTCCGCCTGAGGAGGCCCGAGGTATCGGTGACCGTGCTCAGGTTCGCCAACGTACTCGGGGCCGAGGTGAATACTTCCCACATCCAGCTCTTTGCGATGCCGATGGTGCCGATGATCGCCGGTTTCGACCCCCGCTACCAGTTCGTCGACGAGGTAGACGTGGTTCACGCGCTCGAGCACGTGACGATCAATGACCTGCCCGGCATCTTCAACGTGGCCGCCGATGGAGTGCTGACGCTCTCCGAGGCGATCTCCCTGCTCGGCAAGAAGCCGCTTCCGGCGATCCCTCCGTGGGGGACCGGAATTGCCACTTCGGCGATGAGGCGGATGGGTCTGACTATCTCGGCCGAAATGGTCAACCAGCTGAGATTCGGGCGGGGACTCGACAACCGGCGCTTCAAGGCGGCCGGCTTCCACTACGCCTTCACCTCCCGGGAGACCGTCGTCCACCTTCGCGAACGGCTTCGCCTTGATTCCGTCGCCTCCGGAGTTGCCAACCCCTACCGCTACGAGCCCGAGGTCGAAGAGTTTCTCAAGCACAGCCCGCACGTGACCCGGCCGCCCACACGCGACATGGGCCTCGAGGACGCGGCGATGTTCGATCCGTCTCCGCCGGTCGAAAGCTAGGCGCAGCAGCCTCTTCCCGGCTTCAGGAGTGAATGGGCGCTTGCGCCCGACTAAAGGGCTTGACCGGGCCGTCGGTGTATCTAGAATTGGTTAGGTGCGCAAAACACAGATCCTCATAGCCGCTGTCGTCGTATTCCTGATCGGGGGGGCCGTGGCCGCCTACGCCTACGACGGCTCCCAGAAGGACGAGATCGCCGAAGGGGTGACGGTCAGCGGCGTGGATGTCAGCGGGATGAGCAGCGAACAGGCGACCAGGGCGGTCACCGCCAAGGTGCTGGCTCCGCAGCGCAAGCCGGTGACCGTCAGGTTCGATGACCAGAAGTTCGTGCTTCCAGCCGATGAACTCAAGATCCGGGCCGATGTCGAAGCCAGCGTCGACAAGGCCTTCGACGAGAGCCGCTCGGGCTCGCTTCCGGAGCGCGTTCTCCGCCAGATCACCGGCGACGGACTCGACGCCGACATCCCGGTCAGCGTCGCCTACTCCCGCTCCGCGGTCAACCAGTTCGTCCGCGAGGTCGCGGCTGGAGTGCAGGTCGATCCGGTCGACGCTTCGGTATCGGCCGGTCCCAACTCGCTCAGCGTCGTCAAGGCATCCGACGGACACAAGCTTCGAGACGTACTGCTCACCGAGCAGCTGACCTCCCTTCTGGACGAAGGAAACGGCGGCCGCACGATTCGGGCCGAGACCAATGTGCTCAAGCCCGCGGTCACCACCGAGGAGGTGGCGGCCCAGTACCCGACATACCTGACTCTCGACCGTGGTGGCTACCAGCTGAAGCTCTGGCGAAACCTCGAGCTCGAGACGACCTACACCGTCGCGGTCGGCAAGATCGGCCTCGAAACTCCCGCCGGCCTGTATTCGATCCAGAACAAGCAGGTGGATCCCGCCTGGCACGTGCCCGACTCTGATTGGGCCGGAGACCTCGCCGGTGAGGTGATCCCCGGCGGTGTGCCCGAGAACCCGCTGAAGGCCCGCTGGATGGGTATTTTCGACGGCGCCGGCATCCACGGCACCTCTGACGAAGGCTCGCTGGGGTCGGCCGCCTCCCACGGTTGCGTGCGCATGGCCGTGACCGATGTCGTCGACCTTTACGACCGGGTCGACGTCGGCACTCCGATCTACATCGGATGATTCAGCGTGTCCGCTGCTGACCGCGCCTGGACCGACCTTCTCGATCTCCACGACCGCGACCTGGTCGCCTCGGGGGCGGCCCCACGGACGCTCGCTGCGTACCGTCGCGATCTGATTCAGTTCTCGCGCTGGTACTCCGAGCCAGGAAGCGATCCGCTGGCCGTCAGCCACCGGGAGGTACGTCGCTACGCCGCCTATCTGTCGGCTTCGGGCTGCGCCCCCTCGACCGTCGCACGCAAGCTGGCCGCCCTTCGCCGCTTCTACGGCTTCCTGCTCAGAACCGACCGCATCGCGCAGAACCCGGCTGATCTGGTCTCCGCTCCGAAAGGCGCCTCGAGGCTGCCGCGGGTGCTGACCACGGAACAGATGGCCGAAATCCTCGAGACGGCGCCGGCGAGGACGCCGTTGGAACTGCGCGATCGCGCGATGATCGAACTTTCCTACTCCTGCGGTCTGCGCAGCGAAGAGGTCATCTCACTTTCGATCGATTCACTCGACTTCGACTCCGAACAGCTCTCGGTCGTCGGCAAGGGGTCGCGTCACCGTCGACTGCCGGTCGGCGAACCGGCTCAGCGCGCGGTCGAGGACTACCTCGGTCGCGGCCGCCCGAGCCTGGTCGACGAGATGTCCGAAAGGGCCCTGTTCATATCCCGAAACGGCCGCCGTCTGTCGCCCTCGGATGTCTCCCGCCGACTTTCCGCGAGGGTCCGCGATGCGGCCGCTGCCAGCGGTATCTCGCCGCATGCCCTGCGCCACTCCTTCGCCACCCACCTGCTCGAGGGCGGGGCAGACCTGCGCACGATCCAGGAACTGCTCGGTCATTCTTCGATTTCGACCACCCAGGTTTACACCCACCTCGACTCGGCCCGGCTGCGCGACGCCTATGCCGGCAGCCACCCCCGGGCCTGATCGTCGTCACAAATCCTCGCTGCCTGCCTGGCGGGTGCCTTAGTAGGTTGGGGCGATGAAGCTCACGGTGAACGTTGACGGAGGCGCGCGTGGCAATCCCGGCCCCGCCGCGATCGGGGTGGTGATCCGCGATCCGGAAGGGCTGATCATCGACGAGCACGGCGAGCGGATCGGCGAGGCGACGAACAACGTCGCCGAATACAAGGCTCTTATCCGGGGAATCCAGCGGGCCGCCGAACTGGGTGCGACGGAGCTCGATCTGGTCGGTGATTCGGAGCTGGTCGTCCGTCAGGTGGAAGGCAGGTACAAGGTCAAGAAGCCCGGCCTCAAGCCGCTGCATGCCGAGGCGAGGGAGGCTCTGTCCGCCTTCGATTCCTGGTCGATCCGGCACGTGCGTCGCGAGATGAACGTCGAGGCCGACCGGCTGGTCAACGAGGTCCTCGACGGCTAGTCCCCGGCCGGAGGGCGCCAGGCAGGGTCACCGGGCCGCCAGGACCGGTTCGGATCCTCGCTTTCGTTGGCCACCACGTTGGCCATCAGCCAGTCCCCGTCTTCACCCTTCAGTTCGAAGGCGAAGCCGCGTAGGTGAGTCGGTGCGATCGAGGGTGACCGGTTCTTCGGTGGCTTTGTCGAAGAGCACGACGATTTCGTGGTCCGGGGCCACGACCCTGGGTTCGGTGCCCCATCCGGCGTGCTGCCAGACGATCGAAGACCAGAGATCGTCCAGTGCCGCGAGGGTGGTCACGCAGAACTGGTGCCATAGCGTCGGACGCGAGAGTCCGGGCGAGGGTTGACGGGCTTCCATCAGGCATTCACGGACCTTTTCCGGGTCTTCGCCGGACATGCCCTCGCTTTCGCCGAAACGGGAAAGCCAGGTGTCGATGAGGAAGCGGCGGTAGTCCCGGTGGGTCAGTGGCCAGGCGCTTTCGAGGTCGTGGTTGATCTTGACCATGTGGAGCCAGGTGGCTGCGGCTCGCACGGGGCCACCGGGTCTGAAGGGATCCATGGCAGGCATTGTCCCTGACCGGGCGGCCCGGCCCCGCCTGTAGCCGGGCGTCCGCCGCCACCGCACCCGGTCAAGGGCCGGGGTGGCCGGGTATACTCGCCCGAGTCTGCGGCTGTAGCTCAGTTGGCTAGAGCGTCTGCTTGCCATGCAGAAGGTCGAGGGTTCGAATCCCTTCAGCCGCTTTCGGGACACCGCCCCTCAGGGGGCCGGTGTCTCATTCGGCGCCTTGGCGGAGTGGTTACGCAGCGGCCTGCAAAGCCGTGTACGCCGGTTCGACTCCGGCAGGCGCCTTTCACCACCAGCCCGCTGGTAGGCTCCCGGATCGCGGGCGCATAGCTCAGTTGGTAGAGCGCCACCTCGACACGGTGGAGGTCACTGGTTCGAGCCCAGTTGTGCCCATCCGCTCCGCATATCCCGTGCGGGGTGGATGAGAGCCCGCTGACCTACGCCGTTATGAGCCCGGCGGCGTGGTATCCGGAGCGCACGGCGCCTTCCATAAGGCCGTGGAACTCGCCTGCGGTGTGCTCGCCGGCGAAGACGAACGGTCCGGCAGGTGCCCTGAGGGCGTCGCTCAGTTTGGAGGAAGGCGAGACCGAGTACGCAGCGCCGACCCACGGGTCGTCGTCCCAGGTCGAGAGGATCGCCTGGTCGGTGAGCAGCAGGAGATCCGGCCGCATCGTGGTCACGGAATCGAGCCAGCGCTCGGGCCCGGAGGTGACCTCGAGTCCTTCGAGTGCCGCGGGGGAGCCGGCGAAGCAGCTGAGCAGCGGCATCGGTTCGTCGCCTTCGCCGGTTTCGGTCCAGCACCAGTAGCACTCCGGCACATTCATCACCGCGCTGACCGGTGCGGGTTCGCTCAGCGGTATGAAGAGCTTGGCGGCATGGCCGTAGCGGACGGAACGCAGTGCTTCGCTCTTTTCTTGCGGAAGGTCCGGGGAAAACGCGATCCGCGAGATCACCGAAGCCGGCACCGCGATCACGCAGTGCCGGGCTGTGACCGTTTCGCCGGAGGCCGTCGCGACTTCTACCCGCCGCGCATCCCATTCCACAGAAGTGGCGGGGTCGCCGAGCCGGACCTTTTCGCCGAGGCTCCCGGCCAGGGCCAGCGAAAGGCTCTGATTGCCACCGGCAAGGCCGGGGGAGGGCTCGCTGTCGACATGACCGAGACGATCCAGGCCATGCGCGGAGACTTCGGTGGCAGAGGTGGCCGATGACATCTGGATACGCGCGAGCAGCGCGGCGCGCACGCCTTCGCCGATATCCAGGGAGGCGAGCAGGTCGGCGGCCGATGTCGGGTCTCCGGGCGGCAGTTCTCGAAGCGCCCTCTCGACCGTGATCGCGCCAAGCTCGAGCGACTGCGCGTCGACCGGGGCGCCGCCGCGGGGCTCCCGCTTTCCGTAACGCACGCCTTTGTCCCAGAGGTCAATCCCGTGCGACCGTGCCAGGGCGCGAATCCGGTCGTTGCCGGGCAGGATGAACTCAGCGCCCATCTCGACCACGGCGCCGCTTTCCAGCTGCCGCGACCAGGTCCGGCCGCCAACACGATCGCGAGCTTCGATTACTTCGACGCAGTGACCGGCACGGTCGAGCGCCACGGCCGCTGTCAGTCCGGCGAGCCCGGCCCCGATGACGACTACCCCTGGATCATCACGGCCGGCCATCGGAGGGTTGCGCTACCCGCGTCGCTTTCGTTGCCTGGCCTCGACCTTGAGCCGGGCCTTTGCCGTGTATGAGCCGGCGCTGGAGCGAACGCGTATCCGGACGTTGCCCTTGCCTTTCGCCTTTTTCTTCGTCGCCAGCCGGAACCGGAAGGTCGCCTTCGAGCCGGCGAGCATCTGATCCACGCCCGAGCAGCGAGGCTTGCGGGCGAGTCTGCCTGGAGGTGTGACACAGACCCTGACCGAGCTTGCTTCCATGTCACCGCTGTTCTTGACCGGCACCCAAAGCCGGGCGGCTCGGCCTGCCCTGGCCGAGGCCTTCTTGATCCTCGGTGAGCCCAGGCGGGCCTTCGATTCGACCCCGTTCAGTTGGCGGGCCGCTCCGGTCACGTCACCGGTACCGAAAAAATCGACCGCCAGGATGTTCGGCAGAAAGCCGCGGCGCTGCTCGCAGGCGCGGGCTCGCTCGACAAGTACCTCTTCGCGGTTGACGATTTCCGCTTTCTGGATGTTTGGTTGAAAGTTGCTTTCCGAGATCCAGTGGTTCATCAGGAACAGCGATTGCTGGTTCGCGGTGCCTTCTCCGCGAAAACTGCGACAGCTCTCGTTGAGCTGTCCAGGGTCGGTCAGCAGCGCGGAGTCGTCGGCGAATGCGTACGGGGTTTCGCGGACCGCTCCGTCGTAGGCCTCGTGATACCAGGGAACGGTTCCGGCGTCGCTCTCGGCCAGCATCAGAACCCTCTGGCCGCTTGCGACCATCTCGCCCAGAGTCGGCCAGGGCCCCGCCGGACCGGTGTAGATGAACTCGAGCAGCCCGGCTTGCGCAACCGCGGCGGCGAAGTCGTCCGGATGAATCGCATCCTGATTGATGAAGGCCAGGACCTCGTTCGGATTCGCACGCAGGAAATCCGCGATCCTGACCAGCTCCGGGATCAGTTCACTCGATCCGAGTTGGCAGAACTGGTGGCAGAGGTAGAGCTCTGCCCCTTCCGCGTGGCCCTGTGCCTTGCCGACGATTACGACCTGGCCGTTCGGCTGGGGTTCGCCGTAGTAGGTGTCGATCAGCATCGCCCTGGCTCCGCGGCTCAGCTGGTTCGGGATAGAAAAGGTCTGGTTGGGCAGGTTCCAGCCCAGTTCGCTCGCCGACATCGAGTTGTGTGAGCCGGGAAGCACCACCTCGTTCAGTTTGCGCTCACAGAGCTTGCTCGAGCCATTGCAGGAGATCTGGCCGGGGCTCACCTTGACGGCACCCGCGGCGGCGGGTGCGATCAGCAGGACGGCGAAGACCAGTGCGCCGACGGCTTTTGCCCGGGTCGAGAGCACGCGGGAAGTATCGCAGGCCGGGGGCGGCCTGCGCCGGGGTCAGCTTGATGCGGGGGTCGGCGCGACCGCGACTCAGCGCGGGGTGACACTGCGACCGAAGGTGGCGACCCAGAGCGCCAGCGCGACGACCCATACCGCCAGTCCGGAGAGCTCGTGGCCGTCCATCGGGCCGACACCGAGCAGGGCGGATATCCACAACCAGAACCCGATCGCAGGAATCGCCGCGGCGACTGCCCGAACCACTGCTTTCGGGCCTCCGCGCGCTTCGATCTCACTCGGCCGGAGCCGCTCGCGGGGGCTGATTTCGGGTTCGTCGTACACACCCGGATTGTCGCAGGCGGCGGGGGTCGGCCCGGCAGTCCGGCGCGATCACGCGTCGAGGATCGCAACCACCCGGGCCGGTGCTGCGCTGCCGCCTACCAGCGGCAGCGGCAGACAGGAAACGGTGAAGCCGTCCGGAGGCAGTCGGTCGAGATTGACCATGCGCTCGATCTGGCTGTAGGAGAGGTCAACCTGGTGAGCTTGCCAGAACACGCCCGGTTCTCCGGATGCCTTCGCCTCTTCCGCCTGCATCCAGAGCGGTCGATCCCAGCCCCAGGCATCTATGCCCATGACACGGACACCGCGTTCGTAGAGCCACCTGGTGGCCGGACCGGTGACCCCGGGTCCGTGAGCCATGTATTCGGGTGAGTCGATCCAGCGGTCGCAGCCGGTCTGGATCAGCACGATCTCCAGTGGCTTGAGTTCGTGGCCGATGCTGTCCAACTCAGCTTCGAGATCCTCGCTGGTGACCGCGTCGCCGTCTTCGCGTCCGGAGAAGTCGAGCTTGACTCCGGGCTGGAAGAACCATTCGAGGGGGAGCTGGTCGATCGTCTCGGCCGGTCTGCCGTCGATCTTCGAGTTGTAGTGCCACGGGGCGTCGACGTGGGTCGAGTTGTGGGTGCCGAAACGGGTGAAGAAATCGACTGCCCAGCCCTCCCCGTCCTTGAGCAGTTCCGGACCGAGGCCGAACATCTGCTCTATCAGCGCCGCGCCCTCGGCATGGTCGCTGAACTCGATACCCGTCCTCAGGACCTCGGGAGTGCCTTCCGGGCTGCTGACTATCGGTGCCGAGAGGTCGATGATCTCCATGGCCGGACCATACAGAGGCTTCAAGGCTACGATGCCCCGATGCCCGTTCGAATTCTCACCTGGGTGATGTCGGCCCTTCTCGGCCTCGGCGCCAGGATCCTCTTCTCGATGCCGGACGGCCTGCTTCGGTTGGTTTTCGGGTACGCGCCGGGACCGGCCCGGGGCCTCAGGGCGGATGCCTGGGCGGTCGGACGGGTGGTCGATGTTCTCGACCGCGGCCCTCAGGCAACGAAGGTCGGCCAGATGAGGCTCGAGACCGAGTTGCTCTCCACCGCCGTGGCGGCACCTCGGCCGCGTGGCCTCGAGATACGCGACCTCGACCTCGATCCATCGGGGCAGGGTGGCCCGCTGCCGGCAAGGCTCTACCGGCCGCTCTCGGCTCCTTCCACCGGCCCGCTGATGGTCTTCTTTCACGGCGGCGGCTGGGCCGTCGGCTCGATCAAGAGCCACGATCGGGCCTGCGCGCTGCTGGCATTCGAATCCGGAGTGAAGATCCTCTCGGTCGAGTACCGGCTGGCACCGGAGCACCGATTTCCTGCTGCCGTCGACGACGCCCTGCGGGCCTGGAAGGCGGTGGTCGCCGATCCGGCCCGTTTCGGCGCCGAGATCGGCCAGATCGCGGTCGGCGGCGACAGCGCCGGCGGCAACCTCGCCGCAGTGCTCTGTCAGGACCTGCGGCGCGAAGGGCTCGAGCAGCCGACGCTGCAGTTGCTGATCTATCCGGTGCTGGAGGTCGGTTCCACCCGAGCCTCGATGCAGGACTTCTCGAGCGGCTACTACCTGACGGCCGCGCGTATGGGCCGCTTTTCGGAGCTTTACGTCGCCCCTGACCGTTACGGGGATATCCGGGCGTCCCCGCTCCTGGCCGAAGACGTTTCGGGTCTTGCTCCGGCCTGGATCATCAACTCGCTTGCCGACCCGCTCCGGGACGAGGGCGAGCAGTACGCCCGCCGCCTCGGCGAGGCCGGGGTGGAGGTCAGGAGCGACAGGCTGCCGCTGATCCACGCCTGGTTCAACATGACGCATTCGCGCTCGGCACAGGAGGCCCATCGAATGCTTGCCTCCGGCATGGCCCGCTTCATGCGCGAGGCGAAGCCGCTCTCCTCCGACGACTGAATAGCATGGAAGCGATGCCCGTGAGCTCCGAAAACGTGACCGTGAAGCTGCCCGACGGCACCCCGCTCGAACTCGAGCCGGGGGCGACCGGTGCCGATGCCGCCCTGGCGATCGGTGAAGGTCTGGCCCGAGCCGCCCTGGCGATCAGGGTCGGTGAGCAGATTCGGGATCTGGACGCCCCGGTCAGCGATGGCGAAGAGATCGCGATCGTCACATCGAGGGATCCCGAAGGCCTCGAGGTGATCCGCCATGACGCCGCCCACGTGATGGCGACCGCCGTCCAGGAGCTGTACCCCGGAACCAAGGTGACCATCGGCCCGGCGATCGAGAACGGCTTCTACTACGACTTCGAGTTCCCCGAGGGCGTGAAGATCACCGAGGCAGAGCTGCCGGCGATCGAGGAGGCGATGCGCCGTCACATCAAGGCCGACGAGAAGTTCGAGCGACGGGATATCCCGGTGGCCGAAGCGATCGCGATCTTCAGGGGGCAGGACGAGGACTACAAGGTCGAGCTGATCGAGGACCTGATCGAGAACGAAGGCGTCGAGACCGTCTCGCTATACCGCAACGGGCCCTTCGAAGACCTCTGTCGCGGGCCCCACGGACCCGGAACGAAGCGGATCAAGGCAATCAAGCTGAATTCGGTGGCCGGGGCCTACTGGCGTGGCGATGAGAACCGTCAGATGCTGACCCGGATTTACGGCACGGCCTTCTTCTCCAAGGACGACCTCAAGCAGCACCTCGAGCTGATCGAAGAGGCGAAAGCGCGTGATCACCGCCGTCTCGGCCCGCAACTCGACCTCTTCATGCTGCGCGAGGAGGCTCCCGGCATGCCGTTCTGGCTGCCGAACGGGACCGTTCTGCTCGGCCTGATCGAAAAGGAAGTCCGTGAGCAGCTCAGCCGGCGCGGCTACAAGGAGATCGCCACCCCGCAGGTCATGGATGAATCCCTCTGGCACCGTTCCGGCCACTGGGACAACTACGTCGACGACATGTACTTCATGGAGGTGGACGAGCGGCGCTATGCGCTGCGGCCGATGAACTGCCCCGGCGCCTGCCTGGTCTACGGTGCCGACCGCCATTCCTACCGCGACCTGCCGCTTCGCCTGGCCGAGTTCGGCAAGGTGACCCGCAACGAGCGCGAGGGCGTGCTCCACGGGCTGCTGCGTGTTCGTGCCTTCACTCAGGACGATGCTCACGTCTACTGCACCGAGGACCAGATCGAGGACGAGGTAGCCGATATCTGCGAGGCGATCGACGAGCTGTACGGCCGCTTCGGCTTCGAGCAGGTCGAGGTTGAGCTTTCGACGAAGCCTGCCAAGGCGATGGGCTCTGACGAGCAGTGGGATCAGGCCGAGGCGATGCTGAAGAGCGCGCTCGACCGACAGGGTCGTGAGTACCGGATCAATCCCGGAGACGGTGCTTTCTACGGCCCCAAGATCGACTTCCACGTAACCGACGCCCTCGGCCGGTCATGGCAGCTCGGCACCTGTCAGCTCGACTTCCAGATGCCTGAGCGCTTCGAGCTCAGCTTCACCGACGCCGACGACGAGCGCAGCCGGCCGGTGATGATCCACCGCGCCCTGCTCGGTTCGATGGAGCGCTTCGCCGGAATCCTGATCGAGCACTACGCCGGCCGTTTCCCGGCCTGGCTGGCTCCGGTACAGGCGATGGTGTTGCCAGTCGCCGATCGCCACAACCCGTACGCCTTGAGCGTCGCCGAAACCCTCGGGTCCGCCGGGGTCAGGGTGGAGGTGGACGAGCGCTCGGAGTCGGTCGGCCGCAAGATCCGCGACGCCGAGCTCGGGCGTTACCCGTTCATGCTCATCGTCGGCGATCGCGACGAAGCAGCCGGGGAGGTATCGGTCCGCTCGCATGAGCAGGGTGAGCTCGGATCGATGGATACGGACAAGTTCTGTATGCTGCTTGACACTTGATTCTCCGCGCAACAAAGAACCAGCCGAGAGCCGCCCGCGCGTGCCTCTTCACCGTAAGTCCGTCCGCTTGAACCTTCCCTTGGCCCGCATCTAGTGCCGGTTCCTCGCAGGTTCGACCGTCGTCCCCCCGAGAGGGACAACACTCGTATCAACGAGCGTATCCGCGTGCCCAAGGTCCGGCTGATCGGTGCCGACGGCGAGCAGGTGGGAATCGTCGCCACCGACGAAGCCCGCCAGATGGCCCGCGACGCGGACCTCGACCTGGTCGAAGTCGCCGCCGGAGCCAAGCCTCCGGTCGCACGCCTGCTCGACTATTCGAAGTACAAGTACGAGCAGGAACAGAAGCTCAAGCAGGCCAAGAAGCACCAGACCCAGGTCAATATCCGCGAGATCAAGCTTCGACCGAAAATCGCCGACAACGACTACAACACGAAGAAGGGTCATGTCGAGCGTTTCCTCAAGCAGGGAGACAAGGTCAAGATCACGATCATGTTCCGTGGTCGCGAGCAGGCCCACCCCGAACGCGGCCGTGACCTGCTGGCCAGGCTTCACGAAGACCTCGACGGCCTTGCCGACATCGAGTCGAAGCCGCTTCAGGAAGGCCGCAACATGAGCATGCTTCTCGGGCCCTCCAAGGAAGCTGCCAAGGAAGCAACGAAGAAGGCTGAAGAGTCGAAGAAGCCTTCGAAGGAAGGCAGGCCCGAGGCCGATGCGGTGCCGGACCACCCGCAGGCGGTCGTTCCCGACCATCCGCAGGCGATCGCCACGACGCCCGAGGATCTCGCAGAAGCCGAAGCTTCGGCCAAGCAGGACGTTTCCACCGAGTAGGCCCCGGTGGATCGGGGTTCATGGGCGCGGCCGGGGGAGGGTCTCCTGCCTACCCCATCCATCCCTGCTCGACCCTAACCCGACCACCCTCATCGCCGGCAGCCGCCGATGGGCTCGCATGGATTCCTTTCGCCGCTGGTTGTCCGTCAGTTGCGTCATTGTTGTGGTGTGGGCGATCGTCGACCGAATGCTGACCTGGGTGGGCTTTGAGCGAGCCGCCTGGCAGGGATCAGAGCCCGACGCTGATCTGGCTGCGAATCGGTATCGCGACCGTCGTCGTGCTCGGTCTGGTGGTTCTGACCGCGGCCCTCGACGACTCCGACTCCGGCTTCGAGACGCTGGATGGCCGCTCGGCATCGGGATCCGTGACGCGGTGCGGTGACAGCGAGGCCAGGCGAGTCGCACGGGCATGGTTCAGGGGCATCAGCAGCGGAGAGGCGAAGCGGGTTGAGGCTGTGACTTCGAGTGGTGCACCCGTCCCCAGATACGTGATTTCGATCGAGCGGGGCGGGCAGGCCCGGACGCTGCGGATCCGGACCCGGGCCTCCGCCGCCAGGACCGTGCCCGGCCTGACTGATTCCGAGGACGACCTGCGCCTGCTCGAGATAAGCAGGGTCGTCAAGCCGCCGAAGACGTCCGATACCGGCGGCGGCCTTTCCGGTCGGCTTGCGGGTATCGAATTCAGGGCCAGGGTGGCGGACGCGGCCTGGTCGGGCAAGGTCGGCGTCCGCTGCGGCAGCGACACCGCCTACTTTGCGGCTTTCGGGATCACCGAAGGCTGACGCGGTCCCTGCCGGTCGCCTGATGACCTCGAACCCGGGGGCTTCTCTCAGCCGGCCGCGATCTGATCGGCGATTCTTTCGGCCGCCCTGCCGTCCCAGAGTGGAGGAGGCTCGGCGGCGACACGGCCACCGCCGGTGATCAGGCCGGGGATCTCGGCGATTCTGGCCGGGTCGAGCCCGAGCAGGGTATTCGTACCTTCGTTGACGGTCACCGGGCGTTCGGTGTTGTCGCGAAGCGTGAAGCAGGGAACGCCGAGGTAGGTGGTCTCCTCCTGGATTCCGCCGGAGTCGGTCAGTACGGCGGCGGCGTCCGTTTCCAGCGAGAGGAATTCGAGGTACCCTGCCGGGTCGACCAGGTGAAGGTTCGGACTGATCTCGACCTCGCCGGCCAGTCGGGCCCGGGTGCGCGGGTGGACCGGGAATAGCACCGGGACGTCGGCGGCCACAAGGTTGAGGGCGGAGATCGTCTCGAAGAGCAGTGGACCGTCTACCAGAGCGGGTCGGTGGAGGGTCACGAGAAGGTATCCGCCGGGCTCGAGCCCGTAGTCACGGCATGCTTCGAGAGGACGGAAACGGTCCTGGAGGGCAACCAGGCTGTCGATCATCGTATTGCCGACGAAATGCACCTTGCCGGGGTCGATTCCCTCGATTTCGAGGTTGCGGATCGCCTCTTCGCTGTGGACGTAGAGCTGCTCCGAGATCGCGTCGGTCAGTACCCGGTTGACCTCCTCCGGCATCTCGCGGTCGTAGCTGCGCAGTCCGGACTCGATGTGGGCGACCGGGATTCCGAGCTTGACCGCGGTCAGGGCGGCGGCGATCGTGGAGTTGACGTCCCCGGGGACTACCAGCAGGTCCGGGCGGTCGGCCAAAAGCAGCGGTTCGAGCCGCTCCATGACCTTCGCGGTCTGCGCGGCGTGGCTACCGGAGCCGACCTCGAGCATGTGGTCCGGAGCCGGAACGCCCAGTTGCTCGAAGAAGATCTGCGACATCATCCGGTCGTAGTGCTGTCCGGTGTGCACGACTTCCTGGTCGGCATCGGGCAGCCGGGAAGAGATGGCGGCGATGACCGGGGCCATCTTGACGAAGTTTGGCCTGGTTCCCAGGACGTGGACGATTCGCATCAGAGCGCAGACTATCCCTGCAAAAGGACGGCTCAGGGGTGCCCACCGCCGGATTTTGATTGAATGCCCATCCCCATGCCGAAGATGAAGACACATTCGGGCGCCAAGAAGCGCTTCAAGCGGACTGCCTCAGGCAGGCTGCGTGGGCGCAAGGCCTACTCCAGCCACATCCTGGAGAAGAAGTCGCAGAAGCGCAAGCGCAACATGAGGCAGCCGGTGGCGATCAAGAAGGTCGACGAGCCGCGAGTGAACAAGCTTCTGGGGGGCAAATAATGGCTCGCGTAAAGCGTTCGGTCAACGCCCGCAAGAAGCGCCGCAAGGTTCTCGAAGAGGCCAAGGGTTACAACGGCCGCAAGAAGTCTTCTTACAAGCTGGCCAAAGAGCAGGTCATGCGCTCGGGTCAGTACGCCTACCGCGACCGCCGGGTCCGCAAGCGCGAATTCCGTCGCCTCTGGATCACCAGGATCAACGCGGCCGCGCGGATGGAGGGCATGAGCTACTCCGAACTGATGCACGGTCTCAGCGCCGCCGGCGTCGAGGTCAACCGCAAGATGCTCGCCGACATCGCAGTCAACGACCGTGAGGATTTTCGCCGATTTGTCGAGATCGCCCGGGAGGGTGCCGCCGCCTGACGCGCGACGGCACTTCGAACCTTTCGGGCGGCTTCGCAAATGCGGGCCGCCCTTTTTTGTGAGCAAACATGATCACCAGCCCAGACAACGAAAAACTGAAGACGATTCGCAAGCTCCGTCAGAAGAAGCACCGGGAGAAGCTCGGCCTGTTCGTGACCGAAGGAGAGGACCTGGCCGCGGCAGGGCTCGCGGCAGGTGTGCAGCCGAAGGCGCTGCTGGTACATCCCGAGGCGGGCATCGACGGAGAACCGGTAGAGCCCGAGCTGCTCGACCGGGCATCGGCGCTCGGCTCCGGCACGCGCGTGATCGGTATCTGGCCCGTGATCTGGGCGGAAGAAGTGAGCGTGACCTGTGTATTCCTCGATGCCGTGTCTGATCCCGGCAACGTCGGCACGATCCTGCGCACGGTCGATTCGATGCTGGAAGCCACCGTCGTCCTGGGTCCGGGCAGCGCTGATCCTTTCTCCCAGGGAGCGGTACGGGCCAGCATGGGCTCGGTTTTCAGCCAGCCGGTGATCAGGGCCGGAATAGCCGCAACGCCTGAGCCACGCATTGCGATGGTCGCCGCCGGTGGCGCGAGGCCCGGCGCACAGGCCTCACCGGTCACCCTGTGCCTCGGATCGGAGCGCGAAGGTCTCTCGCCGCCGGTGTTGAAGGAGTGCTCGCAGAGCTGGACGATTCCGCTGCGCGAGAAGGGCCCGGAATCACTGAACGTGGCAGCAGCGGCGGCAATCGCCTGCGAGCGGATATCGTCGCCCCTCCCGGGGTCGGAATCGAGTTAGGAAGAGCCAATGGTCGAGAGAATTGAAGAGATCGAGATCGAGGCGGTGGCCGAGGTGCGGTCCGTCGAATCGAGCCCCGCCCTGGAAGAGGTGAGGGTCAAGTACCTCGGTCGCAAGGCCGAGCTGACCTCGATCCTCAGGGGAATCGCCGACCTCGATCCCTCCGAGCGCGGACCGGTCGGCGGAGCAGCCAACCGCACACGCAAGGCGATCGAGGTACTGATCGAGGAACGGCTGGCCGATCTCGAGGCGGCCGAGCTCGAGGCCGGTCTGGTCGAAGACAGGATCGACGTCACCCTTCCCGGCTCACCGGCCCGTCCGGTCGGCCACCTCCATCCGATAACCCGGACCAGGAGGCTGATCGAAGACGTGATGATCGGCCTCGGCTACAGGGTCATGGAGGGTCCGGAGGTCGAGCACGACTTCTACAACTTCACCGCGCTGAACCACCCGGAGGATCACCCCGCGAGGATGCTCCAGGACACCTTCTACGTCGAAGCCGACGACTCTCTCGAGGGCGGCGATGGCGGCCCGCGTGACGTTCTTCTGCGCACTCACACCTCCCCGATGCAGGTACGGGCGATGGAGGCCGCACCGCCGCCGATATTCATGATCGTTCCCGGAAAGACCTACCGCCGGGACTCGGATGCCACCCACAGCCCGATGTTCCATCAGGTCGAAGGCCTGGCGGTCGGTGAGGGCATCACCCTGGCCGACCTCAAGGGGACCCTGTTGGCGATGCTGCGTGAGATCTTCGGCCCGGACCGCGAGATCCGGATGCGGCCGCACTTCTTTCCTTTCACCGAGCCGTCGGTCGAGTTCGACGTCTCCTGCTTCCGCTGCTCCGGTACTGGTTCGCTCAATGACGGCGGGCGCTGCGGTCTCTGCAAGGGAATCGGCTGGATCGAGCTGGGAGGCGCCGGGATGGTCGATCCGAACGTCTTCGGTTTCGTGCGCGATTCCGGCTACGACCCCGATTCGGTTACCGGCTTCGCTTTCGGCTTCGGCGTCGAGCGCATCGCGATGCTGCGACACGGCGTAGGAGACCTGAGGCTGTTCTTCGACAACGACGTACGACTCCTGGAGCAGTTCTCATGAGGGTTCCCTACTCCTGGATGGCAGAGTACTGCGACCCTGGTCTCGACCCGGAAGACCTGGCCGAGAAGCTGGCGATGACCGGAACCGAAGTCGAGCGCGTACTCAGGACCGGGCCCGAGAACACCGACGGTTTCGTGATCGGCAGCGTCGTCGCCGTGGCTGCACATCCGGACGCGGACCGGCTCAGCGTCTGCGAGGTGGATACCGGCGACGGAACCCGCACGATCGTCTGCGGGGCACCGAACGTCGCCGCCGGGCAGACGGTTGTCGTGGCGCTGCCCGGAGCCCGCATGCCCGATGGCAACAAGATCCGCAAGGCGAAGTTGAGAGGCGTGGCCTCGGAGGGGATGATCTGCTCCGAGAGCGAACTCGGACTCGGTGTCGAGAGCGACGGGATACTCGCCCTGGAAGAACGGAATCGCCGCGCCGGGAACTCCGGCGGTGCAGGCAGTCGGACTGGATGAGGTGGTGCTGGAGCTCGAGGTGACCCCCAACCGGACGGACTGCTTCAGCGTCTACGGCGTCGCCCGCGAAGCACATGCGATCACCGGTGCCGATCTGGGCGAAGAACCGTGGGCGGGCGAAGCGATTCCGGTCGGTGGTGACGTTTCTGATCTCGTATCGGTCAAGGTCGAAGATCCGGAACTCTGCCCGCGGTTCACCGCTCGCGCTTTCACCGGGGTGACCATAGGACCGTCGCCGGGCTGGCTCGTCGCACGACTGGTGGCGGCAGGGCAGCGGCCGATCAACAACGTCGTCGACATCACCAACTACGTGATGCTGCTCACCGGGCAACCGCTTCACGCTTTCGACCTGGACCTGGTTCCCGAGGGTGCGCTCACCGTCCGTAGTGCCAGGGAGGGCGAGAGGGTGACCACCCTCGACGGCATCGAAAGGGACCTCCAGCCCGGCATGGTGCTGGTCTGCGACCAGGACGGCCCCGCGGCTGTCGCCGGGATCATGGGCGGCTCGGTCTCGGAGGTGTCGGACTCGACGACCTCCGTCCTGCTCGAGGTCGCCACATGGAACGGCCCCAACATCCTCAAGAGCTCGCGGGAGCTGAATTTGCGATCAGAAGCCTCCGCCCGTTTCGAAAAGCAGCTTCACCCGGCCCTGGCCGAGCGTGCGCAGGCCATCGCTTCGAAGCTCCTGGTCGATCTCGCCGGAGCGACCGCGGTCGAAGGCATGATCGATGTCGCCGCCGACCTTCCTGAACCGGAACCGATCCGGCTCAGAGCGGGAAGGGTCGAGCGCATCCTGGGCATGGCGATCGAGTCGGACGAGCAGGCGATCGCACTCGAACGCCTGGGATTCGCCGTAGCCGCCGATGGGCAGGACCTGCTGGTCACCGTGCCACCGGACAGGCATTTCGACGTAACCCGGGAGATCGACCTGGTCGAAGAGGTCGGCCGGGTCAACGATCTCGACCGCAGGCTTCCGGCGACGCTGCCTTCCGGCTCGGCCGGGGCCGGCGGGCTCAGTCGTCACCAGATGCTCCAGCGCCGGGCAGAGGATTCCCTGCGCGAAGCGGGTCTCGACGAAATCGTCGGCTGGAGCTTCACCGATCCGGGCGAGGTCTCCCGCCTGCGGCTTCCGGACGCCGATCCGAGGGGGCTGCCGGTAAGGCTCTCCAACCCTCTTTCGGAAGACCAGTCGGTGATGAGGACGACCTTGCTCGGGTCGCTGCTCGCAGCGGCGCAACGCAACCTCTCTCGCGGCGCGGACCGGGTTGCTCTGTTCGAATCGGGGAGGGTCTACCTTGCTGCCGCAGAGGTCGGGCCGGGGCCGCTCGGCGGCGACTTCCCGGGGCACCGGCGCCCGCCGGCCAACGAGCCGCAGCAGCTGGGCGCCCTCGTCTGCGGTCCGCTTGACCCTCCAACCTGGTCCGGACCTTCGAAGCCGGTCGACTTCTTCGCGCTCAAGGGCGTGCTCGAGCGCCTGGCGGCCGGCCTGGGTGTCGAGATCGATGTGAGACCCGGCGAACAGCCCTTCCTTCACCCGGGTCGCTGTGGAGAGGTGTTGGTCGACGGGGTTCAAGCGGGCTGGATCGGCGAGCTGCACCCGGCGGTCGCCGCACAGTGGGATCTCGCTGAATGCCTGGCCTTCGAGGTCTCCCTTGCAGGCCTGGTGGACGGCTCCCCGCTTGGAAACGAGACCTACTCCGACTTCACCCCGTTCCCTCCGGTCGACCGTGACCTGGCGGTAGTCGTCGCTGAAGCCGTCAGCGCGAGCCAGATCCTGGCAGCGGTTGAAGGTGCCGGCGGAGACCTTCTCGCCGAAACCTCGATCTTCGACCTCTACCGTGGCGAGGGAATTGCCGGGGATGAAAAGAGCATCGCCCTGAAACTGCGCTTCAGGGCCCCTGACCGGACCCTCAGCGACGACGAAGTCGATCCGGTCTGGGATGCGGTCGTGACGGCGCTGGAGGACCTGGGGGGCAGGCTCCGTGGCTGAGCCCGTCCAGCCGGTTTCGCCCGACGGGGCCAGGGCCAGGGTGCTGGTCGCCGGGGTGACCGGCTACACCGGAGCGCTGGCGGCCTGGCTCACCTGGCGTCACCCCGGTCTTGAGCTGGTCAAGATCACCGGCCGTTCGGAGCAGGGCCGAAGGCTGAACGACATCTACCCGCGCTACCGGGTGCCGCTGGAGGTGAGCGACCTCGATATCGAGGCCTTCGAAGAGGCGGAAGTGGGTATCGTCGCCTACCCGCACGGGGCATCGGCTCCGGTTGTTGCCGAGATGCGCGGCATGGGGCTCAGTCGTGGTTGACCTATCGGCCGACTTCCGACTCGCAGACCTCGGCACGTACGAGCGTCACTACGGGCCTCACGGCGCTCCTGAACTGCTGGACGGAGCGGTCTACGGCCTGCCGGAACTGAACCGGGAAGAGATCCGCAAAGCCGGACTCGTGGCCGGTCCCGGCTGCTATCCGACCGCCGCACTGCTGGCGCTCGCTCCGCTGGCGGAAGCGGGCCTGATCGAGGACGTCGTGATCGATGCGAAGTCTGGCGTGTCGGGCGCGGGACGCAACGGTGGCGAGTCCACTTCGTTCGTCAGCGTCACCGAGAACGTGGTTCCCTACAAGCCCGCCGGGCACCGTCACCGCCCCGAGATAATCGAGAAGCTCGACCGGCTCTCGCCGACCGGCTCCGGTGCCGATCACCTGACCTTCGTTCCCCATCTGGTCCCCGTGGACCAGGGTGAGCTGGTCAGTTGCTACGTGCGCACCTCGACCGACCTCGACCAGGCCGAGCTCGACCGGATCTACTCCGCTCGCTACGGCGACGAGCCTTTCGTCAGCCTGGTTCCAGCTCGCTCCCGGCATGCGTGACGTACGTTCCACCAACCGCTGCCACATCCAGCCGGTCATCGGCGACGACCGCGTGGTCGTCTTCTCGGCGATCGACAACCTCTGGAAGGGCTCGGCCGGCCAGGCGATCCAGAGCCTGAACCTGATGCTGGACATGGAAGAGACGGCCGGGCTTTGAGCGAGCCGTCTTCCACCGAGCCGTTCTTCCGCTCCCGCTGGGTCGCGCTCGCCTGCCGACGTCGAGCAACTCGATCCCGCCATGCTGCCGGACGGCTTCCGGGCGGGCTCGGTCCATTGCGGCCTCAAGGACGACGGCGGCACCGATCTCGGCCTTGTCGTCTGTGACGAGCCGGATGTCGCCTCGGCTGTCCTCTTGACACGCAATGCAGCCGCGGCCGCCCCGATCCGGGTCTGCCGCGACAGCCTCGACCGGGGCTCAGTCCGGGCAGCGATCGTCAACTCTGGAAACGCCAACGCGGCCACCGGTGACAAGGGGCTGGCCGACGCCCTCGAGATGCGTGATTCGGCGGCGGCCCACCTCGGGATCGATCCCGGCACGGTCGCCGTGGCAGAAACCGGCGTGATCGGCGTCCCGATGGCTATGGAACTGGTTCTGCCGGCGGTCGAGGGGCTGGCCGGCTCGCTCGATCGAAACGGCGGGGTCGCATTTTCCGAAGCGATCATGACCACGGACAAGTGGCCGAAGAGATGCAGCCTGCGCTCCGGTGGCGTCACGATCTCCGCTCAGGCAAAAGGGGCCGGGATGATCGAGCCCGGCTTCGCGACCATGCTCTGTTTCGTTCAGACCGATGCGATCGTGGCACGGCCGGATGCCGTTCTGCGGCGAGCGGTCGGGGACTCTTTCGAGCGGATCACCGTCGACGGCCAGATGAGCACCAACGACACCGTGCTGCTCCAGGCCAGCGGACGCTCCGGCATCGACTTGCCGGAAGGGCTGCTCGACGCGGTTCTGCTTCAACTCGCCCTCGAGATCGTCACCGATGGTGAAGGCGCGACCCGGGTCGGCCGGATCGAGGTCACCGAAGCCGCTGACGCGAGCGAGGCCGAACTGGTCGCCCGCCGGATCGCCAACTCGCCGCTGGTCAAGACCGCCCTGCTCGGCAAGGACCCGAACTGGGGCCGGATCGCCCAGGCTGCGGGGGCGGCCCTGGCCGGCGAGGACATCGGTGAACTCGGGCCCGATGTGATCGAGGCCGAAGAGCTCGCCGGTGACGGTCGCGAGGCCGAACTCGGACTGAAGCTGCAGCGCGGCGAGGCCGCGGCTCACGTCTACTTCAGCGATTTGACCCATGAGTACATCGTCATCAACGCCGAATACACGACCTGAGGCTGAAATTGAAGAGCGAAGAGCCAAACAGTGAAGGCAGCGAATCCCCGGTGAAGAGCATCTCGGCCGACCCCGAGAACGTCTCGATCCTGCTCGAGGCGCTGCCGTACATCCGTGAATTCCACGGTCGTACGGTCGTGATCAAGTACGGCGGAGCGGCAATGCGCGAGGAGTCGCTGCGCGAAGCCTTCGCCACCGATGTCGTGCTGCTGAAGTACGTCGGGCTGAACCCGGTCATCGTCCACGGCGGTGGTCCGGAAATCTCCGACTACATGCGACGGCTCGGCATGGAGGTCAAGTTCCACCACGGGCTGCGGGTCTCCGACCGGGAGACGGTCGAGGTCGCGAAGATGGTCCTGCTGGGCAAGGTCAACGCCGATCTGGTCAGCCGCCTCAACAGAGCCGGTCAGCCTGCGGTGGGGCTCTCCGGCGAAGACGGGTCGCTGTTCGAGGTCGGGCCGGTCGCCAACGCGGCCGAAGTCGGCTTCGTCGGTGAGATCGAGAAGGTGGACGTTGACGTTCTCAACCACATCTCTGCCGACTACATCCCGGTCATCGCCGGCGCGGCCTCCGACCGCGAGGGCAACTCCTACAACGTCAATGCCGATGAAGCGGCCGGAAAGGTGGCGGCCGCCCTCGGCGCGTACAAGGCCGTATTCCTGACCGACATCGTCGGCTGGCTGGAGGATCCGGAAGACGAATCGACCCGGATCTCGGAGGCCACGGTGGAGCAGGTGGAGAGCGCCATGGATGAGATCAGCGGAGGGATGAAGCCAAAGCTCGGTGCCTGCCTGGACGCGATCCGGGGCGGCACCCAGCATGCCCACATCATTGATGGCCGGCGACCGCATTCGCTGTTGCTGGAGCTGTTCACGGACGCCGGAATCGGTACCAAGGTCACGCCTTGAAACCCGGCCTCAGGCAGCGCGAACAGCGCTTCCTGATGCAGACTTACCGTCGGGCCGAAGTCGAGTTCGTACGCGGCGAAGGATCACTTCTGTTCGACGAGCAGGGCCGCCAGTACGTCGACCTGCTCGCCGGGATCTCGGTCGCTTCGCTCGGTCACTGCGCGCCTCCGGTGGTCGAGGCGCTGGAGCAACAGTCGAAGCGGCTGCTGCACGTTTCGAACCTCTTCTACACCGAGCCCATGGTCGACCTTGCCGAAGCGCTTTCGAAGCGTTCACTCGGTGGCCCGGTGTTCTTCTGCAATTCGGGTGCCGAGGCCAACGAATGCGCGATCAAGGTGGCTCGCAAGCACGCCCATGGCCGCGGCATCAGCAGAGCCGGAGATCATCGTCTTCGAGGGTGACTTCCACGGCCGCACCTACGGGGCACTCTCGGCCACACCCGCCCTGGCGAAGAGTCCCGCCCTGGGGCCGATGCTGCCGGGATTCGTTCCGGTCCCCTTCGACGATGCGGCAGCACTGGAAGAGGCCTTCGGGGAAAATACCGCCGCTGTACTCATGGAGCCGATCCAGGGGGAGGCGGGCGTCTACCCCGTATCCGGCGAAACGCTGAGCGCCGCACGCAGGCTCTGTGACGAGTCGGGTGCTCTGCTGATCTTCGACGAGGTCCAGACCGGAGTCGGCCGGACCGGATCGCTGTGGGCCTACGAGCAGACGGCGGTCAGGCCAGACGTCCTTACTACGGCGAAGGCACTCGGTGGTGGCGTGGCGATCGGCGCCTGCGTGAATTCGGAAGAGCTCGGACAGGTGCTCGAAGCCGGGGACCACGGCTCGACCTTCGCTGCCGGCCCGGTAGCCGCCTCCGCCGCCCTGGCGGTCCTCGACGCAGTAGACGACCCCGAGATGCTGAGGCGGATCCGCGACCTGGGTGGAAGGCTGGCCGACTCGCTACTGGAGATCGACGGCGTCGAAGAGGTCCGGGGCAGGGGACTGATGCTGGGGATCGGTCTGGCCGAAGGAATCGACGCGGCTCAGCTCAATTCGGGACTGCTGGAACGCGGCTTCGTCGCCAACGCGCCGCGCGCGGACACGCTGCGCCTGCTTCCGCCTTTCGTGCTCGAAGACGATCAGGCGACGGCGGCAGTGGCCGCGATCGGCGAGGTCATGGCAACCCTGAAGGGCGGGACGGGAGAAGCATGAGGTACCGGATACGATCAGCGCCGACCCATTTCAACGGAGGTGTCAGCAGATGAGCGACGACCCGACAAGGATCATGAGAGACGATGACGACGGCTATCGCGGCAACGGCCACGAACCGATCGGCCCGGAGGACCAGCAGCGCCACCTGCGCTACCTGATCATCGGCCTGCTGGCCGTTATCGCCGGCCTGATAGTCGCCGTGATCATCATCTCCGGCTCGGACAGCTCGAACAGCGAACAGACCGGGACCACGGACACGCCTTCGGTCACCGATACGGCGCCGGAGATCGTGCCGGTCACGCCGACCGGACCAACCGGGCCGACCGGTGATACGGCCACCACCGATACGGACAGCGGCGGGATCACCCCTCAGCCCGAGCCCGACACCGGTACCACCACCGATTCCGGTGGCACGACACCCGACAACTCCGGCGGCATCAGTCCCCAGTCCGGCGGCAGCTCCGGCGACCAGAGCGGGGGAATCAGTCCGTGAGAGATCTTTCCCTCGCTTCCCTTCCGGCACCGATCGCATCGTATGAGGCGGTTCCAGAGGACGTCAGTCGTGTCCTGCTGCTCTATTCGGGCGGCCTCGATACGAGCGTCATGCTGCACTGGATCCAGGAAGCCTACGGGGCTGAGATCGTCACCCTGACGATCAATCTCGGGCAGCCAGGAGAGGACTACACCGAGGTAACCGACAAGGCCAAGGCCATGGGTGCGCTGGAGACCATCGTGATCGATGCCCGCGAGGAGTTCGCCGAGGACTTCGTCCTGCCCGCGATCAAGGCCAATGCGCTCTACGGCGGCGGATACCCGCTGTTCACCTCGCTGGCCCGGCCGTTGATCGCCAAGCTCGGAGTGGAAGAGGCGGCCCGGACCGGCTGCGACACGCTGGCTCACGGCTGCACCGGCAAAGGCAACGACCAGGTTCGGCTCGAGGCAACTGTCGCCGCTCTGAATCCGGACCTCAAGATGATCGCGCCCGTCCGCTCGTGGCAGATCGGCCGCGACGAGGAACTCGAGTACTGCCGGACTCACGGCATCCCGCTCAAGGGCGGAACCTCCGCGCCGCCCTATTCGATCGACGACAACCTCTGGGGGCGCTCCTCCGAAGGCGGGGGTATCGAGTCGCTGGCAACTCCTCCCCCGGAAGACGTATTCCAGCTGGTCACCCGGCCTGAACTGGCACCGGACGAGCCCGAGCTCATGACCGTCGGTTTCGAGGCGGGCCGGCCGGTCAGCCTCAACGGTGAGAAGCTGGGCATGGTCGAACTCCTCGAGGCTGCTGCCGAAGCGGGCTGTCGCCACGGCTGTGGGATCGTGGATCACATCGAAGACCGGATCGTCGGCCTGAAGGTACGCGACATCTACGAGGTCCCGGCGGCTGCGATCGTGCTGACCGCCCATCAGGATCTGGAGAAGGTCGTCTCGACAATCCACCAGAACAACTTCAAGCATTCGCTCGATCGCCAATGGGCATACCTCGCCTATGCGGGCCTCTGGAACGAACCGCTGCGATACGACCTCGACGCCTTCATGGACTCGGCCAACGAATTCGTCACCGGCGAAGTCACCATGAAGCTGTTCAAGGGTTCGGCGACTCCGGTCGCCCGCACGTCGCCCTATGCGCTCTACGATGAGAACCTGGCGTCCTTCGGAGAGTCGGGGGGCGAGTTCTCACAGAACGCAAGCCCTGGCTTCATCGAACTGTTCTCGCTGCAGAGCCGGATGGCGCACAGGGTCCGAAACAGAAAGGAAGCGACATGATCTACAACATCATCGGCCGCATGACGGTCAAGCTCGCCATCGTATTCCTGAGGCGAAAGGTTGACCCGCGTACTGCCGCCCTGGCCGGGGCAGGGGTCGTTGCCGGCATCGCCGCCGTGAGCATGGTCGGCTATCTGGCCACCAAGGAAGTGCCCGAGGCCTGACTCGCGGCGAGATCGGCCGGCGCAAGCGGCATTGCGGCCGAACTCGATTCGGAGGGCGAAACCGCCCCTCTTCTTTACGGTGTGGGTGGCTTTGGCTTCAACTCACACAGATACCGGACCGGGCGGGGCCTGATCCGATGAAACTCGTCGCGCCCGCGGCCGCCCTGGCGGCCGCCGTCTGCTTCGCCGTGCTCGTTTCCGGTCCGGCTGCCGCCGCGATCGCTGACCTCGAGCAGCAGAGTTCGGCTGCGGCGGAGCGAATCGACCGGCTCTCGAGTCGCCTGAACGAGGATCGCGCTGCCTACGACCAGGCAAGCCGGCAGGCTGAGAGCGCTGCCGCACGGGAGGCCGACATCAGTTCCGAAATCGAGACCGGTGCTGCGCGCCGTGCCGCGCTCGGCAGCAAGCTCGACGAACAGACCGCCGAGCTGGGCGAAACCCGGGAAAGGCTGCGCAGGGCCGAGAGGCTGCTGGCCGAAAGGCTCGCGTCGATCTACATGGGCGGCCCCGGCGAGACCGTGGATGTCGTCCTCGGTTCAGCTGACTTCGGCGAGCTGAGCACCAGGACGGAATACCTGCAGGCGATCCGTGAAGCCGACCAGCAGCTCGCCGGCCGGGTTCGATCGGTCAGGAACTCGCTCGAGGAATCGGTCGAACGGCTCAGCCTCTCTCGAAGCCAGGGCCGAAGCCCAGGTCGCGGCGCTCGATGCTGCCCGGGCGGAGATCTCGTCGGCACGGGCGCAGGCTGAAGCCAGCGCCGCGAACTTCGCCTCGATGAACGCCTCACGCCGCTCGGAGATCGAAACACTGCGCTCCGACATCGAAGACTGGGAACGGAAGATCAGACGCCAGGAGGCCAAGAGTGCCGTGGAGGCGACCGAGGAGGTCGCGGCGCAGCTCGGCGGTCCCTATTCGATCCCGACCTACATCGTGATGTGCGAGTCCGGTGGCAACTACTCGGCTCTGAACCCTTCCAGCGGGGCGGGTGGGGCCTACCAGATCATTCCTTCGACCTGGCAGGCCTACGGCGGCGAAGGGACTTCCCAATGAGGCTTCCAAGGCCGAGCAGGATCGAATCGCCGCGCTGATCTGGGCCAACGACGGCCCGGGTGCCTGGGTCTGCGCCGGCTGAACCGGTCGGATCCGTGCTTCTGTGCGTCAGTCGCCGGCTATCGCAGCCAGGTCGACCGGTCGCAGCAGGACCTTCAGTATTCGCGGCTCCAGGACGGCCAGGCCGCCCTTCTTGAGCTTTATGCTCGCGCCGGTCAGCCTTGCGACTTCGGCCGACATGTCGGGCTCGTGGCCGACCAGAACCATGTCGCCCCGCCCGGCGACGAGGTCGAGGGTGTCGTAGTAGCCGTCGGCGATCTCCCGGCCGATCTCAGGTTCGATGCCGAGGTGGCGGCAGGCCAGCTTCGCGGTTTCGAGGGCTCGCACCTTGGGGCTCGTCAGGCAGCCCTCGGGTTCGAAGCCCAGGCTCGCCATGGCTCTGCCCGCCGCGTCGGCCTGTCGCCGGCCCTTCTTGCTCAGCCGGCGGGCGGCGTCGCCGCTTCCCTGGTCTGCTTCGGCGTCGCCGTGTCGCAACAGGTAGATCATGCCGGTCATCCTAGAGCGACGGGTCCACGGCCGGGCCGCCAGACAGTTGCTGCAAACTCCGGGATTCGCGGCCCTCGGGCACCCGGTGACGTCGGGTCCGATTGCCATTATGGGCGGGCATGAGTTCAGCCACTTCAAGCGGGGCACAGGTTGCCCACCTCCACGTCCACAGCGAGCACTCCGTGCTCGACGGCGCCTGCAACATCAAGCAGATGGCGGCCCGGGCGGCGGAGCTCGACATGCCGGCGCTGAGCCTGACCGATCACGGTGTGATGAACGGCGCGCTGGATATGTACAAGGCCTGTCGGGAGAACGGCGTCAAGCCGATCCTCGGGATCGAGGCCTACTACGTCGATGACCGTCATGCGGCCAGGCAGGGCGGGTCATACGAGCGCAATCACCTGACCCTGCTGGCCGAGAACGACACCGGCTTCCGCAACCTGGTCGCGCTCAGCTCTGAAGGATTTCTCGAGGGCTACAACCGTGGCAAGGCCAACATCGACCTGGAGTTGCTCGACCGCCACGCGGAGGGCGTCGATCTGTCTCACCGGTTGCCTCCAGGCCCGTTTCGTCAAGCGACTGGTCGAGGACCGCCCCGACGACGCGCGCGCCCACCTCGACGAGCTGATCGGAGTTTTCGGGCCGGAGCAGGTCTACCTCGAGGTCCAGAAGAACGGAATTGACGACCAGGACAAGGCCAATGCGCAGATCGCCCGGATCGCCCACGAAGTCGGCCGGCCGCTGGTCGCAACCGCAGACGTCCACTACCTGCGTCGCGAGGACTACCAGAACCACACGGCCCTGCTCTGCGTACAGACCAAATCGACACTGGACGCGCCGAAGATGACCTTCGATACGAACGAGTTCTACCTCAAGGACGCCGACGAGATGACCGCCGCCTTCGCCGAGTGGCCGGAGGCGGTCCCGATGACCCTCGAGATCGCCGAGAGGTGCGAGGTCGAGATTCCGCTCGGCGAGATCCTGCTTCCCGACTACCCGACCGACGACGGCTCGCCGCCCGAGCAGATGCTCCGGCGCGTCGCCGAAGAAGGGCTGCGTGAGCGCTACGGGGACCCGGTCCCGGCCGAGGCAAGGGAGCGACTCGAGTTCGAACTCGGCGTAATCGGAGAGATGGGCTTTCCGTCTTACTTCCTGATCGTCTGGGACTTCGTCAAGTACGCGAAGGAAAACGGTATCGCCGTCGGTCCGGGCCGTGGCTCGGCCGCCGGATCCATCGTCTCCTACTCGCTCGGCATCACCGACATCGACCCCCTCGAGCACGATCTTTTCTTCGAGCGCTTTCTCAACCCGGGGCGCAAGTCGATGCCGGACATCGACATCGACTTCTCGGTCCGCGGTCGCGACCAGATGATCCAGTACGTCACGCGCAAGTACGGCAGCGATTCGGTGGCCCAGATAATCACCTTCGGCACGATGGCCCCGCGGGCTGCGATCCGTGACTCGGCCAGGGTCCACGGCTTCGACTACAAGATCGGCGACCAGCTCGCCAAGCAGATCCCGGAGCCGATCATGGGCCGCTCACCGTCCTTCGAGGAATGCCTCAGGCCCGGGGAGGAGCTGCAGCAGACTTACGAGGCCGACGCCGACGCCCGCAAGGTCATCGACACCGCGCGTGGACTCGAAGGCAAGATCCGCAACACCTCGATCCACGCCGCCGCCGTGGTCATCTCGGGCCGGCCGCTGAAGGAAATCGTCCCGCTCCAGCTGGTCGAGGACAAGTCGGCGGCAGCCACGACGGACGAGAACAACAAACCGGTCAGGACCTACAAGACCGTGACCCAGTACGCGATGGGCCCGGTTGAGGAGATGGGTCTGCTGAAGATGGACTTCCTCGGTCTTCGCAACCTCGACGTGATCGACGACGCGATCGACATCATCCGTCGCTCCCGGGGGGAGGAGATCGATATCGGCACGATCCCCCTCGACGACCCGAAGACCTACGAGATGCTCGCCGCCGGCGATTCGACCGGCGTCTTCCAGCTCGAATCCGACGGCATGCGTGAGGCCATGAAGCGGGTGGTCCCGACCGAGTTCGACGACATCATCGCCCTGGTCTCGCTCTACCGCCCCGGCGCGATGGCCGAGATCCCGAAGTATGCCCGCGGCAAGGCCGACCCGAGCAGCGTCACCTACGAAGACGAGCGACTTCGGGAGATCACCGAGGCCACCTATGGCTGCCTGGTCTACCAGGAGCAGCTGATGGAGATCTCGAAGAAGCTGGCCGGCTTCTCGCCGGCCGAGTCCGACGACCTTCGCAAGGCGATCGGCAAGAAGAAGCGCGACCTGATGGCCAAGATGGAGCAGAAGTTCATGGACGGCACCGACGCTTCGGGCACCGAACGGCGGGTCTCGACCAGCCTCTGGGCCTCGATGACCGCCGCGGCCGACTACTCCTTCAACAAATCGCATGCCGCCTGCTACGCCCTCATCGCCTACCGGACCGCCTACCTGAAAGCGAATTACCCGGCCGAGTACATGGCCGCGGTGATCTCCTCGGTCATGGGCACGAAGGACAAGGTCCCGTTCTTCATCAGCCGCTGTGCCGACATGGGCATCGAGGTCCTGCCTCCCGACATCAACCAGTCCGACCACAGCTTCGTGGTCTCGGACGAGGGCATCCGGTTCGGACTCGACGCGGTCAAGAACGTCGGGTATTCGGCAGTCGAGGCGATCATCAATGCCCGGGCAGACCGGCCGATCACCTCGATCTGGGATTTCTGCGAGCGGGTGGACTCGCATGCGATCAACAAGAGGGCGATCGAGTGCCTGATCAAGTGCGGCGCTTTCGACTCACTGCCGGGTTCGCGCCGGGGCATGCTGGAGGCCCTGCCCGATTCCCATGCGGCCGGCGTCAAAGCTCAGGCCGACGCCCACCTGGGTCAGGGGTCGATCTTCGATACGGCAGACGGAGGCGGGAAGGAGCCCGGTGGCATTCAGCATGCCCCGATCTCTGACACGGAGTTCGAGCAGAAGGAACTGCTGGCGCTGGAAAAGGAGACCCTCGGGGCCTACCTTTCTTCCCATCCTCTCGACGGCCTGCGTGAGGCGATCCTCGCCCGCTCCGACTGCAGCATCAACGAGCTCAACGCCCGGGACGACGGCTCCTGGATCAAGGTCGGCGGCATCGTGACCGCATACCGCGAGATGCGGACCCGAAAGGGAGGCAAGATGGCCTTCGCCACCCTGAGCGACATCGAGGCCGAGGTCGAGCTGATCGTCTTCAAGGTCGGCGAATCGGAGAAGCTCAAGGCGATCCAGCCGGACGCGGTGATCCTGGTCAAGGGCCGGATCGACCAGACCGACAAAGGCACGAAGGTGGTGGCCCAGGAGGCGGTCGTCTTCAACCCGGGGCCTGACGAAGTGGCCCGAGCGATCGAAACCCAGCGCAGGAAAAACGAGCCTTTCACCCTCAAGGTCGATTCGGCCCGGCTTTCGCCCGACAACCTGGAGGAGATGAAGTCGATCTTCGAGCACCACAAGGGTGATTCCGACGTCCATCTGGTGCTCGTCTTCGGTGAGCGCGAACGCCGGTTCAAGCTGGGCCCCGGCTACCGTGTGCGGCGCTCACCGGGCCTCAGCAGCGAGCTTGACGAGTTTCTGGGCCCGGACACCGCCAAGGCCGCCTGACAGGCAGCCCTATGCGCCCGCGCAGCGGCGGCTGCCCGCGGGCGTTGCAATCGCCGCCGAGCTTCGTGCGTGACGTCGCTCACAGCCGGCAAACCGTGTCATCGATCCATGTAACATTGTTCTATGACTTCGACACAGACACCAGAGGAAGTGGTTCAGGACCCGGCTGGCGGCGCGGATGAAAAGCCTCCGTTCTCGCTTGAGCTGAGCCAGGACCAGAAAGACATTCAGGAGTGGGCACACGGCTTCGCCGAAAACGTGATGCGCCCGGCCGCCCATGAATGGGACGAAAAGGAAGAGTTCCCCTGGCCCGTAGTCCAGGAAGCCGCCAAGATCGGGCTCTACGGATTCGAAGGGATCGCCCAGTTCTTCGCCGACGAGAGCGGGCTCAGCATGCCGCTCGTCAACGAAGAGATCTTCTGGGGAGACGCCGGCATCGGCATGGCGATCTTCGGCACCACCCTCGCCGTCGCCTCGATATTCGGACAGGGCACACCTGAGCAGATGGGCGAGTGGATCCCGCAGTGCTTCGGTACCGAGGACGACATCAAGGTTGCCGCGTTCTGCTCATCCGAGCCAGACGCCGGCTCCGACGTATCGGCCGTGAGGACCAATGCCAAGTACGACGAGGCCAAGGACGAATGGGTGATCAACGGCCAGAAGGCCTGGGCCACCAACGGTGGTATCGCCAACGTTCATGTGGTAATCGCTTCGGTTGACCGTGAACTCGGCTCACGCGGCCATGCCGCTTTCATCATCCCGCCGAACACCCCCGGCTGCGAGCAGGGCGCCAAGGTGAAGAAGCACGGCATCCGCGCCTCGCACACAGCCGATGTCCACCTCGACGACTGCCGCGTCCCCGGAAACTGCCTGCTCGGCGGCAAGGAGAAGCTCGACGAGCGTCTCGCGCGGGTCCGCGAAGGCAAGAAGAGCAAGGGTCAGGCCGCGATGGCCACCTTCGAGGCCTCACGTCCCGTCGTCGGTGCGCAGGCACTCGGCATCGCCCGTGCTGCCTACGAGTACGCACTCGAGTACGCCAAGGGCCGTGAGCAGTTCGGCAAGCCGATCATCGAGAACCAGGCGATCGCCTTCACGCTCGCCGACATGAAGACCGAGATCGACGCCGCGAGGCTGCTGGTCTGGAGGGCTTCCTGGATGGGCCGCAACCAGGTCCCGTTCAACAACGCCGAAGGTTCGATGTCGAAGCTCAAGGGTGGCGAAGTCGCGACCTGGGTCACCGAGAGGGCGATCCAGATCCTCGGCGGCAACGGCTATACCCGCGAGTACCCGGTCGAGCGCATGCATCGCGACGCGAAGATTTACGACATCTTCGAGGGCACCTCGGAGATCCAGCGCATCGTCATCTCGCGCGCAATCTCGGGCCACCACATCCGTTAGGCCCGGCTCAAGACGGTCGACCCGGGCCCAGCCCGGAGCCGGCCGCTACCTCCAGGAAAGCGCCCCCGACCCGGGGCGCTTTCCTTTGCACCCGGCCCTCCCTGCCTTCGAACCGTGCTTTGCCCCGCCATGGCAAGGCAGATCGCGGTTCGAAAGACGGGCAGGGGGCTCTCCGGCGGCAGGGGAAGCTCCAGCAGCGAGACCCGGTTCAGTAGCCGTGGCCGGTATGGGCCGCCGGCCCGGGCGCGCCCTTGCCTGCGCGGGCCCTCAGGTACTCGATCGAAGCCGAGAAGTCGTCGGCGAGCGCGTCGGCCAGCTCACGGGTCTGGTTCAGCTTCACGAGCATCCGCATGATCCGCTCGTCTTCGTTGTCGGGCGGCATCTGGTAGGCCGGAATCATCCAGCCCCGTCTGCGGGCGAGGTCGCCGACCAGGTCATTGCTGTCAAACGGCTCTTCGTCTCTGGTCCGTGCGATCAACAGGGGCAGCGTCGGATTGTCGTCGTCGTAGACGATCAGGGCGTCTTCCGCCTTGAGGCGATCCGCCAGGGCCTTGCGGTTCTTGGTCATCGCGCGCACGGTCGAGCTGTAACCGCTGTGACCGAGCCTGATGAACTGGTAGTACTGGGCCAGTACGAAGGATGAACTGCCGGAGAAATTCAGGGTGAAGGTGGCGTCCTTCTGTCCGAGATAGTCCTCGTAGAAGATCAGGTCTTCGGGAACCTGCGAATCGGTTCTGGTCACCAGCCAGCCGATGCCGGGATAGACCAGGCCGAACTTGTGCCCGGAGACGTTGACCGAGACCACCGAGTCGAGGCGAAAATCCCACTTGAAGTCGGGGTGGGAGAAGGGGAATACGAATCCCCCCGAGGCCGCGTCGATGTGCATCGGCACTTCGAGCCCTTTGCCCTTGAGCTCGGTCAGCATCGCGTCGATGCCGACCACGTCGTCGCACTGGCCGGTGAAGGTGGTCCCGACGACGCCGACGACGCCGATCGTATTTTCGTCGATGTGGTCTCGGAAGTCCTCGGCCTCCATGGTCGTCTTGCCCTTGGGTACGGGAACCTCGCGGGGTTCGACGTCGAAGTAGCGGCAGAACTTGTCCCAGACGACATGGACGTCGGCCCCGTAGACCAGGTTGGGCGTCGCATCCGATTTTCCAGCGTCCTTGCGGCGCTTCTTCCAGTTCCACTTCATCGAGAGGGCACCGAGCATCACCGCCTCTGACGATCCGGCGCAGGCGGTCCCGGGGGAATCCTGCCCTTCGGGCCCGTTGAAGAGGTCGTGGATCATCCTGACGCAGCGCTTCGAGATCTCCGCGGTCCGCGGGTACTCCGCATGGTCGATGTAGTTGCGGTGAAGGTTGTCGGAGATGACTGCCCGCGCTTCAGGGTCCATCCAGGTCGTGACGAAGGTGGCCAGGTTCTTGTCCGGATCCCCGTCGAGCATCATTTCGGACTGAATCAGCGCGTGTGCGGCCTGCGGGACGACTCCCTCTTCCGGCAGCCTGCGGTCCGGTGCCGACTTGGTGAAGAAACTCTCGACGAGCAGTTCCCGGCTCTCGGGGTTGAACGGCTTGTCCGACGGGTTCATCTGGGGCATTGACCTCTCCTGGGTTGGCGGGGACGAAAGACTAGCTTGCGCAGTGTTGGGCTCGTACCTCACTTCGGGTGAAGCCGGTGAGACCTCGGGCGTGGATTCACCCCTCGCATACCGGTGGCATCTAGAGGCCGGCTCGGATCTCCTGCCCGCGCTTTCGCAATTCGCGGGCGAACTCGACGTCTTCGGCTGTTGCCCCCTTCTTCTCCCTGCCGGGGGTTTCCAGGGTCGCCGTCAAGCCGCCGAAGCGAGGCTCGGAGAGAAAGACCGCCAGCCCTTCTTCGCCGATCTCACCTTCGCCCAGGTCGGCGTGGCGGTCGCGCTTCGAGCCGAAGGGGGTCATCGAATCGTTGACATGCAGAGCTTTCAGGCGATCGAGACCCAGTTTCGCTTCGATCTCGTCCATCATTTCCGAGACTCCGCCGGTAGTGCGGATGTCTATGCCGGCCGCGAAAAGATGGCATGAGTCGAGACAGAGCCCGACTCGCCCGTCGCCACCCGCCGCTTCGGTCAGGGCTGCGATCTCGTCGAAGTCATGGCCGAGGATGCCTTTGTGTCCGGCCATCTGCTCGATCAGCACCGGGCAGCTCTGCGAGTCGGAGATCGCTTCTGCGATCACCGAACCGGCCCTCTCGATCGCCGGAGCGAGCTCGGCATCCTTCCGTGCTCCGGGGTGAAGCACGACCCCGGTCGCGCCGATCCCGTCACCGATACGCAGGGCGTGGGTCAGAGACGCCAGCGACTTGGCCCGCAGTTCCGGCTCGGGCGTGGCGCAGTTGATCAGGTAGACCGCGTGAATGATCACGGACTCGACCGTCGAATCCGCCATTTCTGCCCGAAAGGCAGCGAAGTCATCCTCGGAGTAGGCAGTCGGCTTCCATGCGCGCGGACTCTGGTTGAAGATCTGGATCGAGGAGCAACCGAGGTCGGAGCCTCGGGACACGGCCTTCACCAGCCCTCCGGCTGTGGAAACATGGGCACCGATGAGCATCAGGGAAACAGACCTCCGGGTCAGGTTCGCGCCTTCGCCCACGGGCGCGCTGCATATCGGAGGGGCGAGGACCGCACTCTACAACTGGCTCGCCGCCCGCCATTCAGAAGGGACGCTGGTGCTGCGCATCGAAGACACCGACCTCGAGCGCTCGACGGAAGCCAATATCGAACAGATCCTCGAGGCCCTCGAGTGGCTCGGGCTCGACTGGGATGAAGGTCCGCTCTCCCAGGTGGCACGGGCCGAGAGACACTCCGAAGCGCTACGGGGGCTGCTGGAAAGCGGCGCCGCCTACCACGACTCGGCCACGGCCGAAGACGTCCGGGCCTGGAAGGACGAGCACGGGGCCGGCACGGGCTACAGGGGCAGCGCCGATCCGGACGGCCGCGGTGCCGTACGGCTTCGGGTTCCGGAGGCCGGCGACACGGTGGTGGACGATCTGATTCGCGGGGAGGTGCGCTTCCCGAACGCGAGCCAGGACGATTTCGTCATCGCTCGCGGGGACGGTTCCGTGCTCTACAACTTTGCCGTTGCGGTCGACGATGCCGATATGGGGATCACCGAGGTGATTCGCGGCGACGATCACCTTTCGAATACACCCAAACAGCTTCTCGTGCTCGAAGCGCTCGGAGTCGAGCCTCCGCGCTACGCGCATGTACCGCTGCTCCACGGGCCGGACGGCAAGAAGCTTTCGAAGCGCCACGGTGCCGCGTCCGTCCAGGAGCTGCGCGATGCCGGTTACCTGCCGGAAGCGGTTCGCAACTATGTCGCGTTGCTCGGCTGGGGCCCGGGAGACGACGAGACGCTGCTCGATACGAAGGAGCTGGTGGCAAGATTCCGGCCCGGGGACGTCGGGCGCTCGTCGGCCGTTTTCGACGAGAAGAAACTGCGGTGGATGAACGGGCGCTACATGCGCGACATGGATCTCGACCGGTACACCGCTGCCGTCGCCCGGTTCACCGGTCGTGAGCCCGGCCAGGAGCTGCGGGCGGCCTGCGCCATCGCCCGGGAGAAGGCTCAGACCCTGGCTGAGGTCTGGCCTCTGATCCGGTTCCTGTTCGAGGATCCGGTCGAGGACGCGAAGGCGTGGCGAAAGACCATGAAGCCACATGCGCCCGCTGCCCTGGCGGCAGTGCGTGATGCGTTGGCGGGGCTTGACGATTTCGGTCCGCCCGAAGTCGAGGCGGCGATGGAGCCGCTTCCAGGCACCCTGGAGCTGAAGCCCGGAAAGGTTTACCAGCCGGTTCGGGTCGCATTGACCGGCACGACCATCTCACCGGGAATCTTCGAATCGGTTGCCGCCCTGGGGCAGGATGAGTCGCTGAGCCGAATCGATTCCGCCCTGGCCCGGCTGGCAGCCTCTCCGCCTGAGCCGGCCGAGCCCGCTGACGCCGGCTGAACCGCGGGAGTCGGCCGGGTTGTCCGACCCGTGCGGCGTTGCCTCCGGGCCCCGGTCAGTGCTCTCGCGGGTGGTGTGCTGTAAAAAGGGCCTGTGATCTCGATCACCTCGAAATCGCGCTACGCGGTCGTTGCGATGGCCGAACTCGCCCGCTCGGGAGAGCGGCCCGTGCCGGTCAAGGAACTGGCCGAGCGCCGTGAGATCCCCGACCAGTTTCTCGAGCAGCTGTTTTCGACCTTGCGCCGTGCGGGCCTCCTGACCAGCCACCGCGGCAGCAAGGGCGGTTATACGCTCGCTCGACCCGCCGACAAGATCACCGTGCTCGAGGTTGTCCAGGCGCTCGACGGCAAGGTGGGCCAGGAGGCCGACGAGGCCGGCGGAATCTGGGCGGACGGCGTCGGCGCGCTGCGGCAGGTCTTCGGCGAGACGACGATCGCCGACATAGAGGGCCGCGAGAGCGAAGAGGCGGCGGCGAGGATGTACTTCATTTGATCGCGCCCCAGGCCTCGGCAACGGTCGGCGGAACCCCGCTCGTCTGGCTGGCCAGGATCGGCCGGGACCTCGAGGCCGAGGTCTGCGGCAAGCTCGAATACTTCAACCCCGGTGGTTCGGTAAAGGACCGGATCGGCGCAGCGATGATCGGTGCCGCCGAAGCCAAAGGCCTGATCGAGCGGGGACAGTCGACGATCGTCGAGCCGACCAGCGGCAATACCGGGATCGCTCTGGCGATGATCTGCGCAGCCCGTGACTACCGGCTGGTACTCACCATGCCGGAGGGGATGAGCCGCGAGCGCGGCAAGCTGCTGCGTGCCTACGGAGCCGAGGTGATGGAGACACCATCGATGGGCGGCATGGACGAGTCGGTGGCTATGGCAACTCGTATCGCCGGCGAGCGGGATGCCTTCATGCCGCAGCAGTTCTCCAACCCGGCCAACCCCGAAGCACACTTCCGTACGACCGGGCCGGAGATCTGGACCGACACCCATGGTGAAATCTCGGCTTTCGTCTGCGGCGTGGGCACCGGCGGCACGATCACAGGAGTCGCCCGGTTCCTGAGAGAACAGGAGTCTGACGCGAAGATAATCGCGGTCGAACCGGCCTCGTCGCCGGTTCTTTCGGGTGGCAGTCCGGGCCCCCACCGGATCCAGGGAATCGGCGCCGGCTTCGTGCCGGAGGTGCTGGAGGTCGGGCTGATCGACGAATACCTGCCGGTCAAGGACGAAGATGCGGTCGAGACGGCCCACAGGCTGGCCCGCGAGGAAGGCATTCTCTGCGGAATTTCGGCCGGTGCGAACGTACATGCGGCTCTGGAAGTGGCTTCCCGCCCGGAGTTCGCCGGGGGTCGGGTGGTCACCGTCGTCTGCGATTCGGGCGACCGGTACATGTCCCTTCCGTTCTTCTCATCCTGATGGCAGAAGCGTCCCCGACCCGGATCCGGCGCCTCCTGGCTGAGCAGGTCGAAGCGGCTCGTGGCCGGGACCCGGCTACCGCGGACGCCTCCACGACCGAGATCCTGCTCACCTGGCCCGGGGTCCAGGCGGTGCTCGCTTTCCGGCTCGCCCACCGCCTGAAACAGGCCCGGATACCGCTGCTTCCGCTGGCGGTCTCCTGGCTCGCCCGTTCGGTGACCGGAATCGAGATCCACCCCGACGCGACGATCGGCTCCGGCTTCTTCATCGACCACGGTGCCGGTGTGGTGATCGGGGAGACGGCGGAAATCGGTCGTGATGTCACGCTCTATCAGGGGGTGACCCTGGGCGGCACCGGATTCCAGTCGGGAAAACGGCACCCGACCGTCGAAGACAACGTGACCATCGGCTCCGGCGCCAAGCTGCTCGGCCCGATCACAGTCGGCCACGGTGCGAAAATCGGAGCCAACTCGGTAGTCGTCGAAGACGTACCGCCCTGCTCGACCGTGGTCGGCAACCCCGGCCACCCGGTCAAGGTCGAGGGCCGCAAGGTGGAAGGACCGGATGCCGACTGGATTCACCTGCCTGATCCGATGCAGGACGCCGTCAAGACGCTTTCGGCCCGAATCAAGGAACTGGAGCGCCAGGTCGCCGATCTCTCCGGGGATACGGATCCCCAGAACGGTGATCCCGACCCGGTGCCGAGGAAGGGCCGCTCTTCCGCCGGAGGCTGAGCGGCGGGCCGTTCGAGCGGGCTCTCCGGGCCCGCCGCCCGGCTGGATATCCTCGACTGGTGGAGGCCCTTGCCGATACCGATGAAGGACTGAACCCGCCTCAGCGCGAGGCCGTCGAGTACGGCGACGGGCCGCTGCTGGTGATAGCCGGCGCGGGTTCCGGCAAGACCAGGGTCCTTACCCATCGGATCGCCCACCTGCTGGCGACCGGCCGTGCCCGGCCCGGGGAGATTCTCTCGATCACTTTCACCAACCGGGCGGCGAAAGAGATGCTCGAACGGGTCGAAGGGCTGGTCGGGCGACGATCCCGGGCGATGTGGGTGACCACCTTCCATTCGTCCTGCGCCCGCATGCTGAGGGCCGACGCCGAAAAGCTCGGCTACTCGAAGTCGTTCACGATCTACGACGAGTCCGACTCGCTGCGAATGGTCAAGCGGGTCATGGAGGAACTCGAGATCGATAACAAGCGCTTTCCGGCACGCGCGCTGCGTTCGACCATTTCCGGTGCGAAGAACGAACTCGTCGACTCGATCGCCTACGCCGAGCGCCAGGGCTCCTGGTTCGAGGAGCAGGTCTCCCGTGTCTACGAGCTCTACGAGAAGCGCATGCTGGAGAACAACGCCATGGACTTCGATGACCTGCTGGTCCGCACGGTCAACGTAATGGAACTGTTCGAGGAGGCCCGCGAGCGCTGGCGACGGGCCTTTCGCCATGTGCTGGTGGACGAGTACCAGGACACCAACCACGCCCAGTACCGGCTGCTGCAGCTGATCTGCGCCGAACACCGCAATCTGACCGTGGTCGGCGACGAAGACCAGTCGATCTACGGCTTTCGTCACGCCGACATCCGCAACATCCTCGACTTCGAGAAGGACTTCCCGGATGCCAAGGTGATCAAACTCGAGCAGAACTATCGCTCGACCCAGACGATCCTCTCGGCGGCGAACGCAGTGGTCGAGAACAACCGGGACCGGCGGCCGAAGGAACTCTGGACCGAGGCGGGGGACGGCGAAGAGATCGAGGTGGTGAGGCTCGGCGACGAGCACGAAGAGGCGCGCTGGGTCGCCGGGGAGGTCGAGCGGCTGTGCGACGACGAAGACATCTCGGCGGACCAGATAGCGGTCTTCTACCGGACCAACTCGATGAGTCGCGTGCTGGAAGATACGCTGGTCCGCTTCGACCGCGCCTATCAGGTGGTCGGAGGCACGCGATTCTACGACCGGGCTGAGATCAAGGACGCGATGGCCTACCTCCAGTACCTGAACAACCCGGCCGACTCGGTCGCCTTCTCGAGGATCGTGAATACGCCGCGACGCGGTATCGGCAATACCAGCCAGGGCAGGATCCTGAGCCATGCCAATACCACCGGCGAGCAGATCTGGGACGTGGTGCAGTCGGCCGAAAGCGTCCCCGGGCTGGGTGCCGCCGCGGTCAGGGCCGTTTCTTCGTTCCAGGCGACGATGGGTGACCTCCAGTTCAAGGCGGAAAACGAGCCGGTAGCCGCGACTCTCGAGGCGGTTCTCCGAGACTCCGGCTACATGGAGGCACTCGAGGCCGAGCGCACGATCGAAGCCGAAGGGCGGCTCGAGAACCTCCAGGAGCTGATCTCGGTCGCCGCAGAGTTCGATGCCAACCGGATCATCGAAGGGGAGAGCGAAACCCCCGCGCTGGAGGAGTTCCTTCAGCAGATATCGCTCTACAGCGAGCAGGACAAGCTGACCGGGGAGCAGACGCTGCTGACCCTGATGACCCTTCACAACGCCAAGGGACTCGAGTTCCGAGTGGTTTTCATCCTTGGTTGCGAGGACGGGGTCTTCCCCCATGCGAGGGCGCTGGACGAAGGAGAGGAAGAGGAGGAGCGCAGGCTCTGTTACGTCGGCATAACCAGGGCCAGAGAGCGCCTCTACATGACCAGCGCCCGGACCAGGCGGATCTTCGGCGGCCAGGCCGAGGCCACCGTACCGTCGAGGTTCCTCGACGAGATCCCGGCCCGGCTGGTCCACCACCAGGGCTCGGCGCCCGGACTCTCCGCCGGCGGCGGCTATTCGGGCGGACCGATGCGCAGCTACCGGGCCCCCGGCGGAGGCATGCCGGCCGGTGGAGGTTCCTCCAAGGCCGATCCGATCGAGCCTTCGACACCGGTCTCGGTGGCGGTCGGGGACGATGTCGTTCACGCCAGTTTCGGCGAGGGCGTGGTGATCGGGTCCGAGCCCGGCGGCCTGATCGTGGTCCGCTTCTCGGCCGACGGCACGGAGCGGAAACTGATGGCTGAGTACGCACCGATACGGAGGAAGTGAACGGATGTCAGCTGAGGTCATCGACGGCAAGCGGGTTTCTGCCCTGGTGCGGGCAAGGGTTGCGACCGAGGTTGCGGAATTCGTAGACGGCGGGGGCCACGTGCCGGTCCTCGCGACCGTGATAGTCGGCGATGACCCAGCCTCCGAGGTCTACGTTGCCAACAAACACCGCGCCTGCGAAGAGGCGGGTATGAAGTCGGTCCACCACGGGCTGCCGGGCGACACCACACAGGAAGAACTGCTGGCACTTGTCGCCGAACTCGGCGTCGACGACGGAATCGACGGCATCCTCGTCCAGCTTCCGGTGCCGGATCAGATTGACCCCGACGCAATCGTCGCTGCGATAGATCCGGCCAAGGACGTGGACGGGCTCAGCCCGGTCAGCGCCGGTCTGCTCGCCGGTGGCTCGCCCGGCATGGTGCCCTGCACGCCGGCGGGAGTGATCGAGCTCCTGGACAACCACGGAACGGCACTCGAAGGAGCGGAGGCGGTCATCGTCGGGCGCTCGAAGCTGGTCGGCCGTCCGCTGGTCAGTCTTCTGCTCGACCGCAACGCGACGGTGACGATCTGTCACTCACGCACCAGGGACCTTGAAGCCGTCTGTCGTCGGGCCGACGTGCTGATCGCGGCGGTCGGAGTCGCGGAGCTGATCGGGCCCGGTCACGTCAAGCCCGGAGCGGTCGTAATCGACGTAGGAATCAACCGGACCGAGGACGGCCTGGTCGGAGATGTCGAGTACGCCGGTGCATCCCAGGTGGCAGGCGCGATTACCCCGGTTCCCGGCGGGGTCGGTCCGATGACGATCGCGATGCTGATGGCAAACACTCTGAGGGCCGCCCGCAGCCGTGCCTGAAGGCCGGTCGCCGGAGAGGCTGCGTCCCGATCCGGGCCTGCTGCTCTCCGCGGCCGCCGGGTTTCTGCTCTTTCTGCTCCTGTTCCAGGGCTGGTTCGGCCTGCGGGAGGCGGCCCCGGTCAGCGAGGGGGCGGTCGGCGTCGGTCTCGGCCGCAGCTTCGACGCATGGGTCTCCTTCGCCTGGATCGATCTCTACCTGCTGGCGGTCACGGTCTCGACCCTGATCTTCGCTGCGATGGGTTTCGCCGGCGTCCGTACCCGATTGCGTCCCGGTCCGGTGCTTCTGGTGCTTGGCGGAATCGGCTTTCTGCTTGTCGCCTACCGGCTGGTCATCCCGCCGTGGGACGGGGCCGACCGCGAGGCGGCCCCGTTCCTGGCTCTGCTCTGCTGCCTCGGAGTTGCTGCCGGGGGGCAGCTTTCCTACTCGATCGTGACCGGGCGGGTCGGCTTCCGCTCGGGCGAAAGGTAGCCTTGGTCGAGATGGAGGGTCATCAGAAATCGCAGCCCGGGATGATCGACGGCACGGGGCCGATACCGCGGCCCCGGGTCCATTTCGCCGAGTGGCTGATCGGGCTCGGTGGCCTGGTCGCCCTGGTGGGGCTCTTCCTGCCGTGGGCCGGTGGGGAGAGCGCCTTCGAATCCTTCTCACTGCTCAAACTGCTGGTGCTGGCCGCTGCCCTGGCCGCCGCCGCTGTCCCTGTCGTCGTCGCTTCGAGCGCCAAGACTGACCTGCCGATGGTCTGGCAGACCTTCCTCTCGACCTTCATGCTGCTGATCGTCGTCCTGCTGGCGATCAGGCTGATCTGGCCGCCCTCCGGTGGTCTCGAAGAGGGTTTCGTGATCGTTGCCGCGGGCTGCCTGCTGACCACGGTGGCGGGCTGGTCCGCCGTTTCGCGCGAATACTGAGTCGGCGCCCGCTCATCTAGACTGCGACCCGTGATCGAGCGCCAACAGGTACTTCATGTCGCCCGGCTTTCCCGGTTGAAGCTGGAAGAGGACGAGGTGGCCGCGATGCAGGAGGACCTGTCATCGATCCTCGACCATGTAGACCGGCTTTCCGAAATCGACATCGAAGGCGTTGAGCCGACTTCGCATGTCGTGCCGCTCGAGAACGTGCTGCGCGAGGACACTGCCCGCCCGAGCCTGGATCGCGAAGTGGGCCTGGCTCAGGCACCGGACCCCTTCGACGGCGCTTTCCGGGTGCCCTCTCCACAGGCTGAGGCCTGATCCATGTCCGACTCCACGCTTGACGCCGCGACCGCGGCCGAAACCGCCGGGCTGATCGGCTCCGGAGAGGTCTCGGCCGACGAATGCCTCGACGGCTGGGTTGACAGGGCAGCCGGCGACGAGCTCAACGCCTACCTTTGGAAAGCCTCCCGGGGCGAAGCCGTCGAGGGCACCGCTGTTCAGGGACCGTTGGCGGGAGTGCCGATCGCGATCAAGGACATCTTCTGTACGGCGGGTGTGCCGACAACGGCGGCTTCGAAGATCCTTGACGGCTATCTGCCGCCCTATGACGCGACCGCGGTGCGCCGGGTCCGCGAGGCCGGCCTGCCGATACTTGGCAAGACCAACATGGACGAGTTCGCGATGGGCTCGTCGAACGAGAACTCGGCCTATGGTCCTTGCTTGAACCCGTGGGATACGGGGCGGGTGCCCGGCGGCTCCTCGGGCGGGTCGGCCGCCGTGGTTGCGGGCGGGCTGGCTCCGTGGGCTCTCGGCACCGATACCGGAGGCTCGATCCGGCAGCCGGCCGCGCTCTGCGGAATCGTCGGGCTGAAGCCGACCTACGGGTCGATCTCGAGGTACGGGATGATCGCCTTCGCCTCCTCTCTCGACCAGTGCGGTCCGTTGACCCGCGATGTCACCGACGCCGCGCTTTTACTGGGACTGCTGCAGGGGCGCGACGAAATGGATTCGACCTCGGTCGGAATCGAAGGGGGCGTTTCGGCGCCGACCTCCGAACGCCTCGACGGTCTCGTCTTCGGCGTACCTTCCGATTTGATCGGGGAAGGAGTGGAACCCGGGGTCATGGCCGTCTTCGACGAGACACTGAAGCGGATCGAGGATCTCGGCGGACGAATCGAGCCGGTCGAGCTTCCCCATGCCGGTCACGGCATTTCGGCCTACTACGTGCTCGCTCCGGCCGAGGCCTCAACCAATCTGTCCCGCTACGACGGGGTCAGGTACGGCAACCGCCGGGCGGGCAATGGTCTCGTCGATATGTACGAGCAGACCAGGGCCAGCGGCTTCGGTCCGGAAGTCAAGCGCCGGATAATGCTTGGTACCTACGCGCTGTCGTCCGGCTATTACGAGGCCTACTACGGCCGGGCCCAGCGAGTCAGGACGATGATCGTGCGGGACTTCGACACCGCTTTCGAGGGCGTTGACTTCGTGGTCACCCCGACTTCCCCGTCGGTGGCCTTCGGTCTCGGAGAGAAGACCGAAGATCCCTGGACCATGTACCTGAACGATCTTTTCACCGTGCCGATGTCGCTGGCCGGAATCCCGGCGATCTCGATCCCCGCCGGACTGAGCGAGCCGGAGGGCGGCGGCCCGAGGCTGCCGGTCGGCTTTCAGATCGCCGCTCCGGCCTTCGGTGAGCAGAAGCTGCTGGAGGCGTCCTTCGCACTCGAGAACGCGATCGCCTTCGACGGCACCCAGGCGAGGGTGAGAAAGTGAGCTCGACCGAGTACGAAGCGGTGATCGGCCTGGAGATTCACGTCCAGCTCTCGACCGAAACGAAGATGTTCTGCGGCTGCCGACTTTCCTTCGGGGACGAGCCCAACGTGCATACCTGTCCGATCTGTCTCGGTCATCCGGGCGTTCTCCCGGTGCCGAACAGGAAGGCGGTCGAGTACGCACTGAAAATCGGTGCCGCCCTCGAATGCGAAATCGCCCCTAGTTCGATCTTCCACCGCAAGAACTACTTCTATCCCGACAATCCGAAGGCGTACCAGATCAGCCAGTTCGACATTCCGATTGCCGGGGCGGGGCGTCTGGGGGAGGTCCGTATCCACCGTGCCCACCTCGAGGAAGACGCGGCAAAGATGATCCACGTCGGCACCAGCGGCCGGATCCAGGGCTCCGACGCATCACTTGTGGATTTCAACCGGGCCGGAACGCCACTGGTCGAGATCGTCACCGAGCCGGACCTGACCAGCGGCGCCCAGGTTCGCGAATGGGGCCAACTTCTGCGCGCGACGATCAAGCAGCTCGGTGTCTCCAATGTGAACATGGAGGAGGGCAGCCTGCGCTGCGACGCCAACGTCTCGATCCGGCCGGTCGGGTCCGAGGATCTCGGAACCAAGACCGAAATGAAGAACATGAACTCCTTCCGATACATCGAGCGCGGGGTGGAGGCCGAGATCGAGCGCCAGAAGCAGCTGCTCGGATCGGGAGGGAGGGTTGTCCAGGAGACCCTCCACTTCGACCCCGCGACGGGTGAACTCCACTCTCTGCGCTCGAAAGAAGAGTCCCACGACTACCGGTACCTGCCGGAGCCCGACCTGGTGCCGATCGCACCGACCTCGGCAATGCTCGAAAAGGCCGAGGCGTCCCTGCCGGAGCTACCGGCGGCGCGCGCGCAGCGCTATCGGGAGCAGCTCGGAGTCCAGGAGGGAGCAGCCCTGCTGCTCTCGGTCGAGACCGAATGGGCGGAATTCTTCGAAGGTGTGCTCAGCCACGACGATTCGATCGAGCCGCGTATCGCGGCGAACTGGGTCACCGGGGAGTTCGCGGCCGAACTCCGCCGCCATGATGATCAGCAGCTTGGCGACAGCAAGGTGACTCCCGGGGACCTCGGCAGTCTCGTGGCGATGGTTTCGGCGAAACGGATCTCGCATGGCTCTGCCAAGACGGTCCTCGAGACCATGGTCTCCGACGGTGCGGACCCCGCCGAGGTGGTCGAACAGCAGGGCCTCGAGCAGATCTCCGACTCCGGGGAACTGGAGAAGATCGTCGAGGCGGCGATCGAGGCGAACCCCGGACCAGCCGAACAGGTCCGTTCCGGCAACCAGAAGGCGATCGGGGCCCTGGTCGGTGCCGTGATGAAGCAGACCCGTGGCCGGGCCGATGGCGGCGAAGTCAACCGCCTGTTGAAGAAGTCACTGGGGATCTGAGTACCAGCCGCCCCGCGCGGGTTTCAGCGCCTGCGTTTCACGACTCTGAAGACCTTCCTCGCGCCCTGGGGGCTGACCCTGCCGGTCTGGTCCACTGAATTCACCCTGAGCACGTGCCTTCCTTTGCCCAGCCTCTTCAGAACGGCCTTCCTGCCGCATTTGAAGGGCGAGCGGCCATCGAGCCGGCAGCGGAAGCTGACCGGGGTGCTGCCGGAGCCGGAGAACCTGAACCTGGCCCACTTGCGCTTTATCCGGCGCGGCGGCGACGAAGCGATTCTCACCTTCGGTGCGGCTGATCCACCGACTGCGGGAAAGGTGTAGAGATCCAGGGCCTGTCTTGAAAAATATGGTCCGAAGATGAAGCCACAGAGGTCGGGCACGTTGTCGCAATAGGTGTAGCTGACGACCGAGTTGAGCAGTCCACCTCCGGTTATCCAGCCACCGCCACTCGAGCCACTCCCCATCCGACAGGGACCTGCCGCGATCGGGGCGGGATTCCCCTGCACCGGATCGCGTCCGGCCGTGGCGGACCGGCATCCGGCCAGAGAGCCGCCGTCGTAAGGGGGGTCGGGCTCTCCGGGGTAGCCGTAGATCGTGAAGGAGCGGTCCTCGGGGTCGAGGTCGAAGGCGATCTTGCGCGAACCGAGCTCGCTCTGGACCGGATCATCGAGTACGGCGACGCCGATGTCGTGACTCAGGTCACCCGTATCCACGTATCTGCTGGTCGTGAAGACGGCTGTCGCCTGCCAGATGCCGAGCGGAGCGTCCCCGTCCTGGAAGGCCGGCACGAAGGCGAGCTGTTCCGCGTAGGCGCCGGTTTCGCGGTCGAACACACAATGACCGGCGGTGAAGACGATGTTCCTGCCTTTCGAGTCGACCACGGTTCCCGAGCATTCGAAGTCCTGACCGTCAACCCTGAAGAAGATCTTGCCGTGGACGCGCTGCGGGAAACTCTCGACCCCGGTCGGGAAAAAGTCCCCGTCAGCGGCGGAGACAGCCGATGCGGAGTCGTCTCGGATCAGCGCACCGTCCGGGTCGAAGGCGCCTTCGGGAGGCGTCGGTGGCTGCGCCGGGCGGGCTGCCAGCATGCGCTCTCCGGTCCAGTAGCCGGGGGAGTCGATCGTCGCACCGGCAACGGTTGTCGCGTCGGCGGCGGCCGGCGACGGATCGGCGGCAGTGGCCGGTGCCGCTGCGCTCAGCAGTACGAAGACGAGGGCCGGCAACAGGGCTGCGGTCCTGAGCGGCAGGCCATGCCGTTTGAAGTCGCTGCCGAAAATTCTCACCAGGAGATGGTACGGAAAAGCATTGACCAGCAACCGGGATCCGAACGCAGGGCATGCGCGTCCTCCGGCCTCCGGCGCCGGTGGTGGCCCTCCTGCCCGGCCTATACTCAGCGAATGGCCTGGAACGTCGTTATCGCGGGAGGTGGCTTTGCCGGCGCAACAGTCGCGCGTGAGCTCGAACGCATCCTGCCCCAGCAGTCGGCGAGACTGGTACTGGTCAATGACGTCAACTTCATGCTCTACACGCCTTTTCTTCCCGAGGCTGCGGCCGGCACCCTGGAGCCCCGACATGTGGTCACACCCCTGAGGGACATCATCCACCGGGCGAACCTGAAACTCGGCGCCGTGCACGAGCACGATCCGGACTCGAAGACCGTGGGCATCCGCAACCACAGCGGCGAAAGCGAGACAGTCGGCTACGACCAGCTCGTTCTGGCGCCCGGTTCGATCTCCCGGTTTCTGCCGATCCCCGGCCTCAGCGAGCACGCGGTCGGCTTCAAGAGCCTGGCCGACGCGATCTTCCTTCGAAACCACGTGATCGAGTCGCTGGAGATGGCCAATGCGACCGAGGATGACGAACTCCGCGACCAACTCCTGACGTTCGTCTTCGTAGGGGGCGGGTACGCCGGCCTGGAAGCCCTGGCCGAACTCCAGGACTTCGCTGCCGATGCGATGAGCGACTACCCGCGGGCGAGGCTTCACGGCATGCGCTGGGTCCTCGTCGAAGCGGCAGACAGGGTGATGCCGGAAATCGACGCCGACCTTGCCGACTACGCGCTACGCGAGCTTCGCGGCAGAGGCATAGACGCGAGGCTCAATACGACCCTGACAAAGGTCACGGCTGAATCCTGTGAGTTGTCGACCGGGGAGGTGCTGCCGACCAGGACCGTGGTCTGGACCGCTGGTGTGGCGCCCCATCCGAGCCTGAAGAGACTCAGCGTCCCGCTTGACGAACGTGGCCGCGTAACGGTCGATTCCTCGCTCAGGGTCGAGGGAATGGAAAGCGTGTGGGCGCTCGGTGACGCTGCAGCGGTGCCCAATCCCAATGGTGGCCTCTGCCCGCCGACTGCCCAGCATGCGGTCCGCCAGGCTCCGGTGGTCGCCGGCAACATCGCCGCCGAGTTCGGGATCGGCAGCCCGCGAACCTTCGACTACAGCGACAGCGCTTCGTTCGTCAACCTCGGCCGCTACAAGGCGGTAGGCAAGGTCGGCGACAGGACCTTTCGTGGTTTCCCGGCCTGGTGGATGGCCCGGACCTACCACATGAGTCAGATTCCGGGGCTTCCCCGCAAAGTCCGCGCGGTTATCGACTGGACCGCCAGCCTGCCGTTCCGCCGGGACCTGTCGGAGGTCGGATCGATCGGCAAGCCGGGCGTGCTCAGCCCGGAAAAGTACGAGCAGGGCGGCTCACACCGACCGGTGGATTAGGCGGTGGGCTACGAATTCGCAGTCATCGCGGTCCTGTTCGGCATCGCCACCGGACTGGTCGGCAGGTCGAAGGGCGGCTCGTTCCTGCTCTGGTTCGCGATAGGGACCGTGCTGCCGGGTTTTGGGCTGGCGGCAGCGATCCTGGTCCGCAACGAACGGACCGAGCCCGAGCGGCAGTGTCCGCAGTGCGGCAATACGGTCAAGCTCTATGTCCAGATCTGCCCGCGCTGCGGGAACGAGCTTTACCTGCCGGACCCGTCCGAGGTGAGGATGCCGCCGCCGAAGAAGAGCCGTTTCGACCCGGAGGCCTCCGAGCCGGATTGAGGCTCAGCGCAGCCAGGTCCGCATGATCGCGTTGGCGAAACCGACTCCATAGCGGAAGACTGCGGGTTTCTTGGAGCTGCCGTGGAGACGCTGCTCGACGGTCACCGGCACCTCTTTCGCCGGCACCCCGCGCTTGATCGCCTCGATCATGAATTCCGAGGTGTGGAACTGCTCCTGCTTCAGGACCAGCTGGGGCAGGACCGAGGTCCTGACCGCCCGGTAGCCGTTCGAGCAGTCGGTCACGTGGGTCCGGGTGATCAGCGAGACGGCCCGGTTGAAGAAGACGATCCCCATCTCTCGCGCGAAGTGATTCTTGTCGGCATGGCCGAGCACCCTGGATCCGTGGGCGACGTCGACTTCGCCGTCGAGCACCGGCTTGACCAGGTCCGGCATCTCGGACGGTAGATGCTGTCCGTCAGCGTCGAGGGTCACCACGATCGCCGCCTCCGAGTCGACCATCAGCCTGTAGCCGGTCCTCAGTGCGGCGCCGCCACCACGGTTGACGACATGGCGGGCCACCACCGCGCCGTGTGCCTCTGCGACCTCTTCGGTGCCGTCTCTGGAGCCGTCGTCGACGACCAGGACAGAGGTCTCGACCCCGCAGACCTCGTCCGGTATCTGCTCCAGCACGTAGCCGATGTTGTCGGCTTCGTTGAAGGCCGGTACAACCACCGCGATGCGGTTCCTGAACAGGTTTCTCCGGCCTTCAAGGCGGAACTGCTCTGACGCGATCCCTTCGAGGACGGCCGAGATCTGGCGAGTATTGCGAGCGCTGACCGATAGCGCCCGGATCGACATCAGGAACAGGATTACGATGGCGAAGACCGCCAGGCCGAGGATGCGACCACCGTTGCCGCGCTCGAAAGAAAGCGCGGAAAGTACCCGGTCGGTCAACTCGGTCCCTGAGACGATCGCAAGTCCGAAGCCGGCCAGCAGCAGGATCAGAACGTCGGCGTTTCGCAGTTCCCGGCGGCGGATGACGGCGAAGGCGATGATCGCCACCGCGAGGATCAGGCCGGTGAGCCGGAGTGCGGTCAGCTGTGCGGGAAAGATGGATGCCGTGGTCATGAGCGCGTGGCCGGGGAGGTCGGTTTCGTGGTCGGTCGGCAGTTCATTTTCAGTCGGGGCTGATCGGGGCGGAGTCGCCGCGCCGGGCTCTCGAAATCCAGGTGGCGGCCTCGGCAAAGGCTATTGCCGCGAGCGGCAGAATCAGGGTCATCAGGATCTCGTTGCGGCGGGGAGGCGCGAGCGTGGCCGCGCCGATTGCGCTGATGAGAAGAATCGGCAGCCCCATCGCGATCGCCTCCCAGCGACGGCGCCAGGCGAGTGCGGCGAGCGCGACCAGGCCCGCCAGCACCAGTGACACCTGGATGACCCGTCCGGGCGTGCTCGACATGGCTTCGCCGATCCCGGAACTCCACATTCGCCAGACCTTGCGCACGGTCATCCCGGCATAGCCGATCGGATCGTCGGTGAGATAGTCGTTCAGGTTCTCGCGTCCGACCCTGCCCAATGCGGCATCACGGGAGAGTTCCGGGTACTGCTCCGCCACGCGGTCGAACAGCGGGACCGGGTCGACGTCGTCGAGCGCGTCGGAGCCGGGCTCGAGCCGCTCACCGGTGAATCGCTCGTGAAGGTCGGACTTGACCCGCTGATACTCGCCGTCGGCGGGCAGGTTGGTGCCTACGTAGAGGGCCTTGCCGCTTCCGGTCGAGATCGGCACGATCCGGTCCAGCTGCACGTAGTTGTGGACCGTCCAGGGCAAGATCGGAAGCAGAACCGCCGCGAAGAAGATCGCCGTCGTCAGCCAGTGCGGGTCCGACACCCTTCGCGAGCCAGCGCCGGATCAGGACGAAGATCGTGAAGCCCAGTGCCACGAAGAGATACTCGGGCCTGATCAGCGCCGTGAGTCCGAAAAGGAGGCCGGGCAGGGCCCAGGCCCAGCCGGAACTCCTCGAGTCAGCCCAGATGAAGGCCAGTACGGCAGCAGGCAGCGTGAAAAGGGCCGGGGGTTCGCTCATCAGAGCTCCGGTCGAATGGATGAATGGCGGGTAGACGGCGACCATCCCGGCGGCGACAAGGGCTGCGGGCCGGCTCGGGGTGAGGCGCAGGCTCAGCAGGTAGACGATCAGGATCGCCGCCGTTCCCAGCACGGCCTGGACGCCCCGGCCCACCCCGTCGCGGACCCCGCCGGTCAGGTAGTAGGCCCCGGCGTAGAGCAGCGGTGCCCCGGGGGACCAGTCGCTGGGCGTCTCGAAGCCGGGCCCACCGAAGCTGCCGTCCTCGTAGAGCGACTCGGCCAGGGCCCGGTAGGCAAAGGCGTCGTCGCCGGGGTCGGCCAGCGGGTTGACGACCTGATCCATCCTGAGCCCGAACCCGACGACGAGGATCAGTGCCAGCAGGAGGACGGAGTTCCGCCCGTGGCGGTTCAGGGCGCCGACGGCCCGGTCGCGCGCGGATGTCGCGGTCTTATCCATGGGGGCCGATCAGGGTATGGCAACCGTTCGGTCCCGGCTCTGTGGACGGCGCAGCAGCACCGTGGCTGCCAGCACGATCCCTACTCCGCTCAGGCTGGAGACCACCGGCCACAGGGCAAGCGCCCGTCTCGGTGAGGCGACGAACAGAACGCCGACCATGGTCGCCGCTACGAGCAGCAGGGCGAGAATTCGGAACTCGTATGGTCGGGTACGGGCCAGCGCGGCCAGTCCGGCCAGCGACAGGGCAGCGATCATCCAGTGGAACAGCTTTCCGGGTAGCTGATCAGTCAGATCGGCCCGTCCTCTCCACCAGATCCGGTGGGCTTTGGAAGCCAGGAAGGCAGAGAACGCCAGCGGATCGCGGCGCAGGTTGTCGAGGTACTGCTGCCTGCCCATGCTTGCCAGGGCTTCGTCGGTCGGGACTCCCGGCCGGCTCTGGGCCGCCATCACCCTGAAGACCAGGTCGGGCGGGGCGTCGGCAGGGTCGGTGCCGGTGCTCTTCGCGACCTTTCGAGCAAGCACCGGATCCGACTCCAGCAAGTCCGGCGTAACCTTCTGAGGATCCCCTCCGGAAGGTAGATAGCTCCCGGAAAAGATCGTCTGGCCGGCCCCGGTTGATATCGGAACCAGGCGCCCGGTCTCGGCCATATTGCGCACGGTCCAGGGAGCCACCACCAGAATCGCCGACAGCATCAGGATGCCGGCCGGCAGCAGCGGCCGCAGGCCTCCGTGGCGGAGTTGATCCATCGAAACCGCGACGGCCAGCAGCGCGGTGATGGCCAGATATTCCGGCCGGACCATTGCCGTCAGGCCCAGGAGCAGGCCGGGGGCTGTCCAGTCACGAAGCCGACCGGAGTCACTTGCCCTGAGCAGCAACAGCACCGCACCCACGATGAGGGTTCCGGCCAGGGGTTCCGTGAGCAACATGCCTGCGTCGGCGATCAAGGTCGGGTAGAAGGCCAGAAGGGCGGCCCCGGCCAGTCCGGCCGCAGCGCCACTGAATCGCAGCCCGAGCAGGTAGGTGAGCGGTATCGCGGCTGCGCTGATCAGGGCAAGGAGGATCCGGGCCAGCCTGACGTCGTCATCTCCGGCCACCGCGAAGACACCACTGACAAGGAGCGGCAGGCCGGGGGAGTAGTTGCTGGCCGCCTGTGGTCGGGCCGGGGTCCCGGGGCCGATCTGCTCGAATTCACCCCTTTGCTCCAGGCCGCGGGCGATCCGCTCGTAGGCGGCCGAGTCGGGCAGATTGGATTCGGCCCCCTGCCAGGCGGTTTCGACCCGGAGGCCCAGTCCGGCCACGACGATCAGCATGAGGACGATCAGGCGCACGGAGGCGATCCTAGAAGGGCGGCGCTTCCGGTAACCTCACCTGTCTCATGCGAATACTCATCCTCGGTGGCGACGGCTACCTCGGTTGGCCCACGGCGATGCGCTTTTCCGCCCGTGGCCACGAGGTGGCGGTGGTCGACAACTTTGCCCGGCGGCGCTGGCACCTGGAGCAGTCAACTGACTCGCTGACGCCCATCCTTCCTCTCGGAGACCGGATCGAGGCCTGGCGCGAAATCTCCGGCAAGACGATCGAGTCGCGTATCGGCTCGGTCGAAGACGGGGAATTCCTCGACGAAGTCGTGGCCGAGTTCCTCCCCGAGGTAATCGTCCACTACGGACAGCAGCCCTCGGCGCCCTACTCGATGCGCTCCCGTCAAACCGCGGTCGAAACCCAGCGGACGAACGTGATCGGCACGCTCAACCTTCTGTTCTCGATGCAGGCGTACGTACCTGACGCCCACCTGATCAAACTCGGCACGATGGGTGAGTACGGCACCCCGAACATCGACATCGAAGAGGGCTACATCGAGATCGAACACAACGGGCGCAGCGACACGCTGCCTTTCCCGAAGCTGCCCGGCTCGCTCTACCACTGCTCGAAGGTCCACGACTCCACCAATATTCACTTTGCGACCCGGATCTGGGGCCTGAGGGCTACCGACCTGAACCAGGGCGTCGTCTACGGCATCGAGACCGACGAAACCGCCCTCGATCCGCGGCTCGCCACCCGGTTCGACTACGACGAGACTTTCGGCACGGTGCTGAACCGGTTCTGTGTCCAGGCCGTAGTCGGCCATCCGCTCACCGTCTACGGTGGCGGCGGACAGACCCGTGGATACCTGAACATCAAGGACACGCTGCGCTGCGTCGAACTGGCGGCCCTGACCCCGGCAGACCGCGGCGAGTTCCGCGTCTTCAACCAGTTCACGGAACAGTTCTCGGTTTCCCAGCTGGCCGAACTCGTGCAGCGTTGCGGCGGTGAACTCGGCTACGAGGTCGGGATCGAGACCTTCCCGAACCCCCGGGTCGAGCTCGAGCAGCACTACTACAACGCCAGCAATCAGAAGCTTCTGGACCTCGGTCTGGAGCCCCATCCGCTCGGCGAAGAACTCGTGCATTCGGTGATCAACGCGATCAACGAGCATCGTGACCGGGTGATCTTCAAGGCGATCACGCCGAGGACGAAGTGGAACCCGGGCGAGCTCGAGGGCGGCGTGCTTTCAGCCGGTCAGAAAACCTGACCTCGCTGCTAGGGTTAATGCTTCGATGAGAGCTGCAGACGCAATGATGAGGGCCCTCGAGGCCGAGGGCGTGGATCACATCTTCGGAATCCCCGGCGGTGCCAACCTGCCCACCTACGATGCCCTCGTCGGGGCCGACCTGCGCCATGTCCAGGCTCGCCACGAGCAGGCCGCCGGCCACGCCGCGGAAGGTTATGCCTGGGCTTCCGGACGGACCGGCGTCGCTTTCGGCACCTCCGGACCCGGCGCGACCAACCTCGTGACCGCGATCGCCGACGCGATGATGGACTCGGTTCCGGTCGTATTCGTCACCGGCCAGGTCAGGACCGACCTGATCGGGACAGACGGCTTCCAGGAAGCTGACATCGTCGGCATCACGCTGCCGATCGTCAAGCACTCGATGATGGTCAGCGACGCGGCGAAGATCCCCGAGTACATCCACGAGGCTTTCCACATCGCTTCTTCGGGGCGGCCCGGACCGGTGCTGGTCGACGTGCCGCAGGACCTCTCCAAGGAAGAGATCAGCTACGAGCCTCCCGTCGGACCCGTCGAGCTGCCCGGCTACCGGCCCAATACCGAAGGCAATCTCAAGCAGATCCGGATCGCCGCGAAAGCGATGGCCAACTCGAAGCGGCCCATCATGTACACCGGCGGCGGTGTCATCAAGGCCGAGGCCTCGGCCGAACTGCGCGAACTCTGTGCAACCGACCGTTTTCCGGTCACCTCGACCCTGATGGGCCTGGGCGCCTTCCCTTCGGACGACCCGAACTGGCTCGGAATGCTCGGCATGCACGGCACACGGGCGGCCAACTACTCGATGGACGAAGCCGATCTGATCATCGCCATCGGCGCCCGCTTCGACGACCGGATTACCGGCAAGCTCTCGGAATTCGCTCCCAATGCCAAGTTCATCCACATCGACATCGATCCGGCCGAGATCTCGAAGAACGTCCCGGCCCACATCCCGATCGTCGGCGATGTCGGAAAGGTCCTGCCCAAGCTGACCCGCGAATACCGCTCGCTTCAGACGGACTCCTCCCGTCTGGACGGCTGGTGGAGCCGGATAAAGGCATGGCAGGGCGAATACCCGCTGACCTACGAGCCCGGGACCGAAGGCGAAATCAAGCCTCAGTACATGATCGAGGCCATGCACAAGGTGACCGGCGGCGACGCAATCGTCACCTCGGACGTGGGCCAGCATCAGATGTGGACCGCCCAGTACTACGGCTTCACCAAGCCCCGCAAGTGGATCAACTCCGGAGGGCTCGGCACGATGGGATTCGGTCTGCCGGCCGCGATCGGAGCCAAGGTCGCCTGCCCCGACGAGCAGGTCGTCTGCCTGTCCGGCGACGGCAGCCTGATCATGAACATTCAGGAACTGGCCACGGCCGTCAACGAGGACGTGCCGGTCAAGGTCTTCCTGATGAACAACGGTTTCATGGGCATGGTTCGCCAGTGGCAGGAACTTTTCTGGTCCGAGAACTACAGCGGCGTCGACAACGGGCCCAGCCCCGACTGGGTCAAGCTTTCGGAGGCATTCGGTGCCAAGGGTCTGCGCTGTGAGGACAGTGCCGACCTCGAAGAGATGATGCAGGCGACTCTCGAGCACGACGGGCCGGCATTGCTCGACGTACGGGTCAGTCCCCGCGAGAACTGTTATCCGATGATCCCCGCCGGCAGCGCCGCCCGGGACATGGTGGGCTGATGGGCGCCAGCGAGCTGGTCAGGCTGGAGGACCTTCAGGCGGCACGGACGCTGTCCGGCCGCAAGCACGTGCTCTCGATCCTGGTCGAGAACCGTCCCGGCGTACTTGCCCGCGTCGCCGGTCTCTTCTCGAGGCGCGGCTTCAACATCGACACCCTCGCTGTCGGTCCGACCGACGATCCGAACATCTCGCGCGTCACATTGACTCTTGACGGAGCGGTCCACCCGATCGACCAGGTGACCAAACAGCTCCACAAGCTGGTCAACGTACTCAAGATCCGCGACATGGAGCCCGACGAGACTGTCGCCCGGGAGATGGCCCTTTTCAAGGTTTCAGCCGCGGTCGAGAACCGCGCGGAAATCGTGCAGTTCGCCGAGATATTCCGGGCCAAGATCGTTGACGTTTCCCGCCGCGCCCTGATCGTCGAGGTCACCGGCTCCCACGACAAGATTGAAGCCTTCGAGAGCATGCTGAGACCGCACGGCCTGCTCGAGATGGTGCGCACCGGCGAAGTCGCTCTCGCTCGCGGCGCCGATTGACACCTCCGACCGTCGATTCAACCAGCCTCGCCCGAATGCTGCGCGAGGCCGTTCAGGCTGCGTCGGAACGTCGGGGCCGCACCGTGGCCTCGGTGACCGTGCCGGTCGACTGCGAAGACCCGGTCGCCCTGGTCTTTGCTTCCCGACGCGCGAACGAGCCCTGGTTCTGCTGGGAGCAGCCGGACCGCGGGGTGGTGTTCGCGTCGCTGGGCAAGGCCGAGAGCGTGATCTCACGCGGTGCCGACCGTTTCCGCGACGTCGCAGCTGAATGCGCACACCTGTCGGGCGAGGCGAGCGTGGTCAGCGTCGCCGGTGACGCCGCCTTGACCGGACCTACCTGGGTCGGCGGTTTCTCATTCTCCGACAGCGGTGCCGGCAGCCCTCAGTGGTCCTCTTTCGAACCGGCCGAGATGACCCTTCCCGAGATCTGCTTCAGCGCCGATCCGTCCGGAACCACGATGACCCTGAACGCGATCGTCGACCGAAAGACTGACCTTGCCGGGATCGAAGCAGCACTGCTGGCCCGCGTCGCCGCGCTTTCTCCTCAGGGCCTGCCGATGATCGACCCGCACCCGTCACACCGACCAAGCATCGAGAACGCCCGGAGTCCGGGGCAGTTCGAGGCCTCCGTGGCCGCGGCGGTCGAGCGGATCCGCAGCGGCGAAATCGACAAGGTCGTCCTCGCACGCGAGGTCCTGGTCCGTGCCGGTTCGGCTCATGATCCCGCGGCGATCTTCGCCGCGATCAGGGAAGGATTTCCCTCCTGCTTCAACTTCTGTGTGGGCACTCCGGAAGCCGCCTTCATCGGCGCCAGCCCGGAACTCCTGGTGCGCTGCACCGGCCGTAGCGTTTCTACAGTGGGCCTGGCCGGTTCCACCCGACGAAGCTCAGACCCGGCGGTTGATGATCACCTGGCGCAGAAGCTCTTGACCAGCAGCAAGGACCGGGGGGAACAGGGGTTGGTCGTGGAGGGCATCGTCAAGGCCCTGAGTCGACTCAGCGTCTGGGTCGAAGCTGCCGAAGAGCCCGAAATCGTCAAGGTGGCGAACATCCAGCACCTCGCGACCCCCGTCGTCGCGCAGCTGGCCCAGCCACGGACCGCGATCGAGCTCGCCGGGACGCTTCATCCCACGCCGGCGGTCGGGGGAGAGCCGTGGAAGAGGGCCAGCCTGGTCATGGATCAGGTAGAGGACCTGGACCGCGGCTGGTACGCGGGCCCGGTCGGCTGGATGAACGGCTCAGGCGACGGTGAATTCTGTGTCGCGCTACGCAGCGCCCTGCTCAGGGATCGCGATGCGCATCTCTACGCCGGAGTAGGTGTGGTCGCCGACTCTGACCCTGCTTCCGAACTTGCGGAAACCGAGATCAAGCTCGGTGCCCTGCTGCCGCTGATCGGCGGCTGACTCAGGGCTCGATCGGGATCTCGATGATCGCCGAGCCGGACTCGAAGGGCCGGCCGAGATCCGCGAGGTCCTCGATTCGTGAGTACGGCGTTCCGAACAGGTCGGCGGCCGCTTCGAGGTTCAGGTGCTCGGGGGTGGTCATCAGAGTCTCGAACTCCTCCGGGGCCATCGCCTGTTTCTGTGGCAGCCGGCTGAAGATCGATCCTCCGCCGTCGTTCAGCACCACGATCCTGACCGGGACGTCGACCTTGGAGACGAGGGCAAGGCTGCCGAGGTCGTGCTGAAAACCGATGTCACCCGTGATGACCGTGGTCGGCCGGCCCGTGGCGGCAGCCGCACCAATGCCGGATGCCAGCAGCCCGTCGATTCCGTTGGCTCCCCGGTTGGCCAGGAAGAGCAGGTCTGTATCGGAGCCGTCCAGGTAGTGCTCCTGGTCGCGGATCGCCATGCTCGACGCCGTGTAAACGAGATCGCCGTTCTCGTGGACTGCTGCGAGCGCGCGATGCACCGAGCCGGTCGTCAGAACTCCGGAATCGAGCTCACGATCGATCAGGTCGAGTGAGGACCGCTCGGCTTCGTTCCAGGAATCGAGGAAGCCTTTCCCGGAACCGGGAAGAGCCGCACCGCCGAGCCGTCCCAGCAATTCGGTCGGGCCGGCCCGGACGATCACATCCGCCGTCCTCAGCGGCTCGTTCCATCCGTATCCGGGATCGATGAGCACCTGTCTCAGGCCCTCCAGCGAGCCGAGCCAGGTCCGTAGTGCCTTGGAGGTCGGCATCTCGCCGATCCGGATGATCAGGTCCGGCGCCAGTTCGGGCCCGGGGTCGCGCGCAGTCCGGTCGTAGGCACTGATCATCTGCGAGCGGTCGTGGGGCCCGCAGCGTAGCTGCGAGGTCGGCTCAGCGAGGATCGGCGCAGCGATCTCGCGGGCGAAGCGCAGCACGGCATCCCGCGCCCCTGCCGGTACCTGCCGGCCGGCGAGAATCATGGTCCGCTCGGATCCGGCCACCAGGCGTCGGACCATCTCGACGGACTCGTCGGATACGCCCGGTTCTGATTCGAGCACCGCGGTCAGCGGACCGTCGCTCCTCCCTTCGAGGGCGAGCTTGTTGACGGCTGTGACCGAGCCTTCGACACCGGAGGGCGCGAGCGGGTCGCGGAAGGGCAGGTTCAGATGGACCGGTCCCGGCCTGGGGTCGCCGGCCGCGGCAGCAAAGGCACGGCAGGCGGTTGCGCGGAAGTGGATCAACCCGGTGTCGTCCGCCTCCTGGATGCCGACTTCGGAGAACCATCTGACGGCCGAACCGTAGAGCTTGATCTGGTCGATCGTCTGCCCGGCGCCGATCTCGCGAAGTTCGGGCGGGCGGTCCGCGGTCAGCACGATCAGCGGTGCCGAAGAAAGGTCCGCCTCGGCCACGGCGGGATGGAAGTTGGCGGCGGCGGTGCCCGAAGTGCAGAGCAGCACCACCGGTAGTCCTTCGGCCTGGGCTGCACCAAGAGCGAAGAAGCCCCCGGATCGCTCATCGATCGCGATGGTTACCTCGATTTCGGGCTGGCGCCAGAGGGCCACGGCAAGCGGAGTTGAACGCGAGCCAGGGGAAACGACCGCCTGTCGCACCCCGCATCGGGCGAACTCCTCACTCATCGCCGAGGCGAGAGCCGTATTCACATTGGTCGGATCCATCGCAGCGAAGCCTAGAGGCGGTGGGCCTCGAGGGCACTTTCGTCAATCGTGATGCCGAGTCCCTCTCCCTGCGGCGCGGCGAGCTTCGGGCCGTCCAGCAGTCCGTCGCGGTCGAGGATCGTCGAGGAGTACAGCCGTTCGGTGGCCAGGCCGTGCGCCACATGCGACCAGACGCCCTCGCGGGGGAGCGTCTGGGCCACGTGTGTCGCGGCGGCGATTCCCACCGGCCCGTCGAGCGCGCTCGAAAGATAGGTCGGCAGGTGGCCTCCGAGCGATGCGTCGAGGCTGCCGGTCTTACTCAGCTTCACCGTCACGGCGTCGCAGGCGCCGAGTCTCGCCGCTTCGGCGGCCTGTCGTTCGTCGCCTACCGACTCGTCGGCGACCAGCGGGATCGTGCTCGACCGACGCAGCGCAGCCATGCCGGCAAGACCCGCCACGGGCTGCTCGGCGAGTTCGATTCCGAAAGGTTCGAGCTCGGCCAGTCTCGCCGCAGCCTCCTCGTCGGGCCACGCCTCGTTCGGATCGATGCGGATGCTCACGCCATCTCCGAGGCCTTCGCGTACCGCGCGTACCTGGGCGAGGTCGTCTCCGGTGCCGAGCTTCAGCTTGAACACCTCGAAGCCGTCGGCGGCCCAGGCCTCGGCCTGTCGCAGTACGTCGGGCCCTCCACCGGAGGTCAACGTCGCATTGCAGGGAACCGGCCTTGCGGTCGAACCCGGGCTGAGTAGTTCGTGAAGCGGCACGCCGAGGCTTCGCGCCTCGGCGTCACGAATCGCCGTCTCCGCTGCGATCCTCGCGGGTGGGCAGATCCGGTGAAGCCCCGCATCGCCGGCGACAGCTCTTTCTCCCCACGTCTCGAGGTCCGCGATCACCGACTTCAGCGAATCACCTCCTCGAAGCGACATCGGCACTCCTTCCCCCAGGCCCAGGCTGCCGTCGCCTGCGCGGATCCTCAACAGAACCATTTCGCGCTGGTTCAGGCTGCCACGGGCCGTCCGGTAGGGCTCCCTGAACGGCAGGGCGTAGGGGATCACCTCGAAGGCGGCGATCCGGTTCAGCTCGCGATCACCAGCCCGATCGATGCCGCGAGGGCGAAAACTCCCAGCACGAGCCCGGTGTCGGCCAGGGCCTGATTCAGGGAGGGGCCGTCGGTCCGGGTCCACACTGCCTTCAGGGGCCTGATCGCCAGCGGGGCAGCGAGCGCTCCGGCTGCTGCTCCCCCGAGGCCGGACTCGAGGACCAGTGTAAGGAGCAGGGCGACCGCGGCAAGCGCCAGACAGACCGAGTAGGCGACTCTGGTCTTGGTCCGGCCGATTCTCACCGCCAGGGTGTTCTTGCCGGCACGGCGGTCGCTGTCGATGTCGCGAATGTTGTTGACCACGAGGATCGCGGTCGAGAGGAAGCCGACCGATACCGAAAGCCCGAAGGCGCCCGGGTCCAGCGATTCGAGCTGTACGTAGTAAGCACCGTTTACGGCAACAAGTCCGAAGAAGATGAATACGAAGACCTCCCCGAGGCCGGCGTAGCCGTAGGGCCTGGGGCCACCGGTGTAAAGGGCACCGGCTGCGATTGAGACGGCTCCGACGATCAGGATCACCGGGCCCGCCAGCCAGACGAGGTAGACGCCGATCAGGCCGCCAAGACCGAAGGCGAGCCAGGTCGCATGCAGAACCCGCTTCGGGGTCACCAGTCCGGCCGACGTGACCCGGACCGGTCCAAGACGGTCGGCGGAGTCGGCCCCGCGCTTGGCATCTGAATAGTCGTTGGCCAGGTTGGTGCCGATCTGGATCAGGATGGAGGCGACCATGGCTGCAATGAAGCCGCCCCATCTGGGCAGTTCTCCGGCCACTGAGATGGCGGCTGCGGAGCCGACCAGGACGGGGGCGACGGCAGCGGGAAGGGTGCGCGGTCTGGCCGCGTTGAACCAGATTCTCATCGACTTTCCACCTCGCTCAGACTCCCGTCACCCGCGGCCTCAAGGCCGGTTCGGGAACCTGTCGAAGTCGGGAGCGCGACCTTCCCGGAAGGCGTTTCGGCCTTCCTGGCCCTCCTCCGACATGTAGAAGAGCAGCGTGGCGTCGTGCGAGAGCTGCTGCAGCCCGGTGAGTCCGTCCTCTTCGGCGTTGAAGCTGGACTTCAGCAGTCGCAGCGAGAGGGGAGAGAGGTGTCCCATCTCGCGGCACCAGGCCACTGTCTCTCGCTCCAGATCCGCAACCGGCACGACGGCGTTGACGAGACCCATTTCGAGGGCTTCTTCAGCGGTGTAGTGACGGCAGAGGAACCAGAACTCCTTTGCCTTCTTGACACCGATGTTCCGTGCCAGCAGGCTTGCGCCGAAGCCGCCGTCAAAGCTGCCCACACGGGGTCCGGTCTGACCGAAGCGCGCGTTGTCACCGGCCACGGTCATGTCGCAGACCAGGTGGAGGATGTGCCCACCGCCTATTGCGTAGCCGGCAACCATGGCGATCACGGGCTTCGGGAGCCGCCGGATCTGAACGTGGAGGTCTCCCACATCGAGGCGACCCACGCCTTTCTGGGCGACGTCGTCGTCTCCGATGTAGCCATCGTCTCCACGAATGCTCTGATCGCCGCCGGAGCAGAACGCATCGCTTCCCGCTCCGGTGAAGATGATCGAAGCGACTTCGAGGTCGTCGCGGGCCCGGTTGAAGGCATCCTTCAGCTCGGCAAGGGTCTGCGGCCGGAAGGCGTTGCGGACCTCAGGACGGTTGATCGAGATCCGGGCGATTCCCTCGGCCTTCTCGTAGAGAATGTCGGAGAACTCGCCTGCGGGCAGCCATTCGATCGGCTCGTAGAGCGATTCGACGGGCGGTGCGTTGCGGTGGCGTTCAGGCAATTCAGTGACTCCGTTTCAGGATGGCGACCGCAAACCCAGCGGATCGCAACAATGTGCGGGCAACGATAACCGGGGAAGAGCGGAAGGGTCATTTGAAACTCGACAACTGGCTGGAGCAGAGGGCAAGAACCTGCCCCGAGCGGATCGCTCTGATCAGCGACGGGGAAGAGGTTTCGTTCGCCGAGCTCGAGGAAGAGGCGCAGCACGCCGCACGACGGCTGGTCGCCCATGGCGTCCGTCGTGGCACGACCGCCGCGGTGACCATGGGCAGCGGTCGCCGTCAGATAGTGCTTATCCATGCGCTGATGAAGACCGGCGCCGTTCTGTTGCCGCTCAGCCCGAAGCTATCCGCGGCCGAGCGCGAAGAGGCGATCCGGGTTTGCGAGGTGACGGTGGACCTCGACGACCCGAACCGTCTCACCCAGACCGAAGCGGACATGCCGCTGCTCGGTGAGCACGACATGGAGGACATCCACTGCCGCATCCTCACCAGCGGCTCGACAGGCACTCCGCAGGGCGTCTCTCTCACCTACGGAAATCACCTCTTCAGCGCCATGGGCTCGGCTTTCAACATCGGGGTCGAGCCGGCTGACCGCTGGCTCTGCGCACTGCCGACCAGCCACATCTCCGGCCTCTCGATCGCGATGCGCTCGGTCATCTACGGAACCGCGATGATCCTCCAGGACGATTTCGACACTACTGCCGTCGATCGGGGAATCCGTGAGGACGGCGCGACTGTGATCTCGCTGGTTTCCACCATGCTCATCCGGCTTCTCGAGGATGGGGTCGACCTGACCTCTCCCCGGGCGATCCTGGTCGGCGGCGGGCCGGTGCCGACCGCGATTCTCGAGGAGGCGCTTTCCCGCGGGGCCCCGGTCATCCAGACCTACGGCCTGACCGAAACCTGCTCTCAGGTGACTACGCTGGAGGTCGCGGAGGCAAGGCGCAAGGTCGGTTCGGTCGGCCGGCCACTGCTCACTTCACATCTCAAGATCCACGAAGGCGAGATCCTCGTACAGGGTCCGACCGTTTCACCACACGCCGTGGACCCGGACGGCTGGTTTCACACGGGTGACCTCGGCCGGATCGACGACGAGGGATTCCTGTACGTCGAGGGCAGGACCGACGAGATGATCATCACTGGCGGCGAAAACGTGTCGCCGCTCGAGGTCGAAGAGGTGCTGGCAAGGCACCCCGATGTACTCGAGGCCGCGGTGGTCGGTCGCAGCGACCCCGAGTGGCAGACCGCGGTCACGGCCGTGGTCGTCGCCCGCGACGGGGCGACCCCGTCGGCAGAAGAGATCCGGCTGTTCTGCGGCGGCAGTCTTGCCGGCTACAAGGTGCCCAAGCGTGTCGAGTTCGTGGACGAGCTGCCGAAGACGACTTCGGGCAAGGTCCGGCGCTCGGATCTGAGCTAGGCAGGCCACACGAAACGGTGCCCGCCGCGTAGCATTCGGTCGATGAGCGCTCAAGACATCTTCTACGACAAGGACGGAGACCTCTCGCTGCTAGAGGGCAAGACCGTCGCAATCCTCGGCTTCGGCTCCCAGGGCCACGCCCACGCTTTGAATCTCAAGGAGTCCGGGGTCGACGTCGTGGTCGGTCTGCGCGAGGGCTCGGCCAGTCGCGAGCAGGCCACGGCGGCCGGACTCGAAGTGCTGTCGGTTGCCGATGCGGCCAGCCGCGGCGACGTCGTGATGATCCTGCTTCCCGACGAGATGCAGGCAGAGATCTGGCAGAGCGATATCGCCGACGGGATCGTAGAAGGCAACCTGCTGATGTTCGCCCACGGATTCGCCATCCGTTTCGACCAGATCGCTCCGCCCGCCGGAGTCGACGTCGGCATGGTCGCCCCCAAGGGCCCCGGTCACATGGTCCGGCGGCAGTTCGAAGAGGGAAGCGGCGTGCCCTGCCTGATGGCGATCGAACAGGACGCCACCGGCCATGCGCACGACCTCGTGCTCGCCTATGCGATCGGAGTCGGCGGCGGGCGCGCCGGAATCATCGAGACCACCTTCAAGGACGAATGCGAGACCGACCTGTTCGGTGAGCAGGCGGTGCTCTGCGGTGGCGCGACCGAACTGGTCAGGGCCGGATTCGACACGCTGGTCGAAGCCGGCTACGATCCTCGCCTCGCCTACTTCGAGTGCCTCCACGAACTCAAGCTGATCGTCGACCTGATGTACGAGAAGGGTATCCAGGGAATGCGCTACTCGATTTCGAATACGGCTGAGTACGGAGACGTCACGCGTGGCCCGAGGGTGATCGGCGATGAATCACGTGCCGCCATGAAGCAGATCCTGACCGAGATCCAGTCCGGCGACTTCGCCCGCGAGTGGATCGCCGAGAATCAGTCCGGCGGGGAGAACTTCCAGCGGCTGCGCGGAGAGGGCAAGGACCACGAGGTCGAGATCGTCGGCAAGGACCTGCGCTCGATGATGCCCTGGATCGACACCGAGTTCTAGATAACCCTGCAGGAATTCCTCCGGTTGGAGGCGGCCGGTCCATGCCGGAGTAGTCTGGGATCGTGATCGTCCCGATCCGCTTCGGATCGCCGAGCCAGGAGGAAGAACATGAGTGAGACAGACCAGCCGGTTTCGCCCGGCCCCCCGCCACCGCCACAGGTGCCGTCAGCCGGCCCGTCGCCGTATCCGGTGTCGGCTTCGGCCGAACTGCAGCAGAGCTACGTGCGCTTTCTGCCGCTGGTCAAGTGGCTGCTGCTGGTCCCTCACTATTTCGCCCTGTTCTTCCTCGCAATCGGTGCTGCCATCGTGGGCTTCATCTCCTTCTTCGCGGTGCTTTTCACCGGCTCCTATCCCAGGGGGATGTGGGATTACATGGTTGGCTTCTACCTCTGGACACTCAGGGTCACGGCCTACCTGTTCCTGATGACCGATCGCTATCCGCCATTCAGCCTCAGCCGGACCGAGGACGACAACGTCTTTCTCATGGCCGAGTATCCGTCGAGCGTCGAAAGATGGCGCCCGTTCGTGGCCTGGCTGCTGATCATTCCCTACCTGATCGTCGCTTCGCTGATTCTTGCTGTCGCCCAGGTCTGTTCGATCCTGGCTTTTTTCACGATCATCTTCACGAAGCGGATCCCGGAGGGAATCTTCGACATCATGAGGGTTGCGCTCAACTGGCAGATGCGCGCCAACCTCTACTCCTACTGGCTTTCCACCAAGTACCCACCGTTCAGCTGGGACGACGAGTAGACCTGATTCACGTGCTTCTGGCGGGGGGTCGGCCGCTCGGCCGGCCCCGCTGAAGCATTACTCGCTGCGAGTGTCCGGAGCCGATTCCCCGGGGCTCTCCGGCGACTCGGATACGGCCTCGTCGGCGGCTGACTGTCCGGCCTGTTCAGCTTCGGGCGGAGCCTCTGCCGATGGAGACGCGGGTGCCGCGGCGACTGCGGCCTTCGCAGCCGCCGGCGTCGGCAGCTGCGCCGGAGGCGCGATCTCCACCGGGACCTCGTCTCCGACCGGTGGGTACTCGTCCCTCATCAGGTAGATGTAGGAGTTCGCCCGGGCGATCCAGCCGTTGGTGAAGGCCAGCGCATTGTGGATTCCAGCAGGCTGGTAGCCGCGGAAGACGATGGTCACCCAGGCTGCGATCGCGACGTACTGGATCAGGTAGCTGAAGATCATCGACATCACGAACAGCGGAATCGCGAGGATCAGTCTGAAGAAGGCCTTCAGTCTGCTCTGCCGCGCCGCCGGAGGGGCGATCCTCACTCGCACCGGGTAGGCCGGTTCCTCGCCGAAGCCGAAAGGAGGCCAGGCGTCGGTCTGGAGGGTTATGAAGGCGTTGACCCGCATTGAAAAGCGCAGGAAGCCGCCGACGAAGTCGTACATGCCCTGCGGGTAGCGCCCGAGGATGATCAGGGCGAACCAGGCCACGAGGATCACGACAAGCGCGGCCAGCCCGAAAAAGAATGCGACGATCAACCAGGGAATGGCGACGATCAACCTGAAGAATGTGGTCAGCCGATTTCGATCCTTGACGTAGTCGGCCTCGTATGAGACTGGGTACACGGACTCTCCTCCTCTGTGACTGCTTTGCGAACTGCTGATTCAGGTTATCCGGCCACCCGGACCCGGGACAGGCCGACGCGGGGATCCGCCAGCCGACCGGTATGAATATCCTCCCGGGCCGATGACGCCCTGGATCAAGACCGAGTTCTGATCATCTGAGGTGAGGTGGCAGGGTGGCTGCGATCGAGGACGGCACCGACTGCCCGGCTCTTCCTGCTCCGCCCACTAACCTGAACCTGCCCTGGACCTCCTCGAGGAGACGACGATTACCGAGATGACCAACGAAGCCAAAATCCCGGATGACCTGAAGCCTGTCGACGGCCGCTTCGGCTGCGGGCCCTCCAAGGTTCGACCGGATGCCCTGCGCTCGCTGGCAGAACGGTCCGACCTGATGGGTACGTCACACCGGCAGAAGCCGGTCAAGGACCTGGTCGGTCGCGTGATCGACGGTCTCGGGCAGCTGTTTTCGCTTCCGGACGGATACGAGATCGCTCTCGGAAACGGAGGCGCCACTGCGTTCTGGGATGCCGCAGCCGCCTGGCTGGTCCGCGACCGGGCGCTCCACCTGACCTACGGTGAATTTTCCCGCAAGTTTTCCGACGTGACCGCAGGAGCGCCTTTTCTGTCCGACCCGATCCTGATCGAGGCCGAACCCGGTGCCGCCCCGACTCCGGAAGGTCGTGACGGAGTCGATGTGATCGCCTGGGCGCACAACGAGACCTCGACCGGCGTCATGCTTCCGGTCATGCGCCCCGGCGATGCCGGCGACGCCCTGATCGTCGTGGACGCGACTTCCGGCGCCGGCGGCCTTCCGGTTGACATGCGGGAATCCGATGTCTATTACTTCGCTCCGCAGAAGGCTTTCGGAGCTGATGGCGGTATCTGGCTGGCCGCGCTGAGCCCCGCTGCGACGTCGCGGATCGAGGAGCTCGACGGCTCGTCCGACAGGTGGCAGCCACCCTTCCTGTCACTGAAGACGGCTCTTGACAACTCCCGCAAGAACCAGACCTACAACACCCCGGCGCTCGCGACCCTGGTCCTCCTTGCCGAGCAACTCGAGTGGATGCTGGCCGGAGGCGGGCTCGATTTCTGCGTCGATCGGACGAGCGCTTCGTCCGGGCACCTCTACGGATGGGCCGAGGCCAGCGACTTCGCCACTCCTTTCGTCGCCGATCCGGCCCGTCGTTCCCTGGTCGTCGGGACGATCGACTTCGACGACTCCGTCGACGCCGCCGCCGTCGCTGCCACGCTCAGGGCCAACGGCATCGTCGACGTCGAGCCCTATCGCAAGCTCGGTCGAAACCAGCTGAGAGTAGGAATGTTCCCTTCGGTCGAACCCTCAGACGTCGAGGCGCTGACCGCCTGCATCGACTGGGTTATCGAGAACGCCGAGGTCACCGCATGAAAGATCTGCCAACCACTGTCGGGAGGGTTTCGCAATGAAGGTCCTTGTCAAGGAACAGATCGCCGATTCCGGAATCGACCTCCTGCGCGAGCAGTTCGAGGTTGAGCTCGGCTTCGACATGGATGACCGGGAGCTGGCCGAGCGAATCGGAGAATTCGACGCGATCCTGATCCGGTCGGCGACCAGGCTCACCCCGGAGCTGATCGACCGGGCCGACCGCATGAAGGTGATCGGCCGGGCCGGGACCGGTGTCGACAACGTCGACATCCCCGCCGCGACCAGGCGCGGCATCATCGTCGCCAACGCCCCCGAGTCCAACTCGGTTGCCGCTGCCGAGCATACGCTCGCTCTCGCGCTGGCCCTTTTCCGCAACGTGCCCCAGGCCCACGGTTCGCTGGTCGCGGGCCGATGGGACCGAGCCCTCTACAAGGGTTCCGAGCTCTACGGCAAGACGCTCGGCGTGATCGGCTTCGGTCGGATCGGGCAGCTGGTCGCCAAACGGGCGCAGGCCTTCGACATGGAGGTGCTGGCCTTCGACAAGTTCGTCTCCGCCGAGCGCTTCAAGGATCTGGGAGTCGAGGGGGTCGAGACGGTCGAAGAGCTCTACTCGCGCTGCGATCTGCTCACGATCCACCTACCGAAGACACCGGAGACCGTGGACTGGATCGACGCCGACGCAGTCGCCGCGATGAAGCCGGGGATGCGCATCGTCAACTGTGCCCGCGGCGAGTTGATCAACCTCGATGCACTGATCGCGGGACTGGATTCCGGGCAGATCGGGGGCGCCGCCCTCGACGTATTCCCCGAGGAACCGTTCACCGAGCATCCGGTCTTCTCTCGTGACGACGTCGTGGTGACGCCTCACCTCGGCGCCTCGACCTCCGAAGCCCAGGATCGTGCCGGAACCGACACCGCGGAGCAGGTCACGGCGGCACTGAGCGGCGGGGTCGTGACCAACGCGGTGAACATCGCATCGGTCAGCCCGGCGGCGATGGAGGCCCTGGCTCCGTTCGTGCCGCTCTGCCAGACGCTCGGCAAGGTCGCGGCAAGCCTGAGTCCGGGAATCATCGATCGGGTAGATGCCGACTTCCGGGGCGGCGTGGCCGGCCACGATACGCGCCTGCTCACCGTCGCGGTGCAGGCGGGCCTTCTCTCCGGACATACGGCCGAGGCGGTCAATCTTGTCAACGCTCCGCAGATGGCCGAAGAGCGAGGCATCGAAGTGAATGTCAGCAAAGAGCCGGGGGCGGAAGACTTCACCGACCTGATCAGGGTTTCGATCCAGTCGCAGGGCGAAACGATCAGTGTCGGCGGTACCACGGTCGGCCCCAAGAACGTGCCGTACCTGGTTTCGATTCAGGGTCAGAGCTTCTACCTCCCGTTCGCTGACCACATGGCCGTCTTCAGGTATTCGGACCAGCCCGGCATGATCGGCCGGGTGGGGTCGGTCTTCGGCGAGCAGGGAGTCAACATCGGATCAGCAGCGGTCGGCGCCGAGTCGGACAGCGACCAGGCGGTGATGGTGGTGACCAGCGACGCGCCCGTCTCGGCCGAGACGATCGACCGAATCACCGAACTCGACGGCTTTTCCGCCGGGTATTCGATCGAGCTCTGAGCGGTCGCCCGATTCGGCTGCTGTCGGCGATACGCTGAAGCCATGAAAGCCGTAGTCCTCAGCGGTACCGGAGAACCAGAGAAGCTGGTGGTGGAGGAGCGACCGGAACCTGATCCGGGCCCTGGAGAGGTCAGGGTCGCCGTCCGGGCCGCGGGCATCAACTTCGCCGACCTTCTGGCCAGACGCGGGCTTTACCCGGACGCACCGGACACACCATGTGTGCTCGGCTACGAGTTTGCGGGTGAAATCGAGAAACTGGGGGAGGGGGTCGAAGACATCGAGGTCGGCGCGGCCGTTTACGGGCCGGTGATGTTCGGCGGGCAGGCCGAGATGGTCGTGGTCCCCAGGGGCCAGGTGATGCCGGTCCCGGAGGGCTTCGGATTCTCCCAGGCCGCCGCACTGCCGGTGAACTACTGCACGGCAATCGCGGCCCTCGTGGTGATGGGAGGACTGCGCGAGGGGCAACGGGTGCTGATCCATGCGGCCGCCGGTGGCGTCGGGACCGCGGCGACCCAGATCGCCCGGGATGCCGGTGCGCAGATATTCGGAACCGCCTCTCAGGGCAAGCACGAGGCGATTCGCGCCCAGGGCGTCGATCATGCGATCGATTACCGGTCCGCGGACTTCGAAGCCGTGGTCAGGGAACTGACTGACGGCGAGGGCGTCGATCTGGTCATCGACGCGACCGGGCCGACGGCTTTCCGCAAGGACTATCGCCTGCTGAGGGACGGTGGCCGGTTGGTCATGTTCGGGGTCTCCGAGTTGGAGGGCTCGCGCGGCTTCCTCAGTCCTTCGGGCATCGGAGCCCTCCTGAAGATGCCGCTTGCAACCGCTCCGTGGTGGAAGAGCCTGGCGATGATCGGCGAAAACAAGATGGTCGGCGGATTCAACCTGCTCGACTGGTGGAAACGCGAAGGTCTCGAGCGCCTCTCCTCCCTGCTGGGTGATTACCTCGAGCGCGGCGTGATCGATCCGGTGGTCTCGGAGGAGTTCAGCTTCGCGCAGGCTCCGGAGGCTCACCGCTACATCGAGCAGCGCCGGAACATCGGCAAAGTCCTGCTCAAACCTTGAGCGGGCATCAGGTAGTGCGCTAGGCTAGTGCCAGTCATGGATCGCGTAACGACCAGCCCGGCACTACTCCTTCTCCTGCTCCCCCTCCGGGGGGAATGATCGCCGGGCGGCGCGTCAGCCGCGAGAAAACCTTGACTCACCCTTAGATTCAGAAGGAGAAGCAACATGGCCAACGAGACGGTCAAAGACGACGCAAACCGCGTCCACATATTCGATACGACCCTGAGAGACGGCGAGCAGTCGCCGGGTATCTCGCTCAACACCTCCGAGAAGGTGGAGATCGCCCAGCAGCTCGCACGGCTCGGCGTCGATGTGATCGAAGCCGGCTTCCCGATCACTTCACCGGGAGACTTCGAGGCCGTCAACCAGATCGCCAGGAAGGTCGAAGGACCGACAATCTGCGGACTCGCAAGGGCCCAGAAGGGCGACATCGACGCCGCCTGGAACGCGGTCCGTGATTCGGAGCAGCCTCGCATCCACACCTTCATCTCAACCTCCGACATCCACATCGAACACCAGATGCGCAATACGCGCGAGGACGTGAAAGCCGGCGCGAGGGCGGCGGTCGCGCACTCGAAGTCGTACTGCGACGACGTCGAGTTCTCGCCGATGGATGCGACCAGGGCGGACGTGGAGTTCACGGCCGAGGTCTGCGCGATCGCGGTTGAAGAGGGTGCGACGGTTGTCAACATCCCAGACACCGTCGGCTATACGACCCCCGAGGAGTACACGCGCTACTTCGGGCAGCTCTACGAGTTCGCGCCTTCGCTGCGGGAGGTCGAGCTCTCGGTCCACTGCCACGACGACCTCGGACTCGCCGTCGCAAACTCGTACGCCGGCGTGCTGGCAGGCGCCCGCCAGGTCGAGTGCGCCGTGAACGGGATAGGCGAACGGGCCGGCAACTGCTCGCTGGAAGAGATCGCGATGCTGATCCGGGTCCGTGAGGACGCCCACGGGCTGAACACGGGGATCAATACCCGCGAGATCGCCCGGACCAGCCGGATGGTGTCGCGCCTGACCGGCTACGTGGTTCAGCCGAACAAAGCCGTGGTCGGCCGAAACGCCTTCGCCCATGAATCAGGCATTCATCAGGACGGCGTGCTCAAGGAGCGCTCGACCTTCGAGATCATGGACGCGACCGAGGTGGGCCTCGATTCGAATCAGATCGTGCTGGGTAAGCACTCCGGCCGCCACGCCCTGAAAGACGCGCTCGAGCAACTCGGCTTCGTGGTCGAGGGAGGCGCGCTGAACCAGGCGTTCAAGAGCTTCAAGGAGATCGCCGACAAGAAAAAGCAGGTCACCGCGCTTGACCTCGAGGCGATCGTCTCCGAGGAGATGCGTGACCGGGCGGAGACGCATGAACTGGCTTCTTTCCGGGTCGAGGCGGGCTCCGATCGCGAGCCCGTCGCGCAGGTGGGGGTGAAGCTGCCTTCGGGCGATGTGGTGACCGGTGAGTCGACCGGAGACGGTCCCGTGGAGGCGATCTTCGGTGCGATTCAGACGGCAACGCAGACAGAGACCGAGCTGCGCGAGTACCACGTCGCCGCGGTGACCGGGGGAGACGATGCGCTCGGACAGGTGACCGTAGTTCTGAAGACCGGTGGCAGGACCGCCTCCGGCCAGGGAGTCTCGACCGACATCCTCGAGGCCTCCGGGCGAGCCTACGTCAGAGCTCTTTCCAACCTGCTCGACGGGACAGCCGTCCGCCAGGCGGAAGAGGCGAGCTCGGACGCAGCCGCCGAAATGACCGGCCCCTGAGCGACTCCCGGGCCGGCCTGGCCGAGTGACGCTCCTCACTGTGCCTTGTTCGGTCAATCCCTAACGTAGTGGTCGGAGTAAAACCCGTAAACGCACGAACACCGAATCGAGACGTGAGAATCATGATGGGCAGAATAATGTTCAGCCTTATCAACACACAAACCCCGGCAGAGAAACCCAGGCCAGCCAAACGGCCCGGCAACGGTTCCTGACCCGGAGCGAATTCCAAAGCAGCTTGAAACGCCCCGCAAATGCGGGGCGTTTTCTTTGCACGAAAGCCCGGGGGTCCCTCTGTGGACGCGGTCGCGACCCAGGCCAGGATCGCGACCGGCGCGACAGCATCGATCTGCGAAATACAAGCGTGCGTGATAACGTACAACCATGTCGCCGACGGTGCCAACACTCAACTCTTCCGGCGAGCCGGCGCAGGCAGCCGGCCTCGCAGCTGGGTCGGCCTCCGATGTCGCCGCGATTGGCACCCGGGTAAAGGCTCTGCGCGAGGCGATGGGGCACTCGCTCAGGGACTTGTCCGAACGCAGCGGGGTGAGCCCCACCATGCTCTCGCAGGTCGAACGGGGTGCTACCAGCCCGACCCTGGCCGTAGCTTCGAAGATCGCCGCCGGACTCGACCTGAGCCTGTCCCAGTTGCTGAGGCTTGACGAAACACCCCACGTGGTCGTTGGCAGGGCGGGAGAACATCGCCGGCACGAGCGCGGGGGCCACCGGATCGAAGAACTCACTCCGCCGCTGCCGGGTCTGCGGGCCGACGTCTCGACTCACGAACTCGACCCGGGTGCGATCACCGGAGAACCGGGAGACAACCCGATGCACGAACCCGGCAGCCGCGAGACGGCAGTCGTACTGGACGGAGACCTCGTGCTCGCATTCGGATCCGAGAACTACATTCTGGGCCCGGGGGACAGCGTCACGTTCGATGCCGATCTGCCACACCACTTTGAGAACCAGAGCGAAGAACCGACCCGGTTCGTCGCAGTCATCGCCGCCGGTCTCCGTCGCGGCTAGGAAGGAAAGCAATGCCGAAGACGATGTTCGAGAAAATCTGGGAGTCGCATGAGGTGCGCGATGAATTGATCTACATCGACCTCCACCTCGTCCACGAGGTCACTTCGCCCCAGGCATTCGAGGGCCTGAGAATGACCGGCCGCAAACTGCGAAGGCCTGACAAGACGGTTGCGACTGCGGACCACAATGTGCCGACCGACGGCACTCCGACTGCGAAGCTGATCGCCGACACACTCTCCCGCAAGCAGGTCGAGACGCTCGAGAAGAACGCCGAGGACTTCGGCGTGCCGGTCTACAGCCTCGGCTCGGAGACCCAGGGCATCGTGCACGTGATCGGCCCCGAGCTGGGATTGACCCAGCCGGGTATGACCATCGTCTGCGGCGACTCTCACACCTCTACTCACGGCGCATTCGGTGCCCTCGCTTTCGGCATAGGCACTTCCGAGGTCGAGCACGTGATGGCGACCCAGACCCTGGTCCAGCGGCGTCCGAAGACCATGAGGATCAACTACACAGGCAGGCTCAGTCCCGGGGTAACTTCGAAGGACTTGATCCTGGCGACGATCGGCGAACTCGGAACAGGTGGCATGTCCGGATACGTGGTCGAGTACGCCGGCGAAGCGATCCGTGCGCTGACCATGGAAGAGCGTCTCACGGTCTGCAATATGACGATCGAAGGCGGCGGAAGAGCAGGCATGATCGCCCCTGACGAAACCACCTACGACTACATGCGCAGCAAGCCCGGGGTTCCGCAAGACTTCGATGCCGCTGTCGAGAAATGGAAGCAGTTGCCGACCGACGAAGGTGCCGTCTTCGACCATGAGGTCGAGATCGATGCGTCGTTGATCTCGCCGATGGTCACCTGGGGTACGACGCCGGGCATGGTGGTCCAGGTCAGTGACCGGGTGCCGGACCCGGCCGGGATGGACTCGGCCGCCCAGCGTGAATCGGCTGAGCGGGCACTCCAGTACATGGGTCTGGAAGCCGGCATGCCGATCGAACAGATCCGGCCGGAGCGGGTCTTCATCGGCTCCTGCACGAACTCCCGGATCTCCGACCTGCGTGAAGCAGCCGGGGCGATAAAGGGACGCAAAGTGGCCGAATCGATCCGGGCGATGGTGGTGCCCGGCTCAGCGCTGGTCAAGACCCAGGCCGAAGAAGAGGGGCTTGACAAGGTCTTCGAGGACGCCGGTTTCGAGTGGCGTGGCGCCGGATGCTCGATGTGCCTCGGCATGAACCCGGACATCCTGATCGAAGGCGAACGCTGTGCCTCGACCTCGAACCGCAACTTCGAAGGGCGCCAGGGCAAGGGCGGCAGAACCCATCTGGTGAGCCCGAAGATGGCCACGGCCGCGGCGATCGAAGGGCACTTCGTCGACATCAGGAACTGGGACTGATCCGCGCCCTCGGGCAAGTTTCAGTCCAGAACGAGAGAACAGGAAGCAGAAATGGAAGCGATAGAAGTCATCGAAGGACCGGTAACCCACCTCGACCGCAGCGATGTCGATACGGATCAGATCATCCCCAAGCAGTTCCTCAAACGCGTAGAACGGACCGGATTCGGCGAATTCCTCTTCTACGACTGGATCCGTGACGGCGAGATCGATCTCGAGCCGAACCCGATCCTGGTCTCGGGCCATAACTTCGGCTCGGGTTCGTCGCGCGAGCACGCGGTCTGGGCGCTCGACCAGTTCGGCTTTCAGGCGGTTGTCGCACCGTCGTTCTCGGACATCTTCTTCTCGAACTGTACGAAGAACGGCTTCCTGCCGGTAATCCTCGAGAAGCAACACTGCGATGCGCTGGCGCAGGCCGGTCATGGCCGGATCCACCTCGATTCCCAGACTGTTTCCTGGGACGGGGGAGAGGCGACTTTCGAGATCGACCGTGAGATCAAGCGCCGGTTGCTCGGCGGTCTCGACGACATCGCGCTGACGCTTCAGGCCGAGCAGGAGATTTCCGCCTTCGAGAACGGGCCCGGAGGCACCTACGGGCCCGTGACCACGGCGCTCGATTGAGCCTGCCGGGCGGCAGCCCCGCCGACTGGGACGCCTCCACGTACGCCCGGGTCTCGTCGCCGCAGCAATCCTGGTCTTCGGATGTGATCGGCCGACTTCGACTCGCCGGCGACGAGACGGTCCTCGACGCAGGCTGCGGTAGCGGCGAGGTCACGGTCTCGCTGCTGGAGAGGCTGCCCGAAGGCCGGGTGTTCGCGGTCGACGGTTCCGCCTCGATGGTCGAAGCGGCGCGTGGATTGCTGCCACCGGACAGGGCCGAGGTGCGCTGTCGTGACCTGACCGCACTGGACATCGAGCAGGAGGTGGACCACGCCTTCTCCAACGCGGTGTTTCACTGGGTCAGGGATCACGACGCGCTATTTCGCGGGATCCACCATGCGCTGCGACCAGGAGGAAGGATGTCGGCACAGTGCGGGGGAAAAGGCAACGTCGCGTCGGTTGAGCGCGCGCTTGCCGTGGTCTGCCGGGAGCAACCGTTCGCCGAGAGCGTCGAAGGCATGAGCGCTCCCTGGAACTTCGCCGGACCGGAAGAGACCGAGCTCAGACTGAAAGACGCCGGCTTCGACCGGGCCGAATGCTGGCTCGAGAGACGTACGGCCCGGCCCGAAGAACCACAGGCCTTTTTTGAAGCCTCGATGCTGGCTCAGATCGGAGAGGCTCTCGACCCCGGGCAACTCGCCGCCTTCAGCGACCGGATGATGGAGGTCATGGGGTCACCGGATACTTTCGACTACGTTCGCCTTAACATCGTCGCCGAACGGAACTGAGTGAACGGTTCCCTGGCGGCTCGCCGTCCCATCCAACCCCGAGGAGCATTCAGAACTTGAGTCAGTCACCAAAAATCGCCGTCCTCGCCGGTGACGGCATCGGTCCCGAGATCGTCGCTGCCACTCAGAGGGTGCTGGACCAGATCGCCGGCTTCGACTACGAGGAGCACCTGATCGGCGGGATCTCGATCGACGAAAACGGCATCGCGCTGACCGAGCAGGTGACCGAGGCCTGCCGCCAGGCGGATGCAGTACTGCTCGGAGCAGTGGGCGGACCCAAATGGGATGAGGCTGTCGCCAAAGATCCGAGCGCTCCCCGGCCGGAGCAGGGTCTGCTCGGCATCCGAAAAGCGCTCGGGCTCTACGCAAACCTGCGGCCGGTGAAGCCTTCGCCGGCGCTGATCGCCTCCAGTCCACTGAAGGAGGAACGGATCGCGGGCACCGACCTGCTCGTCGTGCGTGAGTTGACCGGCGGCATCTACTTCGGGGAGAGCGGACGCCGCGAGCGGGACGG
>CAWDGR010000005.1:0-10000 GCA_963801975.1 uncultured Solirubrobacterales bacterium
CGGCAGCGCGTACGACGAATGCGCGTACTCGATCCCCGAGATCGAGCGCATCAGCCGAGCTGCTTTCGAGGCGGCCCGGCAGCGGGCTGCCGGCCGGCAAGCCGGGCCGAGGTTGACTTCGGTTGACAAAGCCAACGTGATGGAGACTTCGAGGCTCTGGCGGGAAACCGTAAAGACCGTCGCCGGGGAGTATCCGGACGTAGAACTCGAGCACATGCTGGTCGACAACACAGCCATGCAGCTTGTTTCGAGGCCGACCGACTTCGACGTGATCGTCACCGAGAACCTTTTCGGCGACATTCTCAGCGACGAGGCCGCGATGCTGACCGGTTCACTCGGCATGCTGCCGTCGGCCAGCATCGGTGCCGAAGGTGAACCCGGGCTCTTCGAGCCGGTCCACGGATCGGCCCCCGACATCGCCGGCCAAGGGGTCGCGAACCCGCTTGCGACGATGCTGTCGGCGGCGATGATGCTCCGGTACGGGCTGTCGATGCCGGCCGAGGCCGACCGCATCGAGGGCGCGGTTGATGCCGTGCTGGCTTCAGGACTGCGCAGTCCTGACCTGTTCACCGGAGCCGAAGGGGAGCGCAAGGCAGGGACGGCCGAGGTCACCGACGCGGTACTGGCCGAACTCGCCTGACCGGCAGGACGGGCTGCGCGTTTAGAGTGATGTGGTGCGTCGACCCCCGGCCGCGTACCATTCTCGAATCCGGAATCAAAAGAGGAGTTGCAAGTGGAAAAGGCTGAGTTCATATGGCAGAGCGGCGAGTTCGTCCCCTGGGACGAGGCGCAGGTCCATGTTCTGAGCCACGGCCTCCATTACGGCACCGGTGTATTCGAGGGAATCCGCTGCTACGACGGCGACCAGGGTCCCGCTGTCTTCCGGCACCGGGAGCACATCGAGCGTTTCTACGACTCCGCCCGCATGTACTTCCTCGACATGCCTTTCAGCCAGGAAGAGATCGGCGACGCGATCAGGGAGCTGATTCGCCGAAACGGCCTGCGCGACTGCTACATCCGCCCGCTGGCCTTCCGTGGCTACGGTGAGATGGGCCTCTACGCCAAGTCGGCTCCGGTCGAGGTCGTGATCGCCGTCTGGCCATGGGGCGCCTATCTCGGCGAGGCCGGAAAGCAGCACGGGATCAGGGCCAAGGTTTCCTCCTGGCGGCGGATTTCGTCATCCGGCCTGATCCCGCATGCCAAGGCTTCGGGTCAGTACCTCAATTCGATCCTTGCCAAGACCGAGTCGGCCAACGCGGGCTACGAAGAGGCGATCCTGCTCGACGAACGCGGATTCGTATGCGAGGGCTCGGGCGAGAACATCTTCGTGGTCAAGGACGGCAAAGTCGTGACGCCTCCGCAGGTCGCGTCGATCCTGGACGGAATCACCCGCAAGTCGGTGATGCAGATTCTGGAAGACACCGGCCATCCCGTGATCGAGCGCGACATCGCCCGCTCGGAGCTCTACAACGCTGACGAGGTCTTCATGTGCGGAACCGCAGCGGAAGTGGTGCCGGTCCGTGAGATCGACGATCACCCGCTCGGAGAGCCGGGCGAGATCACTCAGCTGGCGCAGGGCCGCTACGAAGAAGCCATCTACGGCCGTCTTCCCGAATACAACGAGTGGCTCGACTTTGTCGGCGAGCCAGAGCCGGCGAGCGAACCGAGTAAAGTCAAGGGCTGATGCTTCGCTGCGTTACGAAAATCAGGACGGCTGCCCGAATTACGGGTGCTGTGGGCTGAGAGCCCACGGCAACGCGGCCCTGCCGCGTCCTGCTCTGCCGGAGCCCTCGGGCCTCCGGAACTGATTTTCTGAAAGGACCGCAGTAATGGAAAAGGTGAAGCTCTACGATACGACCCTCAGGGACGGCATGCAGGGGCAAGGCATGTCACTGTCAGCCTCGGAAAAGGTTCGGGTGGCCCATGCCCTCGATCGAATGGGCGTCCATTTCATCGAGGCCGGTTTTCCGGCTTCGAATCCCAAGGAAGCCGAGCTTTTCGACCTCCTGAGCGAAGAAACATTCAGCCAGGCGGAGATCTGTGCCTTCGGCATGACCCGGAGGCGTGGGGTGGAGGCCGACCGTGACGAAGCCCTGGCCATGCTGGCCGCGAGTTTCGCCCCGGTGGTCACCCTGGTCGGCAAGACCTGGTCGCTCCACCTCGAAAAGGTCACGAAGGTCTCGCCGGAGGAGAACCTGGCGATGATCGAAGAGTCCGTGGCATACCTGACTGGAAGCGGCAAGCGGGTGATCTACGACGCCGAGCACTTCTTCGACGCCTGGCGGGAGGACCCGGACTACTCGCTGCTGTGCCTCAGAGCGGCGATCGCCGGTGGAGCCGTCAACCTCAGCCTCTGCGATACCAACGGATCCAGTCTTCCGGACCAGGTCGCGTCGGCGGTCACCGCGGTCGGGCAGGAATTCGGGCAGGAAGTGGAACTCGGTATCCACGCTCACAACGACGCCGAATGCGGGGTCGCGAACTCGCTTGCGGCGGTTCGAGACGGTGCAAGGCTGGTTCAGGGGACGATCAACGGCTACGGCGAGCGCTGTGGCAATGCCAACCTGGTCTCGATCCTTCCCGCCCTGCAGCTGAAGATGGGCTTCGACGTCGTGGACCCCGAGCGCATGGCCGAACTCTCAGCGACGTCGCACTACATCGCAGAGCTGCTGAACGTGCCGGTAGATCAGGATCAGGCCTACGTCGGACGCAACGCATTCGCCCACAAGGGCGGAATGCATGTGGCCGGAATCGCCAACGATTCCCGCACCTTCGAGCACCTTGAGCCCGAGCAGGTCGGCAACAGCAGGATGGTCCTGCCCTCGGAGCTTTCGGGCAAGGCCACTGTGGTTGCCAGGGCGAAGGAGATCGGCCTCGAGCTGGACGACGAGGCGGCGGTCAGGGCCATCGCCGAGCTGAAGAAGCGCGAACACGAGGGTTACCACTACGAAGCAGCCGAAGCCTCGTTCGACCTGCTGCTCAGGCGCTGCGCCGGGGAGTACGAACCACTCTTCAGGCTCGAAGGCTTCAGGGTGCTCACCGAGATGCGAGAGGACGGCAGCGTGGCTACCGAGGCCACTCTGCGGATCTGGGTCGACGGGCAGCGCCACCTCTGTGTCGCCGAGGGCAACGGACCGGTCAACGCTCTTGACCGGGCATTGCGATCGGCGATCACCAGCCACTACCCTCATCTGGCTGACATCGAGCTGACCGGCTACCGGGTCCGCATTCTCGATTCCGACCACGGAACCGGAGCCGGCACCCGCGTCCTTCTCGACTCCTCGGACAGCAAGGGGTCCTGGGGCTCGATCGGGGTCTCCGAGAACATCATCGAAGCTTCCTGGGAGGCGCTGGTCGACTCACTCGAATACGCCTTTCCGAGGGAAAACGGCGAGGCTGGTTCGTGACCTCGGCCCCGGGCGAGCCACTTTCACTTGCCAGGCCTGACATCGGCGAGGCTGAAGAGAGGCTGGTCCTCGAGGTCCTGCGCTCGGGCAGGCTTTCCCTGGGTCCGATGCTCGAGCGCTTCGAGAACTCCTTCGCCGAATGGCTCGGGGTGGAGGACGCGGTCGCGACAAACAGCGGTACCACCGCGCTCCATCTCGGGGTCCGCGCACTCGGCTGGGGACCGGGGGACGAAGTCGTTCTTTCGCCCTTCACCTTCGTGGCAAGCGCCAACTGCCTGCTCTATGAAGGCGTCAGGCCGGTGTTCGCAGACATCGACCCGGTCACCCTCAACCTGAGCCCCGACACCGCAGCAGAACACATCGGGCCGGATACCGCCGGCCTGCTGGCGATCGACATATTCGGCTACCCGTGTGACATGCCGGGCTTCGAGTCTCTCGCCGCCGAAAAGGGCCTTTCGATCCTCGAAGATGCAGCCCAGGCACTCGGCGCAATCGACCGCGAAGGACGCAAGGTCGGCAGCCGGGGTTCGCTGGCCGCCTTCGCGTTTTACGCCAACAAGCAGATGACCACCGGTGAAGGCGGGATGATCGTTCCGCGCGATGCCGACGAGGCCGAGCGCTTGCGCTCCGAGCGAAACCAGGGCCGGGCGGTGGACATGGAGTGGCTCGATCACGACCGACTCGGTTTCAACTACCGGCTTTCGGACATCGCGGCGGCGGTCGGCGTCGCCCAGGTGGAAAAGCTGGACCGCCTGCTCGCGGATCGAGAAGCCGTGGCAGGTTGCTATGGCCGGGCACTCGAACGGATAGAAGGCGTCGAGGTCCCCCTGGCAGGAGACGGGGCCGAGAAACGGAGCTGGTTCGTATACCCGGTCCGGCTTGATTCCGAGGTCGACCGGGATTCGGTCATCGCGACGCTGGCTGAAGCCGGCGTTCCCGCAAAGGCCTACCTTCCCTGCGTGCATCTGTTTCCGCACCTGCGCGAACTCGGTTACGGCGAGGGGCAGTTCCCGGTGGCTGAATCGGTTTCGGCTCGCTCACTGGCGCTTCCTTTCCACTCCGGCATGAGCACGTCGGACGTCGAACGGGTCGCCGAAGCGCTCGAACGCGCCCTGGCGGCATAATCGTCACCGTGTCCCGCTTCAGAGAAGATCCCGACCCCCGCTTCTGGCGCCTCAACCGCTCAGTCGAATTCGACCGGCGCCTGGCGCCTCATGACCTTGCGCAGTCGCGGGCACACGCCGCTGCATTGAACCGGATCGGAGTCATCTCGGACGACGAGTTGCCAGAGCTCGACCGGGCCCTGGCCTCGATCCTTGACGAAGTGGAGTCGGGGACCTTCGAGTTCCTGCCATCTGACGAAGACGTGCACATGGCGGTCGAGCGTCGGCTCGGAGATCTGGTCGGCCCGCTGGCCGGAAAGCTCCACACCGGCCGGTCGAGGAACGATCAGGTCGCAACGGACATGGCTATGGCAGCGATGTCCCATTCCCACCGCGCGGTGATGCTGATCTGCGAGGTTATGGGCCGGCTCCTGGAGCTGGCCCGCGAGCATCGCGATTGGGCAATGCCCGGCTATACCCACCTCCAACGGGCCCAGCCCGTCTACCTCGGCCATCACCTGCTGGCCTACTTCTGGATGCTCCACCGCGATGCGCGTCGCTTCGGCGCAGCGGCCGAATCCGCTTCGGTGATGCCACTCGGTTCCGGTGCCCTGGCGGGGGTCAACTGGGAGATCGACCGCCACGCGGTTGCATCCGACCTCGGCTTCGAGTCGATAACGCCGAACTCCCTCGACGGAACCTCCAATCGCGACTTCCTGCTCGATTACCTTTCGGCCGCGGCTGTCCTCTCGACCCACCTCTCACGGCTCGGGTCGGAGCTGGTGATCTGGTCGAGCACGGAATTCGGTTTCTGCCGGATAGCAGAGCCCTTCACTTCGGGTTCCAGCATCATGCCTCAGAAGCAGAATCCGGATTCCGCGGAACTGCTCCGGGCGAAGTCACCACGTGTGGTCGCAGATCTGACGACACTGCTCGGAGTTATGCACGCGCTGCCGCTGACCTACGGCAAAGACATGCAGGAGGACAAGGAGCCGTTCTTCGACGCGGTCGATACGACCGAGGCGAGTCTCGAGATGACCGCTGGGATTCTGGAGGGAATCCGTTTCGACCGCGGACGTCTGCTCGAGGCCTCCGGCGACGAAATGCTTGCCGCGACCGAGGTCGCAGACCTGCTGGTGCGACGTGGCATGCCGTTTCGCGAGGCTCACGGGATCGTCGGCGCCTTGGTCAGGCAATGCGTCGAGGAGGGCCGCTCGCTTTCCGACCTTTCGCTGGATGAGCTTGCTTCGAAGTCCGACCTGCTCGACGAGGAGTACTACGAGGTCCTCGGTCAGTCGAGCTGGCTCGAGTCGAAGCGCAGCGAGGGTGGCACCTCCAGCGAGAGCCTGTCACGGCAGATCGAACTCGCCTCAGGCGCGCTCGAATCCCTTCGGCTGACGGCTCCCGGACCACCTAGCCGGGTGAAGCACCGCCCGAGCCCGGAGTAACCCCGCCGCCGGCAGGCGGCGCGGGAGTGGTGGGCGCCGGTGCGGTCGGTTCGGGATCAGGCGCCGGTGCGGGCTCAGGGTCGGGGGCCGGAGCGGCAGCCTCGGTCGCCGGTTCCGCTGCCGTCTCGGGGACCGGCGCTGCCGTGGCGGCGGGCTCGGCGGTTCCGGCGTTTGTATCTACGGTCGGGTCGACCGTTTCCGATTCAGCTTCTTCTTCGGCGGCCTTGGCCTCGCGTTCCGCCGCCCGCCCGGCCTCGAGGTTCTTCCAGGCGCTGATCACATCTCCCCAGATCAGAGCGGGGTAGGTGCCGCCGTCGACCGGGTTGCCGCCGAATTCGGTCTCCATCTTCTTGTAGCCCTCGGGGTAGCCGACCCAGACGCAGGCGGTCACTTCGGTGATCGCACCACAGAACCAGGCGTTCGTATTGTCTTCCGTGGTCCCGGTCTTGCCCCACTCGGAGCCGTCGCCGATGTTCGCGTTGGTGCCGGTACCGCTGGTCACGACCGTGCCGAGCATGTCTTTCGCAGTCTGAGCGACGGCCGGATCCATCACGCCGGTGCTGATCACCTCGTTGTCGCCGCCACGGATCGTCTTGCCGTCGCTGTCGCGGACCCTTGTGTAGGCCACCGGTGCCTTACCCGGCTCCGGGGCCAGAGTGCCGCTCACCCGGCGGCCGTCGTTGGCCAGGGTCGAAAAGGCGTAGGTCCAGGAAAGCGGGGTCACCTCCGAGGTGCCCAGGACCATCGCGGGGTTGGTCTTGATCTTTTCGTTGACGCCCATCCGGTGGATGTTGCGTGCGATCGCCCGGGTCGTTCCCCGGATGCTCTCCAGTCCGACCTGGGCGTAGACGGAGTTGTCCGAGTTCGTGGTCGCGCTGGTGAGGCTCGAGGATCCGGAGTAGCTGTCCCCGTAATTCGAGACCTCGAAAAGCTCCTTGTCCCTCTTGCCGAATCTGAACAGCTGGGGGGCGGACTCGTAGACCGCATCCGGCGAGATGCCCTGCTGAAGTGCGGTCGCGAGAATGAAAGGCTTGACGGTCGACCCGGGCTGTCTGAACCCCTGGGTCGCCAGGTTGAAAGGCGCGGTCTCGAAGTCGGGACCCGCGACCATGGCGTCGATTGTGGCGTCCTTGTTGTTGATGACCACGACCGATGCGGTCGGTCCGACGCCGCTGAGCGTATTGGTCACCACGTCTTCGGCTGCCGACTGCATTTCGAGGTCGAGCGAGGTCTTGACTTCGAGGCCACCGAAGAAAGTGCGACCGGCTCCGAACCGGTCAACCAGCTGCTGTCGGACCCATTCGGTGAAGTAGGGAGCTTCCGAGTTGATCTTCGGCGGTTCGATCGAGGTACTTGCCGGCAGCGCTTCGGATGTCGCTTCATCCATCTGCTCGGCTGTGATGTAGCCCTGCTCGAACATCTTCTGCAGGACGGTGTTGCGGCGCAGCAGCGACGCTTCCGGGTTGATCTGCGGGTCGTAACCGTAGGGGTTCTGAATGATGCCGGCGAGCATGGCGGCCTCCGACGGGGTCAGCAGCTCGGCGCAGGGCGCCTCGTCGCTACCACAGGTCGGGTGTGCGGAACCGAAGTAGGTGCGGGCAGCCGATTCGATCCCGTAGGCGCCGGACCCGAAGTAGACGGTATTCAGGTATTCGGTGAGGATCTTGTCCTTGGTCCACTGCTGCTCGAGGTGGTAGGCAGCCGCGATCTCCCTGGCCTTCTGGAAAACGGTCCGGTCGTTCTGCGCCTCGAGGGCCTGTTTGACCAGCTGCTGAGTAATCGTTGAGGCGCCTTCGCTCGCGCTGCGCGAGAGGATGTTCTGGAACATCGCTCGACCGAGTCCCCTGAAGTCGAGACCGCGATGCTCGTAGAAACGGGCGTCTTCGATCGAGACCACGGCGTTCTTCATGTTGGGGGAGATCTCTTCGGCTTCGAGCAGGATCCGGTTCTGGTTGCTGCTCAGGGTGCTGATCTCCTGTCCCTGACTGTCGGTGAGGACGGAATTCTGGGCTTCTTCGAACTGTGCGAAGCGCTCGATGGCGGGAATGTCCTGCGATACGGCCATGACCGCCCCGAAGATCGCAGATGCCAGTCCCAGTACACCGAGGCCCAGCAGGATGAAGAGGATCCGCAGCTTCTTGATACGCGGCTTGGGGGGCTTCTCACCCGGTGGCGCGGGGAAGGCCCCGATCGGAGGCAGGGCGCCGTTGCCACCACCGTGTCCGTTGCCTCCGGAAGTCGGAGGAACCCCGGCGGCGGTGCCGGCACCGCTGTCACCTCGGTCCGGACGACCCTTCTTTTCGCCGGCCGGGCGCAGAACGGAGCCTCCGTCGCCATTGGCCGCGGTCGCCTGATCGAGAACATCTTCGTTCTCCCGGGCATCGTTTCCCGGCGGTTGCTTTGAAGTTCCAGAAGCCATTTTTGAGGGGCGACCCGGTACTCGCGAAAACGCGGCGAAGTGCTTTGGTGCTCGCGAGGCAGAAACCGATACGCGAAACACAGAGTCGGCCCGTCAGTCTAGCATTGGCAGAATGCCCGTCAAGTCGCATCAGGAAAGCCCCTCGCCGTCCGAATCCTCGGTGCTTCAAGCCACCGAGCTCGGTGCCAACTCGGTCGAGGACCTGCCGGACGGCGGTCTTGCGGCCAAACTGGACGAAGGCCGGCCGCTGAGGGTCAAGCTGGGGATCGACCCGACAGCACCCGACATCCACCTCGGACACACCGTCGTGCTCAACAAGCTCCGCCAGTTCCAGGACGCCGGTCACCAGGTCGTATTGATCATCGGCGACTACACGGCTCGTGTCGGGGACCCGAGCGGGCGTTCGGACCAACGACCGATGCTTGCTCCCGAGCAGATCGACGAGAACGCACGCACCTTCCAGGAGCAGGCCTTCAAAGTTCTGGATCGTGACCGGACCGAGGTCCGCTTCAACAGCGAATGGCTGAGGATGGAACCCGAGCAGATGCTCGGTCTCCTGGCCCGGGCAACCGTGGCCCGCCTGCTGGAGCGCGACGACTTCCAGAAGCGCATGGAAGCGCAGGAGGCGATCTCGACGCTGGAGCTGCTCTATCCACTGCTTCAGGGATACGACTCAGTAGCCATCCGCTCCGATGTCGAGCTCGGCGGGACGGACCAGAAGTTCAACCTGCTCTTCGGACGCGATATCCAGGCCGCCTACGACTGTCCGCGCCAGACAGTGATGACGATGCCGATCCTTCCCGGAATCGACGGTGTGCGTCGCATGTCGAAATCGCTCGGCAACTACATCGGTGTCACCGACCCCCCGGACGAAATGTTCGGCAAGGTGATGCGGGTCCCCGACGGGAACCTCGAGCAGTACTGGAACCTGCTGCTCGGAGAGGACCAGCCCGACGCGGCGCAGCCAAACCTCTCGAAGCGCCGCCTGGCATCGGATCTGGTCGAACGTTTCCACGGTGAGGGATCCGGCCCGCTTGCCGAGGCGGCCTTCAACCGTGTCTTCGTAGACCACGAGGCGCCGAAGGAGGTGGAGGTCCACCCGATAGAGGGCTCCACGGTCCACCTTCCCGCCGAGTTGGCAGAGGCCTTCGGGGTCAGTCGAAGCGAAGCCCGACGGGTCCTGCAGCAGGGAGGGGTCAAGCTCGACGGAGAAGCTCTGCCGGCAGAACCCCTCGACTACGATCCAGCCAGCCTGGACGGCAGAGTCATACAACTCGGAAAACGCCGTTTCAGGCGGCTCGAGATCCAGTCCTGAAGCCGAATTCCCGGGCACTCGACAGGATCCCGCCAGAGGTGTATACTCATTTGTCCGCTGAGTCGGGGATCAATCCGACTCAGGTGCCTCGTGCGACGAAACCCGTCGGACGAACGCAGGCGGTCTTTGAAAACTGAGCAGCGTGCATTACTCCGGACGGTCTGACTGTCCGGGGGAAATGTTCGAGCCCGATTTATCTGTCCGGCGCGCCAGCGCGGCCGGACAATTGTTTTACCCCGTCATATCCACTGCCATATTTGTGTACTTGGCAGTATTTTCGATATGACACGCTCTACGTTAAGAAGTTA
>CAWDGR010000005.1:12500-354257 GCA_963801975.1 uncultured Solirubrobacterales bacterium
GCGATGAGCGGAGCCGCAGCGAAAGCGAGTCTGAATAGGGCGAACAGAGTCACTGGAGGTAGACCCGAAACTGAGCGAGCTATCCATGGGCAGGCTGAAGCGGGGGTAAGACCTCGTGGAGGGCCGAACCGACCTAGGGTGAAAACTGGGCGGATGACCTGTGGATCGGAGTGAAAGGCTAATCAAGCTCAGAGATATCTGGTTCTCTCCGAAATATATTTAGGTATAGCGTCGAGCGATATGTGTTGTGGCCGTAGAGCACTGCTTGGACTAGGGGCCCTACCAGGTTACCGACTTCAGGCAAACTCCGAAGACCACTACATTTAGCTCGGCAGTCAGCGCATGGGGGATAAACTTCATGTGCGAGAGGGGAACAACCCAGACCGTCAGTTAAGGTCCCAAAGTACTAGCTAAGTGGTAAACGATGTCCGAATGCACAGACAACCAAGAGGTTGGCTTAGAAGCAGCCACCCTTGAAAGAGTGCGTAACAGCTCACTGGTCAAGTGTTCGGGCGCGGATAATGTAACGGGGCTAAAGCTAGTCACCGAAACTACGGGTGTACAGGCCTGCGGGTTCTGTACGCGGTAGGAGAGCGTTCTCAGTGTGTAAGCGTTGGCGTAAGCCTTCGTGCGGTGCTGAGAAGTGAGAATGCCGGCATAAGTAACGAAAGAGGGGTGAGAATCCCCTCCACTGATTGTCCGAGGTTTCCTGAGTAAAGTTCGTCTGCTCAGGGTTAGTCGGGACCTAAGGCGAGGCCGAAAGGCGTAGTCGATGGAGAACAGGTTGATATTCCTGTACCACGTTGGATCCGTTATGACCAATGGGGGGACGGGGAAGGGTAAGAGAACCCAGGCGATGGTCGTCCTGGGGCAAGCACGTAGCCAGTCGCTGTAGGTAAATCCGCAGTGGCGCTTTGACGCGAGGTGCGATGCCAGCTGGATTGAGTTCCGGCCAGTCTCCGAGCCCATGCCTCCAAGAAAATCCTCTAGGCAGGATCCATGTGCCCGTACCGATAACCGACACAGGTGGACACGTAGAAGATACTAAGGTGAGCGAGATAACCCTCGTTAAGGAACTCGGCAAAATCGCCCCGTAACTTCGGGAGAAGGGGCGCCCCGGTAGAGTGAAATCCGTACGGATGGAGCTCGAGGGGGCCGCAGTGAATTGGTCCAACCGACTGTTTACCAAAAACACAGGCCTCTGCTAAGTCGCAAGACGACGTATAGGGGCTGACGCCTGCCCGGTGCTGGAAGGTTACGCGGACCTGTTAGCTCTTCGGAGCGAAGCAGTGAAGCTAAGCCCCAGTAAACGGCGGCCGTAACTATAACGGTCCTAAGGTAGCGAAATTCCTTGTCGGGTAAGTTCCGACCTGCACGAATGGCGTAACGAGTTGGACGCTGTCTCAACGAGGGACTCGGTGAAATTGGAGTCTCGGTGAAGATACCGAGTACCCGCATCAAGACGGAAAGACCCCGTGAACCTTTACTGCAACTTGATATTGGAGTTTGGTGTGTTCTGTTCAGGATAGGTGGGAGACAGTGAACCGACGGCTGCGGCTGTCGGGGAGTCAACCTTGAGATACCACCCTTGACATACCGGGCTTCTAACACTGTGCCGTAATCCGGGCAGTGAACAGTGTCAGGCAGGCAGTTTGACTGGGGCGGTCGCCTCCTAAAATGTAACGGAGGCGCCCAAAGGTTCCCTCAGTACGGTTGGAAATCGTACGTAGAGTGTAAAGGCAATAAGGGAGCTTGACTGCGACACCGACGGGTGGAGCAGGAACGAAAGTTGGGCTTAGTGATCCGGCGGTAGCAAGTGGAAGCGCCGTCGCTCAACGGATAAAAGGTACTCCGGGGATAACAGGCTTATCGCTTCCAAGAGTCCATATCGACGAAGCGGTTTGGCACCTCGATGTCGGCTCGTCACATCCTGGGGCGGGAGTACGTCCCAAGGGTTGGGCTGTTCGCCCATTAAAGTGGCACGCGAGCTGGGTTCAGAACGTCGTGAGACAGTTCGGTCCCTATCTGATGTGGGCGTTGGAGAATTGAGAGGATTTGTCCCTAGTACGAGAGGACCGGGATGAACGTACCTCTGGTGTAGCTGTTGTCCTGCCAAGGGCACCGCAGCTTAGCTACGTACGGAACGGATAACCGCTGAAGGCATCTAAGCGGGAAGCCGTCCTCGAGATGAATTCTCCCATCCTCTAGAAGGAGTAAGACCCCTGGTAGACCACCAGGTTGATAGGCCGGCGGTGGAAGGGTGGCAACATCCGTAGCTGACCGGTACTAATGGGTCGAGGGCTTGACGGATATTTATTTCAATCTTCATAGGTCATTGTGCAGTTTTGAGGCTCCATCGGGGTGTCGTCTCGACATATTTCCGGTGGTGCAATAGCGCGGTGGAAACACCTCTTCCCATTCCGAACAGAGCAGTTAAGCACCGCAGCGCCGATGGTACTTGGGGGGCAACCCCCTGGGAGAGTAGGTCGCCGCCGGTTTTTCATTGAAGGGCCATCCGAGAGGGTGGCCCTTCATCGTGCAGCTACCGACCGTTCGTTCGATCAGCAGAGCGATCGGACCTCCTCCGTCTTTGTTGGGCTCAGGATTGAGGCGTTGACGCGGATACGACCGGCGGCTGTGGCATCAGGTCCTTAGTCGGCGAAGCTGAGCTTGATCCGCGGAGGGCGCAGGGCCGAGGCGAAGTCTGTGGTTTCGCTCGAGCACGGTGCGCCGCGCAGCCGGCCCCTGCCGTCAGTCACCTGGGCTCGGCGGCGGCCGCTTTCGACGCAGCGGCCGGCGGTGTTTTTCCGGTTCTGCTCGGGGTACTCGAGGCCGTATTCACCGAGGGTGGCGAACTCGATTGCAAGGTCGAGGGCGTCGGCGGTCTTTGCGGGAAGTTTCTTCATATGCACGAACATAGGTTCGTACTGTACGTGACGGTTCGGACACGAACAGGTGTTTGCAAGAGTCCGTGCATGGTATCGGGAAATCTCAGGCACAGAGCCAAATGAGTCCTGTCGTTTTGATTGGTGAGATTGCGCGTGTCAGCGGCCACGCCGGCCGAAGGAGTGCTTTGGCGGGGCAACCGCCTTGACGGCCGGATCCCGCGGATGGAACTCGGAGATTGATGCCGCGACCAGGTTGACTACCCCCTGATTGGTTTCGATTCTGCCTCTGGCCCGGATCATCGTCGCCGTTCTGATCACGAGCCGGTGCCTGGCGGCCACCGGGGGCGGTACGACCAGGTTGAGAGTGCCGGTTTCGTCTTCGATCAGAACGAAGTAGACGCCGCGGGCGGTTTCCGGCCTCTGCCTTGCGACCATCAGTCCAGCCGCTTCGGCAGTGGAGCGATCCGGCAAGTTGACGACTTCGGCTGCGGTCAGGACCTTCTTCGGCAGGTCCTTGCGGGCCAGCGCCATCGGATGGCCTTCAAGGGTCATGCCGATGCTGCCGTACTCGGCGGCGACACGGGCCCAGTCTTCGGGCTCCTGGAGATCGGGTGCGTCTTCCTGCTCGAATGCGAGGGAGAGCTGCCTGCCGGCGTCCGTGGCCGGGTGGTGGGGCATCAGACCGACGCTCCACAGCCCCGAGGCACGTTCGCCTCGCGGCAGCGACCGCAGTGCACCCGCCCAGGCCAGTTGTTCGAGTTCCTGCCTGCGGAGCGGCATCCGGGAGGCGAGGTCTCCTAGGTCGTGGAAGACTCCGCCGCGGTCCCTTTCGGCGACCAGTCGTTCTACTTCCGATCCTTCCACTCCTTTCACGTAGCCCAGACCGATCCTCACCGAGGGCAGGTCGGGGCTCTCGCTCCACTCGGCCGAGCACTCCACCCGACTGGCGTTGATGTCTGGTGGCAGGATGCCGATTCCCGAACGCCTGGCCTCCTGGACCAGCGAATCCGGCGGGTAGAAGCCCATCGGCTGTTCGTTCAGCAGCGACGACAGGTACTCCGGCCCGTAATGGACCTTGAGCCAGGCTGACTGATAGGCGAGCAGGCCGAAAGCGGCTGAGTGTGCCTTCGGAAAGCCGAATCCGGAGAAGCCGATGATCTGTTCGAAGATGCTCTGCGCCGTCTTCTCCGGAACTCCGTTGGCGATCGCGCCGTCGATGAAGCCGCGGTGATGGGACTCGAGGGCCTGACGCGACCTCTTGCGGCTCATCGCCCGACGCAGTCCCTCGGCCTCGGAGGAACTGAAGCCCGCGACGTTCATCGCCACTTCGATCACCTGTTCCTGGAAGATGATCACCCCGAGGGTCTCTTCCAGTACGGGCTTCAGCAGAGGGTGCTGGTAGGGGACTTCGTAGGAAGGGTCCTCCCGAAGCCGGCGGCGACGCTCGATGTAGGGATGCACGGCGCCGCCCTGGATCGGGCCCGGCCGGATCAACGCGACTTCGATCGTGATGTCATCGAGGTTCATCGGCCGCATCCTCGGCAGCATCTGCATCTGGGCCCGGCTTTCGATCTGGAAGACACCGGTCGTCTCGGCCTTTCGGATCGCCTCGAAGGTCGGCTCGTCCTGGAGGTCGATCCGGCTGAGGTCGATCGTCCGGCCTCTGACCCGGCCGATCTCGTCAATGCAGCGCTCGACTGCGGACAGCATCCCCAGGCCGAGCAGGTCGACCTTGAGGAATCCCGCGTCCTGACAGGAATCCTTGTCCCACTGGACGATCTGGCGGCCCTCCATGGCGGCCGGCACCACCGGGCATATCTCGACCAGCGGACCGGTGGAGATCACCATTCCGCCGGAATGCTGGGAAGGGTTGCGCGGGTTGCCCCTGGCCTCTCCGCAAAGCCAGGTCAGGTTCTTCCAGCCGGCCGACCGGGCCCTCTCGTGTCCGATTGCGGCGGCAAGATCACGCTCGAGGTCGTCACTGCCGTGGAAATCGACCGAGCGGGCGGCTCTCTCGACCTCGGTCTGCGGGATGCCGAGCGCCTTGCCGAAATCCCGGATCGCGCCACGGGTCCTGTAGGTGGGGAAAGCGGCGACCAGAGCCGAGCGCTCGACCCCGTACCGCTTGTGAATCCTGGGGATCAACTCTGCCCGGATGTCCCGGGGGAAGTCGAGGTCGATGTCGGGCACCGCGGTGACTTCCTCGTTGAGGAAACGGCCGGGAAAGAGGTCCGCTTTGACCGGGTCTACATGGGAGAGCCCGGTCAGGTAGCAGACGATCGAGCTGACGCTGGAACCCCTGCCACGGCCCGGCGGCAGGACGGAGCGGGCGGAGCCCGGCCCGCGCACCTCGACCGCAACCTCCCGGGCCAACTCCAGCAGGTCGTGGTGCAGCAGAAAGAAACCCGAGAGGCCGAGGCCGCGGATGATTCTCAGTTCCTCCCGCAGGCGCCGATCGGCTTCGGGAGCCTGCGGCGTGCCTTCGTAGCGTCCGTCGAGCCTTGAAAGGCAGAGTTCGCTCAGACTGCGGTCGGCGGTCGGATCCTCGGACTGCGGGTAGCGGTACCCGAGTTCCTTTTCCAGATCGAACTCCAGCCTGGATGCGATTTCGGCGCTTTCGGCAACCGCTTCGGGGTAGTCGGCGAAGCGGGCGGCCATCTGCCGGGGGGATGCCATGGCCGAGGAAGAATTACCCCGACGTTCGGGTTCGCAGGCTTCGATCGTCCTTCCCGTCCTTACCGCTACGAGGGCGTCCTGAAGCCGCGACCGGGCTGGTTCGTGGCTGTGGACGTTGCCGGTCGCGACCGTTTTCAGCCCGAGCCTGGCCGCCAGTGAGCTCAGCCATCGGTTACGGGCCCGGTCATGGCGCCAGTACGGCCGCTGCAGCTCGATCCTGAAGCTCTCCCGACCAAACCAGCCGGCCAGGCTGCGAGCCAGCTTCTCGGCCCGGGCGAGGTCGCCGTCCCGCCAGGCCGAAGTCAGCGGACCGCGGCCGGCGCAGCCGCTCAGGCAGACCAGCCCTTCGCTCCTGCCTGCCAGGGCTTCGATCGCTACCGAGGGCTGCCCGGCCCGCCGCTCACGACCCTCCCGCGTCCGGGCATGGGCCTCGGTAAGGAGCCGACAGAGGTTGGCGTAGCCGGTCTGGTTCTCGACCAGCAGCGTGAGATGGAAAAGCCTGCCGTTGATCGAGACCGTCAACTCCGCGCCGGTGATCGGTTTGACCCCGGCCCCTTTGCATGCGACTGCGAACTCCATCGACCCCCAGATGCCATCGTGGTCGGTCAGGGCAAGTGCCGGATAGCCGAGGTCGGCGGCCCGGGTGGCCAGGTCGAGCGGGGAGGAGGCTCCATCGAGGAAGGAGAACGAGGAATGACAGTGGAGCTCGACGTAAGGCGGCATGACGGGCCTCAGGCCCGCTGGGCGAACCACTGACCGGAAGGAAAAGCCTGAAAGACGGTCAGATCCCTCCCGTCGATGAGAACCAGCTCGAAGTACCAGCGACGGATCGGGGCGGCCGTCCACCAGCCGTCTTCGACGATCCACTCCTCCCGGATCGCGACCACATCGACATCGTTGACCTGGGTAGGGGTCCGTCTCGAGTCACTGGCCACCTCGATCGGTCTCGGTTCGTACAACCGGGATGGCCTGCCGGGCTGATGGAGGTTGCCGCCGATCACGAGAGGTAGGGGGTCAGCAGCATTCGCCGCTCGGGCAGGTGGGAGTCGACCTCGGCGTCCAGTACACGCATCAGGCCGCGTTCCCCGACCACGGCCCGTACCTGATGGGCGGCTTCGTCGAGTCGCAGCAGGCGGGTCTCTTCCGGCCGGCAGGAGAGCTCGGTCTGTTTCGGGGTGGCCGTGGTCATGCGGGTGATGCGCAGCCCCAGGTGCTCGGCCGGACGGGGGAGCTGCTCCAGGCCTGGCAGCAGGATCATTCGCAGCAGGTCGGCACGGCCGGTCGGCTCTCGCGGTGCGGTTTCCCTGGCCCAGCTGCCGCCGCCGACCATCCGTGCCTCCATCGCCACCGAGCGGGCGCTCATGCCGAGGCCGGACAGTCTCGCCGCGATCCGGTCGCAGAGGATCGTCAGTGCACTCTGGAGGTGCATCCCGGAATCGGCCTCGGGCATCTCCAGTGACTCGGCCAGCTCTTCATGGGGGCTGCGGGGGCGCAGGGCCGGTTCGACCCCGAGGGACATCTCCAGTGCCTCCAAACCCGGATCTCCGAAGCGATCGGCGATCGCATCCCGGGGTATCTCCCTCAGGCCGCCGAGGCGATGGATGCCGAGCCGGAGCAGTGAGTCGGTCATCCGCCGGCAGGACGCCTCCGGGCCGCCGAGACGGCCGTTCAGGATCGTCACCGGTAGTGAGTCGAGGCTCTCCTGGAGCTGTCCGGGGGCGATTATCAGCGCCTGAGCACGACCCCGGGAACGATGAGCGGCGGCAAAGGCTGCCAGGCGTGTGGGAGCCGCAGCGATCCTGACCGTCGGTCCGAGTCGTTCAGAGGTTCTCCGGATGACTCCGTCCAGGCTGCCGTGGAGTCTCTCGATACCGTCGGAGAGGAAGAAGGCTTCGCCGTGACGCTCGGATTCGACCCCGGCCCCGATCGACTCGATCCGGCTCAGGAAGTCCTGCCAGACGGCATCGGCGCGACCCGGATCCGGGTTCACGAGCGAGAGTTCCGGACAGATGTCAACCGCTTCTCCAAGGCCCATGCCGGCACGAACTCCCAGCCTGTGAGCGACGGGGGACACTTCTCCGATCAGTTGCGCTCCGTCGTGCTGGGGGGCCAGGGCGAGGGGTTGCCGAAGCCGTCTCTGGTCATCACCGAGGGCCGCACGCAGGGACAGAAGGGGCAGGGTCACGCAGATGTACATATACGAACGTATGTTCGCACAGGTAGCGACGGCGGTCAAGCCGATCCTCTTGATTTGACCGCATAAAGACCTTGGGGTAGTGTCGGCCCCACGACGGAGGCGCGGACCGAAGGGCAACCATCGAGTTCGCGGCGGGGGTGCCGGCCCATCGCAGACAACGAAAGGGAAACGATGTCGAAAGATCCGATTGCGGGAAACGCCTGGATAAGGGGTTTGACTCAGCCCAGGATCTCGCGACGGCAACTGATGCAGGGTGCGGCCGGAGTCGCCGCAACCGCCAGCCTCGGCACCATCCTCGCAGCCTGCGGCGTAGAGGGCACCAAGAACACAGGCGCCGACGAGGACTTCGACTGGACGGCCTGGTGGGCCGAGCAGAAGCCGACCGACAGGCTCGTCTTCGCCAACTGGCCGCTCTACATCGATACGGCCAAAGGCAAGTACCCGTCAATCGAGAAATTCACCAGAGAGACCGGGATCAAGGTCGCCTACAAGCCGGTCATCCAGGGAAACGCCGAGTTCTTCTCCAAGATAAGCCCGGTCCTCCAGGCGGGTGACCCGATCGGTTACGACATCATCGTGATGTCTGACGGCTGGCAGCTGACCCAGCTGATGGAAAACCGCTGGCTGACTCCGCTCGACCACGAGCAGCTCCCCAACTTCAACGAGTATGCCGGCAAGGTGGCAACCGACCTCGCTTATGACCCGGATCTCACTTACAACGTTGTCTGGCAGGCAGGCGTCACCGGCATCGCCTACAACGAGGACCTTGTCGACGGCCCGATCAACAGCCTCCAGGCCCTCTTCGATGAAAAGTACAAAGGCAAGGTCGGAATGATGTCCGACAACGACGACCTCGGCACCTGCGGGCTCCTGGCCCTGGGAATCGAGCCCCTCGGTTCTTCCTCCGAAGACTGGCAGAAGTCCGCCGACCTGCTGACTGAGCAGCGCGACAAGGGCATAGTCCGTCAGTACTACGACTCGAGCTACATAAAGGCACTCGAAAACGGCGACGTGGCTGTCTCGATGGCCTGGTCCGGAGACGTTTTCCAGTCTCAGCAGTCGGGCAACCCGAACATCAAGTTCGTAGTCCCGGAAGAAGGGGCGCCGCTCTGGAGCGACAACTGCGTCCTGCCGCTGAACTGCGCCAATCCGGTCAGTGCCCTCAAGTATCTCGACTTCGTCTACAAACCTGAAAATCAGGCGATCATCACGGACTGGATCAACTTCATCAGTCCGGTGCCGGATGCCCAGCCGATCGTTCGAAACCAGCTCGACGACCCGGCCGTCGCAAACAGCCCCCTGGTATTCCCGACCCCGGAGATGCAGGAGCAGTTCCGTGCGTACCCGTTCGTCGAGACGGCCGAAACCAATAAAGAATGGACCGACCTGTTTGACCCGATAGTCCAGTCCTGACCGGTTCGGATTGACGGTCGGCTAGTGGGAGCGGATCGAAAAGCCCGGATTTCCGGATGGCTGCAGGCGCTGCCCGCAAACATCTGGCTGTGGCTGTTTTTCATCGTGCCACTGGTCTCGATCCTCTGGCTTTCGCTGACCAAAGGCAACCCGATCGACGGCTTCGATCTGGCCTGGAATTTCAGCGTCTACCCGGATGCGATCAGCCAGTACTCGACCCAGTTCGGGCGCTCCTTCCTCTACGGCGGCATATCGACGGCGCTGGCCCTGGTCCTCATGTACCCGGTTGCCTACTGGATCGCCTTCCGCGGCGGACAGCGGAAGGCTCTCTTCCTGTTTCTGCTGCTGCTGCCGTTCCTGGTTTCGTTCATCATCAGGATCCTCACCTGGCAGTTCATCCTGGCCGATGAAGGCCTGGTGCTCGGCACGCTGAAGGACATCGGTCTCGTTTCCGAAGGTGCCCGCGTCTTGTCCACTCCGGGAGCGGTTATCGCCGGACTCACCTACGACAACCTGCCCTGGATGGCGCTGCCGATCTATGTCGCCCTGGAGGGAATCAACAGAGCTCAGATCGAGGCCGCATCGGATCTCTATGCCTCGCCCTGGCAGCGTTTTCGAACGGTCATCCTGCCCCTTTCGGCGCCGGGCATCTACGCCGGCATCCTGCTCGTCGGCATCTCCAGCGTCGGTGACTTCCTCAGCGCCGAGATCCTGGGCGGACCGAGCACCACCATGATCGGCAACATCATCCAGACGCAGTACGTCGACAACCAGAACTATCCGGTCGCGTCGGCGCTCTCACTGGTCCTGATGGTCACCCTGCTCGTATTCGTCGTCGCCTACGGGCGGTCCTTCGGTTCGAAGACGATCAAGGACTTCGCCTGAAATGCGGAGGGTCCTTCAGACATGAGTCGATCCTCGTCTACAAAGGCATCCGGAGAGATCCGGCGTTGGCCATGGACCCGATTCCTGCTGCCCAGCTACGTCTTCGTGATCATCGTCTACACGATGGTGCCGATCGCCGTGATGATTCTCTACGGCTTCAATCAGGCACCGAATCAGCGGCTCAGCTTCGCCTGGCAGGGCTTCACCACCGAGTGGTACGCCAACCTCTTTCAGGTATCGGACCTGACCAGCGCCCTGGTCACCTCGCTCGAGGTCGCGCTGGTCAGCTCGATCATCGCCACTGCGCTCGGAACGCCGGCGGCGCTTGCTCTGGCACGGCGGAAATTCTGGGGCAGGACCGTGATGGAACTGGTGATCGTCACCAACCTGACCGCCCCTACCGTCGTGGTCGGGGCATCCCTGCTCGGCTTTTTCGTGACGGTCTCGCTGCCCCGGGACATAGTCACGATCATCATCGCGCACGTCGCCTTCAACATCGTCGTCGTGATCATCGTGGTCCAGGCGCGGCTGGCCAGCATGAACGAATCGATGGAGGAGGCGGCGCAGGACCTCGGGGCCACCCCCTGGACGGCCTTCTGGACAGTGACCGCACCGCTCATCCTGCCGGCGATTTTCGCCGCCTTCATGCTCTCGTTCGCACTCTCGATCGACGACTACGTGATCACCAGTTTCGTGAGCGGGCAGACGCTGACGTTCCCGCTCTGGGTGGCCGGCGCGGTCAAGGTCGGCATCCCACCCCAGGTCTTCGTGCTGGGCACACTGATCTTCGTGGTCGGACTGGTGATCGCCGCACTCTCGGTTGCCTTCCAGATCCGCAGCAACAGGAAACTCAAGACACAGGCGGCCCTCAACGACGACTGGGCGATCAATTGAATCGCCAGCCGTTTCCGGTCCGTCGCAAGGGAGGATGAGCAAGATGGTGAAGACGGACGCGATTGTTATCGGAGCAGGGCTCGGAGGGCTCGTCGCGGCCCGCGAGCTGATGGAGGCCGGCCTCGAGGTGACAGTCCTCGAGGCCCGCGACAGGGTCGGTGGCCGCATCTACACCGAGACTTTTCCGGGCTCCTCGACGAGGGTGGACATGGGAGCGGAATGGGGCAGCCGTGATCACCACCTCGCTCTGGGTGCCGAGCTGGAGAGGTACGGTCTCCATTTCGTCGAGACGCAAGACCCGGAGTCGCGGACCTGGAGCCTTGACGGCCGGGTCCGGCAGTTTGCCGGTGGCGATGATCGCGGGGGCCTCAGCGACTCGGAGAAATCCGAACTCGACGGCGCACTGGTGGCGATGAAGGCGGATGTGCGGGCCCTCGGCTTCGAAGGAGCCGCGGACAGTACTTCCGCCGACCGGCTCGACGTTCCGTTCAGCGACTACGTGGATTCACTTCGAGCGGGCCGGGCGGTCACCGAGTTGATCCTCGCCCTGGCTTTCAGCTTCGCCGGTGGCGACCCGGATGAATACTCGGCCTGGATGCTGCTTCGGGAAATGGCCGGCTACGACCTCGACCCCGAGGCGTTGTTCGCCGACGATTACCGGATCTCGGGGGGCAGCAGCGCCCTGCCGGATGCCATGGCTGCCGAGCTCGGGTCACGGGTCCGGCTCGGTGTCCATGTGCGCGGCGTGAGCGAAGGCGAAGACGCGGTTACGGTCTTCACCTCTGACGGTGGTGAGATGACTGCGTCGGCAGTGATCGTCGCGGTGCCGGTCAACGTCCTCGGCGACCTCGAGTTCAGCGATCGTGAGACAACCGCGCAGATCGAAGCACTGGCAGGGCCTCATGCCGGTGCCGCCTCGAAGGTTTGGATCAGGAGCGGCAACGCGCCCGAGCAGTTCTTCGGAATGAGCTGGCCCGAGCTGCCTGAGGTCTACTCGCACCCCGACGATCCGGGGCTGCTTGCCGCGTTCGGAATGCCGGCAGTACTGGGCAGGCCGTCGGCGGAATCGATGCCAGGGATTCATCGGCGACCTGATACCGGGCGTCACCATAGACGAGGTTTTCGAACACGACTGGATCAACGATCCGCTTTCCAGGGGAACCTGGCTGGCGGGTCGCCCGGGACAGTTCCGGCCGCTGGCCGCGCTGAGGGACCGGCGCGGCAGGGTTCTGTTCGCGGGCGCCGACCTCGATACGCGCTGGGCCGGCTGGATGGACGGTGCGATCACATCCGGGAGCAGGGCCGGCAGACAGGCGGCCGCGCAGATCTCCTGATCCGGGCCGCAGGCCGAAGCGGGCAGCCCGGCGCTGGTTGCGTCAGAATGGCGGCATGGGCAAAAAGCTGAGATGTGACTGGTGTGGGGTGGGGCTGGCTGACGACGAGGGCCTGAGGCTGATTCAGCCCGAGAGGAATCTGGGCGCGTCTTTCTGCCGGCTCGAACACGTCGTGCCGTGGCTCATGCAGAAGAACGACTGGCATATCTGGCCGAAAGTCGAAGTCCCCGAGGGGGCGGGACCGGACTGTGCCCAGACCGGCAAGGAACTCGGGGATGACGCCTGGTACCTGGTGCGTCGGCGGGACGGAGTCGAGGTTGTGGACGGCTTCATCGGGCACGACGCCGCCCTCGCCTGGGCCAAGGCCGGCGGCCGCTACGCCCCGGACTGATTGGCGGACCGACCCTTTTTCTGGCTCTTTTTGCCGTTCTGGCCCTGCCCGCCCGCGTCGTCCTTCGTTTGCCGCCCGGGCCCTGGCCCTGCCCGGAGTCGGCGCCTTCGTTGCCCCCTCCGACAGGCTTGGGCCCCGTCGCGGCCTCCGGGGCGAGCGAGTTGATGAAGCGGCCGAGGATGGCCGCGGTCTTCTGGGGCGTTTCGACGTTCGGTGAGTGGCCGGCTTCGGGGATGAAGACCGTCTCCACCTCCGGGACCGCCGCGTAGGCGCTGAGCGAATCGCGGGCCGCGTAGATCTGATCCCGGCCACCGAAGATGACCAGCAGCGGCAGTCCCGTTTCCTCCAGCCGCTGATCCAGCGACTTGGCGTCTGTGTAGGCCTCGGACTCTTCCGCCGAGTCGCTGTAAGCGGTGTAGGTCATCGCGTTGATGTCATCGACGAAGGCATCCGGGACCTCGAATCCCGGGGCGAAAGCCTGCTCCAGGTTCCGGCGCAGAAGGGAATCCGGGGCGATCCGCCAGATCGCCTGGCCGACAACGGGCATTCTCGCGACCTGTGCGGTGCTGCTGAGGCCGCCGTAGGAAGAATCGGGGGCCATATCGAGGATCGCCACGCCTGCGACCAGGGCCGGTGAGGTCTCGGCCAGAGCCGTTGCCACCTTGCCGCCGAGCGAATGGCCGACCACTGCCGCGCGGTCGACGTCGAGCTTGGTGAGGACCTGGGCGACCAGGCCCGCCTGGGATTCGATCGAGTATCCGGAGGAAGGCTTGTCCGAGCCGCCGTAGCCGAGCATGTCGATCGCGATCACCCGGCGACCCTGCTCGGCCAGGATGGGGGTCAGCTCGCCCCACCAGTTGATCGCCCCTCCGGAACCGTGGATCAGCACGACCGGCGGCGCCAGTGGAACGGCGGCCGCCGTGACGCCCGGACGCTGAAATGATGGTTGGCCTCCGAGTCCGGGTAGCGGGCTCGGTACAGGTGGTGTGTCGAGGACCTGGATCTGGCCGGAGGTCGTATTGACCAGCTGGGCACCGTCGATATTGACGGAGGCCGACTCGGTTTCGTTGTTGAGCGCGAAAGTATTCAGCGCGAGCAGGACCGCGACAGTCAGAAGGACGCCGAGCAGGACCTTGAGTCCGCGGCTTCTGCGGGAGGCTGCGCCCCGTTTCCGGGCTGAAGAAGTTCCGGCCATCTGCGCTGTTACCCTAGTCCGGCTCTTCGGTCGGATCATCCTCGTCTCCGATCCGGTCCAGATAATCCGACTACCTACCTGCGGAGACAGACATGCAGAAGTTCGTCATACAGGGCGGTGTGCCGCTCTCTGGTGAGATAACCGCAGCAGGCAACAAGAATGCCGCGCTACCCATACTCGCTGCCTGCCTGCTCACCGAAGAGGAGGTGGTGATCGCAAACGTCCCGCGCATCCGCGACACCGAAGCCCAGATCGCCCTGCTGGCCAAGCTCGGGGTCGAAGTCGAGTGGACAGAGGACAATACGGTCAGCCTCTGCGCCAGGAACGTCACCGACACCACTCTCGACGAGGACCTTTCGGCTGCCATACGGGCGTCATTCCTCATGGCCGGCCCGTTACTGGCCCGCTTCGGTGAGGTGCACATGCCGCCTCCCGGCGGGGACTTCATCGGCCGGCGCCGCCTCGACGCGCACCTCGATGCCTTTCGCGAGCTCGGGGCAAGGGTGGGCGGCCAACGCTGGATCGAGCTGACCGCGCCTCCGGGCGGCCTCCGGGCGACCGGGATATTCATGGATGAGCCGTCAGTGATGGGCACGGAGAACGCCCTGATGGCTGCCGCGCTCACCCCCGGCGAGACGACGATCTCGAACGCCGCCTCGGAGCCGCACGTTCAGGACCTGGCGCGGCTGCTGGTCAAGATGGGAGCTCCGATCTCGGGTATCGGATCCAATGTCATGGTGGTCACCGGGCAGGAAAAGCTCGGCGGCGCCGAGCACACCGTTACGCCAGACCACATAGAGATCGCCAGCTTCATGGCGCTTGCCGCCGCTACCGGCGGTGAATTGCGGATTCACGACGTTGAGCCGCTCGACCTGCTGATGATCCGGCGCCAGTTCCGTCGACTCGGGTTCCAGTCTGTGATCGAGGGCCGCGACGTGATCGTCCCGCCGGAACAGAACCTCCGGGTCCAGGCCGATGTCGGCGGCGCTATTCCGAAAATCGAAGACGGTCCGTGGCCGGCCTTCCCGGCCGACCTGACCTCGATCGCCCTGGCACTCGCCACTCAGGCGGAGGGCGAAATCCTGATCTTCGAGAAGATGTTCGAGAACCGCCTCTTCTTCGTCGACAAACTGGTTGCGATGGGTGCCCGAATCACGCTCTGCGATCCGCACCGGGCCATAGTCAGCGGACCCGCCCGCCTGCATGGCGAGCGTGTGGACAGCCCCGACATCAGGGCCGGTATGGCCATGCTGATCGCCGCGCTGGCAGCCGAAGGTACCTCTCACATCGGGAATATCCGGCAGATCGACCGCGGGTATGAGGAAATCGATACCCGCCTCAAGGCTCTCGGCGCGCACATCGAGCGCGTCGACGACTGATCGGGGTCGACTTGATCCACCCGATACCACCCGGAACCAGGGACGTACTGCCCGACGAGATGCGCGAACTGCGCCGTCTCCAGAATGCGCTGCTCGATGTCTTCGAAAGGGGCGGCTATGGCGAGGTCCGTACCCCGACGATCGAGTACGCCGATGTCGTCAGCCGCGGCGACCAGGCTACGGTCGAAGACTCCTACCGCTTTTTTGACGACCGGGGAGAACTGCTCGCCCTGCGGACCGACATGACGATCCCGATCGCCCGGCTGGCCGCAACCCGCTTCGGCGAGGTGGATCCGCCCTGGAGGCTCAGCTACGTAGCCAATTCGTATCGGGCGGTAACCCCACAGCGGGCCAGGCTACGTGAGTTCGGCCAGGCAGGGATCGAACTGATCGGCCTCGACGGTGCGGACTGCATCGCCGAAGTGGTTGAGGTCCTCGCCCGCTCTCTGGACGCCGTCGGACTGGACCGTGCGGTGATCGGGCTCGGCGACTCTGAACTCTGGTCCGCCCTGGTGAGGGATTTCGGAGGCGACGAGGCGGTAGTCGAGACTTCATCGAAGCGACTCGCCGGGCACGACATGGTCGGGCTCGGCGCCGATCTTCAGGAATGCGGGCAGTTCGATTCCGGCCAGATCGAGACCATGCTGGACCTGGTCCAGAGGCGGGGCGGACCAGAAGTCCTGGCGTCCGCCCGCAACCGGGGCGGCGAGCGTTTCGACCGGGTGCTCGATCGCCTGGACTCGACCTGCGCAGCCGTCTCGGCCCGCTCGGTCGGGGCCCGCATTCAGCTGGACATGGGCATGCTGCGCGACCTGGGCTACTACACCGGGCCGATCATCGAGGTCTACGACCCGTCAGTCGGCGAAGCGATCGGCGGCGGAGGACGCTACGACGGTCTGATGGAGAGTTTCGGCGTCGCCTTGCCTGCGGCCGGCTTCAGTCTCTATCTCGAAGGAATTCACAAGGCCCAGCTCGAACAGGACGGCGATGCCGCGGGCAGGCCCGCCGGAGGTCCCGATGCTTGATTCGCTGAAGAAACCGGGCGGTCCGCTCAAGCTGGCCGTGCCGCGAGGTGCCTTGATGGAAGAGGTCCTGGACCTGCTCGACAAAGTCGGGGTCAAGACCTCGGAGGTGCGCGGAGATTCACGCTCCCTCGTCTTCGACGGCGGCGAGGTGATCCTCGTGACTATGCGGCCCTACGACGTGCCGACCTACGTCGAAGCCGGCGCGGCGGATCTCGGAATCACCGGCAAAGACGTACTGCTGGAGCAGGACGACCGCAGGGTCTTCGAGCTGCTCGACCTCGGGGTCGGTCTCTGTCGCATGGTGCTCGCAACCCGCCGGGGGGACGAGGCTCCCGGTGAACACGAGCGACGCCTGGGAATGATGAGGATTGCGACCAAGTATCCCCGGATCGCCGAGAGCTACTTCGAAGGCAGGGGCCGGCAGGTCGAAGTGGTTGAAGTCAAGGGGTCGATCGAGCTTGCCCCGCTGGTCGGTCTTGCCGATGGCATCGTCGACCTCGTGGCCACCGGGCGCACGCTCGTCGAAAACGACCTCGAAGAGCGCGAGCAGATCGTCACCTGCACCGCCCGTCTGGTGGCCAATCAGGTCTCGTACCGTCTGCGTTCGGACGAAATCGCATCACTGACCTCGAGGCTTCGCGAGGCTGCGGGGTGAAGGTACGCCGTCTTCAGTGGGCGGCGCCGCAGCGTCTGGCCGAAAGCGTGCGCGAATGGTTCGCCGCTGCGGGCGAGCCGGTCGACGTGTCGGCAATTGAAGCCGCGGTGGCCGCGGGCGGCGATCAAGCCCTGCTCGACCTGACCCGGCGCTTCGATGCGACCGAAGCTCACGACCTTCGGCTCGAAGTAAGCGGGGAGCAGGCGACGGCGGCTCTTCAGCATGTGGGTCCGGAAGTCACCCGGGCGCTCGAGATCGCGATTTCGAATGTCAGTCAGGTGGCCGGCGTTCAACTCGGCGAGGAGCAACGGATCGAGTTGCCGCAGGGTCAGGTCGTAACGGTGGGAGAGACCCCGCTCGCTGCGGCCGGCATCTATGCGCCGGGAGGCCGCGCGAGTTATCCGTCGAGTGTGATCATGGGCTGCGTCACCGCGCGCGTCGCGGGGGTCGACAGGGTGGTCCTGGTCACTCCCCCCGGACCGGACGGCCGGGTCAACCCGGTGACCCTGGCCGCCGCATCGCTCTGCGAGGTGGACGAAATCTTCGCGGTCGGGGGAGCCCAGGCGATCTTCGCCCTGGCTCGCGGCACCGGGGCGATTCAGCCGGTCGATGTGATCGCCGGCCCGGGCAACGCCTGGGTTCAGGCTGCGAAGAAGGTGGTTTTCGGCGAGGTGGCGATCGACTCACTTGCGGGGCCGTCCGATCTGACTGTCGTTTTCGACCGGGAAACGGACCTTGGCCTTGTCGCCCTGGACCTTTGTGCGCAGGCCGAGCACGGAGCCGAGAGCCCGCTCGCGGCGGTGGCGGTCAACGGGGGCCGGCTCGATGAACTCGAGGTCCGGGTGCAGGAGGTTGCGGAGGCCCAGCCATCCGTCAAGAACTGTCGACTTGCCCTGCTCGATGCTCCTTCGGCACAGGCCGCCATCGATCTGGTCAACGAGATCGCGCCCGAGCACCTTCAACTCATGGACGAAGGAAGTGCCGCGCTGGCATCCGAAGTCCGGACTGCGGGCTGCGTATTCACCGGTCCGGAGGCGGCGACCGCCTTCGGTGACTACATCGCCGGCTCGAACCACATCCTTCCCACCGATGGCACCGGCAAAAGTTTCGGCCCGGTTTCGCCCGCCACCTTCAGACGCAGCACCGCGCGGGTAAGCTTGGCCACCCGGTCAGCGGACCTGCTTGCGGAACCGCTGAACGTTTTGGCGAAGGCCGAAGGGTTGCCGGTACACGGGCTCTCGGCCATGGCGAGAAAAGAAGATGAGCAGAACAGCGACAGTTGAAAGAAATACGGGCGAGACCCGAATCGAGGTCACAGTCGACCTCGACGGCGGTGACTCGCTGGTGACCACGGGCGTCGGATTCTTCGATCACATGCTGGATCTGCTGTCGCGCCACGCCAACATCGGCCTTGCGGTGAAGGCGGATGGCGATCTCGAGACCGGCTCCCATCACACGGTCGAGGACGTCGGCATCGTTATCGGCCAGGCGATCGACCGGGCTCTCGGGGACCGCAACGGAATACGCCGCTACGGTTCGGCCGTGGTGCCGATGGATGAGGCCGCAGCCAGCTGCGCGATCGATCTTTCGGGAAGGCCGCTCTCGGTTTTCCGCGGCGAGATCCCGATCACCTCGATTTCCAACTACGAGACCGAACTAACCGAAGAGTTCTTCCGGGCGGTCGCCAACGGCTCCAGAATGACCCTCCACGTCGAGGTCATGTACGGCAGCAATGTCCACCACCTCGTCGAAGCCTGCTTCAAGGCCTTCGCCCGGGCGCTCAGGGTCGCTGTTTCGATCGATCCCGACGAGAAGGGCGTGCCCAGCACCAAGGGCACGCTGAACAGTTGAGCCCGGAGGTTTCGCTGGCCGTCCTCGACTACGGGATGGGCAACCTGCGCTCGGTGGACAAGGGCTTCGAACGCGCCGGGGCGAAGTGCGTCGTTACCGCCGACCACGATCGGATCGAAGCAGCCGACGGTGTCGTACTGCCCGGGGTCGGAGCTTTTCCGAAGGCGATGACAAGGGTCAGGGAGCTCGGCCTCGACGAGGCTCTCCGGGCTGCCTCCGACAGGGGTCAGCCGATCCTCGGGATCTGTCTCGGTCTCCAGCTCCTCTTCGAGTCCAGCACCGAGCTCGGAGGCGCCGACGGTATCGGTCTGCTGGAAGGCACCGTCGTAGAGATACCGGCCGGGGGTCGCAAGATCCCTCACATCGGCTGGGCAGCCGTAGCCTGGGCGAGGCCGTCGCGGCTGACCGACGGACTGCGACCGGGAGAGCCTTTCTACTTCGTCCACTCCTTCGTGGTCGAGCCGAGCGATGACGAGCTGATCGGTACTGCTTCCTATGGCGGTAGATTCGCCTGCGTGGCCGGTCGCGAGGATGTTTACGGAGTCCAGTTTCACCCGGAGAAGTCGAGTTCTGCCGGCATCAGGCTTCTGGAAAACTTCGTCGGCATCTGCAGCGAGGCCCGATCATGATCCTCTACCCGGCGATCGACATCCTGGCCGGCAAGGCGGTACGCCTGATGCAGGGCGACTACGAGCGTGAGACGGTCTACGACGATTCGCCGGCTGACGCGGCGCGACGGTGGCAGGATGGCGGCGCCGAGTGGCTGCATGTGGTCGACCTCGACGGGGCAAAGTCGGGCCGGCCCGAAAACCTGTCCGCGATCGAAGCGATCACTGCTGCGGTGGACTGCCCGATCGAGGTAGGCGGGGGGCTTCGGGACTATGGCGCCGTCGAGGCGGTGCTCGAGGCCGGCGCGGCGCGAGTAGTGGTGGGGACGGCCGCGCTGCGTGACCCCGAATTCCTCGCCGACATTCTCGCGGGCAGGGGCGCGGAAGAGGTCGTCGTCTCGGTCGACGCGAGGGGTGGCAAGGTGTCTCTGGCCGGCTGGACCGAGAGCAGCGGAGTGGACGTCGCCGATGCGGTCGCCGACCTCACCCGTCGGGGTGTTTCCCGCTTTCTGTTCACCCCGATCGAGGTCGACGGCACCATGGAGGGTCCGAATCTGCCGGAGCTCGAGCGAGTATCGGCAGCCACCGACGGGTCGGTCATAGCCTCCGGGGGCGTGGGAACTCTCGAGCATCTCAGGCAGATCGCCGACACTCCGGCTGAAAACGTCGAAGGAGTAATCGTCGGTCGCGCTCTGTACGAAGGCAGGTTCACGGTGTCCGAGGCGCTTGCCGCCCTGCGCGGAACGGGGGATGCGTGAGCGATCTCAAGCGCGTGATCCCATGTCTCGACGTGGACGGCGGGCGTGTCGTAAAAGGCACCAACTTCGTTGACATCCGCGACGCCGGGGATCCGGTCGAACTCGCCTCCCGCTACGACGAAGGCGGCGCCGATGAGCTGGTGTTCCTCGACATAACCGCCTCACACGAGGGCCGGGATACGATCGTCGAACTCGCACGGCGCACTGCCGACAACGTCTTCATCCCGTTCACGATCGGTGGCGGCATCCGCTCAGTGGCCGACGCCCAGGCCGTGCTGGACGCGGGGGCCGACAAGGTCGCGGTCAATTCGGCCGCGCTGCATCGACCTGAACTGCTCAGCGAGATGGCCGAGGTCTTCGGCTCACAGTGCGTAGTGATTGCGATCGACGCCAAGTGGCAGGACGACCGTTACGAGGTCTTCCTCAACGGTGGCCGCAAGCCGACCGGCCGGGACGCGATCGAATGGGCCGTCGAGGCGACGCGCCTCGGCGCCGGCGAGGTTCTGCTGACCAGCATGGACCGTGACGGAACCAACATCGGCTACGAATTGGAGCTGACGGCCGCGGTCGCCGATGCAACCGCCGTGCCGGTGATCGCCTCGGGGGGAGCCGGTGAGCTGAAGCACCTGGTGGAAGCGATCAACGACGGCAGGGCGGACGCGGTGCTCTGCGCCTCGATCTTCCACTACGGGGCCTATACGGTTGAAGATGCCAAGCAGTACATGGCCGGCAACGGAATCCCGGTCCGGGTCTGAGCCTCTCCCGAGTCCGGGCAAGCTCGATGAGGCGGCCGCTTTACTGCTGTCCTCGCTCCTCGAGCGGGACGTTGCCGATTCCGTCCTCGACCCTGGCTTCGAAATTCTCCGGCTCGGTCCAGGCCACCGGCAGCTCCGGTTCGATTGCGGAGCGGACCTGCTGGAGCTGATCGGGAGGCATCAACGGCCATTTGAAGTCGATCCAGTCGTGGCTTGTGTCCGCAAACCTGCCGCGACGGGTCTCGTCGAGTCTGATCAGAAAGCGAGCGGCCCCGACTCCCATCGAACCTTTTACCGTTGAACCGCCGGCGTATGTGGTCGACTCGATCGTCATCATCTCGGTAGTGAACCGCTGAACCTGCCGGATCGGAACCCGCCGCTTGAAGTTGTCGAGCACGAGCTCTCCGTCGATCACGCGCAAGGCGCGGAAACGCCTCCGGTTCAGGTTGCGCAGCTCGATCCAGGCTCCGACCAGCAGTCCGAAAAGGGCCGCGAAGATCAGCACGCCGAGCATGCTCCATACCCCACCGGCGACCAAGGCGATCAGCATCGCGATGAAGGCCGGTGCGACGAAGAACTGGACGAACTGGCGGCGTCGCTTCGACTGGAGGTCCCAGTCGATCGTCCGCTGCCAGATCACCCGACCCTGACCGAATCCTGTTGACATGATTTGAGCCTACCGGCCGACCAAGGCTCGGCCTAGGGGTTGCCGGCCCCGTTCTGCTTGCGGCTGCCGGACTGCTTCTGACCGGACTTCTTGTTGCCGTTCTGCTGCCTGCTGCTGCTTCTTCGAAATCGGCTTGAGGGCGTGGATGCTCGAGTAGCCGACCAGATAGAGGTTGACCCCGTCCGACACGGCCGGCATGTAGGCACCGGTGTGGTAGTTGAAGGTTTCCCTGCCGGTCTTGGCGCTGATTCCATAGGTATTGGTGCCGTCGAAGGTTGCGGCATAGACGGTGCGGCCGATCACAGACAGTGAGCCGATCACCCTGCCCCTCATGTCGAAGGTCCAGCGGGCCTGGCCACTCTGCGCGTCGAGCGCGTAGACATTGCCGTCGAAGGAACCGATGTACACGGTGGGCCGGGTGCCCGGAACCTTGGCTACGGTCGGTCCGGAATAGGCCCAATCGCCGGTCGAGAAGGTCCAGGCGAGTTCACCCGTATCGGCGTCGAAGCTGTAGACGCGGCTGTCGTTGTTGCCGACGTATACGCGGCCGAAAGCCACTGCCGGTGTCGAGTAAAAGGCGCCGGGCTGTCCGAGTCCGGGGCCGAGGGCTTTGGTCTGCCAGCGGATGTCGCCGTTCCTGGCCCGGACAGCGGTCATCGCTCCTCCGTAGTCGCCCACGTACAGCGTGCCGTTGTCGTAGGCCGGAGCGCCCTTGATCGCGCCGGCGACGGAGGTCGCCCAGACCTCCTTGCCGTTCTTGGTCTGGAGGGCGTAGAGAACCCCGTTCTCGCAGCCGAAGTACATGCGGTCGCGAACCACGACCGGCGACGACTCGGAGCGACAGGGCAGTGACTTCTTCCAGATCGTCTTGCCGTTCTTGGCGTTCAGTGAGAGCACCTGACCGGGTTCCAGATTGACCAGGTAGAGGTTGCCCCGGGAGTAGGTGGGGGTTGCGGCGTTGAGCTTGGCGATGCGCCGGTTCCACCTCGTCTTGCCGGTCTCGGTGTCGAGGGCATGGGCGAAGCCGTCGTTGTCCACGAAGTACATGGTGCCGTCGACGACCGAGGGAGGGAACTCGAGCAGAGGCTTGTCGCCGTACTTCCAGAGCCGCTTGAAGGGCGGTTTGATGCCGTTGACCGGCAGGTAGCCGGTGCGCTGGCGGTCGTATCGGAAGGTCGGCCAGTCGACCGTCTTGTCTTTTGGCTTGGGGGCGGGCTTCTCAACAACCGGCTCCTCGAACGGCACGGTTGGATTGCTGACGTCATCAGGACGCTTCAGCTGGCTGTAGGCGACGGCCGCGGCGCCTGCCAGGACGGCGAGGGCGATCGCAGCGACTGTGAGCAGCCGGCGGCGGTTCTGCCACCATCGCACGGAGTCGCCTTCCGGCACGGAGTTGTTCTCTGGTTCAGTATTCATCCGGGGAAAGGATCATGGTACGGGAGTGAGATGACGAGCCCACCCAAAGCGACAATCGATGCCGGTGCTGCCGGCGAACTGATCCGCGGCGAAGACGCGCTCACGGCTCTGGGCAGGCGGGCGGGTGATACGCCTCTCTACCTGGTCGGTGGCAGCGTCCGTGACTCTCTCCTGGGTGGACATCCACTGGACCTGGATATCGCAGTCGACGGACCGGTGGCACGAATTGCGTCTGATCTGGACCCGGATGCGACTCTGCACGAGAGGTTCGATACGGCGGCCGTTTCCTTCCGCGGCAGGAGGCTGGATCTGGCGCGGACCCGATCAGAGAAATACAGGAGGCCGGGTGCGTTGCCGGAGGTCGAACCGGCCGACATCGAGTCCGACCTTTCGAGGCGGGACTTCACGATCAACGCGATGGCGGTCGATCTTGCTGATCCCGGGACCCTGATCGACCCTCATGGAGGGGCTGAAGACCTCGGACGAGGAGTGATCCGCGTTCTCCACGCCCGATCCTTCGTCGACGACCCCACGCGGGCGCTTCGGGCCGCGCGATACGCGGCCCGTCTCGGCTTCGACATCGACCACCGAACCGCCGATCTCCTCCGGGAGGTCGATCTGACGACCGTCTCGCCCGAGCGCCTCCGCTCGGAACTGGCGCTGATCAGTGACGAACCGGGCGCGCTCGAGGCGCTGAGGCTGGTTTCGGCCTGGGGATTGATCGGGATCAGTGACGAGGACCTCGGTCTGATCGGGGCCGCCTTCGAGCGCCCTTGAACTCCCGGCATGGCAGGGATTCTGCTCGAGGACGGAGGTCGTTGACGGTGTGGTGGGGGGGAGCGGACCCGGGGAATTTCGTGAATTGATCCAGTACCCCGGCACACCGAGCCGGGCCGTGGTGTTGGCCCGGCGGCACGATGCCCTACAGATACTGCTCGCTCGAGCCGTCGGGGCCGAGTGGCTCGACGACTGGATCTCAGGGTGGCGTGGGGTTGAGCTCGAGATAACTGGCGACGACCTCGTTGATGCTGGGATGAAGCCGGGCAGGGCGGTCGGCACCGGCCTGGATGCGGCGATGGAAGCCGCTCTGGACGACGGCGTGACCGACCGCAAAGGCCAGCTTGCAGTGGCACTCGAAGCCGCGAGGGCGGCGGGCGGCGTCGGACCGGGGGGCCGGAGTTGAGGCGTCGCCGGAGTCGTGGCGTCGAATGGTTCGAGGCCGATCTGCCGGGTGCCACCGCCTGCTTCACGACCCGTCGAGGAGGCTTCAGCGGCTCGCCCTGGGACAGCCTGAATCTCGGGATTCTCACCGATGATGATCGCGAAGCCGTTCTTCGAAACCGTGCCCTGCTGGCCGCGGCACTCGGCATCGACGGAGGTCGTCTGCGCATGGGGCTCCAGGTCCACGGTGCCGGGATCCTCGAACACGTGGACAACCGTGAAGGCCATTTCCTCGATCCAGCGGAGGAGCCACCCGAGGCCGACGGCCACATCACCTCGATCTCCGGTCTGCCGCTTCTGGTTCTCGCGGCCGACTGTCTTCCGGTCGCCGTGACGGGACCCGGTGGCCTCGCGATGCTCCACTGCGGCTGGCGCGGACTCGCCGGTCCGCTGGTGCCGGACGCCGTATCGAGGGTCGGTGGCGAAGCGGCGGCCATCGGTCCGGGGATCGGTCCCTGCTGTTTCGAGGTCGGAGACGAGGTGCGACACGCCTTCTCCGGGATGGGAGAGGACCTCTTCGAAGGCCGCCACCTGGATCTGCCGGCGGTTGCGCGACGGACGCTCGAAGCAGCCGGCGTGGATCAGATCGAGACCGCCGGAGTCTGCACGCACTGCGATGCCGAGGACTTCTTCTCGCATCGCAGAGATGCCGGGGCTACAGGCAGGCAGGCAGGAATCGCATGGCTCGACTGATGGCAAACGGCCCGTCCGCCCGTCGGATCGCATGATCGGAACGATGCAGGAATGCCGACCCGTCCACCAAAGATCCGGGAATTGAGCATAATCTTGGAGGAATCGTTCCGAATGGCACGAAACACCGCTTACCTATGGCACTAAGAGACTCCTGGCACCGCACCCTCGTTTACTTCGGCCTCGCCGAAGAACGCGACCACCACTCCGAGTACGACGAGTACGACGACGAGGAGTACCTCGACGAGGAAGAATCGGACTCACGACGTGACCGGGGACGCGGCCGCGACGCCAACGTGAGGCGGCTGCCGACCAGTAGGCGGCGCAGCCACGACGAAATCGACGACATCTTCGCCGACGACGACGGGCCCGCCCCGCGATCACGGACGAGGACGCTCCGGCCGGTGGACGACGATGATGACGATGACGTGCAGGTTCACCTGGTGATACCGCGCAACTTCAACGACGCCCAGCAGGTCGCAGATCAGTTCAAACGCAAGGTGCCGGTCATCCTCAACCTCCAGACGACCGACCACGAACTTTCGAAGCGCCTGATCGACTTCGCCTCCGGCCTGACTTACGCGCTCGACGGCGGCATGCAGCGGATCGCCGAGAAGGTTTTCCTGCTCACCCCCCGCAACGTCGAGGTTTCCGCCGAAGAAAAGGCCCGCCTGATCGACAAGGGCTTCTTCAACCAGTCCTGACCGGGGTGCCCCGGGGCGCATCTGCCGCCCGGGTAAGCTGCCCTCCATGATTATCGGCTTCATCGGATCCGGAAACATGGCTGCCGCCATGGCTCACGGCTGGGCTTCCGCCTCGGGAGGTCCCTCCGAGATGCTCTTCACCGATTCAGGCTCGGGCCGGGCTACGGCTCTTGCCGAAGAGGTCGGCGGCACGGCCGTGAAGCTGAACGCGGACCTGGTGACCCGCAGCGATTTCGTCGTCCTGGCGATGAAGCCCCATTCGCTGGTCGAGGTGACCGAGATCCTTCCCCCACCCAGGGCTGTCCTTTCGCTGCTCGGAGCAACGCGACTCCCGGCTCTGGCCGCACGATTTCCTGATTCGACCGTACTGCGTCTGATGCCCAACCTCGCGGTGGAGGTGAACCGCGGGGTGATCTGCGTGGCTCGTGCCGGGTCCGCCGACGACAAGATCGTGGCTGACGCGCAGTCCCTGCTCGAGCCGCTCGGCCATGTGGTGGAACTCGAAGACGAGCAGATGGACGCGGCGACTGCCGTCATGGGCTGCACACCGGCCTACTTCGCTGCCGCTGCCGCGGCGATCGCCGGGACCGGGACCAGCGAGGGCCTTCACGCTGACGTCTCGAATGCGATGGTCGCCGAGGCGATGGCCGGCACGGCCGCGCTGCTCACTCGCCGGACACCGTTCGAGATCCAGGTCGCGGTCGCATCCCCCGGTGGCAGTACCGAGGCGGGACTCGAGGCGCTCGAGAAGCACGGTGGGGCCGAAGCTTTTCGGGAGGCTGCCGAGGCCTCTCTTCGCAGGATGCGCGGCCAGTGATCGAAGGACTCATCCTGATCGCGATCTCGAGAGGCGACGTCGCCAGTTACGTGAGCGCGCTGTTCACGGTCTACATCGTGCTGATATTCATCCGGATCCTTTCGTCCTGGATCCCGCGCATGCCCCAGATCTCGGCGCTGCGCGCGGTGGTCCGGTTCGCGCAGCAGACGACAGACCCCTACCTGAACATCTTCAGACGGATGCTGCCCCCGGTGGGCGGAAGTGGCCTGGCGCTCGACCTCAGCCCGATGATCGGTCTCCTCCTTCTCCTTATCGGCCAGGCGATCGTCGTCGGGGCGATTGACGGTTGATCCACAGGAAGACCCTCTCCAGCGTGGCGATAGTCGCCGCCGTGGTGATCGCCATCGACCAGATCACCAAGGCGCTGGTCACTGAATCGATCGCCCGGGGGGAGCAGGTCGAAGTCATCGGCCCGCTGAAATTCACACTGACCTTCAATGACGGAATCGCCTTCGGTCTGGCCGGCGGTGGCGGAATACTGGTCATCGCCCTGAGCATGGTGGCGCTGGTGGCCCTGGGGGCCTTCATCGCCTCGGCCCCTGACCGCCTCGGCACATGGCTGGCCGGCGGACTGATTCTCGGCGGAGCCCTCGGCAACCTTCTCGACCGGCTCCGGCTCGGACATGTGACCGACTTCATACTGCTTCCCAACTGGCCGGCATTCAACGTCGCCGACATGTCGATCACGATCGGTGTGGTCCTGCTCGCCTGGACTGTCATCCGGCACGACGACTCGGGATCGAAACAGCCGGAGCAGGAAGAAGGGCAACCCGGGATCGGATCCGCCGAAGCCGAGACGGAAGTCGCGACCGGTGGGCGCTGAGTCTCAGCCGCCGTACCGGATCGTCTACGGGGACGAACACCTCGCGGTAATCGACAAGTCGGCCGACCTGGTGATCCACCCGGCCCCCTCCTATGACGGGGTAACCCTGGTCGAGTTGCTCGGAGACGAGCTGGCCGGAGGGGACGACCCGGAAAGGCCGGGAATCGTTCACAGGCTCGACCGCGGAACCAGCGGCCTGCTGGTCGTCGCCCGCCAGCCGGGCGCCCACTCCGCCCTCCAGCAGATGATCCGCGAGCGGAGCTTCGAGCGCATATACACCGGTCTGGCGGACGGCCGTTTCCGCTCACGCACCGGCACCATCGACGCCCCGATCGGAAGGGCATCGAGGAAACGACACAGGATGGCCGTGAACGGGGCCAGTCCGCGCGAGGCCCGCACCCATTTCGAGGTCGTGGAAACCCTGCGGCGGGAAAGCCTGCTCGAACTGCGGCTGGAGACCGGCCGCACTCACCAGATCCGGGTCCACCTCGAGGCGGTGGGCCACCCGTTGATCGGGGACACGACCTACGGGGGACCCGAGCGCCACGAACTCGAACGCCAGTTCCTCCACTCTTCGAGGATCAGGTTCGAGCATCCGGTATCGGGCGAGACGATCGACGTCAGTTCGGAGTTGCCGGAAGACCTCGCACGGGCGCTCGCCCTGGCACGCAACCAGGAAAGCCAGCGCCGGCAGTCAGGGTGAGGGCGGGTCGTCTCGAGTGAGGCGCTCGCGTATCGGCGCTGATCCCTCTACAATGCCGGGCCAACCCAATCCCTAACCCCCGCTGCTCCGAAAACGGCTCCTGCCCTCGAAAAGGGTCTCCGTTCCAGGAGGCGGGCGGATCCGCACACCATTCACCCAAGGAGAAGCATGTCCCAGGTAGGAATCCAGGATTTACTGGAGGCCGGAGTTCATTTTGGCCACCAGACCAGCCGTTGGAACCCGAACATGCGGCGTCACATCGCCGGCGAGATCGACGGGATCCACATCATCGACCTGCTGCAGACCGAGGAGATGCTCGAGGATGCTCGGCGCTTCGTCGGCGAGCTGACCAGCGGCGGCGGCAAAGTGCTCTTCGTCGGCACCAAGAAGCAGGCCTCCGGAGTGATCGAGGACTGGGCCGGCCGGGCCAACATGCCCTACGTGACGCGACGCTGGCTGCCCGGCCTTCTGACCAACTACAACATCGCATCGGCCCGGATCAAGCGGCTGCACGAGCTGACCGAACTGACCGAAACCGGACAGATCGAACTCCTTCCGACCAAGGAACGGATGAACATGCAGGCCGAGCTGGCCAAACTCGAGTTTGCCCTTGGCGGCGTGCGCGATATGGACCGTGTCCCCGACGCTGTGTTCATCGTCGACCTCAAGGCCGAGGAGATCGCCCTACGCGAGGCGACGCGACTGAGGATTCCGGTCATCGCCCTTGTCGACAGCAACTGCGACCCGGGCAACATCGACTTCGTGATCCCCGGCAACGACGACGCCATCCGCTCCTGCGAACTCGTGATCTCGACAGTGGGCGAGGCAATCGAGCAGGGTGCCGGCGCCTGGGCCGTGATCGAAGAGAAGCGCCGCGTCGAGGAGGAAGCACGACGCAAGAAGGAAGAAGAGGAACGCCGCAAGCGCGAGGAAGAAGAGAAGGCGAGGCGCGAGGCGATCGAGAAGGAGCAGGCTGAGGAGAAGGCCAAGGCGAGAGCCGAAGAGCGGGCCAAGGCGGAAGCCGAGGCTGCGAAGCCGGCCCAGAAGAAGGCCGAGGCGCAAGCCTCATCCGCAGGCGGTCAAGCCCGATCACCCCCAGGCGGTCCCGGACCACCCCCAGGCCGTGGTACCCGATCATCCGCAGGCGGTCAAGCCTGATCATCCCCAGGCCGTCAGCCCTGACCCCGAGCCGGAATCCGACGCTCAAGAGGCTGCCAAGCCCGAAGAGCAGGCCACTCCTGCCGAAGCAGGGAGCAGCGAGGAGGAATCCAAGTGAGCAACGTAACCGCGTCCGACGTCAAGGCACTTCGGGCAAAAACCGGCGCCGGCATGATGGACAGCAAGGCGGCTCTGACCGAGGCTGACGGCGATATGGACCGCGCGGTGGAGTTGCTGCGCGTCAAGGGTCAGGCCTCCGCGGCCAAGCGCTCCGACCGCGGAACGTCCGAAGGAGTGGTCGCCTCTTACATTCACGCCAACAAGAAGGTCGGCGCGATGGTCGAAGTCCAGTGCGAGACTGATTTCGTTGCCCGGAACGAGGACTTCTCCGACTTCGCCTACGAAGTGGCCATGCACGTCGCCGCCGCTTCGCCGACCGTTGTATCCGGCGATGACATCCCGGAGGAAGAGGTCGCTGCCGAGCGTCGGATCTTCGAAGAGAAGGCCCGCGAGGAAGACAAGCCCGACAACGTGATCGAGAGGATCGTCGAAGGCCAGGTCGCCAAATGGAAGAAGGACGTGGCCCTGCTCGAGCAGCAGCACATCAACCTCGACAAACACGACTCGAAGACGATCGAGCAGATGAGGGAGGCCCTCGCCGCCAAGGTCGGCGAGAACGTCGTCATCTCGAGGTTCTCGGTCTTCCGGATCGGCGAGTAGACGGGCGGTTGGCAGTGGCGAGCGAGGAGCCACAGACCCGTTTCAGGCGTATCCTGCTGAAGCTTTCGGGCGAAGCGCTGATGGGGGATCTCGACTTCGGAACGGATCCGTCCCGGGTCGAGCGCATCGCACGTCAGATCGGGGTGATTCGTGGCCGCGGGGTCGAGGTCGCGATCGTGGTCGGTGCCGGCAACATCTACAGGGGCATCGACGGCGCGGCCCAGGGAATGGACCGGGCGACCGGCGACTACATGGGCATGATGGCGACGGTGCTGAACGCCCTGACCCTGCAGGACGCCCTGGAAAAGCATGGGCAGTTCACCCGGGTGATGTCAGCGATCGACGTGCGCGAGGTGGCCGAGCCCTACATCAGGCGGCGCGCAATGCGCCACCTCGAAAAGGGCCGGGTCGTGATCTTCGCGGCGGGAACCGGAAACCCGTTCTTCACCACCGACACAGCTGCAGCGCTGCGATCGCTCGAGATTCACGCCGAGGCGATCCTGATGGCCAAGAACGGGGTGGAGGGTGTCTACGACGCCGATCCGTCAGTTGATTCGAACGCCGAATTCATTCCCGAGATCACGCACCTCGAAGCAATCGAGCGCGGACTGAAAGTGATGGATTCCACCGCGCTGAGCCTCTGTATGGACAACGACCTTCCCATCCACGTCTTCAACATGGCAGACGAGCGCAATATGGATAGGATCGTTTCCGGCGAGAAGGTTGGGACGCTGGTCAGTTCTGGGGCGTCAGGACCAACAGAGCCGGACACCGGATCATGATCGACGACCTCCTCTCAGACGCCAAGGACCGGATGGACAAGTCCGTCTCTTCGACCAAGGGCGAATTTGCCACAGTCCGCACCGGCCGGGCGACCCCGCACCTGCTCGACCGCATCACGGTCGACTACTACGGTGCTCACACCCCGCTTGCTCAGATGGCCAACGTAGCCGCCACCGAGGCGAGGACGCTGACCGTCACGCCCTACGACAAGACGGTGATCGGCTCGATCGAAAAGGCGATCCTCGAGTCCGACGTGGGCCTCACTCCTTCCAACGACGGCAGCGTGATCCGTCTCAACATCCCGGACCTGACCGAAGAGCGGCGCCGGGAGATGGTCAAGGTCGTTCACGGCGTTGCCGAAGACGGCCGCATCGCGGTCCGCAACGTGCGTCGCGACGTGATGGCCGACCTGCGCGAATTGAAGAAGGAGGGAGAAGCCGGCGCCGATGACGAGCACCGGGCCGAGGCCGCCCTCCAGAAGCTGACCGACGAAGCGATCGGCGAGATTGAATCCCTGCTGAAGGGCAAGGAAGAGGAAATCCTCGAGGTTTGAGTACCCCTCGGTACGTCGCCATCATCACCGACGGAAACGGCCGCTGGGCACAGGAGCGCGGCCTGCCGGTCCAGGAAGGGCATCGTGCCGGGGCTGACACGGTCAAGGCCAGGCTGCGAGACGCGGCTGAGTTCGGGGTCGAGGAGCTGACCGTCTTTTCGTTCTCCACCGAGAACTGGTCACGTTCGCCGGAGGAGGTTGAAGGACTGATGCGCATGTTTTCCGAGCGCATCGAACGGGAGAGTCCTGAACTCCATGAAGAGGGTGTGAGGATGCGCTTCATCGGTCGGCGCGAGGGCATCCCCGAGGGACTCGGTGAGCAGATGGACGGGGCAGAGGCCCTGACTTCGGGGAATTCGCGGATCACCCTCTTCATCGCTTTCAATTACGGCGGCAGAGCCGAGATCCTCGACGCCGCAGCCCGCTTCGACGGCGGCAGCGCGGAAGATTTCGGCCGCCTCCTCTACGCCCCGGAAATGCATGACCCCGAACTGCTGATCCGGACCAGCGGTGAGCAGCGGATCTCCAACTACCTGCTCTGGCAGTGCGCCTACTCGGAATTCATCTTCCGGGACGAGCTGTGGCCGGATTTCGATCGTGACGCCTTCGCCGATTCACTGGACGAATACGGCCGCCGGGAACGCCGTTTCGGAAGCAGGCGCTCCTGATGGGTGAGACGGCCAAGAGGATCCTGGTCGCGATCCCGTTGCTGGCCCTCGCGGTCGTGATCGTGGTCGCCGGCGGACCGCTATTCGCGGCGGTGGTGACGATCCTGGGAATAATCGGCCTGAGGGAATTCTTCGCGATGTCGGATTCCTATTCGCCCCTGCGGATCGCCGCCTATGTGGGCCTGCCGGCAATGGTCGCCGCGGCCTATCTGGGCACCGCTTTCAACGTGCTGATGTTCATGGCGGTTCCTTTTCTCCTGGTCTTCGTGGCAGCCGTTCACAGGAGAAGGATCGAAGGCGTGACGGAGTCGATGGCGATAACCCTCTTCGGGCTCTTCTGGATCGGCATCCCCCTTGCTCATGCGGTGTTGCTCCGGGATCTTCCTGACCACGGCGCGGCACTGGTGGTCAACGTACTCGTCGGAACCTTCGTTGCGGACACCGGCGCCTATGCGGTGGGAAGGATGTTCGGTTCGCACAAACTTGCGCCCAGGCTTTCGCCCAACAAGACGGTCGAGGGCCTGATCGGGGGGATTCTGATCGGGACGCTCGGCGTCTGGTGCGCCGGCCTTTACCAGGACTGGCTCTCGGGCGTGGACGCGCTGATCCTCGGATTCGCGGTGGCATCGATTGCCGTGGTCGGGGATCTGTTCGAGTCGATGGTCAAGCGCGATCTCGGAAAGAAGGACACCGGTACGCTGTTTGGACCGCATGGTGGTCTGCTGGACCGACTCGATGCGGTCCTTTTCACAGTGGTGGTCGGTTATTACGTCTCGATCGCCCTCGTTTACTGAAGCGGCCGACCAGGTCGCAACCCGGAGCCACAATGAAGAAAGTCGCGATACTCGGATCGACCGGATCCATCGGCCGTCAGGCGATGGAGATCGCCGCATCCCGCGAGGACCTGGCCGTGGTGGGACTGTCGGTGGGATCGAACTGGCGTGAGGCGGTGATCCAGGCACGCGAAGCCGGGGCGCGGACCATCGCGGTCGCTGACCCCGCAGCCGCGGCCGAGGCGGAGGCCGAGTTCGACGGCACGGTTCTCGAAGGAGAAACCGCAGCCCGGACTCTGATCGGGGTCTGTGAGCCGGACATCGTGCTCAACGGCATCGTCGGTGCTGCGGGTCTCGGCCCGACGATCGCCACGTTGAATGCCGGCCTCGACCTCGCCCTGGCCAACAAGGAAAGCCTTGTCGTCGGTGGGGATCTGGTCACAGAACTGGCCCGCGGCACCGGTAGTCGCATACTTCCGGTGGATTCCGAGCATTCGGCGATTCACCAGCTGCTTGAGGGCGAGTCCCGGGATGCGGTGGAAAGGATCGTGCTGACCGCATCGGGTGGCCCGTTCCGGGGGAAGACGGACCTCGGCTCGGTGACCGTCGAGCAGGCACTCGACCATCCGACCTGGAAAATGGGGGGCAGGATCACGATCGACTCGGCGACCTTGATGAACAAGGGATTCGAGATGATCGAAGCCCATCACCTTTTCGACGTCGGCTACGAGAAAATCGACGTGGTGATTCACCCCCAGTCGATCGTCCACTCCCTGATCGACCTGATCGACGGGGCGACTCTGGCCCATCTCGGCTACCCGGACATGAGGGTTCCCATCGCCTACGCGCTGGCCTGGCCCGAGCGCGTCGACACCCCGGTCGAGAGGCTCGATCTGTCCACGGTCGGCAGCCTCGCCTTCGAGGCTCCGGATCCGCAGACGTTCCGCTGCCTGGAACTTGCCAGGCAGGCCGGGCTGGCGGGGGGAATCTCTCCCTGCGTTCTGAATGCCGCCGACGAGGTGGCGGTTGGCGCCTTCCTCGACGGAAGGATCTCCTTCGCCGACATAGCGGCGGTTATCGAAAGGGTGCTCGACGACGTGGGCACCGGTCCGGCCCGTGACTTCCGGGAACTCTTTGCCGTGGACGAGGCAGCCCGTGAGCGCTCCGAAGAGCTGGTCGGGGGGTTGAGGGAGGGATGAGCTTTCTGCTGGCATTCCTCGCCTTCGTCATCCTGATCGTGCTTCACGAGCTCGGCCATTTCGTCGCGGCCAAGATGACGGGCATGCGGGTTGAGCGCTTTTTCCTGTTCTTCCCGCCCAAACTGTTTTCGATCAAGCGGGGCGAAACCGAGTACGGCGTGGGTGCCGTGCCCCTCGGCGGCTTCGTGAAGATCACCGGAATGAATCCGGATGAGGAGCTGCCGCCGGAGGTCGCCGACCGTGGCTACTACCACCAGCCCGTCTGGAAGCGGATCGTCGTGATCGGGGCCGGTCCGGCTGTGAACATCGCGATCGCCTTCATAATTCTCTTCTTCCTGGCCTTCGGAATACAGGAGACCAGCGAGACGATCGACGAGGTAGCGGCAGGCTCGCCGGCCGAATCGAGGCTTATTGCCGGTGACCGGATCGTCTCCGTGGATGGTGTCAAGGGAGATCAGGTAGCGATCGCCGACCAGATCGACTCACACGGCTGCGCCGGGGAGTCGGTTGACGGATGTGCCGCCGAGACTCCCGCGACCGTAGTCGTAGAAAGGGACGGCAGCCGGCAGACGATCGAGATCCGGCCGGAGTTCGACGCCGAGAACAACCGCAACCGGCTCGGCTTCATCTTCGGTGCCGAACCACTGAATCCGGGACCTGTCGAGGCTGCGGGAGTCGCCGTGGACTTCATGTGGCTCGTCACCTCGCGGACCGTCACGACGCTTTCCCAGATCTACCAGGCCGAGCGCCGTGAGGAGCTCTCCGGAGTTGCCGGCAGCTACGAGGTGACGCGACAGGCAATTGACATCGGGACCCGTCAGGCGCTGACCCTCGTCGCCCTGATCAGCCTCTCGCTGGGCATCATCAACCTCTTCCCGTTCCTCCCGCTGGACGGTGGTCACATCTTCTGGAGCATCGTCGAGAAGATCAGGGGCAAACCGGTGCCGTTCGCGGTGATGGAACGGGCAGGCCTGATCGGTTTCGCGCTGGTAATAGGACTGTTCCTGATCGGCCTGAACAACGACATCGGGCGCTTCATGGGAGACGGCTTCGATCTCAGGTAGATTTCGTCCTGCAGTTATCCGTTGAGAGGGATGAATGAAGGAGGAAGGGTGCCGACGTCAGAGGTAGTGACCGAGTTTTCAGGGGGTCCTGGCCACGAGCCTGACTCCAAGAACCTTTACGAGGCGTTCCTCAAGACGACCGCCCGGCAGGGTGACGCGCCGGCCGTAATTTCCGAGGACGAGGACATCAGCTACTCGTGGAACGACCTCGCCGGACGGGTCAGGGCGATCGCCGGCGGATTCAACTCTCTCGGCCTGAGTCGTGGCGACACGGTCAGCCTGCTGACCAACAACCGCGCCGACTTCATCCCGACGGACCTCGCCGCGGTGTCGATCGGTGCCGTTCCGTTCTCGATCTACCAGACCTCCTCTGCGGAGCAGATCGAGTACGTGCTCAAGGATTCGGCTGCGAAGATCATCGTCGTCGAGCCGCAGTTCCTTTCCCGGGTCGAAGAGGTCCGGGACCGCTTGCCCGACCTCGAGCACGTCATCGTCATGGGCGACGAAGGTGGCACCATGAGCTACGACGAGCTGATGAAACTCGATCCGGATTTCGACCCGGAACCGATTGCGTCAGACGTCGGACTCGAGGATCCCCTGACCCTCATCTACACCTCGGGCACGACCGGACCTCCCAAGGGGGTGTCACTGACCCACGGAAACCTGCTGCGAATGCAGGCCGCCGTCATGCAGGGAGTGATCAACCTTCCCGATACCGACGCCCGTGTCATTTCCTGGCTGCCGACCGCGCACATCGCCGAAAGGGGAGCCAATTACTACTCGGCTGTGATGAAGGGTTTCGAGGTACACATCTGCACCGACCCGAAGCGCATCATCGAGTTCCTGCCGAAGGTCAGGCCGACCTGGTTCTTCGCGGTTCCCCGAATCTGGGAGAAGCTGAAGGCCGGGCTCGAGAGCATGCTTGCCGGTCTGCCCGACGAACAGCGCGAGAAGGCCCAGGGCGGGCTCGACGCAGCGATTCAGAAGGTCAGACTGGAGCAGGCGGGCGAAGAAGTTCCTGCCGAGATCGCGGCTGCGGCTGCGGCTGCCGATGAGGCCCTCTTTTCCGCCCTTCGGGTGAACCTCGGCTTCGACCAGGCGGTTGCCGTCAGTGTCGGGGCAGCGCCGACTCCGGTCGAGGTCCTCGAGTTCTTCCACGCGATCGGCATTCCGGTAGGAGAGCTCTGGGGCATGTCGGAAACCTGCGGCGTGATCACGATCAACCCCCCGGACCGGATCCGTATCGGCACGGTCGGACCACCTGTTCCCGGCACCGAGGTCAAGGTTGCCGAGGACGGTGAGCTGCTCTGCCGCAGCCCCTACGTGATGCCCGAGTACCGCAACCAGCCCGAGAAGACGGCAGACACGATCGTCGACGGCTGGCTCCACACCGGGGACATCGGCACGATGGACGAGGACGGCTACGTCAAGATCCTCGATCGCAAGAAGGAGCTGATCATCAACGCAGCCGGCAAGAACATGTCGCCGGCCAACATCGAAGCCCACGTCAAGACCGCGTCGCCGCTGATAAGCCAGTGCGTCGCGGTGGGTGACGGGCGGCCGTACAACGTGGCGCTGATCGTCCTCGACCCCGACTTCGGCCCGGTCTGGGCTGCCCAGAACGGACTCGAAGGCCTCTCGCTCGAGGAACTGGCCGGCGAAGACAAGGTCGTCGAAGTCATCCAGAAGGCGGTCGATGAAGCGGGTACCAAGATGGCTCGCGTGGAGCAGATCAAGAAGTTCAGCATCATCCCCGGTGAATGGCTGCCCGGCGGTGACGAGCTGACACCCACGATGAAGCTCAAGCGCAAGCCGATTTCGGAGAAGTACCAGGACGAGATCGAAGCGCTCTACGCGAACTGAAGACGGCTTCGCGATGTCGGCCGAAGCAGCAGTCTTCGAGCACATAGCGGTCACCCGCCTGCCGGAGCTTCAGACGGCAGGCGGGATGTTCCGCGCAACGCCGCGGATCGACTCGGTCGGCGAAGGAGCGCCCGATACGAGCACCCTGCGCGCGGGCTCCATCGTGCTGCTGGGTCTCCTGCGGGCCGACGAGGTAGGCCTGAGTCACCCGTTCTCGACCGGGGCGCTGCGAACCAGGGTGCTCGGTGACCTGAGCGGACCCGACGGCGGCCCGGGCGAACTGGGTATCGCACTCTGGGCCGAGTCGAGAGCTGATGGCGGCGCAGTGAACGAGATCGCCGGCCTGATCTCCAGACGACTGGCCGACGGCTTCGAGAGGGTTCCTCTCGAGCAGCTCGCCTGGCTCGTTTCCGGTCTGACCGAAGCCTCGGTCAGAGTCGGCGGCGGCCCCGGCCTCGACGAGCTGCTCGAAGGCGCCTGCGAGGTCCTTCTCGGTCGTTTTGACCGTAGCTCCGGCCTGGTGGCGGACCTTCACCACCGGATCGGCGGGGGACTGACCCCGGTCTCTGGTCAGTTCCACTGTCTGACCGCCTTTTGCCAGCTCGACAGGGCCGGGCGGAGTGGAGGGTCGGCGGAAGCCGCCCAGAAGCTGCTCTCGACCCTTCTGACTCTTCAGCGTGACGACGGTTCCTGGCCGGGCATCGTCGACCCTCACAGAGGCGAGGCGGCGGCGCTATACCCGGCCCTGACCGTGACCCAGGCGGCTCTCGCTCCCAGCGCGCTGCGGATCGCACGTGACGACGGCCTCGAAGGTGATCTCACCGGGGCCATGGCGGCGTCCGTCCTCTGGGCTCGCGGAGACAATCGGCTCGGGTTCGACCTTGTTCACGAACAAGCCGCGCGGATCGACCGTGGCATCGTGCCCCGACGGCTTCCGGGAGCCGTATCCCGCAGCTTCACGGCCGCCGCGCGGCGGCTCAGGGGCCACCTCACCGAACCCGACCGCGAGGACCTGATCCTCGACCCCGATGCCTCGAGCGAGGACCTCGGCTGGCTGCTGGAGGCCTGGGCAGGACGGTGAGGGGACCGGCCTCCGGTACCTGCAGGGGTGGCATCAAAGCGACAGATATTCGTAGGCAGGGTTCCGGTCGGAGGCGGCGCGCCGGTCGTGGTGCAGACGATGACCAAGACCGAGACCGCCAACCTCGAGGCGACGATGGACCAGATCGAGAAGGTGGCCGAAGCCGGTGCGGATGTTGTCCGGGTGGCGGTACCGCGCGACAAGGACGTCGAAGCACTGAAGACGATCGTCAAGCGTTCGCCGATTCCCGTGATCGCCGACATCCACTTCAACCACACGCTCGCCCTGAAGGCGATCGACGCGGGGGCTGACTGCATCAGGCTGAACCCGGGCAACATCGGTGGCCGCGACAAGGTCGCCGAAGTCGCGGAGCTGGCCAACAGGAAGAACGTGCCGATGCGGATCGGCGTCAATTCGGGATCCCTGCCAAAGCACCTCCACGCACTCGAGGAAGAGAACCCGACGGAGGCACTGGTCACCGCGGCGACCGAGTTCGTGACGCTGATGGAAAGCCTCGACTTCACCAACTTCAAGGTTTCGATCAAGTCGACCAACGTGCCGAATACGATCGCCGCGAATCGCCTGCTCTCGGAGAAGATCCCTTATCCGATCCATCTCGGGATCACCGAGGCGGGAACCAAGTGGTCGGGCTCGCTCAAGTCGGCGGTCGGTCTCGGCGCTCTGCTGGCCGACAACATCGGCGATACGATCCGGATCAGCCTCTCGACCTTCCACGCGGAGGAAGAAGTCAAGGTCGCATGGGAGATCCTGAAGGCACTCCAGCTTCGGGAACGCGGTCCGGTTCTGATCGCCTGCCCGACCTGTGGCAGGCTCCAGTTCGACATGGACGCGGTCGTTGCTGAGGTCGAGCACCGGCTCGAGTCCTACGAAGAGGCGATCGAGGTCGCAGTGCTGGGCTGCGCGGTCAACGGCATCGGCGAGGCCAAGCAGGCCGACTTCGGTATCGCCGGAGCCAAGGACGAGGGCGTCGTATTCGCCCACGGCAAGGCACTTGAAGAAGGTCCCCACTTCGAAACTGGTCGACACCCTCTTCGAGCAGATCGACCTGTCGCTCGACCGCGGCGGCGAGGTGCACTTCGACGAGAAGGAATCGGCCGAAGGTCAGGCCTGGGTCCAGAAGATCGAAGAAGAGAACGCCGGCGACCTCACTCCCGAGAAGATCGCGGCGATGGAGAAGGAAGCTGCGCTGAGCTCCGACGACCTGCGGGTCGACGAGCAGGTCTCTCCGACAGCCGGGCGGCGCTTCACCCGAGCCTGAGCCTGTGGCAGGGGTCGGGGGTCCTGCCTCCTCGGCCCGAAACGTCGTCGGCAGCACCCCCGATCCCGCCTCGGAGGCGGTGCGCCCTGAGGGTGTTTGGTCCATTGGTTCGACCGGTCAGGTCTGGTTGGCGTTGTGCCGATCGCCCCAAAGGCTGCTGGACAGTGCCCCTATGCCGAAGGCCAAGAGAACCGGAATGGCCCACAGAGGGATGACGAGTTGCCATTCGTCCCCGAATCCGTTTCCGTAGAGACCGAGCGCTATACCGAGATAGAACGGGACTGGAGCAAGAAGCGCGAGCGCGGCGGCCCACCACCGCCCGCTCAGATAGCCGGCAAGACCGCCGAGCGCAAACGCGATCAGTAGGAAGATGGCCATGGTTCGAGACTACTCTCGACAGACGTCGCTGATGTCAGAGCCGCCGGACCGGACCGGAGGATGGACGGCCCCTCCCGCTTTTGTTCCTGACGGGTAGATTAGGGCGCCGATGACCCGTGTCTCGCAGACCCTGCTGCCTACCCTCAAGGATGCTCCCGCCGACGCGGAGGCGATAAGCCACCAGTTACTTGTCAGGGCCGGGATGGTTCGTCAGATGGGGGCCGGTCTCTGGACCTGGCTGCCGGCCGGGCTGCGATCGCATCGCAAGGTTGAGCGAATCCTGCGCGAGGAGATGGACAGAGCCGGGGCCCAGGAGATGTCGATGCCTGTGCTGCAGCCCTCCGAGCCCTGGGAGAAGACCGGTCGTTACGGGATCGACGAACTGTTCAAGCTCGAGGACCGCAAGGGTTCGCCGATGGTGCTGGCGATGACCCACGAGGAGTGCATCACCGGGCACGTTGCCGGAGAGGTGCGCTCGTACAGAGACCTCCCGAAGACCCTCTACCAGATCCAGGTCAAGGAAAGAGACGAACCGCGCCCGCGGGCCGGCGTCCTCCGGACACGGGAATTCGTGATGAAGGACGCCTACAGCTTCGATCGTGACAACGACGGTCTCGAAGTCAGCTACGCCGCGATGACCGACGCATACGAACGCATCTTCGACCGCAGCGGGCTGCGCTGGTATCGCGTCGAGAGCGACGTCGGCATGATGGGCGGGCTGGGGGCCCACGAATACATGGCGCCCTGCGAGGCGGGCGAAGACATGGTCGTACTGGCACCGGGATACGCAGCGAATCTCGAGGTCGCATCGGCGGTCCCTGCAGAGCATCGAGTTGCCGGAGGCGCTGCCTGCCCCCGAAGAGATCGAGACGCCCGGCCTGAAGACCGTCGCTGAGGTTTCCGGCAGCCTTGGAGTCCATCCTGGCGCGCTGATCAAGTCGGTTCCGATGGTTGGTGATGACGGGGAAATCGTGTCTGGTGCTGGTACGTGGAGACGACCAGGTGAACCCGATCAAACTGGCGAATGCGCTGGGATTCGCGTCCAGACCGGCCCGCGAAGAGGAGATCGAATCCAGCATCGGCCCACCCGGGTACATCGGTCCCGTGGGCTCGAAGGTCCGGGTTCTCAAGGACAGTGCGCTTGTCGGGGCCGGACTCGTGGCCGGCGCAAACCGCGACGGTTTCCATCTGCTGGGGGTCGAGCCCGGGAGAGACTTCGACTTCGAGCAGGCGGACGTGCGCATGGTGAAGGCGGGGGACCTGACCGCCGACGGTCATGCGGTGACCCTCGAGGCGGCGATCGAAGTCGGCAACATCTTCAAGCTGGGCACGCGTTACAGCCGACCCCTGGGCGCCACGTTCCTCGACGAAGACGGCAAGGAGAACGACATCGTCATGGGCAGTTACGGGATCGGCCCGGCCCGGATCGTCGCAGCCGCCGCCGAACAGCTCGGCGACGGCAAGGGACTCTGCTGGCCGAAGGCGATCGCCCCGTGGCAGGTCCAGCTCGTCTCGCTTTCGAAGGCGGGGGAGCCGGAGCGCGAGATCGCCGACCAGCTCTACGATGAACTTTCCGCCGCCGGCCTGGAGGTGCTCTACGACGACCGTGACGCCGGGCCGGGCCAGAAGCTGACCGACGCCGAGTTGATCGGCTGCCCTTTGCGGGTGGTCGTCGGTCGCCGGGGACTCGCCGACGGCATATTCGAGGCCTCGGAGCGACGGAGCGGCGCAGAACACCGGATTCCGGTCGAGGGCGCATCAGACGAGATCGCCCGGATTTACGGCGCGCTGGACTGATGGCCGAACCGGCTCCCTTCGGCAGGGGCAGCACCCGCAAGCTCTTCGGCCTGGATCGCAGCGGTCCGGAGCCGACCGCTACGCGCAGCGGCCAGCCACTGAGACCTTTCACCCTTCCGAACCTGGTCGGCTTCATCAGGTTGCTGTTGATTCCGGTCTTCCTGATCGTCGCCTTCGACAGCGGAGACGGCACATCCTGGCTTGCTGCCGGGATATTCTGGGTGATCTCGGCCGGCGATTACCTCGACGGCCTGCTGGCCAGGGTGACTGGCCAGTACAGCCGTCTCGGTGCGCTGCTGGACCCGGTTGTCGACCGGCTGACGATCCTCTCCGGGGTCGTGGTCTGCTGGCACTTCGAACTGCTGCCTCGCTGGTTGCTGCTGGTCCTGGCGCTGCGCGAGCTGGTCACCCTGGTCCTTGCCCGCTGGGGACTCAGCCACGGAGTGGACATCGAGGTCAACTGGGTCGGCCGTATGGCCGTATTCCCGGTGATGTCGGCCATCTTCTTCGCCATGGTCTGGCCGGGCTGGTTCCCGACGACCCTGCTTGTGATCGGCGTCGTGATGTCGATCATGGCGACCGTGCTGTACGCGCGGGTGGGACGCGACCAGATCAGAGAGTCGCGAGAAGCGGCAGATGCCGCCCAACAGTAAAGCCTTGGTTGAAGGTTAGGCTTCGCGCGTATAATGGCGCCTATGGCGACTTCCCACTGTCCGGAATGCGGACACGTAAACCCCGAGACCGCGAACTACTGTCAGAAGTGCGGCACCTTCATCGGAATGCGGGAAGGCACGGACGAACCCACGACGACCACCTACCGGGTCGGTGAAACGGGGGAGATAGAAGCCATAGACATCGACGCCGAGGTCGAAACGGCCGGAGCTGCCCTGGTGATCCGCAGCGGCGGCGGGAGAGCGGGGGAGGCCTTCCCGATGAACGAGGACCGGCTGGCAATCGGTCGCAGCCCGGAAGCGGGCGTCTTCCTCGACGACGTCACCGTTTCGAGGAACCATGCGCTGCTGGTGAGCCGTCAGGACGGTACCTACATCGACGACCTCGGTTCACTCAACGGGACCTATGTGAACCGCACCCGGATCGAGTCCCGAAAGCTCGAGGACGGCGACGAGATTCAGGTCGGCAAGTACAAGCTCAGCTACCTGGAGAAGTGATGGCCGTTTCGGATCCAAGTGAAGCTGCCGCGATCACGGACACGCCGTCGGCGCGTCCTCGCAAGGCGCTCACCATCGGCGCAGTTGCCACCACTCTCAGCAAGGAGTTCGACGACGTTTCGATCTCCAAGATCCGTTATCTGGAGGATCAGAAGCTGGTCTCGCCGAGGCGCACGGCTGGCGGCTACCGGCTCTACAGCCAGGCCGACGTTGATCGCCTTCGTACGATCCTGCGGCTTCAGCGGGATGAATTCCTGCCCCTCAGGGTGATTCGCCAGGAGCTCTCCGGAGGTCCGGTGACCAGCGGGCTCTCGGGCGGCGCCGGCAGCTCGAACACATCGCGGCGCGCGAAACTGATCGGAACCAGCGGTTCACGCTTCACAATCGAGGACGTGGTCGAAGAAACCGGTGCCACGCATGACTTCGTGCGCGAGCTTGCCGAATTCGGCCTGGTCGAACCGCGAACCGAATCCGGAGCCAAGGTCTATGACGAGACCGATCTGGAAATCGTCCGCGCAGCCAACGAACTTGCAAAGTCCGGGGTCGGGGCTCGAAACCTGCGGCTGTTCAAGACATCCGCCGACCGTGAGGTGCAGCTGATCGAAGCGCTCCTGGCACCGAAGTTCGCTTCGCGCAACCCGCAGCGTCGCAAGGAAGCGGTGGAGACCCTGGAAAGAATGGCCACGGTCCTGAGTGAACTCAAGCACGCGCTGCTTGTACGCGACCTGCGCCGTCTGTCCGGCGGCTGAGGCCGAAACCTTGCCGTCTGTCACCCGCAAGCGAACGATTCCGGCATCCCCGGAGAAAGTCTTCGATGTGGTCTCCGACCCTCGTCGGCTTTCAGACTGGTGGCCCCGGGTCGTGAGGGTCGAAGACGTCGCCGGCAAACCCGGTGCGGAGCGCACCCGGTGGACCAACGTGCTGGCTGCCGACTCCGGTCGCAAGTTGCGGCTCGACTACTGCTGCCTGGCCTCGAACCGGCCGAAGCGGTACGAGTGGGAGCACGAACTCGAGGGCACCCCGTTCGCCGACCACATGCTCAGCCAGACCACCGAGATGCTGCTGGAGCCGGCCGCCGAAGGAACCGCGATCAAGATCACCTCGACCCACACCCTGAAGGGAACGGCGAGGCTGGCTGGCTTCGCCATGAAGAGGAGTCAGAAGGACATGCTCGAGGCCGCACTCAACCGGCTCGAGCAGCTGTTCTCCGTCGAATCCGGCTGATGCGGGGCCCGCGCCGCGACACCCGGTGGTGGGGCTGGGGGGATCCCGACCACGACACCACTCTTCCTACAGGTGCGGAGCGTCTTCTCGCAGGCTTCGGTATCGAGACCGCACCGGCCTCCGGGCTCCCGAAGCTCGACTCTGTAGAACTGCCGGAGCCCGCGACCGTTCCCCGGTCGGTGCTCGATGCCGCGGGAGAGGCCAACGTCTCAGTATCGCGGGAGGACCGGATCCGGCATTCGGGCGGTCAGAGCCTCGCCGACCTTCTCGAACGGCGTTCCGGAAGAATCGAGCACGCGCCTGACGCCATCCTGAGCCTCGACTCCCGCGAACGGCTCGCGCCGCTCCTGCAGGCTTGTTCGCAGGCGTCAGTCGCTGTGATCCCCTTCGGCGGCGGAACCAGCGTGGTCGGTGGCGTGAGTCCGGTCAGGGGACAGTTCACTGCCGTGGTCAGCCTCGACACGAGCGGCCTGAACGGAGTCGAAGTTGATCAGGTCTCAATGACCGCGAGGCTCGGTGCGGGTCTCAGGGGACCGGAGGCCGAGGCCCGTCTTCGCGATTCCGGCTTCACCCTCGGTCACTTTCCGCAGTCCTTCGAGTACGCGACGATCGGCGGTTTCGCCGCGACCCGCTCGGCCGGTCAGTCTTCGAGCGGATACGGACGGTTCGACTCGCTGGTCAGCGCGGTGAACATGGTGACTCCGGTCGGGGAGATCTCGACGCTTCGAACTCCACATACGGCGATAGGGCCTTCGATCCGTGAACTGGTGGTCGGCTCCGAGGGGGCCTTCGGGGTGATCCCGGAGGTCGAGGTCAGACTCCGCCGGGCTCCGGAGTCAAAGCGCTATGAGGCCTGGTTCACCGACAGCTTCGAATCGGGCAATGAGATCGTGCGCAGGCTCGCCCAGAGCGACCGTCTGCCGACCATCGCCCGGGTCTCCGACGCCGACGAGACCGCTGTGTCCCTCGGCATCTCAGGACCTTCCGGAGCGACAGGCGATGCTTTTCGACGTTACCTGAGGCTGCGTGGAAAGGGGGACGGCTGCCTGGTGATAGTCGGGCTCGAAGGCAGCGCCGTCGACGTCAGGCGGAGAAGACCCCGACTGGCGAAAGCGCTGCGGGCGGGAGGGGCGATGTCGCTCGGCCGCCAGGCCGGTGAGAGCTGGGCCCGAGGCGCGCTTCCATGGTCCCTATTTCCGCGAGGCGCTGCTTGACCGGGGACTCATCGTGGATACGCTCGAAACCGCGCACCAGTGGAGCAGTCATACCGCGCTTTACGAGAAGGTCGGAGCAGCGATCCGCCGCGAGCTCGAAGCGATCGACTCCCGGGGTGTCGTCATGTGTCACCTCTCTCACGCCTATCGCGACGGAGCGTCGCTCTACTTCACGGTGATCGCCTCGCCGGGCAGTCTGGGCCGACTCGAGTCCTGGCGCCGGATCAAGGCGGCGGCCAGCCAGGCGATTCAGTCAACCGGAGGGACGATCTCCCACCACCATGCCACGGGCCGGGATCATCGCCCGTATGTCGAAGGGGAAATCAGCCAGCTCGGGACTGAGGCTCTGAGGGCGGTCAAGTCTTCCGTGGATCCGGCCGGAATCATGAATCCGGGCTGCCTCATCCCGTCCGGCGACTGATCCGGATCAGCCGTTACAGATCCTGAGGATCTCGTCCTTTGCATCCTGAGGCATCGATATCGCGCCGTCGAGCACTGTGTCGCCGACGAACTCCGGCAGGCTGTCGGCCTGGCCACCGCCACCGCTCTCGACCGCTTCGTCGATAGTGCGGGTCATCTCGTCGTTGTCGACCCGGGAAAGACGCATTTCCGTGAAGAAGTCGCCGGCAATCAGGCAGAGGATCGCCTGGTTGATGATCACCTGGCCGGTGATCGCGCCGGAATTATTGACCCGTGCCTGATTGATCGGAAACGACCCGCCCGAACCGAACAGCCAGAGCGTGTAGCTCTGTCCCTGCTCGGATGGTTCAAGCCCGTTGAACTGCAGATCGGCCGCAAAGTCGGTGCCGCTGAAGCCGAACTGGACGACACCGCGACCTTCGGCTCCGTCGACCGGCCGCAGCACCGCGGTGGTCGGTGCCGGCTGTTCGTCGTTGGCGTCGCCGTCGTCACCGGAACCAGTGAAGACCAGCACCGCGATTATCGGCAGCGACGAGGGCCGCCGCCAGGATGAGGATTGCGAGCAGGCGGCGCTGGGGCATGCTCAGACTCGAGAAAAAGCCGGATGAAGGCTTGCGCTCGCGACCAGCCTTGCTCTTCCGGGATCCACTGGTGGCCGAGCGCCTGGCCGCTCCCGAGCTGAGCGTACCGGCGGTGGCTTCGAGCTTCGGCAGTTCGGCTCCCGGGACCAGCAGCCGGAGCTGGGCAGAGAGGTCGGTTGCGGCTTCGAGGGCGGCCGGACTGTCGCGAAGTGCTTTCGCTGTCTCTGCCCGCTCGATCGGATCCGCCTGTCCGAGCAGGTAGTCGGTGATTTCCGCGTGGCGGTCGGGGTCGGAGCCGTTGATCTCCGTCAGAGCGGAATGGGCTCGGCGGCGCACCTCGGATTCAGGGACTCCGAGGAGGTCTGCGATGTCTCCGTAGCTCTTGCCACGGGCAAGCAGAAGCTGCAGCAGAGACCGGCTGTCCTCGCTCAGGGCCATGGCGGATAAGCCTATGGGTTTATGATCGCGGGCATGTCTGAGGTAAACCTTCCCGAGTCCCCGTTCGATCTGTTGCTCAAGACCGAAATCCTTTCCTACGATCCGGACGCTGCCCGGGCCCGAATACGCATGGGCGACGAGCATCGGCAGCCGATGGCGATCATGCACGGAGGGGTGATGGCCAGCTTGATCGAGAGCCTCTGCTCCGACGCGACCGCACGCGCGGTAGTGCCCGACAACATGATTGCGATGGGCCAGCACATTTCGGTCAACTTCCTGCGGCCGGTTTCCAAGGGCGGCATCGAAGTCGAGGCCTACACCGTCCACCGCGGGCGCATGACCTGGGTCTGGAGGGCGTTGGTGCGCGACGACGAAGGTCGGGACTGCGCTGCCGCCCAGATGACGATTGCCGTGAGAGAGGCTCCGGAAGGAATGGACCTCGGCTTCCTCGTCAAGGAAGAAGACGGCGGGGAGTAGCAGCGGCCGGCCGGCTCAGGCCTTCCACGGTCGGTAGCGATTGGTGATCGGCATGCGGCGGTCGCGGCCGAAGCCTTTCGATGTGATCCGGAGGCCGGGCGGTGACTGGCGGCGTTTGTACTCGGCGCGATCCACAAGTGCCACGATTTCCGAAGTCGATCTCGGGGTCTTCGCCGCGTTCGACGATCTCTGCCGGTCCGAGGTCTTCCTCGACGTAGAGCCTGAGGATGCGGTCGAGAGTGTCGTAGTCGGGCAGTGAGTCGGAGTCCTTCTGGTCGGGGCGCAGTTCGGCCGACGGCGGCCTCGAGATGATCTCCTCCGGTATCACCGGGGAAGCGGCGTTGCGGTAGCGGCAGAGCTCATAGACGAGGGTCTTCGGAGTGTCCTTGATCGGCGCGAGGCCGCCGGCCATATCGCCGTAGATCGTGGAGTAGCCGACCGAGGTCTCGCTCTTGTTGGCAGTCGTGAGGACCAGCCAGCCACGACTGTTGGAGAGCGCCATCATCAAATTTCCACGAATCCGCGCCTGGAGGTTCTCGGCGGTCAGGCCCGCATTCTCCTCTCCGAGCAGCGCTGCGAAGGCATCCATCGGCCCCTCGATCGGGATCTCCAGCATCTCGACCCCGAGCCTGCCGGCCATCTCACGCGCGTCGGACTGCGTCTCCCCGCTGGAGTGGGGCGATGGCATCACCACGCAGGTCACCCTTTCCGGACCGAGGGCATCGGCCGCCAGGGCCGCCACCAACGCAGAGTCGATGCCGCCGGACAGACCCAGCCCCACGTGTGCGAAGCCGTTCTTGACGACGTAGTCGCGCAGGCCGGTCACCAGTGCGGCATATACCTCGTCGAGATCACCGAGCCATGGAGAGACCTGCTGCTCGCCTTCGTAGATCAGGAGATCCTCGGTGAACTGCCCTGCCCGGGCCAGGACGGTGCCGTCGGCGGCGATCAGGGCACTGGCGCCGTCGAAGATCAGTTCGTCCTGGCCTCCGACCATGTTGACCAGGGCGACCGGGCGGCCTTCGGTCGACGCGACCCGCCTGAATATCTCCTCGCGTTCACGGGCCTTGCCGCGGTGATACGGAGAGGCCGAAAGGTTCGCGATCAGGTCGGAGCCCGGGGCGAGGTTGCCAGCAACCTCGGAGTCCGGCTCCCAGCAGTCCTCACAGACGGTCAGGCCGAGCTTGCGTCCGGCGACTTCAGCGACCATCGGCCCGAGGCCGTTGCGAAACGTGCGGTATTCGTCGAAGACGCCGTAGTTGGGCAGCAGCCGCTTCCGGTAAACCTGCCTGATCTTGCCGTCGGAGATCAACGCCGCGGCATTGGCGGCTATCGCCCGGCCGACCGGGTTCGCAACCGGCTGGGCGAAACCCACGACCGCGGTGATGCCACGCACCTCGCGCGCGATCTCCTCCATGACCTTCGCGTTCGCGGCGACGAAATCCGGTCTCAGATAGAGGTCTTCTGCGGGGTAGCCGGTCAATGCGAGCTCGGGGAAAATGACGAGTTCTGCGCCGGCCTGCCTGGCCTGGCCGATCCAGTCAGTGATCAACGCAGCGTTGCCGTCGAGGTCGCCGACGGTTGCATTGATCTGGGCGATGGCGATTCGGGGAAGACTCTTCACACAGGAGTTTTAGCTGGAAAGTGGCGTCGGACGGCTCCGGGCAGCCGGATGCATCTGTGACGGCCTCCACACACAGGTCTCGTGCGTTTCACTTTACTCACTTACTACTTACACAATCCTCACAAAGCCGAACCGTCGCGAACAAGCGGCGGACGGGGGAACCAGGGCCGTTGATCGACGGCAACCGGGGCGAATACGGCGGTAATCCGTAGTGAGCCGGCAAGTCCGGCCAGCCCGACAGCTAACCCCGCAGGCGCCAAGGAGACCTCCAAGTGACTTCCCAAAAGACCATCCGGTCCTTTCCAGCCCTGTGCCTGCTCTTCGTCCTGTCCGTCATGGCAATTCCTGCGGCTGCCACTGCGGCCCCGGCTGGCGATTCGGACACGGCGAGAGAGGTTGTTGCCACCGGCAAGACCGACGCCGGCAGCAAAGTGAAGTCGAAGGCGCCTGCGGGCGTCTCCCGCGTGAAACTGCCGACCAGTCGTGTTCAGCACGGAACCCGGATCAAGGTAAGCGGAGCCGTCGAGCGCCGCAGCAGCCGCGTCGGGCTGTACTTCCGGCCTTCGGGCTCCCGGGGCTGGCACAGGCTCAAGAAAGTCGAGCCCGACCGCTCCGGGCGCTATGCGACCTCGGTCGCCGCACGCCGCAACGGTCAGATCAGGGCTGTCTCGTCAGCAGGTACGACTTCGACCCCGAAGAAGATCAGGGTTCGCAGTCGGATTTCAGTCGAGGCCGTCAAGAAGTACACACCGGTCGGATCGAGGGTGCTGATCCGGGGGACCGTAAGCCCCGCCGGCCGGCGGCCGGTCAAGGCCGTGATCAGCGGCTCCGGTGGCAAGGTCGTTCGAACCCGGACCACATCGGGCGGAAGTTTCAGGATCACCTGGCGACCGGACAGCACCGGCAGCCACCGCCTGCGTCTATTCGCCGGGGGAAACGGCGAGGCCGCTTCCGACGCGAGTCGCAGGATCCGCGTCACCGGCCTGCGCCAGACGCACGCCTCCTACTTCGGCCCCGGGCTGTTCGGCGGGCCACTGGCCTGTGGTGGACGGCTTTCGTCGGGAACCCGCGGGGTCGCGCACAAGACCCTGCCCTGTGGCTCGAAGGTGACCCTGCGCTACCGCGGTCGCACCGTGACCACCCGCGTGGTGGACCGGGGACCGTTCGTCGCGGGTCGCGAGTTCGACCTCACCTATGCGACCCGCAACGACCTCGGCTTCGGCGACCTCGGCTACGTCTGGACCGATCGCTGAAGACCTGGCGGCAGGGCTGCTAATGATTCAGTAGTGAGCGGTCCAGAAGTCAAGAACCTCGAAGCGATCTCGAAGGCGATCGACCAGCACAATACGAGCTGCCCGTTTCCGGCTGCCGAGGTGCGGATGAACCCGTTCGAGATCGAGAGGCTCGGCTGGGAAGAGATACGCGGCCTGCCGATCGTCGGCGACCCTGATCTTGGAACCGGCAGATTCCGGATCGTCTGCTCGAGGGATATGGACGGCGAAGACCTCGAAGAAGTCGAGGCGGTCGGCCGTGAGTACGTTGCGGTCACCCCCGGCAACCCGGATTCAGAGCCGGCCGCTCCGGTGCCCGACCTGCCGGACCCGTCGCGAAACTGACTAGAACTCGTTCCAGAAGTCGATGCCGAGGTCGGTCATCCAGCGCTGGACTTCGATGTTGATCCGAAAGAGCTCCCCCGTCCAGATCAGAACCCCCATCGCGATCAGGATCACGCCTCCGAAGGCGATCAGGGCAGCGTAATGCCGCTTGACGACCGCGAAGGCCGTGGTCATCCGGTTGAAGGCAAGCGCCGTGAGCAGAAACGGTATAGCGAGGCCGGCTGAGTAGACGGCCAGCAGCAAGGCACCTTTGCCGGCCGACTCGGTCAGTGCGGCAGCCGAGAGGATCGCGCCCAGGGTGGGGCCGATACAGGGTGTCCAGGCGATTGCGAAGGCTGCGCCGGCGATCAGCGGGCCGCCCTTGCCCGCCCGCTCGATCAGGGCGTCCGGGTGCCACTCCTTGTTCAGCTTCACAACGAAGAAGGAAGCGACGAAAAGCACTCCCATCGCGATGATCACCGCAGCGGCGACCTTGTCGAGGATCGCCCGGTTGTCGCTGTCGTTGAGGGCGGAGCCGATCTTCGTCGCGGTCAGTCCGAGAAGGATGAAGATCGTCGAGAAGCTCGCAACGAAAACCAGGCTGGGTGCGAGCACGCGCCGCCAGCCGGCGTCGTCCAGATCGTCGACCGATACCCCGGAAACAGCCGCCAGGTAGCCCGGGACAAGGGGAAGCACACAGGGCGAGAGGAAGGAGACCATGCCTGCCAGCAGGGCAGCGATCAGGCCGATTCCGGCCGCCGGGTCGGTAGAAGCCAGGACGGTGTACATCCCTCCAAGCGTAATGACCCGCCCTCGCCGGAGTACCCGTCAGTCCGGCCCGTGTACATTGGCTGCTTCGATTTCGACACGACGAAGGTAGGCACAGATGAGTGAACTCGATAAGCCGCTCAGCGGTTCGGTAGTTGCGATCACCGGTGGAAGCGGCGGAATCGGCCTGGCGACGGCCCGTTCGCTCGTTGCCGCTGGAGCGAAGGTCGCCCTGGGCGACCTCGACGGAGAAAACGCTGCATCAGAAGCCGCATCCCTGGGTGAAGGCAACTTCGGCGGCGGACTCGACGTCACCGACTTCAAGTCCTTCGAAGCCTTCGTCGACGCGGCCGAATCCGAACTGGGGCCACTCGACGGTCTCGTCAACAACGCCGGCGTGATGATTCTCGGTGCGCTCGAAGAAGAATCGGTCGAGGCGACAGAGAAATCGATCCAGGTGAACCTTTTCGGTGTCATCAACGGCACCAAGATCGCGATGCAGCGGATGAAGCCGCGTGGCCGGGGGCAGATCGTGAACATCGCCTCCCAGGCCGGCAAGACCGGATTTCCGGGTGGCGCGACCTACTGCGCGACGAAATTTGCGGTGGTCGGTCTCTGTGAGTCGGTGCGCAACGAACTCGCCGGGACCGGCGTGGGGGTGACCTGCGTCATGCCCGGACCGGTCAAGACCGAACTCGCCGCGGGGATCGGCAACGCCCGTGGAGTGCGCTGGCTCCTGCCGTCCGAGGTCGGAGAGGGGATCACCCGGGCGATCGCCGAAAAGCAGGCCGAAGTCTGGCTGCCGACCTCAACCCGCTTCCTGCAGCCGCCGACGAGCCTCCTGCCGGCCGGAGCCAGGGACCGTCTGATGAAAATGTTCAACGCAGACACCGTGCTGGCTCACCGCGAGAGCGACCCCGGGCGCGTGGCATACGAAGAGAAGGTCCTGAAGGGCGACTGAGCCGGGCGGGCCTGACCGGACCGCCTCGCCGGTCTTTGGCCCGCGGGACAAGTACATGCGCGAGTGCTCCAGTATCCTTCGTGGACCTGCCGGAGCCTCATGGAGGATGCTCACGGTGTTCTTTTCCCGTCCAGACGACCAACCCTTGACAGCCGCGCCAGGCTTGGAAAGCGCGACAGAATGAGCGAATTCGCCCCCTCGGTACGGACCCGCAGCGGTCTGTACGACTCGAAATTTGAACATGATGCCTGTGGAGTCGCGATGGTCGCGCGGCTCGATAACGTGGCGCGCCACGATGTCGTCTCCGAGGGCCTTCTGGCACTCGAGAATCTCGAGCACCGTGGCGCCGCCGGCGCCGACGCATCGACTGGCGACGGCGCCGGAATACTCATTCAGATGCCGGATCTCTTCTTCAGGGAGGAGGCCGGCTGCGAGCTGCCCGCCCCCGGCGCCTACGGCGTTGCGATGTGCTTCCTGCCCCGCGACCAGGAAGCGAGACAGAGCCTCAAGCAGACCGTGGCCGAGCTGGCCGAGGCCGAAGGTCAGACGGTGCTTGGCTGGAGGGACGTGCCCGTGGATACAGGGCATGTGGGGGAGACGGCGGATCAGAGTCGCCCGCATGTCGCGCAACTGTTCGTATCTGCGTCCGAATCCCTGAACGGTGACCAGGACGCCTTCGAGCGCAAGCTCTACGTAATCCGAAGGGTCTGTGAGCACGAGGTCGGAGACCAGCTCTACATGGCTTCTTTTTCATCGCGCACGATCGTCTACAAGGGCATGCTCACCTCGTATCAGGTGCCCGGCTTCTACCCCGAGCTTCGGGACGAGCGGGTCAGGTCCGCTATGGCGCTCGTGCACTCGAGGTTCTCCACGAACACCTTCCCCAGCTGGGACCTCGCCCACCCGTTCCGGCTGATCGCGCACAACGGCGAGATAAACACCCTGCGCGGCAACATCAACTGGATGCGTGCGCGCGAGTCGCAGCTTGCCTCGGAACTCTTCGGCGACGATCTGGACAAGGTCACTCCGGTCGTCCGGCCAGACGGGTCCGATTCGGCGACATTCGACAACGTGCTCGAACTCCTGATGATGGCGGGGAGATCGCTGCCTCATGCGGCGATGATGATGATCCCCGAGGCCTATCGCGACCGGACCGATCTCTCTGAGGAACTGCTCGGCTTCTACGCTTTTCACTCCTGCCTGATCGAGCCCTGGGACGGCCCCGCGGCGGTCTGTTTCACCGATGGCAAGGTAATCGGTGCGACCCTGGACCGAAACGGTCTGCGTCCCGGCAGGTGGGTCGAGACAACCGATGGCATGGTCGTGCTGGGATCGGAAATCGGCCTGCTCGACATCCCGCCCGAGCGGATCAAGCGCCTGGGACGGCTCCAGCCGGGCAAGCTGTTTCTCGTCGACCTCGAGAAGCACCGCATCGTCGAAGACGATGAGGTCAAGCACGAGATCGCCGCGGCCCAGCCCTACGGCGAATGGTTCGACCGTGCTTCGGTCCATTTCGACGACCTGCCGACCGCATACGTGACGATGACCGGGGTTCAGCCGACTCCCCGGCGCCAGAAGACTTTCGGATACACCCAGGAAGACCTGCGAACGCTGATCGCGCCGATGGCAGCGACCGGGGCGGAGCCGATCGGCTCGATGGGCAACGACGCGGCCCTTCCGGTCCTCTCGGACAACCGGCCGCCTCTCTACAGCTATTTCAAGCAGCTGTTTGCCCAGGTGACGAATCCACCCGTAGACCCGATCCGCGAGGAAGTCGTGATGAGCCTCGCCGTTGGCGTCGGCTCCGAGCAGAACCTGCTTTCCGAGAGCGAACAGCATGCCCACCAACTCTGCCTCGACCAGCCGATCCTGCTCAACCAGGAGCTGGAAACGATCCGCCACGTCAACCACGACATCTTCCGGGCCGACACGATCGACATCACCTGGGACGTCGCCGAGGGGCCCGAGGGACTGGAGAGCCGGCTCGAAGAAATCTGCGTTGAAGCTGAAGAGGCGATCGAGGCCGGCTTCAACATCCTCATCCTCTCCGACCGCCGCACCGGACCCCGACGAGTTCCGATTCCGGCCCTCCTGGCAGTAGGAGCGGTCCATCACCACCTGGTCAGGGCGGGCACCCGACTCAGGGCCGGCATGGTCCTGGAATCCGGTGAGCCCCGCGAGGTTCACCACATGGCGACGCTGATCGGCTATGGCGTCAGCGCGATCAACCCTTACCTGATGCTCGACAGCGTCGACGATCTCGTGCTCGATGGAAGGGTCCCCGACACTGAATCGCCCGAACGGGCGCAGCGCAACGTGGTCAAGGCGATCGGCAAGGGTCTGCTGAAGACAATCTCGAAGATGGGCATATCGACCATTCAGTCCTACTGCGGGGCGCAGATATTCGAGGCTGTCGGGCTCGACGAAGAGCTGGTCGAGCGCTATTTCACCGGTACCGCGTCCCGGATCGGCGGAATCGGTATCGATGTGATCGCCCGCGAGACGCTGGAACGCCACGCCACGGCTTTCCCCGGTCGCCACGAAGATCTGCTGCCGGTGGGCGGCCTCTATTACTGGAGGCGGGACGGCGAATTCCATCAGTGGAATCCGGAGACGATCGCCCTGGTTCAGCATGCCGTGAGAGGCGAGGGCGGCGACGCCCAGACCAAGTACGACGAATTCGCGGAACAGGTCAACGAGACGTCTGTCAAGAGGGCTACCTTGCGCGGTCTTTTCCGGTTGCGTGAAGCCGACCAGGCCCTACCGCTGGAAGAGGTCGAGCCGGCGTCCGAAATCGTCAAGCGTTTCGCCACCGGAGCGATGTCGCTCGGGTCGATTTCCCGTGAGTCTCACGAGAATCTGGCGATCGCCATGAATCGACTCGGCGGCAAGTCGAATACCGGTGAAGGCGGTGAGGATCCGGTCAGGTTCGAGCGCGACGACAACGGTGACCTGCGCCGTTCGGCGATCAAGCAGGTTGCCTCGGGCCGCTTCGGCGTGACCATCCACTACTTGTCGAACGCCGATCAGCTGCAGATCAAGATGGCCCAGGGCGCCAAGCCCGGGGAGGGAGGCCAGCTTCCAGGGCACAAGGTGGACAAGTACATCGGCTCGGTCCGCCATACGACGCCCGGAGTCAGCCTCATCTCACCGCCGCCTCACCACGACATTTATTCGATCGAAGACCTGAAGCAGTTGATCTACGACCTGCGCTGCGCGAACCCGAAGGCCTCGGTCTCGGTGAAGCTGGTTGCAGAGGTCGGAGTGGGCACTGTCGCCGCAGGCGTCGCGAAGGCGAACGCCGACCATGTTCTGATCGCCGGTCACGACGGTGGGACCGGTGCCTCTCCGCTGTCCTCGATCCAGTCGGCCGGCATCCCCTGGGAGATCGGCCTGGCCGAGACCCAGCAGACTCTGATCAAGAACGACCTGCGCTCGCGGATCACCGTGCAGACTGACGGACAGTTGAAGACCGGCCGGGACGTTGTCATCGCGGCGATTCTCGGTGCCGACGAATACGGCTTCTCAACAGCACCGCTGATCGCCTCGGGCTGCATCATGATGCGGGCCTGCCACCTGAACACCTGTCCGGTCGGTATCGCCACCCAGGACCCGGAGCTGCGAAAGCGCTTCGAAGGACAACCCGAGCACGTCGTCAACTACTTCTTCTTCGTCGCCGAGGAGGCTCGCAGGATCATGGCCGAGCTCGGCGTGAGGACGATGGACGAACTGATCGGTCGCAACGAACTGATCGAAGCCGACAACGCGGTCGAACACTGGAAGGCAAGAGGTATAGACCTCAGCGGAGTGCTTGCGGTGCCCGAAGGGGTCGCGGAGGACACCCCGCGCCACCGGGTCAGGCCACAGGAGCCGGTGCTCGACGACAACCTCGACTGGAAGCTGATCGAAGCGGCCGGTGACTCGATCGACAATGCCGACCCGATTGAGTTCGACGTCGAGGTCAGGAACGTCGACCGCTGCGTCGGCGGAATCATGTCGAATTCGATCGCGGTTCGCCACGGATCGGCCGGACTTCCCGAAGATACGATCAAGGTGAACTTCCGCGGTTCGGCCGGGCAGTCCTTCGGAGGATGGCTGGCTCCGGGAGTGAGCTTTTCGCTGCGCGGCGAGGTCAACGATTACGTCGGCAAGGGTCTGTCGGGCGGGCTGCTCTCGGTCGCTCCGCCGGAAGGCGCCTCCTATGAAGCGTCGGAGAACGTGATCGTCGGCAATACAGCGCTGTACGGTGCTACGCGGGGGAGGGCGTTCTTCCGTGGCATCGGCGGCGAACGCTTTGCCGTGAGGAATTCCGGCGCCGAAGCGGTGATTGAAGGCGTCGGTGACCACGGCTGCGAATACATGACCGGCGGCACCGTGGTCGTGCTCGGGCCGACCGGACGAAACTTCGCCGCCGGAATGAGTGGCGGCCTGGCCTATGTCTACGACCCCGACGACAGCTTCAGCGTACGCATCAACCCGACCATGGCAAACCAGATCGAATCGCTCGAAGACAGCGATCGTTTCGAACTTCGACGCCTGATCGAAGAGCACCAGCGCCGCACCGGTTCGACGGTTGCGGACCGGATCCTCGGCAACTGGGAGATCGAGGCCGAGCACTTCGTCAAGGTGTTCCCGACCGACTACAAGCGTGTTCTGGCCGAGCTCGAAGAAGAGGCGACCGGGGCCGGCCTGGCAGGAGCCCCCGCCGACAGCGCCACCCGTCCGGTCGTGACCTCGGAGAAGGGCGGCTGAGAATGGGCAAGCTCGGAGGATTCCTCGAGATCGAAAGGGTCGGGATCCCGTATCGGGACCCCGCCCAGAGAGTCGGCGACTACAGCGAGTTCGTCATCCACAGGAGTGACGAGGAGCTGGCCGACCAGGGTGCACGCTGCATGGACTGCGGCGTTCCGTTCTGCCACAACGGATGCCCGCTCGGCAACCTGATCCCCGACTGGAACGACCTCGTTTACCGCGGCAAGTGGCAGGACGCGATCCGACAGCTCCATGCGACGAACAACTTCCCTGAATTCACCGGCCGTCTCTGCCCGGCACCGTGTGAAGCCGCCTGCGTGCTGGAGATCCGGGAGAACGAATCGGTGACGATCAAACAGATCGAGCAGAACATCATCGATCGGGCCTGGAAAGAGGGATGGGTGAAGCCCGAGCCGCCACGCCGCGAGACCGGCCACCGGGTGGCCGTGGTCGGATCGGGTCCGGCAGGCATGGCCGCTGCCCAGCAGTTGCGCCGCACAGGCCATCGAGTCACCCTCTTCGAACGGGATGAGGCGGCCGGCGGCCTGGTCCGTTTCGGCGTGCCGGATTTCAAGATCGAAAAGACCGTGGTGGAGCGCAGGGTCCAGCAACTTGTCGACGAGGGAGTCGAGATCAGGTGTGGCATCGACGTGGGCGTCGACCTGACTGTCGGAGACCTGAGACAGGACTTCGACGCGGTGGTTCTGGCGACCGGGTCGAGGGTACCTCGTGACCTGCCGGTTCCCGGGAGGGACCTCGACGGAGTCCACTTTGCGATGGACTACCTCTACACCCGTAACCGCTGGGTGGCCGGCGTCGCCGGACCGGAGCCGATGGCCCCCGCACCCGAGCCCGGTCGGATATCAGCCAAAGGCAAGAAGGTTGTTGTGATCGGCGGTGGGGACACAGGTGCCGACTGCGTCGCCAACTCGATCCGCGAGGGGGCGAGTCAGGTCGTACAGCTGGAGCTGTTGCCCGAACCGCCGGATTCCAGGCCCGACGACCGGACGCCGTGGCCCCTCTGGCCACAGAAGTACCGCCTCTCCTACGCGATGGAGGAGGCAAAGGAGATCGAGCGGGGCGAACAGGACTTTTCGGTGACCACCACGCATCTTTCAGGTGAAGACGGTCAAGTGACGACGCTCCACGCGGCGAGAGCAGATGACGCTCCTCCGTTCGGCCCTGTGGACGGAACCGGATTCGAGATAGAGGCCGACCTGGTCCTGCTCGCGATGGGATTCCTCCATCCGGAGCAGGAACTGCTCGACGGCCTCGGTTGCGACAAGGACGGTCGTGGCAACGTCAAGGCAGGCACTTACTCGACCTCGATCGACGGTGTCTTCGCCGCGGGCGACGCCCGCCGCGGTCAGTCGCTGATCGTCTGGGCGATCAACGAAGGCAGGCAGTGTGCCCGGATGGTCGATCGCTACCTCGGTGACCTGCCGACCCCGGTGGTCCGCACCGGCAACGTCGAGCCGGAGGACGATGGGCCCGAGGGGCCGCCTCTGCACGTTTCGCCGGGCCTCGGCCCGGACCCCGGCGTTTCTGCCGGTCGCGCCCAGGAAACCTGAGATCAGGACGTAGTACGACTAGGTCTCGGCCGGTGGCGCCGGGTCCTTGCCGTCGTCTTTCTTGTTCCGGCGGGTCAGCAGGAAAACGCCGAACAGGGCACTGATGATCGAGCCGGCGAAGATGCCGATCTTCGCGTATTCGAGCAGCTGTTCAGCCTCGAACGAGAGTTCGGCGATGAAGAGCGAGACGGTGAAGCCGATGCCACCCAGAGCGGCGACACCCCAGACATGAGATGAGAGCACTCCGTCGGGCAGCTTGCCCCAGCCGAAGCGCTGGGCGAGTACGACGCCAGTCCCGATTCCGATCACTTTGCCGACCACGAGTCCGACCGCAACGCCCCAGAAAATCATGCTGGCGGTGGCGTCGGCGAGGATCGGGCCGGAGATCACGATGCCGGCGTTGGCCAGCGCGAACAGCGGCACGATCAGCAAGTGAGGTGTACGGATGGAGGCGGTGCTCCAGGTCCTCGATGATGTGGCGTCCCTTGATCGGATGTGCGGGCGTCATCAGGCCGAGGATCACGCCGGCGATCGTCGCGTGCACCCCGGACGAAAGCACTGCCACCCAGGCGACGATGCCGACCACGACATAAGGGAAGATCCGGCTCACGTCGAGCCGCTGCATCGCCAGCACCACGAGGAAGCTGAGGACGCTGGCCAGGAGCCATATCGTGCTGATGTCCTTCGAGTAGAAGACGGCGATGATCAGGATCGCGATGACATCGTCGATGATCGCGATCGAGAGCAGCAGCAGCCTCACTCCGGGGGGTATGCGCTTGCCGAGCAGGGCCAGCACCGCGACTGCGAAAGCGATGTCGGTGGCCATCGGGATGGCCCATCCGTCCGCTCCTTCGCCACCGGCGTTCAGCGAGAAGAAGATCAGGCCCGGCAGGATTACGCCGCCGAGCGCCGCGATCAGAGGCAGCGTCGCCTTGCTGCGGTCGTTGAGCTCCCCGACGACGAGTTCCCGCTTGATCTCGAGTCCGACCACGAAGAAGAACAGGACCATCAGCCCGTCGTTGACCCAGTGCTGGAGGTCCTCGGTGATCGCCAGGTCGCCGAAGCCGATGGTCAGCTTGGTATCCCAGAAGGACTGGTAGGTCTCGCCGAACGGGGCGTTGGCCCACAGCATCGCCGTGATGGCGGCAACCAGCAGTACGGCACCGCCCGAGACCTCGCTCTTGATGAAGTCGGTCCCGGCATCGCGCCAGCTCGTATCGGAATCTTTGAAGGGATTGGCCATCTGGAATCAGTCAGCGTATTTCAACCGAGCGGCAAGACCGCGTGTCGGGGCTCACTCCCCGCTCGATGCCCGGGGTGGCTCTCCTAGACTGGATCTGATGGCACCTTCGAGCGAGCAGCCCGTGCACAGCCACGGACCGGGGGGTTACCGCGGCGCCGACCGACGGGCACTGCTGATCGCAGCCTTTCTGACCGCCGGCTTCATGGTCGCCGAGGCGGTCGGCGGCCTGCTGACCGGGAGCCTCGCGCTTCTGGCAGACGCCGGCCACATGCTGTCAGACAGCTTCTCCCTGTTCCTGGCCCTTGCCGCCGTTTCGCTGGCCGCCCGACCGGCAACCGCACGACGGACATTCGGGTTCAAGAGGGCCGAGATACTCGCCGCCCTGGTCAATGGCGTTCTGCTTGTCGTGGTCTCGATCTGGATCATCGTCGAAGCGATACGCCGTCTCGAGGATCCGGTCGAGATTCTCGGCCTCGGCATGCTGCTGGTCGCAATCGCAGGGCTGGCGGTCAACATCGCCGCTGCCTGGGTCCTGATCCGCTCGGGCGGCGAAAGCCTGAACGTCCGGGCAGCACTCCGACACGTCCTGGGTGATCTGGCCGGTTCCGTCGGCGTCATCGTTGCGGCGCTGGTGATCATCCTGACCGGCTGGCAGCCGGTAGACGCCATCGTTTCGATCCTTATCTCCCTGCTTATCGCCGCCAGCGCCTGGTCGATTCTGCGGGAGGCCGTCGACGTCCTGCTCGAATCCGCCCCTGAAGGCCTCGACACCGAGCAGATCGGCATGGCCATGGCCGGGCATCCGGGCGTTGACGAGGTCCACGACCTGCATGTCTGGCAGATCACATCTGGGTTTCCAACGCTCTCGGCACATGTGCTGGTCGGGGCGGGTGCCGACTGCCACGGGATTCGCCTAGATCTCGAACGCCTGCTTCATGATCGATTCGAAATCGACCATACGACGCTTCAGGTCGACCACAGCGTGGATCACTCGCCACTGCGAATCGCAAGCCGACCCGGCTCCGACTGAATACGTCCGGGGCCCGCGGTACCTTTTTTCGAGTGAACTGGTTCGAAGGCCGACTGGCCGCATACGACATCGAAACCACCGGGACCGATACGGAGAACGACCGGATCGTGACTGCTGCCGTGACGATCGTCGGAGGCGGGGAGCAGAGCGAAAGCCGTACCTGGCTGGTCAACCCCGGGGTGGACATTCCGGCCGACGCCACATCGGTCCACGGGATCACGACAGAGAAGGCGCGCTCGGAAGGGCAGAGCGCCGCCGAGGCCGTAGCCGAGATCACATCGGTCCTCGCCGCGGTGGTCGCTGAAGACATCCCCATCGTCGCCTTCAACGCAAGGTTCGACCTGACGATCCTCGACCGTGAAGCCCGCCGCCACGGCGTTGAGCCGCTGATCGAGATGGTCGGAGGTCCCGAGGGACTCCTGGTGATCGATCCCTACGTTCTGGAGAAGCAGATCAACAAGTTCCGCAAGGGCAGCCGCACGCTCGGGATTCTCTGCGAGGACTACGGAATCCCACTGACCGATGCCCACGCAGCGGACGCCGACGCCCTGGCTGCCGCGAGGCTGGCCTGGAAACTCGGACGAATCAATGCCGAACTTGGTGCCTACGACCTTCCGACCCTGCATGAGGACCAGATCATCTGGGCCGATGAGCAGGGCCGCTCTCTGCAGGAATACTTCGACCGCCAGGGTCGGGCCGAGAAGGTGCAGAGGGTCTGGCCGCTCGTTCCCTACGCCGCCTGAGCCATTCGAGCTCGGGCCGTCAGCGATAGTTGCCGGTGCGGCAGGCTGCGCGTCGCCCCACGTTTCCGCCTGACGACAGGCGCACGACGCCCAGGCGCCAACGGACCGAGATTCGGCTACTCTGTTTTCGGTGCGCCGGGAGCCTTGGTCGGCGGCCCGCTTTGCTGCCCTTGATTGCCAAATCCCCCGGAGCGACACGATGGCCATAGCCGTCGCTGTGTTTCTGATCGCGCTTGCGCTGATTGCGAGCGAGCGCATGCACCGGACAAAGACCGCCCTGCTCGGCGCGGCGATCGTCGTCCTGTTCGTCCCCGGCTTCACACAGGAGGCCGCGATCGAGTCGGTCGACTTCAACACGATCGGGCTGCTCGCGGGGATGATGATCCTCGTCTACCTGACCCAGCAGACGGGAGTCTACGATTACATCGCTATCCGAGCCGGGCAGCTCTCCAGAGGCGAGCCGCTTCGCGTCGTTCTCAGTCTCGCCTGCACGACGGCACTCCTTTCGGCATTCATCGACAACCTGACTACGATCCTTCTTGTCGTCCCGATCACCTTCCTGCTGGCTGACGCTCTCGATATCGATCCGATCCCGTTGGTGGTCATCGAAGTGATGGCCTCCAACATCGGCGGTACCGCGACGCTGATCGGCGACCCACCGAACATCATCATCGCCGGCGCCACCGGCCTGAGCTTCAACGAATTCATCGTCAACCTCGCGCCGATCGTCGTCGTCATTTTCGCGATCGCGGTCGGCGGCCTCTATCTCTTCTATCGGAAGAGACTTCAGATCGCTCCAGAGGACCAGAAGACGGTCATGGAGCTCGATGCCGCCGCGTCAATCCGGGACGCCGACGAGCTGCGGCGAACCGTGCCGGTCCTGGTCGGCACCGTCCTCGCGTTCTTCGTGCATCAGATGATCGGCGTCGAGCCCGCCACGGTTGCATTGACCGGCGCCGCGATCGGCTTGATCGTCACCCGGATTCCGCTCGAACAGGCGCTCTCGAAGATCGAATGGCCGACCCTGTTTTTCTTCGTCGCGCTGTTCATCATGGTCGGGGCGCTCGAGGAGACGGGCGCGATCGAACATGTCGCCGGGGTCGTCAGGGACGTCACCGGCGGAAACCGTACGGCGGAGTTGATCGGGATCCTCTGGATCGGCGGGATCGGATCGGGAGTCATCGACAACATTCCGTTCACCGCGGCGATGATCCCCGTCGTCACGGAGCTCAACACCAGCGGCACCGACGACGCATACTGGTGGTCGCTGGCGCTGGGCGCCTGCCTCGGCGGCAACGCCACCGTCATCGCGGCCGGCGCCAACGTCGCCGCCGCCGGACTGACCGAGCGGGCGGGTCGGCCGCTCGGCTTCATTGCGTTCATGCGGGTCGGAATTCCGGTGACCCTCGTCTCCCTCGTAATCGCGACCGCATACGTGCTGATGCGATATGTGGTGACATAGGATCATGCCGAACAAAATCGCCCGATCCGTGATCCGTGAGGTCGAGGTTCTGAGCGCCGACGAGTTGATTCCCGGAGCCGCCCGGAAGGTGCTGGACGGCGGCCTGCCCGGGCTGCCGGCCGTCGAGGAGGACGGGACCTTCGCCGGGGTCTTCGGCGAGCTCGAGTTCATGACGGCGCTCTTTCCCGCCTACGTGGACGAGCTCGGTTCGGGGGCGATGATCAGGCACTCGATTGACGACGCATTCGAACGCCGGGATGCATGTCGCTTCGAATCGATCCGCGAGTACCTGACCACCGATCACGTCACGGTCGAGGACGACTACTCCGACATCGAGATCGCCGAGATCTTCCTGCACCACCGGGTGCTAGTGGTCCCGGTCGTGACTGCCGGTGTCGTGCACGGAGTCGTGACCCGCGCCGAGTACTTCGCCGCGCTCTTCGAGAAGTTCGCGACCGCCGGGGGCTGAGCGCCCTGAGCGTGCCGGCCCGACCCTCGGCGATCCGGAGCCGTCTCGCCGCCGGCGCCGGCTCCCGGGGCGCTCTGTGCCTCGGCGCCTACGACTTGCCGGCACCGCATGAAGGCCGGACCATCCGGGCCGACGAGCAGGGCCGCTCCCTCCAGGAGTACTTCGACCCTCAGGGCCGAACCGAGGCGATCCAGACCGTCTGGCCGGTCGTTGTTCCCTACGCCGCCTGAGACCCGCGCGGGGCGACCGCAGGCTGCCGGGCCTGCCGTTCAGGGACAATCCCTTCCGTGAACGACGCAGACGAGGCGGGACCGGACTTGGACCAGTCGGACGAGCAGGTTCTCGAGCCGGAACTGGACAAGAAGCAGGAACTGAACCTGATCGACGAGATGGGCGGTCCCCAGGGGATCGCCGACTCGAGCCTTCCCGGCCTGCTCTTCGTCGCTGTCTATTCGGTTTCCGGCCAGGACCTCCAGCTTTCGGCGATCGCGGCCGTGGCACTCGGGGCGATCATCGGCCTGGTCAGGCTGATCCGCGGCGAATCGGTCCGTTTCGCCGCAGCCGGCTTCATCGGCGTGGCGATCGCGGGCTTCATCGCAACCCGGACCGGTAGAGCCGAGGACTTCTTCCTGCCCGGTCTTCTTTTCAACGCCGGCTACGCGGTGGCCTATGCGGTCTCGATCGCAGTCGGCTGGCCGCTCATGGGCGTCCTGCTCGGACCGATAATCGGTGACGGCATGAAGTGGCGTCAGGATCCGGCGCGGGTCAGGCTCTTCAACCGCATGAGCTGGATCTGGGTCGGACTGTTCACCACCAGGCTCGCTGTACAACTGCCTTTCTACCTCGCAGGTTCGCTGGTCGCGCTCGGGATCGCTCGCACGGTGATGGGACTGCCGCTCTTCGCTCTCGGGCTCTGGCTCTGCTACCTGCTGCTGCGCCGCGAAGGGGTGGACCTCAAGACGCTGAACCCGAAGAAGGCCGGAGCCGACGAAGCCTGAGGCAGGCGAGTCGCCGTCAAACGGGCCGACCGCCGCGAAGCGGGTACAATTTCCGGTCCCCTTTGTCTTCGACTCCGACCCCATCCAGACCCCGCAGGAAGGCCTCCCAGGGATTGGCCTCGGCCAATGGCTCGAGGCCGAAGAAGCGCTCGGATGCTTCGATCCGGCTGACTGTCGGCGAGCCTGAAGGCGACTATGGGAACGGCTTCTTCGAAATCGCCGTCCAGGCGCACCGTCCGGGCCGTCCGGATCTGTTCGAGGACGTCGAAATCCTGTGGAACCAGGACAAGGAAACCTTCGGCTCCAGAGGACGAATAGATACGACACTCGGGGTGGGAATGGCCGCTGCGGCATGGGCACCTCTCCGTCGTTTGCTCGACGCGGATGTTCCCGATCGACTCAGGCTGAGCGACCCCGAAGTCGAAGATCTGCTCGATGGCGCTGCGGAGAGGCTGGAGGGCTCCGGCGTGGCGGTCTCCTGGGACTCTGCCCTGAACAACTCACTCCATGCCCGGGTGGTGGTCGGCACTACAGGCAGCCTGGGTCAGAGCGTGCCTGAGGTATTTGACGAATCCGCGGTACAGGGGTTTTCCTGGCGGATCTACCTCGACGGCGTACCGCTTTCGGATGACGAACTCGAATCGCTCGCGCGGACGAACCGGCCGGTGACCCGGCTCAGGGACCAGTGGGTCCTGGTTCCGCCGGTGCAGTCCGAGCGCGCCCGCAAGCCCGACCTGAGACCACTGACCGCCATCGATGCCCTGAGCGTCGCCCTGACCGGCAGCACTACGATCGACGGGCGCACGGTCGAGGTGGAGGCGACCGGATGGCTGGCAGACCTGCGGAAACAGATCACCGGCAGCACCGGCGAGGCGGAGCCGCAGACCCAGCCGGAGAAACTGAACGCCACCCTGCGGGCCTACCAGCTCGAAGGGCTGCGCTGGCTGCACCGGATGACCTCGCTCGGCCTGGGCGGCTGCCTGGCCGACGACATGGGGCTCGGCAAGACCGTGATGCTGATCGCGCTTCATCTGCATCGGATGGACAATCCGAAGACCGAGGGTCCGACTCTGGTCGTATGCCCGGCTTCCCTTCTGGGCAACTGGGAACGGGAAATCCGCCGATTCGCTCCAGGTGAAGAGGTGCGCCGTTACCACGGGGGAGGGAGGTCGCTCGAAGGGGTCAGAAGCGGCTTCGTCCTGACCACCTACGGCACGATGAGGCTCGACGCGATCCGGTTCGGTTCGGTCAAGTGGGGTCTGCTTGTTGCCGACGAGGCGCAGCACGTGAAAAACCCGCGCTCGGCCGGCGCCAAGGCTCTTCGCACCATTCCGGCTCGCTCTCGCGTCGCCCTTACCGGTACGCCGGTCGAGAACAACCTCTCGGAACTCTGGGCAATCCTCGACTGGACGACGCCGGGGCTGCTCGGCAGCCACGGCTCCTTCCGTCGGGACTGGGCCGATCCGATAGAGAGCGAACGCAGGCAATCAACAACGAAGATGCTGGCGAAACTGATCCGCCCCTTCGTCCTGAGGCGGAAGAAGTCCGACCCCGGAATCGCACCGGAGCTGCCGCCCAAGGAGATCACCGACCAGCCTGTCGGCCTCAGTTCGGAACAGGTCGCCCTCTACGAAAAGGCGGTGCGCGACAACATGCTGGAGATCCGGACCAGTGAGGGCATGGGGAGGAGGGGCCTCGTTCTGAAGCTGCTGACTTCGCTCAAGCAGATCTGCAACCACCCGGCGCAGTACCTCAAAGAGGACAAGCCGGTGCTGACCGAGCGCTCAGGCAAGCTGGAGCTGCTTGATGAACTGCTGGATACGATCCTCGCCGAAGAGGGTGCGGTTCTTGTCTTCACTCAGTACGTGGCGATGGCGAAGCTTCTCAAGGTCCATCTCGACGAGCGCGAGATCGGCAGCCAGCTGCTGCACGGAGGAACCCCCGTTCCCAGGCGCGAAGAGATGGTCGATCGCTTCCAGGATGGTGAGGTGTCCGTCTTCCTTCTCTCACTGAAGGCCGCCGGGACCGGCCTCAACCTGACCCGGGCCGACCACGTGATCCACTTCGACCGTTGGTGGAATCCTGCGGTCGAGGAGCAGGCCACCGACCGGGCCCACCGGATCGGCCAGACCAAGTCGGTCCAGGTCCACCGCCTCATAGCCGAAGGCACGGTGGAGGACCGGATCGCATCGATCCACGAGAGCAAGCGCGAACTGGCCGACGCGATCGTCAGTTCGGGCGAATCCGCCCTGACCGAACTCTCGAACGAGGATCTCGCGGATCTGGTCGAACTGCGCAATGCAGGCTAGGGCCACGCGATGAGCGGGCTTCATGACGGGGTCGTATTGGTGACCGGCGGAGCGCGGGGCATCGGACTTGCGGTGGCCCGTGCCGCTGTACGACGAGGAGCCGTAGTGGCCGTCGCGGATATCGACGGCTCGACCGCAGACGAAGCCGCGGCCGAGCTCGGGCCGGACTGCCACGGCTACGGACTGGACGTAAGCGATTCGGCGGCTTTCGTGACGTTGATCGAGAAGATCGAGAACGAAGTCGGCCAACTGGGCGTCCTGGTCAACAACGCCGGCATCGCCGAGGCTTCACCCAGGGTCGGCGATCAACCTCGTGAGCTGGTCGACCGGATGATCGACATCAACCTGGGTGGCGTTGTCAACGGTACGCTGGCCGCCCTCGAGTGGATGGAACCAAGGCGAAAGGGGCAGATCGTCAACGTTGCGTCGCAGGCGGGCAGGCTCAGCGTTCCGGCGCTGGCTGCCTATACCGCTTCGAAGTACGGGGTCGTCGGTTTCACCGATGCGGTGAGGTTCGAATACAGGGATTCCGGGATCTGCTTCACCTGCGTCATGCCCGGTCCGGTCGATACGGGGATGATGCAGGGAACGAAGAGCGTCCCGCTGATCAGGCTCGTTTCTCCGGAGTCCGTGGCGGACGAGATCATCACCGCCATCGAAAGAAGGCGCGAGGAGGTCTTCGTACCGCGTTCGAGTGGCTACCTGGTGCGCCTGGCCGGCCTGCTGCCACCGATCGCCCGTGAACGACTCAGCCGGAGTTTCGGGCTCCACAGGCTCTACGCAGAGATCGACCCATCGAGGAGAAGCGACTACAGCGATCGCATCGCGCGCCAGGGCGAAAGACAGTGAGCGCCGGGTCGTCGCCACTTACCTAAACTACGCCTCATGGACCTGACCTTCTCCGCAGAAGAGACCGAGTTCCGCGACGAGCTGAGGGGTTGGCTCGAGGCCAATCTCCCCGGTGAAGAGCCCCGCGGCGACGAAGACGCCCAGTACGAGTTCCGCAAAGCGTGGCAGCGTACGCTCTATGACGCCGGATGGGCAGCGGTTCACTGGCCACGAGAGTATGGCGGCCGGGATGCGACCCTCATGCAGTCGGCGATCTTCTTCGAAGAGATGGGTCGTATCGGCGCGCCGCTGCCGGCCAACGTGCTGGGCCTGCTGCTAGCCGGGCCGACGATCATGGCCTGGGGAACGGAGGAGCAGAAGGAGCGATACCTGACTCCGATCCTCTCGGCCGATGAGATCTGGTGCCAGGGCTTCAGCGAACCCGAGGCCGGTTCCGATCTCGCCGCCGTGAAGACCAAAGCCGTCCGGGACGGGGACGACTGGCTCGTCACCGGTCAGAAGGTGTGGACCAGTGGAGCCCAGTATTCGAAGTGGTGCATGCTGGTCGCCCGGACCGACCCCGACGCCTCCAAGCACAAGGGCCTTTCCTACTTTCTGATGGACATGGAGCAGGAGGCGGTCCAGGTGCGACCGCTCGTCCAGATCACCGGCGAAGCGGAATTCAACGAGCTTTTCATCGAAGAGGCCAGGATCCCTCACGAGAACATGCTCGGAGGCGAAGGGGATGGCTGGAACGTCGCCCTGACCACACTGATGAACGAGCGCTCGGGCCTCGGCTTCTTTCTGCAGGTTCGCCTGCGTCAGCTTCTGGACCGCCTGGTGCGCGAAGCGAAAGAGAACGGCAGGATCGATGATCCGGTCGTCGCCGAGGCACTTGGTGAAATGCATGTGCGGACCGAGACCCTGCGATTGCTCGCCTACCGGGGGCTGAGCTCGATCGAGCAGTACGGCCAGCCCGGTCCGGAAGGTTCGCTGACCAAGTGGCTGTGGTCCGAAACCAACCAGATGCTCGCGCAGCTGGCGGTCACCGTCCGAGGTGCCGACTCGCTGACCGAAGGGGACCCCTGGGCCTACGAGCTGTTGCGTTCCCGCGGCAACTCGATCGAAGGCGGGACCACCGAGATCCTCAAGAACATCGTCGCCGAGCGTGTGCTCGGACTGCCGAGGAAGTGAGAGAGCGATGAGATTCGACTTCACTGAAGACCAGCATGAGATCAAGAGGACCGCAAAGGACCTGCTCGCTACACGCTCGACTGCCGAGAAGCAGCGCGATGCCGCTGAATCGGGCCAGTACGACATGTCTCTCTGGCAGGAGCTCGGCGAGCTCGGCTGGCCGGGCGTAGCGGTTGATGAGGAACACGGGGGAGGGGGACTGGGCTTCGTCGAACTGGCCGGACTGCTCGAAGAAGCCGGCTACGCCCTGCTCAACGGTCCGCTGCTCAGCACCGTCATGTGCGCGGCGGCGATCTCGGAGGCCGGCAGCGACGCCCAGAAAGACGCCTGGCTGCCTCGCCTGGCATCGGGCGACGCAACCGGGGCCCTCGGCATCGCCGGCGAGATAACGCCCGATGCGGCCACCGCCGACGTCGTCGTGATCGCCGACCGTGCTTCTGGCAAAGCGAAGCTGATCGAGGGCTCGCCTGGTTCGATCGATGACCTGAAGACGATCGACCCGACCCGCCGCTACGGTCGCCCCGAAGCCGACCTGACGGCAGGCGAAGAGCTGCCGGGTGAAATCGGACCGGCCCTGGACCTCGCAGCACTGCTCGTTTCGGCCGAGCTCGTCGGAATCTGCCGGCGGGTCCTCGACATGACGATCGAGTACGTAAAGGACCGCAAGCAGTTCGGCCGGCCGGTCGGCAGCTTCCAGGCGGTCCAGCACCGCTGCGCCCAGATGCTGCTGTTGACCGAGGGGGCCAGGGCGGATACCTACTTCGCCGCCTGGGCTGCGGACGCAGATCGCGAGCGACTTCCCGAAGCCGCCTCACTTGCCAAGTCCGCTGCCTCCAGGGCCGGGGTCGAAGTCACCGCCTCGGCGATCCAGGCCCATGGCGGCATCGGCTTCACCTGGGAGGCCGACGTCCACTGGTTCTACAAGCGGGCACAGCTCGACGCGGCCCTGCTCGGAGGCAGCGGATTCCACAACCAGCGCCTCAGCGAAATCGCCGGCGCACGCCTCTAGGAGCGACCCCACCGCAAATTTCGGGCCCGGGGGTTCACCCGGGCTGTTGCGGGCACGCCCCGGCAGCGTCTCGTCGCAATACCCGGCACCCGCAGCCGTCCTGACATAAAATCCGAAGCCACCGGGAGCCGCCCGGACGGGCAAGCAGTCTGTTCAGCTGTCGATCAGGATTATCAGCGCCGTGAACACTCCGAGAACCACACCCATGACTCCGAGCAGATTTGTGCTCAGTGACCCGGGTGAGGCCGACTCGCCGGCGCCCACCGCCCGATCCACATGGGAGCCGCGTTTCAGTCCGAACTGGATCAGCAGGATTCCGTAGATCACGAAGCCGACGCCGAGCAGCATGTATGGCCAGACCGTGACCGTCGGGTCGAGCATCGGAACTACCCGGCCTACCCCGATGCCTACGGCGAAGGCCGCAAGACCGGTGCGCCACCATGCGAGCTGCGTGCGCTCACCGGCGAGCCGGGTTCTTCGAGGTGCGTCTCCGTTACTCATTGCTCACGGATAGAAGGGTATGTCGTCCGGACGGCGGCAGAACGAGCGACGGCGGCCGTAGCCGCCGTCGCACTGATGCTCATGTGTCAGCCTGGGGCCTACTTGCCGCCAGGCAGCCAACCCTCGATGATCGGGTCAACCTCGGCCACGGAGGCATCGAGTATCGAACCGTGATCCACACCGGGGTAGGTGAGGTAGGTGACGTCATTTCCAGGAACGGCGGTCAGGTCGTCGTTCAGGGCGTCGGTCAGGAACGGGAACGTGGTCGTATCCGCCAGACCCTGGGCCAGGAGAATCGGCGCAGCGCTTCCGGCGACCGGGTTCTGTTCACCCAGCACGTCCAGCAGCCCGCTCGTATCCGCACCAGGTCGAACCAGATCGCTGGGGGCGATGCCGGCAAGGCTGGTCGGCTCCGACAGCTGGGCCAGGCATTCGGTCAGCGTGTCGCGGTAGAAGGCCAGCACCGGATCGGAAACCAGAGCCGCAGGATCGATTGCCGGGTAGACCGAATCCATGCCACGGATGATCATCGTAGCCAGTGCGGTGAGCCCGCTCGGCTGAGTCAGAGCCGGCAGCAGCGATACCTGCTCAGCGAGCTGCGAGGCGGGTGCGTAGGCGACGGTGCCCCTGAGCTTCAGGTCAGGAGTCCAGGACGCTGCCTGGTCGGCTGCGAACAGCGCCGCATGTCCACCCTGGGAGTGACCGGCGATGACGAACCTCTTCGAGATCTTCCGGTTCAGGTCCCGTGCGGCGCGGACGATGTCGAGAACACCACGACCTGCGGACTTGCCGACCAGGAAGGGGTGGATGCCCCGCGTGCCGAGGCCCTCGTAGTCGGTCCTGGCTATCGCGTAGCCGGCATCGAGCCATGAGTTGAGGATTCCATCGGTGTAGCTGATGTACCCCTCTGCCGGTCCGCCTGCGGTATTTCTCGAGGGAGCGCACTTGTCGGCGATGCCGGTGGTGCCGTGACCGTAGGTAATGACCGGCCATCCGCCCTTCGGGGCCTTGCCCTTCGGGACGCTGACAGACCCGGAGACGGCAACCTTCTTGCCGTTGACGGTCTTCGAGCTGTAGAGCACGAGCTTGGTTGACCTGGCTGAATCGAGCGGTACCACGCCACCCGCGTTACGGGCCCAGATCAGCTTTCCGTGCCTCGAGGAAATCCGCTTCTTCGGAGCCTTGTAGAACTTGAGACCGGCCGGCCCCTTGCGCATGCGCTTGGCTTTTGCCTTCGCCTTTTTCTTGGCCTTTGCCTTTGCTTTGGCCTTCGCCTTTTTCTTCTGCTTCTTGGTCAGCGAAGTCTGGGCGTCTGCGGCGAATGTGCCGGCGGGCACGGTAGCGGCAACCAGAAGGACAGCTGCGATCATCAGTACGGCGATCGCAAGGAAGTGCGGTATGCGGCTCAAGCGAGCGTTCAAGGTTCTCTCCAGTGTTGGGATTCGTGGCCTAACCGGGCTACCCTACAGCCCGATCCGTCTTGTTAACCCTTCCGCACCGGCAAAGTTGCCCTGAGCCGTTGCCGACGGGTCTCGACTGAGATGATTGTCGTCCATCGCCAAACGCCTCAGACGGGAGCAATCAATGGAATTCGACAATTCAGTCGCAGCCACGTGGAACGGAGTCGAGCTGGCACGAAGCGACGATACGGTGATCGTCGAAGGCAACCATTACTTCCCGAAGGAGTCGGTCAACCACGAGTTTCTTGCTGAGAGCGACCAGAGTTCGGTCTGTTTCTGGAAAGGCACGGCCGCCTACTACGACGTCGTGGTCGACGGGCAGAGCAACGCGGGCGCTGCGTTCTACTACCCGGAGCCCAAGGAGAAGGCAGCCATGATCACGGACCGGATCGCCTTCTGGAAGGGCATCGAAGTCGGCTGAGCAAGGCCGTTTGACCCCGGGGAGAGTCCAGCTGATCGACGGGCTGCGCGGCTTCGCGCTGTTCGGGATCATCGTCGTCAACGTCGGCTTCTTCGCTTCGACCTGGTTCGGTGTCACCGACCCCGACTTCGACGGCTTCTTCTCGGAAGCGACCAGGGCTCTGGTCGTCTTCCTGTTCGAATCCAAGTTCTACCTGCTGTTCTCCTTCCTCTTCGGCTACAGCTTCACGATTCAGCTCGACAGCGCCGCACGCAAAGGCGTCAGCTTCAAGCTCCGTTTCGGTCGCAGACTGATCGGGCTGTTCCTGCTCGGCCTCGCTCACGGACTGCTCTTTTTCAGCGGCGACATCCTGATGATCTACGCGCTCGCCGGCGTCGTCCTTCTGTTGGTCCGCAACTGGAAGCCGCGTCGGGCACTACTGGTGGCCGGCGGACTGCTGATTGTGACCGCTTTCGTATGGGCCAGTCTCGGATTCGGCGCGCTCGAGGATCCCGAAGCCTTCAGCTCCGACCCCGCGCAACTGACGAGAGAGGCCGAGATCCTCGAGGCCGGCTACGGTTCCGCCGACATCGGCACGGTGGTTTCCACCCGCAGCGGTGAACTCGACGATACGTTCCTGCTTCTGCTGCTGATCCAGGGTCCGAGCGCATTGGCGATGTTCCTGGTCGGCATGGCTTTCGGCAAAGCCCGGGCGCTTCACGATCCAGGCCGGTACCCACGACTCTGGAGGCGCCTGTTCGTCTTTGGTCTTCTTCTCGGCCTGCCAGCGGCGGCCTTCTACACCTGGGCAGGAGGGGAGGGGTCCCTTCAGGAGCCGGCCCGCGAGCTCTTCGCGCTCTCCCTCAACGTCCTGCTTGCGCCGGCTCTGGCCGGTGCCTACCTGTCCGCATTCGTCCTCGCTCGCGATACCCGGGCAGGAAGCCGGCTGATCGGCGCGCTGGCACCGGCTGGTCGCATCGCCCTGAGCAACTACCTGCTGCAATCGATAGTGCTTTCACTGATCTTCACCGGCTACGGCCTCGGCCTGGTCGGCGAAGTTTCGCCGACCGTCGCCGTCCTGATCGCAATCGCCGTCTTTGCCGTCCTGACCTGGCTCAGCGCGATCTGGCTGAAGAAGCATCGTTACGGACCGGCTGAATGGATCCTCCGGGCATTCACCAACTGGTCGTGGCCTTCGTGGCGCAAGTCCGACCCGGCTGGCTGAAACATCGCCACATGCCTGTCTGTCCTGGTTTCAGTGGGGATTTGAGCCGTCAGAAGCCGGCTCAGGTCGGGGGCTACCTTGCGAAGCCTCCCCTCTTATGCGCGATAATGTCGGTTATGTCAACTTGGAGATCGGACCGCAGGGTGAGTGTCGAGTAGCGATCAACCCCTTCGCACTCCCTGTGGCCGCAGCCGGCCTACGGCACCGACCGCGCCTGCCCTGCTCGAGTTGCTCGCAGGTCCGTCTGATCCGTCGCTCGCGGGCCTTCTGCTGTCTGGCGTCCTCGACCAGGCACATGAACTCAGTGCCAGTCTCAGGCGTGCTTCCCGCAGGTCGGCCGTTACACCTGCCCGTCATGGGTGATCTCCAGAGACACCTCCCGGAGACTCCTGAACGGAGTTATGGAACCTCGCGCCTCTGGGGAGCCTATGATGGTCCAGAGAAAAGGTTGGTGCGACGAAACTGAAACAAGATCCCTCCATACCCGCAAAGGTGGCCATCATCGGCGGCGGCGTCGCCGCCCTTGAAGCCATGCTCGCTCTGCAGGCGGCGTCCTACAAAGGTGCGGACGTCCATCTCTTCTCGCCGCAGCCGAAGTTCGTGCTCAAGCCGCTGGCGGTATCGAGCGGCTTCGGCAGAGGCGGCGTGCTCAATTTCGACCTGTCGAAGCTGGCGGCCACGGCCGGAGCCACGTACCACGAGGCCGGCGTCTCGGAGGTCGTGACCTCCAGTCGTTTGATCAGGCTTTCGGACGGATCCGAATTCGAATATGACTTCCTGATCGCATCGCCCGGAGCCGAATCGCGCGACTCCGTGCCCGGGGCGATGACCTACCAGTGGCAGGCCGGCAATGCGGCTGTGGCCGAAGCACTTGCCCCGCTCCACGACCGGGAGGATCCGAGAGTCGTCGTAGCGATGGCAGAGGGCGGCACCTGGCCGCTGCCCCTGTACGAACTTGCCTTGCTGATCGCCGCGGAGCTCGGGTCGAAAGCATCGGTCACCGTTGTCTCACCGGAGCAGGCGCCGCTCGACCTTTTCGGGAAAGCAGATGCCGAGAAGGTCGCGGAGCTGCTGCGCGCGCGGAACATCGAGACAGTCCTCGGAACCGCCCCGGCCGAATACCGCGAAGGTACCCTGGTGACCACCGGTGGCCAGAAGATCGAAGCCGACCTGGCGATCGCCCTGCCCTTGCTCACCGGGCGCAGGATCGAGGGGCTGCCATGCGACGAGCAGGGCTTCATCCCGGTTGACGGTTTCGGCCTGATCGAAGAGCACGAGCGCGAGTTCGCGGCCGGGGACGTGACTTCATTCCCGGTCAAGTTCGGCGGACTCGCGACCGAACAGGCCGACGTCGTGGCTGCAGCGATCGCCGCCGCAGCCAGCGGCGGCCCGGCTCCGAAGCCGTTCGAGCCGGTCTACCGCGGAGTCCTGGTCACCGACGACGGAGTGGTCGGACTCGGGCCGGGATCCGAGAACTCCAGCGCATACGGCTGGGACCCCGCCGAGAAGATCCACGGCAAGTTCCTGATGCCCTTCCTCAAGGCAGCCGACCCGGCGACGCTCGGCATCGAAGAGTAGTCAAGCCCCCACTTCGCCCTCAGGGAGCCGACGGTATCCGGGCCTCCAGCCAGTCGATCAGATCCCGGGTCACCCGTTCGCGGTCGTCCGGCGGCTCATTGATCAATTCGTGGACGAAGCCTTCGTAGACGTTCAGCTGTTTGTCCGAAGACCCGGCACGTTCGTGGATGTCCCGACTTCCATCGGCGGGAACGATCGGGTCCGCGGACCCGGCGATTACCAGCAGGGGTATCTGCAATCGGCCGACTTCTTCGGGCAGATCGGCCATCGTCTGAATCAGTTCGTCGACCGTGCGGGCCGGCTGCGCTCCTTTGTAGACCAGCGGGTCTTCCATATAGATGCGCACCTCCTCCGGGTCGCGTGAAATGCCATCGAAGTCAAGGCGGTTGACCGGAACTTTCGGTGCGACGCGAGCGATCAGCCTGACTGCCTGCCGCTGGATTCGCGGGACCCCCAGGCCCTCCATCGAGACGGCCGCCGACGAGAGAATCAGTCCATCGAGCTTGTCCTGGCTGCCCAGCGCATAGCGCAGACCGATGGCTCCCCCCATGCTGTGGGCGAACATGAAAACGGGCAGGTCCGGCTCTGCCTCGCGAGCCATGTCTACGACCTGACCTACGTCCGCCACGGCGTCATCCATGTTGCTCAGCAGGCCGCGCCGACCTTCGCTGAGCCCGTGACCGAGATGGTCGTTGGCCCAGACCGAGAACCCCTCCCCTGCCAGGCGTTCGCAGAGCCGTCTGTAGCGATCGCCGTGCTCGCCGTAGCCGTGGACGATCACCATCTGAGCCCGGGCGGCCGGCGCGGTCCGGACCCGCCAGTGGATGCCCTGGCCGTCGGCCCCGGTGAAAGTTCCCGTGGTCAGATCTTCCGGAGACAAGTCGTCGCCTTACCGATGCGTCAGTCGCCGTCCGGCAGCGGGCCGAAAAAGCCGAGTACGCGACTGACCCTGCCCTCGTCATCGACTTCCGTCACGTCGAAACCCGGCAGCACGATTTCGCCGTCCCGGCTGATCTGCCACGAGTAGCGGTGAAGACCGTGGTGGCTGTCGACGCCGCTGGTCCGCGAATAGACGGCACCGGGAATCGCTGCCTGGACCTTCTCGACGTTCGCCTCGAACTCATCGATGCCGTGTGTCTCGATGCTGGGGTCGATGAATTCAACGTCTGGCGCCAGCGCCCGCTCCAGGTGACCCCGGACCTTCGAGGAGGCAGGCTCGTTCCAGGCGGCCAGCATGTGATCCAGCGACTCGGGATGCGCCATCGGGTATCTCCTCCTGCCTAGCGTTCTTGTCAGGGATCATGCTAGCGCTGAAAGTCGAAGCCGAAAATTCAAACAACCCCTGAAGAGGGTTCAGGCGGGGTCCGCCGGCTTGGTTGCGCTGACGATTGCCGAGGAGGCCTGGTCATGGACACGATGGGTTTCCTCGATCTCGATCGACTCGAAACCAGCCGCCGCGAGGTCGCGCTCGAACTCGTCGCGAGTCAGGGCCCCGGCTATGCAGCCTGTCCACTCACCCATGTCGGCACGGGTCTGCTCGCTCATGTCCGGGTCCGCGATCACGTCACTCACCGCGAAACGGCCCCCGGGCCTGAGAACCCGCGCGGCTTCGCGCAGCACCAGTGGCTTGTCGCCTGAAAGGTTGATTACACAGTTGGATATGACGACATCGACAGATGAGTCCGGCAGGGGTATGTGCTCGATCTCACCCCGGAGAAATTCGACGTTCTCAACTCCCGCCTCGCGTTGATTGCTTCGGGCGAGTTCAAGCATCTCGTCGGTCATGTCGAGACCGTAGGCCTTTCCGGTTGGCCCTACCCGACGGGCCGAAAGCAGCACGTCAATGCCCCCGCCCGAGCCGAGGTCAAGGACCGTCTGGCCTTCGGTGAGCTGAGCAACTGCTGTCGGATTGCCGCATCCGAGAGAGATCAGATGCGCGGCCTCGGGCACCGAATCGCGATCGCCGGATTCATAGAGGCCGGATCCGAAGACCGCGCGTTGCTGATCGGTGAGCACCGCGTCGTTCGCACAGCAGGACGCGTCGCGTTCAGAGGCGTAGGTTGCGGCCGCTGCGTAGCGTTCCCGCACCACCTCCTTGAGGTCCTCCGCCTCGGAACAACAGTCGCCGGTCGTCTCTAGCTCAGCCATCTGTTCAGCTCCTCCAGTTCTTCGGGGTTCACGTAGTAATAGGCCCAGAGACCCTGGCGCTCGGAGTCGACAATGCCGGCATCCCGCAGCTTCTTGAGGTGATGGGACAACGTCGACTGACTGACGTCAAACAGCGGCACCAACTCGCAGACACAGACTTTGCCGGCGTGCTTTCTCAAGACGTCGACCAGGGTCAGGCGGATCGGGTCACCAAGCGCTTTGGCGATCTTCGCGATGCGTTCCGCCTCGGCCCGTTCCACATCGGGATATACCACCGGCTCGCAACAGGGCTGACCGTTGGGGCTCTTCTGCTTCGGCGTGAGAGTCAGTTCAGCGCTCATGGATTCAGTAAACAGGTTCCATTGATATTTGTCAATAGAGACGAATTATGTGGATTGAGCTGCCCGTCTCAGCGGTGAAGACAGACCAGCCTGGAGCGAGGGGTCCCAAGGCGGTCTCGATCCAGAGAAGCAGGCATGCCTTTCGGAATGGCGGCGGGGCTACATTCAGCGCGGATTCGTGGAATGCTTGAGTTCGCGGAACAACCGGCACCCACCCTGATCGGAAGGAAGCAGCCTTGAGCCACTACATCAGCAACGTCCGTGACATCGAGTTCAACCTCTTCGAAGTCCTGGGCACGGACGATGTGCTGAAGTCGGGCGCCTTCGGGGACCTGGATACGGAGACGGTCAGGATCATGCTCGACGAGGCTTCGCGCCTGGCCGAGGGTCCGGTGGCTGAATCCTTCGCCGAGACCGACCGCACCCCTCCGACCTACGATCCCGAGACGTTCGTCGTGACCCTTCCCGAAGCGCTCAAGGAGTCGGTTCATGCCTGGACCGATGCCGACTGGCTGAAGCTCGGCCTCGGCGAGGAGATCGGCGGCGTTCCCGCTCCTTCGACAGTTTCGTGGGCGATCGCAGAATTCATGGTCGGGGCGATGCCGGCCGGCTTCTTCTACCTGGCGGGACCTGCCTTCGCACAGCTGCTTTACGAAAACGGCAACGACGAGCAGAAGCACTGGGCCGCTCTGTCGGTTGAGCGCAACTGGGGCGCGACCATGGTCCTGACCGAACCGGATGCCGGCTCCGACGTCGGTGCAGGCCGCACCAAGGCGATCGAGCAACCGGACGGCTCCTGGCACATCGAAGGTGACAAGCGCTTCATCACCTCGGGAGACTCGGATGACCTCTTCGAGAACATCTTTCATTACACGCTGGCCAGGCCGGAAGGTGCCGGCCCGGGAACAAAGGGCCTCAGCCTCTTCATCGTGCCCAAGTTCCTCTTCGACAGCGAAACGGGCGAGCCGGGCGAACGCAACGGCGTCTTCGTCACCAACCTCGAGCACAAGATGGGCCTCAAGGCTTCTGCCACCTGCGACCTGACTTTCGGTGCCCACGGCACCCCGGCGAAGGGCTGGCTGGTCGGCGACGTACACCAGGGCATCCGACAGATGTTCGACGTGATCGAGTTCGCCCGGATGATGGTCGGCACCAAGGCCATCGCGACTCTCTCGACCGGATACCTCAACGCGCTCGCCTATGCCAAGGAACGCGTCCAGGGTGCCGACCTGACCCAGATCATGGACAAGACGGCCCCGCGTGTTTCGATCATGCACCACCCTGACGTGCGGCGGTCGCTGATGACCCAGAAGGCATACGCCGAAGGACTGCGAGCGCTCTACATGTTCACCGCCGTCCACCAGGACAAGGTCGCGGCCGAAATCGTCGAAGGAGTCGACGACCCTCAACTCGCGATGAGGATCAACGACTTCCTGCTGCCACTGGTCAAGGGTGTCGGCTCGGAGCGTTCCTACGAAATCCTGACCGAGTCGCTGCAGACCTACGGAGGTTCGGGCTTCCTCCAGGACTATCCGATCGAGCAGTACATCCGCGACGCGAAGATCGACAGCCTCTACGAAGGTACGACCGCGATCCAGGCTCAGGACTTCTTCTTCCGCAAGATCGTCCGCGACGAAGGCAAGTCGATGAACCACCTGCTGGAAAAGATGCAGGTCCAGATCGACAACGACGGAGGCGGCCTCGAGGAGGAGCGCGCCTACCTGGCCGCGGCGGTCGAAGACATCAAGTCGATGAACGACACTCTGACCGGATTCCTGATGAGCTCACAGGAAGACCCGAACAACGTCTACAAGGTCGGTCTCGGCTCGGTGCAGTTCCTCAAGTCATTCGGCGACCTGATGATCGGCTGGTTGCTGATCCGCCACGCCGAAATCGCTGCCGCAGCCCTCGAAGAAGGGGCATCGGACATCGACAAGCCGTTCTACGAAGGCAAAGTCGTCGCGGCCAGGTTCTTCGCGAGGAACATGCTTCCCAACCTCAAGGCGACGCGGGCGGCGATCGAGAACATCGAAAACGACGTCATGGAACTGAGCGAAGAAGCCTTCTGAGCCTGGCCGCTCAGGCCGGCGATGAGGGCATGCGCTTGAGCAGCAGGGCCAGTTCTTCGTGCATGAAGTCGACGATCTCCTGGACCTCGGGCGTCTGTTCGCGGTCGGCGGTGATTCCGATGTCGACCGAATCGCGGTAGCTCATGACCGTGACGTTGAGGCCCATCCCGTCGGAGATGATCGAGAGCGGATACATCGCTTCGAGCCTGGCTCCGCAGCAGTAGAGGTCGACCGGCGGACCCGGGACGTTGGAGACGATGACGTTCCACGGGGGCCGGGTGAACCTTCCTGAAAGGCGGGTCGCGACCCTGGCGGCGCGGGTGTGCAGGGCCGGTGGGACAAGCGTCGAGATGTCCCGCATCGCCTCGACCGGCAGGGCGTCGTGGTTCTCCTTGCCGATGCTCAGATTCTCGTGGCTGAAGACAAGGCGCTCCAGCGGATCGTCGATGTGGGTCGGCAGCGCGACGATCATCGCCGAAACCTTGTTGCCGAACGTGCCCCGCTCCTCTTCGGTACGAACCGATATCGGAACGAAGACGACCAGGGGCTGATCCGGCAACTCACCCCGCCTGGCCAGGTCGGCCCTCACCGCTCCGGCCACCAGGGTCACGACAACATCGTTGACTTTGACCGCGAAGGCATCCTTGACCGCCTTGATGTCCGCCAGCGACATCGAGCCGAATCCGAAGATCCGGTGAGGGGACACGGCCGCCCCGTACGGTCCCCTGGGTGCCTTTACCGGTGGCCTTTCGATCACCTGGCCGTCCGCATTGCGACCGACGAAGTTTCGGACCTTCGACAGCGAACGGCTGATCCTCTCCGAGCCGGGCATGCCGGCAACCGAAGGAAGCAGATCGGCATGCGGCAGGATGCGACCCATCCGCGTCGCAAGATTGACCGGGTAGCGCGGGAGTGCAGTCAGGCCGTGAGAGAGCAGGTCGAGACCCCGCGGAGCCCCTGCCCCGGCCTCTTCACCGGACCCGGCCGGAGGTGGATCGACGGTCCGTGGTTCCGGTGTGAGGTCGTAGATCGCGCTCATTATCTCGCTGCCGGACATGCCGTCGACCGCGGCGTGATGGGTCTTGCTGAGGATCGCCGCCCTCCCCCCTTCCAGTCCCTGAATCAGGTAGAGCTCCCAGAGTGGTCGCGAGCGATCCAGCTGGCGGGAGTAGATACGGCCGACCTGGTCGGTCAGCTGCTTCATGTCGCCGGGGGCCGGCAGGGCGATCTCGCGAACGTGGTAGCCGATGTCGAAGTGCTCGTCCTTGACCCAGTACGGCCAGTCGAGATTGAACGGGACCTGGGCCAGCCTCGATGTGAAAGGCGGGATCAGGTGGAGGCGCGAATCGATGAAATCCTTGAGTTCCTGGAGAGTCAGGTCACCGCCCGGTGCGGTCGAGGGGTCGAGAACCGCCAGCCCGCCGGTATGGCCGTAATTGCGATCGTTTTCGATCGCAAGGAACTGCGTATCAAGCGCCGAGAGCTGCTTTGCCTCGGCCGTCATCTCAGGCCCGGCCCAGCGCGCGGGAAAGGATGCGCCAGACGGTAGCGTCGACGCCCATTCCCAGATGGCTCGTGCCGATCTCTATGTGCTCCGCAGCCGGATCGAGGCAGGCTTCGTACCTGACGACGCTGTCGTCGCGGGAGTACATCGAGATGAAGCGCACGTCATCCGGGAAAGGGGCATTGATCGCCTCCCTCGATTCGCGACAGCATTCACCGTTCGAGCAGGTGTGGCTGAGCAGTCCGGGAACGCCCAGCGATCCGAGCCCACCGACCATGCCGATCGAGAGCCAGACTCGCGGATGCACGGCTGTCTGGCTGCGCAGCGGCGATCCGAGGGTGACCAGGGTGCCGACCAGATCGGGACGCCTCACGGCGAGCACCCGGCCGACCACCCCTCCCCTGCTCTGACCGATAACCAGAGCGCGGCGACCATCCTTTTCCACCGCTGCTTCGAGTCGGGCTTCGACCGAGCTGACCGTATCCTCGAGGCAGTCGACGTTCCAACGGATACCACTGCGGACCAGTGAGTACTCTCCCTCCTTCAGCCACTTCGCCATCCGGGTCAGGCTGGGGTCTCCGGCAAGGAAGCCCGGGATCAGGATCGCCGCGGCTCCGTCGCCACGCGGAGGCGTCGGCCAGTGCGGCATGTGAACAGTCGATACCCATTCCCCCAGCATTCGAAAGGTGGGTGAGGCGATCCGGCCGGCGAGCGAAGCTGCGCCTCCGGCGAGTTGCTCGACCGGAGCGGTGGCCGACGGTACCTTCAACGCTGGCATTGAGTCTGTCTCCCTCCATAACGGACCTTCCCTCGGGAGGTCCCACTGGACAAAAGGCTATACGCCGCGGGCCTGGGCCCGCTCCAGGAAGACTTTCGCTTCACGCAGACCATCCCCTGCCTAGAGCTGCAGGGACTTGAGCGTGAGGAAGTGCTCGATCCCGTAAGGCCCGAGCTCACGGCCGTGGCCGGACATGCCCCGTCCCCCGAAAGGGGCCAGTGGATTGAATGCGGCGCCGTTTATCTCGACCTGACCGGTACGGAGGCGCCGGGCAACCCGCTTGGCCCGTTCTTCGTCTCCCGACCAGACGCCGCCGGCGAGACCGTAGCGGGTCGAATTCGCCAGACGGACTGCGTCGTCCTCGTCTTCTGCGGCCATGATCGCGAGGACCGGGCCGAAAATCTCCTCCTGGGCGATGACCATCTCCGGGGTGACGTCCGAAAACACTGTCGGCTGAACGAAATAGCCGGTTTCGAGTCCCTCCGGGGGCGCGACACCGCCGCAGAGCATCCGGGCGCCTTCGTCGATTCCCTGCTGGATGAATCCACGGATCCGGTCACGCTGGTTTGCGGAGACCATCGGCCCGATGTCGGTCGCAGGATCACCGGGGTCACCGACTTTCGTCTGTTCGACCGCAGCCGCGGCTATCGCCTCGACCATCGGCAGGGCATCCCTGGGGACGATCATCCGGGTCAGTGCCGAACAGGTCTGCCCGCCATTGATGAAACATTTTTCGATTCCGTCGACCACGGCGGTTTCCAGGTCAGCGTCGTCGAGGATCACGTTTGCCGACTTGCCACCGAGCTCCAGCGTCACCGGCTTGACCGAGGAGGAAGCTATCTCGCTCACCCGGCTCCCGGCCCGGGTCGAGCCGGTGAAAGAAACCAAATCGATACCCGGATGGCCCGCCATCGCCTCTCCGACGACGGGGCCGGTTCCGGTGACAAGGTTGAAGACCCCTTCCGGGATCCCGGCCTGGTCGATGACCTCGGCCAGAATGTAGGCGCTCAACGGCGTGACTTCGCTCGGCTTGACCACCACCGTGCAGCCGGCCGTGATCGCCGGGGCGACTTTCGCCGCCACCTGGTGAAGCGGGTAGTTCCACGGGGTGATCGCCGCAACCGTTCCTACCGGCTCTCGCAGGATCAGTGAGTTACCGATCGTCTGCTGCCACGGTATGTGCTCGATCAGGTGCTCCATCGATGCGAAGGTGACCGCAGGCAGCGCGGCCTGGATCAGCATCGACTGGGTGATCGGGCTTCCGAGCTCGGCCGAGATGGTCGCCGCAATCTCCTCCGCACGATCCTGGAGCCCCATGGCGACAGCCGTGCAGAAAGCGGCCCGATCCACCGGTTCCAGCGCAGCCCACCCCTCACCGGCCTCGGTCGCAGCCGCAACCGCCAGGTCGACATCGGCAGCCGTTCCCGACGGAACCCGTCCGATGAGCTGCTCGGTGGCCGGGTTGCCCACCTCGAGAGTCTCCTGCGAGCGTGGCTCCGCCCACCTGCCATCGATGTAGTGGCAGTCGGTCCGCTGCGGTGTCTCCGTCGAGGTCATGCTGCCGTCTTTCGCTCGCTGTTTTCAGGTCCCGAAATGCCCGCCGCCTCGAGTATGTTCCCGGCGGTTCTGTGTGCCAGGGACATGATCGTGATCATCGGGTTCGTACCGGAAGCGGTCGGGAAGGCGGATCCGTCGCCGATCCAGACTCCGGGAGTGTCATGCAGCTCGCCCCGTGGGTCGGCGACGCTTGATTCAGGGTCACTCCCCAATCGGCAGGTCCCCATCTGATGGGCGGAAAAGAGCCGGGCTCCGCCCGCCCGGAGCGGGATCCTCTGAATTCTCGAGATGAAGGCCTCGATGTCGTCGCCGACCCTCCAGGTGGGCAGGCCTTCGGCCAGAACCTGGATCCTCCTCGCCCCACCGGCAGCATGGAGCCTTGTCTGGGCGGCCAGGGCCCGCCTCGTCGTCGCGATATCCCGGGTCTCACTCATCGAGTAGAGCGGTGTTGCGTTTCCACCCTCGTCGAGCACTACCTGACCCGATCCGTAATCACGGATCAGACCGATTGATGCGGCCATGTTCCTGAACTCCAGGAAGGAAGCCTTGTGCTCGGCCGCCGAGGTGAACGGGATCGCCGAAGCGGCAAGTCCGGTCGTGTACTGAGTGCCTTCGATCAGGAACCCGTAGCCGTCTCCGTCGAGGCCGCCATCGAATTCGTCGATGATGCCGGCATGCGGCGCACCCCACCAGGCGCGCTGGTCCTCGCCGTAGTCGCCGAAGACGAGGGTGCAGGGGTGAAGGCGCAGGTGTCTGCCGACCGCTGGACCGCCGAGGCCCGACCGCAGCAGCAGGCCCGGCGACTCGATCGAGCCCGCGGCCACGATCACCCGCGGTGCCGTGACGGTGAATGTCGCCTCACCGACCTTGGCTTCGACGCCGGCTGCCCTTCCGTTCTCGGTGAGGATGCGCTGCGCAAAGCAGTCGACGATGATCTCGGCACCGTGCCCTACGGCATCCTGGAGGTAGGTCTTGAGGGTCGACTGCTTGGCTCCCGACTGGTCACCCCAGCCCATCAGGCCGGCGACGGTCGGGTCGTGGAGTTCCGGGTCCCAGTTGCGGTCGACGGTCTGCCAGGACCAGCCGAGCCGGTCGGCTCCGCGGATCATTGACTCCTGGGCGGGGTTGAGCTCCGAACACCTGTCGTTGACGCCAAGCCTCTGCCAGACCGATTCCACGCAGGCGTCGAAGGCGGGAGCCTTGATGTCGTCGAGACCGTGTTGATCGGCCCATTCCTCACGGACCCAGGGCTTCGGCCTGAGGCAGTTCGTCCAGTTGATGACCGTCCCTCCACCGAGACATGAGCCCGCCTGGATGCTGACGTTGAAATCCGCCGTGGGAGTCGGGCCGCCACGCCAGTAGAGGCGCTGAAAACCTCCGAGTTCGGTCTGGTCGAAGTCGGATTCATTGAAGTAGCCGCCCGCTTCGAGAACGAGGACCTTGAGACCCGACTCGGCGAGTCGTGCGGCGATCACCCCACCACCCGCGCCTGAACCGACCACGACGACGTCGGCTTCGAGATTCTCACCGTGGCCCGGTCGCAGGGGCACGATCGGCTTGGGAACATCCGGAGGGGCCGAAACCGGCCCGGGAAAGCCGAGTTCGGCCCAGACCGGATTTGGCGGTATTCCGTAGGCGAAGAAGAGTGTCAGGGCCGTCAGGGCAGCGATGCCGAGTGCCGCGTCGCGCGAGGCCAGCGAAAGCGTGCGAAGGCTCTGCTCCCGCGAGGCCTGGGAGAGCCTCGAAAAGTGCTGCCGCTCCAGAACATCGAGCAGTTCGGCCAGACCCTGCACTCTTTCGGCTTCCATGCCACTGATCGCTTCGGCTACCGCGGCGTCCGCACCGAGGTCGGCAGCACTCCTCCCCCAGGTGCCGTGCTCGTCGTCCGATCTCTCGATCGAAGGCACGATCGTGTCGCATACGACGTTCAGGGTTGCCAGCTGTTGTTCGGTCAGCAAGAAGCGACTCTCCTCATCCTCGGTTCGGAATACCGGCGAGTCTAGCCGGAGACGCCGTCACCCCCGGGATCTGCATCGCCCCCTACTTGCGGGTCAGGGCGAATGCAGACTCGGTCATGGCCGTCAGACCGCGAGCCCGGAACTGCGGTCCCAGCACGTCGCGGCTCTCGAGTAACTCGACCTCGAAGCCCCAAGAGAACAGGCGTCCCACTTCTTCGTCGGAGACCGCAAACGGCGGTCCGCTCATGAGTGACTGGTCATAGTCGAAGGTGACCAGCAGAGCCCTGGCGCCTTCGCCGAGGAGCGAATGCAGGTGCTCGACGTAGCGGGGCCGGCCCTCCCTGTCGAGGGTCACCAGAGAAGCACGGTCGAGGGCCGCGTCGTTGGGACCGGTCAGGTCGGGCGTGATGCTGAAGAAGTCGCTGGCAAAGATCGTGTAAGGACCGGCCCGGTGACGGTTGAACCGGCCTGGATCAACCTCTGGCGAAAGACCCCTCTCGATGAAGAATTCTTCAACCGCCTGCTCGACGAATTCAACCCCGACGACGCTCCCGGCTCTCTCGGCGAGGAAGGCCATGTCGACGCTCTTGCCACAGAGAGGGACGAGCACCTGCTCCAGGGGTTCGCTCCCCCAGACCCGATCGGCGTACTTACCCACCAGTTCGTTGACCTCGGTCCGGTGAAAGGCCGTTCTGCCTTCATCCCAGCGTGACTCCCAGTCAGCCCTTTCCATCACAGCAACCTATCTGCCGGGAGCCGGTCACACGCTTGGGCGAATCCGGCGCGACTCAGTGGGCCGGGGCGAGCTGGCCGGTGAGTTCTCCGTGGAGCTGTTCGCTGTGGCTGTTCAGCCCGGTGATTTCCAGCTCAATCTCGTGGCGCTGATAGTGGGTGGAGATCGCGTCCAGCGCAGCCACCGCCGATGAATCCCAGAGGTGCGCCCGGGAAAAGTCGATCACGACGTGAGGGGGATCCTCCGTGTAGTGAAAGCTGTCGATCAGTTCCTGGTCGGAGGCAAAGAAGAGCTCGCCGCTCACCGCGTAGAGCGCCGAGCTGCCGTCCGGGTCGACCACGCGGTCCACATGGACAAGATGGGCGACCCTGCGGGCGAACAGTGCCATCGATGCGAGCACGCCTACACCGACGCCGATCGCGAGGTTGTGGGTGAAGACGGTGGCGCCGACGGTCAGCGTCATGACCACGATCTCACCGCGCGGCATCATCTTCAGGGTCGAAGGCGAGACGCTGTGCCAGTCGAAGGTCGAGACGGCGACCAGGATCATTACGGCCACCAGCGCCGACATCGGGATCACCGCGACTACCGAACCGAGTCCGACCACCAGGGTGAGCAGGAATACTCCGGCGCTCAGGGTCGAAAGCCGGGTCCGCGCGCGCCCGGCCTTGACGTTGATCATGGTCTGGCCGATCATCGCGCAGCCGGCCATGCCGCCGAAGAATCCGGTGATCACGTTGGCGATTCCCTGTCCGCGGGCCTCACGATCCTTGTCGGAAGGCGTCTCGGTGATGTCGTCGACCAGCTTCGCCGTCATCAGCGATTCGAGCAGGCCGACCGCGGCCAGAGTGAGCGAGTACGGAGCGATGATCACGAGGGTCTCGAGGTTGAACGGCACCGACGGTATTCCGAGGAAGGGCAGTACCGAGGGCAGCTCGCCTTCGTCGCCGACGTTGGGCACCCCGATGCCACCGGCCACCACGATCACGGTCAATACGACGATCGCGACAAGAGGTGCCGGAATCGCCTTGGTGAGCCGGGGTACGAGGACGATGAGGGCAAGTCCGCCGGCGACGAGGACCAAGCCGAGTGCCCCACCTGCCACCAGATGGGGAACCTGAGCCAGAAAGATAAGGATGGCAAGGGCGTTGACGAAGCCCGTCATGACCGACCTGGGCACGAAGCGCATCAGCTTGGCGATCCCGAGTCCGCCGAGGGTCACCTGGATGATCCCGGCAAGAACCGTCGCGGCCAGCAGGTATTCGACCCCGTGCTGGTCGACCAGGGAAACGACGACCAGAGCCATCGCGCCGGTCGCGGCCGAAATCATCGCCGGCCGTCCCCCTGTGAAGGCGATCGCAACCGCCATCGTGAACGAGGCGTACAGACCCACCTTGGGGTCGACCCCGGCGATGATCGAGAAGGAGATCGCCTCCGGAATCAGGGCCAGTGCGACGACCAGTCCGGCCAGGAGTTCGACTTTCAGCATCTTGCCCGTCATCGCGGGAAGCGGCAAGCGGGCAGGTATGGGCAGGTTCATATTCGACATTCGGAGCTTTCTGGTTTCGCACCTGAAGCGGCCCATCCGTACGGATCGGCTACCGGCGCAACTGTGGTCGTGTTGGAACTGAGGTCAGACGCTTCTCAGTCGGTGGCCCCGGCTTGCGCGGGCGCACCATCACGACGTGCTCTGACTGCCAGACTTCCGTCTGACCTGAACGATCAAGCGGACGACAGCGTGAACCCTACTCCAGCGTGAGGGTTTGATTCAAGCCTGACCCCGAGTGACATCGCGCACACATCGCGTCGGCCTCACTCCGCCGCGGAGACCGAAAGCGCCGACAGAACATCGATCGCCTCATGTCTGCGCTCCTCCGGAACCAGAAGGTGATCGTGGCGCAGTCCCGCGATCACGTTGCAGCTGATCGCCTGCTCGGTAAGGCAGGCGCTCACCGCCGCCGTCAGGCCTACGGCCGAAAGAGCCGACTCGACGCGCAGGGTGATCCAGACCGCCACGAAGTCGTACTCGAAGCCATGGGAATCGGCATCGTCTCGAAGGATCACTGCGCTCAACCCCTCGTCTTCGCGAACGGTCGCGTGGAGTTCGACTGTCGCGAGGTCAAGATCGTCGAGACCGACGAAGACGAAGCGACCCGGCTTCAGAACCGGATTCATCGTTCGAAGCATCGTGTTGAGGTCGGATTCCGGCAACTGGAGGCAGTCCTGACGGTCTGAAAGAGGTGGCGATCGAGATCCTCTGCAACCGGACCCTACAACCAGGGCAGACGGCTGTCGGCCGGCGGGAAGGCGGCATGGCTGCCTTCGCTCTCCGTAGGATCCCCGGCATGAGCGAGCACTCGAATTCAAGGGACCTGTCCGGCAAGACGATGGTGATTTCCGGAGGCAGTCGCGGAATCGGCCTGGCGATCGCACTGAAGGCCGCAGCCGACGGAGCCAATGTCGCGCTGCTCGCCAAGACGGCCGAACCCCACCCCAAGCTCGAGGGAACGGTTCACACCGCCGCCGCCCAGATCGAAGAGGCCGGCGGCAAGGCACTGGCAATCGTCGGTGATGTGAGAAACGACGACGACATCGCTTCCGCCGTGGCCCAGGCAGTCGAGCGCTTCGGTGGAATCGATATCTGCGTCAACAACGCCAGTGCGATCAACCTCGCTCCGACTTCCGAGCTCGCGATGAAGGCCTACGACCTGATGCTCGACATCAACGTCCGTGGAACCTTCGCCCTGAGCCAGGCCTGCCTGCCACACCTGAAGCAGAGCGAGAACGGTCACATCCTCACCCTCTCCCCTCCGATCAGCCTGGAACCGAAGTGGCTGGCTCCCCATACCGGCTATACGATCGCCAAGTACGGCATGACCCTGGCCGCACTCGGACTGGCCGAGGAGTTGCGGGAGGACGGCGTGGCCTCGAATGCGCTCTGGCCGCGCACCCTGGTCGCAACCGCGGCCGTCCAGAACCTGCTCGGTGGGGACGCCGCGATGAAGATGGCCCGCACGCCTGCGATCTACGCCGACTCCGCCTACGAGATCCTCATCCGCGACAGTCGGGAATTCACAGGGCAGGCGCTGCTCTGCGAAGACGTCCTCAAGGCTGCCGGGGTCTCCGATTTCAGCCCGTACGCGGCTGACGGCGCAGGTGCCGACCTCGGAGTCGACCTCTTCGTCGACTCCGTCGACCCCGCCTGAGGCCCGGGTCTTTGCGGGTCAGAATTTAGGTAGAAAACCGCATCCGGCATAGCGCCGGGGCCTTAGGCTGTTTCCATGGAGGAAGTCCGGGTCATCAGCGATGCGGAACTCCGGACTGTGATCCGGGCAGCGACAAGGGCCCCTTCGTCGCACAATACGCAGCCCTGGTTCTTCAGCTTCGAAGACGGCATCGTCTCCATCTACGCCGACCGGCTGCGTTCGCTTCCGGCCAACGATCCTTTTGACCGTGAGCTGACCCTCAGCTGCGGGTCGGCCCTGTTCAACCTGCGTGCCAGGCTGGCTGCTCTTGGATTCGAGGCGCAGCCGGAGCTGCTGCCCGAGGGCCCTCGATCCGACCTGATGGCGAGGCTCCGCCTCGAAGCCGTGGCGAGCGAGGAGGCCGAGAATGAGGCTCGTCTGGCGGCGAGTATCGAGGAACGGCGTACGACCAGGGGCGGCTTCACTTCCGCGGCCCCGGATGCCGACCTTGTCGAGCGGATGCAGGGCGCGGCCGCCCTGGAAGGCGCCTGGCTGGAGGTCATATCCGGACGGCCCCAACGCGAAGCTCTGAGCGAACTGATCGCGACCGGCGATCAGCGGCAGTTCGCCGACCCGACCTGGAGACGCGAGCTCGCATCCTGGATGCACCCGCGGCGCTCAGGTGACGGTCTCGCCGTTGCGGGCTTTTCCCGACCGATCGCCAAGCTCGTGGTCAGCGTATTCGACCTCGGCAAGACCACCGGCCGCAGGGACGCGAGGCTTGCCGATGACGCCCCGTACCTGCTGGTGCTCGGGACCGACCTCGACCTGGACGAGGACTGGCTGAAGGCCGGGCAGGCCCTGCAGAGGTCGCTGCTGATCGCTGCTGCGGAGGGCGTGCAGGCCGGTTACCTCAACCAGCCCTGCCAGGTTTCCGACCTCCGGCCACGCCTGCGGGATCTACTCGCCAACGAAGGTCATGCCCAGGTCGTGATCAGGATCGGCTACCCCGATTCGCAGGTCGATCCCTCGCCCCGACGCGACGTCGACCAGGTTCTCCAGAAAACCTTCAGGGTGACGAGCAGGTTTTCCTAGGCCGGACTCGGCTATCTGCCGCTCTCGGTGACAATTATCCTCGGTGCTGGTGCGGGTTCGGAAATTGCCAACCGGATCGGATTCAAACCGGTACTCGTCGCCGGCATGCTCCGCACCGCGGTCGGCCTGTTCCGATTCACACAGATTCAGATCGACGGCAACTTCGTCGGCAGCGCACTCGGCCTTGCGCTTCTTTCGTCACTCGCGGCATCGAAGACCGACAGCGTGCTCAACGCGGCACAGGGCGCTCAGCAGGCCGTGCCCGGAGCGTTGACCGAAGGGTTCCAGCTTGCCTTCCTGGTCGGCTCGGGCTTCGCCCTGGTGGGAGCGGTCATCGCCCTCACCGTGATCCGGACCAAGGACAGCAAGGCGGCGATCAGCGCCGAAGGGCAGACCGAAACGATCGGCTGAGCAACCCAGGTCCGGCAGTCGGCTGGATCCTCAGCTTCCGGAGGCCAGCGACCGGGTCTCGGACTCGACCGCAAGACCGCGCAGCATCTTCCTGGAGGCATTTCCGATGGCCGCTGCGAGCACCTTGCCGGTGCCTCGAAATCTCGGCCTGAAGACCGTTTCCCAAGTCACGGTGAAGCCGCCGAATTCGGGCTTCAGGTCGATCCGGACCCGATAGTCGTCGACCGGAATGCCGGACAGAAGGATGTAGGAGTAGCGGTGATCAGGTTCGTTCTCAACGATCTGCTCGCGGATCGTGTTCGGCCCCAGACGAAAGACTCGAATTTCTCCGACACCTTCCGAATCATTTTCGCGTTCGAAATCGACCTTCGAAACCGGAGTCCACTGCTTCCAGTTCTCGCTGCTTCCGATCAGCTCGAAGACAACCTCCCGGGGCGCCTGGATGTTCAAGCTCTCCTCGAGGCGGATCAGGCTCAAGGGTCCGCTCACCACTCCCGGCCGTCGCCGGCCAGACGCTCGACGCCGTCGGTCAATCCGGCAAGCACGGCCTCGCGGATGCGCAGCTTTGTCGCGAGGTGGGCACCCATGTCGATCGTCGCCAGCTCCGAGGCCTTGGCCAGGGCCGCCGCCTGCAGCTCTGCGGGCTCGCTGAGCGCGTCGAGGAAGCCCGCTGCCCTCGCCTCGCCGGGGTCCAAAAGGGTGCCGCTGACCGTGCATATGTCGAAATACCTTCGGGTAAGACGATGCCTCGCCAGTTCGATCGCGAACCACGGCAGAGTCATACCGATGGCAACCTCGTTCAGGCCGATCCTGAAGTCTCCGTCGACCCCGATCCGGTAGTCGGCGGCGTTCAGCAGCAGTGCGCCCATCGCGACCGCGTTGCCGTTACATGCGATCACCACGGGATGAGGAAAGCTCAGCATGCGTTCTGCAAGCCTGGCTCCGGAGATCATCATCTCCGGCCAGAGCGACTGCTCGCATCGAAGGTCGAAGCCTGCTGAAAGAGTGCTTTCCCGGCCGGTGAGCAGGGCGACGGCGCCGTCGTTTTCCGCCTGGTCGAGGCGGTCGGCCAGCTCGGAAGTCATCGCCGTCGACAGCGCGTTCACCTTGCCGTCGTCGAGGGTGATGGTCGCGACGCCGCCATTAAGCTTGTACTTCGTCATTTCGGGCATCGGATCAGCATATTCGGAGCTTGTGCCGGCGCCACTCTCGGCCCCGGAATGCTCAGCCTTCCAGATCGATCTGCCGCAGCTGCCTGGACATGTCGGAGACCGCGCGCAGGGTCCCCTTGACCGTCCCGGTCACCTTGGAGCGGCCGGAGCGGCCGGTCAGCGGCACCGGCAGCTCTTCGATCCTCCACCCCGCCGCCGCTGCCCTGAGGACCATCTCGAGCGGCCAGCCGCTTCGGCGATCGAGCATTCCCAGGTCGAGCAGGGGCTGTCGTCCGGCCACCCTCATCGGCCCCAGGTCGGTAAATCCGAGGCCGGTCCGCCGACGCAATTCCAGAGCCAGGAGACGGTTCGCCAGCCTCGCATGAGGCGGCCAGGCACCCGGTTCCGCCTGTCGCGAGCCCATCACCAGATCAGCTCCCGCTTCGAAACACGCGACCAGGCGCAGCAGGTCTGCGGGGTCGAGTGATCCGTCGCAATCCATGAAGCAGACGACTTCGTCCTGGGCAGCCGAGAGGCCGGCGAAACAGGCGGCGCCGAAGCCCCGGCGTTCTTCTTTGACCACTTCCGCACCCAGTTCGGCGGCGATTTCGCCGGAGCCGTCGGTCGACCCGTTGTCGACGACGATCGCGCGATATCCGACGGGCATCGCGCCCACGACACGCGGAATCGCCTCGGCCTCGTCGAGGACCGGCAGAATCACGTCTGGCACTTCAGGCCTCGTCTTCTCCGTTGGTCTGCCTGGACCGGCGCAGCTTGAACGCGTAAAGAAGCGCCGAGCCCGTGAAGAGCACCGCACAGATTCCCAGCCATCGGCCCAGGAAAACCCCGATATCGAGACCGGAACTGGCTTCGTATCGGTCGGCGCTGAGTCCGAGGATCAGCGGGAAGAACATGACCAGGGAGATCGCACAGAGGATGAACGGAATGCGCAGGTAGTTGATCGCCGGCACACCGACTGCGGCCACTGCCTGCGGCTCGACCGCCCGGCTCGTGCGACCGGCGACATAGTTGAGGGTCGAATACAGCGGAAACGCGATCATGTCGTGGGCGACAATTGCCAATCCGAAGAAGAGCAGGGTGCTCTCGGGCGCTGGTGCCTTGAAGATCATGAAGAAGCCGTAACCGGCGATCGCGAGACTGGCGAAAACGGCCAGAAGGTGAAGCGGTGAAGCGCCGTACGCCTTTCTGAACGAACCGGTCACGCGACTTCGAACTCCATGCTCGAAACCCATTTGGTGCACTGCACACCCGGCAGGGCGGGCACGATGATCCGAGCCGGGAAACCGTGGTCCATCGAAAGGTCGACGCCGTTGACCCTCAGGGCGAGCAGGCTCTTGTCGTCGTCCACCTGCGCGGAGCTGAGAGTCGCCTCGTTGAAGGAACCCGCCTCCTGCAGCGACTTGACCAGGACACGCGAGGCACCCGGGGCGCCTGCCGCCACCGCGAGGTCGCGCAGACGCACACCGGTCCAGGTCTGAGTCGTCGACCAGCCTTCGACGCAGGCGATCGGCAACTCGTAGGTCTGCTGAGGCATGGCCAGCAGCTGCTCGCGAGAGAACGAGGCCGTGCCCCCTCCTTTCAGGTCCAGCCTCCAGCCGCGACCGGCCATTTCGGGCGTGATGCCGACCGCATCGGCAGTCTTGTTCACCGGGAAGTCGTTCGGCCCGTCACCGTAATCACGGCCGCGTGGCGCCAGCAGGGCGAGCTGGCGAAACGGCCCGCCGACGGTGGTCTGTCCGAACATCATCAGACCCAGGCCGATCGAGGTCGCGCCGACAGTCGCCAGCATCATCCGGCGCGAAACGGTCGGCGCTGCCGGTTCGAGGGCTGTGGTGCTGTCCTCCCGATACGGCTCGGGGACGGTCTGCCTGAGGCCGTACTTCATGGGACGCAGCACGCCCTGTTCGGCGAAAGACCTGCGCACGGTCGAGAACTTGAGACCGACATGCAGGGCCAGCGCCGCAAGGAAGATGATCGCGGCGTAGTAATGCGACGGGATGAAGCTGAAGTTCCACGGGTAGTAGAGCTGGATGTTCATCAGTCCTGTGAAGAACACGAAGAGCGCGCCACCGACCAGCAGGGCAAGAGAGAGTCTCTCCAGCAGGTGGGAAAGCGACCGCACCGGCGGCCATTCAAAGAGCTTTGGCATGACCGACCAGAGCTTGGCGAAAAGGATCGGAATCGCCGCCACGCCCGAGATCACATGCAGGCCCTGGGTCAGCGCGTAGAGGAAGGGCCAGCCGGCCGGCCAGGAGAACGGGAAACAGGCTGAAGCCGAGGCCGCCGTCCGGCAGGAAGCTGTTGTCACCGTAGGCGAGCTGGGAAAGGAAGCCGGTCAGCGCACAGATGATGATCAGCGGCAGCAGTAGCGACCCGAGGAAAGAGCTGAGCCAGGGGCCGCGCAGCGGGCTCTTCCAGAAAGCCGGCCTGGTCGGACCGGGTGGCGGCTCGGACGGCAGGGGCGAGCCGAGCTTCACGGCGTCGCACCGCCGGGGTCGATTCGCTGGATCTGTGCGTCGCTGCGACTGCCGACGAATACGGCGCCGTCAGACGGATCCACCGCGACCGTATTCGGCTGCCTGATCGTCGCATAGGTGAAGGTCCGCACCGGCCTGTCGCCTGCGATCGAGTACCCGGCCAACTGGTTGGTCGCGGTCAGGGTGACCCAGAGACGCTTGCGAGGGCGGTCGATCGCGATGCCGTAGGGCGTTCCTGCGGCGGAAACCGCAGCCACCTGTCGGGGTTCGCTTGCGATCAGGAACTTGCGGATCATGTCTCCTTCGGTGTCGGCAACGTAGGCATACTCGCCGATCGCCTCGATGTGGGTGGGGCCGACCCCCGCCGGGGTGGTGCCCAGCGCCTCGCCGGTCAGCGCATCGTAGACCTGCATCACGCGCTCGGCGACCGTCACCACGGCTACGAACCGGTCGCCGGTCGGCGGCGATTCCACCGGGTTGCTCGGGGGCCGGGAGCGTTTCGATGACCTGTCCGTCATCGAGCACCGAGACGGTATCTCCGAATTCGTCGGCGACGAAGATCTTTCCGTCAGCCGAGGCGGCGTCATGCGGGTGCTCCCCGGTGGCCACCCTGGTCACCCGTCCCGGGCCGTTCGGGATTTCGAATATCTCGTTCGCGGACTCGGCCGGTACGACTACCCGGCGGCCGTCAGGCGACAGACCGAGGTGCCGGGCCGGATTGGGAATCGGATACTGCCTCGTAATGAAGAGCTTTTCGGGATCCACGAATGCGAGTCGGTAAGGGTCACGAACCGCCACCGCGACCGAGTCCGAACGCGGGTGAAAGATCATCCCCTCGACTCCCACACCGAGGATCTCCACCTCGCCAGCGGGGGTCGCCTCCAGAGCCGGTGATTCGGCCGGCTCGGCGGCCGGCGCGAATCCTTCTTCCACCGATGAGCAGCCGGCCAGTAGCGAGACTGCCGTCAGAGCGGCTGCGATGCCCGGATACCACCTGCCGTGATCATGACCCTGGTTTGCTGCCAAGAGTCGATTCTGGCAGACCGACTCGATGTCCTCGACTGGCCGGGACCGTTGTAGGCTCGCCCGATGTCGTCAACAGTGCTGGTCACGGGTGGAGAGGGCTTCATCGGCTCGCAGGTCGTAGACCTGCTGATCGAGTCCGGAAGCGCAGTCCGGGTGATCGACAATCAGCATCCGGCGGCCCACAGCAGGAGGCCGGAGTACCTGAACCCGGAGGCCGAATACCTGACCGGCGACATAAGCGACGGAAAAGCCCTCGAGAAAGCGCTCGACGGAATCGACGCGGTCTGCCATCAGGCGGCGATGGTCGGCCTCGGCAAGGACTTCGGCGACGCGGAAGATTACGTGGCCGACAACTGCCTCGGTACCGCACGGCTGCTCTCTGCCCTGTCTCGCAGGGGCTTCGCCGGGCCACTCGTCCTGGCCGGCAGCATGGTCGTCTACGGCGAAGGCAGCTATTCCTGTGCCCGGCACGGCAGCGTCCGGCCCGCGGCCAGATCGCGTGACGACCTCGAGGCCGGCCGCTTCGATCCGCTCTGCCCCGAATGCGGAGAGCGACTCTCGCCGCACGCGGTGCCGGAGGCGACTCCGGCCGACCCGCGCAGCGTCTACGCGGCGAGCAAACTCCATCAGGAACACCTCTGCGGGCTGTTCGCCCGTGAGAACGCGGGGGTCAGCTACACCGCGCTGCGCTACCACAACGTCTACGGACCGCGGATGCCACGCGACACCCCCTACGCAGGGGTGGCCAGCATCTTCCGGAGTTCGCTGGAAGCGGGCCGCTCCCCGGCGGTGTTCGAAGACGGACGGCAGATCCGCGACTTCGTCCATGTGAGTGATGTTGCCCGGGCGAACCTGCTCGCCCTGTCAGCGCCCCCCGAGCGAGCGGGTGTCTACAACATTGCCAGCGGCCGTCCCCGCCCGCTGATCGACATGGCACGCCTACTGTCAGAAGCCGCCGGACCGGACGCGCCCGAACCGACAGTCACAGGACAATTCCGCCTCGGCGACGTCCGCCATGTATTCGCTGACGCAACCCGGGCGCGGGAGCAACTCGGCTTCGAGGCCGAAGTTGATCTCGAAACCGGAATGCGCGAATTCGCCACCGCCGAGCTCAGGTGATTCACCACATCGTGTAGTACAGGACCTCGATCACCAGGGCCTGGGCGGCGAGCGCCACAAGGACCGGTCGCATGTGTCTTTCAGGCAGTGCCCGCGCAGCAGCAAGGCAGGCCATCGGGAGGAAGAAGATCCAGATTCGCTCGGTCTCGGCCTTCGTATAGCCGACCAGGACGGTCAGGAGGATCGCCACAGCCAGGGCGACGGCGGTGATCTCCCTGCTGCCCAGTGATCGCGACGCATACCAGGCGATCGGCCCCAGCATGAACAGGAAAGCCGCAGGGGAACCGAAGAAGTAGAAGAGGTAGGGCCTGATGTCGGCGACACCCTTGAAGTAGCGGTCATGGGTGGCCTCAATCGAAGCGAGCACGTCGAAGCCGGTCAGCACAGCCAGAAGTCCGTAGAAGGCCAGGAGCGCGACGCCGCAACAGACCGCAGCGAAGGCCATGCCGCGAAAGCCGTCGCGACGCCAGCGGACCAGCCCGGCCCAGCCGCCGACCACCGGCAGCGCATACGAGAAGAACGACGCAAAAGCGAGGGCGACCGCTCCGAATACGACCCCGCGAGCTCGTTCCGAGAGCAGGAAGAAGGCCGCCACCAGAGCCAGTGTCGCGAAAAGCGCGTCAGCCGTCGTCGCCCCGTAGATCAGTGCGGTCGGAGCAAAGATCGAAAGCATCGCCGCCAGTCTGGCCGTCCGCTCGTCATAGAGGCGCCGGCCGAGCAGGTAGATCAAAGGCGACAGCACTGCTCCGGCCGAGATGGTCAACGCCGACATCAACTCGGGGGTATCTAGCCCGAACAGGTCCAGGAAAATGACCAGTCCCGGCGGGTGCCCGGCGACGTGGAGCGGCAGAGTCGGAACGAGTTCGGCGAAGTTGTCGAGAAAGGAGCCCACCCCCATCTTCAGCTCCTCCATGGCGGCGAGGTATTCGAGTCTTTCCGAGCTGGCGGGGCGCACGACATTCGGGGCGTACCACGCCTCCGGTCCGATTCGGGCCAGGTTCAGGGCGAGGCGTGAGAAGAGGGCCAGGCCGAACAGAGCGAGGCCGAAAGCCCATACCGGCCATTCGCTCCGGTAGAGGTAGAAGGCCGCCCCCAGGGAGACCGCCAGCCCCGCGGTCGCGGCCACGAGCCAGCTGCTGAAAACGGGATCCCAGAAAAGCATCAGCGGCTGAGCCGGCGCCCCCCAGTCCAGGCCGGATTCACGGGCCACGAGCCCGACCGCGATCGTCGCCGCGACGAGCCCGGTCACGATCCACGGCACGAGGTCGCCACTGGCGGGCGGGCGGTCCTCCTCCCCGGGCCGCGGGAGGCTCAGACTCGAACGAGCTCGACGAACCAACGCTGTCCGATCGGCCACACTTCGGAAACCGTCAGGTCCGTGTCGGCGGTGATCGACTCGATCCCGTCAACGCCCACCCAGGCCCACGGAAACCATTCGCTGACGTCGTCTGAGCCCTCGAGCCGCAGGTTCAGAACCCTGGTTTCCGACCCCGGGGGCTCCAGTTCGACCAACGCGCTCCCTCCGGGCCGCAGCAGCTCTGCAGTTCGCCGGAGCAGTTTGCGTGGCTCACCGGAAATCCCGATGTTTCCGTCCAGCAGCAGCGCCGTCTGCCAGACGGCTTTCGCGGTCAGGTCGAAGACCGAACCGTGGATCACCGTCCCGCCGCGCGAACGCGCTACCTCGACCGCAAGGCCGGAAACCTCGATCCCGGTCGAATCGACGCCCCGGTTGCTGAGCGCAACGAGATGGCGACCGGCACCGCAGCCGATATCGAGCACGGGTCCGACCGCCCTCTCCAGCAACAGCTCTTCGTCGCTCGGTGCCTCGGTGAGCCACCGGTCGAGTGGCAGGCGGCGTCGCGCCCCGTTCTGGTCAACGGCATGGAAGGACGCCGGGTCGTCCGACGAAAGCAGGTGGTTCAGACCGCGCTCGTATATCTCGTTGGCAGTCGGGCGAGTGATCGCCTCCGGTCCGGTTCCTTCAGGCACGCGCAATCTCCACTCTGCTCAGCGCCTTTGCGAACCGCCCGTCCGGACACTGGGCAGCCACCCGGACTGCGTCCTCGAAATAGTCGACATCGCTCAGGAGCGGTAACTCGCTGACCGACATGCCGAACTCACGCATTCGGGCAAGTTGCTTCTCTCCTGTAGTTGCTTCGCTCATCGGCACTCCCTCGAATACGCCTGTTCGCCGGCCGTCGAATCCGATTGCCCAGTAGCCACCGTCGAAACATAGCCCGAGGACACCGTCGTTGTGTGATTGCCCGAGTCGGGATAGGGCGTCTTCGAGCAGTTCGGTATTCACCTGAGGCGTATCCATACCGATCAGGAGGGCCGGAGCACTGACCGTGGAGAACGCGGCGGCAAGCCTCTTTCCAAGCTGTCCGTCGACCTGGGGAACCACCTCGAAGCCCTCGGGCAGCCACTCTCCGGGCTCTCCTTCGAGAGCGAGTGTCCGGCCGCCGCATCGGGTTGCTGCGACCGTCTCGAGCGTGTCGGCCAGGGCTGCCTCAGCCAGATCTGCGGCCTGGGACGCGCTGCAGGGCGGGCTCAGTCTGGTTTTCGACCGCCCGGGAACTGGTGCTTTGGCGATCACGATGATTCGAGCTTCCACCGGCGGATCCTCGCAATTCCGGCAGACCGGCAGCGACCCGGCTTCGCTTGCCGGCCGTTTCTGCGGCTACGGGGAAGGTGCTGCACGTGCTCGGAGGTTTACCGCCCCGACTCTCACGGGTAAGCTGGGCAAAGGAGAACGGCCCAGACACTTCCGAGCATTGGAGAGACTATGAGCAGCTACGCAGTGGTGAACCCGGCGACGGGCGAGAAGGTAAAGGAATACCCGCAGATCAGTGACGCAGAGCTCTCCGACGCTGTCGCCGGGGCAATGGGCGCCTTCGAGAACTGGTCGATGGAGACGTCGGTTGCCGAGCGCGCCGCGATGGTCCAGAAGGTCGCCGACGCCCACACTGCCCGGCGAGAGGAACTTGCACAGATCGCGGTTCGCGAGATGGGCAAGCCGATGGAGCAGGCGCTGGGCGAGGTCGACTTCTGTGCCGACATCTACGGCTACTACGCCGAGAACGCCGAGGAATTCCTCAAGGACGAAGCGATCGACCTGATGAGTGACGAGGGCACAGGAATCATCCGGCGCAGCCCGGTCGGACCCCTGATCGGGATCATGCCGTGGAACTTTCCTTACTACCAGGTGGCACGCTTCGCCGGACCGAACCTGGCCCTGGGAAATACGATTTTGCTCAAGCCGGCCGGTCAGTGCCCGGAGTCGGGCCTGGCGATCCAGTCGATGTTCGACGACGCCGGCTTCCCGGAAGGCGCCTACTCCACGATCTTCGCTTCGAACGAACAGATTGCTGAGCTGATTGCCGATCCGAGGATCCGCGGAGTCTCACTTACCGGTTCGGAGCGCGCTGGCGCCGCGGTCGCCGAGATCGCCGGACGCAACCTGAAGAAGGTCGTGCTCGAACTGGGAGGCTCCGATCCTTTCATTCTGCTCGGTACCGAGAACCTCGGAGAAGCGGTTGAAGCGGCCGTCGGAGGACGGCTCGACAACAGCGGCCAGTCCTGCAATGCCGCCAAGCGATTCATCGTCCACGAAGATTTGTACGACGACTTCCTCCAGGCATTCGCCGAAGGCATGAGCGCAGCCGTACCATCGGATCCGACCTCGGAGGATTCCGAGATGGGCCCGCTCTCCTCCTCCCAGGCCGCCGACCGCCTCCAGGAGCAGCTGGACCGGGCCGTAGCGCAGGGGGCGCGAGTCGTCGCCGGTGGCGAGAGGCGGGACAACTTCTTCCCCAGCACCGTCCTCACCGAAGTCACCCCTGACAACGACGCCTACGGCGAGGAGTTTTTCGGACCGGTTGCGATGGTCTTCAAGGTCGCCTCCGAAGACGAGGCGATCAGGCTGGGCAACGACACCGACTTCGGTCTGGGCTCATACGTATTCACCGACGATCCGGATCAGGCGATGCGGGTAGCCGACGGACTGGATACCGGCATGGTCTACGTCAACGGGGTCGGTGCGGACAGCGCCGAGCTTCCGTTCGGAGGGGTGAAGCGTTCCGGCTTCGGTCGCGAGCTCGGTCGTTACGGGATCGAGGAGTTCGTCAACAAAAAGCTGATCCGGGTCCTCAGCTAGAGGCCCGCCGAAGCTGATCAGGGGCCTCCCCGGGCCAGGCCGAGAAGGCTAGGAGCACGCCGAGCAGAGTCAGACCGGCCAGCAGACCGGAGGTCGTCGCCAGGCCGAAGGCCTGCCCGGCCAGGCCGGCTAACGGATAGGTGACGAGCCAGAAGAGATGGGAAAGAGAGAACTGGGCGGCGAACAGGGCCGGCCTGCCTGCGGAGCCCGCCGAGCGCCGGATAAGGCGCCCGGCCGGAGTCTGGACCATCGACATACCCACCCCGAGGACCAGCCAGCAGACGAGCAGGGGCAGATAGGCATTGACGAAGACCCCCGCCGAGAGACCCGCCACCAGCAGGCAACCACCCGCCAGCATCACTGACCTGTCTTCCACGCGTCGCAGCAACGCAGGCAGCAGCAGCGCGGCGACGATCGACCCCACTCCGGCCGCCGCGAATCCCCAGGCGACAGCAACATCGTCGAGACCGAAGTCTTCCTTGATGTAGACGACCGTATTGACGAGGACCATTGCGCCCGCCGCAGCGACGGCGAGGTTCAGCGCGAAAAGGCCACGAAGACGCGGAGTCGTCAGGTACCGGCGGATGCCTGCTGCGCTTCGGCGAAGCAGTCCGCCGAAGCCCTGGCTTGACCCGGGCTGAGGAATCACCGTCAGGGCAACGATCGAAGCCGACGCGAGGAAGGCGATTCCGTTCAGGGAGAACAACGCGTCGTAGCTGACCCAGCCCAGCAGGGCAGCAGCGAGGACCGGACTCAGCAGTGCTTCGAGGTCGTAGGCGAGGCGCGAGAGCGACAGTGCCTCCGTGTAGGTGTCCGCATCGGTGAGCACGTCCGGGATCACCGCCTGGAAGGTCGGAGTGAATCCGGCCGAGCAGGCGTTGAGCAGGAATATCAGAGCGAAGACCTGCCAGATCGAATCGACGAAAGGGATCAGCAGAACCATCCCTGCCCGGCAGAGATCCAACCCGACCAGGAGGCGCCTGCGCGAAACGTTGCGCGTCAACGCCGCCACTACAGGCGAGACCGTGACGTAGGCGAGCATCTTGAGCGCCAGAGCAAAGCCGAGCACCACCCCCGCGTCGTCACCAGCCAGGTCGAATGCAAGAAGAGCGAGCGCCACGGTAGAGAGCCCCGTCCCGATGAGAGCGATTACCTGGGCCGAGAAGAGCCTGCGATAGACGGGATCACCGGCGGGTCGCAGCAGTTCGCGCATCCAGGCAAAGTAGTGAACCCGCCAAACTCGACTATCCCCCCACATCTCCGACCGCGCAGGTATCGTTCGCGCTCCAGCCACCAGATTCTTGACCGAGGGAGTGAGAGATGAAAACCGAAGCTGCTGACCGTCCGGGCTCGATCGCGATCGGACTCAAGGCTTCCTGATGGCTGAGCCGACCTTCGTACAACTCGATCCCCAGCCTCTCGATCGCTACCGCGATGTCATGGACGGCGAATTCGACCGGATCCGCGGGATCGCCGACTTCGCGGCAGGCCACTTCGAGGGGCGCACCGTCTGGCACGTCAATTCGACCCGGCTGGGCGGAGGTGTCGCCGAAATGCTGCGCAGCTTCCTCCCTTACGCGAACGACTCCGGCGTTGATACGCGTTGGGTCGTGCTGAGTGAGCGGCCCGAGTTCTTCTCGATCACCAAGCGCCTCCACAACAAGCTCCACGGCCACCCCGGTGACGGCGGCCCACTGGGTCCAGCCGAGCAGCAGGCCTACGAGGAGATCCTCGAAGACAGTGCCCACCACCTGACCGAACTGATCAAGCCGAATGACGTGGTCTTCCTTCATGACCCCCAGACCGCCGGATTGATCCCGGCGGTGAAAGCCGCCGGCGGGATCACTATCTGGCGCTGCCACATCGGCCTCGAAGTCGCCAACGAGCACGTTGACGAGGCAGTCAGGTTTCTCGCGCCCTATGTCGAGCAGGCAGACGGCTACGTCTTCTCTCGTGGCGCCTATCTGTGGCCGCAGCTGCCGGCCGACCGGGCCCACCTGATGGCACCGGCGATCGATGCCTTCTCACCAAAGAACCAGGAACTCGACGACGAAACCGTATCCGCGATCCTTGGCGTGATCGGGCTCTCCGGAGACAAACCCGCCGAACCGCCGCACTTCATCCGATCGGATGGCAGCGACGGAACCGTCGAGCACTCCTCACAGGTGACCCAGACGGAGCAGCTGCCCGAAGACGCGACGCTGATCGCACAGATCTCGCGCTGGGACGTCCTCAAGGACCACGAAGGCCTGCTCGAATGCTTTGCCGAGTACCTGTCTGACACCGGTGCCCACCTGGCCCTGATCGGGCCCTCGAGCGAAGGCGTCGCCGATGACCCGGAGGGACCGGCGGTCCAGGCCAGGATCATGGAGGCATGGGAGGCCCTGCCCGACGATCTGCGCAGGCGCGTTCACATCGTCGCCCTGGCGATGGACGACTTCGACGAGAACGGAGCGATGGTCAACGCCATCCAGCGCCGGGCCGACATCATCGTGCAGAAAAGCCTGGTCGAAGGATTCGGCCTGACCGTCTCCGAAGCCATGTGGAAGGCGAAGCCGGTCGTGGCGAGCGCGGCCGGCGGGATCAAGGATCAGGTCATCGACGGTGAGACCGGAATCCTGATCGAAGACCCGGCTGACCTCGAAGCCTTCGCAGTTGCGTTGAGGAAGCTGGTGGAAGACCCCGAGCTGTCCGCGAGCATGGGCGCAGCTTCACGCGAGCGTGTGGCCAGGCACTTCCTCCCTGCATCCAGGGTCGCTGACTACGTTGCCCTGATCGGGCTTGTCGAGACGACTGCGGACGCAAACCGACCCTGAGTCAGTCCTGGGCCGGGGACCGTCAGTCGCCGCCTCTGGGCACCACGGCGAGCGGGCATGCCGAAGCACGCATCACTTTGAGCGAAACCCCACCGAGCATGACCCGCAGCAGCGGGCCGTAGCCGCGCGACCCCAGGACAAGCAGATCCAGCTCCTGAGAAGGCTTCGGTCAGGCATTCGGCCGCGTCCCCGGCTCTGGACTTCGACATCGATTTCCAAACTCTGAAGTTTCGACCACATCGGACAGCGATGCCTCTATCTGTTCGGCAATGAGTTGCTCGTAGCCGCGACCGCCATGGTCGACGCGGCCACCGGAGCGAGGCTGAGCGGAACCGCACCGATCAGCCGGATCGAGCGATCGAGCTCGACCGCCAGTTTCTCGCCGAAGCCCAGGGCGACCCCTGCTTCCGGGCTGCCGTTGTAGCCGACGCCGATCCTTTGGAGACCCCCGTCGGGCACGGTCGAATAGCCCCGCGGGGCGGCGATCACAGGGCATTCGGACCCTGAAGCCAGCCGGGCACCTACGTCTCCCATCAAGAACCCTGCCAATTGCTCCACGGCAGCTGGAGCCGATCACGATCGCCGAAGCATCCGTTTCCCGGGCGCTCCGGGTCAGTCCGGCCGGCGGTGAAAGACCGATCAGACGATGAGGGGTGAACCCCACCTCGAGTTGCCCGGCAGCCAGCTCGTGCACGCGCTCAAAGTAGTCGGCCGCCTCACGCTGTTCGTCGACGGATTCGAACGCCCCGCCCGGAGCCCCGCCGGGCAGGACCGCGACTACGTCCAGAGCCGCACCTGTCTCAGCGGCGAGCAGGCGCCCGAGCTTCAAGGCGTCGAGCGCCTGCTGGCGATTCGTCTATGCCGACCACGAGGGACTTCATGCCAGTACAGCCTAGGCGCTGGGGTGCCGGTTCTGATTCACTGCCGCAGTGAAGGCAATCGAAATAGCCGGCGTCCACAAGTCCTTTGGTCCGGTGACCGCGGTGGACGGACTCGATCTCGAGGTGCCCGAAGGGATCTGCCTGGGTCTGCTCGGCCCGAACGGCGCCGGCAAGTCAACGACGATGCGACTGCTCACCGGACAGTCGATCGCCGATTCAGGGGAGATCACCGTGCTCGGCTACGACCTGCCGGCGGACGCGAAGCAGGCCCGCGCCCAGATGGGCGTGGTCCCGCAGCTTGACAACCTCGACATCGATGTGACGGTCGAGCAGAACCTGACCATATTCGCACGGCTTTACCGGGTCGAAGACGTCCCGGCGGCCGTAGACCGCGCTCTCCAGATCGCCCGCCTGACAGATCGACGCGACTCCGCGGTGGACAAGCTCTCGGGCGGGATGCGAAGGCGGCTGCTGCTGGCTCGGGGCCTCGTGCACGAGCCGAGACTGCTGCTGCTCGACGAACCCACGGTCGGTCTCGACCCCCAGATCAGGACCGAACTGTGGTCGCTGATCGACGGACTGCGCTCCCGCGGGACCACGATCCTGATGTCCACCCACTACATCGAGGAAGCCGAGAGGCTGGCCGACGAAGTAGCGATCATGGCCGACGGAAAGATCATCGCCCGGGCCCGGCCGGACCAGCTGATCGCGGAGCATGCCGGGGAAACCACGGCCGAGATCTACGCCTCTCCGCAAGACCTGGCCGGAATCCGCAGCTCGGCCGAGGCGGCCGGCCTCTCCGTGAGGCCCGCCGGACCGGCGATCGCAATCGTCGGCATCGAACGGGCCGGCGAATGGCAGGTCCCCGAGGCGGCTGTCCGCAGGGCCAGTTCGCTCGAGGACGTCTTCGTCCTGCTCACCGGGAGAGGAGGCCGAGTGAAACAGCACGTGGGACGACTCGAGTGGGTGGCGATCGGTGCCGTCATGGGTCGGGAGTTCGCGAATTTCCGCACCTTCTGGCGCTCGACGACATTCACCAGCGTGCTCGAGCCGGTCGTCTACCTGCTCGCCTTCGGTCTCGGGCTCGGGGCAACTCTGGTCGACGACGTAGGCGGTATCCCCTACGTCGAATTCGTGGGAACCGGAATCGTGGCCACGGCGGTGATCTTTGCTTCAGCCCTGCCGGCGATGTTCGGAACCTTCGTCAAGCACCGCTTCCAGAGAACCTACGATGCGATCCTCGCGGCACCGGTGGATGTCGAGGAACTCGTCACCGGCGAGATGCTCTGGATCGGTTTACGAGCCGGATTCTTTGGCTGCTTCCCTCTTCTCGTCACGATGCTCTTCGGGCTCGAGCCCGTCCTGACATGCTGCTGGTACCCCTTCTACGCCTTCGTAACCGCATTGGGTTTCGCGGCCTTCGGGATAACGATGGCGGCGACGGTGTCGAAGATCGACCAGTTCAACTACGTGACAACACTCTTCATCACCCCGCTCTTCCTCGTCGCCGGAACCTTCTTCCCGATTTCAGAACTGCCCGAAGGCTTCCAGATCGCGGCCCAGTTCAACCCGCTCTATCAGCTGGTCGAGCTGGTTCGCAACGCCTGCTTCGGACTGGAAGCCGTTGATCTGCTCCGGTTCGGCGGGCTGCTCGCCTTCTCACTGGTGATGTGGCGCCTGGCAGTCCGGCGCCTGACAACGCGGTTGATCGACTGATGGCCGCAGCGACGACATCGTCAGGCTCGGTTCCCGCAGAGGCTGCGAGGCGGCGCACCTTCGCCATCATCTCTCACCCCGACGCCGGCAAGACGACGATGACCGAGAAGATGCTGCTCTTCGGAAACGCCCTGGTCGAAGCCGGAGCTGTGGTCTCCAAGAAGGATCGCCGCTCGACCGCGTCGGACTGGATGGACCTGGAAAAGCGACGGGGGATTTCGGTTTCTTCGACAGTGCTGCGCTTCGAGCACGACGGCAAGGTGATCAACCTGCTCGATACACCCGGTCACAGCGACTTCAGCGAAGACACGTTGCGGGTGATGTCGGCCGTCGACGGAGCGGTGATCCTGATCGACGCCGCCAAGGGAATCGAGAGCCAGACCCTGCGCCTGTTCGAGGTGGCCCGCAGTCGAGGGATTCCGCTGATCACCTTCATCAACAAGTGTGACCGGCCCGGCATCGAACCGCTGGAGCTGCTCGACCACATCGAATCGACCCTCGACCTGATGCCTACGGCGATGACCTGGCCGGTCGGGGATCCCGGTGACCTGCTGGGGGTCGTCGACCGGCGCGACCAGAGCTTCCATCGCTTCGAGCGCAGTCCCGGCGGCCGCTCGTCCGAGGGCGGCGAGATACTCACGCTCGATCAGGCCTTCGACCCGGAGGAGCCGGCCTGGCTGCGGGCGCGCGAGGAACTCTCCCTGCTCGAGGCCGCCGGACATGAGTTCGACGCAGAGGGGGTCGAATCGGGCATCTCGACCCCGGTCTATTTCGGTTCCGCATTGACCAACTTCGGGGTGGAACTGCTTCTTGAGGCTGTGATCTCCCTCTCCCCCGCCCCGTCCGCACGCGAGGATCGTGACGGCTCCTGGCGGCAGCTGGACGACGACTTCTCGGGGCTGGTCTTCAAGGTCCAGGCCAACATGGACCCACGTCACCGCGACCGCAACGCCTTCATCCGTATCTGCTCCGGACGCTTCGATCGTGGAATGAAAGTCGTCAACGCCCGAACCGAAAGGCCGATCACCCTCAACTACGCCTCAGAGAGTTTCGGCCGGCAGCGAGAGACTCTCGAAGAGGCTTTCCCCGGCGACATCATCGGCATAGTCAACGCTGCCGATCTGCAGGTTGGGGATACGGTCTTCGACGGAGAGGAAGTCCGCTTCCCGGAACTTCCGACCCTTGCGCCGGAGCACTTCATCCGGATCCGCAACGCCGACGCCAGAAGGCACAAACAGTTCAACCGTGCGCTTTCTCAACTGGCGGAGGAAGGGGTGATCCACGTACTGACCCAGGACGGCGGGCGCGACCCGATGCCGGTACTCGGAGCGGTCGGCCGGCTGCAGTTCGAAGTCGCGATCGAGCGCATGTCGACAGAATTCGGGGTTGAAGTGCTTTCCGACGAAACGAACTGGAAGCTTGCACGCCGCACCGATGAGCAGGGAGCCGAAGAGATCCGCCAGGGCGGTTTCGCCGAGGTCAGGACCCGGACCGACGGCATGATCTTCGCCCTCTTCACCAACCAGTTTCAGGTGGACAGGCTGGAGCGGGACCGGCCTGAACTCCGGCTGGATCGCCTGGTCGGCTGATCAACGCCGCGCACCCGGGAGCCGTTGCGTACCCGTCCCGGACCGCCTCACCCTCGCCTCAGAGCAGGCCGCCGAGGGCATCCCCGAACCAGACCGCAAACAGGCCTGCCGCGAGGCTGAGGAGGACGTTGAGGACGGCAAGACGGGTCATGCCCTGGCCGGCCAGGCTGTAACTCTGCAGCACCCAGGTGCTGAAGGTGGTGAAGCTTCCGAGGAGACCGAGCGAGAGCAGGAGCAGCAGATCGCCGGAGAGCCCGGCACCGACCAGCAAGCCGAGCAGCAGGGCGCCGAGCAGATTCACGGCGAGGGTCCCGATCGGGAAAGCGGCGCCTGGCCCGGAGCTCAGCTTCGCGTCAAGGAGAACACGACATGCGGCCCCGACCCCGCCGAGCACGGCTATTCCGAGGTAGAGCGAGAGGCTCACGAACTCGCCTCCGGCCTTCTGACCAATCTTGCGCTCAAGGCAACCGCGAGCAGGCCCAGCGAGACGCTGGCAAGGGCGTATCCCGCGGCCAGCTGGAAGGCGCCGTCTTCGATCATGTAGAGGAGCTCGAGCTGCAGGGCCGAGAAGGTGGTCAGCGCCCCGCAGAAGCCGGGACCGAGAAATGGCCTGACATAGCCGGCGCCCGACAGCGGTCTGTCCATCCGGGCAACGAAGTAACCGAGCAGCAACGCTCCGAGGAGGTTCGCAGTAAACGTGGCCCAGGGCCACTCCCCCGGCTCCGGAAGCCAGTTATCAACGATCTGGGCGCGCAGCACGGCCCCGATCATGCCGCCGAGGAATACAGCGGCGATCTCTCGGGGGTCTACCCGCATCGGCGCAAGCATATTGCCCGACTGCGCAGGCCGGTTTGCCCTTGTGTGTGCATTTCATTAGCAAATGGTCTATGCTGCTCAAGATTCAATAACCGATACGCCGAGTTTCCGGCAGCCTTCGGGCCCGGAAAGCGGGGGAACCAGGTTTTTGGGGCGAATCCACCGATCCAGGTGGGAGCGCGAGCTCTTTGAGCGCCAGCCCGTCAGCTAACCCCGCAGGCAGACAAGGAGTTCGGCATCAAATGACCTACCCCACACCGCTTCCAGCGGCGAAATCCAGACATTCCGGCATCGCAGCGGCTACGGCCTTCGTTCTGTCGGCTTTCGTACTACTCGGACTGGGCACGGCCGACCGGGCCGAGGCATGCGTTTCCGCTTCCAGCGGAGGACTCAACCTCTCCAGTGGAAAGTGCAAGACCTTCAAGAAGGCCCGCCTGGTCAATGGCAAGGCGATCGCACCGGCCTCTGCCCCGGCCCGCGTCAAGAAGGTCATCCGTTGGGCCAACCGGATCCGCAACAAGCCGTACATCTACGGTGGCGGCCACGCCAGCTTCCGCTCTGCCGGCTACGACTGCTCCGGCGCCGTCAGCTATGCGCTGCGCGGCGGTCGCTTCGTCAGCAGCCCTATGGCTTCCGGCGGCTACATGAACTGGAAGAACCGTGGCAAAGGCAAGTGGATCACGGTCTACTCGAATCCTGGACATGCCTACATGGTCGTTGCAGGACTGCGCTTCGATACATCGATGACGCCCGGTGACGGACCCGGCTGGAGCAAGAGCATGCGCTCGACTCCCGGCAGCTTCAGTGCCCGCCATCCCGGCAGGTTCTAGAGCTCAGACCTCTCTCCCCCAGTAGCGACGCGCCCCGGCCCCCTCCGGGGCGCGTTGCGTTTAAGCCCCCTCCGAGACCATGGCCCGGGCCTCAGGCGCTGACCGGCACCGCTTCGTCGCCCGTCAGGTCGCCCTGCCGCCCTTCGGCGCGGCGGTGCACCGACATCACGAGGCCGTTGCGGGGGCGCAGGGTGATCGCAGCTTCAGGCTCAACAACGGCGCCGCGGGGCAGATCGAAGGCCAGACGGCGGCTGATCATCGCGGCCAGGAGGGTCGCCTCGACGATCGCGAAGGTCGAGCCGACGCAGATTCGCCTGCCTGCGCCGAAAGGCATGTAGGCCTGACGGGGCCTTCCCTTCGAATTGGCTGGAAGAAAGCGGTTCGGGATCGTAACCCTCGGGGTTCGGCCACAGCTCCGGATCGCGGTGAATCATGGTGATCAGAACCATCATGCTGGAGCCGGCGGGAATGTGAAAACCGCCGATCTCGTCGTCTTCGATCGCCCTTCGCCCGACCATCCAGACCGGCGGCCTGATGCGCATCGCTTCTTCGACGCAGGCACGCGTCCAGGGCAGTCGCTCGACGTCTTCGATCGTCGGCGTGCGATCCCCCAGCACCGAGTCGACCTCGTCGAAAAGGCGCTGTCTGGCCCAGGTGCTGAGTGAGAGCTGCTGCCACGTCCAGGAGAGCGCGTTCGAAGTGGTCTCGTGACCGGCCAGCATGAAGGTCATCAGTTCATCACCGATCTGCTCCCTGGACATCGCCTCGCCGGTCTCCTCATCGCGGGCCGACAGCAGCAGTCCGAGCAGATCGTCGCCGACATCGCCCCGGGCCTTGCGTTCTTCGAGGACTTCGTCGATCACTTTGCGCAGTTCACTCAGAGACCTCTGGAAGCGCCGTCCCTCGGGGTTGAGCGCTATCGCTCGCTCGAGGTTCATGCCCGGCAGCATCGAGGCGACAAACGTCGGCAACCGTCTGGCCATCCTGGTTCCGAGCTTCAGCGCGTCGTTCATGGCCGGTCCCACCCGTGCCGCTGTCTCGCCGGTCAGGTCGGCACCGAAAAGAGCCCTGCCGACAACGTCCAGCGTCAGCTCCATCATCGCTCTGTTTACGTCGAGCTCCTGTCCCGACGTCTCCGGGACGAGCGGGCCCGAATCGAGCGCGTCGGCGGTGGCCGCCGTCATGTGGCCGGTGAAGGCGCTCAGGTATCGCTTCGCAAACATCGGCTGGACCAGTTTCCGCTGCCGGCGCCATAGCTCGCCTTCACTGGTCAGCAGGCCCTCGCCGAGCACGATGCGCAGAAGTTCGTATTCGATCCCCTTGCCGTAGTTGTCCTGGTTGCTCACCAGAACGTGCCGGGCGGCCTCACTGCCGCTGATCGCGACGATGTGCCGGCCCCGGGCGTGGGTGCTCGCAACCTCGCCGTAGTCGGAAGCCATCTTGCAGAGAGGCTTCATGAAGTCACGAGTGGTTTCCAGCACGAACCTGGCGTTGTCCAGACCTCGCGGACCGGGTGGCAGCCGTTCGCTCATGCGATTTCCGGATGGGCGATTCGGGATGCCAGCCGAAGCAGTTGACCGCGGACCGGCAGCCACTCGGCATCCCCGTCCCGCAAAGGGGTCATCATGGTCAGCGCGAGGCCGCGCACCGCTGACACAGAGGTCGAGATCAAAGCGGCGAAATCGGGATCATCGCGGACTTCCGGCAGCAGATCCCCGGCACTCCTGAGGATCAGAACCTCGACATCCCGGTTGAGGGTGAGCACGGCTGCCTGGAGATCGCCGTCGGTTCGGGAAGCGAGGTGAATCTCGACGGCAGCCGCGAAAGTCGAACCGCGGAAGACGACGAAAAGCCGATCGAGAATCGATCCGAACCTCTCCATCACGTTGCCTGAATCGGTTGAGGTGGCGACGAACTCTTCGGCCAGCCTGGCGCTCGCGTAGCTGAGTGCCTCCACACTGAGGTCGGCGCGGGTCCGGAAATGGTGCTGCAGGGCGCCCAGGGAAACACCGGCCCTCTCGGCAGCCAAACGGGAAGATGTGCCTGCGTAACCCCGTTCCACGAGCAGCTCCAGTGTCGCCTCGAGCACTGCTTTGCGGGTCGCCGCCGTCCGCTCGCTCTGCTGTCTTCTGCCCTCTGCCATTGCCGCAAAGATACCAGTCGGTCAACTGACTGGTAAGTGGTTGAGCTCGCCGCACCCGCCTGCGACCGGCAATCGTCCGGGTCGGCACCGACGACCCGCTGGGCATACCCCGGAAAGGACCGTGATGCCACAAACCTGTGCGTGGCTGTGAAAGAGTCCTGAAAGCGTGGGGATCCCGGACTCGATACAACAGGACCAGAAGCCGTCGGCAGATGCTCTGGCATGGTCTCGTCGTCGTGCTCATCGATGCGGCAACCCTTCTGCTACTCGCCGCCGTGCTCTCCGGATTCACGGTGGACGGACCATGGGCAGCGCTCGGAACCGGACTGATCCTGGGCCTGATCAACGCCTTCGTCTGGCCGGTTCTATCGAGGTTCACCCTGCGCCTGTCAGTGATGACCCTGGGGCTGTTCGGATTGCTGCTGAACGGACTGGTCGTTGCCCTGGCGATGCTTTCGATGCCGTGGCTCCAGATCGACGGCCTGTCCGAAGCACTGGTGATCACCTTCACCCTGGCTGCGATCACCTCGCTTGCCTCGGCCCTTCTGGCGATCGACGAGGACAGCACCTGGTACCTGAACGTCGTTCAGAGCCCAGGCCCGGATCCGGGGCGACCGCACTGCCACCGACGTTCCCGGGATCGTCTTTCTCGAAATCGACGGCCTCGCACACGACGTACTGCGGCGCGCGATCGCCAACGGCAGCGCGCCGACCATCAACCAGTTGATCCGTGAAGGCAACTTCGAACTGCAGGAGTGGCAGACCGACTGGTCCTCTCAGACCGGGGCCTGCCAGGCCGGCATCCTCCACGGCAACAACCACGACATGCCGGCCTTCCGATGGTGGGAGAAGGACACCGGCCGGGCGATCGTCACGAACCACCCCCGAGACGCTGCCGAAATCGAAAGGCGCCAGTCTGACGGAGCAGGGCTGCTCTTCGACGGTGGTGCCAGCCGCGCCAACATCCTCTCCGGTGACGCGCCCTACTCACAGTTGACCATGAGCACGGTCCTCGAGCACCGCAAGGGCATCGGTCGTGCATATGCCGCCTATTTCGCCCGGCCCTACGCCGTCATCAAGACGGCGGTCTTCACGATCATCGAGGTCTTTCGCGAACGCGCCTCGGCGATCGGGCAGGAGCGGCGTGACATCCAGCCGAGGATCAAGCGCAACTGGAGCTATGCGGTGATGAGGGCGTGGGCGACCGTGATTCAGCTTGACCTGCAGGTGTCTGCGGTGGTGGGCGACATGCTCTCCGGTCGGCCCGCCGTCTATACGACCTTCCTCGCATACGACGAGGTCGCCCACCACTCGGGAATCGAGCGGACCGAGAGCCTGCAGGCACTGCGCAAGGTGGACCGCCAGCTGCGACGCATCATGAACGTCGCCCCGCTTTCCCCCCGCCCCTACCGATTCGTAATCCTCTCTGACCATGGGCAGTCCCAGGGATCGACGTTCCTGGATCGCTACGGCTATTCACTCGAAGACATGGTCAGCCGCCTGTGTGAAGGGGCCGAGGTCGGGCCCGTCTCGGGGGGCGAAGACGACGCGCGCGCTTACATCAACGCATCGGCGGCCGAGTCGGACGGGGACGACTCGGTGACTCTGAAGACCCTCAGGAGGGTCGGCCGGAGCGGCGAGCCCGGCACCCACCCGGACAAGAGCGAGGCTGAGGAACCTGAGGAGGCCGAACTGCCACCGGAGCTGTCGGTGATGGCCTCCGGCTGCCTTGGGCTGATCAGCTTCCCACGCGAGCCGGGCCGCTTGAGCAAGGAGCAGATCGACCGCCTGTACCCTCAACTGATCGAAGGGCTGCGGACTCACCCCGGGATCGGCTTCCTGCTCGTCCGCTCGGATGCCGACGGGGCGCTCGTGCTCGGTCCCGCGGGTACGCACTTCCTCGACCAGAAAAGAGTCGAAGGCAAGGACCCGCTGGAGCCCTTCGGCCCGAATGCAGCCGTGCACGTGAAGCGCAGCGACGAGTTCCCCCATTGCCCCGACCTGATGATCAACAGCACTTACTGGCGGGAACTCGACGAGGTCGCCGCCTTCGAAGAACTGGTCGGCTCTCACGGCGGGATGGGCGGGCTGCAGTCGCAGCCTTTCGTGCTGCACCCGGCTGATCTCGAGTGGCCCACGGAACCTGTGATCGGAGCCGAGGCGGTACACCACGTGCTCAAGGACTGGCAGGCCGCTCTCGCTCAGGCCGAAGGTTCGATCCCCGTCGACTCGCCCGGAGAGAGCACACGCACCTCGGTCTCCGGCGAGTAGCCGGCAACCTTCTCTGCGAAATCGTGCGGAGGCCTGCTGAGCAGGTGGCTGCGCCAGCGGGACATGCCGATCGGATAGAGCGTGCCCCAATGGATCGGCACTGCCAGTCGCGGCTTGAACAACGCCGTCGCCCGCGCCGCCGCATCCGGATCCATGTGACCGGGGCCGAGGTTGTGCCCCCAGCCCCAGACCGGCATCAGCGCCAGGTCCACCTCTGGCAGATGGAACGACATCTCGTCGTAGATGTCGGTATCGCCCGCGAAGTAGACCGACCGGCTGCCTTCGACCAGGAACCCCAACGAATCCCCCCTCCCCCTGAAAGGCAGGCGGCGTCCATCGTGTTCCGCCGGCACCGCGGTGACCAGAACCTGCCCTACTGCCACCCGGTCACCGACGTCGAGGCCCTCGACCCGGGTGAATCCCTGCGAGGAGAGCATCCGAAGGCTTTCTCGCGGGGCGATGATCCTGACCTCGCTGCCGAGTGAACGCAGGGATGGAAGGTCGAGGTGGTCGAAGTGCTGATGCGAGATCAGCACCGCATCCGGCGGCTCCGAAGACGGTGCGATCGGGACCTGCCGGCGCAGATGGGCGATACGCGTCCTCATGACCGGATCCGTCAACAGGCGCACGCCATCGAGCTCGATCAGTGTGCTGGCGTGTCCGACGAAGGTCAGTCGCCCCGTATGGCGGGATTCGTCACTCAATTCGCCACCGGAACGGCTAGCGTAAGCGGGCCATGAAAGGGACCGAACCCCTCGAAACCAACTACGCAGGCGCGATCTACGGAACCATCCTCTCGATGGCCGTCATCGCGGCGTCGAGCAAGGATCCTGCCCTGAGTCCGGTGGCGATCGCCGCGTGGGCTGTAGTCACAGCGCTCGTCTTCTTCATCGCCCACGTTTACTCCACGATCGTCGCTGCGGGCTTCGCCAGGCCGGTCCGGGCAATCGGCCTGATTCGCATCGAGGCACGCAGCCAGTGGCCCATGGTCCAGGGAGCATTGATACCCGCGGCGGTGATGCTGCTGGCGCCTCTCGGGATCGTCAGCGAAGACAATGCGTCGTACGTCGCCGTCTGGACCGGTGTGCTGATGCTGATCGGCGCCGGTCTGGTCATCGGTCGCAAGGAGGAACTCGGCTGGGGGCGCAGCCTGATTATCGGCTCGATAAACGGGGCGATCGGCCTTGTGATCGTCGGACTGAAGGTCTTCGTCCACTGACCCGGAGCGGGCCGGGCCAGGGTCTGTCTCGGCCGGGTCAGGCTCTCGAGGCACGAGGGTCATTGACCTTCGCATAGGACGCCAGATCGGCGAGGAAAGCCAGAATGACGATGAACCACTCGAAGCCGTTCACGCCGGGCGTGATCTGCCACATGACGATGTAGGCCAGTGTGGTCCAGGGAAGCAGGAAAAAGCCGAGAACCGGCAGCACCCAGCCATCGAAAGCCTGCCCCACCCAGTCTGAGAAAACCAGGGTGATGAACAGCGCAAGTCGGGGCGAAATCAGTGCGAACAGTGCTACGAAGCAACCCATTGGCGCAGAAGCTACACCAAGCACCGACCGCCGAGAGCGTGGGCGCAGCGGCCCTCAGCCGGTCGGGACCCAGGGTTTCGAACGAATCGCGGATGCGACGTGGGCCCCGTAGACGATCGCCATTGAAGCCAGGTTGAGGAACAGCAGGACCCCGATGAATGCCGCCAGGAATCCGTAGACGGCGCTGCCGCCACCGGAAAGCTCGAACCAGGCGCTGAGCCCGAAGGCGACCAGGGTCACCAGCAGCGTCGACGTAATCGCCCCGATGATCACGCTGGCCCAGTCCGAACGGCCCGGATTCAGGACCCAGAACATCCAGGCAAGCAGGCCCAGCCCGAGCAGGCCGATCGCCAGCGGGCCTCCGAAGACCGATGCCAGATCTGAAAGCAGCGGGCTGTCGTCGACCGCGCTGGCCAGGGGTCTCGAAATCGAGAGCGCGACCAGCAGCAGGGTGACCGGCAGGGTGACCATCGTGATCACGATGTCCAGGCCTTTGTTCTTCGGGAATGACGGGCCGCCGGTTCGGTTCTCGTTGGCGGTGACCACTGCATGTCGCATCGCGCCGACCGTCGAGCTTGACGAATAGAGCAGAATGGCCGCGGTGATGATCCCGAGACTGCCGGCGCCCGAAGTCAGGCCGTCCAGGAAGTCGGTCACCTCCTGCCGGCCCTCGACTTCGGTCAGCGGGAGGTTCTCGACGATCTCGCCGATCAGGTCCTCACGGATCCCGGGCTCGTTGAAAATGTTGCTGAGGATCCAGACCGCCAGCAACAACAATGCCGGCAGGGTCAGCAGCAGGTAGAAGCTGAGCTGGGCCGCCTGTCTGGTGCCGGCCTCCCGGTCGAAGGAGACACCGGCCTGCCAGATGACGGCCCAGACCCGCTTGAAGAACGCTGCGACCCTGTCGAGCGCTGTGCTCGCGTCAGTCCCCCATGCCGATCTTGGCCTCTTCCCACCTGACCGTGACTCCGTAGAGGACGACCACGTTGAAGACGATGAAGATGGTCGACAGGAAAGGCTGCGATGTCAGCGCCAGCAGAGCGAGCACGGCGTGAATCGAGCAGACGACGATGGTGACCATGCGGGCCCATTCCCTACCCTGGATCAGCGCGAAGCCGGCCCAGGCCTTGATTACCCCGACCACGATCCAGAAAATCCCCAGGGCAGTCGTATTCAGGAGGTAAATATCTCCGTTCACAGCGCCGCCGATGTAGTCGTCGTCGAAGGCTGCCGCAAGTCCGGCGATGACGCTGAATACGCCGCTGAGCATCATCAGGATCGCAGCGAAGGCAACCCATGTTCCCCAGGTTGTGGCGCTGCTGTGTGTACCCGAACCGCTACCGCTCATGTCTAATCACTTTCCTTTCGTTGGATCCCGGGCCGTCAGGGTTGGCCCCGACGCCTCGCATCTTCACTTTCGCCGGGTCCGGCTTCTCGCCTGCCGATCAGGCGGGAGCAACGCATCTGAAAGATATGTGGCAGGTCGCGCTCTCCACGGTTTCCGGAATCCGAGAGGCAGGACGGTAGCGACTGCAGTAGTTCTCAGCACACAGGAACGATCCTCCCTTGAGCACCTTGCGTGGGATGCCCGTCGCCGGATCCCGGCTGGCATCGACCCCCGGGCCGAGCGGGTCGCGCGGTACACAACAGCCCTTCGAGACCTCGTTGTGCCCCTCTTCGAACCAGGTCACAGTCCACTCCCATGCGTTGCCCGTCATCTCGTAGAGGCCGAAGCCGTTCGGCTCGAAACTGCGCACCGGCACCGTGCCCGGCTTTCTCGGTCCACCCTTGCGCGGGCGGAACTTCCAGGGAAACTCGCCGATCCAGCGATTCATCGCCTCTTCGCCACCTGGAGAGAGCTCGTCCCCCCAGGCGAACTCCGCGCCTTCGATCCCGCCTCGGGCTGCGCGCTCCCACTGCACTTCACTCGGCAGGGACTTGCCTGCCCATCTGGCATAGGCATCCGCGTCCTCGAAGGCGACCTGCGTCACCGGGTGCTCTCCCTTGCCTTCGATGTCGCTTGACGGTCCCCACGGGCGCCGCCACGAGGCGCCGGGCGTCCACGCCCACCAGTTCATCGGACTGTTCATGTCGACCGGTCCGGGCGGCTTGCTGAAGGTGATCGAACCCGGTACGAGCAGGGCCGGGTCTGCTCCGGGGTACATGGCCGGATCAGGCGCCTTTTCGGCCACCGTCACGTATCCCGTGGCTTCGACGAATTCGGAGAAGTCCGAGTTGGTCACAGCGGTTTCGTCGATCCAGAAACCGCCGACCTCCACCTCCAGCACCGGTTTCTCCTCCGGATAGTGGCCCTCGCTGCCCATCCGGAAACGTCCGTCCGGGATCCAGCGCATTCCCGGAAACGGAGGTTCGCCCGGGGCGGCCTGCATCTGGCTGTGCCTTCGTGTCGTCCACCCCTTCAGGCTACCCCGCCGTCGCCGTCTGTCCGGTTAGCCCGTCAATCCCGTTTCGACCGAGGAATCCGGCGATTTCCCGGGAGAGCCTGCCACCCTGCCAGGAGAGCGGGGACTCCCCCGCCTTTTCGATCACGAACTCCGAGTTCGGCAGTCGCTCGCGCATAGAGACGGGCGACTGCTTCCGGATGTCCGGGGTCGGCCTCGTCCCGGGTTCCCGCGACGAGCACGGGCATCTCGAGTCGGTCCAGCTCCTCCATCGCCGTGAACGGGCGCGAGCGCGGGACCTCCCTGAGTGCCTGGGCGACAGCCTCTGGATGGCGATGGAGCGCCGCACGGTCACGGGCCAGCCGTTCGACAGTTTCCCGGTAGGCAGGCGATTCGATTCCTTCGGCGGCCGCCCGGCCAAAGGCCTCGGGCCCACCGGTTTCGAGTGCCTGCGCACGCTCGTCCCAACGGGCCAGCTCACCTTCACCGTCGAGTTCCGGCGTGTAGACGGGACCGACCAGAATCAGGGCCGACACCCGCTCCGGCTCACGCAGCGCGAAGGTGACCGCCGTATGGCAGCCCATCGAGTGTCCGCCGAGCACGGGCTGCGGGACCTGTGCGACTGACCCGGCCACCCGGCCGAGATCGTCCGCGAGCCGGCCGTAGCCGTAACCGTCGCCGGCCGGATCGGACTCGCCGTGGCCGCGGGCATCGTAGGTGTGGAGGCGGTAGCCCTTGCGAGGCAGGACCTTCGATCCGTGGACGACGTACCTGCGGGTCGCGCTGAGACCGTGACACAGGATCAGATCGGGCCCCTCGCCCGAACTCTCCCCCCGCAGGGCCGGCGCCGTGCCTGCGATCTCGAAGGCGACCGGCTCGAGGGCATCGACCGGCATCTCGCTCAGCCCGCCTCCAGCGTGGCCTTCTCGATGACCACGGTCCGGGTCGGCTGCTCATCGGGGCCGCCGAGTGAACCGATCTCTTCCACCACGTCGAGACCTTCACTCACCCGTCCGACGAGGGCGTATTCCGGCGGCAGGGCGGCCCCGCCGGAACCGGTCACCACGAAGAACTGGCTGCCTGAGGTCCCGGGGCTCTCGTCGCCGGCCCTCGCCATCGCGACTACGCCGGGCTCGTAGCTGAGGTCGGCCGGTGGCTTCTCGACCGTCTTGAATCCCGGGTCTCCGGTTCCGTCGCCGAGCGGATCCCCGCCCTGAACAACGAAGTCGGGAACGATTCGATGGAATCCCAGACCGTCATAGAAGCCCTGCTCGGTCAGGTAGGCGAAGCTGTTGGTTGTCTTGGGCGCGGCATCGGTATCGAGCTCGATCGTGAAGCTCCCTTCGCTCGTCTCCATAACCACCGAAGCCTCCTGCCCGGACTCCAGCACCTGACCGGGCGCATCCAGGTTGCCCTGCTTCGAGACGACCTCGGGCGCATCACTGCCATCGTCGCCGCCCAGGAGTACGGTCGCCACGGCCACGGCCAGGACGGCACCGATCACTCCGATAAGCACAAGTTTGGCTCGCTCGCTCATCGGGGGAAGGCTAGATGATCCGCCTCCGGAGACAGCCGCCGAACCCGTTTCCACGGCAATTGAGAGAATCCGTCGGTGAACGAAACCGGCTCCGGCCCCGACAGGAGGACCATCTTCGCCGGCAAGGCGATCTGCTCCCTTGTGGCCCATGCGCCCTGGAGCTGGCCGATTCTGAGCCGGCCCGTCATGGGCTTCTTCGACCGGGCCGCCAGTGGCTGGGATGAGCGCACCGGAGCAGGTTCGCTCGACCACCTGGCCCCGCTCGCCGCCGGTGTGCTGGATGTCAAGACCAGACCGGAAAGCATTCTCGACGTCGGATGCGGCACGGGCGCGGCCACCCTCTTTCTGGCCCGCGAGTTCCCGACTGCCCGGATCAGGGGCGTCGACATCTCACCTGCCATGATCAACCGGGCCGGAGCCAAGATCGGGCTCGACCCCGAAGCAAGGGTTGCTTTTCGCGAAGGCGACTGCTCCCGGCTGCCCTGGCCGGATGAAAGCTTCGACCTTCTCACCGCCGTGAACATGCCTCTCTTCTTCAACGAAATCAACCGCGTTCTGCGACCTGGTGGTTCGGTGATCGTGGTGGCGACCCTGGGCGAAGGGACACCGTTCTCCACCCCGGAGCGCACCATCGAGCGCAAGTTCGAGCGATTGGGCCTGAAGCGCTCCGGAGGCGGTTCGGCTGCCGGCGGCACCTGGTTCACCGCGACAAAGGCAGGCGACTCTCGATGAACTTGCCGACTGATGCGACCTACGCCCTGATCGTCAATCCGGCCGCCGGAGGCGGAAGGGCCCTCAAGATCCTGCCTGAGGTCGAGCGGGCATTCGACGAGAGGAGGATGATCTTCCGAGTCGAGCGCACTCGATCCACGGAGCACGGAATCGACCTTGCGCTGGGTGCGGTCGAGGCCGGCGAAGTCCCGGTCGTGATGAGCGGGGACGGGCTGATCGGAGCGATCGGCGGGGCCATGGCCGACAGCGGGGCCTCCCTCGGAATCGTCCCCGGTGGCCGAGGGAACGATCTGGCCCGCGGACTCGGGATCCCGGTCGAGCCGGGCGCGGCGGTCGAGAACGTCGCGGCCGGCAAGACTGTCGCCCTCGACGTCGGCGAGGCCAACGGAGAACGATTCCTCGGAATCGCTTCGGTCGGCTTCGATTCGGAGGCGAACCGAATCGCGAACGAATCGCGTCTGAGTGGAAACCTCGTCTACGCCTGGGCCGCGCTCCGGGCGCTCGCCGGCTGGAAGCCCGAACGCTTCTCGCTGATCGACGGCGGAATCCAGAGTCGCTTCACAGGCTTCACTGTGGCCGTCGCCAATAACGGCTTCTACGGCGGTGGAATGGAGATGGCCCCCGGGGCGGATCCGTGCGACGGACTGCTCGACGTAGTCACGGTAGGAGAGGTCGGGCGCCTGCGCTTCCTCCTGAACCTCCCGCGCGTTTTCAGGGGAAAACACGTGGACGGCGAGACGGTCAAGTCCTGGCGGACCTCCGGGATCGAGATCCGGGCCAGCCGTCCCCTCACCGTCTATGCCGACGGCGACCCCCTGACCGAACTGCCGGCCCGCATCAGGATCCTGCCTGCCGCCCTGCCGGTGATAGTGCCCGGAGAGCCAGAATGATCAGGGCGAAGGCGGCCCTGGCCCGATCGGTAGGCAGATTGAGCCGGGCCTCCGGGCGTGGCGGCGGAACCACTCTTCCCGGTCGGGTACTGCTGCGCCTCGACCCGGATGCCATCGACAAGCTGGGCGGTGGTTTCGAAAACGGATCGACCCTGATCAGTGCCACCAACGGCAAGACCACCACCGCGTCGATGCTGGCGACGATCCTCCAGTCCGCCGGGCGGGATCCGGTTCACAACCGGGCGGGATCCAACATGACCTGGGGCGTCGCGACTGCTCTGCTCGAACAGAAAGGCGACGAAGGGCTGTTCGAAGTCGATGAAGCCTGGCTGCCCGAAGTGGCCGACCGGCTGAAGCCCAGGGCGATCATGCTCGGCAACCTGTTTCGCGACCAGCTGGATCGCTACGGCGAGACCGAAGCGCTCGCCGACGCCTGGGCCACGATGGCCCGATCCCTGTCCGAATCGACCGCATTCGTACTGAATGCCGACGACCCGCTCGTAGCCGACATAGGACGCGTAAGTGGAGAAGGGACGACCTACTTCGGAATCGACGACGAAACACAGGCCGTCGCGCAGATCCAGCACGCCAGCGATGCGAAGCAGTGCCGGGTCTGCGGCAGCCCCCTGGTCTACGAGCGCGCATTCGTCGCTCATCTCGGCCACTACTCCTGCCCGTCCTGCGGCCTTGAGCGACCACGGCCGGACGTCTCGGCGACCGAAGTCAACTGCTCGGAATGGACGGTCTCGAGGCCACGATCACGGCCGGTACGGACGTTGCGAGACTGAACCTGCCCCTGCCCGGCCTTTACAACCTTTACAACGCCCTGGCAGCTGTCTCGACCGCGAGCAGGCTGGGTATACCGGTCTCCGATGCGGTCGAGGCACTCTCGTCGATGAAAGCGGTTTTCGGCCGGGTCGAACGCATCGAAATCGACCGCAGCCTGCTTTCGATCCTGCTGGTCAAGAATCCCGCCGGTGCCAACGAGGTTCTGCGGACGCTCGCCCTCGAGCCGGGTCCACTCACCCTCTGGCTCGCGCTCAACGACCGTATCGCCGACGGGCGCGACGTTTCCTGGATCTGGGATGCGGACTTCGAGCTTCTGGCCGACCGGGTCGGCACTTTCGTATGCAGCGGTACCCGTGCTCCCGAGATGGCCCTCAGGCTCAAGTACGCCGGCTGGCCCGAGCAGCGGTTGACCGTGATCAGCGACATCGGCGAGTCCCTCGAGGCCGCCCTGAAGGGCCACCCCGAAAAGGTCTTCGCCCTGCCGACCTACACCGCACTGCTGGAGTTGCGGGAGCTTCTGGCCGACCAGAGCAGCGCCGGGCGGTACTGGCAGTCGTGAGCGAACCAGGGCGATGGACTGTGCGAAGAGGGCCTCTGGCAACTCGTGGAGTCCGGACGCTATACGGCCGACCTCGATACCTGGAGCGCTTTGGCCGAGCAGACAGGCGGACCGGTGCTCGACCTGGGCTGCGGAATCGGCCGCGTCTGCCACCACCTCAACCGGCTCGGCGTGACGACGGTGGGCCTCGATCTGAATCCCGATCTGATCGAAGACTTCGACCGCACCAGGCCGACCGGCAGCCCGGCAGGCATGGTCGGCGACGCAGCCGCGCTCGGGGATTCAGCACTGCCGGCAGACGGCGGGCTGTTCCGGCTGGTCGTCGCTCCACAGCAGCTCGTCCAGATCCTCGGCGGCCACGAGGCGAGGATGAGGCTGCTCCGGGCACTTCCTGGCCTGCTGGAGCCGGACGGCCTCGCGGCTTTCGCGATCTGCGAAGACCTTCCGGAGGTCGACATCCACTACCCCGGCGTGCCTCCCGACCTGAGCGAGATCGGCGACTGGGTCCACTCCAGTCTCCCGGTTGCGATCGACGCCGGGCCCGGTTCGGTGACCGCTCTGCGACTGCGCCAGAGCCTTGGTCCGGACGGGAGCCTCCACCCGCGAGAACGACAGGGTCAACCTGGACCGGCTGGACCGCAGCACGTTCGAAGCAGAGTTGAAGGCCGCGGGAATGCGACCCTGCGGCTGCGGTCTGATCGAGCAGACCGACCGGCACATGGGCTCCACCCTGATCCTCGCCCGCCCCCCACTCTCGTAGAGTCCCGACGGTGAAGTTCCGACTGCTCAGCCTCTACCCCGACCAGATGAACATCTACGCGGATCGCGGGAACATCATCTTCCTGCAGCAGCGATGCCGCTGGCGCGGGATCGATTTCGAGCTGACCGGATGCGGGATGGGCGAAGATTTCGATCCCGAGGGATACGACATGGTCTACGTCGGCGGCGGCCAGGATCGAGACCAGAAGGCGGTCGCCCGGGATCTGGTCGAGACCAAGCGCGACGCGGCCGAACGCTTCGTCGAACAGGACGGGATCATGCTGGCGGTCTGCGGCGGCTATCAACTGCTCGGTGAGTCGTACGAACTCGAGTCCGAGCGGATCGCAGGGGCTCGGCCTGGTCGATCTGCGGACCGTGCGAGCCGACGGACCGAGGCTGATCGGCCCGGTCGCCATCAAGACCTCGATCAGTGGTGAGCAGCGCACCCTCGCCGGCTTCGAGAACCACGGCGGCCGGACCTGGCTGGGCCCAGGAGTAGGAGCCCTGGGAGAGGTTGTCGCCGGCCACGGAAACAACGGTGAGGACGGGTTCGAAGGCGTCTTGAGCGGCAACCTGATCGGGACATATCTCCACGGCCCGCTGCTCCCCAAGAACACCTGGCTGGCCGACCACCTGATCGAAACCGCACTCCGGAGGGCCTACGGTGAAGAAATCGGGCTGACCCCGCTCGAAGACGAACTCGAAACCGCGGCCCACGCGGTTGCGCTCTCGGTAGCGCTCAGCGACCGCTAGAGCCGAAACCGCCCTCGCCGCGCTCCGAATCCGCGAGTTCCCCCGCCGCAACCGGATTCAGACCCGCGAAAGGGATCACGACCAGCTGGGCGATTCGGTCACCCGGCTCCACCCTGAAGACCTCGGCCGGATCGTTGTTGAGCAGCAGCACACCGACTTCGCCGCGATAGCCCGAATCGATCAGGCCCGGAGCGTTGACCAGCGAGATCCCGTAGCGCAGCGCCAGCCCGGACCTGGGCAGGACCAGACCGGCATGTCCCTCCGGGATCTCGACCGCCAGACCGGTTGATATCTGCCACCTCTCGCCCGGCCCGATGTGGGCGGCCTGGGCGGAGTGAAGGTCCAGTCCGGCGTCGCCCGCGTGGGCGCGCGAAGGAAGCGTGGCCGCGTCGTCGAGAATTCGAAACCTGAGGTCCATGGTCGCTGACTCTACCCGAGCGCGACGGACGCAGGACCCGGCTCAGCCGACCGCGAGATCTTCAAAGCGGTGGAGCTGCCCCGAGGGCAGGCGGGTCCGCACGCGAACCCCTTCTGCTTCGTCCTCCCGGTCGATCCGGCCGGCGACCTCATGCAGGTCATGGAGCCTGGCACCCTGTGAATACGGCACGAACAGTTCGACCGGCGACATCGTCTTTTCGAAGGTCAGATCCACCTCCGCCTTCAGCTGTTCGAGCCCCTCCCCCGTCACCGCCGATACGAAGATCGCATCCGGCATTCTGATTCTTGCCTCGGCCCGCTGCTCCGGATCGAGCAGGTCGATCTTGTTCAGCACCAGGACCCGTGGCTTGTCGCCGGCGCCGATCTCGCCGAGAACCGAATCCGCAGCCTGCATCTGGATCTCCATCTGGTCCTCGTCCGACGAGGCATCGACCACATGGAGCAGCAGGTCGGCGAGCACCGTCTCCTCCAGCGTCGCCTTGAACGCCTCAACGAGTTGGTGGGGAAGCTTCTCGATGAAGCCGACCGTATCCGTGACCAGATAGCGGCGACCTTCGTACTCGTAGCCCCTTGTGGTCGGATCCAGGGTGTGGAAGAGCCGGTCCCCGACGCCGACCTCGGCTCCGGTCAGGGCGTTCAGAAGGGTTGACTTGCCGGCGTTCGTATAGCCGGCGAGCGCTACCTGGGGAACCGTGGACTCCTGCCGCCGGCTGCGCATCACTCCGCGGTTCTTCTCGACCCCTCGCAGTCGCTTGCGCAGCGCCGAAATCCGGTCGCGGGCCAGCCGGCGATCGGTTTCGATCTGTGATTCGCCGGGACCCCTGGTGCCGATGCCGGCCCCGAGCCGTTCGAGGTGGGTCCATAGTCCCCGCATCCGGGCCAGGTTGTACTCGAGTTGGGCCAGCTCGACCTGGAGCTTTCCTTCGGAGGAGTGAGCGTGATCAGCGAAGATGTCAAGGATCACGGCTGTGCGGTCGATGACCGGGACCCCGAGCGCGGCTTCGAGGTTGCGTTCCTGTCGCGGTGCCAGTTCGTCGTCGCAGACGACCAGATTGGCACCCTTGCGCTCGATCTCCGCCTTCGCCTCTTCGAGTTTTCCCTGACCGAAGTACCGGTCGGGATCGGGTTCGCTGCGACGCTGCTGCATCTCCGCGACCGTTGCGACGCCCGCGGTTCTGAGCAATTCCGACATCTCGTCCAGGGTGCTCTCGCCGGTCTCGTCGACTGCGATCATCAGGGCACGTTGACGAGCCCGGCGGGTCTTCGCGGTATCGATCGGGGTCACTCTCCCGTTTCTGCCGGGGTCGGCGCCTGACATACCTTCATCCTAGGCACAGTCAGGCCCCGGCGGACACCGCCTCCCGTCCGCAGATTCAGCTCAGGTGCTGCCGCATGCGTTCGAGTGCCTCGACCAACCGATCGTCCGGCGTTGTCAGCGAGATCCGGAAGAACCCCTCGCCACTGCGGCCGTACATCGAACCCGGGGAGATCACGACAGCTGCCTCCTCGAGCACCATCTCGGCGAAGCTGGTCGAACTGTGGCCTTCGGGCACCGGGGCCCAGACGTAGATGGTGCCTTTCGGGCTGGCCACGTCCACCCCGATCGCGCGCAGCGTGTCCACGGTCAGATCCCGGCGGCGGGTGTAGATCTCGTTCATCTGTTCCAGTGGCTCGTCGGGTCCCTGGAGAGCCGCCACGCCGGCAAGCTGGACGGCTTCGAACAGACCGGAATCGACGTTCGTCTTCAGTCGCCAGTAACTCTCGATCGCATCGGCGTTTCCGAGTACGGCTCCGACCCGCCAACCGGTCATGTTGTAGCCCTTGGACAGCGAGAAGACCTCGATCCCGACCTCCTTTGCGCCGGGCGTGGCGAGGAAGCTCGGGGCGACATAACCGTCGTAGGTGGTCTCCGAGTAGGCATTGTCGTGGACCACGAGGATCTCGTTCTTTCGGGCGAACTCGACGACCTTCTCGAAGAAGCCGTCCGGCACGATGGCGCCGGTCGGGTTGTTCGGGTAATTGAGGAAGAGCAGCCGGGCCCTCTCCGCGGTGAGCGGATCGATCGCCTCGAGGTCGGGTGCGAATCCGAGTTCGGGCCGGAGCGGAACGAGGGCGGCCTCGGCACCAGCGAGAATCGGACCGCCGGTGTACACCGGGTAACCGGGATCCGAGGCCAATGCGACATCACCCGGATCGAGGAACGCAAAGCAGAGGTTGTAGATCGCTTCCTTGGCACCGATCGCCGGCATCACCTCGCCGTCGGGAATGATTTCGACTCCGAACCGGTCCAGGTAGAACTCGGAGAGGGCGTGTCGGAACTCGTCCCGACCGCGATTGCTCGGGTACTTCTGGTTCGAGCTATCCGCCACGGCCGCCTGCATCGCCTCGACGACATGCGGGTAGGTCGGCATGTCGGGGTCGCCGATACCGAGGCTGATCACGTCGATACCCGCGGCCCGCTTGTCAGCGATCTTTCGCTCGAGTTCGGCGAACATGTACGGAGGCATCGCCTCGAGTCGCTTGGACGGGTCGGTCAGGGCCATGTCTTCTCCTTCTGTCTCAGGTTCGTTATCGAGTTCGGTCGCTCAGACCGAGAGCCCGCTCAGGGTCGCCGTGAACTCCGGTGAGAGCTCCCCGGTCATTATCGATTCCGCCCAGCCGGTCAGCGTCACCTGTAGATCCGAATCGATCTCGACCAGCAGTTCCCCGCCGTCCAGTTCAACCGTGATAGGGCTCGGGGCACCGTTCAGGAACGCCGCGACAGCCGCCCCGCTTGCCCCGGTGCCGGAAGAGAGTGTCTCGCCTACGCCACGCTCGTAGATCCTCGCTCTGACCCGGGATCCGGAGACCCTGAAGAAAGAGACGTTGCTGCGGTTGGGAAACAGGCCGCTGTTCTCGATCTCGGGTCCCACCGTGCCGATTTCGAGCGCTTCGAGTTCGGCACCGACTTCGATCGCGCACTGTGGATTGCCGATCGAGACGTGGCGGAAATCCCACGGCTTGCCTCCGGCCGAGACCGTCCCGAGACCGTCCTCGTTGCCGCTGGGAAAGTCGTCCGAGGTAGTACTCGCCCGGCCCATCGCCACCGCACAGGTCCGCTCGCTCGTGATCTGGGGAGTGATCGGGCCGGCCTTGGTCAGAATCGTGAACGAATCGGCTTCGGTCCAGCCATGGCGCCGCAGGTAGAGAATCGCCTCCCTGGCGCCGTTGCCGGAGAGTTCAGCCTCCGAGCCGTCGGGGTTGAAGATCCTCAGCTCGGCCACGTAGTCCGGATCCTCGCTGGTATCGATCAGCAGGATGCCGTCCGAACCGACTCCGAAATGGGGGTCGCAGATCATCTGGATGCGGGGCTCGTTGAGCTCCCAGGGAAGGTTGCTGCGCTCGACGATCAGGTAGTCGTTGCCGAGTGCTTGCCATTTCTCGAACTTCATCGGACGCCGCAAGCTATCCGGATGCTCTGCGGCCTGCATTCAGGTGGCCGACCGCCCGGCGAGCCCGCGCGCAGCGTCGAGAACGACGGATGCGAGCTGCCCGTCGTCCCTCCCTGCGCGTTCGAGGATCTCGACCCCCTCCATCCGCCGCATCCAGGTCATCTGGCGCTTCGCGAACCTGCGGTGCCTGGTCGCGGCGAGGTCCAGGTCACCGGCCAGGAACTGGTCGAAGCCGATCGCCGCCCGTGCCGTTCTGGAGGCCCCGGATTCGAGCGCTGACCTGGCTTCATCGCCCGCTCCGGCCTTCGCCATCGCCTCCACCCTCTCGCGGATCCTCGCATCGAGCACCTCGGGATCCTCGACCAGCCCGACCAGCAGGGTGGGTCGTCGCAGTGCGGCGGTCCACAGCTCGCCTCCGCCACGGTGGTCCGGTGCCGGTGCCTGTCCGCTCCTGAGCAGTTCTGCCGCGCGGGCGACCCTGAGCCGGTCGTTCGGATTGATCCGGTCCCTGCTCTCGGCCGGCAGGTCGGCATGCACCGCAGCCGGACCGCGGGTGGAAACCTCTTGCTCGACCTCAACCCTGACCGCCTCGGGCACCGGCGGGCGAAACTCCATGTCGGTCAGGGCGCCGCGGAGGTAAAGACCGGTACCGCCGACCAGGATCGGGCAGGTTCCGCTTTCGTGCAGAGAGTCGATCTCTTCGTGAGCAAGCTTCGAGTAGCGCCCGGCGCTGAACTCCTCGTCGATCGGAACGAAGGAGATCAACCTGTGCTCGAGCTGCCGACGCTGCCGTTCGTCGGCGGCGCCACTGATCACCTCGAGTCCGCGGTAGACCTGGATCGAGTCGCAGTTGACCGCGACAGCCCCTCCCCCGGATTCGGAGATCTGCCGCCCGAGTTCGATCGCTACCGATGTCTTGCCGACCGCGGTCGGGCCGAAGACGGCGATCACCGGCAGGGGGCCGGAATCCAGGCTCACACCGGGATGCCGCTGAGCAGACGCTGGCTGCCGGTCAGGGTCTGGGACGAAGCGGAGCCGATCTCGACTTCGACCATCTGACCCGCCTCGGCGGTGCCTTCGAAGTTGACTGCCTTGTTCTGTCTGATCCGCCCGCGGATGCGGCTGGGGTCGTTCCGGCTCGGACCCTCGACCAGAACCTCCATTGACCGCCCCACGAAGCGCTGTGCCCGTTCGTGGGCCCGGCGCTGGACAACCTCGATCAGGGCAGCCATTCGCTCCTTCTTGACCGGATGCGGCACCTGGTCCTCCATCTCGGCCGCCGGCGTACCGCGACGCGGCGAGTAAGCGAAGGTGAAAGCCCCGTCGTAGCCCACCTCCTCGGCCACTTCCAGGGTCTCGGCGAAGTCCGCATCGGTCTCGCCCGGAAAGCCGACGATGATGTCGGTGGTGATCGCGCAGTCCGGAAGGACCCCACGGATCATCTCGACCCGGTCCATGTAGCGGTCACGGTCGTAGGTTCGCCTCATGCTCTTCAGGATGCGGCTGGATCCGGACTGGAGCGGCAGGTGAATGTGCTCGCAGAGGGCCTCAAGTTCGGCGTGGGCGTCGATCACGTCTTCACGCATGTCTTTCGGATGGGGGCTGGTGTAGCGGATCCGGTCGATCCCTTCGACTCCGTCGACCAGCCGCAGCAGGTCGGAGAACCGGATCCTCTCGTCGTTGGGCAGGTCCCGGCCGTAGCTGTTCACGTTCTGTCCGAGCAGCGTCACCTCGCGGACCCCGTCGGCAGCCAGCCGGTGCGCCTCTTCGACGAGATCGGCCGGGCGACGGCTCTGCTCGCGACCACGGGTGGACGGCACGATGCAGTATGAGCAGACGCAGTTGCATCCCTGGGAGATCTGAAGCCAGCCCTGAAAAGGGCGGGTTCGCTGCTCGGGAAGGTCTCCCGAGAACTCCTCGAACTCGAAGTACCCCTGCGCGGTCAGCGAGTCGGAGTTGAGAAATTCGGCCAGGCGGTGAATCTGACCGGGCCCGAAGGCGACGTCGACGAAAGGAAAGCGGCGGAACACCTCGTCCTTGACCGACTGGGCCCAGCATCCGCCGACCCCGACGATTCGATCCGGGTCCTCGCTTTTCAGGCGCTTGGCTTCGCCCAGGTGGGAAATGAAGCGGTTGTCGGCGTTTTCCCTGATCGAACAGGTATTGAAAAGGATCAGGTCTGCCTGGTCACGCTCAGCCGCCTCGTCGTAGCCGAGCGAAGCGAGCATGCCCTTCATGCGCTCCGAGTCGTGCTCGTTCATCTGGCAGCCGAAGGTGGTGACGTGAAAGCGTTTCATCGCTGCCGAGCTTAGCCCGCTCGCAGGGGAGCAGGCCTCAACTCACGCCGGGAATTACCAACGGAGAAGCCGAGGCCTCTTCGCCGATGATGTTCTCCTTCTTTTCCTTCTTCTCTTCCGCTTCCTCGATCTGAAGCTCGACCCCGAAGAAACCGGTCCCGAGGACCAGCACAACCGCGACGGCAAAGAGACCGATCATCCCTTTGCGAGTGGGAAAGTTCTCCTTTCGCAGGCCGACGATGCTGACCACTACGGCCATTACGGCCAAGGCGATCCCGAAGAAGAGGAAAAGGTTCTTGATCTCCATCTGACGGAAATCCTACCGTCTCGGGCGGAGGATGCGTCCGGTCGTCCCGCCGCGAGGCCGCTACTCGGCGACCCGGGTAGAGCGAAGCTCGCGAATAACCGTGACCTTGACCTGCCCGGGGTATTCCATCTCGCGCTCGATGGCGCTCGCTATCTCGTGTGAAAGAACAGCTACGGCCTGATCGTCCACCTTGCCGGGATCGACCATGACCCGGATTTCACGACCCGCCTGCATCGCGTAGACCTTGAGCACACCGGGCTGTCGCAGGGCGATCTCCTCCAGGTCGCCGAGCCGCCTTACGTACTGCTCGAGCGAATCGCCGCGGGCGCCCGGACGGGCGCCCGAGAGTGCATCGGCAGCCTGGACGATCACCGCTTCGACGGTAGACGGCTCAACCTCGCCGTGGTGGGCCTCGATCGCATGGCTGACCTGCTCGATCTCTCCGTAGCGCCTGGCCAGTCGTGCTCCGACCGCGGCGTGGGTTCCTTCGACCTCGTGACTGACCGCCTTGCCGATGTCGTGGAGCAGGGCCGCCCTCCGGGCGACTTCCACCGAGGCGCCCATCTCGCCGGCCATCATCGCGGCCAGACTCGAGCATTCGACCAGGTGGCCGAGCACGTTCTGCCCGTAGCTGGTCCGGAAGTGAAGCCGGCCGAGCAGGCGCACTATCTCGGGATGGACACCCGTAATTCGCGTCTCCAGCAGCGCGGATTCCGCCGCCCTCAGCATCACGTTCTCCACCTCTGTCTGCGCTTCTTCGAACGCTGCCTCGCAGGCGGCGGGGTGAATACGCCCGTCATCGATCAGCTGCTCGAGGGCGATCCGGGCGATCTCGCGCCGAACCGGATCGAAACTGGACAGGACAACCGACTCGGGCGTCTCGTCGATGATGATGTCGACCCCTGTCAGGGCCTGGAGCGAGCGGATGTTGCGGCCCTCCTTGCCGATGATCCGTCCCTTCATCTCCTCGTTCGGCAACTGGACGGTCTGCGTATTGCTCTCGCTCGTCTGTTTCGAGGCAAGCCGCTGAGTCGCGACGGCCAGAATCCCCCTTGCCCGTCTTTCGGCTTCCAGACGGGCTTCGTCTTCGGTGCGCTTGATGATCAGTCCGGCCTGGTGCTGCGCTTCCCCGGCCACCCTCTCAAGCAGCAGCGCTTCCGCATCATCGCGGGAGAGGCCGGCCAGCCGTTCGAGCTCAAGCACCTCCTGATCTCGCAGCGTCTCCAGTTCCTGCCGGGCACTTTCTATCTCCGTCTGCCTCGAATCAAGTGCCTGCGCTCGCCGCTCGACATCGCGAAGCCGGGCCGACGCAGCCTCGAGCTGAGCGAGAGCCAGTTCCTCCATGCGCGCGATCTCCTCCCGTCTCGATGACAGATCGGCTTCGCCCGGTGGCCGGGCGACCTCTCGCGCGGCGTCGTCGCCATCGCCGTTAAGCCAGCCCGGGATGAAGGATCGCAGCGCCATAAGGACCTACTCAGGCTACTGAACGCTCTGATGGCCCCCGAGGGTGCGTTCGGCCGGTCGATGTCCCTCAACCAGTAACTCCCGCGCGCGGCGGATCGCCGCATAGGCGTCTTCGGCACAGAAACCACGCCTCGCCAGCAGTCCCATCGCCCGCTGAGAGCCACGTTCGTCGCCCAGATCGCTTCCCTTCTCGATCAGTACGCGTGTCGCCCGGTCCACCTCGCTCTCCTCGCCGTCCCTGGCCAGAGCGGTCGAGATCAGTTGCGGTGGAATGCCGCGAGCAAGCAGCGAGGACTCGATCCGGTCGTTCCCCCAACCGGAAAGCCGCCGCTTGTCCTCGACGTAGCCGATCGCGAACCTCTCGTCATCGATGGCGAGGTTTTCCACCAGGAGCGAGATCACCCGCTCGGCTTCCTCCGGGCCGGCTTCGCGTTCGACGAGCCATTTGCGCATCTCATACTCGGTCCGCTCCTTGCGGCCGATCGCCGCCAAGGCGGCAGCCAGGAGTTCGTCAGACAAGCTTCAGCCTAAGCAGCCTGTTTCTCGGGCTGCTTCGAGACTTCGCCCGCTTCGGCCAGACCCTCTTCGGCCGCCGCTTCGGTGCCTTCCAGTGGCTTGCCGTCCCGGGAAATGCCTTCAGCGGTGAGGATCAGGTGCTCGATCTCGTCGGAGAGGTCGGGATTCTCGACCAGGAACTGCTTCGAATTGGCCCGGCCCTGACCGAGTCTGGTCTCCCCGTATGAGAAGAAAGATCCCGACTTCTGAACCAGATCGTGCTCGATGCCGAGATCGATCAGGCTTCCCTCACGCGAGATGCCGAGGCCGTACTCGATGTCGAATTCGGCCTGCCTGAACGGAGCAGCGACCTTGTTCTTGACCACCTTGACCCGGACCCGGTTGGCAACCGCCTCGGTGCCGTCCTTGAGGGTCTCGATCCGGCGGATGTCGAGCCGCTGGGAGGAGTAGAACTTCAGAGCGCGGCCGCCGGGCTGGGTCTCCGGAGAGCCGAAAGAGACGCCGATCTTCTCGCGGATCTGATTGGTGAACAGACACATGGTGTTGGCCCGGTTGAGGTTGCCGGCCAGCTTCCTCAGCGCCTGCGACATCAACCTTGCCTGGAGGCCGACCGTGACCTCGCCCATCTGACCCTCCAGTTCGGAGCGCGGAGTCAGGGCCGCGACCGAGTCCACCGCAACCACGTCGACCGCGCCCGAGCGGGTCAGGACGTCGACGATCTCGAGGGCCTGCTCGCCGTAGTCCGGCTGGGAAATCAGCAGCTCGTCGGTATTCACCCCGATCTTGCGGGCATAAACCGGGTCGATCGCATGCTCGGCGTCGATGAAGGCGCAGACACCGCCCCGCTTCTGGGCCTCGGCGATGATGTGGTAGACCAGCGTCGTCTTGCCCGAGGACTCCGGTCCGAAGATCTCGATGATCCGGCCACGCGGGATTCCACCGACGCCGAGCGCGATGTCCAGCGGCAGGGCACCGGTCGACACGGCTTCGATGCTGAGGGCGGCTTTGTCGCCCAGTTTCATCAGGGAGCCGGCGCCGAACTGCTTCTCGATCTGGCTCTTGGCGGCGTCGAGGGCTGCGTTGCGCGCCTTGACCTCCTTGTCGGTGGCCGGCTCCATGTCATTGATCCTGTCTACGCTCATCTGGAAATCACCTCGCCGCGGCAAATTGGGGCCGCATCGCATTGTTCGGTTCGTCGGGCTCGATCGAACACAGGTTCGGATCTAAACCCTACGTTCCCCGTCGGACGAAAACCCGTCACGCGGGGTCGCAACCGTCAACCTCGCAGCCGTCGCCTCAGAAGTGCTTCATAAAGCCGAAAAGGGCGTCACGAACGTGTCACGAAAGCAGCCGCCGCAGCAGATGCATGCCAACCAGGGCCGAGCGGTCGCGAATGTCGCTGCGCCCGCCGGGAATGACCAGGCTGCGGGCTTCACGCCCTCCTTCGGTGGTGATCGCTTCGAAGCAGACGAAACCGACCGGCTTCTCCTCACTGCCGCCTTCAGGTCCGGCGATACCGGTGATCGAGACGGCAACGTCGGCCCCGAATCGCTCCAGGGCGCCCTTTGCCATCTCGTGCGCGACTTCGGCAGACACCGCACCATGCCGCTCGATCAATCCCTCATCCACTCCGAGCAGATCGGCCTTCGCCCGGTTCGAGTAGGCGACCACGCCGCCTGCGAAATAGTCCGATGCTCCCGGCCGGTCGGTTATGCGGGCAGCCAGCAGGCCGGCGCTGCAGGACTCGGCCAGGGCAAGCGAACGTCCTCCCAGCAACCCGGCCACGATCGAATCGATCGTATTGCCGTCGAGACTGAAAAGAGTGTCCGAATGGCGCTCGGCAAGCGCTTCTCTCAGCGCCTCGGCCTCGACTTCGGCTCCCTCCCGGTAGCGCACGTCGATCTCCACCTCCCCGCGCCTGAGACAGGTCGTGACTTCGAGCCTGGAGGCGTCGAGCCCTCCGGCTTCGATCTCCCGAAGTGACGATGCCAGCTCCGACTCCGGAGTGCCGAACATTCTCAGCCGGTAGGTCAGCAGCGGGGTCGCCTGATCCAGTACCTGCCGGAGCATCGGTTTGGTCAGGGCGTCCTCCCACATCGGCCTCAGTTCACGCGGCGGTCCCGGAAGCACGAGTACCAGCAGGTCTTCGCCGGGGACGATCAGCCCTGGCGCGGTACCGATCGGATTCAGGGCGACTGCTCCGTGTGGAACCATCGCCTGCTTGCGGTTGGCCGCCCGCATCGCATCGCCGGTCAGGTCGATCGGCGAGGTCGCGGCGTACTTCGCGAGTATCGCCGCGATCCTGTCCTCCATCGCTTCATCAAGTTCGAGCGGCCGGCCCGTGAAGTCTGCGACCACTTCGGCGGTCAGATCGTCAGCGGTCGGGCCCAGCCCGCCTGTGGTCACGATCAGATCCACGCCCGAATCGCGCATGTGCTCCAGGCCGGCACGCAGGTCCGCCGGGCGATCGGCGACCACCATGATCTCGATCAGCTCCACCCCGATATCCAGGAACCGCTTCGAAAGCCAGGGGCCGTTCTCGTCGCGGATCACCGCGGTCAGCACCTCGGTGCCGGTCACCAGGATGCCGGCCTTCACGGTTTTGCTGGTTGGGGCCATCGGGTGGCTTCGACCCTACCGCTCGCCCGATTCGGAGCGCGACCGGCGGTTGGCAGGACCGGTACCCGGGTCAGCCGTCGCTGGCCGGCACCGGTTCGGGCTGCTCGGCAGTCGCTTCTTCGATACCGGCCGTGGCTTCGCCGGGATCGGCCGTCGGAGCTTCGACCTCGTCCTGGTCACTGACGTCCTCTTCGTCGCTGCCGCTACCGCCGGCGAGCACACGCGGCAGATCGGCAGCCGTGATCAGCACCTGCCTGGGTTTCGAGCCTTCGTAACCGGAGATCACGCCGCGGCGCTCGAGCATGTCGATCAGACGACCGGCGCGGGTATACCCGACCCGCAGCCTCCGCTGGACCATCGATACTGAGGCGGTTTCGGTATCGACCACGAGCTGGATCGCCTCGTCGAGCAGGTCGTCCTGGTCGGGATCGAACTCTCCCTCCGGCGAGTCCTCCTTGACCGGCGTGACTTCGTTGAGCAGTTCCTGCTCGAAGTCCGGTTCGCCCTGAGCCGACCAGTGATCGGTGATCCGGGCGATTTCCTCTTCCGAGACGAAGGCTCCCTGAATGCGCTGAAGCTTCGAGGTACCCGGGCCGCGGAACAGCATGTCGCCCTGACCGAGCAGCGACTCGGCGCCGCCCTGGTCGAGGATCACCCGCGAGTCGGTCTGCGAAGAAACCGCGAAAGCGATCCTCGACGGGATGTTGACCTTGATCGTGCCGGTGATGATGTCGGTCGAAGGACGCTGGGTCGCCAGCAACAGGTGGATTCCGGTCGCTCTCGACTTCTGCGCCAGTCGGATGATCGAGTTCTCCACATCGGCCGGGGCGACCATCATCAGGTCTGCGAGTTCGTCGATCACACAGAGGATATATGGCAGGCCCGGTTCCCCGGCTTCGGTCTGAACCCGGTTGTAGTCGGCGATGTTGCGGGCCCTGGCCCCCTTCATGAGTCCGTAGCGGCTCTCCATCTCGGCGATCAGGTTGCTGAGCACGTTCGCTGCCAGCTTGGGGTTGGTAACCACCGGGGTGAGCAGGTGAGGAACCGCCTCGTAGTGGTTGAGCTCAACCTGCTTCGGGTCGACCAGGACCAGCCTTACTTCGTTCGGAGAGGAATGCATGAGGATCGAAGAGAGCACGGCGTTGACCGAGGCCGACTTGCCCGATCCGGTGGTACCGGCAACCAGGACATGCGGCATCTTCGCGAGGTCGGTCTTGACCGGCTTGCCGTCGATCCCCTTGCCGAGCCAGGCCGTCAGTGGTGCCGCCGCCGATTCCGTTCGTTTGTAGATGTCACCGAGCCTGACCATGTTGCGGGCGGAATTCGGGACCTCGACCCCCACCGCCTGCTTGCCGGGAATCGGCGCAAGGATCCGGATTTCCGTCGAAGCGAGTGCATAAGCGATGTCGTTGGCGAGCTCGCTGACTTTCTTCACCTTCGTACCCGGCGCGAGCTGAAGTTCGAAGCGGGACACGTGCGGTCCGGCAACAACCCCGATGATCGATGCCTCGACTCCGAAGTGCCCCAGGGTTTCGACCAGCTTGCGAGCCAGTTCCTTCTGTTCTGACGGGTCCGGGCCGCTGTCCTTCTTGCCACGGTCGAGAACCTTGACCGGCGGCGGCCGGTACGAAATCTGTTCCGAACGGGTCGCGCCCCTCTCCTTGCCCATCGGGGTCAGGGGCAGCTGCTCGCCGGCCGGCTTTGCCAACTCCTCGGTCTGCGGGCCGGCTTCGACCTCGTCCTCGAGGTCGGCCAGTTCTTCGTCGAAGTCAGCGGTGATGGTGGCAGGCGGTTCCGACTCGGCTTCCGGGTCTTCAAGTTCGTCGTCGGACGCCTGCGCGTCGCCCGAACTGCCCGGGAATATCTCGATCGGCTCGAGCGGCTCGATTCCTTCTGAAACCGGGGTCTCGCCCCCGTCTTCAGCCCAGATATCGATTTCGATCGGCGAGAGTGCCGCGGTTTCGGAACCTTCATCGCCCTCGGCCAGCAGTGACGTCGCTTCATCGTCGCCGAGGATCACGGTTTCGGAATCCGGAGCGACTTCGGCCTCCGGGCCCGACCCGTCTGCTTCCGCAGGCCTGGTGCCGGTCCTTGCCAGGACCCGCGTTGCTTCGGCTGAGGTGGATCCGGCCTTCTTCAGGGCGTGGCCGCTTCGACTAACGACCGCAGCAACGGTCGTACCGGTCAGCAGCAGCATGCCACCCAGCAGGGCGAAGACTGCCAGCAGATGTGCTCCGAAGGCCTGGAGCAGTGAGGCCGAAGCCCAGTAAAGAGCCTCGCCGATCACACCGCCGTGTTGAGGGAACCAGCCGGAATCGAAGTAGGCGGTATTCGGGCCGCGGCCGCCGGCAAGGCCGAAGGTCCCGGCTGCGAAGGCGAGCAGCATTCCGGCCAGCAGAAGCAGAGCCCCGGTGCGGAGCGGCCTTGTGGACGGCAGTGCCGGTCTGAACAGCAGGATTCCGCCGGCCACGAACAGGGCCACCGGCGTCACGTAGGCCACGAGCCCGAAGAGCCATGTCAGGCCGTCGCTTATTCCCGAGCCCAGACTGCCTCCGTCCCAGCCGAAATAGAGCACGAAAACCAGGTAGATCCCAAGCAGGACAAGTCCGAGGCCGATCAGATCGAGATGCTTCTGATCGAGCGACTTGCCCGGTTCTTTCGCTGCAGTCTTGGCGGCGCCCCTGTTTGGACGCCGTTTTGAACCGCGCCTTGCTCTGCGGACGAACATGCTTGACTGTTCTACGGAGCCGCGGCAATACCTTCCGGGATGCCGGAAAGCGCCAGAACCGCAGGTGCGCCTTCGATCCGTGTACGGCACCGCTTACACTGGCGTCATGCTCAATGACGTCGATTCCGCCGGAGGGCGCGTCCTCATAGTCGAGGACGACCAGGACATCGTGGACGTGCTTCGCCGCACCCTGCGGGCCGAAGGCTACGAAGTGCGCGCCGCCACGGACGGCCCGGAGGCGCTCGAGGATCTTGACGACTTCGCCCCCGATCTCGTGGTGCTCGATCTCGGCCTGCCCGGAATGGACGGCATGGAGGTCTGTGACCGGATCCGTGAGACGAGTGAGGTGCCCGTCCTGATGCTGACCGCGAGGGCCGACCCGGAAGACCGCGTCGCGGGACTCGACACCGGAGCTGACGACTATCTCGTCAAGCCCTTCGACCGATCCGAGCTGCTGGCCCGGATCCGGGCCCTGCTCCGCCGACATCCCCCTCGCGGCTCGGCAATGGTTACGGTCGGCGATCTCAAGCTCAACCCTGATCTCCAGGAGGCCCGACGCGGCGACCGCGAGATCGAACTGACCAAGCGTGAATTCGAACTGCTGGAATACCTGATGCGCAACCAGAGGCTGGTCGTCTCGAGGGAGCGCCTGCTGGAAGAAGTCTGGGGATACGACCCGCTCGATGAAACGAACACCATCGACGTGTTCATCTCGAATCTCCGACGCAAGCTCGAGGAGGGCGGGGAACCGCGAATCCTCCACACCAAGCGCGGAGCCGGCTACGTAATCAAGGCCTGACCACCGTGAAGGCATTGGACAGGCTGCGCCAGTCAAGCAAGTGGCCTTCACGCTGGCCGATCCGCTGGAAGCTCGCCGCGGTCTCATCCGGCCTGACTTTCGTGATCCTGGTTGCCTTCGGACTGGCGGTGGGACAGTTCACCACCCAGCAGCTGCGCGACAACTACGAAGCCGAAACCATGGCCGGCGCCGACAAGCTGGCCCGGGATGTCGAAAGCAACGTGGATGTGACCCCCGGCTTCGCACCCACGGTGGACATCGGCGAAGCCTTTTCGAATACGACGGGACCGTCGTCACTCACGCTGCTCGCAAACCAGCGCACCATCTCGACCGAACAGTTCCCCGCCGTCGGTCCACCAACCGGGGAGAACGTCATCACCAGCGGCGGTTACCAGGTCGCGACGGTCGCGCTCACTCCCGTGCCCGGACAGGAGATTTCTCCGGGATTCGTCAGATTCGCAAGACCCGTCGACCGCCTCGACCAGTCGATCGGACAGGTCTGGATCTCGGTCCTGGCCGGCATCATCGGAGCCACGCTGCTGGCCGCCCTGGCCGGTGTGGTTCTCTCCAGGCGGGCGATGAGGCCGGTTTCCGGCCTGACCCTGGCCGCCGGGGAGATCGCCCGCACCCGCGATCCGTCGGTGACCCTGCAGGAGCCGGTCGCCGACGACGAAGTGGCCGAACTCACCCGGACCTTCAACGGCATGCTCCACGAACTTTCGCTCGCGAGGTCCGAACGTGAGAGATCCCTCGCCAGACAGCGCGAGTTCATCGCCGACGCTTCTCACGAACTGCGAACCCCCCTGACCAGCGTGCTCGCCAACCTCGAGCTGCTCGACGATGCCCTCGGCCGCTCCCCCAGCCAGGAACTGGAGAAGGAGTCGGTCGAATCGGCACTCAGGTCCTCCCAGCGGATGCGCCGGCTTGTGGCCGACCTCCAGATCCTCGCCCGCGCCGACTCCGGGCGGGCACCGGAGCACCGGGCCTGCGACCTCGCCGTTACAGCAGCCAATGCGATCGAGGAAGTTCGTCCGCTGGCCGGTGAGCACAGGATCGACCTGATCACCGAGGGCGGGATTCAGGTCGAAGGCAATCCTGACGACCTGCACCGGGTCGTGATCAACCTGATCGACAACGCCGTGCGCCACACGCCGGCCGGTACCGTGATCACGGTGGAGGTCGCGGAGTCGAAGGCCGAAAGCACCGCGTCGCTTTCAGTCGGCGACGACGGTCCGGGCATCCCGGACGAGGTCCGATCACAGATCTTCGACCGATTCGTACGCAATGCCGGCCCGGGCGACCGGGCCTCATCGAACGGCAGTGGTCTCGGCCTGGCGATCGTCCAGGCGATCGCTATCGAGCACGAAGGGACGGCCCGCGTGGGCGATTCGAAGCAGGGCGGCGCGCTCTTTACGGTCGAGCTTCCACTGGCCCGCGAAAACGCGAAAGAAACCGTTAGTCCCCGTTTAGGGCCGGTTTAGAGCCCCTCCCTATCTTCCTTATTGGACGAGACACAAGAACCCGCCGGGGATCTCCCCCAGACTGCCTCGGCGGGTTCGCTTTTTCGCAACATCAACAACAACCGTCGGGCCCCCTCTCCCCCTAGGTCCGGCGGTTTTGTTGTTGCATGGCGTCGATTGCCCGTGACCAGGTGGAGCGAACCGAGGGTATACATCTGCCCGATGCGTGACCATGTGGGGCGAAGCAGAGGGTTCAAACCTGCCCTCGATCGACTCAGACTTCGACGACCACCGGGACTACCATCGGGCGGCGCTTGAGGCGCTTGTGGACGAAGCTTGCGACGCGATCGTGGAGGTCGGACTGGATCAGCTCCAGGTTCTTGACCCCTGCCTTGGCAGAGTCCTCGAGGGAATCCTCGACGATGTCACGCAGTTCGTCGGTCAGCTCGTCGTCCTCATCCAGGGCACCGATACCGCGGACGATGATCTCCGGGTCGACAACCACGTCGCCGTTGTCGGCGGCGATGGTGGCAACCACGAAGACGATTCCGTCTCCGGAGATCGTCCGACGGTCGCGAAGCGCGGCGTCTTCTGGGTCCGCCAGTTCGATTCCGTCGACGTAAATCACGCCGGACTTGACCTCTTTGCCGAAGGCTGCTCCGTCGGGCCCGACCTCGAGCGGCAGGCCGTTCCTGCCCTTGAAGATGTTCTCCTCGGGGATGCCGACCTGCTGGGCGATCTCCGAATGGAGCCGGATGCGCTGGAAATCACCGTGAACCGGAAGCACGTACTTCGGCTTGGTCAGGTTGAGCATCATCTTCATCTCTTCCCGCGAGCCGTGGCCGGAGGCGTGGATCGGGGCGTCTTTGGCGGTGATGACCGAGGCCCCGAGTTCGTAGATCGTGTCGATGGTCTCGTTGACCGAGCGCTCGTTGCCCGGAACCGGACTGGCCGAGAAGACGATGGTGTCGCCCGAATGAAGGGAGACGTCACGATGGTCGTTGTTGGCCATACGCCTCAGAGCGGAGAAAGGCTCGCCCTGGGAGCCGGTCGACATCACGACCACCCGCTCATCGGGGAAGTTCTCGATCTCGCGAGGCTGGATCAGGATCCCTTCGGGAGCACTGGCGACACCGAGGTTGGAGGCGATGTTGAAGTTCTTCCTCATCGAGCGGCCGACCAGGGCCACCTTGCGGTCGAGCCTGGCGGCGGCGTCGATCACCTGCTGGACCCGGTGGATGTTGGAGGCGAACGAGGTGACGATGATCCGGCCCTCGCAGCGGGAGAAGGTCTCATAGAGCGCCGGGCCGACGGCCGACTCCGAGAGCGCGATTCCGGGACGGTCGGCGTTGGTCGAGTCGCCGCAGAGCAGGGTCAGGCCTTCGTCGCCAAGCTTGGCCAGCCGGGCGACATCGGCCGGTCGGCCGTCAACCGGGGTCTGGTCGAACTTGTAGTCGCCGGTGAAGAAAACCGATCCTGCGTCGCACTTGATCAGCACGCCTCGCATGTCGGGGATCGAGTGGGCAAGGTGGACCAGCTCGATCTCGAACGGACCCGCCTTGGTCTTTTCGCCGGGCGGAAGCTCGGTCAGTGGCGCATCCTTGAGCTTGTGCTCGTCGAGCTTCGAGCGGACCATTCCGACCGTGAGCGTGCCGCCGTAGATCTTCTTCGGCATTCCGACCTCGCGCAGCACGTAGGGCAGGGCGCCGACGTGGTCCTCATGGCCGTGGGTGAGCACGATCGCCTCGATGTCCTTGGCCCGGCCGCGCAGGTAGGAGAAATCGGGCAGGACCAGGTCGATGCCGAGCATCTCCGGAGTCGGGAACTTGAGGCCGGTATCGACGATGACGATCTTGCCGCGGTACTCGACCACGCACATGTTCTTGCCGATCTCCCCCAGCCCGCCGAGCGGGAGGACGCGAAAGCTGTCGCTCATCAGAGCTCCACGCCCGCGGAGGCGAGGAGGCTTCGGATCCTGTTGCTTTTCTTCTGCGGTCGCTTCGACCATCGGCAGTCTCATATGGGCCGAGCATAGACCAGCCATCTCCAGTGCCGCCTTGACCGGGATCGGGTTGACCGTGACTGCCATCGCGTCGTAGACCGCCCTCAGCTCGGAATCGACCCTCTCGGCGCCTTCCAGGTCACCCGCCTGGAACAGGTCGTAGACCTCACGCATGCGCTCGCCGACCAGGTGGGCAGCGACCAGGATGCCGCCGGTTCCGCCGGCCTTGAGAGAGTCGAGAAAGGCGGTGTCGTTGCCGGCCAGGAGGTCGAGACCGGGGATCTGCTGGAGCTCTTCGTCGTTCGCCTGCTTGACCGCGACCACGTTCGGGATCTGCGCCAGCTCGGCCAGGAAAGCCGGCGGCATGTTGACCACGACCCGGGCGGGGATGTTGTAGAGGATCAGGGGCAGGTCGGGACTGGCTTCGGCCACCGCCTCGAAGTGTCCTCGCAGGCCGGCTTCGTTGGGCCGGTTGTAATACGGGGTGACGACCAGACCGGCGTCGGCGCCGTGGTCGGCAGCCGCCCGGGTCAGCTCCACCGAGTGGCGCGTATCGTTCGAGCCGCTGCCGAGGATGACGGTCGCCTCCTGCCCGACTTCGTCGAGGACGGCGTCCAGCAGGGCCAGCTTTTCCTCGATCGTCGAGAGTGGGCGATTCACCGGTCGTACCGGCGACCACGAGCCCGTTCGAGCCGTGTTCGACCAGATGCCGCGCCAGCTTGCGCGTCGATGTCAGATCGACGCGCCCGTCGGCGTCGAAGACCGTGGCCATCGCCGTTATTACGCCCTGAATCTCGCTCACGGAGTCAGCCTATTCGATCGCTGCCACTCAGCCCGCGGTGGCCAGAGCGGGCCTGCGCCCGGCCCAGGGGTGGGCCTGCTCGAGCTGGGCGGCGACCCTGATCAGCAGATCTTCCCGCCAGATCGGCGCGACCAGCTGGATGCCGATCGGCAGGCCCTCGCTGCTCTCCTCCAGGGGAACCGAGATGCCCGGCTGTCCGGTGGCGTTGAGCCCGCCGGTGAAGGCGGCGAAGCGCCGGGCCTTGAGCATCGCATCCATCGGATCGTCGCCGTACTGGTCGAAGTGCCCGATCTTCGGAGGCAGGGTGCCGAGCACCGGCGTGAGGATCAGGTCGGTGCCCTGCTCGTAGATGTCCGCGAACATCCTCCCCATCATCTGGTGGGCCGCCACCGCCGCCAGGTACTTCGCCGCGCTTTCGCTTCGCCCGCGTTCGATCAGCGCCCAGGTGAGCGGCTCGACGTCATCCGGCGTGAAAGGCCGTCCCACAATCGTCTCCAGAACCCCGATGTTCTGCGCCATGCCGCCGGCCCATCGGGTGATGAAAGTCTCGTACAGGTCGTTCTGGTCCCCCAGTTCCGGCGAAGCGCTGGGTCGAGACCCGGTGGCCCAGCGCTTCCAGCTTGCGAGCTGCCGACTGGACCGCCTCGATGGCCTCGCTCTCGATCTCGTCCCCGGTCATCGGGTCGATCATCAGGGCGATGTCGAGACTGCCCGGGTCGCGGGTCAGTTCTTCGACATACGGGCGTTCGGGCTCCGGGCAACCGTAGGGGTCGCCCGGCCGCGGTCCGTGAACCCAGTCGAGCATGCGGGCGCAGTCGCGCATCGATTTCGAGACGCAGAACTCGGTCGTCAGACCGGACATGGAGTCACCGACGATGGGTGCCAGCGAGATTCGCGCCCGGCTCGGCTTGAGGCCGACCAGTCCGTTGGCGCTGGCCGGGATGCGGATCGAGCCGCCGCCGTCGGATGCATGCGCGATCGGCACGATGCCCGCCGCGACCGCGGCCGCCGAGCCGCCGCTCGAGCCGCCGGTACTGCGAGTCGTATCCCAGGGATTCCTGGACGCACCGTGGGACTCGGGCTCGGTCGTCGGCAGGATGCCGATCTCGGGGGTGTTGGTCCGACCCATAGTCACCAGGCCTGCCATCGCGGAAGCGACTGCCCAGGTGGCTGTCGATCGGCATCCTGAAACCGATCTCTTTCATCAGGCGATTGCCCATGTGGTACGGCTGCCCGGCCAGGCCGGCACCGAGGTCTTTGAACAGGAACGGGACCCCCCGGAACGGACCGTCGGGCAGATCCCCGGCTGCCGACTCGCGGGCTTCGTCGTAGAGCGGATGGATGATCGCGTTGATCTCGGGGTTGATCGCCTCGGCCCGGCTGATCGCACCTTCCAGAAGTTCTGACGGAGCTCGCCTCTCCGTCGGCTACGAGTTCAGCCTGAGCAGTGGCATCGAGCGCGGAAACGTCGGTATCTGACATGACCGGCCAGCCTAGCGATTCGGCCCTGGCCTGAATGGCTCAGAGCAGGCTTCTCGAGGCCGACCGTGAAGGGGTCCGGCAAGGCCGCCGACCTCGCGCACCGCGAGAACGACCCCGGGCATGAAGGACGACCGGTCGATGCTGTCGTGGCGGATCGAGAGGGTCTGGCCCTCGCCACCGAACAGGACTTCCTGATGGGCAACGAGCCCGGGCAGGCGGACCGAGTGAATCGGCTGGTGAACGTTGCCGCCGGCCTCGCTGATCAGTTCTTCGGTGCGCTTCGCCGTTCCCGAGGGAGCGTCGACCTTGCGATCGTGGTGGAGTTCGATGATCTCGCACTCAGGCATGTGCTCGGCCACCCGTTGGGAAAGGGTCATCAGCAGAACCGCCCCGATTGCGAAGTTGGGCGCGACAAAGCATTTCGCGCCACCACCGGCGTCTTCGGCCGCCTTCTTCAGGGCATCCAGGTCGAAACCCGTTGCCCCGACCACGACGTGGACCCCGGCCTCGAGGCAGGTGATCGAGTTTTCGAGCGAAGTATCGGGAGTGCTGAACTCGACCACCACATCACAGTCGCCGAGGATGTCCGCCAGTTCGGTGCCGAGGGCGGGATCTGCTTTTCCGGTGAGTTCCATGCCCTCGGCCTGCTCCACGGCTCCACAGACCGTTGAGCCCATGCGGCCGGCTGCACCGGAAACACCGACGCGAATCATGCGGCGAGAACCTCGCTGACCGGCGCCACCGCCTGGCGGAAGCGCTTTTCATCCTTGCCGACCGCTGCGGCCGATACGTGCTCGGGCGCATACAGTTCGGCGGCGAGTTCGGAGATGTCTTCGATCCCCACCCCGTCCACCTTGGCCAGCATCTCGTCGAGGCTGAGCAGGGGGATGTCGTGGAGCGTGGCGCGGGCGATCCGGTTCATGCGGGCTGCGGTCGACTCCCCCGAGAGAACCAGCCTGCCCTTGACATGCTCCTTGGCCCGATCCAGTTCTTCGGCGCTGACCGGCTCCGTTCGGATCTTGTGGTACTCGCGGCCGAGGATCTCGCATACTTGCTCGACGTTGTCTTCGCGGGTCCCGACGTAGGTCGCCACAGCACCGGTGTCCGTGAACTGCTCTGAGTAGGTCCCGACCGAGTAGGCGAGGCCACGTTCTTCGCGCACCTCGCGGAACAGCCTCGACGAACTCGAGCCTCCGAGGATCGAGTCCAGGACCGCGAGTGCGAAACGACGCTCGTCGGCCCGGTTGATGCCCGGACCTCCGAAACAGATGTGGTACTGCTCGGTGTCCTTGACCGCGAACTCGAGCCTGCCGCCGGGCAGCGGCTCGACCCGGTCGGGGGCGATGCGATCGCCGTTGTGATCGGGCTCCAGACTCTCGGCCAGAGCGACGATCTGCTCATGCTCGAGGTTGCCGGCGGCGGCTACGACCAGATTCTCGGCGGTGTAGCGGCTGCGGTGGTAGGCGGCGATGTCCGGCACGGGAATCCCGGCGATCACCTCAGCCTTCCCGAGAATCCTCCGCCCCAGCGGCGTATCTCCGAAGATCGCATCGGCGAGGTAGTCATGAACCCGGTCCGACGGCTCGTCTTCGTACATCGCGATCTCTTCCAGCACCACGTCGCGCTCGGAGTCGATGTCGGGGAAGGTGGACTCGAGCAGCATCTCCCCCATCAGGCCGAACACCTCGTCGGTGTGCTCGTCGAGGAAGCGGGCGTGGAGGTGAGTGGTCTCCTTGCCTGTGGCCGCGTTGAAAGCGGCACCCAGCCCGTCGAAGCGCTCGGAGATCTCGATCGCCGAGTAGTTCGCCGTGCCCTTGAACAGCAGGTGCTCCAGAAAGTGAGAGACCCCTGCCTGGGCAGGGGTCTCGTCACGCGATCCGGTCCGGACCCAGAGGCCGAGGGCAACCGAGCGCACCAGAGGAACTTCCTCGGTGATCACCCGGATGCCCGAAGCGGTCTCTGTCAGCCGAGCCGTTTCTTCCATCTGTACTAGCCGCGACGCTCGCGGTCACCGCGGTCGCGCCGGCGGCGTCCGCCGTCACGTCCACCGCCGCCTCCGCCGCGTCCACCGCCGCCTCCTCCACCACTGGAGAGGGCTGCGATCTCTTCTTTGCTCTTTCCGTCGATCGCCGGGTCGCTGGTCATGCGCAGGCCGATCCGGCCGCGCTCGCGATCCACCTCGGCCACGGTGACGTCAATCTCCTGGCCGGACTCGAGCACCTCTTCGACCGTCTCGACCCGTCCTCCGGGCTTGACGTTGGAGATGTGCAGCAGTCCGTCGGTGCCCTTCGTCAGCTCGACGAAGGCTCCGAACGTGGTCGTCTTCACGACCTTGGCGCCGGGGTAACGGTCGCCGATCTCGGCTTCCTTCGTCATCCCCTCGATCCGGGCCACGGCCTCCTCGACCTGAGTGCCGGTCGGGGCGTAGATCCGGATCGTGCCGTCGTCTTCGACGTCGATCTCAGCCTCGAACTCCTCGCAGAGTCCGCGGATGGTCTCGCCACCCTTGCCGATGACCGCACCGATCTTCTCCTGGTCGATCTTGATCGACTCGATTCGCGGTGCGTACTTGGAGAGTTCCTCACGCGGGCCGTCGATCGCTTCGGCCATCTTGCCGAGGATGAACAGCCTGCCCTTGCGGGCCTGCTCGAGGGCGTCGGTCAGGATCTCGAAGGTGACTCCGGTGATCTTGATGTCCATCTGGAGGGCATTGATGCCATCCGCGGAACCGGCGACCTTGAAGTCCATGTCACCGAGGTGATCCTCGACTCCGGCGATGTCGGTCAGCACGATGTAGTCGTCGCCTTCCTTGATCAGGCCCATCGCCACTCCGGCAACAGGTGCGCTGACCGGGATGCCGGCCGCCTGCATCGCCATCGACGAGGCACAGACCGAACCCATCGACGAGGAGCCGTTCGACTCCAGCGTCTCGGAGACGGCGCGGACCACGTACGGGAAGGACTCCTGGTCCGGCACCGAAGGCACCAGAGCGCGTTCAGCGAGGGCGCCGTGACCGATGTCGCGACGCTTCGGGCCGCGCATGAAGCCGGCTTCGCCCACCGAGAACGGCGGGAAGTTGTAGTGGTGCCAGAAGGTCTTGGTCGTTTCCAGACCGAGACCGTCGACCCGCATGTCCATCCGGGTGGTGCCCAGGGTGACGTTGCCGAGGATCTGGGTCTCGCCTCTGGTGAACAGAGCCGAACCGTGGACCCGGGGCGAGACGTCGACCTCGCACTCGATCGGACGGATCTCGTCCTGGGCGCGGCCGTCGGGACGCTTCTTGTCGACGGCAATCGCCTTGCGGATGGTCTCCTTCTCGACTGCCGAGAAGGCGGCCTTGACTTCGGAGACCTTGTCGTGGTCGGCCTCGCCGTCGGCACCGGCCGGGGCCAGGCTCGCTACGACTTCGTCCTTGACCGCGCCGAGCGCGTCCTGGCGCTCGAGCTTGGCTTCGACCGAAGCGGCCTGCTTGATCTTGTCGCCGAACTGCGAGCGCACGTCGGAGAGCAGACCCTCGTCGATCGAGGGAGCCTCGATGACCAGCTTCTCTTTGCCGACCTTCTGGCGCAGCTCTTCGATCGCCGCGGTGATCTTCTTGATCTCGCTGTGGGCGATGTCGAGTGCGTCGAGGATCTCGGCCTCGGTAACGCCGTTGGCACCGGCTTCGACCATCAGGATGGCCTCATCGGTACCGGCGACGATCAGGTCGAGATCGAGGTTCGCGTGATCCTCCTCGGCCGGATTGACCACGAAGTCGCCGTCGAGCTTGCCGACGCGGACCGCACCGACGTGGGCTGCGACCGGTACCTCGGAAATCGCCAGCGCCGCGGAAGCGCCGTTCATCGCGAGGATGTCGTAGGGGTGAACGTGGTCGACCGACATCGGGATCGTGACCAGCTGGGTCTCGAAATGCCAGCCCTTGGGGAAGAGCGGACGGATCGGGCGGTCGATCATGCGGGCGGTCAGCGTGGCCTTTTCGCCGGCGCGAGCCTCCCGACGGAAGAACGAGCCGGGGATCTTGCCCGCGGCGTAGTAGCGCTCCTCGATGTCGACGGTCAGGGGAAGGAAGTCGACGTCACGAAGACCTCCCACGGTTGCAGTTGAAAGGACCATCGTGTCGCCGCATCGCATGATGACGGCGCCGCTGGCCTGCTTGGCGATCTTGCCGGTCTCAATTGAGATCTCGTCATCGCCGACACGCACGGAGACGCGCGTAACTTCGAACATACTCATCAGGTTTTCTTACCTCCGGCCGCCCGGTTGGCGACCATCTGTCTTTAGAACTGTCGTTCTCTTATCGCTGCGAAGAGTACAGGCGATCGCGAACAGGCGAGCCGCCCCCACGGCTCTGGGCCTCCGGAACGTCCCTGGAGCCGCCAGGTATCAGCTGACACAACGGATCCGCCCCACGATGCGCCTCTCCGGCGCCTTCGGGTCTGCGAGCCCTAGATCGCTTCGAGGATGAGGCTGGGTGGCGGAATCTCCACCGGTGTTTCCGACTCATGCACCCATTCCACGGTGCCCTCACCGTCGATCAGGACCAGTGAGCGATTGGCATGGCCCCAGTCCTCGAGGTAGGCGCCGTAAGCCTTGGCGACAGCGCCCTTGGGTTCGAAGTCCGCGAGCAGGGCGTTGTCGATCCCGGTGTGCTCGCGGAAGGCCTTGTGGGCGAAGGCCGAGTCGACGCTGATACCGACCAGGGTGACTCCCGCTTCGTCGAGCTGCGGGCTTATCGCCTTGTAGGAGGTCAGCTGGTCGTTGCAGACCGGGCTGAAATCGAGCGGGTAGAAGGCGACCAGCAATCGACGTCCGGCGAAGTCGGACAGCGAAACCAGTTGGCCCGCGTGGTCCGGCAGGGTGAAGTCGGGGGCCTTGTCGCCGGCCGAGATCATGGTCGAAACCTAGTGGCGGAGGCCGAGCTCGGATACCAGGGCGCGGTAACGGTCGAGATCGGTGCGCTCGAGGTAGCGGAGCAGACGGCGGCGCTTGCCGACCATCATCAGAAGGCCGCGGCGGGAGTGGTGATCCTTGCCGTGCTCGCGCAGGTGGCCGGTGAGGTCGTTGATGCGCTCGGTGAGCAGGGCGACCTGGACTTCGGTCGAGCCGGTGTCACCGTCCTTGCGGGCGTATTTGCCGATCAGTTCGGCCTTGTCGTCTTTGGTGATCGTCATAACTTTCCTTGTTTCGGGGTCCGCGTGGGTACCCCACTCACGGCCGCTGGAAACTAGCACAGACGCGTGCTGTCTCCCCCACGTCCAGCCTCATCTGTTCGATCAGGGCTTCGGCCGAATCGAAGCGCCGCTCGCCCCGGAGGCGCTCGACGAAAGCAATCCGCAGGCTCTTCCCGTACAGGTCCACATCCTGGTCGAGCAGGTAGGCCTCGATCAGCACCCCGCGTCCGGTCTCGAAAGTCGGTCGGACGCCGATGTTGACCGCAGCCGGCATTCCGTTGGCGAAGGCGGCATAGACGCCGTGGCCAGGGGTCACCAGGCGGTCGTCCGGGACGATGTTGGCAGTCGGATAGCCGAGCTCACGACCCCTCCTGTCGCCACCCACGACAGTGCCCTCAAGCATGAAAGGCACCCCCAGGCACTCCCTTGCCTGGGCCATTTCTCCAGCCGCCACGAGGGCCCGTATTCGCGATGAGGAAACGGTTTCTCCGCCCTGCTCGACCAGCGGAACGATTCGCGTTTCAAACTCCGGGTGGGCGGCGAGCATCTGCGGTGTGCCTTCGGCGCCGGTCCCGAAGCGGAAGTTGTCGCCGACCGCCACCTGTCCGGCACAGAGCTGCTCGACCAGGATCTGCTCGATGAACTGCTCGGCGGTGATCTTCGTGAAGTCCTCGTTGAAGCCGATCACGACCATTTCTTCGATTCCGATTCCGTCGAGCACGTCGCGCTTGACCCCGAAAGGCATGATCAGCTTCGGGGCCGCCGCCGGATGAAGCACCTCGAGCGGATGCGGGTCGAATGTGAGAACGGTGTCCGCGCCATCGATCACCTCCCGGTGGCCGATGTGCACGCCGTCGAAGGTTCCGATAGCCACCCGCCGCGGGCGGGCTTCGGCGTCCTCGAGAGCCGTGACTCGAATCATCAGCCGCGGGGTTCCAGTACGACTTCGGGCTTGAGGATTTCTCCGGAGCGGGTTGCCACGGCAATCAGGTTATCCCCGTTGACCACAGCCAAAGGCTCACCTTCATCGATTCCGGGGTCGGCGGGCACCCTGCGACCGAAGCCGATCGCCTCGGCGGTGTCGCCGTCGACCTCGATCCGGGGCAGGAACGAGAGCGCCTCCAGCGGGCTGAGGACCTGCCCCGCGCGGTCGATTGCCAGACCGCCGACAGCGGTGCGGCGCAGCTTCTCGCAGTAGGCGTCCCCCAGGGTCTCGATCAGAGTCCGTACATAGGTGCCGGAACTGCATTCGATCTCGAAAACCGCACGTTCCGCGTCGCTTTCCAGCAGTTGCGCCCGGTAGACCTCAACCTCGCGGACTGGTCTGTCTTCGCTCTGTTCGCCCCGGTGTGCCCGCTTGTAGAGCCGTTCTCCGTCCACTTTGACGGCGGACGTCATCGGCACCATCTGACTTACTTTGCCCACCGGCAGACTGAGTTCCCCGGGCACGGTGCCAGTGTGTTCGAGTTCGCCCTCGGGATCGCCGGTGCTGGACTTCCAGCCGAGCCGGGCCGTGGCGACGTAGGTCTTCGGGAGCTCGAGCAGGTAACGCTGAAGCCTCGTGGCACGGCCCAGCAGGATGGTCAGCACGCCGGTTGCGAACGGGTCGAGAGTTCCCGCATGACCGACCTTGCCGCCACGCTCGCGGCGCACCTTCGCGACCACGTCGTGCGAGGTCACTCCCGCGGGTTTGTCGCAGATCAGTACCCCGTTCACCGGCAATGCTCGACCTTCACGCCGGTTTCAGGATTTCGGCTGCTCGGCCAGGGCTTCGCAGATCTCGGCGACGATCTGGTCGACTTCCATCTCCGTCGAGCACCCGGCGGCGCGCACGTGCCCGCCTCCCCCGAAGCGGCGTGCGATTACCGATACGTCGGTGCTCGAGTCTCCGGACCTGAGGCTCACCTTGCGCGCCGCCTGCCCCCGGCTGACCTGATCCTTGATCACCGCCGCGGCGCAGATTCCGTCAACCGCACGGAGGTGGTCGATGATGCCCTCGGTCATCTCTTCCCCGGCGCCGGCGAGTTCATAGTCCTCAGCGGTGATGCAGGTGATTATCAGGCGTCCCTCGCAATGGAGTTCGACCTTGGCCAGCGCACGACTCAGAAGACGGACCTTTTCGATCGGCACGCTTTCGTAGAGACGCCGGTTGACATCGTCGATGTCGACCCCGGCCCGGACCAGAGCCGCGGCGACCTCGTGGGTGCGCGCGTCGGTCGAGTCGTACATGAACTTGCCGGTATCGGTGACGATTCCTATGTACAGGGACCTCGCCATGGCCGGGCTTACCTTCACGTCGAGCGCAACCGCGAGCTCGTAGACGATCTCGGCGGTGCTGGAAGCTCCCGGGTCGACGAAGTTGTACTCACCGAAGCGCGTATTGTCGTGGTGGTGGTCGATGTTGACCACCGTGCTGCCGTCGTCGCGCAGGAAGTCGACCGGCATGCGGTCGATATTGCCGCAGTCGAGGAAGATCACGACCCGGTCGCGGATGTCGGCCGGAGGCTCGTGGAAGACGTCCTCCAGCGGCAGGTGGCGGTACTCGATGGGCAGCGGGAACTCTTTCGCAGCAAGGAACATCACCGAGTCTTTGCCGAGCGACTCCAGCATGTGCTGAGCCCCGAGCAGTGATCCCAGCGCGTCCCCGTCGGGGCCTTCGTGGGTGGTCAGCAGGAACTTCCGGTTCTCACTGATCAGTGCGACGATCGCCTCGAGGTCGTCGGCAACCGCTGGTCTCGCCGTTTTCGGCTGAGGCACTCATGGCTGCTCCCCAGCCTCCCCCGAGTCGTCCCCCTCGACCGGATCCGGCCCGGGCGACGGTTCCTCGTCGAGCATCGCCGAGATGCGAAGGCCGGTCTCGACGGCTTCGTCGTAGGTGAAAGTGAGGGTCGGGGTTCGCTTCATGTGGGTCTCGCGGTTGATCGCGCTCTGCAGCACGCCGTGAGCGCTCTTCAGGCCCTTGAGGGCATCCTCGCGCGCCTGCTCGTCCCCGAGCACGGTCACGTAGACCTTCGCAGACCGGAGGTCGGGCGTCGCGTCGACGTGGGTCACCGCGACCATGTCGAGCCGAGGATCACTCAGATCGACGGTCACGGCCTGGCCGATCACCTCGCGCAAAACCTCGTTTACCCGCCGCATCCGCGAATTCGCCACCGCAGGCTCCTAGTTGAGGGTCTGTTCGACCTGTTTGGTCGAGAAGAACTCGAGCACGTCGCCGACCTTGACGTCGGCGTAGCCATCAAGAACGATGCCGCAGTCCTGACCCTCTTCGACGGTCTGAACCGCATCCTTGAAGCGCCGCAGCGAGTCCAGCTTGCCGGTCCAGATCACGGTGCCTTCGCGCACCAGGCGCACGCTGCCTTCGCGGTTGATCCGGCCCTCGGTGACCACGCAACCCGCGATGCGGCCGACCTTCGACGCCTTGAAGACCTCGCGGACTTCGGCCTCGCCAAGGGATTCCTCGACCTCGACCGTGTCCAGCATTCCCTCCATGGCGGCTCGCAGGTCTTCGGTGATCTTGTAGATGACCGAATAGGTCCGTACATCGACACCTTCGATCTGGGCGGCCTTGCGGGCGTCGCTGAGCGGGCGCACGTTGAAACCGATGATGATCGCGTTCGAGGCCGAAGCCAGCATCACGTCGGACTCTGTGATGCCGCCGGTCTGGGCCCGGATGATGTTGATACCGACCTGCTCCTGGGGAACCTTGGCGATCTCGTCCTGCAGCGCCTCCAGCGACCCCGCGACGTCGCTCTTGAGCACGATGTTGAGTTCCTTGAGGTCGCCGGTCTGAGCCCTGGCGAAGATCTCCTCGAGGGTGACCTTGCGGGCGGCCCGACGGGCGATCGTCTCTGCCTTGAGCCGGTTGAGACGCTCCTGGGCCATCTGCCTGGCGCGCCGGTCGTTGTCGGCCACCTGTACGAATTCGCCCGCGTCGCAGACTCCGTCGAAGCCGAGCACCTCTACCGGCATTCCCGGACCTGCGGTGTCGACCTTGTGGCCGAGGAAGTCGTGCATGGCACGGACCTTGCCCCAGACCGGTCCGGCGACAACCGAGTCGCCGACCCGAAGCGTCCCGCGAGACACCAGGACGGTCACGACAGGGCCGCGACCGGGGTCGAGCTGGGATTCGATCACCGAGCCCGAAGCGGGCGCGTCGGGATTCGCACCGAGCTCCTCGAGTTCGGTCACCAGGATGATCATGTCGAGCAGGTTGTCCAGACCCTGATGGGTCTTCGCCGAGACGTCGCAGTAGACCGTTTCTCCGCCCCAGTCCTCGGGATTGAGCCCTTCGGCCGCGAGGTCGTTTCGGATGCGGTCGGGCTGGGCGCCTTCCTTGTCGATCTTGTTGACGGCGATGAGGATCGGCACGTCGGCAGCCTTTGCGTGGTCGATCGCCTCGCGGGTCTGCGGCATCACGCCGTCATCGGCGGCGACCACGACCACGGCGACGTCCGTCACCTGGGCACCGCGGGCACGCATCGCCGTGAAGGCTTCGTGACCCGGCGTGTCGAGGAAGGTAAGCGTGTTCTTTTCGTGATGGACCTGGTAGGCACCGATGTGCTGGGTGATTCCCCCGGCCTCGCCTGCGGCTACTTCGGTTTCCCGGATCGCATCCAGCAGGGAGGTCTTGCCGTGGTCTACGTGGCCCATGATCGTGACCACCGGTGGGCGGTCCACGAGGCTGTCTTCAGCGTCGTCGAACTCGGGCGCCGGCGTCTCTTCTTCAGCGGCTGAGACGATCTCGATCTTGCGGTCGTACTCCTCCGCGATCGCCATGACCGATTCGTCGGTGAGGGTCTGGGTGAGAGTCGCCATCTCCCCCATCATCATCAGCTTCTTGATCAGCTCGGCAGAGCTCAGACCCAGCAGTTCAGCCAGGTCGCGAACCGTCACACCGGAGCTGACCGTGGTCGCCTGAGGCTCGGCGGGATCCGTCTCGACCGGTGTCGGCTCCTCCAGCAGAGGCCGGCGCCTGCGGCCACCGCGACGACGCGGTGGGCGCTGCGGCGGTGGTCCACCACCCTGTTCGCGCCGAGATGCCTGGGAGTCGATGACCACGCGACGGCGCTTCTTGCCTCCGGTGCCTGCAGCGCCGGTGGCAGCCCCGTCACTGGGTGCGGCCGGGCGGACCGGCTTGTTCGAACTCGGAGCAGCCGGCTTCGAGGCCGGCTCAGGGGCAGCCTTGGCGGGGGCTGCCTTGGCGGCCGGTTCAGGCGAAGCGGCAGTTTCAGACTTGGGTTTCGAGGTCGCTGCCGGAGCGGCTTCAGCCTTCGTGGGCGCCGGCTTCTTTGCGGCCGGCTTCTTGGCGACTGGCTTTGCGGCCGGCTTCTTGGCGGCCGGCTTTGCGGCAGGGGCCGAACCGGCGGCTGCCAACGCCTTCAGGGCGACGTCTTCCTCGACGCTCGACGCAGCGGCCTTGGCCTCTACCCCGGCTGAGTTGAGAGCGGCCAGCAACTCCTTGCTGGTGACGCCCGCCGACTTGGCGATCTCATGAACCCGGCGCTTGCTCACTCGGTCGCTGCCTCTCCTTCGGCTGCTTCTCCGGCTTCACCGGAGGCTTCCACCGGGTCCGTCCCGGCATCCTCCGCAGTGGCTTCCTCTGCGGTCTCCTCTTCGGATTCCGGTTCAGCCTGTTCAGCGGCCTCGAGCCGCTTCTTCTGCAGCCTCGGGCTCCGCCTCACCGGCCTGAGCCTCTTCCTCGGCTTCGACTTCTACTTCGGCCTCGACCTCTACTTCGGCCTCGTCACTCGGCTCGACGAACGAAGCCTCGGCGCCGGCCACGATGGCGGTCACTTCGGCATCATCGGATTCGGGGTCGGAAAGGGTCTGGATTTCGGCCTCTCCCAGCTCGGCGAGAACGCCGACGTGACTGGTGGAGAAGCGGGAGAGCGCCTGGTGCTGGGGCAGTCCGCAGTAAGTCGAGCCGCCGATCGCCGCGTTCGGGCAGCGACGGCCGCTCGAGAGAACCGCCATGCAGCGCCCGTCGAACTCTTCTTCACCCTCGTATTCGTGCTGGCTTTCTTCGCGGGCGAAGTCACTCTCGGACTTGATGTCGACCCGCCAGCCGGTGAGGCGGGCGGCAAGGCGGGCGTTCTGCCCGTCGCGGCCGATCGCCAGCGAAAGCTGGTCGTCGGGGACCACGACCGTGGCCTGCATGTCCTCGTCATCGACCAGGACCTCGCGCACCCGGGCCGGGGAAAGCGCCTTGGCCACGAAGCGGGCAGGCTCCTCGTTGTAAGGGATGATGTCGATCTTCTCGCCGCGCAGCTCCGATACGACCATTCGCACGCGCGAACCCCGGGGGCCGACGCAGGCACCGACCGGATCGACGCCGTCGGCGTGGGAGACAACCGCGATCTTCGAGCGGTAGCCGGGCTCACGGGCGACGCCTACGATCTCGACCAGCTTGTCGGCGATCTCGGGGACCTCCAGCTCGAAGAGACCCTTGATCAGCTCCGGGCTGCGGCGCGAGACGACGATGCTGGGGCCCTTGGTCGACTCGGAGACGTCGGTGATCACGGCCTTGACCCTCATGCCGTGGTCGTAACGCTCGCTGTAGACCTGCTCGGACTTGGGCAGCAGTGCCTCGACCCTCTCCCGCAGCTGGACCAGCGTGTAGCGCTTGTCCGACTGCTGGATCAGGCCGGTGATCAGTTCGCCGACCCGGTCCTGGAACTCGTCGTACATCATCTGGCGCTCGGCCTCGCGTATGCGCTGGTAGATGACCTGCTTGGCCGTCTGGGCCGCGATCCGGCCGAAGCCGTCAGGTGTGACGTCCCTCGTCTCGATCTGCGACTCATACGGCGCGAGCATCTCGGGGTCAAGCTCGGGATCCTCGGGTTCACGAAGTTCGCCGGTCTCCGGATCGATCGTGCGCTCCTGCTCGGCGGCGGCCTCACCGAGCAGCTTCTCCTCGAGCTCCGGCGGCAGAATCAGCTCGAAGACGCGGAAGTCACCAGTCTCGTGGTCGAGGTCGACCCGTGCGTACTTGGCCGAGCCGGGGCTCTTGCGGTAGGCCGAGAGCAGCGCGTCTTCGAGTGCATCCATCAGCGTGTCTGCCGAGATGCCCTTCTCCTGCTCGAGAACCTTTACCGCGTCGACGATTTCCTGGGTCAATTTGATGCTCCTTCTGGAATTACCGGCACAAGATGAGAGCGTTCGACGCTCTCGTACGAAATCCGGGCGATCTCACCGTCACAGCCGAGCGTGAAATCACTCTCGGCTGCTTCGAGGATCGTCCCGGTGAAGTTTCTGCGTCCGTCGATCGCCTCTGTCGTCCTGACCTTTCGCCCGGCGTCCCTCGAATCGGACGAAGTGCTCGGGCTTGGTGAGCGGACGGTGCGGGCCCGGTGAAGAGACCTCGAGAGTGTGCTTTTCGAGAAGTTCGCCGAGTCCACTCGTGACCTTCTGACAGATCGCGAGATTGACTCCGCCGGGATAGTCGATGTAGATGCGCAGGGCATCACCACCGGCGTTTTCGACGGCGAGAAACTCGACTTCAGGGTCAATTTCGGTGATCCGGTTCTCGATCTCTTCAGCACTCGTTTTCATGCTCTCAAGCTCCATACGGGCCAAAAAAAAGCGGGCAAGGCCCACTTCCAGGAACTTCCAACGGTGACGCAAAGGCCAGTATAGCCCCCTTCCGCCAGGCGGCCAAGCCGGTCAGACTTCGAGCAGCACGGTCACCGGGCCGTCGCCGGTCATATCGATCTCCATGTCCGCCCCGAAGACGCCCCGGGCGGCGCCGGTCCGCTCGCAGACGTCGAGGTAGAGCGGCTCGGCGAGTTCTGGACGTGCCGCCGATACGAAGCTGGGCCGGTTGCCTTTCGTAGTGTCGCCGAGCAGCGTGAACTGGCTTACGCAAAGGATCTCGCGGTCGCCGAGAGGCTCGCTCATCCTGCCTTCGGAGTCGGGGAAGATCCGCAACCGGAGAAGCTTGCGCGAGATCTTCTCGGCCTCGTCTCGCCGTATCGCCTTCGGCGACGCCCAGCAGAACAAGGATCCCCGGTCCTATCCGGGAGACGACTTCGCCGTCTACTGCGACCGAAGCCGCACTGACACGCTGGACGACCGCCTTCAATCGCGGCGGTCCGCTGCCGCGTCGTCACGGTGGATCGCGATTGCGCGGTCGAGGATCCGGTCGGCGATCTCCCTCTTGTCGGCGATACCGTGGCGGATGACGGCATCCGTCGAGACGAGGGTGACCGCGTTCTCTTCGGAATCGAAACCGATCCGGCTGTCCGAGACGTCGTTCATGACGACGAGGTCGAGACCCTTGCGCTCGAGTTTCGAGGCGGCCCTCTGCTCGGCGTCGCCTCCGTACTCGGCCGCGAAGCCGACCAGGGTCTGTTCTGGCCGGGCCGAAGCCGACAGCGAGGCGAGAATGTCATCGGTCGGCCGAAGCCGCAGGTCCAGTCCCGAGCCCTCGCGGGCCAGCTTGTCGTCAGAGGGCTTTTCGGGTCGGAAGTCGGCCGGCGCCGCGGCCATCAGCAGCAGGTCACAGTCCGGCAGCGAGTTGCGGCAGGCATCAGCCAGCTCGGAGGTCGTCTCGACGTCGACCCGGTCGACGCCGGCCGGCGTCTCGAGGCCCGCATTGGCGGCGATCAGGCTCACCTCGGCCCCACGGGCCCGGGCCCGCTCGGCCAGAGCGAAGCCCATCCTGCCGCTGGACCGGTTTCCGATGAAGCGCACCGGGTCGATCGGCTCCCTGGTGCCTCCTGCGGTCACCAGCACCCTCAGGCCCGCGAGGTCGCCGTTGAGTGAGGCTTCTACCCGGGTCAGCAGTTCCGCAGGATCGGGCAGACGCCCCACGCCGTACTCGCCCCTGGATGCCAGCTTGCCCACGCCCGGTTCGATCACTTCGACCCCGCGTTCACCCAACACTCGCAGGTTCTCCTTCGTGGCCGGATTCAGGTACATGCGGTCGTTCATCGCCGGGGCGACCAGCCTTGGTGATTCGCAGGCCAGGAAGGAGGTGGTCAACATCGAATCGGCCTGGCCATGGGCGAGCTTGGCGATCGTATTCGCCGAAGCCGGCGCGACCAGGAAGGCGTCAGCAGCCTCGACCACCGCGAGATGTCCGATCGGTTCGTGCTCCGGCAGCGGCTGGCCCGGGAATGTTCCGCGCATCGGATCCTTCTCGAACTCCGAGGTGAGCACGGGCGAGCCGAGGATGCCCTCGAAGGTGTCGGCGCCGATGAAACGGCGCGAGGAGGCGGTCATCACGACCCGCAGCGAGTGACCGCCCGCCTGGGCGAGGCGGACGAATTCAACTGCCTTGTAAGCGGCAATCCCGCCGCTTACTCCGAGCAGGATCTTCGCCATGAGGGCCCGGTCAGCCCCGGATCAGGAGCGGTACTCGTACTTGAGCTTGCCTTCGGCGAGCTCTTCGAGAGCCAGCGTCAGCGCGCCCTTGCCGGGTTCAGTGGCGACCATCGGCGGCGGGTAGTCGCCGTAACCGCCCTCCTGGAGGCTCTGGAAGTAGCTGTTGATCTGCCGGGCGCGGCGAGCGGCGACTACTACCGACGCATAAGAGGAGTCGGCGTGGTCGAGAAGGTGGTCTACGCGGGGCTTGATCATCGTCATGCGATTGATTCTGACAGCTTGCGGCGCACGATGGCCTCGAGCTCACCGGCGGCACGGTCGAGATCGTCGTTAACGACCTCGTGAGGGAACTCTCCGCGAGCCCGCAATTCCTCTTCCGCGACCTCGAGCCGGGCCTCGATCGCCTCGGAGCCGTCCGTCCCCCTCGACTCGAGCCGCTGCCTGAGCGAATCCAGCCTCGGTGGCGCGATGAAAACCTGCACCGCGCCGGGCATGGTGGTCCGGATCTGGCGGGCACCCTGGACCTCGATCTCCAGTACGACCGGATGCCCGTTCTCGATCCGGTGCTCGACCTCGGAGCGCAGCGTGCCGTAGCGGTTGCCGCTGTATCGGGCGTGCTCGAGGAACTCTCCTGCCTCCACCCTCCCATCGAAGTCCTCCGGCGAGAGGAAGTGGTAGTCGACGCCGTCGGATTCGCCCTCGCGCGGGGAGCGGGTGGTCGCCGAGACCGAGAGTTCGATCTCCGGAAGGCCCTGGCGAAGGCGAGCCGATGAGACTGCCCTTGCCGACCCCGGAGGGACCGGTGATCACGAAGACTTTCGATTGCGGGGCGTTCATCGGAGCGCCAGCCTAGAGGATGGACAGGACCGCAAAGCCCGCGCACGGGGCGCCCGCGCGACTAGCGACGGAGCAGGCTGACCATTTCCTTGCGCTGCCGCTCGGAAAGGCCGCCGATCGTCTTGGCCGGAGAGATCCGGCACTGGTTCAGCACACGATTGGCCTTGACCCTGCCGTACTTGGGTACGGCCAGCAGCATGTCGAAGACCTTGGCGGTCAGAACGTATTCGGGTGGTGAATCGAGCAGGTCCTGAATGCTGACCCGGCCGGCTTTCAGGTCCTTCTTCAGCTGGGCCCTGGCGGTCCGGATGCCGTTGGCCCTCTTGAGGGCGTCCATTCGCTGGTCCAGTGACCTCTCCGGAGCTTCGGGTGTGCTTGAAATGCTCTTCGGGGAGACGTCCATGAAGGCGGCGAGTATAGCCATGATCGCCCGGCGGGCTCGGCTGAAAAGGCCAAAAACGCCAAATTCACCTCAACCTCAACTCAAGGTTGATGCCTGAGCCGAGGCCAGCGAGTCGAAGCCGCGACGCTCGAGGGCCAGGGTGAGGCCCCTTCGAACGGCGATGCCTGCCGCCGGATCGCGAAAGTTCTCGGTCCCGACGGCCACGACCCGGGCCCCGGCGAGGATGAAATCGAGGGCGCTCTCGCCATCCTCGACGCCTCCCATGCCGATCACCGGGATTCCGACCGCAGCCGAGACGGCCCTGACCTGAGCGAGCGCGATCGGGCGTACGGCCGGGCCCGAGAGGCCGCCGGCACCCGCCCCGAGCCAGGTCCTTCCCTGGTCTGGATCGATCGCCGTCGCTTTCACCGTATTGATCAGCGAAACCGCATCTGCCCCGCCGGCCTCTGCGGCCAGAGCCACCTGCTCCGGGTTGGCGACGTTGGGAGTCAGCTTGACGATCAGCGGCAAGACGGTCAGCGGGCGCAGCGCCTTCATCAGCGCTTCGGTTTCGGCCGGCTGCTCGCCGACGATCAACCCCGAATGCACATTCGGACAGGAGACGTTGAGTTCGATCCCGGCGACCCCCGGCACCGCCGACACCTTCTCGATCAGGTCCTTGAACTGCTCGGCGCTGTCGGCCATCACCGAGACGATCAGCGGTACCGGAAGCCCGACCAGCTCGAGCAGATCGCCTTCGACGAAGCTCTCCACCCCCGGATTCGGCAGTCCGATCGAATTGATCATTCCCGAAGCCGTCTCCCACAGACGGTGGGGCGGGTTGCCCGCCCGTGGCGGGCCGGTGATCGTCTTCGAGACGAAGGCGGAGAAAGGGAACTGCTGGTCGAGGGCCGGACCGAAAGCCCTCCTCGCGGCGAGCGCGTCATAGGTGCCGGATCCGTTCAGCACCGGTCCCTCGAGTTCGATCCCACAGAGATCGGTGCTCAGGTCCATTCAGGCCTCACCCGCCATCGCGGTCGCGATCTCGATCTCCGCGCACGACCGGTCCGTCGACGCAGAGCCGCAGGTAACTGCCGTCCGGCTTCGGCACCGCGCAGCCGAAGCAGGCACCGAATCCACAGGCCATCGGTGACTCGAGGGCGAGTTCGACCGGCACGCCGTGGTCGCCGCACATCTGCCTCACCGCCTCGAGCATCGCCGGCGGTCCGCATGAGTAGACGACCGCGCCGTCCGGGTCGTCCCCGGAGAGGATCACCTCGAGCAGGTCGGTCACGTATCCACGATGGCCGCCGCTGCCGTCTTCGAAGGCGAGGCGCGTCTCTTCGCACCCGAACAGCGTCTCCACCGCTCCCGAGTGCTCCCGGTCGCGGAATCCGAGCAGGGTCCGGGTCGGCACCCCGCGCGCACACCAGCTCGCGCCGCAGTACCGCCATCGGTGCGATGCCGATTCCACCACCGACCAGGACGGCACCGACCGCCCCGGGGTTCAGTTCTCGCGGCATCGAGAACGGATTGCCGAACGGACCCGCGACCAGGCAGGCGTCACCCTTGCCGAGGGCGTCCAGGCGCGCGGTTCCGGGACCGACCACGTCGATCAGGAACTCGAGCCTCAGCCCTCCGCGCTCACCGGTCACCCGTGCCACGGAAATCGCCCGCGGCAGGTAAGGCCGACCGGACGATCCCTGCCATTCGCCGTCACCGGTCAGCATGTAGAACTGGCCGGGCGCCGGGCGCGGACCGACCTCGTCCAGCAGGGTGAAGATCCGATAACCGCCGTCGTCGACCGCGGCCGTGACCTCGCAGGAGCGCCTGCCGAACGGTGCGAGCGGCCGCTCAGCTGCCATGGAGTTCCTGGAGCGAGTAGACCTCCCCCGGGCCTTTCTGGCGGGCGCTGATCGCCCTCACAGCGGCTGAGGCACCGGTCATCGTGGTCAGACTGGGGATGCCGTTTCGGATCGCGTTCGAACGAATTTCGTAGCCGTCGGCCCGGGCCCCGGAGCCGGTCGGCGTATTGATGACGAGGTCGCAGCGGCCCTCCTGAATCAGGTCGACGACATGTGGCGAGCCTTCAGCGATCTTGTTGATCGTCTCGACCGGCACCCCCATCCTCGAAATCGCCTGCGCGGTGCCACCGGTCGAGACGACGCTGAAGCCGAGGTCGTGGAACCTCGCCGCAAGCTGGGTGGCGGCGGGCTTGTCGGTATCGGTGACCGAGATGAAAACCGTGCCCTGGTCGGGAAGGGAGACCCCGGCCGCGGCCTGGGCCTTGCCGAAGGCGGTCGGGAAGTCCGGCCCGATGCCGATCACTTCGCCGGTCGATTTCATCTCCGGCCCGAGCACCGAGTCCGCACCCTGGAAGCGGGCGAAAGGCAGCACTGCCTCCTTGACGCTGACGTGGCTGCCGTTCGCCTCCGGAAGCTCGAGTTCGCCGAGCTTCTCGCCCAGCATGATCCGGGTCGCGAGCTTGGCCAGGGGCGAGCCGATCGCCTTGGAGACGAACGGAACCGTCCGCGAGGCCCGCGGGTTGGCTTCGATCACGTACAGCCCACCCTCGGCGATCGCGAACTGGATGTTGATCAGCCCGATCACGCCGAGCTCGAGTGCGATCGCGGCGGTCGCCTCGCGGATCTCCTCGATCATCTCGTCGCCGATGCTCATCGGCGGGATGACGCAGGCCGAGTCACCGGAGTGCACACCGGCCTCCTCGACGTGCTGCATGATGCCCGCCACGCAGACATCCTCTCCGTCGCAGAGCGCATCGACATCCACCTCGATCGCGTTCTCGAGGAAACGGTCCAGCAGCAGAGGGTGATCGGGGGAAGCCTGGACGTTGTGCTCGAGGTAGGCGTCGAGGTCCTGGCGGGAGTAGCAGATCTCCATCGCCCTTCCGCCGAGCACGAAAGACGGCCGGACCAGCAGTGGATAGCCGACCTTCTCGGCGACCTCGATCGCCTCGGCGGCCGACATCGCCGAACCGTAGGGCGGCGGCTTGATGCCCAGCCGGTCGATCAGCGCGCCGAACTTGCCGCGGTCCTCGGCCGCGTCGATGGCTTCGACCGGGGTACCGAGAAGCGGGATGCCGGCTTCCTTCAGGCCCTCGGCCAGCTTGAGCGGCGTCTGTCCGCCGAACTGGACGATCACGCCGTCCGGCTTCTCCACCTCGCAGACCGCCAGCACGTGCTCGAGCGAAAGCGGCTCGAAGTAGAGACGGTCGGAGGTGTCGTAGTCGGTCGAGACGGTCTCGGGGTTGCAGTTGACCATCACCGCATCTCGCCCGCAGTCGCGAACCGTCATCGCCGCGTGGACGCAGCAGTAGTCGAACTCGATCCCCTGCCCGATGCGGTTCGGCCCGGCCCCGAGGATGACCACGGACGGCTTCTCCCCCCTGCGCACCTCCGACGGCGAGCCGGCGGCTTCGTATGACGAGTAGTAGTACGGCGTGAGCGCTTCGAATTCGGCGGCGCAGGTATCGACCGAGTTGTAGATCAACTCGCCGCCTTCGCTGCCGTCGCCCTCCAGCGCCAGCAGGGCCAGTTCACGCAGGAACCAAGGGTCGATGCGAGTCCGTTCGTGGATCTCTTCGACGGTGATTCCGCGGGCGAGCCCGGCCATGATCAGATCGATGCGCTCAGGCGTCGGGATCTCGATTTCGTCGAGCAGGGCCTGGTCGGAATCAGGAATCGGGGTAACGGCGTCGAGCTCCCTGGAAGCAAGCCCCTTGGCGAAAGACTGCCTGAAGGTCCGGCCGATCGACATGATCTCGCCGACGCTCTGCATGTATGTCGAGAGGCGGTGGTCGGCGCCCGGGAACTTCTCGAAAGCGAAGCGCGGGATCTTGGTCACCACGTAGTCGATGGTCGGCTCGAAGGCGGCGGGAGTGGCCCGGGTGATGTCGTTGGGAATCTCCTCCAGCGCGTATCCGACTGCAAGCTTGGCGGCCATCTTGGCGATCGGGAAGCCGGTCGCCTTCGAGGCCAGGGCCGAGGACCTCGAAACCCTGGGGTTCATCTCGATCACCGCGATCTCGCCGTCGGCAGGGTTGACCGCGAACTGGACGTTCGAGCCGCCCGTCTCGACCCCGACGACCCGGATCACCTTGATCGCGATGTCGCGGAGGGACTGGTAGACCGGATCGGTCAGCGACTGGGCCGGCGCGATCGTGATCGAGTCGCCGGTGTGGACGCCCATCGGATCCAGGTTCTCGATCGAGCAGATGATGACCACGTTGTCGTTGTGGTCCCGCATCACCTCGAGTTCGAACTCTCCCCAGCCGATCACCGACTCCTCGACCAGGACCTGGCCGATCGGACTGGCGGCGATGCCTTTCGAAACCACCTCGACCAGCTGCTCGCGGGTCTCGGCGATGCCGCCGCCCTGTCCGCCCATCGTGAAGGCCGGCCGGATGATCGCCGGCAGGCTCGCGCCGCCGTCGGAATCGAGCGATTCGAGCGCCGACTCGACGCTCTCGACCGTGATCGACCAGGGGATCCGGATCTCCGCCTCGTTCATCACCCGCCTGAAGACTTCGCGATCTTCGGCCCGGGTGATCGCCTCGCGGTTGGCGCCGATCAGTTCGACCCCGAACTTCTCCAGGGTGCCGTCGGCCGAGAGGTCCATCGCCAGGTTCAGAGCGGTCTGGCCGCCGAGGGTCGGAAGCAGCGCGTCGGGGCGCTCCTTCTCGATGATCGCCGCGACGGGACCGGGCAGCAGCGGTTCGACGTAGGTCCGGGTGGCGAACTCGGGATCGGTCATGATCGTCGCCGGGTTGGAGTTGACCAGGACCACCTCATAGCCCTCTTCCAGCAGCACCTTGCAGGCCTGGGCGCCCGAGTAGTCGAACTCTGCCGCCTGGCCGATCACGATCGGCCCCGAGCCGATCAGCATGATCTTGTGGATGTCGTCGCGGCGCGGCATCAGGAGGCCAGTTCGATGAAGCGGTCGAAGAGGTGACGGGAGTCGCGGGGGCCCGGCCCGGCCTCCGGGTGGTGCTGGACGGTCATCGCATTGGCGTCCGGCAGGCGCAGGCCTTCAACCGTGCGGTCATAGAGGTTGATGTGGGACAGCACCGCTTCACCGACCTCGGTCTGCCAGCGGACCGGATCGTCGCCATCGATCGTTCTGCCACCGTCGGGGCCGACAACAGCGAAGCCGTGGTTCTGGGAAGTGATCTCGATCACTCCGGTCTCGAGGTCCTTGACCGGATGGTTCGAGCCACGATGGCCGAACGGCAGCTTGAATGTCTCCAGCCCGACCGCCCGGCACAGAAGCTGGTGACCGAGACAGATGCCGACCATCGGCCGCTTGCCGACCAGCCCCTGGATCGTCTCTACGACACCCTCCACCGCGGCCGGGTCGCCCGGCCCGTTTGCGAGGAAGATCAGGTCGGGGTTGCGGTCGAGCACGCCGTCGGGGCCGGTACCGCTCGGCAGCAGGGTCACCCGGCAACCGCGCTTGACCAGCTGGTCGGTGATGCTCGTCTTGATCCCGGTGTCCAGGGCGACCACGTGAGGGCCGTCGCCGGCGAACTCGATCGGCTCGGACGGGCTGACCCGGCTGGCGAAGTCCGATCCTGCCATGGTCGGCTCTGACGCGACGGCCGCGGCCGCCTCGGACTCACCGGTTCCGGCCTCGACTATCGCCCCGCGCATCGCGCCCTTGTCGCGGATGTGCCGGACCAGCGCCCGGGTGTTGACCCCGGTGATCGCGCGCACGCCGTTGGCCTCGAGCCAGTCGAGCCAGCCTCCGTCGGCCGAGGCCGCGTCGTCGCCGTTTCGGGCATCCCGCATGATCACGCCCCGGGCATGAGCCGACCCGGATTCCATCGCCTCCGGGGAGACCCCGTAGTTGCCGATCATCGGGTAGGTGAAAGTGATGATCTGGCCGGCATAGGAAGGGTCGGTGACCGCCTCCTGGTAGCCACACATCGCCGTATTGAAGACGACCTCCCCCACCGTGGTCCCGGTGGCACCGCAGAGAGTTCCGTCAAAACGGCTGCCGTCCTCCAGCAGCACGTATCCGGGTGTCGCGTCGCTCATGCCACGCCCAGACTGAAGCTGCGCAGTCGGTAGGCGACCTGTCCGGCAGCCAGGGTCATCAGGACTTTGCCGTTCAGGGTCTTGCCGGCACACCATGAGTTGCGGGAGCGGCTCTCGTAGCCGTGTTCGCCCACCGTCCACTCGGCTTCTAGGTCGACCAGGCAGAGGCTGGCGGTCTGCCCCGCTTCGATCCGGAAGGGTTCGATATCGAAAGGCGCGCCACCGCAGCCGAGCTTCTCGACCAGAAGCGGCAGCGGCAGGATTCCCGGCAGGACGAGCTCGGTGTAGAGCGAGGAGAACGCGGTCTCCAGTCCGGTCACTCCCATCATCGCTGCTTCGTAGGGCACCTCCTTCTCCTCTACCGCATGCGGGGCGTGGTCGGTGGCGATGCAGTCGATCGTCCCGTCCAGCAGTGCTTCGATCAGCGCCTGGCGGTCGTTCTCCGATCGCAGCGGCGGGTTCATCTTGTGCTTCGAGGCGTCGAGGTCACGAACCGCCTCGTCGGTCAGGCAGAGGTGGTGCGGGGTGACCTCGCAGGTGACGTCGACCCCGTCGGCCCGGGCCCGCCGGACTGCCTCGATCGACTCGACCGCGGACAGGTGCTGGATCTGGATCGCTCCGCCTTCGTAGCCCGCTATCGCGGCGTCCCTTGCGATCATCACCGACTCGGTTATCGAAGGCACCCCGCGAAGGCCGAGCTCCATCGAAACTTCGCCTTCGTGCATCGCCCCGCCGGCGGTCAGCGCCGGGTCTTCTTCGTGAAGCGCGATCCGGCCGCCGCACATCGCCTGGTACTGGAGCGCTTTCCTCAGGATGCCGGGATTGACCACCGGCACCCCGTCGTCGGTGAAGCCCACCGCTCCCGCTTCGCGCAATTCCGCCATGTCGGTCAGCTCTTCCCCCGCCATGTCGCGCGTGACGGTGGCGAGAAAGCCGACCGGGACCGACGCTTCACTACGGGCGCGATGCCGCAGGGCGTCGATGTCAGCCGGGCTGGATACAGGCGGTGTCGTATTGGCCATCGCCAGCAGTCCCGCATAGCCCCCGGCAGCGGCGGCGCGGGTTCCTGTCTCGAGGTCCTCCTTGTACTCCTGGCCCGGAGTGCGAAGGTGGACATGGGGATCGAAGAAGGCGGGAAAGACGTGCTTGCCGGAACCGTCGACCGTCTCGACCCCTTCGCCGGCATCGAGCGAGCCTGCCGCGGCTATCTCGGTGATCCGCCCGTCCTCGACCAGGATGTCGTGGTTTCCGTCAACCCCGGTCACCGGGTCCAGAACCGCAGCCCCGGCGATCAGCAGCGATGCCTTCGGACCGGAGCGCTGGACCAGCGGTTCGGGCAACGGCTGCTCGACGGTTTCCGGGCCGCGGTTCATGCCGGCTCTCCGATCGGAACCGGATCGTCGGAGCCTGTGTCCGCTTCCGGGTTCTCGGAGCCCGTGAGCAGTTCGTAGAGGATCGCCATTCGAACAACCAGTCCCGGAGGCGACCTGCTCGGAGATCAGCGACTGGTCGGAGTCGATCACGTCGCTGGAAATCTCAACCCCTCGATTGACCGGCCCGGGATGCATGACCAGCTGGCGCGCTCCGAGCCTGCGGCTGTTGACCTGGAAGAGCCTCGCGTACTCGCGGATCGACGGCACGAAGTTCTCCCCCATTCGCTCGTTCTGCATCCTCAGCAGGTAGATCACGTCAGCCGACTCGATCTCGTCCAGCGAGTAGCGGACCTCACATCCGGTTGACTCGATTCCCCGCGGGATCAGGGTCGGCGGTCCGGCGACGGTCACGTTCGCACCCATCATCTGGAAGCCCTGGATGTTCGAGCGTGCGACCCGGCTGTGCAGAACGTCGCCGATGATCCAGATGTTCCTGCCTTCGAGGCTTCCGATGCGGTTTCTCAGGGTGAAGATGTCGAGCAGCGCCTGGCTCGGATGCTGGTGCATCCCGTCGCCGGCGTTTATCACCGCGGCGTCCACCCATCCGGTCAGCATCTTCGAGGAACCGGCGTAGGGGTGGCGCAGCACGATCGCGGCCGGGTCGTAGGCCGACAGGGTCTCGACCGTGTCCTTCAGCGATTCGCCTTTGTCGACCGCCGAACCGCCGGCCTTGACCGATACGACGTCGGCCGACAGCCGCTTGGCTGCCAGTTCGAAAGATGAGGAGGTGCGGGTGCTGGATTCGTAGAAAAGCGTGACCACCGTCTGGCCCCTCAGCGTCGGAACCTTCTTGATCTCCCGCCGGGATACCTCCTCGAAGCTTGCGGCGCGCTCGAGGATCGTCTCGATGCCGTCTCGGTCGAGGTCCTCCATCGAGAGCAGGTGTTTCATTCGACCGCCTCAACCGGGCTCGATATCGAGACCCCTTCACTGCCGTCGGTCTCGCTCAGGCTCACCGCGACCCGCTCATGGCGGGAAGTCGGAAGGTTCTTGCCGACGTAGTCCGGCCGGATCGGGAGCTCGCGATGGCCGCGATCGCAGAGCACCGCGAGCTGGATCCTCGCCGGGCGTCCGTAGTCGAACAGGGCCTCGATGCCGGCCCGGACGGTGCGTCCGGTGAACAGCACGTCGTCGACCAGGATGATCGTGCGCTCCTCGAGCGGGAAGTCGAGCCTGGTCGCGTGTACCACCGGCTGGCCGTCGGCTGACCTCGAGCCCAGGTCGTCGCGGTAGAAGGAGATGTCGATCTCCCCCAGCGGCACGTCGGTACCGGTCATCTCCAGCAGCAGTTCGTGGATGCGGCGGGCGAGCACGACGCCTCGCGTATGGATCCCGACAACGGCGACATCAGAGAGGTCCGGGTTCTTCTCGACGATCTCGTGGGCCACCCTGCGCAGGGTGCGGCCAACATCTTCGCTGTCGAGTACGTCTCTGTTGCTCACTACGACCCTTCCTGGCCTCTCGGGACCGGATTAAAGAACCGACTGCGGCACCTTAGCACCCGCCTACAGCGGAAATCCGGTCCGTATCAGGGCCGGATTGCCGTTCCCGGTGCCTGTTGCGGGGGTGTCCCGGGCTCTTCGCCGCCGCCGGAATCAGGTCCATTTGCAGCGCTTTCCACCTCTTCACGGCTGCGCACGGCGCCGCCTCCGAGCAGCCGGGGTTCTCCGCGTTCGGCGAAGGGGATCTCGATCAGATCAAAGTCGCGTGGTGCGACGGAATGTTCGAACTCCTCGCGGGCCTCGTCGAGCGCCGCCCGCACGTGGTAGCGGGAGGAGATGTGGACCAGAGCCAGCATTTTCACGTTCGCCTCGGCTGCGATTCGCGCCGCGTCGGCTGCCGTCGAATGTCCGGTTTCAACGGCGCGGCCGGCGTCTTCGTTCATGAAGCTGGAGTCGTGCACCAGCAGGTCGGCGTCAGCGGCGGCGGCGACGGTGGCCTGACACGGCGCGGTATCCCCGGTGATCGCGATCGCCCGCCCCGGGCGCTCCTCGCCCATCACCTGATCAGGTTCGACGGTCCCTTTGCTGCCTTCGACCGCCTTGCCGTCCTGAAGCGCCTTGAAGTCGGGTCCGGGCGTGACTCCGAGCCGTTCGGCCTCGATCCGGGTCGAGCTTGCCCGGTCGGTCGTCTTCGAGAATCGCGTAGCCGAGCGCCCTGGTGCGGTGCTCGACCTTGAAAGCCTCGACTTCGTAGTCGGGATGAGGCACGAGGTCGCCCGGTTCGAGTTCCAGGACATCGAGGTCGTAGCCGAGACGCCCGATCAGTGGCGAGAAGTCCTTCAGCATGCGGTTCAACCCGACCGGTCCGTAAAGCGAGAGCGGCTCGGTGCGGTCATTGAGGTCGTAGGTCTTCAGCAGTCCGGGCAGCCCCAGGCAGTGGTCGAGGTGGAAGTGGGTCAGGTAGAGCTCGTCCACCTGGACCAGTCCGGTCGACAGGCGCAACTGGCGCTGGGTGCCTTCGCCGCAGTCGAACATCAGGCGGTCGCCGCCACGGGTGACCAGCAGGCTGGCGGTGCCGCGCAGCGCGGTCGGCACCGGGCCACCGGTTCCGAGAAAGGCGACGGACAGATCCATGTCTCCTAGCGTAGATGCCGCGCCGTCGACCGCGGCATCCGCCCCCGGGTCTGACCCTGAGATGGCAGGGGGATCACTAGACTCACCGCCGCGGCGCCCGTAGCTCAGCTGGATAGAGCGCATGCCTCCGGAGCATGAGGTCGCAGGTTCGAATCCTGCCGGGCGCGTTGATCGATGGACGAATCTGAACCGAACAGAGAACACGGCAACTCGAACGGCCGCTTCCCGCGGGGCGCCATCGCCACCGTCATCGTCGGCCTGATGGCCACTCTCGCGGTCATCGCATTCGACATCACCAAAGGCGGCGGCACAGCCGTCGAGATCGGGTGGGACACCGTCGAGGCGGTGCAGACGCCTGAGGCCCGGGAGCTCGGTTCCAGCGGGAGCTTCGCCCTCGCCCGCACCTCGATCGCGGCGATTGCGCCGATCGAGAGCGGTGACCTGTTGTTCCGGATCGCCGGCGTGGTCTCGGTCGACTCGGGTGGACAGGCGAAGCCGACCGTCGTGCGCTGTGACATCACTTCGCCAGCCAAGGGCTCGAGGATCGCCCAGACGCCCGGGGCGCGTGCCGCCTGGCCGCGGCCCAGCGACGAACTCCAGGCCCAGGAGGTCCCGGAGGCCTCGGTGGCGATCTTCAAAGCACGGGGTGCCGACGCACTCTTCCTCCCGATCCGAGACGTCTTCCGCCGGTTCACCGATTCAGCGGCACCGACCGTCGTCGACTGGGACGAATACGAAGAACGCAACCAGAGCATGATCTGGGACATGCCCGAGGGCACGGGGCCGGGTGCGGCCACACTCGGCTACTCGGTGATTTTCAGGACGCTGGACAGGCCCAGGGCCGAATTCGCTGCGAAGCGCAACCGCCGGAAGCTCCGAAGCTCGATATCGAAGTCGAAGCGGTCCAGCAGGAGTGGCCGCTCGATGCCCCTGACCCGGAGGAGCCGACCGCACCCGAAGGCGAAGCCGCGGACGTCGAGTAGACTCAGGCCTCGAGCATCTCCGGGCCCTCTTTGCTGCCGCCGACCTTGTTGATCGACGTGCTGGCGGGCTTCGCGGTGATGCGTGCCGCGTCGAGAGGCCGGCATAACGACACCGCTTCTTCGGGGTCCAGATCGCCGCTCATCCAGGCGGCCTCGGCCTCGGCATCGGGCAGGATGACCGGCATCCGGTCGTGGACCCGGGACACCTCTTCGTTCGCATCCGTGGTGATGATCGTGCAGGAGGTCAGCTGCTCCCCCTCCCACTCGCGGGTCGTCGCCAGACCCGCGAAGGCGAAAGGCTCCCCGCCGTCCACCGTGAAGCGGACCGGCTGCTTCGGGCTCTTGGGATTCTCCGCCTTCATCCATTCGTAGAAGCCGTCGGCCAGGATCAGGCACCGGTTGTCCTGCTTCTTGACCAGAGGCGCATAGGCCCGGCTCTTCAGCAGGCCTTCAGCCCGGGCGTTGATCATCCTGTAGCCGACCTTCAGGTCTTTCGCCCAGAAAGGCACGAGACCCCAGCGGGCAAGAACGGCCTGCCGTCCGTCGGCCGAAGGCGAATCGGCCCCCCGGTCGCCCTGGACCGTCAGAACCTCCTGGGTCGGCGCGACGTTGTAACGACCCAGGCCTGAATCGCCGGTCTCGTCAAGCGAGATCTGAAAGCGACTGCCGAGCCGGCGTTCATCGGAGCTGGTCAGCGTATACCTGCCGCACATGGTTCCAGCCTAGCGGCCCGTACCGGTCCTCTCCGGGTCAGGCCACGACCGGTCCCGGGCCCGATCCGGCTACCGCAGGTCGATCCAGTGCCGGTACCAGCCGACGGCCTCGGCGATGCCCTCGGCGAAAGAGACCCGGGGCTGCCACCCGGTGGCCTGCGCAAGCTTCGAAGCGTCGACGTACTGGGAGTCGATTTCTCCGTCGGGGCTGCGATCACTGAGGAAGTCGGGCTCGCGATCGGAGCCAGTGGCCTCCCTGACCGCCGCGATCACCTCCGACACCGACCTCGGCTCGCCGGTTCCGGCGTTGAAGGCCTCGCCCGGATGACTCGCCAGTGTGGATTCGATCGCCAGGTAGGCCCGGACAGCATCGGAAACATGCAGGTAGTCGCGGCGCGGCGATCCGTCGGACCGGATGCTCGGCTCGCGGTCGTCGAGGTATGCGGTGACCAGTTCGGGTACCAGGCGGGAGGAGTTGAGGTCACCACCGCCGTAGACGTTGGCCAGCCGGGTGACCGCCACCGGCAGGCCCCAGGAGTTCCAGTAGCTGCGACTGATCACGTCCGCCGCCGCCTTGCTGCCTTCGTAGGGGGCGGCCGGCGTGAGTTGGTCGGTCTCGCGGTACGGAAGCGAATCGCTGGGACCGTAGGCCTTGTCGGAGGAGGCGACCACGACCGCCTTGACGTCCGCCGCGCGGCAGGCCTCCAGCACGGTCCAGGTCCCTTCGACGTTCGAGCGGAAGGTCCCCTCGGGGTCCTCGGCCGCCGGGCCCACCAGCGTCTGGGCCGCCAGGTGGAAGACCGAATCGGCCCCCCTGACAGCGAGGTCCACGGCGCTGCGATCGGCGACATCGCCCTCGAAGAGCTCGGCCTGACCGTCAATGCCGTGGAGGGCGAGCGCCCGCCCCGGCGCATCGGCGAGGTCCAGCACCACGACGTCGTCCCCGCGCTCGATCAGTGCCCGACAGAGGTGACCGCCGATGAACCCCTGCCCGCCGGTGACTAGCGATCGAGCCATTTTGCCTCGCCTCGCTGCCAGAGGTCGTTGAGGGTGACCAGATCCTTGTAGGTGTCCATGCAGTCCCAGAAACCCCGGTGCCTGAAGGCGCCGAGCTGACCATCGCGCGCCAGCCCCTCGAGCGGTGCGCGCTCCAGAACGGAGTCGCCGCGCAGCCGGTCGAGCACCGCCGCCTCGAATACGAAGAAGCCGCCGTTGATCCAGTGGTCGCTGCGTGGCTTCTCGATGAAACCCGTCACCTCGCCGGTACCGCTGATTTCGGCAACCCCCCACTGGATATTGGGTCGCACCGCAGTCATGGTCGCCTGCCTGCCCTCTGTCTCGTGGAAGTCAAGCAGCGCATCCAGGTCGATGTCCGCGACCCCGTCGGCATAGGTGGCGCAGAACCGATTGCCGCTCTGGCCCGCGAGGCGGGCGTCGTCGAAAGCCATTTTCAGACGCGCTCCGGTCGGCGTATCTGTGCCGGTCTCGACGCACTCGACCACCACGTCCTCGGGCCACCGGGTCTCGCCGACGAAGTCCTTGACCATCTCGCCGAGGTAGCCGGTGAGTGGATAGAAGTGGGTGAAGCCCTGTTGCGCGTAGATCATCACCACATGCCAGAGCAGCGGGCGGCCACCGACTTCGACCAGCGCCTTGGGTAGCGACTCGGTCTTTTCGCGCAGACGGGTGCCTCGGCCCCCGCTCAGAATCAGGACCGGAGGCTTCAGCCGCCGGCCACCGCGGGAAGGATCGTCACTTCGGAGCCGTCTGCGACTGCGGTGTCCATTCCGTCGCCGAAGCGGATGTCTTCACCGCCGACGTAGACGTTGACGAATCGCCGCAGCTCGCCCTCCTGGGTGATCCGGTCACGAAGGTCGCCGTGCTCGGCGAATACCGAGTCGAGCACAGCGCCGACCGTCTCGCCTTCCGCGACGAGTTCAGGGTTGCCGCCCGTTGCGGCGCGGAGCTGGGTTGGGATCTTGACTGTGACCGACATCAGGCTGCGACCTCCTGGCCGAAGTGGGACTCGAAGCTGGCCGGATCGGGATCGATCTCGGTAAACGCAAAGCTATCGCGGTTGGCGTCGAGTGTCTTCAGGCCTTCGCCTGTTATGTAAACCACGACCCTCTCCCCGTCGCTCAGCTCCCCCCTCTCAGCCAGCTTCTTCAGGACACCGACGGTGACCCCGCCGGCGGTCTCGGTGAAGATTCCGGTGGTCTCGGCTAGCAGCCTGATGCCTTCCCGGATCTGTTCATCATCGACCGAATCAATGCCGCCACCCGTACGACGGGCCCGCTCGACCGCATACGGGCCGTCGGCCGGATCGCCGATCGCGAGGCTCTTGGCGATGGTCTTCGGCTTCTGCGGCCGGCAGACGGCACTGCCGTCGGCGAACGCGGTTGCGACCGGAGAACAGCCTTCGGCCTGAGCCCCGTTGAACTTCGGAAACTCGCCTTCGACAAGTCCGACCTCGAGCCACTCTTCAAAGCCGCGGGCGATCTTGGTGAAGAGTGAGCCGGAAGCGATCGGCGAGACGACCCGGTCCGGCAGTCGCCATCCGAGTTGCTCGACGGTTTCGTAAGCCAGGGTCTTCGATCCTTCGGCGTAGTAGGGACGCAGATTGACGTTGACGAAAGCCCATGGGCGCTCGTCGGCGAGCTGCGTGCAGAGCCGGTTCACGTCGTCGTAGTTGCCGCGCACGCCGACCAGCTTGGTGCCGTAGATGTCGGTTGCCAGCAGCTTCTGCTCCTCGAGGTCCGAGGGCACGAATACGTAGGAGTCCAGACCGGCAGCGGCGGCGTGGGCAGCGACCGCGTTCGCGAGATTGCCGGTCGATGCGCAGGCCACCGTCTCGTAACCCAGTTCGCGGGCCTTGGCGATCGCGACTGCTACGACCCGGTCCTTGAACGAATGGGTCGGGTTGGCGGCGTCATTCTTGATCCAGATCTCGGCCCCGGTCCCGAGGCGCTCGGCAAGACGGTCAGCCTGAGAAGCGGGGTCATGCCCGGTTCGAGCGGATCTCCGGTCTGCCCTTCGAACGGGAGAAAGTCCGAGTAGCGCCAGATCCCGCCGGAGCCGGCCTGAATCCGGCGCCGGGTCTCCTCGGCGTCGAGACCGGAGAAGTCGTAAGTGACTTCCAGCGGACCGAAGCACTGTTCACAGAAGTAGCTGGCCCCGAGTTCATACCCGGCCCCGCACTCCTTACACCTGAGATTCCTTACTGATGACATCCGATCGACCTTTCTCTACAAAAAAACCTTCGCCTGTGGGGCGAAGGTCCGATCGGACTTCTCCCCACATCTCCCGGTCATACAGACCGCTGGATTTGGCACCTTCACCGGACTCTCGTCTGGCTGGTTGCCGGGGTTTCAATGGGCCAAGTCCCTCCACCCCTCTAGATGTGGCGCTTATGTGTCGGAAAACCTAGCAGACGCCCCGGCCTCGGTCCACCGAGCCATCGGATGCCGCTCAGGCCGCTCAGGCTCCGCCGGCGCCTCGCACGGACCGTTCACGGTTTTGCCCCCTATGCGCGTGAAACCGTGAACGGTCCGAGGTGAGGGCCTCCGTGGTCCGGGTAAGGACGGGGGCCTCAGTGGTCCGGTCCGAGGGCGAGGATCTCCGTGGTCCGGGCCAGGGCGAGGGTCTCATTGGCCCAGCCCCGCTGGAGTTCGCGGTTCATTCTCAGGTTTTTCACACATCTTTCACCGCCGTGTCATAACCTTGCCCACGATGCAGACGAAGAGCACGGAAATGATCGGAGGCGGCGATGCCGAACCTCCCTCGTCTCAGACGGCCTCGTGAGTCGCCCGTAGGCGCCTCACAGTCGGCCGAACCCTCAGCTCCCCGGATAGAAGAACTCCAGACAGGCGGACTGCGCTGGGTCAATATCGAGCATCCCGGCGGCCCCGAGCGGGCCTGGCTGGAGGAACACTTCGACTTCCACCCGCTGGATTTCGAAGACGTGCTCTCACGCAATCAGCGCCCGAAGATCGACGAGTACGACGACTACCTGTTCCTGGTGCTCCACATTCCGGTCTTCAACCACCACGCGGGCCGGCTCGGAGCGGGTGAGCTGGACCTCTTCGTCGGTCCCGACTTCGTCGTCACCCTGCCGAATGCGCCCCTGCCGCCGGTCGAATACCTGTTCGAGCGCTGCCGCACTGATGACGCCCTGCGCGAAAAGATCTTCTCGCGCGGTGCCGGATACCTGATGTACCGCCTGGTGGACGACTCCTTCGACTACTGCTTCCCGATGCTTCGAAAGGTCGGCAACAAGCTCGACGCACTCGAAGACGAGATCTTCGAAGGGCGCTCCGAGGACGTGGTCCGCGACATCTCGAACGCCAAGCAGGAGATCATCAACTTCCGCAAGGTGATCCGCCCCCAGCGACCGGTTCTCAGGGATCTGGAAAAGGTCAAGACGCGTTACCTCGCCTCGGAACTCGACCTCGAGATCTACTTCGACGACATCGTCGATGCCCACGAGCGGATCTGGGACATGCTGGAGAATTACAAGGAGGTGATCGTCGCGCTCGAAGAAACGAACGAGTCGATGCTCAGCCACCGGGTCAACGATTCGCTGAGGGTCCTGACGGCGATCAGCGTGATCGTCCTCCCCCTCACCCTGATCGCATCGATCTTCGGCATGAACATCGGGTTGCCGGGCGGCGGTGAGCCCGCAGCTGACTCGATCCTCAGCTTCGCCGTGGTGATCGGGATCATGCTGCTGATCCTGGTCGGCATGGCCGCGTTCTTTCGCAGGCGCCGCTGGCTATAGCCTGAGGCCTGCATGAGCGAGAACAGGATCTGGGCGCCATGGCGCCTCAAGTACGTCAAGGACGCCTCCAAGGACAACGAGGACGAATGCGTCTTCTGTGCCAAGCCGGCCCAGGGCGACGACGAAACCGCCCTGATCGTCCATCGCGGGAAGAACTGCTTCGTGATCCTCAACCTCTTCCCGTATACGAACGGTCACCTGATGATTACGCCCTTCGAGCACATCGGGCGGATTCAGGACATCCCGGCCGAGACGACCGGCGAGATGCTCGAGCTGGCCAAGCTTTCGATGAGCAGGCTGGAGGACGTCTACCGCCCGCATGGCTTCAACGTCGGCTTCAACCAGGGTCGCGCAGCCGGCGCCGGGGTCGAGCACCACATCCACATGCACATCGTGCCGCGTTGGGGTGGCGATACAAATTTCATGCCGGTGATCGCCGACCACCGCGTCATGCCCCAGTCTCTGGAGGACAGCTACCGGGTTCTTTCCGGGGCTTTCGGGGGCGAAGACGGCGACGGCGCCGCGGGGGAAACTGAAAACAGCGAAGAAGGGCGGTGAAAAGCCAGTGTCGATCTTCAAGGCATACGACATCAGAGGGCTCCACGGGGACGAAATGGACGAGGCGGTGGCCCGGCAGATCGGCCGCGCCTTCGTGCGTGTGCTGGCCGACCTGCGTGACAAGGATGCGGCGGATCTGAGAGTCGGCCTCGGTCGCGACATGCGCCTGACCGCCCCTCAAATGGCCGCGGCCTATCGCGAAGGCATGATCGAGGAAGGCGCCCACGTGATCGACGCCGGACAGGTCGCGACCGAAATGCTCTACTTCCTGGTCGGCAGTCGAAACCTCGACGGCGGCGCGATGTGCACCGCCTCCCACAACCCCAAGGCATACACGGGGGTCAAGCTGGTCCGCGAGGGTGCGCTGGCGCTTTCCGGTGATGCCGGAATCGGAGATATCGAGAAGCTCGTCGAAGCCGGCCTCGGCGACCCGCCGGGGGGCGGGTCCTCGGAGCAGATCGACCTTTGGGAGGAGTACCGGAGCGTGGCCCTCGAGGCTGTCGACCGCGAGAAGGTCAGACCGCTGAAGGTCGTCGTGGACGGCGGCAACGGCATGGCCGGCCCGATGGTCGGACCGATCCTCAGGGAACTCGGCATGGACCTGGTTGAGCTCTACTTCGAGCCGGACGGCGAGTTCCCCGATCACGAACCGAATCCGTTGCTGGAAGAGAACCGCCGGCTGATCATCGAGACGGTCAAGTCGGAAGGTGCCGACCTCGGCATCGCCTGGGACGGAGACGCAGACCGCTGCTTCTTCATCGACGGCCGCGGGCGCTTCTGCGACGGCGACTTCATCTGTGCGCTGCTGGCCCGGATCGCGATCGAAAGCGAGCCCGGCGCCACGATTCTCTACGACCCGCGCTCCAGCCGGGCCGTTCCCGATGTGGTCGCCGAAGCCGGCGGTCGCTCCGAACTCTCAAGGGTCGGACACGCCTTCTTCAAGAAGCGCATGCGGGAGGAGAACGCGGCCTTCGGAGGCGAGGTCTCCGGCCACTACTACTTCCGCGATTTCTACTGCGCCGACTCCGGCACGATTCCGGCCCTCTGGATCCTGCAGCTGCTCGGGGGCAGCGGGCGTGACCTGGCCGGGCTGATCGACCAATTCCGCTCGACCTACTTCATCTCGGGCGAGATCAATTCGAAGGTCGAGGACCCGGTGGCCCGCATGGAGCAGATCGAAGCCCTGCACCCGGATGCCGAGATCTCACATCTCGATGGCGTCTCGGTCGACTACCCCGACTGGCACTTCAACGTAAGGCCTTCGAACACCGAGCCGCTTCTGAGGCTGAACCTCGAGTCCCTGGTCTCGGAAGAAGACATGCAGGCCAAGAGGGACGAACTGCTCGCGTTGATCCGCGGCGGCTGAGGGGGCTCGACGTGGCTGAGGAGAGGCGGGAAAGCGAACGGGACCCCGACGAGGTCCTGGCCGAGGCCCGGCAACAGGGGATCCACTGCCTGCCCGTACCCACCCCCTTCGCGGTGGGCCGGGTCAACTGCTACCTGATCGAAGGCGATCCGCTGACCCTGATCGACGCCGGGCCACGCTCCGAGCGCTCTCGTTCCGAGCTCGAGTCCATGGTCGCCGCTGCCGGACACAGCATCGAAGAGATCGGCCTGGTCGTCGTGACCCACCAGCACATCGACCACATCGGCCTGGTCGACACCGTGGTGAAACGCTCCGGGGCAGAGGTCGCCGCCCTCGACGTCGCGGTTCGCAGGCTCGCCGAATTCGGCAAGAACTCCGACGCTGAAGACGACCTGGCCGTCTCGCTGATGCTCAGGCACGGGATCTCCCCCGATATCGCCAATACCCTGCGCAGCCTCTCCACCACCTACCGCGACTACGGAGACGCGGTGACCGTGACCCGGCAGTTGAGCGACGGCGGCACGCTCGAAGTCGGTGACCGGACGCTCGAAGTCCTGCACCGCCCCGGCCACAGCCCCTCGGACACCGTCTTCTGGGACCGTGAGCGCAGGATGGCCTTCGGCGGAGATCACCTGCTCTCCCACATCTCCTCGAATCCGCTGATCTCACGCCCGCTCGACGGTAGTCCCGGCCGGACCCGCTCGCTGGTCAACTACAACGAGTCGATGGCGAAGACGAGGGAGATGCCGATCGATTTGATGCTCTCGGGCCACGGCGATCCGATCACCGACCATGTCGACCTGATCGACCGCCGCATGGCCGCCCAGGAACGAAGGCTCGAGAAGATCGAAGGCATCATCGCGACCCGCCCGCGCACCGCCCACGCGGTGGCCGAGGAGATCTGGGGAAACGTCGCGGTGACCCAGGCCTTCCTCACCCTTTCCGAAGTGATCGGCCACACCGACATCCTTCAGGACCAGGGTCGCGTCCGGGAGAGCGAAGTCGACGGGCTACTGATCTACGAGGCGACCTCATGACCGCAGACGCTTCCGTCCGGCGCCGGATGCTGATCATCGTCAACCCCTACGCGACGACGGTCTCGGAGCGGTTGAAGAACCTCGTGATCTACGCCCTCCAGGGTCGATTCGAAGTCGAGGTAGAAGCGACCGAGAGCCAGGATCACGCAACCGAGATCGGCCGCGACGCACGCGACGGCGGCTACGACATCGTCGTCGCTTTCGGTGGAGACGGAACCGTGAACGAGGTCGTAAACGGCCTGGCCGGTACGGACATACCCGTCTCCTTCCTGCCCGGGGGCAATACGAACGTCGTCTGCCGCACGCTCGGCATCCCCAACGACGTGGTTGACGCGACCGAGCACCTGCTCTCGCTCGCCGACGAATTCCGCCCTCGGCGGATCGACCTCGGCATGGTCAACGACCGCTATTTCGTCTTTTCCTGCGGGGCCGGGATCGACGCCAGCGTCGTCAAGAAGGTCGACGCGAAGCCGAAGCTGAAAGCGAAGGCCGGGCCGTGGTTCTACTCCTGGTCTGCCCTGTCGGCCTATACCCGCAACTACATGATGCATCCGGTGCGGATCGGCGTGGAAGCCGATGGCAGGAGCGTCCAGGGTGTGACCGTGCTGGCCCAGAATTCGGATCCCTTCACGTACTTCGCGAACAAGCCGATCCACGTCTGCTCGAACGTGGCGATCGACGACGGCAAGCTGGGGATGGTCGTAATGAAGCGGGCCAACCAGTTCGACGCAATGAGCGTCATTCCCCGGCTGCTGTCGAACCGCCTTGCCGCCGCCAAACACAACCAGGTCGAGGCCTTCGAGAAGCTGGACGTCGCGGAACTGCGTTCGCTCTCAACCGACGAAGACGGCGAGATCCGGCCTTTTCCGGTGCAGGTCGACGGTGACTTCATCGGAGATCACGAACAGGTGACCCTGCGCGCGGCACCGGCCGCACTCTCGATCATCGCCTGACCCCGGTCCGGTATTGCTTGCCGCGGCAGGCTCCGGGTAGCATCAGGACATGGCTACAGCAGACATAACCGTGCTGCCGATCGGAAGGCAGGGTGCGAGCGTCGGTGACATCCTGGTCGAGGTCCGGCGCAGGCTCGAAGCCCAGCAGAAGGTCGGCTTCGAAATGCATTCGATGGGAACCTCGCTGGAAGGCGAGATCGGGGACATCTTCGCCCTCGCCGAGCAGCTTCATGAAGTTCCCTTCGCAAGCGGCGTGCCGCGGGTCTACACCGTGCTCAAGGTGGACCAGCGGACCGACCGTGAACAGAGTCTGGCCGACAAGATCGAGTCGGTCGAGCGACGCCTGGACTGACGGCCATCGAGCCGACCGGCCCGCGATCACCGACCGGGGCTCAGCCGCTCGGGGTGATCCGGTAGGCGTCGAAGACCGACTCGACGTGCCGCATCCGGTTGATGCACTGCTTGAGCTGGCCGGTGTCGGCAACCTCGACCACGAAGTTGTTCTTGACCATCGGCGGATTGGTCGCGCAGCTGGCGGAGATGATGTTGACGCCCGCCTCGGCGAAGGTCCTTGCGAGGTCCTCCAGCAGGCGGGTGCGATCGTAGGCATCGATCTGTACCTCGACCCTGAAGGTCGCTTCGTTCTCGCCTTCCCAGGCGACATCGACCATGCGCTCGGGCGAGCTGTTCAGGTCGGCGATGTTGCGGCAGTCGGCACGGTGGATCGTGATCCCCCTGCCCAGCGAGACGTATCCGAGGATGTCGTCCCCGGGTACCGGCAGGCAGCACTTGGCCAGCCTCAGGGCGACGTTGTCGACCCCGTCCACGACGATTCCGAACTCGGAGGCCTCGCGGGCGGTCGCCTGGCGATCGCGCTTGGTCACGCTCTCTACCGGAGCCGGCTCGATCACTTCGCCCGCCCGCAGCCGCTGCATCAGCTTGTTGGCCGTGGTCTTCGGTGAGATCTTTCCCCGTCCGAGCGCGATGTAGAAGTCATCCGCCTTGCGGAAGCCCATCTCCCGCATCACGTCGGCGAGCATCGGCGAGCCGGCGAACTTCTGTGGCGGCAGGTCGCGCTTTCTCAGCGCCTTGGCCAGGGCCTCGCGACCGTCCCTCTCCGCGTCGTCGCGTCGCTCCTCGCGGAACCAGGCGCGGATCTTGTTCTTGGCCCGGCTGGTCCTCACCACCTTGATCCAGTCACGCGAGGGGCCACGTTCCTGCTTGGCGGTCATCACCTCGACGATGTCTCCCGATTTGAGCTGGTAGTGGAGCGGAACGATCTTGCCGTTGACCTTCGCGCCGACGCAGCGGTGGCCGACGTCGGTGTGGATCGAGTAGGCGAAATCGAGCGGGGTCGAGCCCGCCGAGAGGTTGATGACCTCGCCCTTCGGGAGTGAATACGAATACCTCCTCCTCGAAGAGGTCGACCTTGAGCGACTCGAGGAATTCGGCCGGGTTCTGATCGGACTCGGACTCGATCAACTGTCGCAGCCAGCTCATGCTGCCGCGAGGGCCCTCCGGGGGATCCCTCCTTGTAGGAGACGTGCGCGGCGATGCCGTATTCGGCCAGCTGATGCATGTCCCGGGTCCGGATCTGGATCTCGAGCGGCTTGCCCTCCAGCCCGATCACGGTCGTATGCAGGGCCTGGTACATGTTCGCCTTCGGCATGGCGATGTAGTCCTTGAAGCGGCCGGGCAGCGGCTTCCAGAGCGAATGCACGACCCCGATCGCGCCGTAGCAGTCCTTGACCGAATCGACGATGACCCGCATCGCGGTCAGGTCGAAGATCTCGTTGAACTCCCGGCCCTTCTTGGTCATCTTCGTATAGATCGAGTAGAAGTGCTTGGCCCGGCCGGCGATCTCGGCTTCGATGCCGACCTTGAGCAGTTCTTCGCCCAGGAAGCCGCCTGCTTCGCCGACGAACTCTTCGCGCTCCTCCCTCTGCTGCGCGACCAGATGCTTGATCTCTGCGTACTTGCGCGGGTGGAGCGTCGCGAAAGCAAGGTCTTCGAGTTCCCACTTGATCGCGTGGATGCCGAGGCGATGAGCCAGCGGCGCGTAGATCTCGAGCGTCTCGCGAGACTTGGTGATCTGCTTCTTCTTGGGAAGCGAGCCGAGCGTCCGCATGTTGTGAAGGCGGTCGGCCAGCTTGACCAGGATCACCCTCACATCGGAGGCCATCGCCACCATCATCTTGCGGTAGTTCTCGGCCTGCCGCTCGTCACGACTCTCGAACGTGATCTCGGTCAGCTTGGTTACCCCGTCGACGAGCCGGGCGATCTCGGGGCTGAACTCGGTCTCGATCTCCTCGAGGCTCGCCGAGGTGTCTTCGACGGTGTCATGGAGCAGGGCGGCACAGATCGTTTCCGTATCAAGGCTCATGCCGACCGAGATCCGGGCCACCCCGACCGGATGAGTGATGAACTCGACCCCGGACTGGCGCTTCTGATCGGCGTGGTGCCTGCAGGCGAACCCGAAGGCACGCCGGACCTCGTCCCGGTCCAGCGGCTTCCGGGCAGGCAGGGATCCGGCTCCGTCCCGCGTTTCGAAGTCGTCGATGACCGCCATCAGGTCATCCAGCAGCGACTGTTCACGCGAACTGAGTCCGGAAGGAGTTGCCTGGTCCTGCTCTAGCTGTTCGACGCCTTCAGAAATTCGACCTGCTCCTGGTGTATCCGTTCCTGCTCGGAAAATTTCGGCGAATCGGAAAGATCCGCTCCCCCCGAGGATACGATGCCGGCGCTCCGGGCATCGCCACTGCCCTCCGTCCGGGCCAGACCTGCCTCGATCAGGACGCCGAGCAGCAGCGCCGCACGCTCAGGTGAGCGAGCGGTTTCGGCCTCCGCCCGCAAGGGCCGAAAGCAGAGGTTCACCGACGACGTCCGGCGGCTCCGTCCCCGCGGCGGCGTCGCGCAGTTCCCGGTAGAGCACCCTGAGCGCCGGAGTCAGCGAATGCCGTTCAGATGAGGCCGAAACCGCGAAACGCCTCGAAGCGGGATCGTCGATCCGGAATGCACTCGGCGCCGGAGCCGGTGAGCACCTGCAGCTCGGCCGGCGAGGCAGGCGGGTCATAGAGCAGCAGGTCCGCCCCGCAGTCCAGCAGTCCGGGATTCATGGTGGCGGTCTCGTAGTCGGTGAGCGCAACGCCGTCCAGCTTCGAAGCCGAAAGCTCGCTCAGCGCCTGCCCCGGGGCTGCCCGCCCAGAGCCCCTGAACCGCCGGCTCGGACCCATCATGCCTGGCTCGAAAGCGGCCGATACCCGGGCGTCCGCCGAGGTCCAGCCAGCGCCGCCTCGCATTCGACGTCAGGACGATCAGCGGCTCCCCTGAAGAGACGAGTTCGGCCAGTACGACCTCGGCGATGCCTTCGACCGGCGCAAGGCGGCCCGGCTCGACCGACGGTTGCCCGGCCCGGGTCGCAGCCACAGGCCCTTCCATCGCGGCATCGAAACGCTTCCACCATTCATCGGAATCACATCCCGGCATGTCATTCCACAGATCGCCGGGGGCATCCTGCTCCGGCAGCGGGAAAGCATCGCGAACCTGGATCTGGGCGGAGGAAGAACCGTTGAAGTGATTGACCGAGAGCTCCGCGAGCAGATCCAGCGGGGTCTCTTCATCGACGCCGAAGCCGGTCCTGCCGAAACTGATCCCCGCCGCCCGGGCATCGCCCGAGACGACGGTGAACCGGCAGTGCTTGCCTTCGCCGATCTCCTGAACGTCACGGATCCGGGCCGACGGAATCAGCAGGGAAATCGAAGGGTTGCCTTTGCCACAGGGCTCCAGCGTTTCGAATTGCTCGGCCAGGTCCATGGCCAGTTCGGCGCCGCCGGCGAAAGCATCGACCCTTTCCGAAAGCTGAATTCCTGCCTCTCCGACCATCTCGGTGACCGCCGTCCCGAGGGCCTCCCGGAATTCCGGAATGCGCTCGGCACGGATCTGAAGGCCGGCCGCCGCTTCATGTCCGCCGAATCCTTCGAGCAGGCCGGAGACCGAAGCAATGGCCGCATGAAGGTCGAGGCCGGGCACTCCGCGGGCGGATCCGCGAGCCTGTTCGCCGTCGATCGAGATGATCACCGACGGAACACCGTGCTCCCTGGCGAACCTCGCCGCAACGATGCCGACCACCCCGGGATGCCAGCCCTCTCCGGCGAGGACCAGCGCTGCCGGTTCGCTCGTCTCCAGTTCCCGTCTGGCCTTCTCGGCCTGGTTCTGAACCTCACGCTCGATCCGGCGACGCTCGCTGTTGGCCCGGCCGAGTTCGGCCGCTATCTCGATGGCCCTCTGGTCGGAGTCCGAGAGGAAGAGCTCAACCCCGGCGTCGGCCCGGTAGATCCGGCCCGCGGCATTGATCCTCGGTCCCAGGCGGAAACCGAAATCCGTCGACGAGATCCGCGAAGGCTCGAGCCGGCATTCGGCGATCAGGGCACGCATCCCCGGACGCTCGGCCCTCCGGGCCACCTTCAGGCCCTCGCGCACCAGACGGCGGTTCTCCCCGATCAGCGGCATGACGTCGGCTACCGTCGCAAGGGCGACCAGGTCGAGGTCGTCTTCATCGAGCGCCGCGTCGAGCCCGGCTTCCCGTCTGCAGCGCCGAAGCGAACTTGGAAGCGACCGCCGCCCCGCACAGCTCCTCGAAGGGATACCCGCCGAGGGCCGGATGAAGAACGGTGCAGTCCGGAATGCGATCTCCGGGGCGGTGGTGGTCGGTGACGATCACCTCCATCGACAGTGATTTCGAGAGTGCCACCTCCTCGACCGAAGAGATGCCGCAGTCGACCGTGACCAGCAGGCCTGTCCCCCGTTCGGCAACCTCGCGGACCGACTCCGGGCTGAGGCCGTAGCCGTCCTCCTGGCGGTCGGGTATGAACCAGTCGCAATCAGCGCCCAGTTGCCGCAGGACGTTGACCATGATCGTCGTCGCCGCCACCCCGTCGACGTCGAAATCGCCGTAGACGGTGATCCGGCGGCCCGCGGCGATCGCGGCGAGGCACTGCGCCACCGCATCCGCCATTCCGTCGAATTCGCCGGGGTCGTACTGCTCCGCCCCTTCGAGGAAAGCCTTGGCAGAAGCCGGGTCGCCGAGGCCGCGCCGGGCGAGCGTGGCGGCTAGAGGCCTGCTCAGACCGAGAGCCTGCGAAATCCGCAGCGCCTGCTCGATCCGGTACGGCGCCGCCTCAAACGTGATCGATCAGTCCTGAAGCTGGAATTCGGGGTCTTCGTTGCGCTCGCCGATCCAGTAGATCAGGTAGGACCCGGCGAGGAAGCCCGGTATCGCGGCGAGGAAAGTCAGCATGTCGACCTCGTTCAGCCCGCGACCCAGCGCAACCTGGACGATCGCCCCGGTCACCAGGGCGCCGCCGACCGCTCCCAGCAGGGCTCCGACGATGCCTCCCCAGAAGTGATCGGGCACGAAGATCGTCAAGATGCCAGAGTGCCAGACCGACGATCAGCCAGATGACGATTGCCATGCTTATGCCCCTCTCTTCGGACCGCTTGTGGCCGGCTCTGCGCCGCCGGCCGGGGCGTCTCCGTCTTCGCCGTCGACCTTGGCCACTTCGAGCTCTTCGGCGAAGGCCGGAATGTAGCCCTGGCTCTCCATCTGCTGACGCGCGCGCCGTCGGTAAGCCGGCTCACGCTCCTTCCAGAGGGCCAGCACGGGAGAGGCGATGAACAGGGACGAGTAGGTGCCCGAGCTGATCCCGACCAGGATCGCGATCGCGAATGCGGTCAGGGTCTCGCCACCGAAGACGAGCAGCGCCACGACACCGACCAGGGTCGAGACCGTAGTCGCCAGTGATCTGGTCAGAACCTCGTTCATCGAACGGTTCACCACCTGCGAATAGGTGGCCCGGGGCATCTTCGGGTCGTTCTCTCGTATTCGGTCGAAGACGATGATCGTGTCGTAGAGCGAGTAGCCGAGAATGGTCAGGAACGCCGCAACGGTCGCGCTCGAAACCTCGAAACCGAACAGGGCATAGAGACCGAGGGCGATCAGGATGTCGTGGAGGATGGCGATCAGAACCGGTGCGGTGAATCGGCCGCCGAAGCGAAGTGCCACGTAGCCGGTGATCAGCAGCAGCGAGAAGAACATCGCCAGACCGGCACTTCGGGCCACCGAAGCACCGAAGGTCGGCCCGACACTGGTGCTGTTGAAGCCGTCGGCACTGACCCCGAATTCATCGTCGAGAGCCTCCTCCACCCCGGCGATCTGGTTCGGGTCGAGGGTCTCGCTCTGGATCTGGAAAGCGTTGTCGCCGAGGGCCGGATTGTCGACGGTCTGGATCGTCGCGTCGCCGAGGCCTTCGGAAGAAACGGCCTGCCTGACCTGGTCCGCCGTAGCGGGCTCGTCGAGGCTCATCTCGATCCGGGTGCCCGACTCGAAGTCGATACCGAAGTTGAGCCCCTTGGTCGCCAGGGCCGCGCCACCGATCAGCAGGATCACTGCGGAAAGCACGAAGAGGGTCTTGGACGCACCCATGAAGTCGAAGTGCCAGCGGGCCTTCTTTTCGGCCTCGTCGGCCTCGTGATGCTCGTCCGTGATGCCCATGCCGCGGCGCAGCATCTTCGTATTGATCATCGAGCCGAGCAGTGCCTGTGTGAAGACGACCGCGGTCAGCAGCGAGACCAGGGTTCCGACCCCGAGGGTGAAAGCGAAGCCCTTGACGCCGGATGTGGCGAGGACGAAAAGGATGAAGGAGGTCAGAAGGATGACCACGTTGGCGTCGATGATCGTGCTGATCCCGCGGCGGTAACCGATCGAGATCGCCGAAACGAGCGTGCGACCTGCACGCAGCTCTTCCTTTATTCGCTCGAAGATGACGATGTTGGAGTCGGCCGCGACTCCGATCGTCAGCACCAGGCCGGCGATTCCGGGCAGGGTGAGCGTGATCGGGATGATCTTGATCAGGGCGAGGAAGATCAGCGCATAGGCGATCAGTGCGAGTGCCGCGATTACGCCGAGGAAACGGTAGAAAACGATCAGGAAGATCGCCACCGCTGCGAGGCCGACGAGCAGCGCACGAACGCCCTGGTCGAGTGCTTCCTGGCCGAGGCTTGCCGAGACCTGGCTCTGGCTGGTCAGCGTGAGCTCGACCGGCAGGGCGCCTCGCTGGAGGAACTCGGCCAGGGTCTGGGCCTCGGCGATGTCGAAGCCGCCGGAGATCTGGGCTCCGGTCCGGCCGTCGATGCCGTCAGGGTTCTCCTGGAAGTTGATGATCGGCCTCGACACGACCTGGTTGTCGAGCACGATTGCGAAATTGCCCGAAAGCGCCGAAGCGGTGTTGGCGTCAACCTGGCCGAGCGCTCGCGCCTGCCCCTCCTGGGCGATCCTCCGGGTGATCGTCTGGAAGGCCTGGCGGCCCTGATCGGTGAAGTCGAAAGTTACGTTGGGGGCGTTGGTGAGCGGGTCGGTCTGCTGCTGCGGGTCGACGATGTCACTGCCGGTCAGCTCGGCGTTGTCCTCGAGCACGAAGTAGCCGGCCTGCTCGGGGTCGTCGATCGTCCTGCCGGTCTGCGGATCGGACGGAAGTTCCTCGACCACGATCGTGCCCTGGGGAACCTTCTTGACGATTCCTTCTTTCGGGATCGGGCGGCCCTGGTCGTTGAAGTAGAGGTCCTCGCGGTCGGCCACCGGCCCGGAAATCAGCTCATGCGGCTCTTCTTCCTCGAACAGGTAGAAACGGTCCGACGAAGAGCAGTCGGGGCAGGGATCGACGCGCTCCTGCTCGACCGCCAGGTTGACCGCGTCCCACAGGGTCGGCTCGGCCCCTTCGGCGATGAAGACCCGGTTCTGGCCTTCGGTCGGCAGCCGGTCGGCCTCGATCCACTTCTCGCGGACCTGCCTCTGGACCTCGTCCGGATCCTGGGTGCCGAAGTCGGTTCCCAGCTCCTTGGCCGGTCCGACCAGGTTGTTCTGCCAGTCGTAGAAGTAAAGTCGCGCAGGGGTGGTGGCGCAGTCGGTCGCGCTGCCGGTGTCGGTGGCGCCGGGGATGCCGACCGAAATCTGGTCGGGCCCGAGCCGCGAGACCTCGATCTCGGAGACGCCGAGGCGGTCGCAGCCGGAGCGAATGATGTCGACCGAGCGCTCCATCGCCTCGTTCGTAACCTCCGGCAGCTGCGGAGTCGGCCTTGCCTGGAGGGTCAGCTCGATGCCACCCTGGAGGTCGAGGCCGAGCTCTGCCGGCTTCTTCACCACGATGACCGCCGAAACGATCAGCAGTGCGAGCACGAACAGCAGCACGAATATGTTGCGGCGCCTGCCTCCCATCGGAGGGAGTTTAGCCCTCCGGGGTCAAGACGATCATCAGGCCCCCGTCTTCGTCATAAGCCGGGAAGACATCGGCGATCGCCTCGGCCGCGGATTCCTTCTCGGCCTTCAGGGCGACGCGCTTGCCGAGCGAGCGCACTCCCCATTCCAGCGAGGTCTCGATCGGGTCGGTCTCGCCGTCTCCGTCGGTATCGGCCTCCGGGCCTCCGTCTCCTGCGTCGACCCACTTGAGCCCGAGCGCCTCCTTGACCGGACGGCCGATCACGTCTTCGTCCTTGAGCCCGGTCAGCTCGTAGCTGCCCCTGCCGGCGTCGAGCACCCGGCCCTGCTGGTCGCAGACGAAGAAGGCGGCGTTCGGCGCCGGGTAGTAATCGTCGAGCAGCTCGAAGACGAAGCCGAAGCCGCATTTCGAGCAACCTTTGGGTCGCGTGCTGAAGCCGGCGGTGCGTTCGCCACTGGTTTCGCGGTTGCCGCAGTTGGGACAGATGAAGAAGGGCATCGGCGGGAAGGCTAGTGGAGCGGGCGTCTCGGCGTCGATGCTCCGGGACGGACCGTGATGCAGCCCGGTAGATTGGCCCGGAGCGTCCGGCGTCGCCGGGCCGGGTTCGAGGATGGGAGAGCTTTTCGATGGTCACGACGGTCGTATTGCCGCTGGCGCTGGCAATCATCATGTTCACGCTGGGACTGGGACTGACGATCGCCGACTTCCGCAGGGTCATCGTCTACCCCCGCGGGATCTCGATCGGCATGGTCAATCTGCTGCTGGTCTCCCCCCTGCTCGCCTTTGCCATGGCCGAGCTGTTCAATCTCGACCCCCTGCTTGCCCTGGGTCTCGTCCTGCTCGGCGCATCGCCGGGCGGCACGTTGTCCAACGTCTTCACCCACATCGCCAAGGGAGAGACAGCGATGTCGGTCACGATGACCGCGATCTCGAGCGTCACCGCGCTGATCACGATCCCGCTCTACCTGGGCCTCGCCAACGACTACTTCGACGCCGGCAGTGCGCTAGACGACGTGAACATGTGGGGAGTCGTGCTGCGGACCTTCCTGATCACGATCCTGCCACTCAGTCTCGGCATGCTGGCCCGCTCGAGGTCTCCCGAACGCATGGATCGCTGGCGACCGGGCCTGAGCCGGGCCTCGCTGGTGCTTTTCGTGCTGGTCGTGATCGGAGCCGTGATTTCCGAGTTCGAGCTGATCCAGGAGAACTTCACCAGGGTGGCGGCCGCTGCGTTCGCGCTCAACGTGGTCGCGATGACCTTGAGTTTCACCGCCTCCAAGGTGGCCCGGCTGTCCGACCGCCAGGCCACGGCCATCGCCCTCGAACTCGGCATCCACAACGCAACCGTGGCGATCGTGGTCGCCGGCATGATCAATGACGAACTGATGATCCCGGCCGCCGTCTACAGCGCGTTCATGTTCATAACCGGCGGGATCTTCGCCAAGTTCATGCATTCGCGAAACGCCTCCGAGTCTGCCGAGCCGTTGCCGCCGGGCACCGAGCCGGTCGAGGTTCCGGCTGACTGAGCGGTCGCCCCTCGTATGCGGGCATCGCGGGCCGGCTCAGAAAAGCTGCTCGTGCCCGTGCGGGGGCTCGAGGCCGAGATGCTCGAAAGCGTGGCGGGTCAGCACCCGTCCGCGGGGAGTCCGCTTCAGCATGCCGAGCTGGAGCAGGTAGGGCTCGAGTACTTCTTCGATCGTATCGGTCTCTTCACCGATCGCCACCGCGATCGTCGAAAGCCCGACCGGGCCCCCGGAGAAGCGCGTGGCGATCAGGTTGAGCAGAGCCCGGTCCGAACGGTCGAGGCCGGCGCGGTCCACCTCGAGCATCTCCAGGGCGGCTTCGGCGATTCCGGCGTCAACCACGCCGCGGCCCTTGACTTCGGCGAAATCCCTTACTCGCTTGAGGAGCCGGTTGGCGACCCGAGGCGTACCGCGCGAGCGTTCGGCGATCGCGTGGCAGCCCTCGGCATCGATCTCGACCTCGAGGATCCCGGCCGAGCGGGCGACGATCAGGGCGAGGTCTTCCGGCGAGTAGTACTCGAGGCGATGTGAGACGCCGAAGCGGTCTCTCAGGGGCGTGGTCAGCAGCCCACTCCTGGTCGTCGCGCCGATCAGCGTGAACGGCGGCAGCGGCAGCGTGACGGTCCGGGCCCCGGCGCCCTGCCCGAGCACGACCGGCAGCTCGCCGTCCTCCATTGCCGGGTAGAGCGTCTCCTCGACCGCCCGGCCGAGCCGGTGGATCTCGTCTATGAAAAAGACGCTTCCTGGCTCGAGCGATGTCAGGAAGGCCGCGACGTCACCCTTCTTCTCGAGTGCGGGTCCCGCAGTCTGGATCAGTGGCACTCCCATTTCCGCGGCGACGATGTTTGCCAGCGAAGTCTTGCCGAGGCCGGGCGGACCGGCCAGCAGAACGTGATCCAGGGGTTCCTCGCGCTTCCTGGCTGCTTCGATGAACAGTCCGAGCTGCTCGGTGACCTGCTTCTGGTTCACGAAATCAGCGAGCGCCGGTGGACGCAGGGACCGGTCCAGATCCCGATCCGGCTGGTCCGCGCGGGCGTCGTGCACCCTCGGTTCGGCCCCTCCGGGCAGGTCCGCCTCGAGGCCGAGGTTGATCCGGCTGCCGCCGATCTCGGGCAGGTCCGGGGCGATCGGATGCTTCGGCCATCAGGATCCCGGTCCGCCGGCGGTGCCGGCGCGCTTCAGCGCAGCGCTGATCAGGACTTCCGGGTCGGCCTCGGTGTCCAGCCCGTCCAGCAGCTGCTCGGCCTCCAGCGGCGGGTATCCGAGGTTGATCAGTCCGTCCCTGGCCAAGCGAACGGGCGGAACCGGCAGCCGGCTCGGCGATCTCGCCGCCGGAGGCTTCCGCTTCGGCGGTGACCCTGTCCTTGAGTTCGAGGATGATCCGTTCCGCAGTGCGTTTGCCGATTCCGGGCACGGCCTGGAAGCGTTTGGCGTCCCCGCTGACGATCGCCGAAACCAGTTCCCGGTGTGGCCCGCCGGAAAGCGCCGCGATCGCGACCTTGGGTCCGATGCCGCTGACCCCGATCAGCTGGGAGAAGAGATCGCGCTCCTCCTCGGAGGCGAAGCCGTAGAGGGAGATGCTGTCATCCCGGCTGATCGTCTCCGCGTGGAGGAAGACCTCGGTGCCGGCAGCGGGCACGCTGCGAAGGGTCTCGCTGCTGACCCGCAGGCGATAGCCGACTCCGGATGCCTCCACCACGACGTAGTCGCCCCGGCGAACCAGAACCTCGCCTCTGACCGTGGCGATCAATTGGCCACCCGGATCGGCGCGGGCGCTGCCTCCGCAGCGGCTTCACGCAGCCCGGCCGTGCCGCCGTGGCAGATCGCCACCGCCAGGGCATCCGCGGCGTGATCGGGCCGGGGCGGCTCGGAAAGCCCGAGCAGGGTCGCCACCATCTTCTGGACCTGTCGCTTGGCGGCATCGCCCGAGCCGCAGACCGCGCTCTTGATCGCCTGGGGGGTGTAGGCGAAGCAGTCGACGCCGTTGCGGGAGGCGGCCAGCATCGCGACCCCACTGGCCTGCCCGACCCTCATGGCCGAGCCGACGTTCTTGCCGAAATAGAGATCTTCCAGGGCGACGGCCGACGGCTGGTGCCACTTGATCAGGTCGAAGAGCGAATCGTGAATGCGGGAAAGCCGCTTTTCGGCTGCGTCGGAAGGTGACGTCTCGATGACGCCTCCGTCCAGCGCGACCATGTGGCCGCCTTCGATCCTGATCACTCCGAAACCGAGATTGGCCGTACCGGGATCTATGCCCATCACGACTCTCATCAGGGCTACATTCTGAGCCGCGCGTCGGATGCCTTCCCCGTTGCAGCCCGGAGAGGGCTGATTCAGCCCGCGATCCGCTCCAGGACCTCGTCGGGGATCTCGAAGTTCGCATGGACCTCGTTGACGTCGTCCTGCTCCTCGATCGCGTCGAGCATCTTCATCAGCGTGCCGGCTTCAGACTCCGCAACCTCGACCGTGTTCTTCGGCTCGGTGGCAAGCCGCACGGCTTCGATCTCGATCCCTTCGGCCGCGATCGCCTCCTTGACCGAGGTCAGGTCGGCGGGCGCCGCCATCACGCGCAGCCTGCCTGCCTCCTCCGTTACGTCGCTGGCCCCGGCGTCGATCGCGACGATCAGGTCGTCTTCGCCGTACTTCTCGCCGTCAACCTCAACCACACCGAAGGTCTCGAACATCCAGGCGACCGAACCCGGTTCGCCGAGGCTGCCACCGTGCCGGGTGAAGGCGTGGCGCACTTCGGCACTGGTGCGATTGCGGTTGTCGGTCAGGGCCTCGACCAGCACGGCCGCCCCTCCGGGTCCGTAACCCTCGAACTGGATCCGCTCGACGGCGATCGCGTCAGGGCCCTCCCCCGTTCCCCGGTCGATCGCCCGTTCGATGTTCGCCTTCGGCATCGACTCGTCACGGGCCTTCTGGATCGCCGTGGCCAGTGACGGATTGGCCTCGGGGTCGCCGCCGCCCTCTTTCGCCGCCACCGTGATCGCCTTGGCGAGTTTGGTGAAGAGCTGGCCGCGCTTGGCGTCGGCCGCGCCCTTCTTGTGCTTGATGGAGGACCACTTCGAATGACCAGACATAATGTGATCTTATGGTGGGCCGATGACACCCGTGAGCGAGACGAACCCCCTGGTGAGCGAGACGAACCCCCTGCGAAGGATCGCAGCGGCGGGCGTGGCCCTGATGATGCTGATCGCGGCCTTCTCGCTGTGGACCCTGATCCCGCTCGCCTGGCTCTGGATCGGATCCCAGGTCGCAGCGACCCAGTTCCCCAGCATGGGTCCTTATGCGGTCGTCCTGTTCGGCGTGATCTTCTCGATCATGCTGGTCGCCTGGCTGCTGGGCCTGATGAACGAGCTCTACCTGAAGCTGACCGGCTCGCATACGGTCGAGCCGATCCGGCCCGGCTGGCTGACCGCGATGTCAGACACCTCGAGTCTTCGGCAGACGCCCACGCTGCTCGAGGCGGTGATCATCGGCTCGGTCTTCTTCGCGGTGGTATCGCTGCTGGTCTGGTTCTTCACCGCAGCAGGCTCCCCGCTGCCGAACTGACCTGCGGCCGGCTCAGGACCGGCAGGCATCGACGAACCAGGCATGCAGCCGGTCGTCCGCGGTCAGTTCCGGGTGAAAGGAGAACGCGGCGACCCTGCCCTGGCGTACCGCCACAGGATGCCCCTGCACCTCGGCGAGAACCTCCACGTCGTGGCCGATTTCCTCTACCCAGGGGGCCCGGATGAATACAGCTCTGAAGGGCGGCCCCGGCATCCCCGCCAGCTCGATGTCATCTTCGAAGCTGGCCAACTGACGCCCGAAGGCGTTGCGACGGGTCGTGATGTCGATCAGGTCGAGGTGTTCGCGGTCGGCAACGATCATGCCGGCACAGGTTCCGAGGATCGGGGTTCCGGCCTGCTTGATCTCGCGGATCGGATCGGAAAGCCCGTACTGGTCCATGCCCATGGTGATCGTGGTGCTCTCGCCACCCGGCAGGATCAGCCCGTCGAGCCCGGTCAGGTCGTCGGGGTTCCTGACCTCCACTCCCAGTGCACCGACCGAGCCGAGGTGCTTGATGTGCGATGCGAAGCCACCCTGAAGGGCGAGCACACCGATTCGCAGCGGGCCGCCGGCGGAAGCCGGCGTGGGACTACCAGCCCCGTCCGGCAAGCTTTGCGTCTTCGCCCAGGGTCGACATCTCGATGCCCGGCATCGCGTCGCCGAGCTTTTCGGAAGCCGCTGCGACACGCTCGGGATCGTTGAAGTGAGTGGTCGCTTCCACGATCGCTTTGGCCCGGCGTTCGGGGTCGTCGCTCTTGAAGATGCCGGAGCCGACGAAGTTGCCTTCAGCGCCGAGCTGCATCATCAGGGCGGCGTCTGCCGGGGTCGCGATTCCTCCGGCGCAGAACAGGGGAACCGGCAGCCAGCCTCGGGTTGCGGCGTCGCGGACCAGCTCGAGTGGAGCCGAAAGCTCCTTGGCGGCCGACATCAGCTCGGTCGAGCTGAGAGTGCCGAGCCGGCGGATTCCGGAGGTGATGTCGCGCATGTGGCGCACGGCCTCAACGATGTTGCCTGTGCCGGCCTCGCCCTTCGAACGGATCATCGCCGCGCCTTCGCCGATCCGGCGCAAAGCTTCACCGAGGTTCGTGGCACCGCATACGAAAGGCGCATCGAACTCGAACTTGTCGATGTGATTTGCCTCGTCGGCCGGAGTGAGAACCTCTGACTCGTCGATGAAATCAACGTCAAGCGACTGGAGCACCTGCGCCTCGGCCATGTGCCCGATCCGTGCCTTCGCCATCACCGGGATCGAGACGGCCTCCTGAATCCCCCTGATCATCCGGGGGTTCGACATGCGGGCAACGCCGCCGTCACGACGGATATCGGCCGGGACCCGCTCCAACGCCATGACCGCGCAGGCACCGGCGTCCTCTGCGACCTTCGCCTGCTCGGCGTCGACCACGTCCATGATCACACCGCCCTTGAGCATTTCGGCCAGGCCGGTCTTGACTCGGAATGTTGCTTCTTCAGCCATTCCCATGAATATAGAGATTCCGCGGCACCGGGCCGCAGATGGACCGGCTATTTCAGCTTGTAAGCCCGGATGCGGTCACGATGGGCGTCTTCGTCCCGCGAGTAGACGCCGTGGGCGAGCGCGTGTACCAGAGCCATCAGTGCCGTGTTCGAGCGCAGGAACGAAGGGCTGTTCGAGGAGTAATAGAGACTCATGTCGGCCTGTTTGACCGTATCCGAAAGGGTTGCGTCTGAGATCGCCAGCGTATTGGCTTCACGATGGCCCGCCAGTTTCATGGCTCTTGCCAGCAACGGGTGGGCCCGGCCGGCGGAAAGTGTGATCACCAGGGTCTTTTCGTCGATCCGCCCGAGGCGCTGGAGCGACGGTCCGGCGGTGGACGTCACGATCTCCGCTCTGATGTCGAGCAGGCTGAGCGTATGGCGCATGTAACTGGCGAAAAAGGCCATCTGGTCGGTGCCGACGATCACGACCTGGTCGGCCGCGGCCAGGGCGGCGACTGCGTGGTCGATCTGCTCCTGCTTGAGCTTGCGCGCGGTCTCTTCGAGGTTGGCGTGATCGGTACCGAGAGAGGCCTCGAATTCGGAATGATCGAAGGCGAACAGCATGCGGCCGGCAGAGCCCTCCGAGCCTCCGACAGTCGCCCTGTATTCCTCGATCGCCGATCCCTGGAGCTCCGGATAGCCCTCGAAGCCGAGTGCCTGCGAAAAGCGCACGACGGTCGAGGACGAAGTTCCCGCCCGGCGGGCGAGTTCTTCTGCGGTAAGGAAAGCCGCTTCGTCGAGATGATCGACGATGTAGCGGGCTACATCCTTCTGCGACCGGGAGAACTCTTCGATCCGGTCCTCGATGTAAGTTGACAGAGTCTTGGTTTCGGGGGTCGCAGTGCTCACGCCGTCAATTTCGCTGCTTCCCCCGGTTTCCCTTCAAGAGCAGGAACTATGAGATCGCTTAGTGGCCTCCCAAACCGCCGTCAGAGCCTGACCGGATTCACCGCCGACGGCGACGAAATCTGGATTATCCGCTCGATTTCGCAGAAGTTCTACAACTGCCAGGGCTGCTACGAGTCGATCGAGGTCGGCGCCGAGCACGTTGTGGTCCAGTACATCGCCCGGATCGGCGGTACCGAGCATTCCCACTGGCACCAGCGCTGCGCCGAGGAGATCCTCTACCCGCAGAGCCGCAGCCTGAGGCCGGTTTCCGCCAAGGAATCCAGCCGGGACAAGCTCGAGAAGCGTGGAAAGCGGCCTTCGGGCCGGCGGCGACGCCCTCGCGGCTGACGCGACCGCCTGACCGGGTCAGGTGCCCGAACGGCGTGCGCGAATAATCACGACGAGCGTGGTCACGGCCCCGGAGAACAGTACCGGCACTGTGTCATGCGTCCCGGGGCGGAATCGCCAGGCCTCGGTGGTCGGGCGGTTCTCGCCCTAGCCGGTCCCTCCCGTGGTGTCCCCTCCGGAATCGGCGCGACGACGCCGCAGGACCAGCCACGCGCCTCCGGCGAGGACCAGGAGGGCCAGCGCGATGAACGGAGCGACAGGCACACCGTCGTCGGAACCGACCCAGGTGAGGGTGCCGCGTGCGTTCACCGACTCGCCGTCGATCATCAGGGGGATCCGGTAATCGAAGACCTTCGTCACCGTGTTTTCGTCCGTCACCTGGACCGGGATGCCCTCACCCATGTAGTGAGAGCGGTGGTCGTGCCAGTAGCTGACTCCGGTGTCATCGATCTGCTTCCACTCTGGAGCGGCATCCGGATCGGCCCGGTCGGGGATTTCGACGTCCGCGAAGCGATCCTCGTTCAAGTAGTAGCTCGGCGAGTTCAGGTTCACCTCGACGGTGCCGTCCGGGCTGAATCGCAGGTAGGGCTCGCCGTCGTAGCCGACCACCATGACCACCTTGCCGCTGCGGTTGACCAGTTCGAGGCCGTCGTCGAAGTTCTTGACCGACAATGCGATGCCGTCGGCAGCGCCGGCGGGGCCGATCGAGGTGATCTCGGATTTGAAGTTGGGGTTGCCCTGGTGGGCTGACGACAGCGGCGCAGCCACTGCGACCAGGACCAGGGCGGCACACAGCGTGCCGACGAAGCGCTTCATCTGAGCTCCCGTGGAGGGGGTTTCGGTCAGCAATTCTAACTGGGCCGACATGCCGGCCTCGCGCGGCAGCCCTGCGACTATCCTTGGAGACCCCAGCCAGCGACAGGAGCCCGATGAACCCGACAGACCCAAATCCCGGCCCGGTTACAGCCCGCCTCTTCAACGATCCCTCCTGCCCCTGGGGCTACTCGGCGAGTCCGGCGCTTCGCACGATCGAGTGGCGGTACCGCGATCAGATCGAGTGGCAGCTGGTGACCATCGGGCTTTCCGAGCCTGGGCAGAAACCCAAGTTCACGCCGGCCACACTGGCCTCCTTCCAAGTGGGGATGAGGGACATGTACGGCATGCCTTTCGCGCTTCAGGCCAAAGAGCGCCCGGCGAGCAGCAGCCGCGCCTGCCAGGCGATCGTCGCCACCCGTTTGCTCCAGCCGGGCTTCGAATGGCGGGTCCTGAGGACCCTCCAGCTGCTCCAGTTCAACACCCCGCTGCTGCTCGATGATGAAGACGGCCTGCGGGCCGCACTCAGTTCGGTCGGCGACCTGGACTACGAAGCGGTAATGGCGGCGCTAGATCTGCCGCAGGTCCAGGAGGCCTACCGTCGCGACTGGGCCGAAGCCCGCACCGCTGCCGGCGGGGCGGCAGAGCTCCAGGGCAAAGCCGCGGACTCGCCAGACGGATTGCGGTACACAGCTCCGTCGATCGTCTTCACCCGGGGTGAATCACGGGTGGAAGCGGGCGGCTTCCAGCCGGTCGAGGCCTACGACGTGATCGTCGCCAATCTCGGTCCCGACATGAACCGCGCCGATCCGCCCGAAGACCCGCTCGAGGTCCTTGCCCTCTATCCGGGCGGCCTCGCGACCCAGGAGGTCGCGGCGATCATGACCGTTGGCAACGACCGTCCGGACCGGCAGGCCACCGAAAAGGCGCTGATCGCTCACGAAGACGCGGGTCGCGTCCGGCGCGTCTCGATGGGCCACGACGCGATCTGGCTCGCAGCACGCAGCTGAACAGAGCCTCAGCCCGGCCAGCCCAGGGCTACCGCAACCGCGAGGGCGATCAGCAGGACTCCGGAGACGGTCTGGGCGGCCGCTTCATGGTTGCGCCTGCCTCGCCGACCGATCTCTAGCCCGATCAGCGTGAACGCGACCGCAAACAGGGCGATGGTCGACGCGAGCAGCAGAGGCTCGACGTCGCCGAGTCCGAGGGCGAAGCCGACGACCAGGTTGTCGAAGGTCAGCCCCGCCGCCAATGCGGCAATGCCACCCCATGTCGAAACCTGGCCCGCCAGCCTTTCCCGATTCTCTTCGCTGGCAGCCGGAGCACGAATGGCCAAGACGCCCAGGACAAGCAGCAGGGCGGCTCCGATCAGTTCGCCGACACCCGAGATGTACCCGGCAAGAACCGATCCGATCAGCAGCCCGATCAGCGGCACCGTGAACTCGAAAGCTCCGAATACGCCGGCGATGCGCCAGCGGCGCCGGTACTGACCGAGCGCCCCGAGCATCAGGGCCACCGCGAAGTTGTTGACTCCGACCACGGCCCCGATGGAAATCAGTTGGGCAGCACCCATGCCGGGGAGCCTATGCCGCTCCCCGGCCCTTCACGCTTAAGCCTCAGGCCGAAGCGTCGATCTCCGCGTTGACTTCCTTCTTCAGTTCTTCGGCGTCGGCGTCGATCTGCTTGGAGATCATCTTCTTGGCCTGCTTGGTCGCCTTCTCGATCTGCTCGTCGATTTTCGACTCGCCGATCACGATTATCGCTGCCTGGCCTTCGTCGAGACCCTCGCCGAGATCCTTGAGGTCGCCTCGCGACATGCCCTTGAAGATATGCGCTCCGACGCCACCGATCACTCCGCCGACCGCGGCCGAGGCGATCAGAGACGGCGGGAACAGAATCCCGATCACGGCACCGACACCGATTCCGCCCCATGCTCCGTGCTGGGTCGGCTTTTCGGTCTTGCTCACATGCACCTTGCCGTCCTCGTCCTTTTCGATGACCGCCGAGTCGAAGGTTCCGACCAGGCCGGCTGAGTGGAGCTCGAAGACTGCTTCGTAGTCGGCTTCCGCGCCGGCGGCATCGTCGTAGACGGCGGCGTAGAGAAATACGGGTCGATCTGACACAGGGGTCCTTTCGTAGTGGGCTTCGTGCCCAGCGTACCCGCCGACCACCCGTACGGTGTCATCCCGATGTGATGAAGAGCGCCCGTTGCGAACGGTTCTTCTACGAAGCTCTTGTGACCCGTGCCTGAAGCCTCAGGGCGCCCGGCGGGCAGCCGGACAGGGCGTCGGCCAGGAAGGCCTTCTCCCGCTGGTCAACGCTGAGGCGCCAGCGGAACTTCACGGCGATCCAGCGGGCGATGTAGGGGCAGGCGAACCCCTGCTTCTCCGGCATCCATTCGGCGGGATCCTGGTCCGACTTCGACCGGTTACTCGATGCCGATACGGCGATCAGTGAGTAGGGCCGGAGATCATTGGCGAACTCGTCCCTCCTGGCCTCGGGCCATCGCCGTGCGCCGGAAGCCCAGGCTTCAGCCAGCGGAACCATGTGGTCAACGTCGAATTCGCCGGAGTCGGTGGTGGTGGCGCCGTCGTAGGCAGAGAACCAGCGCCCCGAATCCGCGCCGCAGGGACCGTTTCTCCGGTCCTGCCTGGCGAGAACCACCTCGCGTACATCACATTCACCGAGGTCCCGCCAGTGGTAGAAGAGATCTCGGTCGTAACCCTTTTCGACCTCGGCCGAGACCTTCAGCCTCTCGAACAGGGCGGCAACTGCCGGCTCATCCGGTTCAACACCGCCTTTCGCTTCGCCGGCCGCGCCTCCCCGGCCTGCCTCGTCCTGGTCTGCCACGCTTTGGCCTGAGTTCCCGCCGTTCGCCGGGCTCTGCCTCGCCTTCTTGTTGTCTGCTGCCTGCCGCGAGCGGTCATCGCCGCCACCGCTTCCTTCGCCACCGGCACAACCCGAGACGAGCAGCACGAACGCCAGCACAAGCCCGGCGCCGATCCGGCGTCTGCTCGGTCCCTGGACTCCGGGGTTGTTCAGGCTCACGCCGCGATTGTCGCAACGGCCCCGGACCGGACCGACCGCGAGGTTTGAAATGGAGGGGCGGCGGCAGTACATTGCGACAGGTGTCCGATGAAGGCGCGAGAAACTGACCCGCGCCGGTCCATCTAGAACGAATCGAAAGGAGCCATCGTGACCAAAACCAAGAGCAAAGCCAAGGCCGACCGGGATCTCTACGACCGTCTCAGGGTCGGAGGTGTGCGAAAGAAGGTCGCCAGAGAGGTCTCGCGACTGCAACCCGAAAAGGACGGCGCCGAGATGAAGGCGGTCCGCCGGGTTGCCAACGACCTCAACAAGGCCGCCGAAGACGTCAAGGACCTGGTCACCGGCGGGCCTCAGAAGCGTTCGAAGGCGGCCAAGAAGGGTGCGAAGACGCGCAAGAAGAACAAGGCCGCCAAGAAGGAGGCAAATAGGGCAAAGAAGCCGAAGAAGCCCTAGCCGTGTGACCCCGATTCCAGGGGTGGCAAGAAGGGGACAACGTGCTGCGCACTCCTGGCCTGGGCCGAGAACTCTTCCGTACTCGCGGCCGCATCTCCACTCGAATCACCACCGCCGCAGCCCGTGAGCGCGAGTACCACAGGCAGGATGCCCGTCGCGAGAAGCAGTCCGCGGACGGCGAGGGAGGCTCGGCCATGCGGTCTCGGCTCGATCGTTCCCATCATCCCGAGACCCCAGGGCACGGACGCGAAACTGAGGCGGAATCAGCCGAAACGGAGGAAACCCTCTCCCTGACTGACGATGCGGAATGGGCCGGGAAGGACTCGAACCTTCGACCTGCGGATCATGGGTTGGCGCTGGAGTCCGGCGCGGGTCGTTGCCGGCCCGTGGATGCCGCCGCGCCGGAGCCGGACGGTGTTATCGGGCGATCCGGCTCATGAAGGCCGCAAACGCCGGCTTGGGCCGGTAGCGGTCGTCGGTCAAACCGTACCGTCCTTCGAAGTTCGGGTCGGAAGAGTTTCCGTCGCGCAGGTCGAACCAGCGGTAGTCGCTGATGTTCAGTCTCCGACGTGCCCGGTGGACCGAATTCACCATCGCCTTGAGGATTCTGGCCTGGGCCCGCTCTGACCGTCCCTGGCCGGTCGGCCAGCCGTTCTCGGTGATGTGGAGCGGGATTCGGGGTCCGAGCCCGGCCCGGGGCATCAGGTTCTTTCGCAGGGCTCGAATGTGGGCGATCAGGGTCTTGGAGGCCCGCCTGTGACGGGACCCGGCGCTGGACAGAAGCGGGGCCCACGTGTCGGGGTACGAGTTGACGCCGACCCAGTCAACGGCCTTCCTGAACTTGGATCCCGTCTTCCTGCCCAGGCCCTTCCAGAATCCGCGGCGCTTCTTGCCGTTGGATTCCCAGGCCCAGTTGAACCCGATCTTGATCTGCGACGCATCGCGGACCCTGGTCTCGCGAGCGGCCGCAATGACTCCACGGACAAGGGCCCTCTTCGCACCGGCGTAGGCCCCGTCCGAGGCGTCGGGGGCACCGGGGAGATTGGCTTCGTTGGTCACCTGCAGGCCGATGAAATCAGGGTTGCTTCCATACCGGGCCACCAGGGCCCGAACGTACTTCTTGAACCCCGAAACCGCGGCGGCTCTCCCGGAATCCGGGCGGTAGCGCGCCACCAGTTCGACTTTGATTCCGGCATCGGTGTATTCCCGGATCTCCCCGTCAAGTCCGCTGTCACTGGCCTGGGTGCGGCCGCCCCCATAGTAGGAGCGGTACAGGTGAACCACGAAAGGCAGACCCTGGCTGAGCTTCTGGACCGCCGCCAGCCTCTCCGCCGGATCTTCCGGCAGCGGCTCTCTGGTCTGGTTCACCGTACCCAAGCTGCCGCCGGGATAGATCCCGAAGCGAAGCGGCGCAGCGCCGGCTCGGCCTTCGGAGGGCGACTTGCCGGCGGCGACCGTGGTCAACGGCGACTCGGGTCCGAAAGGAGCCTGGAAGGCGACCAGAGTCAGAGCAGCGAGAATCAGGACTGATCCTGCAACTCTCAGCACTGTGTGTGTTCGCGAACCGCGCGAACTAGCTGTCTGAAGCTTCTTCCGGAGCTCCACCGATCACCGTTTCTCTCCTCCGGTCAACCTTTCTCGGTCACCGGGCATCTTGCGAAGCGCCGCAGTGTAACAGCTGCTTTCGGTCTGAATCCAGGTGTTGAGTCGATGAATCCCTGATTGACCGGTTCAGGAGTGGCAAGAACCGCGGGCCGGCGTTCCCGAGCTTCCGATTGCCGCAAGCACGCCGGCCGCTTAGGCTACGATTGGCAGTCCGGGAAACTTGCCTGTGCCCGAGTCGCCGCCGTCCGGGCCTTCACCCAAAAAAACCTCGACTGGCAGCCAGCAAACCCCCGCTTCGAGGGAAGCATTCCCGGCCATCAGAGTCCCCGCCAACTCCCGCAATTCGCTCCCCTTGCCGCTATCCCACACCCCACCTCTCACCAATGTAAGCCAGGATCCACCCTGGCTTCACTGCTCGATCTGAATCGGGGCGGCAGACAGTGGCAGCGAACGGGAACAATTCAGAAGCCCCCGGAGGGCAGCGGCCCCCCGCTCGCTTCGCGCCTCTGGCCGGAGTGCGAGGGCGCCTGGTCTTCGGGCTGCTGAGCGCACTCTGGTTGATCACCACAACGATCGCCGTGATCTGGTGGTTCGACGCGGTCCGGACACCCACTCCGGCGGGGCTCCTTTTCAACAGTGCGGTCCTTGCCTTCGACGCAGTCGTTCTGCCGCTCTGGATCATCTTCTTCGCCAGGCGCATGCGGCGACCGCTGCCCGGCCCCGAACAGCCCTCGCTCCGGGTTGCGATGGTAGTGACGAAAGCACCTTCGGAGCGGTGGGAAGTGGTTGAGAGGACCCTGCGAGCCATGCTCAGTCAGGATTTTCCGAGCCCCTACGACGTCTGGCTGGCCGATGAGGACCCCGACCGGGAAACCGTGTCTTGGTGCGAAGACCACGGGGTCGGCATCACGACCCGTCGCGGGGTTTCCGAATACCAACGCGAAGACTGGCCGCGCCGCGCCCGCTGCAAAGAAGGCAACCTCGCCTATTTCTACGACACCGTGGGCTACGAGAACTACGACATAGTCGCCCAAATGGACGCCGACCACGTTCCCACGAGCGGCTATCTCAGGCACATGGTCGCGCCGTTCGCCGATCCGAGAATCGGGTATGTCGCGGCCCCAAGCATCTGTGACAGGAATGCGCAGCGCTCCTGGTCTGCACGCGGCAGGCTCTACAGTGAATCGATTCTCCATGGCGCGATTCAGGCCGGCTGCAACGGCGGCTGGGCTCCCGCCTGCATCGGCTCCCATTATGCGGTTCGAACCACCGCCCTGAAGGAGATCGGTGGCCTCGGTCCTGAGCTGGCCGAGGATTTCAGCACTACCATGATGATGGCCGGCGGTCGATGGGAGGGCGCCTTCGCGATTGACGCAGAGGCTCACGGAGACGGCCCGGAAACCGTGGCCGACTGCGTGACCCAGGATTTCCAGTGGTCGCGGAGCATGATCACGCTCGGCCTCACACTCGGCCCGCGGGAACTGCCAGAGGCGACATGGCGAGCCCGACTCAGGCTCGGCTCGTGCCTGGCCTGGTATCCGCTCTACGCCCTTGTCATGTTTGCCACTTTCGCGATCCCCGTGCTCGCACTGCTGGCCGGAGAGGCACTTGTGAGGGTGCAGCTGACGGACTTCTACTACCACCTGATTCTTCCCCTGATTCTGCTGATCGCTATCGCCTACTGGTTGCGATATCTCGGTGGGCTCCGGCCGAAGGACGCGAAGGTGATCAGCTGGGAGGCGATCCTTTTCCAGCTCGTCCGCTGGCCCTGGGCCTTCCTCGGATGCGTTCAGGCGGTGGCCGGCCGCATCACCGGCCGGCAGTTCGGCTTCAAGGTGACTCCGAAAGGCGCGGCCGCCGAGCGGCCGCTGCCGCTCAGGGTCATCACGCCCTACCTGTTCATTTCCGTGGTTTCGGGGCTTTCCGTGGTCCTGGTCCGCGACCCGGGAAGCGCCGTCGGCTACTACTTCCTCGCCCTGATGAATACGGTCATCTACCTCGGTGTCGCGTCGGCCGCCCTGATCCTTCACCTGCGTCAGCAGTCCTGGACTCTTCCCGGCAGGAAGGCACTGCTGGTTGCGTCGCTGACCGCGGCCGGTTTCGTTGCCGTCACGGCGCTGGTTGTGAATGGATCGACCGCCGTTGACACGGTCACCTACCCGGGCCCGCCGCCGGAAAAGATCGCGAAGCCGAGTCCGTTCCCTCCGGATGGCGATCCCCGGGGCAAGGTCGCGATCGGCGTCACCACGAATGCCGGCGCCCGCAATATTGCCGTCCCCTGGGAAGCAGCCCAGCTCAATCAGGTCAACTACTTCGAGCGGGCGGTCCGCGCCCACGCCGACATAATCATGTGGTTCTCCGACTGGGCAAGGGGAGAAGTAGATCGCCGGCAGCTCGAAGCGGTGGCGGCCCGTGGCAGCGTCCCCGAGATCACCTGGGAGCCCTGGGATGGGACGCTCGAACGGTTCGAACCACAGCCCGAGTACAGCATGCGCTCAATCACGTCGGGGGACCACGACGAATACGTCCGTCGATGGGCCGACGACCTGCGGGCATTCGGCGGGCCGGTACTGCTCCGATTCGCCCAGGAGATGAACGTTCCCGGAACCGGCTACCCCTGGGCGCAGCCGGACCAGAACACCCCGGCCGAATACGTCGCCGCCTGGCGGCACATACATGACATATTCGAGAGCAGGGGTGCGACGAACGTCCGCTGGGTCTGGTCCCCGTTGGCCTCGTTTCTGACTGTCGACTACTACCCCGGCAGCCGGTACGTCGACGTGATCGGCCTCTCGGGATTCAACGGAGGCTCAGCCCTTGACTGGAACGGATGGCGGTCGTTCAAGAGGATCTTCGGTGACGAACTCAGACAGATAAGGAGGATCGCGCCCGGAAAGCCGGTTCAGATCGCAGAGGTGGCAACCGCGGTCGGGGCCGGCAGCAAGTCAGAGTGGGTCACCTACATGTTCCGGACGCTCGAGGCCCACCCCGAGGTCCGTTCGGTGATCTGGTTCAACGCCCCCAAGGAGACCAACTGGAGGATTCAGAGCTCACCCGGGGCCATGGAGGCGTTCTCCGAGGAGATGGAGAAACCCCGGTATGGGAACGTGCCGTTTTCAGCGGCCGACTCCGGCGGTCGCTGAGCAGGCTTCGGGAGTTCCGTCCGGTTGTGGCTGGTTCCGCAATTGAGAAATCGTGGATGCCCATCATTCGGAGCCGGATTGCTCGAAACTCCGAGCCCACCGAGTGCCGCAGGCCAATCGAACAGGCACTTCTTGAACAGACTTGGAGGCACAACGGAGGCACAGAGCCATTTCACGCCGCCTCCGAAGCCACAGAAAGCCCCTGATAGCTGGGCTTCAGCGAATGGGCCGGGAAGGACTCGAACCTTCGACCTACGGATTATGAGTCCGCTGCTCTAACCGACTGAGCTACCGGCCCGCGGCGGCGATCATATTCCGAGCACCGCCAGTGAAGACTGACCGTCCTGCTCAGTCGTCGTCGCCGTCGTGGTCGCCGCCGTCCTCTTCATGGCTGTCTTCGGAACCCTCTGAACCCGAGCCATCCTCAGGCGCAGGGCCGGCGGACGATCCGCCCCCAGGGGAAACGCCAGAGCCGTCGGTGTCAACTGGCACCACGGCCTGGTCGCCGTCGTCAGATTGCGCTTCGTCGTTCCGCTCTTTCTTGCGCCCACTCTGACCCTGGTTGGCCTTCGATCCCCCTGTGCCACTACGCGATCCGGGGTCGGCAGGTGGATCGAGGGCCCTGCCGGCGGAAACCGGTTCGCCGGCGATCCCTATCGGCTGGTCGGTCAGATTGTGTGCGACAAGCGCGATTGCAACCGCGAGGCCGATGCCCAGAAGGCCGAGTCCGAGCCAGGTCGCGACGCTGCGCGCGTTGATCGGTGGCTGCTCCTTGCCGTTCATGGGAACCACCGTACGGGAGCGATGGTTAAGGCAGGGCAAAATCTGGAGGGACTCAACTTCGCCTCCTGTTTTCGACAGGAAGGCTCACCGTTGCCCGAGCGCCTGTCGGCCGCCGCGAGCCGATCGTGACCTCGCCGCCCCACTGGCTGACCAGCTCCCGGGCGATAGCCAGTCCGAGCCCCGTGCCCTTGACGCCCTGCCTTCCGGCCTTGCCCCTCGCGAAGCGCTCGAATACAGCCTCCTCTTCACCGGGCTCGAGGCCGTCGCCCTCGTCAAGCACGCCGATGCGGCCCGGCGTCACCTCGACAGTGATCTCACTGCCTACAGGCGAGTAGTTGACGGCGTTCTCGATCAGGACATCCAGAACCCGCTCGAGGTCGACCCGGGCGCAGAAGACGGGGTTCGGTTCTTCGTCTTGCGGCAGGTCGAGAATCAGCGACCGCTCCCCCGCGGCCGCCGCCCACCGGTCGCAGGCCTCTGCCGCCAACTCCTCGAGTTCGATCTGCTCCCCCGGCACATCCCTCTCCCCTGCCCTGCTGAGCACCAGCAGTTCGTCGACCATCTTCGAGAGGCGGTCGACCTCGACCAGACCGGCTTCAGCTTCGGCTCGGGAAGCCGGGTCCTCCAGTTCGTCGCTGAGGCCTTCGAGCCTGAGCCTGAGACCGGTAAGCGGGGTCCGCAGCTGATGGGACGCACTCGCAACGAACTCCTTCTGGCTGCGCAACAGTCGGCCTACCCGGGCCGTCATCTCGTTGAATGACCTGGCAAGCGACCTCTGCTCGGTGCTGCCGCGGATCTCGGCCACCGGCTCCGTGGCCGGATCGCCCTCGCCGGTCGCATACTCACGGGCCGTGGACTCGAGCCTCCTGATCGGACGGGCGATCTGGTTTGCGATGACGGCGCCGACCAGCAATGCGAATGCGATCACCAGGAGCGCGAGCAGCCCGATGCCGAGCAGCGAGCGCCGGACGGCCGACTGTACGGCGTCGACGCTCTGGGTGATTCGAACTGCTCCTGCCGTGCGCCGTCCCTGGACGATCGGATCGGAAGTCGCCAGCAGCCTGGTGCCGAGGGTGTCGCTGTCCCGCTCACGCTGGACGCCTTCCCCGTCGAGAGCGACGGCGATCTCGGGCCGCGAGCTGTAGTCCTCGCCAATATTCCGCGAGCCGCCGCTGTCGCTGATGACTGTCCCTGAGCCGTCAACGACAAGCACCCGGCCACGGACCGCCCTGCCGGCGATTCGAACGAGGCGATCGAGTGCCGGGTCGTCCGGTTTCTCGATCAGGCTGGCCGCTCCGGTCGCGACTATCGCCGCCTGGCTTCGGGCCTGGCTGCGCACCTCGGAGTTCACGCGGTCCTTGAAGCTAAGGGCGAGCGGCAGACCCAGTGCGACGATCGCTATGAGAAGCACATAGGCGACCGCGATCAGAAGGAGCGTGCGGAGGCTTACGGCCGCTCATCTCCCGGATCGGCAAAACGGAAACCCACTCCGCGCACCGTGTGGATGTATCGGGAGTCGGTGGCGCTGTCGCCGAGCTTGCGACGCAGCGCCCTGATGTGGACGTCGAGCGTCTTGGTGGAACCGAACCAGTTGACGTCCCAGACGTTTGCCATCAGGTCTTCCCTGGTGACGACGCTTCCGGCATGTCTCGCGAGCTCCGCCAGGAGGTCGAATTCCTTGCGTGAGAGATCGAGTGCCTCGCCGTCCAGGAGAACCCGGCGCGATGAAATGTCAATCGACAGGTCGAGGATCTCGATCGGAGAGGCTTCGGCCTCCGGGCCGCCGCTGCCGGCCCTCCTCAGGATCGCCCGGATCCTCGAGATCACCTCACGCGAGCTGAACGGCTTCACCACGTAGTCGTCGGCGCCGAGCTCGAGTCCGATCACCCGGTCGGTTTCGGTACCCCTGGCGGTCAGCATGAGGATCGGAACATCCGACCGGCGCCTCATCTCCACGCAGACGTCACGACCGTCACCGTCGGGCAGGCTGAGGTCGAGAACGACCAGGTCCGGACTGAGGCGCTCGAACATCTCGAGCGCGGAAGCGGCTGTCTTTGCCCCGACCGGCACGAACCCGGCCGCCTCCAGAGAGCGGCTGAACGGCTGGGCGATCGAGTCTTCGTCTTCGACGAGCAGGACTCTCGCTCCGGGTTCGTCGAAGGCCTTCATCGGGCGAGTTTATAGCCGCCGCGGACCTCCGAATCAGGTTTTACCTGCTCCTAACCCTGCCTTTGGCCGGGCGTTGTCGGGCGTTGCCGAGACTGGCTGCGATCGAACAGATTCCAAAACCGAAACGAGGGGTTGATTTCAAAATGGAAAACGTGAAAACAAAAGCAGCGGTATCGGCAACGGTACTGGCACTCGGTGGCCTCGCCGGAGTGGCGATCGCCTCGAATCCCGGGCAGTCTGATCCGGAACCTGCCGCGGCGGTCAAACCGAAGGTGAAGACCGAAGTCATCCACAGAACTATCCACCGAACCAAGAAGGCAGATTCCGCCGGCGCAGGCTCGGCGCCTTCGGCATCCGCGTCTGCGCCTTCTTCATCCCCCGCCTACGTCGAGCCGGCTTCCGACTACCTCGCGCCCGCCCCGGCTGAAGCTCCCGCGGCGGTCAGCTCATCGAGTGGAGCCGGCGCCTACGAAGGAGAGCACGAGGAAGGAGAGCACGAGGAGTCGGACGACCGCTACGAGTCCGACGAACACGACGAGTCCGAAGGTCACTCCGAATCCGAGTACGAAGGCGGAGATGATGACTGACTCTGGCGCCAGGAGGAGGCGCAAGCCTTCTCCGATGGTGGTCTTCCTGGCCTCGGCGGCGCTCTTTGCCTCGGCTCTGGGCTTTCTGTCCTATCAGCTCGCCCAGGGCAGGGATCCGTCGCTGGGTGCCGGCGCCCTGACGGCGGGAAAGACGCAGCGCCCGGAGGTGAAGGTGCGGAAGATCATCAAGCGGCACGTGATCACCACGGTCGTCCCGGCCGAGACCGGCACCGCTGTCTCTTCGGCGGGCAGCCCTTCGACCGGATCAGCACCGGTGCCGGCCACGTCCGCGCCGGCTCCGGCACCCGCGCCGTCTCCGGCACCGGCTCCGGCACCCGCGCCGGTCGTAACGGCCAGTTCGTGAAGGAAAGGATCGACATGCAGGAATTCGAAGAACAGTTCGAAGCGATGGGGTCGCGGATCAGGGTCCTGATCGGACCTCCGGTTGAGGCGGACCTCCCGTCGGCTGACGATGCCGGCCGACGGGTGCGCAGCTTCATAGAAGAATTCGACCGACGTCTCTCGAGGTTTCGACCCGAAAGCGAGCTCAGCGCCCTCAATCGGGATCCGCGCGGCGCTGTTCCCACCTCTGACTTGATGAGAACCGCAGTCAAGGCCGGAATCTGGGCAGCCCGGCGGACCGGAGGCCTGGTCGATCCGACGCTGATCGGAGAGATCGAGACCGCGGGCTACCGCGAGTCCCGTGCCGGCCTTTCCGGCCTGCCGGTGGAAGAGTCTCTTGCCGAAGCACCCTCGAGGCGGCCCGCGATGCCGGGTCAGGCCGAACGCTGGAAGGACTTCGCGGTTGACGACAGCCACCGGCTGGTCCGTCGTCCGGCCGGCCTCGGATTCGATTCCGGCGGTACCGGCAAGGGACTGGCCGCCGACCTGGTCGCCGAGTCGCTGGCCGGCTACTCCCGTTTCCTGGTCAGCTGCGGCGGCGATATCCGGATCGGAGGGCCCGACGCCGCTGCGAACCCCTACGAGGTTCTGGTCGAGCACCCGGTCAGCGGAGGAAGGCCTCACCGCTTTCGGCTCGGCTCGGGCGGGATCGCAACCTCCGGAATCAACGTCAGGGCATGGCGGCGCAAAGACGGCCGGCCCGCCCACCACCTGATCGACCCCTCGACGGGAGGGCCGTGCTGGTCCGGCCTGGTCGGTTCGACCGCGCTCGCCCGAACCGCCCTCGAGGCGGAGACCCTCGCCAAGGCGGCACTGCTGTCCGGACCTGATGAAGGTCGCCGGACTCTCGGCCGGCACGGCGGCCTGCTGGTCCACGACGACGGCCGGGTCGAAGTGGTCGGCCGCATGACGATGAGCCTGAAGTTCACCCGAACCGACAGATCCCGGGTCGAGAATGGACCGGTGGCAGCATGAACAACGTCGACAGGGTTGTCACCGAATACGGCTGGTGGCTGGCAAGCCGGGCCTCCGGGCTGGTCGCGCTGGTACTGGTCACGATTTCGGTCGCGATCGGCCTGATGATGGCGAGCAAGCTCGCCCGCCGGCCGGGAATGCCCCGGATCCTTACCGCAATCCACGAGCAGACCGCGCTGGCCGGGCTGATCGCGATCGCCGTCCACGGAATCACCCTGATCGGAGACCCGTGGCTGAATCCGGGGGTCAGCGGTGTGCTGATCCCGTTCACCATGGACTACCGGCCGGTCTGGACCGGATTGGGAACGATTGCCGGAATCCTCGCCTTGCTGCTCGGACTGAGCTTCTACTTCCGGCGCAGCATCGGCACGAAGCTCTGGCGCAAGGCGCATCGGGCGACGATCCTCGTCTACTTCCTTGCGATCGGGCACACCCTGGGTGCGGGTACCGACGGCAGCGCGATCTGGATGAGGTGGTGGCTGATCGTCACCACACCCCCGATCGTGGTGCTGTTCCTCTACAGGATCGGCTCGGCCCGGTTCCGCAAGAGCCCGCCACGCAGGACCGCTGCCCGGCCGGTGGACAACAGCCTCGGCAACAGGGACGACCGGATCACAGCGACGCGGGTTAATGCCGTCCTGCCAGGAGCTGAAGCTTCATGAACGACAGCGGAGTGGTGATCGTGGGTGGAGGCCTGGCGGCCCACAGGTGCGCCCGGACCCTGAGGAAAGAGGGCTACGACAGCCCTGTCCGGATCGTCTGCGGCGAGAACGAGATCCCCTACGACCGGCCTCCACTCTCCAAGTCCCACCTGTCCGGTTCCGAAGGTGAAGTCGCCCTGGAACTCAGCCCGGCCGACTGGTACCTCGACAACGAGGTCGACCTGCTGCTCGGCAGGCAGGCGGTTGCACTCGACGCGCCGGCACACCGGATCAGGCTGGACGACGACTCCCTCCTGCCATACGGCAAGCTGCTGATCGCGAACGGTGCCAGGGCGAACATGCTGCCGGCGCTGGCCGACTTCTCCAACGTGCACACACTGCGGACCGCAGACGACGCGCGGAGACTCAAGGCCGAAATCGGCAACGGTGCCCACCTGGCGCTGATCGGGTCGGGATTCATCGGCCAGGAAGTGGCCGCGACGGCCCGCTGCCTCGGAGACGATGTCACGATCCTCGAAGCGCTGAACTCCCCCCTCGAGCACATCCTCGGGCCCGAGACCGGCCGGCGCTTCACCGACTTCCACAGTGGACGCGGCACGAACCTGCTCACCGGCGCCATGGTCGAGTCCGCCCGCGGCAACGGCCGTGTGGAGGAACTGCTTCTGGCAGACGGCCGCCGAGTGCGGTGCGACACGGTGGTGGTCGGCGTGGGAGTACGACCCGCGACCGACTGGCTCGCCGGCAGCGGCCTCGAACTCGACGGCATCCGTACGGACGCCGGCGCACGCACCTGCCTCGAAGACGTCTTCGCGGCAGGGGACGTGACCCGGAGCTTCGACCCTCACACCGGCAGGCACAGCCGGTCCGAGCACTGGGACGCCGCCGTCCGGCAGGGGCGGGCCGCGGCTCTCTCGATGCTCGGCAAGGATGCTCCCGGGCCGCACCTGCCGAGCTTCTGGAGCGATCAGTACGGATCCCGGATCCAGTATGTCGGGCACGCCGAACTGGCAGACAGAGTCGAAGTGGAAGAGGGCCCGGACGAGAGCAGCTTCTCGGTGAGCTATTTCCGCCAGAACCACCCGGTGGCGGCGCTCGCTGTCGATCAGCCCCGCGTGGTGGCTGCCGCCGGTCGCGCCATCCAACAGTCACACAAGAAGAGCCAGCAACAGGAAGGCATGGAAAATGAATTGCAGAGCAGTAGTTGACGAGAACAGCTGTAGCGGCCACGGCGACTGCGTCGACGTTGCAGCGTCGATATTCCGTCTGGACGACGACATCGCCGAGGTGGTCGCCGACGGCCCGGCCGAGTCGCTGATCGAGGCCGCCGAGGCATGCCCGGCGGCTGCTATCTCGGTTGTCGATGCAGATACCGGAGAGCAGATCTATCCGTGAGGTCCGTATAGGGTCCCGCGGGCCATGGGTGGGCCTGAAGAAAAGAAGGATGTCGATGTCCTGATCGTCGGTGCCGGACTCTCCGGCATCGGGGCTGCCTGCCAGCTCCAGGATGAGCTGCCTGACAAGAGCTTCACTCTGCTGGAATCGCGCGATTCGCTCGGCGGCACCTGGGACTTCTTCAAGTACCCGGGCTTCCGGTCCGATACCGACATGCAGACCCTCGGCTACCGGTTCCGGCCGTGGCTGGAGGACGACGCGGTCGCCGACGGCCCCGCCATCCTCCGCTACATCACCGAGACGGCGCGGGAGTACGACATCGAGCGCCACATCGTCTTCAACCGCAGGGTTGTAGAGGCGGACTGGTCGAGCCCGGACGCCCGCTGGACGATCACCGCGTCAGACGGTACGGGCGGAAGGGACGTCAGCTACACCTGCCAGTTCCTTTACGTCTGCAGCGGCTACTACCGCTACGACCAGGGCTACCTGCCCGACTTCAAAGGCATGTCCAGCTTCAAGGGCGACCTGGTCCATCCCCACATGTGGCCTGAGGACCTCGACTACACCGACCGGAAGGTGGTGGTGATCGGAAGCGGGGCGACCGCGGTGACCCTGGTACCGGCAATGGCCGATACGGCGGAGCACGTGACGATGGTGCAGCGCTCCCCCAGCTACATCCTCCCCATCCCCCGCAGGGACGTGGTCGCCGACGGTCTGCGGCGCTTCGCCGGAGACCGCGTCAGCTACGCGATCACACGATGGAAGAACATCCTCATGGCCATCGCCGTCTACCAGCTCTGCCGACGCCGGCCGGGCTTTGTCCGGCGGCTGTTCCTCTCGATCGCCAGGCGCAATCTGCCGGATGATTTCGACGTAGAAACCCACTTCAACCCGAAGTACGAACCGTGGGACCAGCGCCTCTGCATGGTGCCCGACGCGGACCTGTTCGAGTCGCTGAGCCGCGGCGACGCTTCGATCGAGACCGACGAGATCGAGACCTTCACCGAAGGCGGCCTCAGGCTCAAATCCGGAACCGAGCTCGAAGCCGACGTCATCGTCACCGCGACCGGCTTCGACCTGCTCCCTTTCGGCGGCATTGACTTCGTCGTGGACGGGCAGCGGATCAACCTTCCCGAGACCGTCACCTACAAGGGGCTGATGCTCAGTGACGTGCCGAACTACGCCTTCACGATCGGCTACCCGAACGTGCCGTTCACGCTGAAGGCCGATCTGGTCGGCGGCTACGTCTGTCGCCTGCTGGCGCTGATGGACGAGCGCGGCGTCGACATCTGCGTACCGAGGTTCGACGACCCTTCGGTCGAAGAGATTTCGCTGATGACGATCACCTCCGGCTATGCGATGCGAACGGAAGAAGCGCTCCCGAAAGCCGGCTCGAAGGAGCCCTGGAGGCCCGACAGGAAGTACCTGGAGGACCTGATCCTGCTTCGCCACCGCCCCGTCTCGGACAAGGCGCTGCGCTTCTCGAAGAAGCAGGAGAACTCATCCCGGGAACCAGCCGGCAAAGCCTGAACGGCCGGCCGTTCCACCGGAGCCGCTGCACGGCTCTGTAGAATGCTTTGTCGATGTCTCTCCGTACGCCGATACTTCTGGTTGCCCTTCTCGTCGCCGCGGTCGCGGCGATCGCCGGCCCCGGAAGCTCGGCCGGTCTGCTGCTGCTGACCCCGGCGCTGGCAGTTCTGCTGCCGCTGCTCGCCGGCGCATTACCCCGGAGAGCGGTCGATCGCAAGAGTCGCCTCCTGGTTCGCCAGGGTCCGCCGACCTGAATTCGGTCGCCCAGCCGCGGTCACGCTGGCCGCATCCTGGCCGCTCTCTTTGCGTGACGGCTTCACTGCGGCCAACGGCAGTCGCGGGCCTCCCCTCCTTTCGGTCTAGACGAATCCCGTTTCCGGAACCCGGCCAACCGCCTGGTTCCCGAGCGAAAGGAGTCCCATGAGAGGTTCACGCCTCGTGGTCTGCCTGGTCGCCACCGTTTCTGCTCTGGTAATCGCCGGGTGCGGCTCGGACGACAGCCAGGAGCCACTGAACGGAATGACGCGCCAGCCACAAACCGAGGTCGGCAACGTCTCACTTCCGAATGTAAATCCAGAAAGCAGCAATAGCGAAGGTGCCTTCACCGGCTCCGACGACGGCCTGATGCTGGTCTATTTCGGCTTCACCAACTGCCCTGACGTTTGTCCGACGACGCTGGCCGACCTTCGGCTCGCGATGGAGGACATGGACGAAGGTCAACGGGAGCGGATACAGGTCGGCATGGTGACCGTCGATCCGGAGCGCGACACCGAGGAGGTCCTCAACGGCTACCTCGGCTTCTTCTTCCCGGAAGAGCAGTTCTCGTCCTTCAGGACCATGGACAAGACTCAGCTGGCGAAGGTCGAGCAGGTCTTCGGGGCATCCCACCGGATCGGCAAGGAGCAGAAGGACGGCAGCTACGACGTCGACCACTCCGCTCTCCTCTACGCGGTCGATTCGGACGGCGTGGTCGAAGTCGAATGGCCCTTCGGTACCAGCGCTGACGACATGCGCTCGGACATCGAGCAGTTGCTCGAAGGCCAGGCCGTTCAAACCAGTTCCTGAGCAACACAAACCATTGATGAAGAAACAAGGAGAAATACGATGAACATGAAGAAACCCGCACTGATCCTCACTGCGATCGTCTGTTGCGGCGCCCTGCTGGCCGCCTGCAGCTCGGATGACTCTTCGAGCGACTCGGTTGCCGTCAACGACGTGTGGACCCGGGTCACTGCCCCGACCGCAACCACTGGTGCCGTCTACATGAACCTCGAGAGCGCCGACGGCGACAGGCTGGTCTCGGCCAGCGTGCCGACTGACGTTGCCGGCAAGACCGAGATCCACGAGACCACCGGCAGTCACAACTCGGACGGCGATTCCGAAAGCGACATGGATCCGGGAACGACCATGGAAGGCGGCATCGCGGTTGAGCCTGCCGACGACTCCGAAAGCGGCATGGACGGCGAAGGCAGCATGGACGGCGAGTCCGGAGACGGAAACATGGAAGGCATGGACGGCGAGAGCGGCGAAATGCCCGAAGCGATGATGGGCATGCGGCAGCTCGAAGACGGCCTGGAGATTCCGGCCGGCGAAGAGGTCTCGCTCGAGCCCGGCGGCTACCACGTGATGCTGCTCGAACTCGAACAGCCGATCGCCGAAGGTGACACCATCGAGGTGACTCTGAACTTCGAGAACGCCGGAGAGGTCAAGGTTGAAGCGGAAGCGCGAGAAGTCGGTAGCTGACCCCCTGCGTCGCCTCGCGACGGTGCTGATCACGGCGGCTGCGGCCGCCGTGATCTTCGCCGGCTGCGGTGGCAGCGAGGATGGCCAGGGCGAGACCGTCACCATCAAAATTCCGCCGAATGCGTCGGAACTGGTCGCCCAGGGCAAGGACGTGCCCGGGGTCCCGGACCGGATCGTCGGCACGGTGGGAGACACGCTGGTGATCGACAACCGGGACTCCTCGACCCAGTTCGTCGCCGGTTACTCGATTTCCCCCGGCCAATCCCTTAAGATTCCCTTAAACCGGGCGGGCGACTACGAAACCAACTGCTCGGCGCATGAAGACAAGTCGTTGAGAATGTCGATATCCGAGCAGTAGCAAAGGGGTGGAGCGATGGGATTTCTTTCTGAGACAGCGACGAAGGTCCGCAGAGGTCTCCTGATCGGGCTTGCCGTGCTGGCCTGCGGCGGCCTGTTCGCGGCAGGCTGTGGCGGAGACGACGATTCGGGCTCCACCGATACGAGCGAAGCCACCGGTACGACCAACGCGGGCGGCAGCGGCAGCAACGGCGGCGGTGACAGCGGCGGCAGCGCCGATCCGAACGCGGCCGCGATCGCGGTATTCGATTCCTCGGGCTGCGCCGGATGCCACACGCTCAGCGTCGCCGATGCCAGCGGCGCGATCGGTCCCAACCTGGACGACACCTCACTCTCGACCGAACAGATCGAGGCAACGATCAGGAGCGGCGGCGGAGCGATGCCGCCCTACGAAGGCCAGCTCTCAGACGCCCAGATCACTTCACTGGCCGATCTGATCTCGTCCAGCTGACGGACTAGATAGCGAAAAGCTGGGAGAGCGAGCGGCCGACGTCCGGCGGCTCCTCTTCCTCTGCCGCTGCGGCTTTTACTCCCTGGGCGAGTGCTTCGGCGGCCTCGGAGATCTGGTTGGCGCGGTTAGGGCGGATCTCCCCGGCTTCGGCGGCTTCGGAGAGGTCGGACTCCATCAGGCCGGCCAGCTCGCCGAGCCTGCCCAGACCGAGTGCGGAAGCGGTGCCGTGGAGGGCGTGCGCCTCCTGGCGGAGGGCCTCGAAGTCGCTGGTTCCGGTGTCCAAACCGGCGGCGATGACGTCGCAGCGCTGGCGGGACTCTTTGGCGAAAGCTCCAAGGAGATCGCTATCTGGCTTCTCTTCACTCATTGACTTCCTTCCCCGAAAAGAATGCGATGACCGTACGGACTGCTCCGTAACTGCCGACATTGTTGCCGTTCGCGGCAACTTCTGCACACCGCCTCCCCCGGGCCGCCCGCATCCCGCTGTTCTGATCTAGTCTGAGCGAGGTTTCCCTACCCGATCGGAGAGAGCGTGGCAAAGAGAGCGGCACTGGTTACTGGTGGTTCCGGAGGGATCGGCCTGGCGATTGCGAGGAGGCTGGCCGAGAGCGGCTACGCCCTCACGATCTCGGGCAGGCGTGAAGACAAGCTGCTGGCGACCGCCGAGAAGCTCGCTGACGAAGACTTCAAGGTCGAGGCCGTAGTCGCCGACGTCACGAGCGAGCAGGCCGTCGTAGACCTGGTCGCCGAGCACAAGCGCCAGTGGGGCCGGCTCGACTGCCTGGTCAACAACGCCGGCGTCGGTATCGGCCAGCCGATCGACTCGATCCAGGCCAAGCACTTCGACCTCCAGGTCGCGGTCAACCTGCGCGCCCTGGTGATCGCGACCCGCGAGGCTTCCGGAATGCTGAAAGCCGCCGGTGACGAACACGGCAAGGCGCTGGTTGTCAACCTGGCTTCGATCGCCGGCAAGCAGTACCCGGCATGGCTGTCCGTCTATGCGGCGACCAAGGCGGCCGTGATCTCCTACTCCCAGTCGTCCCAGAAGGAGTTCGGCACCGCGGGAGTCGGCGTGACCGCGATCTGCCCGGGATTCGTGGCGACCGACATGACCGAGTTCGCGCAGGAGCAGGTCCCGGCCGACAAGATGATGTCCACCGACGACATCGCCGAGGCCGTCTCCTTCCTGCTCGCCGTATCGCCGAACTGCGTGATCCCCGAAATCGTCATGTCGAGGCCCGGATCCGGCCCCGACAGCGGCGGCATGTGACCCCGGACCCTCTGCGCTGCATAGTCGCCGCCTTCGGCGATCCCGGGCATGTATTCCCGGCGGTTTCGCTCGCCCGGGCACTGGCCGCGCGCGGCCACGAGGTGATCGTCGAGACCTGGCCGCAGTGGCGTGAGGCGGTCGAGGGAGTCGGGCTCACCTTCAAGGGTGCCGACGAATACCAGGTGTTTCCGCCGCCCAGGTCGGGGTCCCCCGGTGGCGGTCAGGCGGCACTGGCGCTGATGCCGCTGCTGGAGGAGTTCCAGCCGGATGTGGTCGTCAACGACATCCTGACCCTCGCCCCCGCGCTGGCGGCCGAAAAGTACGGCTGCCGGAGGGCGACCCTGGTGCCGCATATCTTCCCGCTGGGCAATCCCGGAATGCCCCTCTTCGCCACCGGTGCGCTGCCTGCCCGGACCGGCCTCGGCAAGAGTCTGTGGAAGCTCAGCGACCGGCTGCTGGAGCGCGGCCTGGCCCGTGGCCGGGACGATCTGAACGACCAGCGCCGGATCGCCGGTCTGCCGCCCACCGACCGCTACCACGGGGGCATCAGCCCCGACCTGGCACTGGTCGCGACCTACCCCCAGCTCGAGTACCCGAGGAGATGGCCGGACTCGGTCCAAGTGACCGGCCCGATGCCGTTCGAGATACCTCATCCCGAGATCGCACTGCCGCCGGGTGAAGATCCACTCGTCCTGGTCGCTCCGAGCACCTCCCAGGACCCCGACAACCGGCTGGTCCGTTCGGCACTCGAAGCGATGGCCGGCGAGGCGGTCAGGGTGGTGGCGACAACCAACCGGGTAGTGCCCTCGAGGCCCATTCCGATTCCTGCCAACGCCGTCCTCGTGGACTGGCTGAGCTACTCGCAGGTGATGCCGCAGGCGTCGTTGGTGATCTGCCACGGCGGTCACGGCACGGTTGCACGGGCACTGGCCGACGGGGTTCCGGTCCTGACCTGTCCCGCGGCCGGTGACATGAACGAGACCGCCGCCCGGATCACCTGGGCGGGAGTCGGACTCTCGGTCAAGTGGAGCCTGACCGGGCCGCAGTCGCTGCGCTGGGCAGTGGCCGAGATTCTGGGCGATCCGGCCTACCGGGAACGGGCTCTCGAGATTGCCCGGTGGTCTGATGAAAACGACGGCGCCGCCACGGGTTCGCGATTGATCGAAACCCTGGCGGCGGATTCACTCGGGGGGTGGGAGTCGAACCCACAACCGTCCGGTTAACAGCCGAATGCTCTACCGTTGAGCTACCCCCGATTGTCACTGCCCGGATCTCTCCGGGAACCCCCTGAGCGGGGCGTCGAGTGGAGGCAGAACCCTAGCGGAGAACGGCAGCGGGAGCGTTGAGTCAGGGCTGACCCGGCCCGGCCGCCTCGGCCCGGCGCAGGTCGTCGACAAGCTGCGAGCGTCGGCGGTTGAGATCGGCCCGCTCCGCAGGCTCCGCTTCGGCTGCGGCCGCGATCCGGTCCTCCAGCGCCGCCAGTTCGAGTTCCATGAAGTTGCGCCTGATCGAGCCTTCTCCGACCTGACCGGGGTCGGACCCCATGACCATGGCGGCGATCAGCGAAGAGAGTTCACGGTCGGCCGGATCGAGACCCTCGGTCGGGTTGTCCAGGTGTCCCTTCAGCCACTCGACCGCCCGCAGGGTGAGCGGCGAGCTGAGCTGCTCCGGGACGAGCCTGGCGAGGTACTCACGACCCTCCTCGGGCTTGGCGATGCACATGGCGAGCAGCGAGCGCTCCCGTCGCTCGCGCCGGGAGAGCAGTGCCTCGTCGCCGCCCGGCGGCGTGGAAGGAGGTCCGGACGGATCGGGTGGCGCATCCACGCCCGCAGTCCGGGGAGACCCGCGTCCTTCAGGCGCTCCTTCCGAGGGCGCCTGCTCGACCCGCGCCACGACCACAGTGGGGTCGATCGAGAGTCCCTCGGCAACCTTGCGGGTCAGCTCCTCGCGCATCGCCCCGGCGGCTATCGCGGCCAGAACCGGCGCCGCCTCCCCGAGCCCGCGATCGCGGTCCTGGGGAGAGTTCGAATCGACGCCGTCAAGGATCAGCGAGATCTGGAACTCGGGCAGGTCAACGGCTCCGGCGACCATCTCCAGAAAGCGCTCGCCACCACCTTCGGCGGTGGCTATCTCGGCCGGATCCTCGCCTGCCGGCATCGCGACCACCCTGATCGTCAGCTTGCGCCCGGCGGCAACCTCCTGGGCACGCAGCATCGCCTTCTGCCCGGCTGCGTCGGCGTCCAGGGCCAGGATCACCGTGTCCACCGTCGCCGAAAGCTGTGCGATCTGCTGTTCGGTGATCGCGGTACCCATGATTCCGACCGACTCGGCAAGCCCGGCCTGGTGGAGCGCCAGCACATCTGTATAGCCCTCGACTACGAGAGCCCGGCCGGCCTTGGCCATCGCCGGTCTGGCCTGGTCGATCCCGTAGAGGATCTCGCTCTTGTGAAACAGCTCGTTCTCGGCAGAGTTGAGGTACTTGGGCTTCTGGTCCGGGCGCATGGCCCGCGCTCCGAAGCCGACCGCTCTGCCTCTCGCGTCCCGGATCGGAAAAGTGATGCGCTCCCGGAAGCGGTCGTACATGCCGCCGTTGCGGCCTTTCTGGGCGAGGCCGGTGGCCGCCAGCTCTTCGACCTTGAAGCCGGCCCGCTGGCCGCGCAGGATCAGCGTGTCCCAGGCGCTCGGGGCATAACCGACGCCGAACTGGCTCAGCACTTCGACTCCGAGCCCGCGGGAAGCCAGGTACTCCCGGGCCTTCTTCGCCTCCGGTGCTTCAGCGAGGAAAGCCGAGTAGAAGCCGGCCGCACGCTCGAGCAGTTCACTCATCCGGTTGCGCGCCTTGCGTCGCTGCTCGGCACGGGGGTCCTCCTGCTCGCGGGTCATCTCGACGCCGTAGCGCTCACCGAGCAGCTCGACCGCGGCCGGGAAGTCGATGCCCTCGGTTTCGCAGACGAAGTCGAACAGGTCCCCTCCCACTCCGCATCCGAAGCAGTGGTAGAGCTTGTCCTCGGAGTGGACCGAGAACGACGGCGAGCGCTCTTCGTGGAAGGGGCAGAGGCCGGTGTATCGAACCCCCTGGCGGCGCAGGTCGGTGCGGGCGGAGACGATCTCGACCATGTTGGCCGCCGCGCGCACGCGATCGATGGTGTCAGGGGTGAACTTGGACAACAGCGGCTACTTTAGCCCTCGCGGGACGGCCGCCTCCCGGAACCTCCCGGACTTTCGGCAGCATCTTCCGGAGAAGGCGCTACAGCCGGGATCGCTCCGGCACGTACAGGTCGGTGAAGTGACTGATGCAGTAGCGGTCGGTCATCCCGGCGAGCAGGTCGGTGACCCGCTGGAGAGGGTCGGCCGCCGGGTCGATGGCCGGTACCTCGTCCGGCCGCTCCAGGTAGTGCTCGAACAGGATCTTCAGTGCCCGGTTGACCCTTTCGTGCTCGGCCCTGGCGGTGTCGCCGAGGTAGACGTTCTGGAACATGAACTTGCGCAGGCGCAGCATGGCGCTGCCGAGTTCCTCGCTCTGGAGGATCTGCGGTCCGTTCCGGGACTGCTCGACGATGTCCTTGACGAGGGCGTCGATCCGGCTCGCCCCGGTCGGCCCCAGCAGGGCGATCTCGTCATGGGGCAGGTCCTCCGACCGCAGGACGCCCGCCCTGAGCGCGTCGTCGATGTCGTGATTGATGTAGGCGACCCGGTCGACCAGCCGGACGATCTGACCCTCCAGAGACTCGCTCTTGACAGAGCCGGTGTGCTTGAGGATTCCCTCCCGGACCGGCTGATTGAGATTCAGCCCGCGACCGTCCCGTTCGAGCACGTCGACCACCCGGAGCGAGTGCTCGTTGTGCCGGAATCCGGGGCCGCCATGCGCGCGGTTGGCTTCGTCGAGGGCCTGTTCGCCGATGTGTCCGAAAGGCGGGTGTCCGAGGTCGTGGCCGAGTCCGATCGCTTCGGTCAGGTCCTCGTTGAGTCCGAGTGCGCGGGCCACCGTCCGGGCGATGCCCGTCGCCTCGAGCGTGTGGGTGAGGCGTGTGCGGTAGTGGTCGCCCTCGGGCGCGATGAAGACCTGCGTCTTGTGCATCAGGCGCCGGAAGGCCTTGCTGTGGACGATCCGGTCACGATCACGCTGGAAAGGCGTGCGCAGCTCGTTGTCCGCCTCGGGCACGGCGCGTGTCGCCGGATAGGACGGCACAGCCCGGTCGGTGAGGATCTGCTGCTCCCGGAGCTTCGAGCGGTCAGCGAAGTCGTTCACGCGGCCACCTTCTCCTCGGGCCTCGGCAGCCTGACCTGGGCGTGGTGCTCGAGTGTCTCGCCGATCGCCCTGCCCGCCTGCCGGACGGCGCCGTGCGCGGCCTGCGGCGCTTCGCTCATCGGCCTTCCGAGCGCCGCGACCATGAATTCATGTGCCTCGGCCGACAGCGGGAACGAATTCGCCTCGCAGGTCGGGCATACAACCCCGCCGGCGACACCCGAGAATGCGGACAGGTGCTCGCTGTTGCCACAGCGCGCACAGCCGGAGAGTTCCGGCGCGAAACCCGCTGCCAGAGCCAGCTTCAGCCTGAAGGTGACCATGCCCCCCGGGCCGGCCGCCGGGCCGTCGGGGTCCTCGTCGACCAGGCTCAGGTATCGGCAGAGCAGGTTGTAGGCCGGCAGGTTCGGCTCTGCCCCGTCGAGCAGCCTGAGCACGGCGCCGGAGGCGTCGCTGGCAGCTCGAATCGCCCTTCCCGAGGAACGCAGGTCCGAATGCCCTTCCACAGTCTCGGCCGAGGTGACCGTATGCAGGTCGCCACGACCTCGGTGGAGCACCATCGCCAGCCTGAAGAACGGCTCGAGTCTGCCTCCGAACCTGGTTCTGGGCTTCCGCGAGCCCTTGGCGATCGCCCCGAGCCGGCCGTACTCTCGCGAGTAGAGGTGCAGGATCCGGTCGGCCTCGCCATAACGGATCGAGCGCAGCACCACTGCTTCGGTCTTGAAGGTCTTTGACATCGGGACAAAGGTTGCCGGTTTGGTCGGACGGCGTGCGACCGCCACGCGTCCGCCGGGCCTGTTGCCGCTTCAGGTCCGCTTTGCCTTCGAACGCCGCGGACGGCGCCGGAGCCTTTTCTGGCAGGCCGGGCAGAAGTAGGTTGAGCGTCCACCGACCACGATCCGGACGATCGTCTCGCCACAGCGCCCGCAGGCCTCCCCCTCCCGACGGTGGACCAGGAATTCGTTCTGCATCGAGCCGGCGTCGCCCCGGGAGTCACGGTAGTCGTCGATCGAGGCTCCGCCGAGGTCGAGGCCGCGTTCGAGCGCCGCCACGATTCCGTCACGCAGTGCCTCATGGTGTTCGGCTTTCATCGAGCCGCCCGGGGAAAGCGGGTGAAGTCCGGCCCGGTGAAGAGCCTCGTCCGCATAGATGTTTCCGATTCCGACAACGCCTTTCTGGTCCAGGAGGAAGGACTTGAGCGGACCGGTCCGGCCGGCGCTCATCTCGCCCAGAGCCTGGGCCGTGAATTCCGGCGACAGCGGTTCGATCCCCAGCCGTGAAGCGAAGTAGGCGTCAAGCTCTTCCGGTCCGGCGACGAATCCGCGCCCGAAACGCCTGGGGTCCGCGAACCTGATCTCGCCGCCGTCGTCGAGCAGGAAGCGGGCTTTGAGGTGCTTTTCGTCACCGCCGGCCGGGTAGATCCGGGCATCACCCGGGTTGGCGGTTCCGTCCGGTGCCAGCAGCGTGATGCTGCCGGTCATCCGCAGGTGGATCACCATCGAGTCCGCATTGTCGAACTCGAACAGCAGGTACTTGCCGCGCCTTGCGACGTCGGCGATCAGACGGCCCTCCGCAGCCGACTCGAAGGCTGCCGGACTGGCAGGCTTCGAGAAGTAGGGATCCAGAACCTCCACCGACTCGATCGTCCGCCCGTTCAGGTCCGGCTCGAGCTGGCGTCGGATCGTCTCGACTTCAGGAAGCTCGGGCACCCCGGGGTTCTATCAACAGCCGCTCGGGTTCAGGCGGCCGAGCAGGGTGCGGCGGCTCAGTCGCCGGTGGCCCGCGGGTGGGTCTTGAAGTAGACGTCCTTGAGCTGCTGGCCGGAAAGGTGGGTGTACATCTGGGTGGTGGCGACGTCGGCGTGGCCGAGCATCTCCTGCACCGAGCGCAGGTCACAGCCGCCGGCCAGCAGATGGGTCGCAAAGGAGTGGCGCAGCGTATGGGGACTCATCCGGTCCTCGAGACCTGCACTTCGGGCGTGGCCCTGAACGATCTTGTAGAGCCCCTGGCGGGTGAGCGGCTTGCCTCGGAAGTTGAGAAAGAGGGCCTTCTCCGGCCGGCCCCGGGCCAGGGTCGCCCTGCCGCTCCGGAGGTAGCGCTCGATCGCGTAGATCGCCTGTCGGCCGAGCGGCACGATCCGCTCCTTGTTGCCCTTGCCCCTTGCCTTGAGCATGCCGTGATCGGTGTCGACGTCGGTCAACTCCAGATCGACCACCTCGGAGGCACGCAGTCCGCATGCGTACATGACCTCGAGGATCGCCAGATCGCGGCTCACCTGAGGCGAGTCTCCTTTCGGCGTGGCCAGCAGTTTTGCCACTTCGGCCTGGTTGAGCACGTTCGGCAGCTTCTTCGAGCGGCGGGGCGACACCATTCCCGCGGTGGGATCGCCGGATATGAGCTCCTCACGCCGAAGATGCTTGTAGAAGGAGCGCAGCGCCGCAGTCTTGCGGTGCACCGTTGACGCAGCGGGCTTGTGATCGTCCTGGCCGGATGCCATCTCGGCCGCGTATTCGGCCATGATCGATTTCGTTACCTCGCCCGCATCGAGGTCACGGTCCTCGAGATATGCGCCGTACTGGAGCAGATCCGTGCGATAGGCATTCAGCGTATTGCGTGAAAGGCCACGCTCGAGTTCGAGGTAAGCGAGGAACTCCAGCAGCAGGTGTTCGAACCGTGGTTGGCTCTTCACGATTTCCGGGGTGGCGACGGCCGGCGGCATGAACAGGCTTTCCGCCCGGCCGGGCCCGATCCTTGCGACGCAACGAATCGGCCGCCGAAGTCGCCGACCAGCCGTTGCCCCCGCGGATTCAGTCGAGGATCAGAGTGGCCAGCCGTGAGCCGGCCGCCAGGGGGCCGGCGAAGAACTCGGGGTCCTGGCTCAAGTCGCGGCCCATCGTGCGGGAAGGCAGTCCGGCCTCCAGGTATCCGTCGAGATCGACCTCCTCGATGGTGACGTGGTGGCGACCCTTGCCTTCTTCCTCCACAACACTCGCCAGTTCGGCCGAGCCTTCCGGCAGCGGTACGTCCACGCCGGCCAGAACCAGCCGCATGACGGTCCGGGAGTGGTGACTCAGTCCACGGTGACGGGGCCGCGGATCTCCGCTGGAGAGCCTCGCCGACAGAACGACCGGAGCACCCAGGGACAGGCCGGCATGGGCCACATCGAGCGCCGCCATTCCGCCGTGGCCGTAGGTCGTGGCCGAGCCGAGGATGCCCGGACCGGGTCCGGCGATCAATCCGTCCCAGCCGAGCGAACCGGCCGCGTCGATCGCGCCGACCAGGGTGATCGCCTCATGCGTGCCGCCGTAGGAGGGTCCGGCAGTGACGTGTCCGGCAAGCAGCCCCGCTTCGAGAAGGTTTCGCACATCCCTGGAGAGGCTTCCCGGAAGTGCCCCTCCCCCGGTCTGCACGTAGCCGATCGAAGGCTGATCGAGGCCGGCGGCCGCGGCCCGTGATGCGCAGGCCCATACGGCCGGTGCGAGATGCCCGTGCAGGCCGATCGCGAGCACCGGCAACGCCCCCGAAGGACCATCGTCGTGAGCCTGCTGCTCCGTGACCTCACGCTCGACGGTCGCCACCGGATGCTGGAGCGGGCTGTAGTTGAGCTTCATCACGTGCTCGCCCTCTGCCCCCTCCCCATTGAGCCCTCGCGTCAGGTTGACCAGAACGATGTCGAAGCCGCCCGAGCCGAGCCCGAGGTCGAGGGCCTCGGTATTCACGACCACTTCGTCTCCGATGTCGCAGGGGCCGACCAGCCCGTGGTCAGCCCAGGCGGGTCTCGTCACTTCGCCGACCCTGACCTCGAGCGGCCCGGTCGCTACCACCGTTCCGCGCCGAAGCTTCAGCATCGCGCAACTTCTTCGACGACGGCTTCACATACCTCCAGCATTTCGACCAGATTCTCTCGCGGCACGAATTCGCCGTGGGTGTGGTTGTCGTAGGTACCGTTGGCCAGCAGGATGGCGTCGATCCCCGCCGCACGGAAGACGTGGGCATCGCTTCCGCCTCCGGTGGTGATTCGACGCGGAGTGTGACCACGGGAGGAAAGGGCGGCCTCTGCGACCCGCAGGGCGGGTGAGTCTTCCGGGACGGTGTAGGCCTCGAAGTGCTGTTCGGTCCTGATGTCGACCTCGCAGCCGCTCTCGGAGGCCGCCCAGATCATCGAGTCGCTCATGGCAACGACCAGTTCCACGGCGCGCTCCGCGTCGGTCGACCTCGCCTCGCCGGAGACCCGGCAGCTGCCGGGCACGACGTTTCCGGACGTGCCGCCTTCGATCAGGCCGATGTTGGCCGACGTCCCGGGCTCGATGCCGACCCAGCTTCATCTCGAAGATGGCAGCCACCGCGGCGGAGATCGCCGAGCGGCCGGACTCGGGCTCGAGCCCGGCATGGGCCTCGACGCCGGTGAAGACAGCCGAGATCCCGTGGTGGCTCGGGGCCGCGACGATCACCTCGCCGATGTCGGTCGCATGGTCCATGACGAAAGCCATCTGCGATCTCAGCCCGGAAAGGTCGAAGGCCGAGGCGCCCCGCAGGCCCTGCTCCTCGGCAACCGTGAACAGCAGTTCGATCCCGATCGGCGGCGGTTGCTCGCGGTGGCGCGCGGCCAGTTCAACCAGGACGGCGACCGCCGCCTTGTTGTCGGCGCCGAGGATGGTTTCGCCGCCGCTGCGATAGACGCCCTCATCGAGCACGACCTCGATCGGACCGTCATGTGGAACCGTGTCGAGGTGGGCGCAGAACATCACGAAGTCTTCGCTCTCGCCAGGGATCCGGCAAAGCAGGTTGCCGCATTCGGCCCCTGCCGCGACCGCCGCGTCGTCCTCTTCGACTTCGAAGCCGAAGCCCTCCAGCTCGGACCTGACCATGGACGCGACAGCCGCCTCGCTGCCGGTCGGGCTGGCCGTCTCGCAAAGCCGGACGAAGCGGCTCAAGCAGTCCCATCAGGCCGATTCGGTCTTGCCGCCGCGGCGCATGATCAGGTAAAGCCGATCGCCACGAAGGGTCCGATTATGTCCATCCAGAGGACCGGGCCGGTGTTGTCGGTGGCGATTATCGTTCTCGATCATCTGGTAGAAGTGGCCGTAAGCATCGCCCCAGAACTGGATCGTGGTGACGATGATCACCGCGAGCCAGAACCGGGTGTCCCGGATGAACAGACACAGCAGGCCGGCGACGCCGATCGCCAGGTCGCCCATCGCGTTCTCGAACTGGAATCCCCCGTCGCCACGCGTGAAGCAGATCTCCGAAGCGATCTGCTCGGCATCGAAGACGTGGAAGAGGGCGCCGACGATCGAGGCCAGCCCGATCGCGTACCCGAGCCAGTAGCGAAGGAGGATCCTGGCGTTGTCGGCACCCGTACGCTTCTCGTCGCGGTGACGGCGAAAGTGAATGCCGGCGAGCACGAGCGCCAGCAGCGGCCAGAAGAAGGCCTCTATGTGCGTACCTCTTCTTCGACTTCGCCGGGTCCGGCCTGGGTGATTCGCGGACGCGCGCTCGGCGACGGCCTTGACGAATTCACGGAACAGGGGCTCGGGCCGGTTCGGGCGGGAGTTGAACTCGGGGTGGAACTGCGAAGCCACATAGAAAGGATGGTCGGCAAGCTCGACGATCTCGACCAGGCGTTCGTCGGGGGAGGTCCCGCTGCAGATCAGCCCGCGATCCTCGAGGCGGGTGCGAAGCAGGTTGTTCACCTCGTAGCGATGGCGGTGCCGCTTGTAGATCACCGATTCGCCGAAGATTTCATGCGCCCGCGTCCCGTCGTGGATCTTGACCGGATCAGCGCCGAGCCGCATCGTGCCGCCCATGTCGGAGACCTCCTTCTGCTCGGGCAGAAGGTCGACCACCGGATGCGGCGTCTCGGGATCGAATTCGGCCGAGTTGGCACCGTCCATGTCGGCTAGCGAGCGGGCGAACTCGATCACTGCGATCTGCATGCCGAGGCAGATTCCGAGGTAGGGCACGCCGTTCTCGCGGGCGTAACGGGCCGCTTCGACCTTGCCTTCGACCCCACGCTCGCCGAAGCCGCCCGGAATCAGAATTCCGTCCATGCCTTCGAGTTCGGTCGGATCGAACTCGTCCGAGTCGATCAGCGAGATGTCCACTTTGACCCCGTTGTGTATGCCGCCGTGCTCGAGAGCCTCGATCACCGACTTGTAGGAGTCGGCCAGCTGCACGTACTTGCCGACCAGGCCGATCTTGACGGTGCCCTCGGCGCGGTCGGCCATGCGCAGCATCTCTTCCCAGTCGGCCAGGTCGGGAACCGGCGCGTCGTCGATCCGGAAGTGGTCGAGGATGAAGTCGTCGGCGCCTTCGGCCCGGTACATCAGCGGGATCTTGTAGACGTTGTCGACGTCCTGGCCCGAGATCACCGCTTCGACAGGAAGGCTGGCGAAGTGGGCGATCTTCTGGCGGATCGATCGGTCGAGACCGGTCACCGAGCGGCAGATCAGGGCATGGGGCTGGATGCCGATGCGGCGAAGCTCGTTTACCGAATGCTGGGTCGGCTTGGTCTTCATCTCGCCGGCGTGGCTGATGTAGGGAACCAGGGTCAGGTGTACGAACATCGCCCTGCGCGGACTCAGCTCGGTGTAGAGCTGGCGGATCGCTTCGAGGAAAGGCAGCGACTCGATGTCGCCGACCGTGCCGCCGATCTCGGTGATCACGAAATCGACCGCCTTGGTTTCAGCCACGATCAGGATCCGGTTCTTGATCTCGTCGGTGATGTGGGGGATCACCTGAACGGTGCCACCGAGGTAATCACCGCGCCGCTCCCTGCGGATCACCGAGTTGTAGACCGAGCCGGCCGTGACGTTGGAGGCACGCGACGTGTTCTCGTCGGTGAAGCGCTCGTAATGCCCGAGGTCGAGGTCGGTCTCGGCTCCGTCTTCGGTAACGAACACCTCGCCGTGCTGGAAGGGGCTCATCGTGCCGGGATCGACGTTCAGGTAAGGGTCGAACTTCTGAATCTGAACGCGATAGCCGCGGGCCACCAGCAGCCGGCCGATCGAAGCCGAAGCGATGCCTTTTCCGAGTGCCGAGAGGACCCCGCCGGTGACGAAAATGAAGCGGGTTTCTGACGGGCTCTGGTTGCTCACTTAGCTCTCCCGACGGAGTCTATAAAGCGGAGAGGCGGAAGCTTCTCGATCAGTTTCGAGATCGACCGGAATTCCCCGTACGCGGTTATCGCCAACACGATTGCCAATGCCACCAACCTCCCGGTTTCGCCCAACTCTGTCAAGAGCATGATGCCGACCACGGCACCGGCCAGGTTCGAACCGGTGTCTCCGAGCATCGCCCGCTCGCCCAGCGTGAACCACGCTCCGACGACGAATGGTCCGATGAATATGCCGAGCAACTCGATCGGGGCCAGGGTCCAGCCGGCGAGGCAGAAGGCGACCACCAGAAGCAGCATCGTCTTCTCGACCCTGCCTCCGCGCAGGTCGAGCAGGTTGAAGGCATTGGTGACCAGGATCAGCAGGGCGATGTCGGTGAGGTAGTCGAGCCACTCGTTGCCCGTGCCGGTTACCACGTAGGCAGCGAGCGCCAGCGCGCCGACCGCCTTCACCGCGCCGGTCGAGAGCTCGCCGCGCAGCACGGCTGAGGCGTGTCCACGCCAGCCACGGGGCGTATCCGGGCTCGAACCCATGCCGAGGGAGTCGTCGAGAAGGCCGAGAAAGGCGACTCCCACCAGGTAGACGATCCACTGCCTCAGTTCGGGGTCGAGCAGGTCGAGTCCGCCGCGCTCGTCCAGCACCGCCAGCGGAGCCAGGGCGACCAGGGCGGCGGTGACCAGCACCGCGCCCAGCGGGAAGGCCAGACGGCGTTCGCGGTAGTTGACCCGGACGTGACCCGCCCGGAGCAGGCCCCGCAGGCCGGCGGGCACGACCAGCAGCGCGACCAGTATCGCCACCGGCAGGCCCAGCCAGACGACTGCTCAGCCCTGCCCTGCGGCGTTACCGGCGGCCGAGGCGGGCCCGGGAGCCGGCCTCAGCAGGTCGGGCAACAGCCGGTCGCTGCCTTCCTTCACACCGAAACTCCCCTGGGCACCGGCCAGCACGTAGACCAGGCTGACCCGGCCGGCCGGCAGGTCGATGTCGTCGACGCTCGACAGACCGCGATCCGCGTACCAGTCGATTGACGACGGGTCGGTCGAGACTTCTTCGACTCCCACGAGGCGGGCCCGGGTCGAGTCTGCGCCTTCAATGATCGCGTCGTCCAGCCGTTCGCTCAGTGCGAGATCTTCGGGATTCAGCTGCTCGAGGTCGCCCCGGTAGATGATCAGCCCGTCCAGGTTGCCGAACTGACCACTCGATTCCGACATCAGCGCTGCCCGGCTGCGCCGCAGCACCTCTCCCCCGGTCACCAGCTGACGGCCGACCGTTCTGCCGTAGGGGGTGAGCAACGCCGGTCGACGGTCCATCCGGGCGAAGCCGGTCTCCGCCAGCGAGTCGGCGAGATCGCCGGTCTGCGGCGGCTGGCGGACCACACCGACCGCAACCAGGTCCGCCGTGGTCGGATCAAGAGCCTGCTCGACGGCGTCGGTGATTCCGGCTGGAAGCGAACCGAAACCGATCAGGCCGATCCGCTGGTCCCTGAGCTGAAGTGCGGTGAGGGCCGGATAGACGCTCTCGCCGAACTCGTTGGCCCGGCCGAGCTCCCGCTCGAGATCGTCGACCTGCGCGCGGGAGTCGTCGAGGTCACTGGTGAGGCTCGCTTCGAGGTCCTTGCGGGTGTCGTCGAGAATGTCCCCGCCGATCTGGGAACCGATCAGGATGCCGATCGCCAGCGCGAAGAATACGGCCGCCATGGAGGCGGCGTGGTATCTGGGGCTGTATCCCATCCGGGGAGCTTACGACCTGCGGGGCTCAGAATCCGAGCCAGATCTTCAGCTTCAGCCAGATCAGGTCCACGAGGTCGGCCAGCGCCGGTGAACTCAGCACCACGATCACGATCAGGACCAGGAAGGCGCCGAGGAAGAGCAGCAGCGGTCCGGCCGACAGACCCGGGCTGTAGAGCCGGCTGACGCCCTTGGCGTCGATCAGGATCTCGCCGATGCGCAGACGGGTCAGGAATGTCGACGACATCCCGTCGCGGTCCTTGTCGAGGAACTCGATCAGGTTGAAGTGGGCTCCGACCGTGACGATCAGGTCGGCCCCCTTCTCGTAGGCCATCAGCATCGCCACGTCCTGACTGGTCCCGACCGAAGGCAGGACCATGTGCTCAACCCCGAGGTCGAGCAGCCGCTGCCGGCCGGGTGCCCGCCCGTCGCTGTAGCCGTGGACGATCACCTCGGCCCCGCTTCTGAGGGTGCGGTCGGTGGCCGAATCCATGTCGCCGAGGATCATGTCCGGCCGGTGACCGGCCTCGCGGATCGCGTCGGCTCCTCCGTCAACCCCGATCAGGATCGGTTTGACGTCGCGGATATAGGTACCGAGTGCCTTCAGGTCGCGTTTGTAGTTCGGGCCGCGAACGACGATCAGAACCTGACGGTCTCGAAAATCGGTTCTGGTCTCGGGCAGCTCGATGTTGCCGCTGAGCAGCTCGCCCTCTTCCCGGATGTGGGCCACCGTATTCTCGGCGAATGCCAGCCAGGGCGTGGTGGACCTGCTCCTCCTGTTCGGCGAAACGGCCTTCCAGGTCGGGTAGCACCTGGTCGACCCCGGTCGCGAGCGGCACACCGTCTCGAAACAGGTCGTCGCCGCGCAGCTCGACGGTCTCACCGTCGGCCAGTAGCGAGAAGAGGTCGTGGTCCGGGAAGTCGATCAGGCGGATACCGGCCTCGACCAGCATCAGCGGTCCGCGGTTGGGGTACTTGTCGTCCGAAGACGGCTCGTTGTTGAGCACGGTGCTCACACCGCAGGCGACCAGGTCCTCAGCCGCGATCCGGTCGATGTTGCGGTGGCGTATCACCGCGATCTCGCCCGGTTCGATCTGCTTGACGAGATCTTTCGTCTTTCGTCCGAGCCGAACGGTCCCGGTCGAGTTGGCCGCGCCGGCTCCGCCTGCGGCACCGCCGGGGTCGCGCGAACCCAGCCTGTTCAGCATGGCGCTCACAGGACGAGGTTAATGCCTACCGACCGGAAGCCACCAGTTCGCGGGCATGGCGGGTGGCAGCCTCATCACCGTGGGAGCCACCCATCATGCGTCGGATCTCGTCAACCACCGCCTCGCCGTCGAGCCGGTCAACCGTGGCACGAGCCGGCTCGGTCGAGCTGTCCTTGCTCACCGTGAAGTGGAAGTCGGCCCGGGAAGCCACCTGCGCCAGGTGGGTTATCGCGATCACCTGGCGGCCCTCGGCGGCGTCGCGCAGCCGCTCACCTACCGCCGAGGCCGTATTGCCGCCGATTCCGGCATCGATCTCGTCGAAGACAAGGGTCCGGCCGTCCCGGGAGCCGGGCTCGGCCAGGGCCAGCATGACCCTCGAGAGTTCGCCTCCCGAAGCCGTATCCCTCAACGGACGGGCTTCGATCCCGGGGTTGGTCGAGAGCATGAACTCGACCGTCTCCGCCCCACCCGGACCGAAGCCACCGGAAACCGGGAGAAGCTCGACGCTGAGCTGCGCACCCTCCATCGCCAACTCACCGAGGTCGCGGTTGACCCGCTCGCAGAGTGTCGCCGCGGCCCGCTGCCGGCTCGACGAAAGCGCTTCTGCGGCCGGACCGATTTCTGCGGTGAGCCGTTCCACCTCAAGCCTGAGCTCCGCCTCACGGCTTTCGCCGCCTTCGAGTTCGCTTATCTGCCGCCGGCACCACTCAGCGTGTTCGAGCACCTCCTCGATCGAGCCGCCATGCTTCAGCTCCAGCCTGGTCAGCAGGTCGAGCCGAAGCTCGAGCTGCGCCAGAGCCTCGGGGTCGGCCTCGATACCGGCCGCATAGTCACGCAGCTCGACCCCAGCGTCGTCGATTTCGAGAGCCAGGCTCTTCACCCTCTCGATCAGCAGATCGAGGTCCGGGTCGACCCCGGAGACTCCGGCCAGCTGCCCGGCGGCCTGCGAGACCCCGCCGACCGCCCCGTCATCGAGGCCGTCACCGCGCAGCCCGGCGGCCGCACCTTCAGCGGCAGAACGCAGACCCTCCGCATGCCGGAGCCGCTGGCGCTCGGATTCGAGTTCGGCCTTCTCGTCGGGACGGGGCGCCGCCTCTTCGATCTCGGCCAGTTCGAACCGGTGCAGGTCGAGGTCGCGGGCCCGGCTGCGATCGCCCTCGGTCAGCCTGTCCAGCTCGGCACTCGCCTCACGGTGAGCCGAGTAAATGCCTCGATAGCGCTCCAGCAGCTCCCGATGCTGCGAGTCCCCCGCACCGTCGACCAGGGCCAGCTGGGTCGAGGTGATCGTCAGCCTGCGGTGCTCGTGCTGGCCGTAGAAAGCGATCAGACCCTCTGTGACCAGCCGCAGTTCCGGCGCGCTGGCCGCCCGTCCTCCGATGAAAGCAGAGGTCCGCCCCGCTGCAGACACACGGCGACCGAGGACCAGTTGGTCGGTCTCTTCGGGAAGGCGATCGCGGATGTCCTGGTAGCGGTCTGAGTCCTGCCAGTCCTCCGGCAGGTCGAAAACGCCTTCCACCCAGGCCTCGGACGCACCCGGCCTGACGATGCCCTGCCGGGCCTTGCCGCCCATCAGCAGGTCCAGCGAATGGGCCAGAACGGTCTTTCCCGCACCCGTCTCTCCGGTCAGCACGCTCAGGCCCTCGCCGGGCAGAAGCTCTGCCCGCTCGATCAGCAGCAGGTTTTCGATCCGGAGTTCGCGAAGCATCCCGGTCCTGTTTAGCAGCGAAACCGGACGTTGCCGACCGGCCGTGCGCGATCAGACTGCGAGGTGGCCGAACTTCTCCCGGATGCGGTGGTAGAAGTTCGAGCCGGGCAGCTGGGCGAGTCGGGCCATGCCGCGCCGGTAGCGGACCTCGGCCTCGGCGCCGGGTGCCAGTTCCCCGACCTGAACACCGTCGACGACGATGTCGACGCTGTCGCGGCTGCGGTGGTTGACCACCACCAGTACATCTTCAGGCGCGACCACGAGTGCCCTTGCGGTCAGCGTGTGAGGGGCGATGTAGGTAACCGCGTAGCCATCGACCCCCCAGGCGAGAATCGGGCCGTTGTTGGCGAGGTTGTAGCCGGTGGATCCGGTCGCGGTCGATGCGACCAGTCCGTCACAGCGCACGTGACCGACCTCCTCGCCGGCGATCCGGTAGCTGAGCTCCGCCACCCCGCCCCGGGGGCGGCGACTGAAGCCGGCGTCATTCAGCGCTATCGAGGTGGCTTCGTCGGTTGTGACCTCGAGCCCGGGCAAATCGAGTGACTCGATGTCCCCCGAGAGTGCCCGTTCGAGCCCCGATTCCATGTTGGCGCTCTCCACCGCCGCGAGAAATCCGACCCGGCCGAAGTTCACTCCGAATACCGGCACCTTGGTCCCGGTCATCGCCCGCAGGGCCCGCAGCACGGTCCCGTCGCCGCCCAGCACGACGCAGAGTTCGGGCAGCGCGATCGCCCGCCTCGGCACTGGGCACCATCTGCCATCCGTGGTGCTCGGCCGATTCCATCGCGAGTTCGGTCGCGGCAGCCATGCCTTCGGCGTGACCGTGGGTGAATAGCAGTGCGAGCGGGGCGTTCATATGTTCACACCTTCGCAGAGTGTCGCGCCGTCGGGGGCCCCTTGCCCGGTCAAACCGAGGTGAAGGAAGGTCTCGAGGTTTCCCTTTGGTCCGGGAAGGCCGGTCGGAGCGACTCCGAGCAGCACCAGACCCGCCCCACGACACCAGTCGGCCACCGATTCGACCGCCTCGCGGCGATCGGCAGGATCCCGCACCACCCCGCCCCGGCCGACCCTCTGCCGGCCGAGTTCGAACTGGGGCTTGACCATCGCCAGCAGGCGGGCTTCCGGCGCAAGCACGGCGACAACCGGCTCGATCACCTTGGTCAGCGAGATGAAAGAGACGTCGATCACCGCGAGGTCGGGGCTGCCGTCAATGTCTCCGGGTACGAGATCCCTCGCGTTGAGCCGCTCGATCACCGTGACCTGCGGGTGTTCACGCATCGTCTGGTCGATCTGACCGTAGGCGACGTCGAGCGACGTCACCTTCGACGCCCCGCGCTGCAGGAGGCAGTCGGTGAAGCCGCCGGTCGAGGCCCCTACATCCAGGCAGTCGAGTCCGGTCACGTCGATCTTGAGCAGATCCAGTGCGTTGCTCAGCTTCACACCACCCCTCGAGACAAAAGGCCTTCCGCCGATCACCTCGATTTCCTGATCCGGGGCTACGTCCTGACTCGGTCGCAGGGCGACCGGGCCGTCGACTCCGAGCTTCACATGGCCGGCCCTGACCGCCTGGGCGGCGGCCGTGCGGGACGGAAAGAGGCCTCGGTCAGCCAGAACTCGGTCGAGGCGGGATCGCTTGCTGCTCATCAGGCAAAGGTACCGGGAGATCGCTCAACAAAGCCGAATCGGGCAGCGGTGAAACATCCGTAGTGAGAGCGGACCTGTCGCATATCGACGGTGTGATTCGACTCACACACAGGAACAGCGTGTTTACGTATCTTCGTTTCAGGTAAATGACCATGACCCAGCGACCCGTCAGCATAGATCTCCACAACGGCCTCATCCTCGCGGCAGCCCCGCTGATGATGGTTGTTCCTTACCTGCTGACCTTTGATCCCGCGGTCGGTCTGCTCTCCTTCCTCCTCGGCAGCTTCGCGATGGGTGTAGCCCTCGCCGCCGCCTCCCCGAGTCGTCGGGTCTCGCTGTCAGCCATCGCCGGCTTCGACTGGACCCTCGGCCTGTCAACCCTGTCAATCGGCGTGGTCAGCGGAATCTTCGGTGACCAGCCCGTCGCAACAATCTTCCTGGTTGGATTCGGCGCCGCTTACATGGCCCTGACCGCGGCAACGCGGTACAGCGCCCGCGGCGCATGAAGAGTCCGCCTACCTCCCAGTGATCAAAAACATATAAGAGATCAAGAATCTCTCTCCTCCCTAGTAGCACCGAGAACCCCGCCCTCCCAGCGGGGTTCTCACTTTTTCGGGGGCGAGCCGGTGGCGTCAGGGGCTGTCCCTAGTGTTGTCGCGTGAGTTCCTTTCTCAAACAGGCTGACCGGCTGGTCGAACAGCTCGAATCCGAGCTCGACGGGGGCCGGCGCATCGCCTCGACCGACGACGGGCTCGAAAGCCTCAGGACGGCCTGGCGCCAGATGGACCCCGAGCAGCGCCAGTCGGCCTCGGAGGTGTCGGAGCGCATCGCCGGACTCGTTTCCCGGCGGCCCCCGGAACCGCCGCCGCTGCCCGAAGAGCCCGACCTGACGCCCGGGCCGGGAGAGCCGTCCATGCTCTCCGGTCCCCCCGTCTTCGGAGACGAACAGGCCGAAGCAACGCTCGCCCTGCAGGGCCTCGAACGGATCGAGCAGGACGAATCCGTGCCGCAGCGCGTCTTCGAGGGCGAGGCCGATCCCGACCGGCTGCTGACCCACATGGGCTACGGCGAGTTCCGCCCGGGCCAGCGCGAGGCCGTTTCCGCCGCCCTGGAGGCCAAGGACTGCCTGATCGTGATGCCCACGGGCGGCGGAAAGAGCCTCTGCTACCAGCTTCCCGGCCTGGCCGGGTCTGACCTGACGATCGTGGTCAGCCCTCTGATCGCCCTGATGGCCGACCAGGTGCGCCGGCTGCGGGCCGAGGGTCACCCGGCGGTGATGTTCGCCTCAGGCCTCTCGGAGCAGGCCTCGGCGGCTTCCTTCAACTCGGTCAGGGACGGCAGCGCGCGCATCGCCTACTGCTCACCGGAGCGCTTCGCTTCTTCGTCCTTTCTCGACCTGATCGCGACCCGCCGGATCGACCTGATGGCAATAGACGAGGCCCACTGCCTTTCCGAATGGGGACACGACTTCCGGCCCGATTACCTTCGCCTGCCGAAGGTCGCCGAGCGGCTCGGCCGGCCGCCGGTGATGGCCTGCACGGCGACCGCGACACCCCAGGTCGCCGCTGAGATCGCCCAGCGCATGGCGATGGACGACCCGGTCGAGATCCACTCGGGCTTCGACCGGCCGAACCTCAGCTTCGACACGGTCGCGCTGGAAGGCAAAGGCTCGAAGGCACGCAAGGCGGCCCTGCTCGAACACGGGCTTTCCGACCCCGCCAACCGTCCGGCGATCGTCTACTGCGGCACCCGACGCGATACCGAGGAAGTGGCTGACGACCTTCGCGCCGCGGGCATATCGGCCGTCTCCTACCACGCAGGCATGCCGCCCGACGACCGTGCCTCGGCGCAGGTCAGGTTCATGGACGGCGACGTCGAAGTGGTCGCCGCGACAAACGCCTTCGGCATGGGGATTGACAAAGCCGACGTGCGATCGGTCTGGCACTGGGCGATTCCGTCGAGTGTCGAGGCCTACTACCAGGAAGCCGGACGTGCCGGCCGTGACGGAGACCCCGCCCGCGCGGTCCTGCTCGCGATGCGTTCCGACCTCGGCCGCCTGGTGCGTTTCAACGAGCAGCGCAAAGTCGACCCCGAAGACGTGATCAACTACATCGAGTCGATCCGGCAGAGCGCCGACGGGGACGGAAGCGCCGTGATCAGCGCCCCGAAGACCGATGAGCAGAGGAACCGGCTGGCAGTGGCCGAGCGGGCGGGCGCCCTCGCCGTCGACCCGGCCTCCGGTGGACGCCTGCTGGTCCAGCTGGCCGACGACTACGAGCGCGCCGCCCTTCCGGCAGCCTGCCGCGTCGCCGAGGACCGCGGCTGGAAGGCCTACCGCGCGGTCGAGGCCTTCAGCTTCTCCGACCGGTGCCGGCGGCGACAGCTGCTCGAGCACTTCGGCGACCACAGCGAACCCGCCCCGACAGGCCGCTGCTGCGACGTATGCGACCCGGACGGCTGGCTGCCCGACCCCGAAAGCCTGACCGTCAAGCGACCGCGTTCTTCACCGAAGAAACGCGGCTCTGCCCCGCCACCGGACCTCTCGGCCGGCGACGAAGCGATGTACGAAGCACTGCGCAAGTGGAGGCTCGGGGCGGCCGGAGATCGCCCGGCCTACCACGTAGCCAGCAACCGGACCCTGATCGCGATCGCATCGGTCAAGCCGGCCGATGAGGAGCAGCTGGCCGAGATCAACGGCGTCGGACCGGCCTTCATGGAGAAGTACTGCAGCGACGTTCTACGCATCGTCTCCGACCATGGCTGAGGAGCAGAGAGGTCAGATGAAGCGTCCGTTGAGAAGAGGCTGCTCGCTGTCGCCGCTCTGCTCTCGATCGGGGGCCTGCTCGCCGTCGGCTGCGGCGGGGACGACTCATCGTCCGATGAACCGGCGCCGGACAAGGCCACCTATGTTGCCGAGGCCGATGAGATCTGTGCTGCCGGGAGGTCCTCGATCGAGGCGATCGTCCAGGGCCTTCCCGCCGAGATCGAAGCTCCTGAATCGCAGACTGCGATCACCAACGAGATCGTCCCGCTCTACCGCGATCAGGTCGCCCGGCTCCGGGCGTTGACCCCTCCTGAGGGCGACGAAGAGACAGTTGCGGCAATCTACGACGCGGTCGACGAAGCCGTCGACGTTGCTGAAGAAGACCCGACAGTCCTCGGCCGGACCGACCCCTTCGAAGAGGCGAACACGCTCGCCGCCGACTACGGCTTCGAGGCCTGCGGCAGCTGACTGCTTCAGCCGGAGGTGACGCGCCCGCCGAGGGCGGCGCCGACCTTTTCGGCGACATCGGCAGCGGTGAAGCCGACCTCTTCGTGGAGCAGGTTCGGCTTGCCGTGGGTCACGTAGCGGTCGGGCAGGCCGACCCTGAGTACCCGGGCACGCTCGCCGGGGTTCGGGAAGCTGTCTTCGAGGTGCTCTAGAACAGCTGATCCGAAGCCGCCCTGGAGCACGCCTTCTTCGATCGTGACCAGCAGATCGTGACCGAGGGCCAGCCTCTCCACCATCTCGGTATCGAGGGGCTTGACGAAGCGTGCGTCGGCGACGGTGACGTTGAGCCCGCCGGCCGCCAGCAGGTCGGCTGCCTCTTCGGCAATGCCGACCCCGGTGCCGTAGCCGAGCAGGGCGACCTTCTCGCCGTTTCTAAGGGTCTCGCCGGTGCCGACCGGGATGCTCTTGCCCTTTTCCGGCAGCTCGACTCCGACCGCAGCGCCGCGGGGGTAACGCAGCGCCACCGGGCCTTCGTATTCGATCGCGGTGCGCAGCATGTGGACCAGCATCGCTTCGTCCCGCGGCGCCATCACGATCACGTTCGGCAGCGGGCGGAAATAAGCGATATCGAAGACCCCGTGGTGGGTCGGGCCGTCGTCGCCGACCAGCCCGGCCCGGTCCATCGCGAAGACGACGTCGAGCTCCTGGAGGCAGACGTCGTGGACGATCTGGTCGTAGGCGCGCTGGAGAAAGGTCGAGTAGATCGCGCAGACCGGTTTGCCGCCCTGCAGCGCCATGCCGCTGGCCATCAGCACGGCGTTCTGCTCGGCGATGCCGACGTCGTAGTACTGGTCCGGCAACTCGTCGGCGAGCTTCTGCAGCCCGGTGCCGCCGGCCATGGCTGCGGTGATGCCGATGACCCTGGGGTCCGCCTCGGCTTCGCTGACCATCGCGTCACCGAAGACCTGGGTGTACTGCGGCGGTGCTGCCTTGGGCTCGGGCTCCTCCAGCATCTCGGGGGCGATCGACGCGGGGGCGTCGGACTCCTGGAACGGGATCAGCTTCGGCTTGCTCTCCTTCTTCGAGGCCGGTTCACCGTTCACGATCGAGCCCGGCTTGGCCGCATGCCACTTCTCCATGCCGGCCAGACCACCGTCCTCGGCCGGTGAGAAGCCGCGTCCCTTGACCGTGTGGACGTGGACCACCACGGGGCGGTCGGCCTCCATGGCTTCGCTGAGAGCCTGCCTCAGCGCGCCGACGTCATGGCCGTCGATGATCCCCATGTAGGCGAGGTCGAGCTCCTCGAACAACAGACCAGGCGCCCAGTAGGCCTTGATCGCCGACTTCAGTTCCGGACCGAGCCTTTCGATCCGCTTGCCGAGCCCGAGCGGCAGCTTGGTCAGCTTGTCCTCGACGCCTTCACGGGCGTGGAAGAGGCCGGGCTTCAGCCGAGTGCGCTGGAAGTAGCTCGACAGCGCACCGACGTTCGGTGAGATCGACATGCCGTTGTCGTTGAGCAGGATCACCATCGGCGTCTCCAGGCCGCCGGCTGCATGCATCGCTTCGTAGGCGACGCCGCCGGTCAGCGCACCGTCACCGATCACGGCGACGACCTTTCCGTCCTTGCCGATGCCGTGGCGCATCGCCTCTTTGAGGCCGAGACCGTAGGAGATCGAGGTCGAAGCGTGGCCGGCCCCCATGATGTCGTGGACCGACTCCTCGATCGAGCAGAACGGCGCCAGGCCTTCGTACTGCCGGATTGTCGAGAGCTCGTCCCGGCGGCCGGTCAGGACCTTGTGGGGGTATGCCTGGTGTCCGACGTCCCAGAGGATCCGGTCCCGCGGCGACTCCATCAGGCTGTGGAGGGCGACGGCGATCTCGCAGGTTCCGAGGTTGGCGCCGAAGTGGCCACCGATCTCACCGATCACATCGATGATGTAAGAGCGGACCTCTTCGGCCACCTGCTGGAGCTGTTCGTCGTCGAGCCCCTTGAGGTCGGCGGGCGAATCGATGCCCGGAAGCAGGGGGCGCACGGGCTTTCTTGAGGGGTCGCGAGGGTCGGGGGTCACGTTTCTCTCCTGTAAATGTAGTCGGCGACGCTCTTCAGCGAACCGATCTCGCCCTCAACCGCGCTCAGAGCCTCGATCGCGGCTCCGTGCGAGAGCGTGGCGAGCTCGCGGGCACGCTCGAGTCCGTAGAGGCTGACGTAGGTCACCTTGCCATGTCGCTCGTCGCTTCCCTGCGGCTTTCCGAGGGCTTCGTCACTGCCGGTGACGTCGAGGATGTCGTCGACGATCTGGAAGAGCACCCCCAGTTCGCGGGCGAAGCGCTCGTACGGATCCCTCTCTGTGGCCGGGACGCCGCCGTAGGCGAGTGCGCTCTCGACACTGACCTCGATCAGGCGGCCGGTCTTCAGCGAGTGGAGCCGCAGCAGCTCGTCGGGATCGAGTCCCTCCGCCGTCACGTCCACGTACTGGCCGCCGACCATCCCGGTCACCCCGGTGGCGCCGGCGACCAGGCGCACCGCTTCGAGAACACGGCCGGGGTCTCCCGGGACCGCAGCAAGGGTCCTGATCGCCTCGGCGAACAGTCCGTCGCCGGCCAGGATCGCCACCGCCTCGCCGAAGCGGATGTGGGAGGTCGGCTGGCCCCTGCGCAGGTCGTCGTCGTCCATGGCCGGCAGGTCGTCGTGAACCAGTGAGTAGGTGTGGACCATCTCCAGGGCGGCGGCGATACCGAGGTAGTCCGCAGTCGGCTGCCCGAGGGATCTCGCGGTGGCCAGGCAGAGCACCGGCCGTATGCGCTTGCCCCCGGCCAGCAGCGAGTAGCGCATCGCTTCGTCGAGGCCCGCTGTCGCCGCTTCATCGGAGAAGCCGACCGACTCGAGGTGGTGGTCTACCTGCTCGCGAAGGTCATCGGGGTAGCTCAACTCCCCTGCTCCAGCCGGGCGATCGCCGCCGCGGCTTCATCGGCGGCTTCGGCGGTTAGTCCGGCCGCTTCGGCCGCGAGCTCCGCGGCCCGGGCGTCTGCGGTTTCATCGCTGGAGAGCTCCTCAGTGATCCGGTCCAGCCGGTCGCGGATCTCGGCCAGCCGGCTCATGTGCGCTCGGCTCCGTCGGCGGCCTCGGTCGCGCCGGCCATCTCGCGGGCGGCCGCCCCGAGGATCCCGTTCACGAAGCCGGGCGCGTCGGTTCCGCTGTACTTCTTCGCGATCTCGACCGCCTCGTCGATCGCCACCTCGGCCGGGACGTCGTCCCGGAAGTTCATCTCGTAGATCGCAACCCTGAGGATGTTGCGCTCCAGCGGGGCTATCCGGTTCAGGTCCCAGCCCTGGGAGTACTCCGAGATCACCTCGTCGATTTCAGTCCGGTGAGCCTCGACGCCCTCGACCAGCTCAACCGTGAACGGCCTGGAGTCAGCAAGCAGGGTCGAGAGTGGCCGTTCGGTCACGTCCTGCTGGTAACAGGCGAAAACCGCATCACGGCGCTGGTCGGAACGGCGCATCGGTCAAGGATACGGCTAGTCGTGGATGGTGGCGGTGATGCTTCGCACACCGCCCTGATCGCGGTGTTCGCAGAGGTAGATTCCCTGCCACGTGCCGAGGTCGAGCCCGCCGTCGGCGACCGGCAATGTGATTTCGAAACCGGTGATCGTGCCCTTGACGTGGGCCGGCATATCGTCGGCCCCCTCAAGGGTATGGGTCCAGGCGAAACGCTCCGGGACCGCCTCGTCGGCCCATGTGCGCAGGTCCCGCCTGACATCGGGTGAGGCGTTCTCGTTGACCGTCAGCGAAGCCGACGTGTGGCGGATCATCAGGTGGAGCAGCCCGACCTGCACGTCCCGCAGTTCAGGCAGGGCAGCGAGCACTTCGTCGGTGATCAGGTGAAAGCCGCGGGACCTGGGCTGCAGCTCGATGCGGCGCCGGAGCATGGGCTCGGGCTCAGGCCCGGGAGACGTACTCCGCGGTTCTGGTGTCGACCCGGATCATTTCGCCTTCTTCGATGAAGAGCGGCACCTGGATCTCCACTCCCGATTCCAGCGTGGCCGGCTTGTTGCCGCCGCCAGACGCCGTATCCCCCTTGAGGCCCGGCTCGGTCTTGACCACCTTCATGTCGATCGCGCTGGCGACCTGGACATCGGTCGCGTTCTCGTCGACGAACAGCACTTCGACCTCGTCGTTGGGCTGCACCCACTGCATCGCGTCGGCGGCCATCTCGGCGGGAAGCTCGATCTGGTCGTAGTTGCGGCTGTCCATGAAAACGATCATGTCGCCCGAGTCGTAGAGGTACTGCATCTTTCGGGACTCGGTTCGGACCGGACGGAACTTCTCGCCGGCCCTGAAGGTCTTGTCCTGGACGGAGCCGTCTTCGATCCTGCGCAGCTTGGTGCGCACGAAGGCTCCTCCCTTGCCCGGCTTGACGTGCTGGAATTCGATGATCCGCATGATCTTGCCGTCGACCTCGATGTGCGTGCCGTTCTTGAACTGATTGGTTGAAATCACGCCGCCGAGTGTATTCCCCGGCGGGCGACGGTGCCGGCGGGGGTCGAGGTTCCGGCAGGGCCGCCCGGAACGGCATACTTGCCACATGGAAACCCCCGCGCTTCTCGACTCCCTGCTCCGGACCCCCGGCCCCTCCGGCTACGAATACGACGCCGCCACCGTCTGGCGTGAGGCGGCCGGCTTCGCCGAGATCACCACCGACGGGCTCGGCTCAAGCGTCGCCACGATCGGCGACGACGCCTCTGCCCCGCTGGTCGCCGTGGTCGGCCACATAGACGAGATCGGTCTTGTCGTCACCCACATCGACGAGAAGGGATTCCTCTACTTCGCGCCGATCGGCGGCTGGGACCCTCAGATCCTGGTCGGCCAGCGGGTCACCATCCAGGGCAACGAAGGCGCGGTACCGGGAGTGGCCGGACGCAAGCCGATCCACCTGCTCGACCCCGAACAGCGCAAGAAGGTTGTCAAGCTGAAGGAGATGCACATCGATATCGGGGCCGATGACCGCGACGCGGCCCAGGAGCTTGTATCGGTCGGCGATCCGGTCGTGATCGACGCCGAACCGATGGCGGTGGCCGGTGGCAGGCTCGTCTCGCGCTCGATGGACAACCGACTCGGCTCCTACGTCGCGTTGGAGGCCCTCCGCCGGGTCCACGAAGACGGCAGCGCCGAGGCGCGCTTCGCCGCCGTAGCCGCGGTCCAGGAAGAGATCGGCCTCTTCGGCTCGCGGACGGCGGCCTTCACGGTGCGGCCCGATCTCGCGGTTGCGATCGACGTCACCCACGCCACGGACGCCCCTGGCGTCGACGAGAAGGAAGTCGGCAGCCATCCTTTCGGCTCGGGCCCGGTCATCGGCCGCGGCTCGACGCTCTCGCCCAAGGTCTACGAACTGCTGCGCGATACCGCCGAGGAGCAAGGCATCCCCTACTCGGTCGGGGCCAGCGGCAACGCGACCCACACCGACGCCGACTCCCTGCAGATCTCCCGGACCGGCATCCCGACCGGCCTGGTCTCGATCCCGCTGCGCTACATGCACTCCCCGGTAGAGATGGTGGATCTCGCCGACGTCGAGGCGACGGTCGAACTGATCGCGGCTTTCGTGAAGGGGCTCGACTCGGGAGTCGACCTCAGCCGCTGAACCCCGCAAGGGATCAGGTGCGCGCCGCGCAACTTTCGGTTACCTTTAGGATTATTGAGTGTGAGGGGCGTCACATTGACGCGTAGAGGACATTCGGCCCGCAGGGCGGCCGATCCGACCAGAGGGAGAATCAACACAGAATGAATTACCACTCGGGAACCGTGAATGTGCGTCGTTTCATGGCAATCGCATTCGCGCTGGTCATGGCCCTGGGCCTGACCGCGGCCATGACTGTCAGTAGTGCAGATGCCAAGAAGGCAAAGGTCACGGTCAAGAAGGTGAAGACCAAGAACCAGGCTGCGCTGCTCAAGTCCAACAAGCTGGCCGTCGTGGTCAAGTCGACCGGCAAGGCCAAGGTCAAGCTGAGCGTCAAGGAGAGTGGTAAGAACAACCGCTTCAAGAAGAAGACGGTCAAGTTCAAGAAGAACAAGAACCAGAGCAAGACCGTCAAGCTCGCCCTCACCTCGACCGGCAAGAAGAAGCTCGCCACCTGTGGTGCCAAGACGGTCAAGGTCCTCGGCAAGTACAAGCGTGGAAACAAGAACAAGACGGCCAAGAAGAAAAAGAAGCTGGCCAAGAAGAAGGGCCTCTGCGACGAGCCGATCGATTACACGACCGTCCCGCTCGGCGACAACCCCGAGTACTGCGACTGGTTCGATACGACCGTCTGCCTGCAGCCGTTTGCCAACGACTACTACACCGAGGATGACGCCTCGACGCCGACCGGCAAGCAGCTGAACCTCAATCCTGCCTCGACGCCGATCAATAGCGGCAACGCCACCCCGGAGAACCTGTCGGTCACCGACATCAACCGGGCCGACGGCTTCAGTCCGGGCAACCTGATCGTCCTGAAGGTCCCCGGGCTCGATACGCCCACCGCATTCGACAACAGCGGTCTGGTGGGACTGGATGACGAAAGCAAGTACATGGATGCCGACCAGGCGCTGCTTCTGATCGACGCTGAAACCGGCGAGCGCCACCCGGTCTATGCCGAGCTCGACTCGAACCCGACCTCGGTCGACCCCGTCGGCGGCAACGACGGCGGAATCGGCGAAGACCCGGGCAATACCGGTCCGGTCAACCTGATCATCCGTCCGGCAGTGAACTTCGACTTCAGCAAGCGCTACATCGTTGCTCTTCGCAACCTCAAGGACGCGAGCGACAGCATGATCCCCGCCCCGGTCGCCTTTGAGGTGTACAGGGACAACCTGCCCACCGAGCAGCAGATCGTCGAAGACCGCCGGCCGCACATGGAGTCGGTGATCAGCGACCTGGTCAGCAAGGCAGGCGTGGAGCGCTCGAGCCTCTACATGGCCTGGGACTTCACGGTCGCCTCGGAAGAGAGCGTGACCGGCCGGGCAGTCGAGATCCGTGACGACGCATTCTCGAGGCTCGGCGACAACAACCTCGCCGACCGCGAGATCGCCGGTACTTCACCGGACGTCGACGTGGTCGCTTTCTGCGATCTCTCGAATCTCGCATCGGCGCAATGCGGCGGCAACAACCCGGGCGAGCCCGGCTACGACCCGGCTACCCCCGAGTCAACGCCGCCCAACGCCACGTACTTCCAGCGCACGGTCAGCGGCTTCATCCGCGATGTTCCGTGTTACCTGGATGAAGACGGCTGCCCCAGTGGGGCGGAGTTCTCCTTCGACGCCAACGGCGACATCGAATGGAACCCGGCGTACACGATGGACGTTCCGTTCCAGTGTGGCATTCCGAGGTCCGTGGTCGACACCGGCACGACGGTCCCCGGCGGAACCGGTGTTTACGGGCACGGACTGCTCGGGCTGCTCAGCCAGGTGTTCTCCACCGGATCGACCCGCGAGGTCGGCAACGAGACCAACTCGAGCTGGTGCGGGGCCAACTGGGACGGCTTCTCCGAGAACGACATCGGCCTGATCATCTCGTCGCTGGGCGACATGTCCAACTTCAACAAGGCCATCGACAGGATGCAGCAGGGATTCGTCAACTTCATGATGATCAGCCGTGCGCTCGCCCATCCCGACGGATTCGCCGACGAACCGGCGTTCTTCATGACGCATGACGGTGCCGCACCGCTCGCCGCCCCCGACCAGGGATCGGCAATCGATACCAGCGCCGGCATGGACACCCGTGGCTACTACATCGGGATCAGCCAGGGCGGCATCATGGGCGGTGCCCTGACGGCGCTCTCCCCCGACGTCGACCGCGGCATCCTCGGCGTACCGGGAATCAACTACTCCACCCTGCTCCGCCGTTCGGTGGACTCGGACGAGTACTTCAAGCTGCCGGGACTCGGCCTCTACGCCAACTACCCGGACCTGGCCGAGCGGCCGCTGTTGCTCTCGCTGATGCAGCTGCTCTGGGACCGTGGAGAAGGCAACGGCTACGCCCACAACCTCACCGACAACCCGCTGCCGGGAACCAACCCGCACGAGGTTCTGATGCGGGTTGCCGTGGGCGACCACCAGGTCTCCAACTACACGGCTGAGGTCCTGGCCCGGACCTCGGGGGCGAAGCGTTACTCGCCGACCCTCGTTCCGGAGCGACGCTGGCAGCTGAACTACGAAGCCATCCCCGAGGTCTCGACCTTCCCGGCCGGGCCCGGCGACAGCTTCTTCGTCTACTACGACGGAGGTCCGCCCGCCTACACCGGTACCGTGCGGGACGGCAGCGGCACTCCTCCCCTGGAGAACGTGCCGCCGAGGCCCGAATGGGGCTACGGCGACGACCCGCACAGCTTCCCGCGGCGGGCTCCGGACGCGATCGAGCACTCGCGCACGTTCCTCAACGACGGAACGATCGGTGCCTGTGCGGCGGCAAGCGACTACTGCTTCTCGAACGGCTGGGACGGCATGGCCGGCCTGCCGTAAGCAGCGGAAACAGTCGAATCATGAAAACGGGCCCTGCGGGGCCCGTTTTCGTTGCAGGACACCCTCACCCAAGTAGCAGGAGAGCCGGCGGCCTCCGGGCCTTGCCGACGCCGAAGTGCGCGACTGCACTGAAAAGACCGGCCCCCTCAGACCGGTCTTTTCGCACTTACCCTCTCTCCTGAAAAATCCCTCGCCATCGAGGTTCGGAGTCCTACTTCTTTCCTGCCACTCCGAATTCCGGGTATCCGGACTCGTGTGTGACGGTAATCACATAGTACACAAAAGCACCCGCGGCTGTGCGGGCGCGCGCACTCAGCCGACGACGGTCAACGCCTTCGCATGAGAGCTGAGGTTTGCGGCCACCCCACCGACGCCCACGACGACCAGATCCTCGATCCGGACGCCGTAACGGCCGGACAGGTAGATGCCGGGTTCCACGGTGACGACATCGCCCTCGATCAGGCTGTCCTCGGAGCGCGGCCCGAGCCTTGGCGCCTCGTGGACCTCCATTCCGACACCGTGGCCGAGACCGTGGCCGAAGTTCTCTCCGTAGCCCGCGTCGCTGATCAGGTCCCTGGCCACCGAGTCGATGTCGGCGGCTCCACCGCCGGCCGCGACCGCCTCGAGTGCAAGTTCGTTGGCCCGCAGGGTCACGTCGTAGATCTCGGCCGCCTCGCTCTCGAGCTCTCCCGTCGCCACCGTCCTCGTGCAGTCGGAGCAGTAGCCGTCGAGCTTCGAGCCCATGTCGATCACAACCAGCTCACCGGCTCCGACCCTGCGTGGACCGGGCTCGGCGTGGGGCGAGGCTCCGTTGGGGCCGGCCGCGACGATCGGCGGGAACGAGGGCTCGGCTCCCTGCTGTCGCATGCGAGCCATCACCCATCCGGCGATTTCGCTTTCGGTCCTGCCGATCAGCCCCGCTTCGAACAGTTCAGTGTAGATCGAGTCGGTCAGCTCAGCCGCTGCCGCGATCGCCGCGATCTCCTGCTGGTCCTTGGAGCGGCGCAGTCGCTCTACCAGTCCTCCGCAGTCGGCCAGTGAGGCATCGCCGGTGAGGTTCTCGCCGAGGCGGCGCGCGGTGCGCACGGTCATGTGGTCATCCTCGAGACCGACCCTGCCACCGGAGACCGCCTCCGAGACGATCCCGGCCAGTCCGGCCAGCCATTCGCCGCCGACGATTTCGACGTTCCAGCCTTCGATCTCGGCTGCCGCTCGGTCCGAGTACCGGAAGTCGGTCAGGAAGGTGCGAATGCCGTCTCCGACCAGGCAGGCACCGTTCGTGCCGGAGAAGCCGGTCAGGTATTCGACATTGGTCAGGTTGGATACGAGCAGCGCATCGACCTCGCTGCCTTCGACCGACGCCTCGAGGCGATCGCTTCGAGATTCGCCTGCTGCCGGGGACGAAGCCTCAGGCACCCGTCGTACCGAGCCGCCTGGCAACCAGGCCGAGCGCCTCCCGGTAGCCGTCCGGACCCTTGCCGTAGACCTTTGCCTCGACCAGGCCGTGAAACACGGAAACCCGCCGCCAGTCCTCGCGGTCCTCCACGTCGGAGAGGTGAACCTCGATCGCTGGTACCGGGTCCACGGCAAGTGCGTCGCCGATCGCGTAGCTGTAGTGGGTCCAGGCACCGGCGTTGATGATCGCTGCGTCTGCGCTTGCGCTCAGCCGGTGCAGGTAGCCACAGAATTCGGCCTCCGAATTCGTCTGGTAGAAGGTCGGCTCCAGCCCGAAATCCTTTGCCCAGCCGGAGATCCGATACTCGAGCTCGCCCAGGCCGATTCCGCCGTACATGTCCGGGTCGCGCCTCTCGAGGACATCGAAATTGACCCCGTGGAGGATGGCGACCCTGTTCTGTGACCTGCTCATTCGTTCAGCTCTTCCACGGAGGCTCGAACTCTAGCGGCCTCGACCAGGCAGTCGGTGCGGGGCTCTCCCGGCTTCTTGAGTAGGACGAAACCGACTCCCCTGGAGGTCCTCTTCTTGTCGAACTGGACGGCGCGGACCACTTCGTCGGGGTCGATCCCGGGCTCGAGCGAAACCGGCAGACCGTGGCGGACGTTCCACTGCTTCAACTCGCTTCGAAGATCCTCAGCGTCGGAGAGCCGCAGAGCGGCCAGCAGGCCGAGAGCCACGGCTTCGCCATGCCGGTAGCGGCTGTAGCGGGTGACCGACTCGATCGCGTGCCCGACCGTATGGCCGAGGTTCAGAGCGGCCCGCAGTCCGTGGTCGCGCTCGTCGGCTGCGACCACGCCGCACTTGTAGCGGGCGCAGGCGAAGACGAGGTCCGCCCTCGACGCGATCTCGCCTGGTTCGAGATCCCTGACCTGCCGCCAGAGGTCGCCACCGGCGAGCAGGGCCGTCTTGACGACCTCGGCCAGACCCGCCTTCAGCTCACCATCGGGCAGGGTCGCGAGCGTATCGACGTCGGTGACCACCGCGGAAGGCAGATGAAAAGCACCGACGTAGTTCTTGCCTTCGGGAAGGTCTACGCCCGTCTTGCCGCCGTAGGCCGAATCGACCTGGGCGACCAGCGTGGTCGGCACCTGCACGTAAGGGATGCCGCGCTGGTAAGTCGCTGCGCAAAATCCGGCGAGGTCGCCGACCACTCCGCCGCCGATCGCGATCAGCCGGTCGGACCGGGTCACACCGAGCCTGGCCATCTGACGCAGTGAATCCTCAGCCTGCGAGACGCTCTTGGCGGTCTCACCGGGTGGAACCGAAATCGTTGCTTCGAGACCCCTGACCCCGTCTGCGTAGAGCGGCCCGACCGAGTCGTCGGTGAAGCCGAAGGAACGTCCGTCCCCGGGCATGACGGGGCCGCTGCCCTCGAACAGTGGGCCTGCGAGCAGGCCGCGGCCGACGTAGACCGGGTAGTCGCCGTTGCTGCTGGCCGCCCAGAGCATGCGGGTCCCGGCCGGCAGCCGGTCGAGCATCCTGACCGGCTCCAGCGCCCTCTCCCAGATCCGGATCGCGACCGCCGGCAGAATCGCGTCGGAAACCGCCGCGTAGAGCGGCTGCCGCTCGGCGAAGAGCCGTCGGAAGGCCGCTTCGTCCCGGGCCAGCGGGCGGTCGCTTCGTCTGACGCGCCTCCAGGCCGCCCCCTCGTCGATTTCCAGCCAGACGACCGTATGAGCGGGCGCGCAGATCGCCTCGCGCAAGGCAGGGTTGGTCACCGCCCCGCCGCCGAGGGCCAGTGCGTCGATCGAGGCATCGGCGAGCGCAGCCAGCACCACCCGCTGCTCGATCTCGCGGAAACCCTGCTCCCCTTCGGCCTCGAATATCTCGGGGATCGACCGGCCCGCTTCGGACTCGATCAGGCGATCGGAGTCGGCGGTGCGCAATCCCTTGTCACGAAGTTCGGCCAGGGCAGTGGACTTGCCCGCGCCCATGAAGCCGACCAGGCAGATCATCGCCAGCCGATTCGCTCCCGGTACGCGTCGAGCGCGCCGAGCACGTCGTCGATGTGGTCGCCGCCGAACTTCTCGCGGTAGCACTTGGCCAGCACCAGGCAGATCATCGCCTCGCCGACCACGGCGGCAGCCGGCACGACGGTGGAGTCGGTCCGTTCCTTGTGGGCCTTGTCCGGCTCCTTGGTCTTGATGTCGACCGAACGCAGCGGCTTGGTCATGGTCGAGATCGGCTTGATGGCGGCACGCACGGAGAGTGGCTCTCCGTTGGTCATGCCTCCTTCGAGGCCGCCGGCATGGTTGGTTTCGCGGTACCAGCCGCGCTCTTCGGACCAGAAGATCTCGTCGTGGGCCTCTGAACCAGGGCGCGAGGCGACATCCCAGGCCTCGCCGATCGAGGCACCCTTGATCGACTGAATCGAACAGATCGCCTGGGCGAGCCGGCCGTCGAGGCGGTCCTCCCAGGAGACGTGGCTGCCGAGGCCCGGGACCAGCCCGAATACCCTCACCTCGAAGGTACCGCCGAGGCTCTCGTTCTTCTTGCGCAGCACGTTGATCTCCTCGACCATGCGGGCCGAGGTGTCCGGATCCAGGCAGCGGACCGGATCATCGTCGATCCCGTCGAAGTCTTCCGGCGACAGGTCGTGGCGCTCGGGTGCCTCGATCGAGGCGATCCGGGTCACGTGGCTCCTCACGGTCACACCGAGCGCGGTCAGGAAGGCCCGGGCGATAGCACCGGCTGCGACCCTGGCTGCGGTCTCGCGGGCGCTGGCCCGCTCGAGGATGTTTCGAAGGTCGGTCTGGTTGTACTTCCACATACCGGTCAGGTCGGCGTGGCCGGGCCTTGGCAGGGTTATCTCCGGTATCTCACCGTCGATAGGCCACGGGTTCATGCGCTCGTCCCAGTTCTTGTAATCGCGATTGGCGACCAGGGCGGCAATCGGGCTGCCGAGCGTACGTCCGTGGCGCACGCCGGTCCGGATCTCGACCGAGTCGGTCTCGATCTTCATCCGGCCCCCGCGACCGTGGCCGAGCTGGCGCCGGGCCATGTCCCTGTCGAGGGTCTCGCGGTCCAGTTCGAGTCCGGCAGGCAGGCCTTCGACGATCGTCACCAGGCCCGGTCCGTGGGACTCCCCTGCGGTTGTGAAGCGGAAGCTCATTGCGATGCCTAGGCTATTGCCTCACCCATGACCGATGCCTCCTCCGTGAACACCTGATGGCAGCCCGCCGCCTGATCATCGTGATGCTGGTACTGCTCGGGATCTCTACCGCGATTGCGATCGTTGCCCCGGATCCGGTCGAACGGACCACCGAGACCGGCGCGACGGGCGAGACCGCAACCACGGGCGAAGCCGGCGGCGCGACCGGATCTTCCGGCGACACCGGTGCTACCGGCGCAACCGGGGCGACCGGAGACGAGACTGCCGGCAGTGGAAACGGCACCAGGGGTGAATCTGAGGCAGTCGCAGAAGTCGAACGCAGCAACGACGGCATGACGATCTCGATCACCGCGACGGTCGGCGAGCGGTCGGTCGATATCTGCGTGCGCCCGCGGTCCCGCCTGATCCTCACGCTGCGTACCAACAGGTACCTCGATGTCTCGATCCCTGATTTCGGCCGAGCCGAGACCGCAACCCGCTCCTCGCCCGCCGTATTCGACCTGCTGCTGCCGGAAGACCCGGGCAGCTACGTGGTGGAGCCACTGGGCGGCGATCGCCGCCTGGCCACCATCAACGGCACGGCGGGCTGCAGCCCGGTCGGCGCAAGCCGGGCATCGCAGCCTTCCCGGGACGATTGAAGCTTCCCGGGCACAGCCGGTCGGCCTCGAGAGTGGAACGGGTGTTGACCGGAATGGCCTCAGCCGCGCGCAGCGGCGCGCATGACTTCGATCGAAGGCCGGCGGCCGGTCCAGATCTCCAGAGAGAGCGCGCCCTGCCGGACCAGGATCTCGAGACCGTCGATCACCCTCGCTCCGGCGTCGGCCGCGGCCGCGAGCAGGCTGCTCGGCTCGCTGCCGTAGACCATGTCCACAACCGTCTGGCCGGCACGGAAGTCTGATCGGACCAGCGGCAGGTCGGCGAGGCCGTCGCCGCCTCCGAGACCGGCCGCGCTCGCATTGACCACCAGATCGAAGTCGAGGCCGTGCGGATCGGCCGCCACCTTTCCGCCGAGCTCGGCGACCATCCCCTCGGCCCTTGCCGGCGTGCGATTCCAGACCGAGACGTCGGCCCCGGCTCCCAGCAGCGCCCACAGGGCCGCCCTCGCCGCGCCGCCGGCACCGAGAACGAGCACCGGAGTCCCGCCCGGCACCGCCCCCACTGCATCGAGCAGGCCCGGGGCGTCCGTATTCTCGGCCCGGATGCCACCTTGTTCGAAGACGAGGGTATTTGCGGCTCCTATAGCGGCTGCAGCTTCGCCGGCGACGGCAGCCGATCGCAGCACCGCCTCCTTGTGAGGCACAGTGACGTTGACCCCGGCGAAACCGAGCTGCGGCAGGTCACGAAGGCGGTCGTCGAGGTCCGCGGGGTCGACGTCGATCGCTTCGTAGCTCCAGTCCGGTGCCAGACCGAGGTCCAGGAGGGCTGCGCTCTGCATCGCCGGCGACCTCGAGTGGGAGACCGGATGACCGATGACGGCCAGCCTCCTGGCGGTCGGTGCCGCTTCATCGGCGGTCATCGGTCCTGCTGCCGGTACTCGCGGGTCAAGGGCATTCGGTCGGCGATCCGCCGGCCGCCTCCTGGGCTTCCTGGTAGCGGGCGACCTTGGCGTTGTGATCGTCAAGGTTGTTCGAGAAATCATGTTCCCCACATGTCCCGGGTTTGACCACGTAGAGCCATACGTCCGTTTCGGCCGGATTGGCGGCAGCTTCGATCGAGGCCAGCCCGGGACTTCCGATCGGGCCCGGGGGCAGGCCGGCGTTGGTACGCGTGTTGTAGGGGGAGTCGACGGCCAGATCGCTTTCGGTCAGCGGCTCGGTCCAGTTGTCGAGCGCGAAACGGGTGGTCGCATCGATGAAAAGCGGCTCGCCGCGCTCGAGCCGGTTGTAGATCACGGCCGAGACGATCGCCCGCTCTCTCGGCACCGAAACCTCGCGCTCGACCATCGAGGCGATCGTCAGCACGTCGTAGACGTTGAGGTTCTTCGACTTCGCGAATTTCAGGTCCACGCCGGCGATGTTGTCCTTGAATGCCTCCAGCTGCTGCTCGACCAGGTCGCGCGCATCCGAGCCGGGCCGGAGTTCGTAGGTCGCCGGAAACAGGAAACCCTCGAGGTTCTCGGCCCGGCCCTGCGCTCCGTACTGGTTCGGGTTCAGCAGCTTCGATCTGAGCGATGCCTCCATGTAGTTGCCCGGGATGCCGGCGGACCCCACGACATCGGCGGCTTCCGAACGGCTGAGTCCTTCCGGGATCACCACCGTGGCGACTTCTTTCTGAGGTCTCTTGCTCAGCTCGTCCAGAGCGGCCGAGTAGCTCATGCCCTCGCGAAAGACATGGTTCCCGAAATAGAGCTCACTATCCTGCCCGGAGAGCCTCGCTCTGATCTCGAAAAAGGTTGCATTCGTGATCACACCTTCCTCGACCAGAAGGTCGCCGATCTCCCCCACTCCGGCGCCGGCCGGCACCTTGACGGCTACGGTCCGACCGTCGGCCTCGCCCGCGAAAGGCTGGAAGATCGAGGCCAGCAGCCAGATTGCGATCAGCCCGACGACCATCAGGGCGGCGCGCGAACAGCCACAGGCGACGCCGTCCGCCGGAGCGGGAAGCACCCCGGCCGGAGTCGCCGCCAGATGCGCCGCCACCCGCTCGTCCCGTCCGTCGCCGGTCACTCGGTGCCTTGAGGACTTCGGGCGTATCGGGAGCCGGGGATGGCTCCTGAGCCCCGGAACCACGACGCTTCATCCGTTCCTGCCGCCTCAGCGCCCGCTCGACCGCCTCCGGATCGTCCGGGTCGTGCTCCGGAGGGTCTTCGAACCAGCGGTCGCTCATCGGCTCCGGCTTTCAAGTGCTGCGAGGTAGGTTTCCAGCAGGTGAGCGGCAGCGATCGAGTCTTCGGCCGAACCGGCCCCGGTCTCGCGACGGGTCTGGGCCGCCATCCTCGTCGTGAAGCGTTCGTCCCAGGTCTCCACCGGTACCTCGACCGCCTGCGACAGCTCCGAACAGAAACCCCGGGTGACCTCGGCCTGATGACCCTCCACGCCGGAAAGGGAAACCGGCATTCCCACGACGACCTGATCAACCTCGCGCTGCTCGATCAACGCGGCGACCCGAGCCACCTCCGGGGGTTCAATCGCCTCGATCGGTGTGGCCAGGGTGCCGGTCGCGTCGGAGACGGCGCATCCAATCCGGGCACTGCCATAGTCGAGCGCCAGAACCCTCACGTTCAGCGGCTCTCCAGCCAGGCCCGAGCGGCGACCATCGCCTCCTCCAGCCGGGCCGGGTCCTTGCCACCTGCCTGGGCCATTTCGTCACTGCCACCACCGCCACCACCGACCAGCGGGGCGATCTCCCGGATCAACTCCGCGGCAGAGACACGCTCGGCCGCGTCTTCGGCCGAGAACAGCGCCACGATCCCGATCTTGCCGGCCTCCTCATCGGCTCCGGCGAGGACCACGCCGGCTCCCGGGTGCTCGGCCTGGACTGACTTGGCCATCTGGAGGATCTGCTTCGGGTTGGAAACCGGCACCTCGGCGATTACGGCCTCGATCGGGCCGATCGAGGCGACCGCACCGGCCAGTTCCGCCGCCAGTCCACCCAGCTTCTGCTGCTCCTGCTGCCTTTCGCCGCGCTTGGCATCTTCGATCTTCTCCGAAGCACGACGGGCCGCGCCGACCGGATCCCGTACGTCGCCCAGCGTTTCGCCGACTTCGAAGAGCTCGGCAGTGCGGGCACGATGCCAGTCGATCGCGTCGGGACCGGTGATCGCCTCGATCCGGCGCACGTTGGCCGAGCTCGAGCTCTCCCCGGTGATCCTGAAAAGGCCGATCTCCGCAGTGCTGGAGACGTGAGTTCCTCCGCATAGCTCGCGCGAGACGGACTCGACCTCGACCACCCTGACCCAGTCGCCGTACTTTTCGCCGAACAGCGCCATGGCTCCCAGCTTTTCGGCCTCGGCCTTCTCCATGTTGATCCACCGCACCGGCTCGGCGTCCTTGATCCAGCCGTTGACCCGGTCCTCGACCCAGGCAATGTCTTCCTTGCCCAGAGCCTCGCCGTGATTGAAGTCGAAACGCAGCTTTTCGGGCCGAACCGCAGAGCCGGCCTGATGGACGTGGTCGCCGAGCCGTTCCCGAAGGGCGGCGTGGAGCAGGTGGGTTGCCGTGTGGTTGCACATCGTCCTGAAGCGCGACCGTCGGTCGACCTCGGCCTCGATCGTCGCGCCCACGGGCGGTGCTCCCTCTGGCCCGCCGGCCGGTTCGATTTCGACTACCTGATCGTCGCCGACCCGGACCACGTCGGTGACGATCGCTTCGCCACCCTGCCACGAGATCCGCCCGGAGTCGGCGACCTGGCCGCCGCCCTCGGCATAGAACGGGCTCTCGTCAAGCTTGAGAAGGGAGCGGCCGTCCGTCCGGTCCAGGGCGCTCACCCCGGTCTCGGCCCGAAGATGCTCGTAGCCGACGAACTCGCTGGCCGGACCGTTGGCCGCGAAAGCCAGCACGCGCTCGTGGTCGCGTCCGCGACTGCCGCCGGAGGCGCCGCTGCGGGCCCGGCGACGTTGAGCCTCCATCAACTCCTCGAAACCCTGATCGTCGACCTGGAGGCCGCGTTGGGAGACGATCTCCCGGGTCAGGTCGTAGGGAAAGCCGTAGGTGTCGTGGAGCTGGAACGCATCGTCGGCGCTGATCCATGAACTGCTCGAAGCCAGCGAACGCTCGACGATCTGCTCGAGCAGGATCATTCCCCGGTCGAGGGTGCGTCCGAAGCTCTCTTCTTCGGACCTGACCCAGCGCTCGATCTGCTCGTGCCCCGAGGCCACCCGGGGATGCGCGTCCCCCATGATCTCGATCGTGCGCTCGGTGAAGCGGCCCAGCCACGATCCCTCGAAGCCGAGGTTGCGACCCTGCTGAATCGCCCTGCGCATCACCCGGCGCAGGATGTATCCGCGGTCTTCATTCGACGGGACGACCCCGGCGGCGATCAGGAAGCTCATCCCCCGGGAATGGTCGGCGATTATCCGCATCGCCCGGGTTGCCTCCGGCGTCGAGTCGTACTTCATGCCGCTCATCTGCTCGGCCAGCTCGATCAGCGGGCTGAACAGGTCAGTCTGGTAGACGGAAGGAACGCCCTGGAGGATCGCCGCCATGCGCTCGAGACCCATGCCGGTGTCGATGTTCTTCGAGGGCAGCGGCGCGAGGGATCCGTCCTGCCCGAGGTCGTAGGTCATGAAGACGTGGTTCCAGTACTCGAGAAAGCGATCGGTGTCGTCGCCGGGGCGGTCGTCTTGCCCGCCGAAGTCGGGTCCGCGGTCGAGGTACATCTCGGAACAGGGACCGCAGGGACCGGTCGGTCCGGCCTGCCAGAAGTTCTCCGACCGCGGCAGCCTGACGATGCGCTCGTCCGGTACGCCGATCTCCTTCCAGATGGCGATCGCCTCTTCGTCGGGGCCGAGTCCGAGTTCTTCGTCTCCACCGAAGACCGTGACCCAGATCTCTTCAGGATTCAGGCCGAGGCCCTGGACCGAAAGCTCCCAGCCGAACCGGATCGCCTCATCCTTGAAGTAGCCGCCGAAACTGAAGTTGCCGAGCATCTCGAAGAAGGTCAGGTGGCGCAGCGTCTTGCCGACTTCCTCGATGTCCGGGGTGCGGAAGCAGGTCTGGGACGAGGTCGAGCCGGTCGGCCGGCGGCGTCTCGCGTCCCAGGAAGTAGGCCTTGAACGGCTGCATGCCGGCCACGGTCAGCAGGGTCGACGTGTCATCCGGAGGAGGAATCAGTGAGGCCGAAGGCACGCGGCGATGGTCGCGCTGCTCGAAGAAGCTCAGGTATGTCTCACGGATTTCGTCCGACTTCATGAACGCCGGAGCCTATTTGATCGTGCCGTGGCCGACTACGGTATCCCCGCTCATCAGCACGGCGGCCTGGCCCGGGGCGACGCCTTCAAATGGCTCTTCGAGTTCGACCTCGAGCAGTCCGTGGCTGCCGGCCGGGGCCTGGACACGGGCCGCAACGGCCGGTGAGCGGTAGCGGAGGCGGACCCGGTCCACGGTCGAGCCGTCGCGATGGAGGACCGCCGCGGCGACCGAAACCCGTTCGCTCGCCAGATCGCCCCTGCTGCCGACAGTGACCGAATTGGCCGCTGCATCCGTGCCGGTGACGTACAGCGGCTCGCCGGCGGCGACGCCGAGACCGCGACGCTGTCCGACCGTGAAGTGATGGTGGCCCCGGTGTCGCCCCAGCTGCCTGCCCTGCCGGTCGAGCACGGGCCCTTCGTTGTCGAAAATCCCGCCGTGCCGCTTCAGGAAGGCCCGTTTGCTGCTTCCGGCCAGGAAGCAGAGGTCCTGGCTCTCGGGCTTCTTCGCGACCGAAAGCCCGTTTCGGGCGGCGATCTCGCGAACTTCCGGCTTCGAGATGTTCGCCAGCGGGAAGCGCAACCGGCTGATCACCGCGGGTGGCAGGGCGGCCAGCATGTAGCTCTGGTCCTTGTTCGAATCGCGACCCTCGGCGAGCAGTTCGCCTCCGGCGTCATTGACGATACGGGCGTAGTGCCCGGTGACGAGATGGGTCGCTCCGAGCCGATCGGCCAGATCGACCATTGCCGAAATCCGCACTTCGCCGTTACAGAGAACGCATGGGTTCGGCGTGCGGCCGGCTGCGTAGCCCTCGATGAAGCCGTTGACCACCGTCGAGCGGAACCCGTCCTCGAGGTCGAGCGTGAAATGCGGGATGCCCATCGAGTGGGTGACCGAGCGGGCTCCCAGGACCGCCTCGGGCGAGCAGCAGGCCTTGCTTCCATCGGTATCTGGATCCGCCCAGAGCTTGACTGTCACCGCGACGACCTCGCTGCCCGCCTCCCGCTCGTTCAGTGCCGCTACGGCGCTGTCCACTCCGCCTGAAACGGCGACCAGCACACGATCCGGATCGGGTTCGGCGAGTGGCAGGCCACTGGAGGCCAGGGCAGAGAGTGCCCGGTGAAGCGCGTCGGCGGCGAGCACGGCGGCGTGGCGCGACGCCGGCGTCAGGCCTCCGAGGGCATCGGCGACGTCATCGGTGGCAATCGCGGCAGCCGCGAGGATGCTGCCGCCCTCGACCAGTTCGGCCACACAGGCGCAGGCCGCCCTTGTCGCGGCACAGCCCTCCGCATCGAAAGTCACCCTGGCAATGTCGGCGCCATCCGGCTCGACCGAGATCCGGGCGAGATCGCCGCAGGCGGCACCTCCGGCGGCACCGGTGAACGAGCCGGCGCCCGGGGCGGCCAGGCGGCTGCGGTCAGCGTGGTATTGCTCGAGCAGTGAACTCACTCCCGACAGGGTAAAGATGTAGCCTCGGCCGATGAGCAAGAGCTGGAGCGCAGAACAGATTCCCGACCAGAGTGGCCGCACGGCCGTAGTCACCGGTGCCAACAGCGGCATCGGCCTGGTGACCGCCCGCGAACTCGCCCGGCAGGGCGCCAGGGTCGTGGTCGCATGTCGTGACACCTCCAAGGGCGAGCAGGCCGTCGCAGCGATGCGCAGCGATCTCGGCCTCGGGGGCGAAGCCACCGACTTCCAGGTGCTGCCGCTCGATCTGGCCTCCCTCGAATCGGTACGCAGCTTCGCCGGCGATGTCACCGCCGCCCTCGACGACGGCATCGATCTGCTGATCAACAACGCCGGCGTGATGGCGCCGCCGCGCAAGGAGACGGCCGACGGCTTCGAGCTCCAGTTCGGAACCAACCACCTCGGCCACTTCGCCCTGACCGGCCTGCTCTTCGACGAGCTGAAGAAGAAGCCCGGTTCGCGCGTCGTAACCGTCAGCTCGAACGCCCACAAGATGGGCAAGATGAACTTCGAGGACCTGCAGTCCGAAGAGTCCTACCAGCGCTGGAGCGCCTACGGCCAGTCGAAGCTTGCCAACCTGATCTTCGCAATCGACCTCCAGAAGCGCATCGACGAAGCCGGGCTCGACATGAAGAGCATGGGCGCCCACCCCGGATTCGCGGCGACCAACCTTGGATCCGCCGGAACCGGCACTGGCAACGGGATCGTCAACCTGATCACGACCCCGATCCTCAAGGTCTCCCACGCGCTGCTCGCCCAGGACGCCGAGCACGGTGCCCTGCCGACCCTGTTCGCGGCAGTTTCCCCGGGCCTCCCGGGTGGCAGCTACATCGGCCCCGACGGCATCGGCGAGCACCGCGGCTCTCCGACCGTAGTGGCTCCGCGCAAGGTCGCCCACGACCCCGAAGTGGCCGAGCGGCTATGGACCGAATCGGTTGAGATGACCGGCGTCGACTACGACTTCAGCGCACCCGTAGCCGCCTGATCAGGGGTTGCTCCCGGCCCCCTGGCGGGGCCGTCCACAGTCTGGCCCCGGGCCCGGGTGAGACCTGTCCGGAAGCCAAAAAAGAGGCCCCAACCCGCCGTCTCCGCCTCCGACATTGATCCCTTTATATAAAGGTGGGTGCCTATCTCCCATCCCGCGGGGGACTCGGAGAAGTCGGCTCCCGTGCCGTTGATGTTGGGTCAAATTATGAAGCGGCTAACGAACGGGTTCGAGCCTCATTGAGAGGCTACCACCGCGGACCGGCGGTCGCCACAGATTCGCCTTCAGTCGAGGTCGAGGCCGGACATGATCTCCTCGGCCTCGGACCACTGTTCGGGCGGCACCTGGAGGTTGATGTCGCCGCGGTTGAAGCGGTCGAGTTCCCAGTCGGAAGTCAGTTCGGCGTCGAGGCCTCGCTCCCGCAGGGCATCCCGCCAGGCCAGGCCGGTCTGGAGATCCTCGAATTCGTGAACCACCTCCCAGGCATCGAAGCGCGGATCGCCGATCTGTATCCGTCCGCTGCCGTCACCGATCTTCGAGATCCGGTCCTTCAGCTTTCGCAGGTAGCCCAAGCGACTCCCTCCCCCGACTCAGCCCGTAGCCGGCTTGGCAGGCTTTCTCAGCGCGACGCCGACGTCCCTGAGCTGGATGTCATCCACCGGAGCCGGCGCACCGGTCAGCGGATCCCCTCCGGAAGCGGTCTTGGGGAAGGCGATGACGTCGCGGATCGACTCGACTCCGGCCAGCAGTGCGGCGAAGCGATCGACCCCGAAGGCGATGCCGCCATGAGGTGGGGCGCCGTAGCGCAGGGCCTCGAGGAGGAAGCCGAAGCGGTTCTCAGCCTCTTCGCGCGAAATCCCCAGCGCGTCGAATACCTGTGACTGAACTTCGGGGCTGTTGATTCGGATCGAGCCGCCGCCCAGTTCGACCCCGTTCCAGACCAGGTCGTAGGCCTCGGCCCTCGCCGAGCCGGGGTCGGCCGGGTCGAAGTCGCCAGACGGTGCAGTGAAAGGGTGGTGAAGCGCGTCCCAGCGGTCTTCGCCTTCGTTGAACTCGAACATCGGCCAGTCGACGATCCAGGTCAGCTGATTCTCGCCTTCGGGGATCAGATCCCAGCGCTCGGCCAGACGGGTGCGCAGCCCGCCCAGGATCGCGGCTACCTTGTGCGGCTCGTCGGCGGCGACCAGCATCAGATCGCCTTCGGAGGCTTCCATCGCCGAGTTCAGACCCGACAGCTCTTCGGCGCTGAGGAACTTGGCGATCGGCGCCCTCCAGCCGTCCCCTTCGCGGAATGCCCAGACCAGACCCTTGGCGCCCAGCTCCTTGGCGTCGTCGATCAGGCCGTCGAGCTGGGCCCGGGAGAGCTCCCTCTGCCCGAAGTTGATGCCTCTCACCGAGCCACCGGACTCGATCACGCCGCCGAAGGCCTTGAACTCGGTCCCCCGCAGCACCTCGGTCAGGTCGGTGATCTCGTATCCGTAGCGGGTGTCGGGCTTGTCGGAGCCGAAGCGGCTGATCGCTTCGTCGTAACCCATGCTCGGGAACGGGACCTGCACCTCGATCCCCATCTCGCCGAGCAGGTGGGCCATCAGCTTCTCGTTCAGGGCGATCACGTCCTCGCCGGTGACGAAGCTCATCTCGATGTCGAGCTGGGTGAAGTCGGGCTGGCGATCGGCGCGAAGGTCTTCGTCGCGGAAGCAGCGGGCGATCTGGAAGTAGCGCTCGAACCCGGAGACCATGAGCAGCTGCTTGAAGAGCTGCGGGGACTGCGGAAGCGCGTAGAAGGACCCGCGCTGCTGGCGACTCGGTACGAGGAAATCGCGCGCGCCCTCGGGCGTCGAGCGGGTCAGGATCGGGGTCTCGATCTCGAGGAAGCCCTCGCCGTCCAGGAAGCTCCGCATCGAGGTGGTGAGGCGATGGCGCAGCTCGATCGCGCGCTGCATCGGCTCGCGGCGCAGGTCGAGATAACGGTGGCGCAGCCTCGCCTCCTCCCCGGCTTCGGAGTTGAAGCCTTCGATCGCGAAAGGCGGCGTATCGGCTTCGGCCAGGACTTCGGCTTCGCCTACGTGGATCTCGAACTGACCGGTCGGCAGCTCCGGGTTGACGGTCTCCGGTTCTCTGGTCACTACCTCGCCGGCGACCGAGACCACGTACTCCGAACGCAGCCGGTGGCCGAGGTCGAAGGAGCCTCCGGCCTCATCGGGATTGAATACGAGCTGGACGAGACCGGTCCGGTCCCTCAGGTCGATGAAGATCAGTCCGCCGTGGTCGCGGCGCCGGTGAACCCAGCCCGAGACCCTCACCGTCTGGCCCACCCGGTCCCCCAGAACCTGGCCACACCAGGTGTCGCGATAGGCATTCGGGGTCAGGGCCGGAGCGTCCATATCCATGGACGCGCCAGTCTTTCAGGAAAATGGAACGGGGCCCCGCCCGGTGCTACCTGACCTTCGCCTTGATCGAACGGGAGCGCTTCGGGAAGTTCTTTCCTTTCGCCTTCGCCACCAGTCGGTAAGCCTTCTTCTTCGCATTCTTCCCGGCCGCCAGCTTGAATTTCGACCTGCTGGTCTTGCCCGGCTTCAGGGATCCGACCTTGCGGCAGGCCTTGCCCCTGACCTTCAGTGCTTTCTTCGCTTTGCCCTTTGGCTTCAGGCAGACCTTCACGCCCGAGGCGACCGCGGCACCGGAGTTGCGAATCACAACCTTGACCCGGATCACCCTGCCACGCTTCAGGGCGATCTTCTTCGGCAGCACTTTGCGGACCACGACCTTCGCTTTGGCGGACGGCGCCACATACTGGACCGCGCCGATGTCGCAGCCACCGGCGGGTCGTTCGCGACCGGTCTGGTCCGTCGCGGGACACTGGTCAAGTCCCGTCGTCCCCCCGTTTCCGATCGCCTGGCTGCCGGCAAGCAGGGCGTGGGTCGGAGTCTGACCGCCGTTGTCCTGGAGCGGCCCGATTTCCGGGTCGGAGACGACCTGGTTGTTACCGGGGTCGAATCCGACCAGGCAGTTTCCCGCCCCGAGGGCCTGGGTGGTCAGAACGAAGCGCGGGAAGTAACCCGGCCCGCTGAAGCAATCGGGCGCCGGTGGCGGTACGGGGTTGAGATCCAGGTTGGCGGCGTTGATCACGTTGTAGAAACTGATCGACGTCGCTGCCGCATCAGCGAAGCCGCCGCCGGTGCCGTTGGCGTCGGCGTTGGAGTCTGCAGTGTTGTCGGTGATGGTCGAGCTGCGGACCGTGAGCGATGATGCACCGGCCGCGTAGATGCCGCCTCCGCTCTGGCCGGCCGAGTTGCCGGATACCGTGCTGTTGACCATGCTCAGGGCGTTGTAGACCGCGACTCCACCGCCCTGGAAGAGCGTGCTGTTGTCGGAAAAAGTGGTGCCTTCGACGCTGAGCGAGCCGACCGCGTTGCGGATGCCGGCACCGTCTTCCCCGATCCCCGACAGGACGCCGCCGGTGATCGTCTGGAAACCGATCGAGAGCGAACCGTTCGACTGCTGGTCGTAGACCCGGTCGAGGCCGTTGCCGTCAACCACCACCTTCGCGTTCGGGCCGGCGGGCAGGATGCTGAGCGGAGAGAGACCGGTCACATCGAAGTCACCGGTCGCGTTCAGGTTTTCACCCGAACCGGCCCGGGTGATCGTGTAGGTCCCGGTCGGCAGCGAGACGACGTCGGCTCCTGAGCCCGCCGGGCAACCGCCGAATCCGAGGTCGGTCTGAGCGGCGGTTATGGCTTCCCGCAGCGAACAACTACCCGGCACTCCCCCGTATTCGTCATCGGTCGTATCGACGCCGATCGTGAGCGCCTGTGCTGCCGGCGCGAACGCGGCCGCAAAGATACCCACCAGCAAAAACAGAAACAGTCGCTTCATTCCGCCCCGAACCTTCGAAAATCGAATTGCTGCGATCGTATGCCTCTGCGGTGCTGCGGTCAACCCGCGGACTTCGGGCCTGGTCCAGAGCGCTCGGACTCGCGAAGAATCCGCAGTCAGGGCCGGATCAGTTCGAGCACGTCGCCTGGTTCGACTTCGCCCTGCTCGCCGGTCGCCATGTCACGCAGCCTGGCGCTGCCGTCCTCCTCCAGGACCAGTGTCCGTACCGCGTTGATCCGATCGGCCTGCTTGAGCTGACCCTTGGCGCTGCGGCCTGCCAGATCGATCTCGACCGAGATCCCGGCCCGCCTCAGTTCGCCGGCCAGGGCGACCGCGCGCGTGCGCTGACTCTCGTCTGCAACGGCGATGAAAAGATCCCGCCCGGGAGTTTCCACCTCTTCGTCGAGCGCCAGCAGGATCCGCTCGACCCCCGCAGCCCAGCCGATCGCCGGCGTATCCGGACCGCCCAGCTGGGCGATCAGCCCGTCGTAGCGGCCTCCGCCGCCGATCTCCGACTGGGCACCGAGCCGGTCACAGACGAAAGAGAAGATCGTGCGTGTGTAGTAGTCGAGGCCCCGGACCAGGGTCGGATCGATCACGAACTCAACCGATGCCGCGCCGAGCAGCTCCTTGACCCGCTCGAAGTGCTCGGTGTCGGCTTCGTCAAGGTGATCGAGCAGTCGTGGTGCGTCGGCCATCACCGCCCTGGTGCCCTCGTGATCGGAGTCGAAGGCCCGCAGCGGGTTGATCTCGATCCGCTTGTTCACGTCCTCCGACAGCTCGCCGGAACGGGAACGCAGGTGTGACTTCAACTCGGCCAGGTACTCGCGCCGGGCTTCCAGCGAGCCGAGGCTGCCGAGCCTTAGCTCGACCCCCGGCACACCGAGCTCTTCGATCAGATCGCTGAACAGCGTGATCACTTCCGCGTCGGCGATCGGCGAATCGCTGCCGATCGCTTCCGCTCCGATCTGATGAAACTGGCGGTAGCGACCCGCCTGGGGGCGCTCGTGGCGGAAGAACGGACCCGAGTAGGCGAGCTTGACCGGCTGAGCCAGCTTGTGCATGCCGTGCTCTACATACGCCCGGCAGATCGGCGCGGTGCCTTCCGGCCTCAGGGTGAGGCTGCGGCCGCCCTTGTCCTCGAAGGTGAACATCTCCTTGCGCACGATGTCGGTCGACTTGCCGACTCCCCGCTCGAAGAGGTCGGTGTCCTCGAAGACCGGTGTCGCCATCCAGTCGTAGCCGGACCGGGCAAAGACCTCGGCGGCAGTCCTGAGCAGGAGCTCGCGCCGGGCCATCGCCTGCGGCAGCACGTCGAAGGTGCCGCGCGGAGCCTTGAACTTCTCCCCCATCAGGGCTGAAGCTCGGCGAGGAATGGGTTGCTTGCCAGCTCTGCCGCCAGCGTGGTCACTCCCATGTGTCCGGGGTAGACCGTCGTCTCCGCCGGGTGTGACTCGACCAGCATGCGGATCGACTCCAGAAGGGTGTCCCAGTCGCCGCCCGGCAGGTCGACCCGGCCGACCGAGTTCTGGAAGAGCACGTCGCCGGAAAACAGAGCAGCTTCGTCACGGATCGAGTAAGTCACGTGGCCGGGGCTGTGGCCCGGTGTGAAAAGGACCTCGATCTCGAGGCCCGCCAGGTTCAGGGTTTCGCCGCCCTTGACGGTGTGGTCGGCTTCGTAGTCCTCGAAAGGCCCGAATCCCGGCCATGGCACGTAGCTCATGATGTCGGCGAGCACCGGTACCTCGATCTCCGGGCACCAGACCGGCGCTCCCGTGGCCCGGGCGACCGGCGTCACCGCGCCGATGTGATCGAAATGGCAGTGGGTCAGCAGGATCGCTTCGAGCTTCAGTCCGCGCTCGGCCAGCGGCGCCATCAGCCGATCCGGCTCGTCGCCCGGGTCGATCATGATCGCCCGGTCGGAACCCTGTCCTGAAAACGGTGAACGAGTTCTCGGCGACCGGACCCACGGTACTGCCGAGGACCTCGATGCCGGACACGGCTAGCCCTGCTTCCCGCGCGCCCTGATCCGGGCGCGCTCACGACGACGCCAGAGCACGCTGTCCATGTAGTAGCCGGCCGGAATGTAGAAGACCAGCATGAACAGCGCTATCGGTAGCGCCTGGCTCAGCGAGCGACCGAAGAGAAGTACCAGCAGCAGGAGGAAGACGAGCGACGCGACCACGCCCCTGACCGCGGCACTCCGCCAGGTCGGTGGGCGGTCCACCCGAGGCGCCCCGGACTTGCCTTTCGACTTGCCTCCCGACTTGGCCTGGCTGCGGGCCTCGGCCCGGTTCTTGGGCCGCGCCTTGCGACGCGTATCCACGTTGCCGGCCTGTGTGCCGCGCTTCTTGCGACTGCGTTTTTTCTTGGTCTGTGCCACGCCCGAAAACTTACCGGGCCGGACCCTTCCGCCGTCCCTAGCCACCGGCGACGTCAGGTCAGGCGGCGCTCGATGACGTGGAAGGCGGGGTCGAAGTCGCGGATCGGGACCGCCTCGGGGTAGCCGACCATCGCAGCCTCAGGAATCAATCCGATCAGCTCGGCTTCGATCGCCCGAACTCCCCTTGCGGCCGCCTGCGCCGAAACCAGGTCGACGACTTCAGCGAGCGGCAGCGAGATCGGATCCTCGACGTTCATCGAAACCTGTGCCCGGCCGGTCGACAGGGCCAGGCCGATCGCGCGCAGGCCCTTCGGCCCTCCGCCCAGCTCCCGAACCTCGGCGGCAATCGCACGGGCGACTTCGACATCGTCCGTATCCAGTTCGACGTTGAAGGCGGCCAGCGGAGGCCGTGCCGTGATCAGGCAGGCACCGGCCTGCGGATGCGGACGCGCCGGGCCGAAATCGGGTTCCAGCTCACCCGAGGTCATCCGCTGCCAGAGGCTGTCGAGGCCTCCCTCGCGATAGAACGAGCGCTCGCGCCTGGCCGTACTCGGTGCAAGTTCGCCGTAGAGGAACACGGGGATGCCGAGCCCGCCGATGCCCTCGGCCACGCCAAGGGCCGAGGCTTCGGCCGCTTCGCGCTCTCCGGGGTCGATCCACACAACCGGACAGACGTCGAGCGCCCCGATCGCCGGATGGAGGCCCTGCCATTCGGGCATGTCGATCTCGCGCGCCGCCGCCGCCAGACCGAGCAGAGCCTTCTCGAGGTCCGCCTTCGGGACCGGCGATCGTGAAGACCGCCCGGTTGTGATCGATGTCGGTGTGCCGGTCGAGCAGCTGGACTTCGATTCCGAGAGCGTCCTGCAGCCGGTCCAGGCGCCCGAAGTCCCGGCCCTCGGAGACGTTGGGCACGGCAAGCAGGGTCAAACCAGCAGCCTGCCCTCGAGCACTACCGGCGTGCCGTCGATGGTCACTTCCGGACGCAGCGAAACCACGTCGAGGTGGACCGGGACCTGGACGTTGCCACCGATCGCCGCCGAAGCACCGAAGGCGACGTGGGCCGTGCCGATGATCTTTTCGTCCTCGAGGATGTTGCCGGTCAGGATCGCTTTCTCGTTGGTACCGATGCCGAGCTCCGCGACATTGGTTCCGTCCGGACCGTGGGTGCTCAGCAGCTCCATCAGCTCTCCTCCTTCCGGTCCGGTGGCATCGACCAGGTGGCCATCTCGAATGGTCAGGCGGACCGGTTCCGATACGAGCCCCACCCCGGCGATCGAGCCGTCGACGATCAGGATTCCCTCCGCGGTGGCGGGCGAGATGAATCCTTCGCCGCAGGGCAGGTTGCCGAAAGCACCTTCGTGACTCAGCTCCCCGGCATCGGGGATCGCGGCCCTTCCCTCGAGCCCCAGCCTCAGGTCGCTGCCGTGGTCGCAGGTGATCCGGGCCTCGCTGCCACGGTCCAGCAGCTCGGCGACCTTGCCACCACGCCGGCGCAGGTTGCCGATGTCGTCGGACATGACCCGGGCCAGCATCTCGACCGTAGCCCCGGGAAGCGTGGCCGTCCTGGTGCCTGACTCGCTGGCCCGCTTGCGCGCCGCGGTATGCGAGAGAGACTGGACGGTGGGAGCCAGCAGAACGTCAGCCGCGACCATGGCGTCGGCCACCGAGACCGGAGGCTCGCCCGCATGGGAATCACGCTCGCTCATCAGCGCCAGGACCGCTTCGGCCCCGACCGCCTCGGCCTCGGCCCGCATCGCCTCGCCGAGGACTTGCGTGGCCGGGTTGCAGACGACCAGCACCTCTTCGTTGGGCCTCACGCCGAGGCAATCCCTCACTACAGAAGCCACCGCTTTGTCAAGGTCTTCGCTCATGCCCGAACTATCGCAGGGCCGGCTCGACCCATGGTTCACGCGTGGCTGATGTCGGACCAGGGCTCCCCTGGCTACGGCTCCGGATCGCTACTGGCCGTTTTCCTCTGCTCAGACTCCGCCGGCCCTCCCGGCAGCACAGCGGTCGGCTGTGACGCCGATCATCTCGGTACCGGGGATATGGGCCCGCCTGCCCCGAGGACTCCAGTCGCACCTACGCGATCAGCGGGTAGAGCTGTCGGCAGGCTCAGGGGCTGAAGCCACACAGCAACCCTCGCCGCGCCAGGCCTCGAGCCCCTCGCGCACAGCGACGGCCGCGATCACGAGGGCGGCGAGCGGGTCCAGCCACCAGAGCCCGAACAGCGCGTTTCCGGCGAGACCCAGGAATACCGCTCCGGCGAGATAGGCGCAGAGCAGATTCTGCGCGCCCTCGCCATACGTGGCGGACGATCCGAGCTGCTCGGCAAGCCGTTGCTTGGCGATCCCGAGGATCGGCATCCCGACCAGGCTGGTCGCGGTCAGGATCATGCCGATGGTGCTGGCATCGGGCTGGTCTCCGCCGAGGATCTGTCGCCCGGCCTCGAAGGCTACGAGGGGGGCCAGGATGAAGAACTGGATCGCCACCAGCTTCTGGGCGCGCTCCTCCGCAGCATGCGAAAGCATCCGGTGACCGGTGAACCGCCAGACGATGACCAGACTGGCCACACCCTCGATGGCCGAGTCAAGACCGAACGCGACCAATGCGATGGAGCCGGCGAGGAATCCTGCCGTGATCGCGATCGCTCCTTCCGCACCCATCCAGACGAGACTGAGCCACGAGAGTGCTCGCGCTTTTCGGGCTGCCTTCAACCACTGCTCGTCTGGTTGGGCGCCGGCTCCCGGCCCGACGGCGCCCGGTGTGGCCGCCTGGCTCATCGAGAGAGCCCTCCGGGCTGCGGCGCCAGGACCGGGAAGAGGAGTTCATGCCCGCGTTCGGTGAGCGAGTACATGATCATCTTGCCGTCGCGGCGGCCGTCGACGAGGCCATGGGCGCGCAGCCGGCCAAGGTGGTGGGAAACCAGGTTCTCAGCCCTTTCGGCGATCCAGGCGAGATCGCAGACACAGAGCTCGTCCCCCGAGGCCAGCGCGGTCGCAAGCATCAGCCTCGTCGGGTCCGACAGGGCCTTGACCTGCCCTGCCAGTTTCGCAGCGTCGACGGAGCTCAGCCTTTCTGCGCGCAGAGACTCGGCCCTTTCCAGGTCAAGACAGAGGACCTCGCAGTGATTGTCGGCCATCAGAACATCCTAACGGCTATTGAGATGATATTCCGGAATGCGGTGCGAGAGCACGCAGGCAGGAACAATCGGATGAGACCGGCGGCGCTACCGTAGGCGGATGAAGTCCTGGCACCCTCCACTGATCCTGCTGGCCCTGATCCTGCCGGCCACGATCGGCTTCGCCGTAGGCGGCCCCGGGTTCGGAATCATGCTGGCGGGCTTCTCGCTGGTCGGATTGGTGCTGATCGCCGCCAAGGTCATCCCGAACGACCCGATCGGCCGTGTGCCGCATCCGGAACTGGAGCGTCGCCTGCTGGTCGTTACGACCTTCCCGATTGAGGATGCCGCGACGATCCAGCGGGTCGCCGACGAAGTCAGCCTGGGAGCAAGCGACGAGCCGGGCGAGGTCCGCCTGCTGACCCCGGCGGTGAACACCTTCCTCGACCGGTGGGCGACCGATCTGCGGGCGGCGCAGCGCCGGGCCCAGAGAGACCTCGTCATATCGGTGGCCTCACTCACCCTGGCCGGCGTCGACGCCAGCGCCGGGATCGGCGACGAAGATGTGGTCCAGGCGGTGGAAGACGAACTGCGCACCTACGACGCCACCGAGGTCTTCCTCGTGAGCCGGGCCACGGCCTCCGCAGACAAGGCCGCCGACACCCTCCGCCTCCGGCTCCAGCCGCCATTCCGGCACGCGATTCTCGCCTGAAGCCGCAGGTCCCGGCCCGGGGTCCATTGTCTAGACTGCGCTGCCCTGCCGGGGTAGCTCAGCTGGTTAGAGCAGCGGAATCATAATCCGCGTGTCGCAGGTTCGAGTCCTGCTCCCGGCATGCTCCTGACGGCGTTCAGATTTCAGTGCGAGCGGCCCCGCGATACCGGTCCGGTAGTCGAAGCAGGATCCGGATTCGGGGTGGATGCCCGCCGCCAGACGCTGGCCCCGGCTCTAGCGACAGGTGGCGCGGCCCGCCCGGTCCGAAACATTTGCCCTGGTCCGGCCGCCCTTGCCGTTCGGATAGATCAGCTTGACCTTGCGGTAGACGTAGACCTGCTTCCCCTGCTTGCTGCCGAAATCCGGGGTGCAGCGCATCGGCTTGCTGGCGACGAGCCTGGCCCGTCCGTTCTGGTTCAGCTTTCCGGGGAACTTGGGTGATGTGTCCCGGTAGTAGCCGCGACCGACGGCGCGATTGCGTCCCCATCCCCTCCACTTGAGGTTCTTGACCTGGCCGCCAGAGTTGGCAGTGAAGAAGACAAAGTCGGGCTTGCGCTCGGCCTGGCCGGAGAGGTCGATCCAGTAGATCCGGGGGTTCTTCGCCGCCGGACCGGTAGCCGCTCCAAGGGCCAGCCCTGCCATCAGCACGGCCACCAGGACCGCTACTGCGCGAGATGTACGACGAAACCCGTTCACCGTTGCCTCCCCTTGAAGCCTGGACAATGACAGGACTCTAGCCGCGACGGCGGCGGCCGCCGCGCGCTTCCGGTGGCCGGAAGGACACCGGAAGCGCTGCGGCGCGGTGTCAGCCGATGGTCAGTGGCCCGATGCCGTCAGGCGGCGCGGGGACGGAGTCCAGCTCGGCGAGCAGCCCGTGTAAGGACTGCTGGACGTCGGATCGCAGTTTCCATCCGAGTCGAGCTCCCACAGGTCCTGATTGTTTACGTCCTCGCTCTTGGTCGTGTACTGCCAAGCCGAGATCGGCCCGAGGTTCTGGGGGTCTGAAGCAGATGCGGTAGACGATGCGCGACGGACCACCGGCCAGCTTGGAGAAGAGGAAATCGAAGGTCTGCCTGGTCGGCCTCCTGATACGCCGGTGCCGGTACAGGTGTTGTTCTTGAAGGCCGGCGAGCCGCCACCCAGAGGCAATGAGCTGGCCCGAGCCGTAGTACGTGTACATGCCCCCGTCAATCTGGACCTGCATGATGGCGAAGGGAGCCTGCGGGAACTGTTCCGGCGAATTCCCCGAGAACGCTGCCGTCGCCGTTGAAGACCTTCAGCTTCGCGTCCTCGTCGATCGATGCCAGCAGATCGGGGTCCAGCTTGGCTTCGGTGATGGCAACGTTCTTGCTCTTGCTGTGGTCACGGCGTTGTTCTTGATCTTGGCCGTGGCGACCGCGTTCTTCTTGATCTTCTTGGAGGTCACCGCGTTCTTCTTGATCTTCTTGGCGGTTACGGCGTTCTTCTTGATCTGCTTGGTGCCGACGCTGTTCTTCGAAAGGTTCGTGGCGGCATAGCTGATGCCGCCGAGGGCGATGAAGATCGCCAGCGTGGCGACGACATTCGAGTAGGTGAGACGAGGCAGGAAGCGCATGGGACCTTTCGGTTCGCAGGACTAGACTGCTTCGACCTTACATCGGCTCGGGGGCTCGCGGGGAGAATTCCTGGCTGGCCCGAGATCCGAGGGCACCGGCAAAGCGGGTATTGCAGCGGTTCGAACTGCTCTACCCGTAGAAGACTGCCTCGACGTTGTGACCGTCGGGATCGAGCAGGAACGCCGAGTAGTAACCGGGCGCGTAGTGCTCTCGCAGCCGGGGCTCACCGTTGTCCCGGTAGCCGGCCTCGAGACCGGCGCGGTGAAACCGGTCGACCCGCTCGCTACTGGTCGCCGAGAAGCCGACGTGGACTTCACTGCTGAGCGGTCCGTCACCGGCACTCACGATGAAGTCGCCGTATTCGACTGTCGGCCCTTGCTCGGCGGTCCTCTCGATCCCCAGGGTCGCCAGAACCACATCGTAGAAGCGGGTGCTCTTCCCGAGGTCGGCGACGCGGATGTGTACGTGGTCGATCAAGCCCGAAACGCCCCTTCAGGGCTTCGCATGCGGAAACTCTGGAGCCCGCCCCTGGAAAGAGAGGATCTTCGGGTTCTGGATCTCTCCGTCGCGGATCTCGATCGCGCGGTTGATCACTTCGTCGGAGCTCCAGCTCGCCGGCCCTTCCATCACGGTTCGCAGGTGGGGCATCAGCGCCAGGCTGATCTCCCAGGTCGCCGAATCCCAGAGGAAGCTGGGGCTGTGGTCGACTGCGTAGTAGGTGAGCCCGTCACCGACCGTGAAGGTGGGATCGTCGAAGGACGTCGGCCTTGCCCATTCGAAGCCCATGCCTTCGTCGCATGAAACATCCACGAAGATGGTGCCGGAGGCAAACAGAGGCAGCTCCTCGTTGGTCACGAGCACCAGCGGCGCGTCGGTGTTCTGGAAGACGCAGTTGACGATCACGTCGTGGCCGGCGAGGAACTCGTCAACTGACTCGTTTCGGCCGTCGAGTTCGAGGGTATCGCCGGGGCGGTCGGGGTCCTGCGCGAAGGAGATCATCTGAACCGAGTGGATCGGGGATGCGACGGCGGCGACCTCGCGCTGGGTCAGTACCGAGACCTCGTGCACACCGAGTGCTGCCAGCGCCGTCACCGCGCCGCGTCCGGTCGCCCCGAAGCCGACCACGCAGGCCCGCAGCGGCCGCCCGTACTTGCCTGTGACCCCGGCCAGCTGGAGCGCGTGAAGTACCGAGCAGTAGCCGGCGAGCTCGTTGTTCATGTGGAAGACGTGCAGGTTGAAGGTGCCGTCGGAGTTCCAGTGGTTCATCGCCTCCCAGGCGATGACCGTCGCCCGGCTCTCGATCGCCGCCTGGGTCAGCTTCTCGTCCTGGACGCAGTGCGGCCAGCCCCAGAGCACCTGGCCCTCACGCATCTGGGCGATATCGCCGACCAGCGGCTTCGGCTGAAGCAGCACGTCGCAGTCGGCGACCAGCTGCTCGTGGCTGAGGTGGCCGGCGACCAGCGGGGCCAGGTCCGCGTCACTGAAGCCGAAGCGGCTGCCATAGCCGTGCTCGAGATATATGCAATCGCGCAGTGACTGATCGATGTCACTGAAGTGGCGCGGATGGAGCGGCAGCCGTCGCTCATTCTGTTTGCGCGAGCCGGCGAAGACTCCGAGTGAGAGGTATTCCATGCGTCGGCTCAACGTTACAACGCACTTGCCCGAAACCGGTGCCACGCCAGGGGCCGCGCGATCATCGAGAGGGACGGGCCGGTTGATAGCGAGCGCGGGCGCGAGCTCGTCACCAAGGCGCTGGAGGCCGGGCGCAGACTCGACATCCCGCGCGTGGTTAACCGCGCCACCGCCCTGCTGGCGGTCGAAGTCGAAGCGGGTAACTGAGCTCGCAGCCCCGGCCGGCGTCCCGGTGAAGGTTCAGAGGGCTATTTTCAGTAGCCCCATGGACAGATCAGACCCGAAAATCTCCCAGATCCTGATGAACCTGACCTACCTTTCCGGTGGAGTCGGGCTGTTCATCGGCTTCAATACGGTCGGCGGCGATAACCCCTCCCTGTCGGCGGCCACCCTGATCGGGGTCGGGCTCACCGGACTGCTCTCTTTCTTTCGCCACTCCGTCTTCCACGAGTCCGACGCAAAGAGGATGGGCTGGGACATGGGCAGAAGGAACAACTTCCAGATCGAGGTCGGAATCGCGAACCTCGCCTGGGGCGCACTGGCGATCTTCGCGGTGGCGTTCGACTGGGGCCTGCGGACCGAAGCTGCCTCATTCCTGGTCTTCGGCTTCTACATGCTCGGTGTGGCGGCGATGATGCTGACCGCCCCGGACAAAAGCGCGGCGCGGCCGTGGAGCACAGTCGCGATCATCGGCGTCTTCGGGATCGCCCTGGCAGTGCTCGGGTTCCAGGGAATGGCCGCGTAGTCCTCCCGATGACCGCGACTTCGCGCTCCGGGTGGCCGGGCGTGGTGCCGTCCAGATCGGCGTCGCTCGAGTGGTCAGGCAAGGGTGAGACGTATTCGGGACCCTGCTGATAGCTGACCGAGCCTCATTCGAGCGCAAGGACGCCAAAGCGGTTTTGTGCGCCTTTGTCGATGGTAGGCTTGCTCAAGGACCAGTTCGGTGGTGAGTCCGCTACCGGAAGTCATTCTCAATGAGAAGCACTCTCGGCCCAAATCTGAGCACAACCTTCTCCGCTCTGGTCATCGCGGCCTTCGGTTGCTTTGCATTCTTCGGTGCGGCGACCGCATCAGCAGCTGATCCACCCCACCTCCTCAAGGTCCAGAAGGTGGAGGCCCAGGTCGACCTCGAGCCCGGACAGCAGCGGCGGGTAACGGTTCGCTGCCCCTCGGGCTACTTTGTCTCCGACGGCTCCCTGCGGATCGACCATGTTGACCAGGGCACCGGCAGCCCTGCCTCACCACAGGTACTCGAATCCCGGGCCACGTCGAACAGGGTGTGGCGCGCCACGGTGAGGAACACCGCCTCCGGTCGCGCCCAGGCCAAACTCTTTGCCGTATGCATCAGGAGGACCACCGTCCGCAATGACGGTCACAGGCATCGCCTGGTCACCGGACCCCGTGTCGTCAGCCGGGCGAACGTGCCGGCGGGCCTTCACGAGGTAACGCTCGGCTGCCCCGCGGGGCGGGTCGCGATCCAGCCCGGTTTCAGGTCTACCGGAGTGGCAGATCTGGTCTATTCGCAGCCGGCCGGCAACGGCTGGAAGTTCATCCTTGACGTGAAGCAGACTTCGCGGGTGCTTTTCTCGATCCGTTGCCTGCGTCAACAGACAAGCGGCAGCCGTGGACACCGGCACAACCTGCTCTTCGAGAGGGTTTCGAGAACGGTAACCGTCGGTCCCGGACAGGTAGGAGAAGCGAAGCTGACCTGCCCGGTCGGCGGTCGCGGGATCGTCGGCGGATGGGATCTCGATCCCGGACTGCTCAGCCTCGGCAACGACCCCAGGCCTGTCACCAGGGCCTTCAGGCTGTTCAACCCCACCGGAGCGCCGCTCACCGCGAGGCTCAGCCTGCTCTGCATGGGCAACCGCACCGGCCCCGGCTTCTGATCCGAGTGGCGGGGCCCGGTACCTACTTTCGGGCGGGCCGTTCTTGAGGTTTGACGTGGTTGTCATCGGCGCCGGCCTGGCCGGGCTGTCGGCTGCCCGAGATCTCGAGGCAGCCGGGGCCGACGTCGTCGTCCTGGAGGCCCGGAGTCGCCCCGGGGGCCGGGTCGAGCAGACGACGCTTGAAGACGGTCGCCTGGTACAGCTCGGTGGCGAGGTCGTCGGAGAGTTTCATACGGCGTACCGGGACTTGGTCGCGGAACTGGGCCTGAGCCTGGTTCCTGCTTTCCCGGGCCTGCCCGGCGTCGATACCGCAGTGCTCTTCGAAGGTCGCCGTCTCGGCGACGACTTCGGCTGGATGACGGACCAGGACAGGAGCAGCTACGCCGCGGCCGAGGCCGCGTTCGTCAAGCTCTGCCTCGAGGTCGACCCGGACGACCCCTGGTCTCATCCGGAAGCGGCAGGCCTGGACGACGTTTCGGTCGGCGACTGGCTGCGTAGTGTCGGAGCGACCGCCAATGTGATCCGCGCGCGGGAGCTGGCGATGTCGGCACTGGGCGCGGAATCGGTCGAGCGGACTTCGCTGCTTTCGGACCTGCGAAAGGAAGCGGCGGCCGGTAGTCCCGGCTTCTACAACTACGACACCTGGGAGTCAGAACGTGTTGCCGAAGGATCGGCAACCGTGGCGCTGAAGATGGCCGCCGGGCTGGGTCACAGGATCCGCTACGGCACCACGGTCGAGAGGATCAGCATCGACACCGCGGGTTGCTCCGTGACCGCCCGATCCGGTGAGCGATTCGATTGCGAAGCCGTGATCTGCGCGCTGCCGGTCGGACCGCTTCGGCGGGTGCAGGTGAGTGGCGTCTCCCGGGAACGAATCGCATCACTCCACCGACAGCGGCATTCCCTGACATCGAAGGTGGTCTTCGCCTATGCCGATTCGTTCTGGGAGGCCCAGGGTCAGAATGGATCCGCGTATGCGGAACCCGGATACATGGGCGGGGCGTGGCCCCAGCGCGAGGGCATCCTTTCGTCGCTGATCCCGCCCGAAAGACTGGGGCCGATGCTCGCCACCGACCCCGGTTTGCTCCAGGACGAACTGATCGAGGAGGCAGCGGTCATGTTCGGGCACCGCGCCCGCGCCCCTCAGGCGTTCTTCCTGCGCCACTGGTGCGTCGACCCGCTGACCGAGGGCTACATCACCGCGTGGCGCCCGGGCGACGTAATGGGCGTCGGACCACTCCACGGAACCCACGAGCCGCCCTTCTACGTGGCCGGCTCGGACCAGTGGGTCTGCGGCTTCATGGAGGGCGCGGTCAGGACCGGGCGCGCAGCCGCAAAGGCGGCCCTCTCACGGGCCTGACCGGAGCGTCGAACGGCCTTCAGCCGACCCCGATCATCAACTGTGAGTGGTCCTCAGGATCGACCTTGCAGGCCACGGTCGTGCCGGGCTGAAGTTGACCGATCACCGCCGGGGACACGACCTGGACATGAGTCACGTCGCTGGTCTGTCCGTTGACGTTCAGCGAGAGCTCGAACTGGAGCTCGGGCTGCATGTTGACCTGCTTGCCGGTCGCGACCATTGAGTTGATCGTGGCCTGTCCGTCCACCCCGTCATTGGCCAGCCGCTCCGCCAGGGCCTGGTCGCTCTGGACCTGCTGGACGGCCTCATTGGCCTGGGACAGACCGTCCTTCATCATCTTGAAGGAGCCGCCTCGCTTCTTCGTCTCCTCCTTTCCCGCCTTGTGGAGACTGCGCATGTCCTTGAACATTCCCATCGAACCTGCTCCTCACCGTGGGCCCGCAGCCCACATAGCCGCCTTTTTCCGAGTATAGGTCGGCCGCGACAGCAGCTGTGAATATTTCGAGGCCCCTGCGCCCGCGATGTAGGTTGAGACATGTTCCTGATCGGCCTGTTCATGAGCGCCGTGGGACTGGCGATGCTGGTCGGCTGCTTCCTGCTGCCTGCGGCAGCCCGCCCCGGACTGATCGGCGGTGCCGTCGGGGTCGCAGGGGCCGGACTGGCTCTGATGCTGCTCGACTGGCCGAGTCGCCGTGAACCCGCAACCGAAGGCCTGCTCGAGGCCGATGCCTACCTGCTGGACGCCCGGCCGACCGGTGGTGAAGCAACCGGCTTCCGCATGGTCGACCTGACCCTGGAAGTCAGACCGAAAGGCGGTGTTCCTTTCCAGGTCAGGCGCAAGTTCGTTGACAACCTCGGACCGCTCGTCGTCGGCCAGCGGCTGAGGGTCCGCTACGACCCGCTCGACCCCGAGCGGCTCGAACTGAACTGAGCGGTAGCGTCGCGATCAGCGCCTGGCGAAGATCCTCAGGAAGAACAGGAAGATGTTGAGGATGTCGAGGAAGATCCCGGCAGCCAGGGGGATGACCTCGTCTTTGCCCGCCCGCCTCATGCGGTTGAAGTCCACGACCACGTAGCCGCCGAAGATCAGCAGTCCGAGGATCGAGTAGAGCACGGCACCGCCGGGGATACGGATGAATATCTGGACGATGCCGACGATGATCAGGCCCAGCAGAAGCCAGAAGAGGATCCGGTAGAGGCCGGAGAGGTCACGACGGGTCGCGTAGCCGCCGGTTCTAGTGCCAGCTACGCCGCGGCCGAGGCCGCATTCATCAAGCTCTGCCTCGAGGTCGACCCTGACGACCCCTGGTCCCACCCGGATGCCGCAGCCCTCGACGAAGCTTCGGTCGGCGACTGGCTGCGCAGTGTCGGGGCAACGGCCAACGTGGTCCGCGCCCGGGAGCTGGCGATGTCGGCGCTGGGCGCGGAATCGGTCGAGCGGACTTCGCTGCTTTCCGACCTGCGGAAGGAAGCGGCGGCCGGCAGTCCGGGTTTCTACAACTACGACACATGGGAGGCGGAGCGTGTCGCCGAAGGATCGGCCACTGTGGCGCTGAGGATGGCTGCCGGACTGGGTCACAGGATCCGCTACGGCACCACCGTCGAGCGAGTCAGCGTCGACACCACGGGTTGCTCCGTGACCGCCCGATCCGGTGAGCGATTCGATTGCGAGGCCGTCATCAGCACGCTGCCGGTCGGACCCTTGCGGCGGGTGCAGCTGAGTGGCGTCTCCGCGGAGCGCATCGCGTCGCTCCACCGGCAGCGGCATTCCCTCACTTCAAAGGTGGTCTTCGCCTATGCCGATTCATTCTGGGAAAAGCAGGGCCAGAACGGATCCGCCTATGCCGAGCCCGGATATATGGGCGGGGCGTGGCCCCAGCGCGAGGGCATCCTTTCGTCGCTGATCCCGCCCGAAAGACTGGGGCCGATGCTCGCCACCGACCCCGGTCTGCTTCAGGACGAACTGATCGAGGAGGCAGCTGTCATGTTCGGGGACCGCGCACGCGCCCCCGAGGCGTTCTTCCTGCGCCACTGGTGCGTCGACCCGCTGACCGAGGGCTACATCACCGCGTGGCGCCCCGGTGACGTCATGGCCGTCGGACCCCTACACGGAACCCACGAGCCGCCCTTCTACGTGGCCGGCTCCGACCAGTGGGTCTGCGGCTACATGGAGGGAGCGGTGAGAACCGGGCGCGCAGCCGCAAAGGCAGCTCTCTCACGGGCCTGACCGGAGCGTCAACCGGCTTTCAGCCGACCCCGATCATCAGCTGCGAGTGGTCCTCGGGATCGACCTGCAGGCCACGGTCGTACCGGGCTGAAGCTGACCGATCACCGCCGGGGAGACGACCTGGACATGTGTGACGTCGCTGGTCTGTCCGTTGACGTTAAGCGAGAGCTCGAACTGGAGCTCGGGCTGCATGTCGACCTGCTTGCCGGTCGCGACCATCGAGTTGATCGTGGCCTGTCCGTCCACCCCGTCGTTGGCCAGCCTCTCCGCCAGGGCCTGGTCGCTCTGCACCTGCTGGACGGCCTCATTGGCCTGGGACAGGCCGTCCTTCATCATCTTGAATGAGCCGCCGCGCTTCTTCGTCTCTTCCTTGCCCGCCTTATGCAGGCTGCGCATGTCCTTGAACATTCCCATCGAATCCGCTCCTCGCCGTGGGCCCGCAGCCCACATAGCCGCCTTTTTCCGAGTATAGGTCGGCCGCCACTGCAGCTGTGAATATTTCGAGGCCTCTGCGCCCGCGATGTAGGTTGAGACATGTTCCTGATCGGCCTGTTCATGAGCGCCCTGGGGCTGGCGATGCTGGTCGGCTGCTTCTTACTGCCTGCGGCAGCCCGACCCGGACTGATCGGCGGGGCTGTCGGGGTCGCAGGGGCCGGACTGGCTCTGATGCTGCTCGACTGGCCGAGTCGCCGCGAGTCAACCGGAGAAGGCCTGGTCGAGGCCGATGCCTACGTGCTGGACGCCCGGCCGACCGGTGGTGAAGCAACCGGCTTCCGGATGGTCGAGCTGACGCTGGAGGTCAGACCGAAGGACGGCATTCCCTTTCAGGCCAGGCGCAAGTTTGTTGACGATCTCGGAACACTCGACGTCGGGGATCGGCTCAAGGTCCGCTACGACCCCCTTGACCCTGAACGACTGGCACTGGTCTGACCCGGAGAGACGCCGTCAGCGCCTGGCGAAGATCCTCAGGAAGAACAGGAAGATGTTGAGGATGTCGAGGAATATCCCGGCCGCCAGCGGGATGACTTCGTCCTTGCCTGCTCGTCGCATGCGGTTGAAGTCCACGACTACATATCCGCCGAAGATCAGCAGGCCGAGGATCGAGTAGAGCACCGCACCGCCGGGGATACGAATGAATATCTGGACGATGCCGAAGATGATCAGGCGCAGCAGAAGATAGAAGAGGATATGGTAGAGGTAGGAGAGGTAAAGAAGAGTAGAGTAGATGATGGAAAGACAGGAGCAGCTACGCCGCGGCAGAGGCCGCGTTCGTCAAGCTCTGCCTCGAGGTAGACGAGGAGGACCACTGGTCTCAAAGGAAGAGGCAAGCCTGGACGACGTTCGGTAGGCGACTGGCTGCGTAGAGTCGGAGAGACGGCTAATGTGATCCGCGCGCGTGAGCTGGCGATGTAGGCGCTGGGCGCGGAATAGGTAGAGCGGACTTCGCTGCTTTCGGACCTGCGAAAGGAAGCGGCGGCCGGTAGTCCCGGCTTCTACAACTACGACACCTGGGAGTCAGAACGTGTTGCCGAGGGATCAGCAACGTGGCGCTGAAGATGGCCGCCGGACTGGGTCACAGGATCCGCTACGGCACCACGGTCGAGAGGATCAGCATCGACACGCGGGTTGCTCCGTGACCGCCCGATCCGGTGAACGATTCGATTGCGAAGCCGTGATCTGCGCGCTGCCGGTCGGACCGCTTACGGCGGGTGCAGGTGAGTGGCGTCTCCCGGGAACGAATCGCGTCGCTCCACCGACAGCGGCATTCCCTCACGTCGAAGGTGGTCTTCGCCTATGCCGATCGTTCTGGGAGGCTCAGGGTCAGAATGGATCCGCTATGCGGAACCCGGATACATGGGCGGGGCGTGGCCTCAGCGCGAGGGCATCCTTTCGTCGCTGATCCCGCCCGAAAGACTGGGGCCGATGCTCGCCACCGACTCCGGTTTGCTCCAGGACGAACTGATCGAGGAGGCAGCGGTCATGTTCGGGCACCGCGCTCGCGCCCCTCAGGCGTTCTTCCTGCGCCACTGGTGCGTCGACCCGCTGACCGAGGGCTACATCACCGCGTGGCGCCCGGGCGACGTAATGGGCGTCGGACCACTCCACGGAACCCACGAGCCGCCCTTCTACGTGGCCGGCTCGGACCAGTGGGTCTGCGGCTTCATGGAGGGCGCGGTCAGGACCGGGCGCGCAGCCGCAAAGGAGGCCCTCTCACGGGCCTGACCGGAGCGTCGAACCGGCCTTCAGCCGAGCCCGATCATCAACTGTGAGTGGTCCTCAGGATCGACCTTGCAGGCCACGGTCGTGCCGGGCTGAAGTTGACCGATCACCGCCGGGGACACGACCTGGACATGAGTCACGTCGCTGGTCTGTCCGTTGACGTTCAGCGAGAGCTCGAACTGGAGCTCGGGCTGCATGTTGACCTGCTTGCCGGTCGCGACCATCGAGTTGATCGTGGCCTGTCCGTCCACCCCGTCATTGGCCAGCCGCTCCGCCAGGGCCTGGTCGCTCTGCACCTGCTGGACGGCCTCATTGGCCTGGGACAGACCGTCCTTCATCATCTTGAAGGAGCCGCCTCGCTTCTTCGTCTCCTCCTTTCCCGCCTTGTGGAGACTGCGCATGTCCTTGAACATTCCCATCGAACCTGCTCCTCACCGTGGGCCCGCAGCCCACATAGCCGCCTTTTTCCGAGTATAGGTCGGCCGCGACAGCAGCTGTGAATATTTCGAGGCCTCTGCGCCCGCGATGTAGGTTGAGACATGTTCCTGATCGGCCTGTTCATGAGCGCCGTGGGACTGGCGATGCTGGTCGGCTGCTTCCTGCTGCCTGCGGCAGCCCGCCCCGGACTGATCGGCGGGGCTGTCGGGGTCGCAGGGGCCGGACTGGCTCTGATGCTGCTCGACTGGCCGAGTCGCCGTGAGTCACCCGGAACGAAGGCCTGGTCGAGGCCGATGCCTACGTGCTGGACGCCCGGCCGACCGGTGGTGAAGCAACCGGCTTCCGCATGGTCGAGCTGACGCTGGAAGTCAGACCGAAAGGCGGTATTCCTTTCCAGGTCAGGCGCAAGTTCGTTGACAATCTCGGAACACTCGAGGTCGGGGAGCGGCTCAAGGTCCGCTACGACCCGCTTGACCCTGAGCGACTCGACACTGATCTGACCCGGTAGCGTCGCCGATCAGCGCCTGTTGAAGATCCTCAGGAAGAACAGGAAGATGTTGAGGATGTCGAGGAAGATCCCGGCCGCCAGCGGGATGACCTCGTCTTTGCCTGCCCGTCGCATGCGGTTGAAGTCCACGACCACATAGCCGCCGAAGATCAGCAGTCCGAGGATCGAGTAGAGCACCGCACCGCCGGGGATACGAATGAATATCTGGACGATGCCGAAGATGATCAGGCCCAGCAGAAGCCAGAAGAGGATCCGGTAGAGGCCGGAGAGGTCACGACGGGTCGCGTAGCCGCCGGCTCCCAGTGCTGCCGTGAACAGGGCGGTAGCCGCAGCAGCCTGCGCCACCGCCTCGGAGTCGGCGGTCGCGTAGTAGTGGACGGTACTGCCGACGCTGATGCCCAGCAGCAGGCCGAAGGTGAAAAGCAGCAGCACCGCAAGTCCCCGATTGCCGGCCGAATTGGCGACGTTGAGTCCTACCAGGACGCCGATTGATACGAGCCAGGGAATGAACCACTGCCACCCGCTCATGTCCCGCCCCAGCCACATTCCGGCCGCGGCGAAGGCCACGGTCACGGCCACGAGTCCCATCGTGCGCCCGAAAACAGCCCTAGAAGATGCTTCTGCCGGCAAATCGCCCCCGTTGCTGCGGCTGATCGGGGATTCCGACCTGCCGGTTGATTCAGGCGACCCTAGCAAGCGCGGGCGCTTCGACCCGGGCCGGGAACGGGGCCCGAAGCAGCGCTGAGTTGGTGGAATAATGCCGCCATGGGTCGAATGGCAACCGCCCTCGCGCTGTTCCTCGCCGCACTCGGCGGAGCTGTACTTCCGGCTGATCCGACGTCCGGTGCTGACCTGGGGAGCGACCGACGAGGAGGCGGACGGTCTGCTCGAAGGCGACGAGCTGCTGCCGCGCCGGACGGCTGCTCCACCCGGGCGATCTCGATCGCGGCCCCACCGGAGGCGGTGTGGCCGTGGCTGGCCCAGATGGGACCTTCGCCTCGCGGCGGTGTCTATACCTACGACTGGATCGAGAACCTGCTCGGCCTGGACATCCACAGTGTGGACCGGATCCTGCCCGAGTTCCAGAACCCTCAGCTCGGTGACTCGATCGCGCTGGGCGAGAACCGGATGGAAATCGCGCGCCTGGATCCGGGCGAGGTTCTGTCCTTCCGCTCCGACGACGGCAACTGGGTCTGGACCTTCGTCCTGCGTGCCGAGAACGGCGGCACCCGGTTGATCAGCCGCAACCGCTTTCGACTGCCTACCCGCGCGGCGCGGATCGGGATCCTGCCGATCGAGCCCGGTTCCCTCGTAATGGAGAGAAAGATGCTCTACGGCATCCGCGAGCGGGCGGAAAGACTTTGAACACGGGCAGGGTCGACCTCTACTGGCTTCCGCTGGGTGCCGGTGGGCGGTTCGTACGCCTCAACGGTCGTATCTACGAATCCGGGGCAGCGTTCTTCCAGCGCCGCAGACCGCTCGACCTCTACCACTCGGCGCTGGAAGTCACGGTCGGCCCGGACCGGTGGATCATCGAAGTGACGCCGGTCGTCGGCTCGGGCAGGGGTTCGCACGGCGCTGTGGCTGAAGGTCCGGTGGGCGCCGGCTGGGCCGGTCGGCTGAGCATCTTCAGGTACGAGATCCGACGCTGGCCCGGCGGTCAGATACCCGACGTGGACGAGGCGGTCGAAAGCCCGGCCCGGCTTTCCGGCGATCCGGGGGTGGCGCGAGCCCTGCTCGAGCTCACACCGAATGTTCCGACCGCGACCTGGGGCCGCGACGAGCTTGGGACCGGTGACATGTGGAACTCGAACTCTGTGATCTCGTGGCTCATCACCCGCAGCGGGATCGACACCGCAGCAATCCAGCCGCCCGAAGGTGGCCGGGCGCCAGGATGGCTGGCCGGAATCGAAGTCGCCGCCCGCAGCCGGCCCGACGGCGGCTGACTCTGCGAAGAGGCATCGCACCGGATCAAACGCCGCCGACATCCTAGAGGATTCGCTCAATGACCTCGCGGCTGCTGCAGGTAGATCCCCGGCGCCTCACTTTCTCGCGGACCGGCGAAGTTCAGGCTGGCACTCTGTCGGAGGTCGTCGAAGAAAGCGACCGCCCGAGACACGGCGTCTGGCGAGTCCGGGTCGAGAACGAGCAGAGGGCGTCCCATCGCTTTGGCCAGCCGCGCGGTCAGGTCCGAGCCGGGCGAGCTTGATCCGACGCGCAGGCCTGATGATCAGGGTCGCGTCCGAGTCGCGCACGTTCCACTCGGTGCGCTGGGCCGGATCGGCCATGGGGGTCTCGCGAAGCCCCGGGTAGGGCCCGAGCAGCCCCGGAGGCCGCTCGAAGTCTTCGGCGAGACCGCCTTTCGGGCACCAGCCGCCGTAAGGGAGCCCGACTACGAGCCGCAGCGTCGAGGGCGGCCCGGTCGACCCCGGTCTGGCCGCCCGAGACGACGAGCCCCGGATTCATGTCGCGCTGTTCAGCCTCACCGGGAGCGTACGAAGCTGGTTCGCGAAACCGGATCGCACGTAGATCGCTTCACCGTCGATCTCCATGTTCGGAAAGCGCTCGAGGGTTTCTTCGACGAGGATCTTCAGCTCCAGCCGGGCCAGCGCAGCGCCCAGACAGAAGTGGCGGCCGCCGGCACCGAAAGCCTGGTGCTCCGGGTTCCGGTGGACGTCGAAACGGTCGGGATCCTCGTAGCGGGTCTCGTCCCGGTTCGAAGAGACGTACCACATGACCACCTTTTCGTTCTCTTTGATTTCCTGCCCGAGCAGCTCGGTGTCTTTGGTCGCGGTGCGGCGGAAGTGAGCGAAGGCGGGGAACATCCGAAGCGCCTCCTCTACCGCTGAGGGAATCAGGCCCGGATCCTCCAGCAAGACCTCCATCTGCTCCCGGTCCTCCAGCAGGGCTCTCATCGCGCTGCAGTAGGTCGCCTTGGTGCTGTCGTTGCCCGCCGCCATGAGCAGGAAGAACCCCATGACGATTTCATGGTCCTCGAGGCTCTCACCGTCCACCTCCGCGTGGACCAGAACGCTGGTCAGATCATCAGTCGGGTTTTCGCGACGCTCGGCTATGAGCTTCGAGCAGCGCTCGAAAATCTCCGGTACGTCGCGCTGCATCACGGAATCGACGCCTTCGGGGTTCACTTCCAGGTCATTGGCCGCGAGGATCGTATTCATCAGGCGGGCCCAGACCAGGTCGTCGCCCGGTGGAATGCCCATGAAGCTCCCGATCACCCTGGATACGACGGGCTGGGCCACGTCCTCGACCAGATCGCAGGTTTCGCGACCGGCGATTCCGTCGAGGACACCACGGGTTATCTCCCGGATCGCATCCTCGTGTTCGGCGATTCGCTTCGGGGTGAAGCCGCGCTGGAAAAGAGCCTTGAGCCGGTCGTGCTTGGGAGGGTCCATGCCGATGAACATCGCGGTCGACAACTCCAGCGGCAGTCCGGCGTGAGTCGCCGCCAGGAATCCGCCACGCTCCGAAGAGTAGGTCCGCCAGTCGAGGCTCACCTCACGCACACCGTCGGCCGTCGTAACCGACCAGTAGCCGTCCTCCTCAGGGAACATCTCGATCCGCTCGGACCAATGGACAGGGCACTCCGAGCGAAGCCGCCGGAAAACTTCATCGGGCGGTCCCCCTTCCCAGAGCTCGTCGGTCAGGATGGAAATCTCGTCGAGGGGAGTTTCAGGATCAACCGGCATGGCAAGCCTCCATGGTGCTCGGGGACCCGTTCAGACTAAACATCGGGGGCCGGTCGGCCGCGCCCGGTCGGGGCAGGGCCGCCAGACCAGCGGGCGGGTGCTCAGCGGACAGTGCTTTCTGCCGGTATCTGCTGGGTGATGCAGTGTGGCCCTCCACCTCCGAAGGAAACGATCCGGCCCGGAACTCCGACAACCTCGCGATCCGGAAAAGCCCGACCGATCAGATCCAGTGCTGGTCCGTCCAGGGCGTGATCGGCAAGCGGGACGACGACACCACCGTTGGCGATGTAGAGGTTCACGTAGGAGACGACCATCGCTTCTCCGTCGAGATCGAAGTAGGGCAGGTGCGGAAACTCGATCACCTCGATCTGCCTGCCCGAGTTGTCTCGTGACGACCTGAGAACCTCGAGGTTTTCGGCCATCAGGCGATGGTTGGCATTGTCCGGGTCCTCGCAGGTCTGGGCCAGCACGACACCGGGCCGGACGTAGGTGCATGCACCGTCCACGTGACCGTCGGTGTGGGCGTCCTCGGCCTGGCCCCACGGCAGCCAGATCACCTTCTCGATGCCGAGCGTTCGCTCCAGCTCCTCTTCGATCTGCTGCCGGCTCATGTCCGGATTACGATTCGGGTTGAGCAGGCACTGCTCGGTTGTTATCGCCGTGCCTTCACCGTCAACCGTGATCGCCCCGCCTTCGAGCACCATCCCCGACCCGACACGCTCGATCCCGAGCTGTTCGAGAACTCCGGCGGCCATCGCCGCGTCACGGTCGAAAGGCTTGAAGCGTTCCCCCCAGGAGTTGAAGCGGAAGTCGACCCCTTTTCGCAGGCCTTCGGCGTCACAGGCGAAGATCGGTCCGGAGTCCCTCGCCCAGGAATCGTCGATCTCAACCTCAAGCACTTCGACTCCCGGCCCGCACATCCGCCGGACTTCGTCGGACTGCGCTTCGTTGACGATCATCCTGACCGGTTCAAAACGGGCGATTGCGTCCGCAGTCGCGGCGAACTCCTCTTTGGCCTGTTCGAAATGGCGGTCCCACAGGTCTTCGCGCGTCGGCCAGGCCATCAGGCAGGCCTCGTGAGGCTCCCATTCGGCGGGCATTCGCATCCGAGGCGTGGCTGTCGCTTCGACGTCGCTCACCGGCCGAGTGAACCATGCCCCGCGACCACGGCGCTCAACGAGCCCCGCCGGGGGCGGCGTGCCGGCCGCCCCCGCCTATGTGGTCTGGCAGGACCCGCTACTGCGCCCGGTCGTACTTGAACGAAACGTCGAGACGGACCCGGAAATCCGAGATCTTGCCGTCTTCGATGGTCACGTCTTCCCTGACCACCTCTGCGACCCGCAGGTCGCGCACCGACTCTCCGACCTTCTCGACTGCGTTCCGGGCGGCCTGCTCCCAGGAATCGGAACTGACCCCGACCACTTCTGTGACTCGGTACACGCTTTCGGACATCTTGATGCCTCCTGATTCGGTCGCGTTATGTGACTGCCAGTCCAGCCTAACGCCGAAACACCGAAACTCCTCGATTCTGCGGCGACGCCGGTACATACACCTCGCGCGGGACCGCCGAATCAGCCCACCCCGCACACCGGGGCCGCGCTACCGGTTCAGGGCGAAGGTCCGGCCGCCGGCGCTGCCTCGCCGGCTTCGCCCAGTGGCCGTGTGGGCAGGTTGCGGGTGAACGGCATGGCGATCAGGATCAGCAGGCCCGCTCCGAGGAGGGCGGTCTTGAGTGCCTGAAGCTGGGCGTCTTCATACTCGGCGACGACGTTCTCGGTATCGCTTTCGCTGACTCCGGCCTGCTCGGCTGCCGCCCGGACCTCGTCGGACTGGACGAAGCTGCCACCGGAGCTGACCGCAACGCTGACCTGGTCCTTGACCGAAGCGGAGATGTCCGGGTTCTGCTGGACATTGCTCGAGAAGGAGCCGAGCAGTCCGGTGATCACGATCGCCCCGAGCACCGCCGTGCCGAGCGAAGATCCGAGCTGAAGGGCGGTGTTCTGGATTCCGCCGGCCTCGCTGCGGTCTTCGTCGCCGACCGAGGACTGGACCACGTTGCCGAGCTGGGATACGACGAGTCCGATTCCGGTTCCAAGCACGCCCATCGCAATCAGGAAGCCGGCGTCGTCGAGCTGCGGATTGATCGTGCCGAGCAGCAGCAGGACCGAGCCCAGCACGACCAGCAGGCCGATCCGGACCAGCGGCCGGGCACCGAAGCGCTTCGACAGCGCCGCACCGACGATCGCCATCAGGAACATGCAGACGGAGGCCGGCAGCATCCTCACTCCGGTTTCGAGGGCGTCGAGGCCCTGGACCACCTGGAGGTAGAGCGGCACCGTGAAGAAGATGCCCATCAGGATCATGTTCTGGGCGAGCAGGGTCCAGGCTCCGGAGCGCAAGGACGGGATGCGGAAGAGCCGGAGATGCACGAGCGGCTGCTTGCCGATCCGCTCCTGGCGCCGTTCCCAAGCGACGAAACCGAGCAGCACCATCGCCCCGGTAGCCACGACGAAAGGCACGAGCGAGAAACCGAACGGCTCGATCGGCGAATCAAGCGGCCTCAACCAACCCCAGGTGCCGGCCTGGAGGACGCCGAATACGACCAGCCCGAGCCCGAGCGCAGAAAGCACGCTGCCGACCCAGTCCAGCGTCGCGCCCGGCTTCAGCTCGGGCTCCTTGACCGTCCTTATGCTGGCGAGGATGGCGAGCGCGACCACCACCTCGCCGACGAATACGACCCGCCAGCTGAGTTCGGTCGTCGCCCAGCCGCCGAGGATCGGCCCGACCGCGATGCCGGCCCCGGCGACGCCGCCGAGGACTCCGTAGGCGAGTGCTCTGTCTTTGCCCTCGTAGCTGCCGGCGACCAGGGCCACCATCGCCGGCAGAACCATGGCAGCACCGATTCCCTCCAGTACCGACCAGCCGAGCGTCAGCGTGAATACGCTTCCGGACGCGGCGGTCAGAGCCGAGCCGCAGGCGTAGATGATCATTCCGACCACGAAGATTCGCCGGCGACCGAAGATGTCGCCGAGCTTGCCGCCGGTCAGCATCAGCCCGGCCATGACCAGGGCGTAGAAGGCGATCACTGCCTGAATCGTGGTGACGGTCGTATCGAAATCCTCGACCAGGGTGGATATGGCGACGTTCATGACCGCCTGGTCCAGAACCATCAGGAACTGGGCCGCCGCCAGAACTATGAGTGCCCCCCATTTCGCCATCGGGTCATCTTAGATCCCATCGGCAAGCCGCACCCGCCCGGCGGCGGTCTCGAGGCGGTACGGTGATGAGAGGATTTCGGCCCCCGTTGCCACGGCGGGACCGCCACAGGCAACGAATACGGAGGAACACCCGACATGAGCACGAGCACCGCAACCAGACTTGACCGGACCCGGATCCAGGAACTGACCGTCCGCGAAGAAGAGCGCCTCAACAGCAACACCCAGAAATCGAAGGAGACCTTCGAGCGGGCCAGCCACCACCTGTCCGGCGGCGTCGCAAGTTCCTACCAGCTTCGTGAACCGTGGCCGATTTACATGGAGAGCGGCGTCGGGCCGAAGGTCTGGGACGTGGACGGCAACGAAATGTGGGACTTCCACAACGGCTTCGGATCGATGGTGCAGGGGCATGCCAACCCGCTGATCGGCGAGGCAGTGCAGCAGCGCTACAGGCAGGGCACCCACTTCGCCGCACCGACCGAGGATGCGATCGCCGTGGGCGACGACCTGGCTGCCCGCTGGGGAATGCCGAAATGGCGTTACACCAACTCCGGTTCCGAAGCGACCATGGACGCGATCCGGATCGCCCGCGGCCACACCGGCCGCGACGACGTGATGAAGATCTTCGGTTCCTACCACGGTCACCACGACACCGTGATGGTCTCGATCGGCGTCGAGTACGACCAGATCGGAGACCACGAGGACCTCGCTTCGCTGCCCTACGGCGCCGGCATCCCACAGGCCACCGTCGACCAGGTGGTCGCGGTTCCGTTCAACGACGCCGGCGCGATGGAGCGCCGCATCGTGAAGATGAAGGAAGAGGGTCGTCTGCCCGCCTGCGTGATCATGGAGGCGGCGATGATGAACCTCGGCGTGATCCTTCCCGAGGACGGATACCTGCAGGAGGTTCGCGAGATCACGGCCCGCCACGGCGTCGTACTGATCTTCGACGAGGTCAAGACCGGCATCGCGATCGCTCCCGGCGGCGCAGTCGAGAAGTTCGGCGTGGTTCCGGACATGGTCACCCTGGCCAAGGCCCTCGGCGGCGGCTTCCCGGTCGGCGCGATCGGTGGCTCCGAAGAAGTCATGGCCTGCGTTGAAGACGGCACGGTCTACCAGGTCGGTACCTACAACGGCAACCCTCTCTGCATGGCCGCGGCACGGGCGAACCTGGAGCAGGTGATGACCCCGGATGCCTACAGGCACCTCGACCACCTCAACGACCGCATCCTCGCCGGCTGCGACGAGGTCGTCGAGAAGCACAACCTGCCCGGCTACACGGTCGGAATCGGCTCAAAAGGCTGTGTGACCTTCTCCCCCACCCACGTCAACGACTACGAGTCGTTCAAGGCCAACCAGGATGCCGAGCTCAGCGAACTCGCCTGGCTCTTCAACATGAACCGGGGAATCTTCATGACCCCCGGCCGCGAAGAGGAATGGACGCTCTCGGTCACCCATACCGACGAAGCGATCGACCGTTACGTCGAGGTCTTCGAGGAGATGGCTTTCGAGCTGACCCGGCCGTAGCCGGGGCATCTGCTCCAGGGCGCCGACCTCAGCCGGGGTCGGCGCCCAGCTTCACCCTGAACCTCGCCCCTCCGGCCGGACTTTCTTCGGCAACCGCATCTCCACCGTGCAGGCGGGCCTGCTGGCGGACCAGGGAGAGCCCGAGGCCGGTTCCGTCGAGGCCACCACTGTCGCCCCGCTCGAAGCGTTCGAACAGTTGCTCACGCCGGTCGGGCTCGATCCCGGGGCCGTCGTCGTCGATGACCAGTTCGATCTTGTCGTCCGACACACCCAGGGTCGTGGTGACCTCTCCCCCGCTACTGCCGTGCCGGGCGGCGTTTTCGAGCAGGTTGTCCAGCATCGACATCAGGCCATCCGCCCAGCCGGACATCTCGATCTCCGACGCCGGCGAATCGAGCTTCCAGGTGACATCGGGGTGGCGGACCCTGGCCGCATCCACCGCACTACCGACCAGCCCGGTCAGCTCCACCCGCTGCATCGGCAGAGCGGCGGCGGCATCGCCACGAGCCAGAGTCTGCAGGGTGCCGAGCATCCTCATCATGCGGGCCGAATCGCGATCCATCTGCTCGAGGGCAGCTTCGTAGTCGGCGGCGTCGAGGTCGGGATTACGCCGCATGGTTCCGATGTTGGCGCGCAGGGAAGTCATCGGCGTACGCAGTTCATGACCGGCATCGCCCGCGAAGCGACGGGTCGCCTCGAGTGCCTTCGTGGTCTCTTCGGATGAGGCTTCGAGCCGGGCCAGCATGGAGTTGATGCTTGCGCTCAGCGCCTCGACCTCGGTAGCCCCGGAACCGGCCTCGACCCGGCGCGAGAGGTCTTCCGTACCACCGACCTCGCCGGCGGCTTCACCCAGCCTGGCCAGAGGCCTGAGGGCGATGCCGGCCAGCCACCAGCTGAGCCCCGCCACCAGCAGCACGCCGGCGAGACCCACCAGCAGGAGGCGGTTGCGCAGCTCGTCAATCCTGGCCTGTACCTCGCTCAGGTCGACACCCGTCTCGACCAGCGTTCCCGGTGCGACCGTCCGGGCCAGCGAGCGGTAGTCGACTCCGTCGGCACTCAGCGTCCGCAGACCGGGTCCCTCCGGGACCGGCAGGCCCCTGGGTACGTCCACGCCACGAACGTCTTCACCGTTGACCGTGAGCCGCACGTACTCGCCCTGAGGGCGCAGGGCCGAGGGTCCGAAGTCGTCGTCCGGAGAAGGCCGGGCCGGTCCCTGAGGGGGCCCCTCGGGTGCCCCCAGGACTCTGGCCAGCTCGCGTGGCGGGCGATCTTCGAGACCCTGGTCCACCCGCTGGCGCTCCCGGTCGGAGAACGATGCGAGCGCTCCGGCTCCGACCAGCAGCAGCACAGTCGCCAGGGCCACCGTCGCCATCAGGGCGACCCGGCCTCGCAGGCTGCCAAAGGAACGGTTCATCTTCAGGGCCTCAGCACGAAGCCGACCCCGCGCACGGTGTGGATCAGCCGCGGGCCCCCTTCCGCCTCGATCTTGCGGCGCAGGTAGGAGATGAACTGGTCGACCACGTTTCCGTCTACCTCGAAGGTGTAGCCCCAGACCTGCTCGAGCAGCTGGTCCCTCGAAAGCACGATGCCGGGATGCCGGGCCAGCACCTCCAGCAGATCGAACTCGCGGGCGGTCAGCTCGAGATCCCTGCCGTCGACCAGCACCTGATGACGCGCGGGGTCGATTCGAAGTGAGCCGACCTGGATCGGCGTGCTGACCTGCTCGGGCCGCCTCCGAAGCAGGGCATGAAGGCGGGCGGTCAGCTCCTCGAGGTCAAAGGGCTTGACGACATAGTCGTCCGCACCCGCCCGCAGGCCTTCCACCCGGTCCGCGACCTCGTCCCGGGCGGAGAGGATGCAGACCGGCAGGTCCTGGCCGTCGCGGCGCAGCCTTTCGATCACTTCGATTCCGGAGATCCCGGGCAGGCCGAGGTCCAGGACCATGACATCGGCTGCCCCCGATCCGAGGTCGGCCAGCGCCGTTTCTCCATCCTCGCTCAGTCGCACGGCGAAGCCCTCGAGCCGCAGTGCGCGGTCGAGGGCTTCTCGTATTCCGGGGTCGTCGTCGACGACCAGAACGGTTGCCTGGGACATCACCTCATGATCCTCTCATTCAGTGCCAGACACCCGATCCGGCGTCAGGCAGACGGAGCCGCTGAAGGCGACTCACCGTAGGACCCGAAAGAACCGGGTCCGCCGGGACCGGGTCCACCGGGACCGCCGTGGCCACCAGGACCGCCGTGACCGGGGCCGCCTCCGGGCCCACCGGGCCCGGCTTCGCCGCTCTCGATCTTCTCGCGCATCTCGTCGGCCTGCTCTTCGGTGATCGCGCCGTCTTCGACCGCCTGGTCGAGCCGCTGCGTCATCTCCGCCTTGCGGGCCTCGGTCAGATCGTCCTCGCTGACTCCGAGTTCTTCGGCCAGCAGAGCGTCGACTTCGGACGGGTCCGGCCGCTGGCCTTCGCCGATCGATTCACGCACGTTCTCCAGCGCGGTCTTCGCCTGCTCGACACTCACGCCGTCGAGGCCCGAAGCCAGCGACTGGGCCCGTTCGTTCAGCATCTGGGCCTCACGCTCGGAGCGCAACTCGTCAAGGCCCTGTTCGACCTCACTCCTGTTCACGCCGTCGAGCTTCTGAGCCAGATCGGTCGCGAACTCCGCCTGACGCTCCTCGCGGTCGCCACCACCGAAGACGCTTCCGCCCGGGGCCGCCACTGCGGTGCCTGCGACCCCGAGGGCCAGTACCGCTGCTGCTACTGCGATTGGTTTCTTCATGACTTCCTTCCTTTGAAGGTTTTCCGGTTCTTCACCGGCTGAAAGTCATGTTGGACCCCGATCCTGTGAACTTCCTGAGAACGGGCTCAGAAGTCTCTGAGAATCGATGCGTCAGAAAACGAGCAGGACCGCCCCGGCCAGCATCAGCGCGGCAAGGACCGCCGCGATCACACGCACGACGTTGCCCGACATCATCACGTCAGGCGACCCGGATGCGTCGTTGTCGATGCCCAGTTCGCGCATCTCTTCCTGGATCTCGGCTTCGGTCTCCGGTTCGTTGCTCATCGAGCCACCCTAACCGGCCGGCCGGTTGAACTCGCCGCGGAAGTGGCGGCGGCTGTTGTCGAGAGCCTGCTCGAGCAGGCCGTTGCCCGCATGGGGAGACGGCTGGTTCGGACCGAAGCGGTGGTGGTAGGTGATCTGTCCGTCTCCATGGCGTACCGCGACCACGATCGCCGCCAGTTCCACCGAGGCGCTGTCGTCGTAGTTGCCGGCGATGCTTTCGAGGAACTGTGCCGCAAGGTTTCCTATGTCCGATTCGACGCTCATCTGCCTCCAGTTTCCGGGATGTCGCGGCTCGGGCCGCCCAGGGGCACTCTAAACCCGGAAGCGAACGTGTTTCTGGCGTTCAGACGGACAGCGGGCCCGCTCCGGCATGCGGATCGTCTCCGGTTGCGGGTCCGAAGACCGCCGCTTGCCCTGTCTGGACTTCACGGATAGCCTCAGGGAATGATCACCGGACTGGATTTCGTGAGTGTGCCTTCAACCGACTCTGACCGTAGCCGGGCCTTCTACGTCGAAACCCTCGGCCTGCGGCCCGACCCGGGAGCGAAATACGAGTTCTGGGTTGGCGAGACCTGTTTCGGCATCTGGGAGCCAGGGCGCATGGGTTTCGACTTCGCGCCTCAGAACCTCGCCCACCTGGCGCTGCATGTGGACGATGTCGCCGCGGCCAGGTCCGCGTTGGAGGAGAAGGGCGTGGAGTTTCTGGGTGAAACCTTCGATACCGGGGTCTGCCACATGGCGATGTTCAAAGACCCCGACGGCAATGACCTGATGCTCCACCACCGCTACGACCCGGCCGGCTGAAGGCTCAGCCCGGGATCTCTTCACGGGCTGTCTTCGCCCAGGTGTCGCGACTGGTCAACTGGCGGAAGGTCGACCGCAGCAGCACCGGCCAGAGCAACCATGAATAGAAGGCGTAGATCTGGGCGGTCAGCAGGCCTTTGACCAGACCTCCGAGGCTGATCTGCGCTTCGAGCTTGGCGGCGACACAGCCGAGCATCGTGCCGCCGAAGCCGAGCAGGTAGACGAAGACAAGCCACCAGAAGCTGCCTGCGTATACCTCGGTACCGGTTATGGCGAGCACCGCCGCCACGACGAGTGAGGCTCCGACGATTCCCTGGAAGAACGGCATCAGCAGATAGAGGATGAGCTCCAGCCTCGGCACCGCCGGGATCCTGGACTTGGCGATCGGGGTCATCAGACCCATGGCCTGGAGGTTGCCCTGTGACCAACGTGTGCGCTGACGCAGGAGCCGACGCAGGTTCGAAAGGCCCTGCTGGTCGACACTGGCCCGGTTGTCGTGGCGCAGGTCCCATCCGGCGATCATCAGGCGCAGCCCGAGGTCCTGGTCCTCGGTGAGCCGGTCCCGCCAGGGGCCGAGGCTGGATGGTGGTGCCGCGGTAACGGTCTCGTCGGGGCTGGATGCCACCGGCTGCCCGGCCTGATCGAGCGAATCGTCGATCGAGGCCAGCGCCGACATCCGGTTGTACTGGCCGTTGCCACCCATGCCGGCGGTCCCCCAACGGTTGCGGCCCGCCTGGAAGAGCCGGCCGTAGATCGAGAACTCGATGTCCTGGAACCAGGTCAGCAGCCGGTGGCGGTTGTAGATGCGGACCAGCGTCTGCACTCCACCCACCAGCGGATCGGCGAAATGGCCGGCGACGAAGCGTGGACTCTCGGGACCGATGCGGCCATCCGCATCGACCACGCAGATGATCGTGCGGTCGGGGTCGAGCTCCGGCCACCACCGGGCGATCTCGGCGAAAGCGAAGTTCAGTGCCGCCGCCTTGCCCTGCCTGGCATTCGGAGCCCGGCGCTCGATCACATGGAGGTGGGGACTTCCGAGCGTCGCAAGGACCTCGCCGGTACCGTCGTCGGATCCGTCGTTGATCACGACGATGCGCTTGCGTTCGAGCGGCACCTGTTCGAGGCGCTCCACGCTGTCACGGATCGTCACCTCCTCATTCAGCGCGGGAACCAGGAAGATCCAGTCCGAGTCCTCCTCGCCGCCCGGGATCGGGCGGATTACGATCGGCCTCCAGACCAAGGAAGAACAGGATCCCGGTCCAGACCAGCATCATCAGGATGATCAGGAAGGCGATCGAGAAAAGCACCTGGATCGCCGGTGGCAGGCCGGAGAAGGGATACCACGAGAAGGCCGCCAGAATCAGGTTCTCACTCAATCGAGCGTCCTTGCCGGATCGGGGATCAGGCTGCGGATTCGTCCTCTGCCACCGCGTGCGAGTCCGGCCACATTTCGTCGACCGGGTGCTCCGGACCAAACCCGCGCAGTGATGCCGGGACCAGATTGGGGTCGATCTGCCGTTCCGCCAGCCTGGCGAACGAGTATCCCCCGGCTTCGACCACGGCCTTTCTCGAGTACCCCGAACCGAACGGATCCGGCTTGGGGCCACCGAGATAGATCTCCCTCAGCGCGGCGACGATCCGCTGCGATGCTTCACCGTCGCCGTAGGGGTTGTCAGCCCGGCTGATCCTCAGGTAGGCCTCCTCGTCGCGAAGCAGTTTCATGCCTTCTTCGTAGATCCGGTCGGCGTCGGGTCCGGTCAGCACCAGCGTGCCGGCCTCGACCCCCTCCTTGCGCTCGGTCGATTCGCGGGCGACGAGGACCGGCTTGCCGAGCGACGGTGCCTCCTCCTGGATTCCGCCCGAGTCGGTGATCACGAAGAAGCAGCGGGCCAGCATCTTCGCGAATTCCGCATAGGAGGCCGGCTCGGTCAGCAGGATGTTCTCGACGTCCTGGACCACCGCCCATTTGGTCCTGACCAGAGGGTTCGGGTGCTGGGGTACGACGAACGAGACGTCCGGGTTCTCGATGGCGAGACGGTGGACGCCTTCTGCGACACCGGCGATCCCGTGCTCCCAGTTCTCCCTTCTGTGGGCCGTGACCACGACGATTCGGCGGTCGGAATGGTAGAGCTCGCGCACATCCGGGTCGGAGATCTCGGTCTGCAGGCCCGCTGCCCAGTGGAGCGCGTCGATTCCCGTATTGCCGGTTACGAATACGAGTTCACCGGGCACGTTCTCGCGAATCAGGTTCTGCCTGTTCTCGAAGGTCGGCGCAAGGTGGAAACAGGCGATGCTGGAGATCAACTGCCGGTTCATCTCCTCAGGGAATGGCGTCAGGCTGTTGCCGCTCCTCAGGCCGGCTTCGACGTGTACCACCGGAATCCTCAGCTGAAACGAGGCGACGGCCGCCGACATGGCCGACGTCGTATCGCCGTGGACGAGGATCGCGATCGGGTAGGTGCCGTCCGCTACTCCACCGTCGTTCGGTTGATGGCCGTCGACGTCGAACTCCTCCCTGCAGAAGTCGTCGAGCCGACCGATCACCTCGCGGATACGGTCGTTGAGCTGGCTTCGAGCCCCACCGACCCAGAGGTTGTAGTCCGGCTTGATGTCGGCAAGCTCGAGAACTTCGCCGACCATCTTGTGGTGCTGGCCGGTGGAGACGACCAGCGGACGGAACGTGTCGCTTTCCCGGAGGGCAAGGATCAAAGGCACGAGCTTGATCGCCTCGGGCCGGGTTCCGACCACTATCAGCACACTCACCTTGGGCTCGGACATGATCCGGAGGCTACCCAAGTGCCCCCGGGGCCCGGCCTGCACCGCCGGCGGGCGGTGATTTCCAGCCAGAGTCCCGCCCGGGTTGCCAGGCCGGCGGCTTCGCGCGGCCGGGTAGCCGATCAGCCTCCGGTCGCAGCCTCCATCGCCCGGTCGAGGTTCTCGGAGGCGGCCTCCATTTCGCCCGTGACCGATGTCCAGGTCGCCAGGACGTTGTCCCCGTACCGCTTGAATGCCGTCCAGGAGCAGGCGTCCAGTGACGGATCATCGCTGTACTCGACGCAGCTGCGCTTCCAGATGACCCCGTCCCCGTCGGGCTCGCCGGGCACTTCGTCGATCAGGGTCAGCGTTCCATCACCGCTCGGGGCTGTTCTCTCGCGACTCCTGCCGATCAGCAGTCGGAAGGCCTTGTCTGGATCGCCCTCTTCGGCCACGAAGATCGTGAAGGAACCGAGCTCTTCGGCAACCTGCACTTCTCCTTCGGAAAGGGTGGTGGGCTTTCCGTCCTCGTCATATACGAGACGCGGTGGTCCGCCGTACTCGCTCTCCACGCGAGTCAGATCCACCCCGGTCTCGGCAGCGAAGCCATCCTGTACCTGTGCGACCGAAAAAGTCGTATCAGCGGTGTCAGCGGACTCTGTCGTATCAGCTGAATCGCCTCCGCAGGCCGAAGAGGCCGTCGCCAGCAAGCCAGCCAGGGCGATGACCGCCAGCACCCTCAGGAAAGTCCTTGAAGGCAAGCTGGAAAGAAGCCCCCTGATAGTCCGCAACTGTGCTGAAAGACTCGTTCGATACACGGCATCGCCCTCCTGTCGATCCTTGACTTGGCCGAAAACTACCCGATTCGACCGACGCTCAGTGTCTAGGATCCGTGGACGATGGCTCCGATGGGTGACGAAGAAGTCGAGAAGTGGCTCACCGCCATAAAGCCGGTCGCACCGACCACCCCCGGTGAAGTCACTCTGCTCTGCTCGGATGTGGAGGCCAGCGGCCTCGAGCTCAACCGGGTCCGGATCTGGGTAGAGGACATGGGCGGCTGGGGCTTTTTCGACAACGTCGAAACGCCCTACTTCGAGATACCTGACACAAAGGCGCCGGCCTACGACCCCGAGGCCATCAGCAAGGCCGAGTACGACCGGATCACGGCTCGATCACGGCGAACCACGGACTGAAGGAGTCCAGCAGGCCGACGATTTCGGCCAGCGGGCCCGGGTCCGGCTCGACCGTCACCTTGCCGGTCGCGATCGCCTGCTCGAGATCGATCTGGGCACAGACGATCGCGTCGAGGACCTCGCGGTCGAGCGTGACCGTCGCGTCGGGATCGACCGCGCTGCGGCCCACCGAATGGCTGAGCGCGCCGTTCTCCAGGCGCAGCCACGCCTCCTGGTTCGTATCGGGCAGGACGAAGTTGATCGTGATCTGCCGCCCGGCGGCCTCCGGGCCGTTGAGCCGGACCGCGAGGTAGTTGAAGATCATCTCCAGGGTCAGCGCGTGAATCGTCTCGGGGCTGGCAGTGTCGACCATCTCGGGCAGGACAGGTGAGCCGAACCTCAGCTCCTGTGCCCCGGTCAGGTAGGCGTTGCGCCAGGTCGACGATTCGGCCTGGTACCCGAGCTGCTCCATCGCGTCGGCGGTCAGCTCGCGGGCGGACCGGTCGGAGGGGTCGGCGAAGACGACGTGCTTCATCACCTGGGCCACCCACCTGTATTCGCCGCGCTCGAAGCAGTCACGGGCCCGCTCGATGACCGACTCCGGCACCGCCCATGTACTCGACGTACTTCCTGGCCGTCTCTACCGGCGGCAGCGGATCGAGATTGGCGGGGTTGCCGTCGAACCAGCCGAGGTAGCGGGTGTAGGTCGCCTTGACGTTGTGGCTGATCGTGCCGTAGTAGTCGCGTACCGCCCAGTGCCGCTCGAGTGAGTCGGGCAGACGGACCTGCTCGGCGATCTCGATCGGGGTATACCCGTGGTTGGCCAGACGCAGGGTCTGGTCGTTGATGTAGCGGTAGGCATCCCGGCCCTTGCTCAGCATCTCGACGATGCGCTCGTGGCCCCATGACGGCCAGTGATGCATTCCGTACATGACCTCGGCCTCACTGCCCCAGCGCTCGATCGTCTCGTTCAGGTACATCGACCACGCCTGCGGATCACGGACCTGGGCACCACGGATCGGGTAGGTGTTGTGCATCGTGTGCACGCAGTTCTCGGCCGCGGTGAGTGCCTTCAGTTCCTCCACGTACCAATGCATCTCGGCCGGCGCCTCGGTATCCGGAGTGAGCATGAAGTTGAAAGTGAGACCATCGATGACCATGCGCGAGTTGCCTTCGGTGATTTCGTCGGTCGGCTGGATCAGCGTGACCGTGCCGAGCGAGACCCCGGAGCCGAGGCCGGTCCCGACCGTGCCCTGCTCGTCCGGAGCGAGCAGCGCTCCGAACTGGTACATCGCACGCCGGGTCATCGCCGTTCCGGCCATTACGTTCTCGGAAACGGCCGCTTCGAGGAACCCCTCGGGGGCGATCACCTTCACCTTGCCGGCCCTGGCGTCCTCTTCGTCGATCACACCGCGTACGCCGCCGTAATGGTCGACATGGCTGTGCGAGTGGATCACCGCCACCACCGGGCGCTTCGGCCGGTGCTCGAAGTAGAACTCGAGCGCTGCTTTCGCCGTTTCCGCAGAGATCAGCGGATCGACCACGATGACCCCGCTGTCGCCCTCGATCACGGTCAGGTTCGAGATGTCGTAGCCGCGGACCTGGTAGATCCGCTCGCAGACCTTGAACAGGCCACCCTCGGCGATCAGCCTGACCTGGCGCCAGAGGCTGGGGTTGACCGTGTCCGGCGCCTCTTCGCGCCCTTTGGCGAAATCGAGCCGGGCCGGGTCGAAGACGAAGTCTCCATTCGGCTTCAGCACATGACCCTCGGGCAGCGGCGCGATGAAGCCGCGGCTCGCCTCCTCGAAGTCGCGCTCGTCCTCGAACGGCAATTCGCCGAGCAGCTTCCGGTTGGCCTCAAGGGTGAACCCGCTCGCTGCTTTTCGCTCGGTCATCGCTCCTCCATCTCGATCGCTTGGGATTCCGGGGCGCCGCCTGGTGCGACGGGGCCCCATTATGCTCCACCGATGGCGACCACGAAACCGGGCCCCAACCGCGACGGCACATCGATCACCTCCAACGAGTACGCCGGACTTCTACTCGCAGTGCTGGTCCCTTTCGTCGGCTTCGGTTTCGGCATCTACCTGCGCCATGAAGGAAGCCCCTTCGGGAACCGGATCATCTGGATCTCCATCGCCGCCGCGGCGATCTGGATCTTCCTGGTCATCCGGTAGCGGCCGACCTCTGCCAGGGCGCTCCGGAGGTGCTCAGGCCGGCTTGCGCGCGAGCGACAGGTTGACCGAACCGGTGACCGCCTTCGGGTAGTCCAGTTCGTCCAGGGCGGCTTCGAGTTGCCCGGGGTCGAGTCTTCCGGCATTGGGTCCCATCGCGACCAGGTCGGCAACCTCGCTCCGGCTCAGGTTGCATCTGCCAGCTCAGCGGTTTCGACTCCATGTCTTCGGCCAGCGGGCCGAGCGTTTGCCGGAGCCTCCGCTCCTTGTCGGAATCGACCGAGATCATCGACAGCGGCCCGGCAAGCTGGTGGAGGTGGTCGGGGTCGGGCGTCACGGTCAACAGCAGGCCTCCCGGTGCGAGGACGCGTTCGATCTCCTCCCCGTTCCTCGGAGCGAAGACGTTGATGATGACGGCCGCGCTTTCGGATGCCAGCGGCAGGTCCTGCCACACATCAGCGACTACTGCCCCCGCGCGTGGATGGCACCGGGCAGCCCGGCGGGCGGCGTACTTCGAGTTGTCCACCGCGATTCCGATCCGCTCCGGAAGCGCCTCGAGAACCGCCTCGAGGTAGTAGCCGGGCCCTGAGCCCAGGTCGACCACGGTGCCCTCGACCACTGCCGTCTCGGCTCGACGACGCCGCAGCTGTCGACAGCGGTCGCGACCGGCTCGAACAGACCCGCACCGAGCACCCGCTCGCGGGCCGCGATCATCGCCGCGGAATCGGCCGTATGGGTCCCCGAATGCCTGCCGAGCAGGCTGACGTAGCCCTGCCGGGCAATGTTCGAGGTGTGGCCGCCGCTGCAGATCAGCGAGGCGCCGTTCAGTCGAAGGGCACCGTCGCAGTACGGGCAGATCAGGCTGGCGACCGCTTCCGGTCTCAAGGTCGCCTTACTTCACTTTGTATAGTTATGGGGATGCCCACCTTCCGCAGACTGCTCGGTTTCCTCCGCCCGCACCGGCGCGAGCTCTGGGGTTCTCTCGTCTTCGCCTGGGGCGCGATGGCGATGACGGTGCTGATCCCGTGGCTGATCGGACAGTCCGTAAACGCCATCGAATCCGGCGATCGGGACGCTCTGCTGCCGCTGGTCGGATTCATCATGGCCGCAGCCATCCTAAGGCTGGGGTTGACCATGGTGCGGCGCATCATCGCCGGCAAGGTCTCGCTGGCGGTCGAGTTCGACCTCAGGCAGAGCCTCTACAACCACCTCCAGCGGCTCGAACTCGGCTTCTTCGACAGCCAGCAGACCGGCCAGCTGATGTCGAGGGCGACGGTCGACCTCCAGGCGATCCGGTTCTTCCTCGGCTACGGACTGATCTTCTTCTCGCAGAGCCTGCTGACCGTCGTGCTGGCCGGGGCGGTCATGTTCGTCATCAACCCGTGGCTGGCCCTGATCGCGCTCGCCCCGACCCCGTTCGTGATCCTGACCGCGGTCCGCTTCACCCGCCAGTCCAGGCCTGCGATGCAGGAGGTCCAGCAGCGCATGGCCGAGCTGACCGCCGAAGCGGAGGAGAACGTCACCGGCATCCGCGTGGTCAAGGCCTTCGCCCAGGAGGACTACCAACTCAGCCGCTTTCAGGGTTCGGTCAACCGGCTGTTCGACCAGAGCATCAAGTCGACCCGGATACAGGCCTTCTTCTCCCCCCTGATCGGTGCCTTGCCGCAGATCGGCACAGCCGCAGTTCTGCTGGTCGGCGGCACCGCGGTCATCAACGGCAACCTCGACCTCGGAGAGTTCACGGCCTTCTACACCTACATGATCATCCTCGCCTCTCCGATGCGCATGGTCGGCATGGCGCTCGGCATGGGACAGCGCGCGATCGCCGCCGGCAACCGGCTGTTCGAGGTACTCGACCGCGACCCCGAGATCACCGCACCCGAAGGCGCTCCGGCCCTGCCCGAAGGCGACGGACGGGTCGTGCTGGACGGTGTGTCGCTGCGCTACTCGCCCGAGACTCCGGAAGCCCTGAGTGACATCGACCTCGTGGTCGAAGGCGGCTCGAGAGTTGCCCTGGTCGGACCATCCGGTTCGGGCAAGAGCAGTCTGGTCTCCCTGATCGCGAGACTCTACGACCCCGTTCAGGGCCGGATCTCGATCGACGGAGCCGACCTGACGGGGTTGACGTCAACTCGCTTCGTGCCGAGACGGCCTACGTCTCGGAAGACAGCTTCCTGTTCGGAGACACGGTCGCGGCAAACATCGCCTACGCCCGAGCCGACGCCGGCCAGGAAGAGGTCGAACGGGCTGCGAAGCTGGCCCAGGCACACGAATTCATCCTTGATCTGCCGGACGGCTACGAAACCGTGGTCGGCGAACGCGGGCTGACCCTCTCTGGAGGCCAGCGCCAGCGGGTCGCAATCGCCCGCGCGATCCTGGCCGACCCCAGGGTGCTGATTCTCGACGACGCCACCTCCTCGCTCGACGCCACCACCGAGAGAAAGATCCGGGCCGGACTGGACCAGGCGATGCAGGGACGAACCACTTTCGTGATCGGCCACCGCCTCTCGACGATCTCTCTGGCCGACCGGATCGTGCTCATGGAAGGTGGCCGCATCGTTGACGCGGGCAGTCATGACGAACTGCTGGCGCGCTCGGAGCTCTACCGGGGCCTGATCACCGCCGAGGAGCCGGAACAGATCTTCATCGACGAAGAGGTCGAGGTCTTCTCGTGAGCGAACCGACGGTAGACAGCGGTGCGGCGGTGGCGCCACCGCGCCGGCTCGAGCGCTTCCGGGGCGAGCGCGGCCGCGCACGAAAGGTGCGCTGGGTACTCGGCCTGCTGCGGCCCTACGGTCGCCGCATCGCGCTCATGGCGCTGGCCGTGATCGCTGCCAGCGCGACTTCGCTGGCTCCCCCGTACCTCGCCGGCCAGGCTGTGGACGCCGGCATCATCGCCGGCGATACGGCAGCCCTGGCCAGGATCGTCGCGGCCTTCCTGGCGGTCACCGTCGCTTACGGACTGGCCAGCTATGCGCAGACTTACCTGGTCGGCTGGGTCGGCGTCCGGGTGCTCCAGGACCTGCGCGAGGAGGTCTTCCGGCACATCCAGAGGATGTCGGTCGGCTTCTTCACCCGCAACCGGCCCGGCACCCTGATATCCCGCCTGACCAACGACATCGAAGCGCTCAACCAGCTGATCAGCCAGGGCATCGTCACCCTTTTCTCGAACATGCTGACCCTGGTCGGCGTGGTGGTGATCATGCTGCTGCTGGACTGGCGGCTTGCCCTGATCACCTTCACCGTGCTGCCACTGCTGCTGATCACGAGCATCGTCTTCAGGACCTACTCGGGCGACGCCTTCCGCAGAACCCGCGAGCGCATCGCTGCGATCACCTCGCACCTCCAGGAGACCCTGAGCGGGGTCCGCGTGGTCAGGAGCTTCGGCCAGGAAAGCCGTCACGTGGAGAAGATGGACGTGCTCAACGAGGCCAACCGGGAAGCGAACATGAAGACCGTCTACCTCAACGCCACCTACTTCCCGGCCACCGAGCTGCTGACCGCCCTGGGGACGGTCGCGATCCTGCTGTTCGGCGGATACCAGGCGATCAACGGCAACATCGAGATCGGCATCCTGATCGCTTTCATCGGCTACCTGCAGCTGTTCTTCGACCCGATTCAGCAACTGGCCCAGCTCTACGCCACCTACCAGCAGGGAATGGCTGCGCTGGACAAGATCTTCGGCCTGCTGGACACCAGGGCCGAGATCGTCGACGGCCCCGACGCGATCGATCCGGGACCGCTGGACGGCTCGATCCGATTCGATGGCGTCTCCTTCAGCTATGACACCGAGGCCCGCGGCGCGAGCTCGGCCGGAGCCGGACGACCGATGGGCGGTCGGCGGGATCGATCTCGAGATCGCGGCGGGCGAAACGGTCGCCCTGGTAGGCAGCACCGGAGCCGGCAAGTCGACCCTGGCCAAACTGGTCACCCGATTTCACGACCCTCAGCTCGGACGTGTCCTGATCGACGGCAGGGTGCTGTCGGACTACCGCCAGCGGTCGCTGCGCAGCCAGATGGGCATCGTGCCCCAGGAGGGATTCCTGTTCTCCGGGACGATCGCCGAGAACATCGCCTTCGGCAGGCCGGAGGCGGAAATGGAAGAGGTGGCCGCCGCAGCCACCGCGGTCGGCGCCGATCCGTTCATCGAAAGGCTGCCGGACGGGCTGGAGACCCAGGTCGGCGAACGCGGCATCCAGCTTTCCTCAGGACAGCGGCAACTGGTGGCCTTCGCCAGGGTGATCCTCGCCGAGCCGCGGATCCTGATTCTCGACGAAGCCACCTCGTCGGTAGACACCCGAACCGAAAGGACGATCGAGTCCGCGCTCGATCGCCTGCTCAGGGGCCGTACCGCGATCGTGATCGCCCACCGTCTTTCCACGATCAGGCGAGCAGATCGCATCGTGGTCCTGGATCACGGCAGCATCGCCGAAATCGGCAGCCACGATCAGTTGATGGAGGCCGATGGCCTCTACAGCAGGCTCTACGCGGCCTGGACCGGCTGAAGGGGCCGCCGGGCGGCCGCCGAGATGCTCAGCCGGGGCTGATGCCGCCGCTCGATCCTCCGGATGATCCGCCTCCGGAATCGGGCTGGCTCGGGGCTACTCCGCCACCGGTGGGCGGTTCGGCCGGCGCCGGGGCGGGGGCCGGCGCGGGGGCCGGCTCTACCGTGGCCCCGTCAGTGGCACCATCGGTGGCGCTGTCGGTGCCGCGTTGCCGTCGCCGTCGCCGGTGTCGCCGCCGGTCGAAACCGGCGCGGCCGGGTCCTCGGCGCATTCGGTGAAACCGTAGGTGGAAGCCGCAGTCTGGAATTCGGCCAAAGCCGCCGTCGGGTCGGGGTTTGCCGGGTCGCCCAGTTCCGTCGCGGCGGCGATCACCGCGGTCGGGGCGTCGCCGTCGCTCGGGGTACCGAGGCCGTCAAGCCTCTCCGCCACTCCGGCGTAGAGATCCGCGATCTGGTTTGCCTGGACGGTTTCGTCGGTCGTTTCGATCGTCTGAATCGTGCCGATCGCGGCGTTGACTTCGGCGCAGATACCGTCTCCGGCGCTGATGAGTTCGGCCTGGGTCAGGTCGGGAGCTACGGGTTGCTCCACCGGCACCGGTGCGGCCGCCTCTTCGTCGCCGCCCCGCAGGCAGTGACTCCGATCGGCGCCAGCAGGACGAACAGGAGCAGGAGCGACTTCGCCGCGGGACGAACCATGAGCGGAAAGTAACACAGGCCCCGGTCGTTCGCACCACCGATGGAGGCGGCCGAGGCCGCATCGGAAGGGGCGCAGCGTTATCCTTCCGATCTACCGCTGCGGGATAGAATAATGGTAATTCGTGCGGTTCTGGTCCGTGAAATCGGGGTTCGAGTCCCTGTCCCGCAGCCTTCTCGCCGGTCGAAACCGAGCGAAGCCTTGAGATCGTCTTCCCGATCCGGATCAAGCACGACAAGGATGTCGTCACCGACCTTCAGCACGGAATCCGAGTCAGGCACAAAGCCGGTGCCATCCCTGAGGATCGTGATCAACTGGGTTCGGTCGGGGGTCTGTATCTCGCCGATGCGCCTGCCCGCCACCGGCGAGTCTTCACCGATCCGGAGTTCGACGATCTCGATCTTCTCGCTCTCGAGGTCAAGCAGCCGGACCAGGTTGTGGTGGGGAACCTCGTGCTCGATCAGGTTCAGGATAAGCCCGGTGGCGGAAACCACGGGGCTGATGCCGAGCAGGTCGAAGTGCGCACGGTTACGCGGGTTGTTCACCCGGGCGATGATCCTCGCGACCGCGTACTTCTCCTTCGCGACCTGACAGATCAGGATGTTGTCTTCGTCGTCTCCGGTGACCGCGATGACCATGTCCGCGCGCTCGATCCCGGCCCTTTCGAGCACCCATAGTTCGGAAGCGTCGCCGTACTGGACCCGGTGTTCGAACTCCTGCTCGACCGCAAGGTAGCGCGACCTGGAACTCTCGATCAGGGTCACTTCGTGGTCCTGGTCCTCAAGCTCCCTGACCAGGTTCACCCCGACCTTTCCAGCACCGACCACGAGCAGGTACACCTTCAGACCCTCCCGTCCGGACCCGCTCCGGTCAGGCTGGCTTCGAGCATCTCGATGGCAACACGGGTCGGGCAGACGATCTCCATCCCCCGCTCCCGGTAGAAAGCAGCGCGTGCGGGGTCGAGGATTCTCGCGACCACCTTTTCGACTCCGAACCTCTGCTGCGCGATCTGGGCGATCACGATGTTCGTATTGTCGCCGTTCGTAGCGGCAACGAAGGCATCGGCCTGTTCGATACCGGCGGTCACCAGGGCGCTCGTCTCGAGTGCGGCGCCAACGGTGAAGACGCCGCCGCGATCCTCCCAGGCCTCGTCCAGTCCGACCTCCAGCTTCGCATGCGCTTCGGGATCCTGGTCGAGGCAGGAAACGGAGTGGCCCTCGTCGAGCATCCTTCGGGCGAGACTTGATCCGACTCGACCACAGCCGACGATGAGCACGTTCATCCGCGGCATCTTACGCCTCATCACCCGGCGGGGCAGTCAACAGGACCTGACAGTCCGCTCGCTTGAGAACGTATGCCGTGACCGGCCCGACCTCGCCGGGGCGGGACTCCCCGATACCGCCGAGGCTTGCCCCTCCGCGAATCGGATTCGGAGGTTCCGCGCCCAGCACGATGGCGTCCACTTCGAGCTCGTCGGCCGCAAAGACGATGCCCGACCCGGCCTGGCGTACACGCCGGATTTCGGTCGTGGCCACCACTCCCGAGTACTCCCCGGCGATCAGCGCGGCCCGCTCGACGATCCTCTCGGCCTCTTCCTGCCGGCCCGCCGGCGTCGCGTCGTCGATCGCGACCGAAAGCGGCACTTCGATCGTGTAGAGGACGACAAGCTGCGCCCCTCCCCCGCTTCCGTCGGCTCGCGGATTCACCGCGAGCAGACCGGCGGTGCTGACGATGTCCTCGTCGAGCGGTGTGCCGAATACCGGAACCAGGATCCTCCGCAAGCCCTCCTTGAGGTGGGGCCTGGTCAGCGAGCGTGGATCCACGGTCACATGGCGGTTCATGCCGATCTGCTCGAATACGCGGCGGTAGACCGCGTAGCCGAGCAACCCGAAAAGCAGCCACGCTCCGCCGACCCAGCGAGCCGAGTCGTGGTAGATGAGGACAGAGAGCAGGGCCAGGAAGCCCAGTAAGGCACCGGCCAGGGCCGGCAGGGGAAGCGACCCCGACCCGATCCGGATCGATGCCGGGATCGAGAACGGCCGCTCCTGCTCGGGTCTCGTGAAGCGCAGCCTGATGACAGAGAGGTGCGCGATGGTTATCGCCAGCGTGGCCCCGAAGGCATAGAGGCCGGCCAGCATCTCGAGCTCCCCGAAAAGGGCAAGGGCAAAGACGATCCCCGCCGAGATCACGATCGCCTTGAACGGGGTCTCGTACCGGCTGCCCAGCTGTCCCAGCCAGCTTGGTATCTGACGGTTCACAGCAAGTGAGTAGATGTGGCGCGAGACGCCGAGCATCGCCATGTTGGCGGCCCAGATCAGGGTCAGGGCGGCGACCACTGCCACAGTCCACCTCATCGAGTCGGCGAGCCATTCGGGATCGTAGGCGGACACCACGCCGAGGATCGGCGCGTCCAGATAGGTCGTGCCGAGTTCGGTCGCCGGCCCGCCGGGCCCCGGGAGCACCGGCACCGCCATCAATGCGATCACCGCGATGCCGGCGTAGATCACCGGAACCAGCCAGACAGTCCGGGTCACCACCTTCCCGAATCGGGCCGGGTCCAGATCGAGGTCCGGGATCAGGTTCGCGACCGCCTCGATGCCCGCGTAGGCGAGCATCGCCAGTGCGGCGGCATAGATCGCGTCCTCCAGGCCGGGGCTGGTCCACAGCTCGATGCTGCCGGTCAGCACCTCCGGATCGAAGACGACCAGAAGACCGACCACCAGAACCAACAGCTGCACCAGCAGGTCGGCGGCAGCCAGAGCGAGCAGGAACCAGGGGCGGCGCCTGGCCGGCAGATCGATCACGTTCATGCCGGCGATGTAGACGACGACGGCAAAGATGATCGCCGCCCCCCAGGCGGTCCCGTCCAGGTCGCCGGTCAATGGCTCGAGGTAGTGCGGCACAGACAGCACGGCGAGAGCAATGACGATCAGAAGGTCCAGCAGGATCATCCACCCGGCGATGAAGGCGGTGGTCTCGTTGAAGGCGTGGCGGGCGAAGGCGGAGGAACCTCCGCGCTGTCTCAGCATCGCGCTGCCTTCGACGTAAGTGAACATGGTCAGTACGAAGAGCAGGCCCGCGACCAGGAAGATCAGCGGCGCCAGTCCCAGACCGTGTTCGGCCACCACCCCCAGGGCGAAATAGATCGAAAAGCCGACCGATGCCCAGGTCAGGGTCAAAAGCCAGAGCACGCCGTTACCGGGGGCCTTCGTCCGCGGCTTCATTCGTTTCTCCCGATCTTCTGCTGAAGCCGGTAGCGGGCGACACCCACGATGATGAAGGCAAAGCCGAGGATGAATCCGATCGAGAGGGCACCGCCACCCCGCAGGATCGTCAACACCAGCACGGCGACCCCGATCGCGACGTAGACAAGCGAGATCGTTCTGACGGAAAGGTCGTAGATTCCCCCTCTTCTCATCCCGGCTCGACCCCCGCCACGGCGGCGCTCTGCGGGCCCATGGCAGCACCGCTCTTCCCGCTCCCCTGCGAAACGACGATGACCCGGCAGGGCCGCTCCCTCAGCACCGTCTCCACGATCTGTCCGTAGAGCGGAGCCCCGCCACGCCGCCGCATACCGATCACGATCGCCTCGGCCCGCGACTCCCGCGCCTGCTCGGCCAGGATGTAGCCCTCCTGGCCTGGCCGGACCCGGATGACCCGGCCGGTCACCCGCATGCCGGCCATCAGCCTGGCCTCCTCGATCTTCCGCTGCGCCTGCTCTTCGGCCTCGAGCATCGCCGAGTCGAGCTCACGACTCGTCGGCACGGTGAGCAGGGCGACCAGATGAATGGCGCGTCGCTTCTGCGAGGTCAGGCGGATCGCGGTGGCGATCATGTCCTCGGAGAAAGGCTGATCCGCCGGAAAGGCGACGAGCACGCTTCTGTACTCGATCTCCTCGACCCCGAGAGGCTCCGGCAGGACGATCTTCACGGTCTTCGACAGCGGCAGGTGCTGGTAGCGGCGGTAGAGGTAGTAGACAACGATTCCGACGGTCAGCCAGATCGAGCCGACCGCGAGCGTGACCGGGTTCAGGGCCATGACGACCAGCCAGGCGGTGAGGGTTCCGATGCCGCCGATCACCGCTGTCAGCGGGACCAGAACTCCTCGGAACTTGAAATTGAACCTCGGCTTCCAGGCCCGCTCGGCATCCGGAAGCCTTTTGCGGAGCCAGATCACCGAGGCGTGGGCGATCGTGAACGAGAGCATCGCGCCGAAGGCATAAAGAGTCGCCAGGAATTCCGCCTGACCGGGAAGCAGAGTGACGATCGCCAGCACCGCGAAGACCCCGATCGCAACGTATGGAGTGCGGTAGCGCGGGTGGATCTGGCGGATAACTTCGGGTAGCTGCCGGTACTGCCCCATCGAATAGCTCAGGCGGGAGACGCCGATCATGCCGGCGTTCGTGGCGATCACCAGAATGACTGCGGCCAGCACACCGACGTAGATGCGCAGGACCTCGGTGAAGCCCGCGGAGAGCCCCAGGTTCTCGACTATTCCGAGGATCGGGTCGTCGGCAAAAGTCGTTCCGAGTTCGGTCACATAGCTTCCGTCGGCGGTCTGAAAAACCGGCATTGCCGACAGGGCCACGACCGGGATCAGCAGGTAGAGCCCGAGCACCGCCAGAACCACCAGGGCGACCCCCTGTGGCACCGTACGAGCCGCGTCGCGAGCCTCCTCCGACATGTTCGAGATCGTCTCGATGCCCGTGTAGGCGATCATTCCGACCGCAACGCCAAGCGCGAAGTCGGGCCAGGTCGGCGCCACTCCGAGCTGCACGTTGGAGACCAGGACGTCGGGGCTGAGGACCAGGAAGAGGCCGATCCCGACGAGGATGATCTGGGTGCCAAGGTCGGTGACCGCGAGCACCGTATTCAGCCGGGCAGACTCCTGTCCCCCGCGGATGTTGAGCAGGGCCAGCCCCACGATCAGGATGGCGCCGGCAATGACGTCCGCGGGCGCCTCCCCAAGCGGCTGCCAGAAGACGGCCAGGTAATGCGGCACGAAATAGGCCGATATCGCGACCGTGATGATGTAGTTCAGCATCTGCCCCCAGGCAGCTATGAAGCTGACCGTCTCGTTGAAGGCGTGCCGGGCGAAGCTGGAGGAACCGCCGGCCTCCGGGAACATCACGGTGGCTTCCGCATAGGAGGCCGCCGTACAGATGAAGATCAGCCCTGCGATCAGGAAGGCGACCGGAGTCAGCCCCAGCGCGAAGGCCGCGGTGACTCCCAGTGCGTAGTAGATCGAGGAGCCGACGTTCCCGTAGCCTGCCGAAAACAGTGCTCCGGCACCGTATATGCGACTCAGGCTCTGGTCGCGCGGAATGCGCTCAGCCAACTAGACCCCGGTTTTTCACTGAACAGTGCCCCAGGCCCACTTCAGCACGAGGGAAATCTCACCCGACTCGGACTGCTCGGATTCGAAGGCGACCGGCAGTGCCTCCCGCATCTCCGCGATCAGGTCGGCTCCCTCGACGACCTCCAGGGTGAATCTGGCCCAGTCATCGAAGCGCTCTGCGGATACCACCTGGTTCACGCCGGGCAGACCTCGAAGCGAGGTCTCCGCCATGGCGGCCATCGCGAGTTCAGGCAGCGGCTTGACAGTGACCGTCACTGCTTCCGTTCTGCTGCGGGGCGTCCTGCCGAAGGCGCAGAACGGGCGGCAGGTCGGCCCGCGCCGCTTTCCGTGGCGGCTGCGATGAGCTGTGCGGCGGCAGACAGCTCGGCAACACGCGAGGAGAGCAGCTTCAGGTCACGACCGACCTCGGCGACGGCCTGCCGCAGGGCGGCCGCATCCTCGATACGGCCCTTCCCCGAACCCATCAGTGTCAGCCATGGGCTGATCCTAGATCAGCCGGGCTCAGGGGGTGTAGATCTGAGCCGACACGACACACCAGTTCCGCTCCGGCGCAGGGTCGTTTGCCTTCCAGCGCGAAGAGACCATGATGCGTTCACCACTGTTGAGCTGGACGAAGAGCATGCCGTTGTTGGGAAGCCTGGAGATGATCGGACCCTGGTCGAATAGAACCGATTCGACGTCTGAACCCTCACGGGTATCCACCCTTCCCCCAACCGGGCTGTCGATCTCCAGGCGACGAACGCCGGCCGGGCCGGCTTCACAGGTCAGCTTCACTTCGCCGAGGTCCGGGAAGTCCACCGCGCTTCACGGAATTGGCGGCCGCGTTGTTCTCCCCCCGCCAGACGATCTGGGCGGAACGGGCAAGAGGCTTGTCGCTCTGGTCGGTCTCGGTCCGGAAGACAGCATCAACGTGACACTTGGCTTTACCGGACTTGCTGAAATCCCACTCCCAGTTGAGGTCGTAGGTCGTCGGAGGGGCCAGTGAATCCCCGCCCGGACCTTCGATCGGGCCGCGGTCGGAGATGATCCCCTGGAAGCTGCCCCGCGACCAGTTCTCGGTCGGGCCGAACTTGTTCATCCCTTCACGGAAGTCAGGGCCGGTGCCGTTTGCGTACTTGGCTTCGCGCAGGGCCACCTCGCTGAAGGTACCCCAGTCCTTGTCGGTCCAGGTCATCATCGCCGACTCACGCCCTCCGTTGGAGGGGTAGAACCTGAGCCACTGCTGGTCGGGGCTGCAGACGATCTCGCCGAAGCCGATTCCGGGGGCAATGAAGCCGGCGAACTGCCTGCCCTGCCACTTGCCGCCGCTCCAGTCAACGGCGACTTTCTGAATCTGCATGCCGGTCGGCGGAATCGGTTTGGCCGCTCCGCCACCGCTTACGAAACGGATGCTCTGAGTGGACGACCTCCAGACGTCGCTCGAGACCTCCTTGCCGACCAGGCGCACGCTGTAGGTCCCCGGGCTCAGCTTCTCGCTGATCGGCAGTTCTGCCACGACCTGGTTGCTTCCGAGTTCCGGGATGAGTTCCTCGGCAACGGTGGCCCCGTTCGAGTTGACCAGAGTCGCGCGAACCTGGCCGACCTTGCTGCGGCGAACCGGCCGCAGGGCGAAACGGACCACGTCCACGTTGTCGTCGACCTTGGTGCTGTAGGGCAGGGCCTTCACCGGAAGGCTGGGAGTATTGAACTTCCAGGAACGGGTCTTGGACCGTGGCTTACGGCACCCGTCCGTGCGGGCGACCACTTTCACCCTGTAATTGCCGCGACTGATCTTCTTCTTGCGGAAGAGCTTGATCACGGTGGTCCGTCCAGAGGCAAGCCGGCCGCTGATCCTGCCCTTTGCAAAGAGCTTGCCGCTCTTTAAAACACGCACCTGCGCGCCTCTGACGCGCGTTTTCGGCTTTACGTATAGCCAAGCCTGCGATTTCTCGAGAAGGTCTGTCGGGTCGTGTGAGCTGAGCTGAACGGAAACCGCCGGTTTGCACTTCGCTGCCGCAGCCGAAGCATGCGGAGCAGCGACCATTGCGGCCATCAGGCCGAGGCAAGCGACGAGCACGGACATTGAAAGGCGTTTTCGCATCAAGGAGATCATCTCACGCCCTTATAAACCGCCGTTCAAGGCGAAAGTATCGGACCGCGAGGGCGCCGCGCCCCGAGAAAGCCGTTACTGGCCCTGGTTGTTCTGCCCGTTGCCGTTGTTGCCATTGCCACCGTTGCCGTTGTTGCCGGCCCGGTTCCGCGAAGAGATGTCATAGAAGACGACATCAGGCTCGCTGCTGCCGTTGAGCCAGGTCTGCTGGGCCAGCAGGGTCTGGTCCGGGATCGGGACCAGCGCCGTCCTCTGAGCCTGCTCCTGGGCGTTGGAGAGGGCCGAGGTGAGGAAGTCATTGATGTCGCCGTCGAGCAGGTTCCTGTAGTTGACCGTCAGCAGCAGCTGGCGGGCCAGAGGGTAGGTCGCGTTGGTGACGCTGACCTGGGACGGGAAGATGCATTCCGGCTCGGAGAAGTCGTTGGAGCTGCTGATCTCCATCGGCCTCAGCTGCTCCTCGAAAGCCTCGTAGTAGGAGAACCTGAAGAGGCCGAGCGTGCCACGGGTCGAGTTGAAGCGGTTGGCCGCCTGCTGGTTGCTCCTGACGAAGCGCCGCGACTCGACCAGATCCCGCTTCAGGCCGGCCAGGATCGCCCGGGCCTCCGCGAGCTTGCGGCGGTCGCGTGCCTTGGCAGCGGGTGTGCGTCCGTCCTCTATTCCTTTCCTTACTTCCGCCTGCGCGTCGCGGACGGCCTTCTCGGCGTCGGCAATCGAAGCGACAATCTCGTTCAGGACCTTGCGCGACGGAGCCAGTTCCTCGCGCGCCATCGCGTCCTTGCGGGTGCCGACCACCGCGCGCCTCACACCGGCATCGGTCGGGTAAGCCTCATAGTCGCTTCGGACCGAGGCCAGGGTCGGGTTTTCGATGCCGAGTACGTACTGGCCGAGGAAACCGAAGACGTTGGATTCAGCGTCCGGACCCGCAACCGTGAGTCGGGGAGAGACCCTCGAATCGACGATTCCCGAAGTTGCCTGAGAGTCGTATCCGACCTGCGACCAGCTGTTGATCGGAGAGCCGGAGCGGAAAATCTGCTGCACCTCTTCGTAGCTGAGGCAGTCGACGCCCACGTCGGTCTCATTCTTGATCGCGAGCACTGCGGCGTCCGAGGCGACCTGGAACTGCACCGGGATGATCCCGCGTGCCAGGCAGCGCCGGTATTCCGACGGCGAGATCGGCCTGGCCGAGTCGACGATGTCGACCTGGCCGCGACAGAAAGCCTGGAATGCGGCGCCTTCATCGCCACCGGTGGAGTTCACCTGGACCGCGGTCCCGGAATTCTCGTAGGACCTGATCAAGTCGCTCGGTGAGCGATCCCTGTGCCTGCCCGGCGATGCGCACAACTCCCTGGCTGCGCGCTACACGCTGGGCCCTCGGCTGGCCGGAGACGCCGTCGTTCGTCCTTACGACGGCTTCGTCGCCTTCGACCCCGGCGGAGGCCGGGGTCGAGTCAAGCTCGATCCCGCAGCCGGTCACCGCTACTACGGCGAAGAGCGCCGCAAATCCGGTGATCGCGTTCTTCATTCTCAGTCCTCTCACTGTCCGCTCCCCGCTGCCTGACCCGACTGCACCGTGCCCTCGGACTGTGCGGACGGCCCTTCAAGGGCGATCTCGGCAAGGGGAGGATCCTGGAATAGCGGAGGCAGCTGGATGGCCTCGAAATCATCGATCGTCAGCCAGTCGAGTTCGTTGCCGCGGACCAGCCGGCGGGGAGTGCCGCGCGGTGCGTACAGCGTGGGAACCGCAGAACGGTCGACGACGATCGCCCCGTACTCCCTGAGCGCCGTAAGGATCGTCTCGACGCTGCGGGAACGCACACCCTTGAAGTCGCGGGGGCTGTTCCGGATGCCGACTCCGTCGCGGAGTCGGACCCTCGCACCCGCGGGAAGCGACTTGCGGTCGCCGATCCCGTTGGTCACCGAGGCGGGCTGGACGAAGTTCCTGCGGGCGATTCCGGGAAGCGAGATCGCCAGAGCGTGGTCGATCCGGCCTGCCGTCAGCTCTCCAGGGCTGATCAGCCCCGCGAAGAGCGGCAGGCCGCTGCCACGGGCACCGGTTGCGCGTATCGGGTCCTCGGAGACGGGCTTACTGAAGCCCGGGCCGTCCAGAGTCCAGCCCTTCGAGAACTGGAAGGAGATCGTATTGCTGTCCTGTCGCCGGGCCCGCCAGAAGTCGTAGCCCACGCCCGCCTCCGGGTCGATGACGCTCATCCAGCCGTCGTAGCGGGGATCCGGGGTGGTTCCGGGCGGCAGGGCAAGCCGGTCGGGTACTTTCGGGTCGGACGGACCGCAGTCGGACTGACGACAGACCATGTTGGTCATCTCTTTGCCGTCGCCGCCGGCCGAGACCACCAGCGGGGCCCAGGCCTCGGTGTTGATGGTCAGGGCTTCGGGCCTCTTCCTGATGAAAGTCTCGATTCCGTCCTTGCCCGGCACTTCACGAACGGCGATGCGCTGAACGGCAAGCTGGAGCATCCGGGCTGAATTGGCCGCTGTCGGCAGTCCGTCGACCCGCGTATTCCAGGGGCTGTTGGTGGCGAAGAAGCGAATGCTGTCGACGGTCGAGTTGCTGGTGCTGCCGACGGAGGCTGCCGCGCCGGCCGAAGCAGGCGCGGTACCGGTCGGTCCGGTGAAAGGAGTGGTGCCGGTGCCTCCGGTGGCACCCGTCGCTCCGGTTGCCCGGTTGTTGCCACTGTTGTTGTTGGCCGAACTGTTGTTATTCGAGTCGTCGTCGCCACAGGCGGCAGCCCCGAACGAAATCGCAGCTGTCATGCCGAAAATGGCTAGCCATCGGAGGTTTCCTGTCGCGTTCTTCAAGCTTCTACTCGCCTTCAATCTGGGGCGCGGTCGAGCCACCGGAGGGCCCGGGTCCGGTCGTCGGCTCAGGGGCCGGAGTCGGCGTCACGGTGTCCTCGGGGACAGTGCCGGGCACTACGACCACGGCATCGGGGTTGGAGGGATCCGGAGGCCGCTGGGGCGTGAACGGCTCGGGCCTGCTGTTCGGTACGACTTCTCCCGGCCTCGCGACGCCTTCTTCCGCGGGCTTGGTCTCCGAGACGGAAAGCAGTACGTAGCGATCCGTCCGGAAGACCGGGTTGAGGCCGAGTTCGCCACCGGAGATCGCGTCCGGGTAACGCTTGCGCAGCTGATCGCCGCCGCGGCTGGTCGTGATCAGCATGTAGGAGACCCGTCCGAAGGGATTTTCGATCTCCATCTCCCATTCGCCTTCGCCCTGATCGGCGCGGTCGGCGAAGAGCTGCGGCCTTCCGGACAGAATCATCGGCCCGTAGCTGAAGTTTTCGTCGACCAGAATCGAGTTCTTCTCCTGAGGGATGCTCTCGTTGATGTAAGAAGCCATCGCCACCTCGGGGTCGACCCCGACCGTGTAGCCGCCGACCGAACTGGTCCCTTCCTGCGAATCGCGGTCTTCAACCCATCGCGTAAAGGCCTGGGCCTGATTCTGGTAGGTGTAATCCTGCATCGCCATCCAGCCCAGCGGGATCGCAGCCAGCAGGCCGATTCCGACCACCACGGCCACGCCGATCCTCCAGCCCTCCTGCGCGAAGTAGACCCAGGCAGCCCCGGCCAGCGCGAGCAGTGCCAGCGGCAGCCCGATCGAAAGATCCACGAGGTCGGCCTGGTCGGCGATCAGGGCGCGTCCGACCGGAACCGCTGCTGCGATCAGCAGCACCAGCAGCAGCCCCAGAGCCAGACGGCCACGTTTCGAGAAGCCGGTGAACAGCAGGAGCAGCAATGAAAGGAATGCCAGCGGGGCGATTCCGAAGACGACCTCGACGAGGTCTCCGAGCGTGCTGTCCCAGTCCGCGGTGATCGCCTGAAGCGCGCCGGTCGTATTGACTTCGATCAGGTTGGGCTGGGCGGAGATCCAGTCGAAAGGACTGCCCAGGATGACCGTGTTGATCAGGATCCAGACCATCAGGGCGTAAACGGCCGGCATCATGAAGACGATCAGGGAGGACCGGCGCCGGTCAACGCCGTCTTCCCGGCCTGATCCGATGAACATGATCGCCAGAGTCAGGCCCACAGCCCAGAAGAAGTAGCCGTAGTCGAACATCGAGGCGACCCGATTGCCAGACCGCCCAGAGCGAGGTATCTGGTCTCCGCCGACAGCCCGTAGGAGATCACCGAGAGCAGCGCGACCCCGGCAAACATCATGCCGATCACAGTGGTGTCGCCGTTTCCGGCGTAGAAGACGAACATCGGGTTGAGTCCGAAGAGGACCAGCGCGATGTAACGAAGGAAGGCCGGGAATTCGCAGCGCCTCATCGTCGAGTTGAGAATGGCCATGAGCAGGCCGGCGGCGATGGCCGTGATCACCGGCAGGGCGACGAGCGAGGTCGCCAGCGGCTTGATCAGGGTCAGTGGCATGAAGACGATCGAGCCGAGCGGCGGTGCGTCCAGCGGGATCGAGGCCAGCTTCGGCGGCGAGTTCCACCAGGTCATGTAGGCGTTGTTGAGCTGCTGGAGCGAGTCGAAGTTGACGATTCGGCCGTCGGTCAGCATGAAATAGCCGATCACGCCGTAGAGCACCGAGAAGAACAGGGCGATCAGCCAGGTTTCCGCGCCAGGTGCCTCGGCCCCGCGCTTGACGACGGGCTCGGAGTGGCCGTTCTCGAGGACGACCACACGATTCCCGTTCGGCGGCGGCACCGCGCCGCTCGGCGGCAGATCGTTGCCGCCGGGGTCGTCGGGAGCAGCCGGCCTGCTCCACGGTCGTGGTCCTGGTCGTGGTCGTGACTTCGCTCACGAGGCGGCCCTCCTGGGGGTGGTGCCGGCCGGGGCTTCACCGACGTCGAGGCCGTGCTCGGTCTTCTCCCAGTAGAACGGATTGGTGATCAGCTGGGCGAAGCCCTTCCAGGCGGCGACCGACATCAGTCCCCAGTAGAAGGGCAGGAAAAGCGCGTACAGAGCCAGATTGTCGTCCCCCCGCCGGACCGCCGCAACCAGCCCGAGGAAGACGAAGACGAAGTTGCCGATGAAGAGCAGGGCCGCGGCGAGGAAGTAGACCCAGCCCGGGAAGAGCTCCTGGATGAAGCCGGCCTGGGTCAGCGCGAACAGAGTGGTCAGGGCCCAGAAGAACGGGTTGATCAGGAAGATGAAAGTGCCACCGATCAGCAGGCTGAAGGAGATGAACCCCTTGATTCCGATCCCGCCGATGGTGCGGAACGGGTTGCGCATGTAGACCAGCCAGGTCTGGAGGTAGCCCTTGATCCAGCGGGAGCGCTGCCGGACCCAGTTGCCGACCTGGGTATTGGCCTCTTCGTAGGTCGTCGAGTCCATCATGGTGGTGCGGTAACCGGCTTGGTGAAGCCGAATGCCGAGGTCGGCATCTTCAGTGACGTTGTACGGATCCCAGGCTCCCACGTCTCTCAGCACGCTGGTCTTGAGGTGGTTCGAAGTCCCGCCGAGCGGGATCGGGTCCTTCCTCGAGTCGAGCCCGGGCAGCAGAAGGTCGAAGAGCAGCGAGTACTCGATCGAAAACCACCTGGTGAGCCAGTTGGTCTGCTGGTTGAAGAAGTTCAGCTTGGACTGGATGCAGACGATCGACTCGTCGATGTTGCGGAACATCATCACGGCCTTCTTGAGCTGCTGCGGATCCGGGCGGTCCTCGGCGTCGTAGATCACGACGTATTCGCCACGGGCGGCGAGCAGGCCGTAGTTGCAGGCCTTCGGCTTGGTCTGGGGCTGGGATGCCGGCACTACGACCGTGTCGAAATGGGGCGGCAGGTTCAGCACCCGGATCGCGTCGATCGTTTCGTCGTCGTCTTCCTCGCAGAGCAGCTTGACGTCGAGCTTTGCCTTCGGATAGTCGAGCGACTCGATTCCCTGGACCAGATAGGGAATGACCGCGGCCTCGCGGAACAGCGGGACGAGGATCGTGTAGACGGGCAGGGTTCTTTCGTCCATCGCCGCCAGGCCATCCTGGGTGATGTCGATGAGATATCGATGGTTCAGGGCGGAAAAGCCCGCAACCAGCTTGTAGAGCGCGGTCAGCAGGTAGAAAATGCTTGCCAGGGCGAAAATGAAGATGATCGTGCCGCTCAGGTTCCAGATCAGGAATCCGATCAGAACGATCGCGGCGATCGCCAGCACCACCTTCTGTCCTCCGGAGATGACCATGTGGGCCGAGCTGTCGGGGAAGCGCTCGCGGAGGTTGGAAAGAGCGCACGAGCGTGTAGTCCGTCGCGGTTGACTTCGCGCAGGAACGCCTCGATTTCCACGCTGGGAGCCAGAAAGTGGTCTACCTCGCGAGTCGTATGCGAGGCGATCTCCTCAGTCGCTTCCGGTTCCAGGGCGTCCGGAACGGCAACGTAAGACGGTGCCTTGGTTGCGCTGCGAAAGCTACGACCCCGAGCCGGCGCGCGACCGGCTCCGGCAGATATCGTCGCGCGGTGCCTCGGCCGGGTCGTAGGCGGAAAGGTCGACCGTCGGCAGTCCGAGCGGGCCGGCCAGCACGGCCTGGAGTTCCCTCTCCTCCAGCGCCCCCTGGTGAACCAGGACCTGACCGATCCGCCCGCCGGAGCGCTTCTGCTCGTATACGGCATCGCTCAGCTGCTGTTCGGTGATCAGCCCACGCGCGGCCAGGCTCTCGCCGAGCCTCGGGGGCATCGCGATCCCGCCGGCGACCAGGGTCTCGGCGATCAGGAGGGAATCTGCGTCGACATCATGCCCGTTGGTGGCGAAGAGCTGCTCGATCGCGCCGTCGACTTCGTCGCGGTCGGTCCAGAGCAGCTGCGCTTCGCTGCCGCTCTCGAGCTCGATCGCGGCGATCGCCTCTTCCCGGCTGTCGGGATCGCCGGCGACGGTCAGAATGCCGTCCAGGTATTCGATCGGAACCATGTGGTGAAGCCTGCAGAGCGGCTCCGGCAGCAAAGCGCGGCGATCGCCGGGTTCAAGGCTGACGGTGCGCTCGCTGATTCCCTCATGGTCGTCGCGAACGAGCAGAAGCGGGCCGGTCGATCTGCTGGGTCATTTCACGACCTCCACGTCTTGACTTCTTCCCGGCCGACGACCTCGGTTCTCTCTCCTCCGGAACCGTTCTACGACCTTTTCGTTCCTCGGCCGGGCTGAGCCCCGTTGCTTGCGGTCACTGACGATCATCGCGACGATGCCCGCCAGGAAGACGAAAAACGGCAGCACCAGGAAGAAGGCGAAACCGAATCGCGAAAAGGAGCAGGGCTCCGATCGCGAAGAAAAGAGCTGCGATGGCGCCCCCGGAGCTGTGTCCCCCGTTGCCGTTCAAGCTTCCGTCTCGTGCTCCCTCTGCGTACGGCGAGTCCGGATCCGGACTCCGGGCGTGGCCAGTTCGATGGCTGACCGAGTGCTCATCGGCTTCGGTCACGTCGAAAGCGACCGGCAGGCTGCGTCTGAGCGCGCTGACACCGAGACACCCGGGCTGACCGAAGCGTCGATGACCGCGGAGTCGCCGCTGCAGGGCCCTCAGGCGGACCCTGATCGATGCCGTCGGCGTCGGCGAGCGAAGATTCGACCGCCTTGGCGAGGCTCAGATCGACCAGCGGCCTCACGACTACCGTGAACGGCCTTGGTGAGCTTCCCGGGGCGGACACGTTCATCGGTGACGTGCGGCTGGCGGCGAGCGGGCCACGGGTGTCTCCGCGGCACGGGCCGGCGGGATGCGGTCCCCGGATACCTCCGTCTCCTGACCGAAGGAGGGCCGGTCCTCTGGGGATTCCCGATCCAGCCCGGAGGCGGCCTCGAGCCGACCGAGCCGTCGACTCCATGTCACGTCGCAGCGACTGGATTTCTCGCAGAATATCTTTTGATCGGTCTTTTGACACTTGCTACAGATCGTATTGGTGCGTTAGGACGAGTCGCAGAACCACTGGATTGTTCCCAGGATCTCGCCTTGCGGATGCTGATGCTAGATCCAGATCGTATGGCTGCGTCAGGATCACCCGCAGGGACTAGCGGCCGCCCGGCTCGGCGGCTGACCTTCGCATCAGGGCGGCCAATATGCAAGCGGCAGAGGTAGCAACCTGCCGCTGCTTTTACGCCCAACTTCCGGCTTTCCAAGAAAAGAGAGACCCCGGCACGTCGCCGGGGGCCTCTCGAGCTGGAATCGACCGGCTGGTCGGGACCGACCGGATCTAGAAGTTGACGATCGGAATGATCAGGATCGCGACGATGTTCGCCACCTTGATCATCGGGTTGATCGCCGGACCGGCGGTGTCCTTGTAGGGATCGCCGACCGTGTCGCCGGTGACCGAAGCCGCATGGGCCTCGGAGCCCTTGCCGCCGTACTCACCGTCCTCGATCAGCTTCTTGGCGTTGTCCCAGGCGCCGCCTCCGGCGGTCATCGAGACAGCGGCGAAGAGGCCGACCACGATCACACCGATCAGCAGGCCTCCGAGCGCGTCGACGCTCAGCAGGCCGACGACCACCGGAATCACGATCGGGATCATCGCCGGCAGGATCATCTCCTTCTGCGCTGCGGCGGTCACCAGGGCTACCGACTGTCGGTAGTCCGGCTTCTCGGTGCCCTCCATGATGCCGGGCTTCTCCCGGAACTGGCGGCGCACCTCTTCGACCACCTGTCCGCCGGCACGACCGACCGACTCGATCGCGAAGGCCGAGAACAGGTAGACCATCATGCCGCCGATGATCAGGCCGATCAGCACTTCGGGGGTGGCGAGGTTGAACAGGTTCTCCAGGTTCACGCCCTGGGCGACCGCTTCCTCCTCGAGTTCGAACTTGAATGCCGCGAACAGAACCAGTGCCGCGAGGGCAGCCGAACCGATGGCGTAGCCCTTGGTCACGGCCTTGGTCGTATTGCCGACAGCGTCCAGCGGGTCGGTCACGTTGCGTACGTCCTCGGGAAGCTCCGCCATCTCGGCGATACCACCCGCGTTGTCGGTGATCGGACCGAATGCGTCGAGGGCGACGATCAGGCCGGTCAGCGAGAGCTGAGCCATCACGGCGATACCGATGCCGTAGATGCCGGCCAGTTCGTTGGCACCGAGAATCGCCAGGGCGAGCACGAGCGCCGGAGCGGCGGTCGCCTGGAAGCCCTGGGCGAGGCCCTGGATGATGTTCGTCGCGTGACCTGTCTGGGAAGCCTCCGCAATCGCCTTCACCGGCTTGAAGCGGGTCGACGTGTAGTAGTCGGTGATCACGAACAGCAGGGCGGTCACCGCAATCCCGATCACGGCGCATAGCCAGAGATCGGTAGTTGTCGCGTTGACCAGGGAGCCGGTCACTTCGTTGACGCCGTTGGCCAGCGGATCGGCCATCAGCCATTCGGTGACGGGGTAGAACGCGGCTATCGAAAGGACTCCCGAGATGATCAGACCCCGGTAGAGCGCTCCTTCGACACTGTCGGTCTTGGTCTTGACCAGCAGGGCACCGATGATCGAAGCGACAATGGCAACGCCGCCGAGCACCAGCGGGTACATCGCCAGCTCGGTCGAGAAACCGTCGGCGAAGTAGAGGACGCCGAGCAGCATGACCGCGACCGTAGTCACGGCGTAGGTCTCGAACAGGTCGGCCGCCATTCCGGCGCAGTCACCGACGTTGTCGCCGACGTTGTCGGCGATGACCGCGGGGTTACGCGGGTCGTCTTCCGGAATTCCGGCTTCGACCTTGCCGACGAGGTCGGCACCGACGTCGGCCGCCTTGGTGAAGATGCCGCCGCCCAGACGGGCAAACACGGAGATCAGCGAGCCGCCGAATCCGAGGCCGATCAGGGCGTCGATCGCTTCCTTGTCGGAATCCACCGCATCAGTGACAGTCAGGATGCCGAAGTAGCCGGCGACACCGATCAGGGCCAGTCCGACAACCAGCATGCCGGTGACCGAGCCGCCCTTGAAGGCGACGTCGAGTGCCGGAGGCACGCCGCCACGGGCGGCTTCCGCGACACGAGTGTTGGCGCGTACCGACACGTTCATGCCGATGAAGCCGGTCGCGCCGGAGAGCACGCCGCCGATGATGAAGCCGACGGCGGTCTGCCAGTTCTGGAGCAGGGCGAGCAGAACGATCATCGGAATCGCGACGGCGGTAATGATCAGGTACTGGCGCTTCAGGTATGCCTCTGCGCCTTCCTGGATCGCGCCGGAGATCTCGACCATGCGGTCGTTACCGGCCGGCTTGGCCATGCAGTCTCTGGGTTACGACGATTCCGTATACGACGGCGAAGCCGGCACAGATCAGCGCAAACAGCACGCCGTAGTCAGTCAGAAATTCGGTCAACTTGCGATTCCTCCGATGTTTGGGACCCGGTTTGTGGCGCTCGGAACCCTATTACGCCGGCCCGACAGCGGGTCGTGCGGTCAAGGCGCTGCGAAAGTCAAGCCCGTCAACGGGGAGGATTTCGGCGCTTCATGCCTTGTTCTCGCCGCCAGTTCGAAGCCTGGCGCTGAATCAGCGGGCGACGCGGCGTGGCGGGAGGCTTCGGAGGGTCAGATCAGTTGCCGCCAGGGGTCCAGAGGCCGGAGCCTCCGGGCTGCTGCGGGTTCTGGGGCCCACCCGGCGTCGCACCTCCGGTGGCAGGTTGGCGCGTCGGCCTGGGCCGCCTCCCCGCCATCGCCCTCCGGCGTCGCACCGCTGCGCTGCGCGTAAAGCATCTGAACCTGGCTGAGCGGCTCGCTGACCGCTTCGCCGACCTCGGGCGGCAGCAGCGGCACGATCGCCCTCACCGCATCGATACCGATCCGGGCCTGGTCGAGGTCGACCTCGTCCTCCTTGACGATCCGGCGGGCGCTGAGGTTGAGCACGCTGGCCACGGTCTGGGTGAGCAGGTCCTCTACCCGTACCTCGCGCATCTGCTGTTCGAGCATCTCGCGCTCGGCCTCGCTGAGCTGCGGCTCGGCCCCTTCGGGTCCGGCTGCGGCCTGCGGATCGGGTTCGGCGGTCTCGTGTTCGCTCGGATTCTCGTCCATTGCATTCACTCTAGTGACTGACCGGATCGCCGCGACGCGGTCGTCGCTCAGGAAGCGTCGCGGCCGGAGAAGCTGCGTTCCGCCTCAGCGGTGAAGTCGCGGTAGACATCGGCGATCGTGCCACCGGCTTCGAGGGCCTCGCGGGCCCTGCTCGATCCGTTGCGCTCGGGAAGGTCCACCTCGATAGCGAGCTCCCGCCGGACCTCGGCGGTCCACTCGAGCGTCTGCTCGAGCGCCCGTTCGGTCTCGATCTCGCAGCCACGTCGGAAGTCGACCAGCTTGCCCTCGCGGCCGTAGCGGATCGCCCGCCAAAGGTTCTCCTCTATCTCGCGGTCACGGAGAGGCTCACGGCCCTTCCAGCGACCGGCGTCGATGTCGACTGCGGTCTGGGCGATCACCGCGACGATGAGGCCGGCCAGCGCGGTGGACTCGGCCGCGGTCGGCTGCGCGTCGCAGATCCTGACCTCGACGGTGCCGAAGGCGTGGTGTGGTCGCACGCTCCACCAGAGCTGTGTCGCCTCGACGATCGAACCGACCGAACGCAGGGTGTTCACAAAATCCGCGTACTCCGACCAGGTGCCGAAACTCTCCGGAATCCCGCAACGGGGAAAGGTACGGGTGAAGATCTCGGTCCGGACCGAGGCCAGGCCGGTGTCCCGGTTGTCGAGGAAGGGCGAGTTGGAGGAAACCGCCAGCAGGAAAGGCAGATGCTCCCGCAATCGGTCGCAGACCTCGATCGCCCGGTCGGCCCCCTCGGATTCCGACGTGGGCGTGGAGACTCCAGGTGTTGTTGCGCTGGGCCACCCAGCCGAGGTCACGCTTGAGGCGCTGGTAGTGGGGCGTGTCGATGATCTCCTGGTCGAGGTAATCGGCCCAGGGGTGGGTTCCCATCGAAGCGAGCGATACGCCCATGGAACCGGCAAGCGAGAAGAGCCTGCGCCGCCTGTCGACCTGGCGCTCGATCGCCTCGGCCATCGTCTGCGACCTGCCAGATCGGATCTCGACCTCCGAAGCGATCAGCTCCCCGGCCGCCGAATCGGCCAGCACCGGGTCCTCCGCGGCCGCCGTCCTGAGGTCCGGGTAGCGGTCGACCAGATCGAGGGTCTCGGGATCGACGATCGCGAACTCCTCTTCGAGTCCGATCGTGAAGTCGCGCGAAGACTCGAAGACTTCGCGAGCCGCGTCGAGATCAAGCAGGTCAGAGTCTGTCAAGCGTCAGGAGAGGTAGAAGTAGAGGGCGTAGAGCAGGTCGACGGCGGGGCTTGAGGTGTGGACCGTCACCTCCGGCGGCACCTGGAGGAGCTGCTCCGTGTAGTTGAAGATCACCGTCACCCCGGCCTCGACCAGACCGTCGGTGACTTCCTGGGCCGCTGCGGAGGGAACCGCAATCACACCGACCACGATCGATTCGACCTTGACTGCGTCCTTCAGTTCGGCGAAGTCCCTGACCGTGAGCGAGCCGACCTTCTTGCCGATCCGGGCCGGATCGACATCGAACAGCGAGACGATCTCGAATCCGTGGTCGGCGAAGATGTCCGAGTTCGCGATTGCTTCGCCGAGCTTGCCGGCGCCGAACAGGGCGATGTTGTGATGGCCGGCCGTTCTGAGGATCTTGCGGATCTCGTCGACCAGGTAGTCGATGCGGTAGCCGACACCGCGCTTGCCGAATTTGCCGAAGCCGGAAAGGTCGCGGCGGATCTGGGTCGGGTTGATGTGGGTGTACTCCGAAAGCTCCTGGGAAGAGATCGTCTCGCGCCCCATCTTGCGGGCCTGGATCAGGACCTGGAGGTAACGGGAAAGACGGGCGGCGACCCCGAGCGAGAGACGCTCGCCATCGGCGACCAGCAGGGAACCTTCATCGCTCTCGGATCGAGGGGGCGGACTCATCTGAACCCCCAGCGTACTGGCAAGGAGTGGATCAGGCGATTCCCAGCCGGGCACGCAGCGGCCCCGGGTCGAATACCAGCTCGCTTACCGTCTCCCCTTCAGCGACGACCACCGGTATGCGCTCCAGATAGCGCCGCATCAGGTCGTCGTCGGACTCGATGTCCACCGATTCGATCTCGACGCCGGGACTGTCCGATACGAGTTCCTCGATCCCCCGCATCGCCTCGTCACAGAGGTGGCAGTCGGGACGGCCGTAGACGACGATCTTCAAGCTTCCCCCCGGCTCAGGACCGTCGCCCGGTCGCGAAGGCGTCGTAGTCGAGGTACCCGGGCCAGGCGACCGGCTCGGTGTGAGCGGCGGCGGCGGCGATCATCGCGGCATTGTCGGTGCAGAGGGAAATCGGAACGAGCTTGAGCCGTATGCCACGCCTCTCGCAGAGCTCGGCCACGGCCTGCCGGAGCGGCCCGTTGGCGGCCACCCCGCCGCCGAGCGCGACGGCCGGCCAGTCCTCCCGGTCGAGGGCGCGACCGAGTTTCGTCACCAGCTGGTCGACGATCGCCGCCTGATAGCCCGCGGCGAGGTCGGCACGCCGTTGCTCGACGCCGTCTTCACCGAGCTCGCGGCAGAGGTAGACCATCGCCGTCTTGAGTCCGCTGAAGCTGAAGTCGAGTCCGGGGTCGCGAGTCATCGCCACCGGGAACTCGAAGGCCTCGGGGTCGCCGTCTTCGGCCAGCCTCTGGAGGGCAGGGCCACCGGGGAAGCCGAGGCCGAGCTGACGGGCGCCTTTGTCGATCGCTTCTCCGGCGGCATCGTCGAGCGTCTCGCCGAGGATCTCGAAGCCACGCCGGTCCCGGACCGCGGCCAGCAGGGTATGACCGCCGCTCGCCACGAGGCAGAGAAACGGTGGCTCCAGGGGATCCGGAGCGAGGAAGTTCGCGGCAACGTGTCCGTGGAGGTGGTCGGTCGGGATCAGCGGCAGCTCCCGCGGCGCCGCGATCGCCTTGGCGGCGCTGAGCCCGATCAGCAGCGCACCGATCAGGCCCGGGCCGGCTGTGACCGCCACCGAATCGATCCGGTCGAGGTCGAGGTCAGCCTGGTCCAGTGCCTGCTCGACGACCGGCCGGATCAGCTCGACGTGGTGGCGCGAGGCGACCTCGGGCACGACACCGCCGTAGCGCTCGTGGATGCCCTGTGACGAGATAACGCTGGAGAGGATCTCGGTCCCTTCCACGACCGCGGCGCAGGTGTCGTCACAGGATGTCTCGATTGCCAGGACCGGCACGGCTTCAGTCCCCGGACTCCGGCACGCCGATCGAGGCCGGGTCGCCCCTCCACATGATGATCGCGTCCTCGCCGTTGTCCGGGTAGTAGCCGCGACGGTGGCCGTAGGACCTGAAGCCGAGTTCGGTGTACAGCGCGATCGCGGAGCGGTTCGAGGGCCGGACCTCGAGCGTGACCGGTGCGTCGGTGCCGATCCGGCCGAAGGCCTTGTGGATCAGCACGGTGGCAAGACGATTGCGGCGGTACTCCGGTGCCACCGCGACGTTCATCAGGTGCCAGGCCTCGTCGTACCTCGAGAGCACCAGGTAGGCGGCGAGCCTGCCGCCACGTTCAGCTGCGAGCGCGAGCGTCGAATCCTTGGACATCTCCGAGACGAACATCCCCGGTGACCACGGGCCCGAGAAGGACCGTCGCTCGATCGACATCACCTCGGGCAGGTCGGCGTAGACGAGTTCCCTCACCCTGACCGGGCCCGGGTCAGCCGGAGGCCGGGCGGGCGTCTCGTTCAAGCCAGAGTTTTGCATCGGGTTCACGTATGTAGATCGGTTCGAGGGGTCGGTCGGGATCGGAGTCCTGGACGGCCGAGCCGATCTCACAGATCGAGACCCCTTTCAGACGGCCCTGCTCCGAATCGGGATCCTCGACTCTGATCCCGGCGTCGGCGAACAGATCACGGAAGCGTACCGCCCCCGCACCACCGACCCGGACCGGACCTTCGATCGAATCGATCATCTCGACCGCTTGCTCAGGAGCCAGCGCAGCCGCCGTCAGCAGACCGGTCCGGTCTGCGGCCCAGGCCGCGATGAATACTTCACCCCGCTTGGCGTCGAGCACCGGGACTACGGCATGCCTGCCGTCGGCCATCGAGTTCGCCATCGCCTCCAACGTAGAGACGCCGGTCGCCGGGGTTCCGGTCGATATTGCAAGACCGGATGCTGTCGACACCGCGATTCGCAGGCCCGTGAAAGTACCGGGCCCGAGTCCGACCGCGATCCGGTCGACCCTGCTCCAGCCTCCCAGTGAATCGACGGCTTCGCCGATTCCGGCCAGCAGGGCGCGGCTGTGCTCGGGGCGGCCGTCCACCCCGGGCCCGACCGTGCTCTCGAAAGTGACCGCGCCGTCGTCGACGGCCGCGACCACGGTGTCGTCCGTCGCCGCGTCGAATCCGATCACCCTCACGCGAGCCACCCGGGGTAGGATTGCCTTTCCATAGGAGCATTCTCCCACCGGCCAAGGAGTTTCGATGAACAGGAAGATCAGGACGGTCGCCGCAACTGCGGCCGCGGCACTATTCGTGACCACCGGACTGGCCGCCTGCGGCGAATCCCAGGATCAGGTCAATCAGGCGATCGACGACGCCCAGAACGCCGTGGACGAGCAGCTCAGCGACCCGAGCCAGGCGGTCGAGGACGCCAAGAAGCAGCTCGAGCAGGCGCAGGAGGACGTGACGAACCTGCCGGCCGAGCAGCAGAAGCAGCTCGACGACGCTGTCAACCAGGCCCAGCAGGAGCTGGAAAATTCGCTAAGCCCCTGAGTTTCAGCGGCCAGGCTCAGCGGCCGGGCCAGTCGAGCCCGCCCCGGCGCCGTCACCGGGAATTGAAGGGTCCGATCTCGATCGACCGGCGATCCCGGTCGAGGTGTTCGATTTCGACTTTCAGACAGCGCCTGGCCCGGCGCTGAAGTTCGCCGCTGCCCGTACCCGGCCATTCGGCGAAGACGATCCCGCGGGGATCGAGGTACTCGGTGAGCAGACCCGGATCCTCGTCTTCAATCGACCCGATCCGGTACAGATCCAGATGCGCAACGGGCAGACCACCGGTCCCGGAATAGAGCCTGCCGATCGTGAAGGTAGGCGAGGGGATCGGCCCCTCCACCCCGAGTTCCCGCATCGCGGCCCGGGCCAGGGTGGACTTGCCCGCACCGACCTCACCGCTGAGCAGAACGACATCACCAGGAGCCAGGTCCCGCGCCAGCCCGGTCGCTATCCGGGCGGTCTGCTCCGGACTCTCGCTGGTCAGCCGCGCAGCCCCAGCCGTATCCTCCGCCGACCGCGAGTCTCTCAAGCCGGGTCTCCGGCGGAGTCGAGCTCCGGTGCTTCACGGGCCAGCAGCTCCGGCAGCGCCGCGATATCCCGCCTGAGCAGATCCGCCGTACCGGTTGCGCGCAGGGCCGCAGCCGGGTGAAAGAGCGGGTAGAGCCATACGACTCTCTCCCCCAGCCGGCGGACCTGAGGCTTGCCGCGAACCTTGCTTATCCCGGTCTGGTCTCCGCTGAGCAGCCTGGTCGCGAAGTTGCCGAGTGTCGCCACGACCCTGGGCTCGATCAGCCTGATCTGCTCGAAGAGCCACGGTCGGCAGGTCTCGATCTCCACGGCACTCGGGTCACGGTTGTCCGGCGGTCGGCACTTCAAGGTGTTGGCGATGAAAACCCGGTCGCGGGGCAGGCCTGCCTCCTCCTCCAGCATCCGGGTCAGCAGAGCCCCCGAGCGGCCGACGAACGGGATTCCCTGGCGGTCCTCCTCGGCCCCCGGTGCCTCGCCGACGAGCATCAGGTCGGCATCGGCGTTCCCGGCCCCGAATACGACCTGAGAACGCGAACGGCTCAGCTCGCATCGCGTACAGGTGCGGGCCTCCCGGAAGACCTCTACGAGTTGCTCCCGGCGGCGATCGGTGGTATCCGGCATGGCGGCAGCCTATAATCGGCGGTGGCCGTCACCCGGGCAAGGGGACGGACCGTGTTCTGAAGAGAAGCACCTTTTTCTGATTCGAATCAAACGATCCGTCTGGTATCGCCGAAAGGGAACTGGAACGGCAACATGAGTGAAACAGGAAGCGCGCCAACCGCGCTCTCAATCGTCGGGCCCGGAAGGGCCGGAGGCTCGATCGCCTCAGCCGCCACCAAGGCGGGCATCGAGGTGACCCTGATCGGACGCCAGAGCGTCCGGGAGTCGCTCGACGGGCAATGCGTACTGCTCTGTGTTCCGGACGCCGAGATCGCAGCCGTCGCGGCTTCGATCGGCGCAGGCGAAGGCCGACCGGGTCTGATCGGTCACGTAAGCGGCGTCACCCCGCTCGAGCCACTGCTGGCTGCGCGAGCGAGCGACGGCTGCTTCTCCCTCCACCCGCTCCAGACCTTGCCCGACGGCGAGGCTGACCTGACCGGTGCGCCGGCAGCCATCGCCGGGACCAGCGAGCGGGCCGGGGCTGCCGCCGCCGACCTTGCCAGAGTGCTCGGCATGGTGCCGTTCGAGGTAAGCGAAGGCGACCGGGTCGCTTACCACGCGGCAGCGAGCATCGCCTCCAATTTCCTGGTGACCCTGGAGCAGTCTGCCGCGGACCTGCTCGGCGGCATCGGGATTGAGCACCCCCGAGAGGTACTCGCGCCACTCGTCCGCCGCAGCCTGGAGAACTGGATCGCCGACGGGCCGGCAGCCCTGACCGGACCGATTGCCCGCGGCGACGACGACACGGTCGAGCGGCACCGGCAGGCGCTCTCGCGTAGCGAACCCGGGCTGCTGCCCCTTTACGACGCCCTCGCAGGGGCGACCCGGAAGATGGGGGCGGCGTGAAGCGATGAAGGTACTGCGCCTCCCGGAGGAGATCCACGAGTTCCGTGACCGGCAACGACTCGATCCCGGCACGGTCGGTCTGGTGCCGACCATGGGCTACCTGCATGAAGGCCACGTATCTCTGCTGGAGGCCGCCCGCGAACGCTCTGACGCGGTCGTCATGAGCCTCTTCGTGAACCCGACCCAGTTCCGTCCCGGAGAGGACCTGAGCGCCTACCCGCGTGACGAGAAGCGTGACTTCGCGATCGCCGAAGAAGCCGGTGTCGACATCGTCTATTCACCCTCCCCCGAAACCGTCTACCCGGAAGGCTTCGCAAGCAAGGTCGAAGTCGAGGGCCTGACCGAAGTCCTCTGCGGCAGTCGCGACGGCCGAGGCCCGGGTCATTTCGCCGGAGTGACCACGATCGTGGCCAAACTGCTCAATACGGTCGATCCCGACTTCGCGTTCTTCGGCCAGAAGGACGCCCAGCAGGCGACCGTGATCAGGCGCATGGCGGAGGATCTGGATTTCAGGTCACAGATCGTTGTCCTGCCGACCGTGCGGGAACGCGACGGGCTGGCGATGAGTTCCAGGAATGCCTACCTTTCCGAGCCCGCCCGCGAGCGGGCCTCCGCGATCTGGTCGGCGCTGCTCGAGACCGAGTCGGTCTACCCGCGAGAAGGCCTCGGCGAAGCCCTGGCCGCAGGCCGGCAGCGCCTCGAGCGGGCCGGCATCGAACCCGAATACTTCGAAGCCCGCTACCCGGGCACGCTCGACCCCGCCGACGAAGGGGCCGACGAGGCGATCCTCGTGGCCGTGGCGGCCGACGTCGAAGGCACAAGACTGATCGACAACATCCTTATCGAACCCCGAAAGCAGGCGAGGAGAAAATGAGCTCCGGAAGCAGGCAGGAAAGCACCGGAAACGCGGTTCCCGAGAAGAAGCCGGTGAGCATCACCCGGCTGGCCGAGATGAAGGAAGCAGGCGAGCCGATCGTGATGGTCACGGCCTATGACTTCCCGTCGGCCCAGGTGGCCGAGGAGGTCGGCGTGGACGTGGTGCTGGTCGGCGATTCGGCGGCCAACTGCGTGCTCGGCTACGACAGCACGGTGCCGGTCGGCATGGAAGAGATGACGATGCTCGCGAGCGCCGTCCGGCGGGGGCTCAGGACCCCGCTGCTGATCGGCGACCTTCCGTTCGGATCCTACGAAGCCTCGGACGAACTGGCGATCGCCAGTGCCCAGGCCATGGTCAAGCAGGCCGGCTGCGACGCGGTCAAGCTGGAAGGCGGCGGAGCCTCCGTGGACCGTGCGAAAGCGATCGTGCGGGCAGGCATCCCGGTAATGGGGCATGTCGGACTGACGCCTCAGACCGCGACCGCGCTGGGCGGCCTCAAGGCACAGGGCCGCACCGCCGACAAGGCGATCAGGGTGGCCGAGGACGCGATCGCGCTGGACCAGGCCGGCTGCTTCGCGATCGTGATCGAAGCCGTACCGCAGGCGGTCAGCGAGATGATCGTCAAGCGGATCGAGGCGCCGACGATCGGTATCGGGGCGGGCAACTCGACGGCCGGCCAGGTGCTGGTGCTGCACGACCTGACCGGGATCAACGACGGCAGGATGGCCAAATTCGTGAAGCGCTACGCCGACGTCAGAAGCGAGATGAAGCGAGGACTTGCCGCCTACTCGGACGAAGTCCGCTCCGGCGCATTCCCCGGTCCGGAGCATGTCTACAGCGTCGAGCCCTCGGAGCTGGAAGGCCTGCGCCAGCGCCTGAGCCGCGAGGACATCGAGTCCGACTACTCCTGGGACTGGGAGCCGCTCTCCTGACCTGACGGCGACTGCGCCGCGGCTCCCCCGGCGGAGGCCCCTGAAGGCCTGAACTCGATCTCGCGGATCACCTTGGCCGGGGCTCCGGCGGCGATCACCCCCGGCGGCAGGTCGGAGGTCACCACGGAATTCGATCCGACCACACAACGGTCGCCGATCGTCACGCCCCCGGTGACCACGCAGTGCACGCCGAACCAGCAGTTGGAACCGATCCGGACCGGCCCCTTCGTCGTGAAGCCCTGCCAGGTGATCGGAAGGTCGGGGTCGTCGAATCGATGGCTGGCGTCCCCTACGAAACAGCCGTTGGCGAACATGACGTGGTCGCCGATCGTGATCTCCCGCTCCGCCGCGAGCATGGTCTCCCGGTTGAGGAAGCAGCCGTCGCCGATCTCGATCCTCGCCTGGTCCGACATCGTGATCCAGCATCCGGGCTCGAAATGGCTCCCCTGGCCGACGCTCAGCCGTCCGGAGCGAAGGTAGTCGAGAACCGGACCCTCGATCGGATGCCGGACGTAAGCACCTCGCTTGGCCATTTCCCGATCCAGACGGAAGCGTCGCAGCGGACTTCGGTGGCGCTCGTACCAGCGCCGCTTGTGCAGCCACATTCTCCAACCGGTCTGATCGTCCACGTCAGTACCTTGTCAGAGGCGGCTATCCTGCCGCAATGTCGGCCAACACTGGAGAGAGAGATGTTTAGGCGCAAGCAGGCAGCACCCGAGGTAGATCCGTCAGCGACCGTACCCGGCGCGGCCGCGGTCGTCGACGGTCCCGAGCCGGCAACGGCCGAAACAGCCTCTGCGCCACCGGTGGCAGCGCCGGCGACCCCTGATCTGGTCGGCGGAATCGACCTCGGCGGAACCAAGATCGCCGCTGCGATCATCGGCGCCGACCACAGCGTCATCTCCTACAGCAAGCGGCCCACTCCCGATCGCGGCGGCCCCGGAGACGTGGTCAAGGCGATGGTCGCGACGATCCGGGACGCGGCTGAGGCGGCCGGAGTCCAGACCTCGGAACTGCGAGGCCTCGGCGTCGGCGCCCCGGGATCGGTCGATACAGCCACCGGCACCCTCAGCGGGGCCGGCAACCTGCCCAACTGGCAGGGCAGCTACCCGCTCGGCGAGCAACTCGCCAAGGCGGTCGGCACCCGCGTCCAGGTTGGGAACGACGTCCAGGTCGGAACCAACGCCGAGTACCTGCTCGGAGCCGGAGCCGGATACGACAGCCTGCTCGGGGTCTTCTGGGGCACCGGTGTCGGCGGCGGCATCATCCTCGACGGCAAGGCCTGGAAAGGACGCGGCAGAGCCGGGGAGATCGGCCACACCCTGGTCCGCCGTGGCGGCGCCCGCGCGCTCAACGGGCTCCACGGTACGGTCGAGGCCTATGCGGGGCGCAAGTCGATGGAGGACAAGGCGCGCCGGGAGGTCAAGAAGGGCCGCAAGACTTCGCTCTTCAAGGAGATGAAGAAGCGCGACAAGAAGAGCCTCACCAGCACCGTCTGGTGGCATGCGCTCAAGGACGGCGACGAGCTGACCGAAGACCTGCTCAACCGGGCGGTCACGGCACTGTCGGCCGGCATCGCTTCAGCCGTCAATCTGCTCGACGTCGAGGCCGTGGTGATCGGCGGCGGCCTCGGTGTGCGCTTCGCGGACAGCCTCGTGCCCGAGATCATCGACGGCATGGGCAGCTACCTGCTGGACCCGGACAACCCGCCGGACGTCCAGGTCGCGGCGCTCGGCGACGAAGGCGGAGTCATCGGCGCCTCGCTGCTGATCGAGTAGCGCGGGCCGGCGCTCAGGGCGCCAGAGCCAGCTTGCGTCCCGGGCTCTGCTGCTGCAGCTGCCACGCTTCACCGATCCGGTCCAGCGGCAGCACCTCGACTTCGACTTCGAGCCTCGATTCGGCGGCGTGGCTGCACATGGCCCTGAAGGCTTCGGTCTGGACCTCGATCGGGGCGTAGACATTGCGGTGGCCGAGGATCGAGACCAGCCCGCCGCGCAGCGGTCCCGCGGTCAGGTTCGCCTGCTTGCCGGCGGAGTTGCCGACCTGGACCAGGCGGCCACCGAAGCCGATCGCGGCCAGTGCCGCCTCGGCGGGCTGCCCCCACAGTCCGTCGATGACCAGGTCTGTCCCGCCGCCACAGGCTGCGCGCAGGCGGTCGGCAAGCTCGGCGGTCGAGTCGGCTTCGGTGTCGACCGCCGCATCGGCACCAAGCTCCAGTGCGCGCTCACGACCGCGCTCGCTGCGGGTCGCAGCAACCACGCGGCCCGCCCCGAGCAGCTGCGCTGCCTGAACCGCGATCTGGCCCACCGAGCCACCCGCGCCGAGAACAAGGACGGTCTCCCCCGGCTTCAGCTCGCCCCGCCATTCGAGGGCCAGCCAGGCCGCCATGCCGGCGACGCCGAAAGCGATCGCACCGTCCGGCTCCACACCATCGGGCAGCTCTATCGCCCTCGCCGGATCGATCACGCACTGCTCAGAGAAGGAGCCGACCGGCAGCACCGGTACGTCGAACCAGACCCGACGGCCGTCGGGCGTCCTGCCGATCCCTTCCAGGCCGGGCGTATAGGGCAGATCCGGCGCACCGGCGTCGAACCTGCCCGAAGCGATGGCGATGTCCACGGGGTTCAGTCCGGCAAGTTCGACTTCGACCTTGACCTGACCCGGCCCGACTTCGGGGAGCTGCTGCTCGCCGACCTCCGGGACCTGCCCGTAGCCGCTGAGGATCGCCGCCCTCATGCCGCGACCGGCACCCGTTCGAAGGCTTCCTCCAGGAAGTTGCCGGTATGGGAGCCGGTGACCTCGGCGACCTGTTCAGGGGTACCGGTCGCGACGATCTCGCCGCCTCCGTCTCCACCTTCAGGACCGAGGTCGATCACCCAGTCGGCGCTCTTGATCACGTCGAGGTCATGCTCGATGACAACCACGCTGTTGCCGGCGTCAACCAGCCTGGCCAGGACCTCGAGCAGCCTTCTCACGTCGGCGAAATGGAGGCCGGTGGTCGGTTCGTCGAGGATGTAGAGGGTGCTGCCGGTGGCGACCTTGGACAGCTCCGAGGCCAGTTTGATCCGCTGGGCCTCACCGCCCGACAGCGTGGTCGCCGGCTGACCCAGCCTCACGTAGCCGAGCCCGACGTCGTTCAGGGTCTTCAATCGGCGCGCGATCTTGGGGATGCTCTCGAAGAACGGCTGGGCCTCTTCGATCGACATCTCGAGCACGTCGGCGATCGACTTGCCCTTGAAACGGACCTCCAGGGTCTCGCGGTTGTAGCGGTGCCCGTGGCACTGCTCGCATGGCACGTAGACGTCGGGCAGGAAGTGCATCTCGATCTTGATCTGGCCGTCACCTCGACAGACCTCGCAGCGGCCACCTTTGACGTTGAAGCTGAAGCGCCCCGGCTTGTAGCCCCGGGCCCTCGATTCCTGGGTGGCGGCGAAGAGCTGGCGGATGTGGTCGAAGACACCGGTATAGGTGGCCGGGTTCGAGCGCGGCGTGCGCCCGATCGGCGACTGGTCGATGTTGATGATCTTGTCGATCTGCTCGATGCCGTCGATACCGTCATGCGGGCCGGGGCGCAGCTTCGACCGGTGCAGCCGGTTGGCCACGGCCGGATGCAGGGTGCTGTTGACCAGGGTCGACTTGCCCGAGCCGGAAACCCCGGTGACGCAGGTCAGCACGCCCAGCGGAATGCTCGACGTCGACCCCGGTCAGGTTGTGCTCGCGGGCGCCACGGACGGTCAGCTCTCCCTTGGGCTTGCGGCGTTCTTCCGGCAACTCGATCTGCTCGGTTCCGGCCAGGTAGCGCCCGGTAAGGGAATTCGGATTCGCCTCGACTTCGAGCGGCGTCCCGGCAGCCACGACCTCGCCGCCGTGCTCGCCGGCTCCGGGGCCGAGGTCGACCAGGTGGTCGGCGGCCTTCATCGTGCCTTCGTCGTGCTCGACCACGATCACCGTATTGCCGAGATCGCGCAGCCTCTCGAGGGTTCCGATCAGCTTCTCGTTGTCCCGCTGGTGGAGGCCGATCGAAGGCTCGTCGAGCACGTACATCACTCCGACGAGGCTCGAACCGATCTGCGTCGCCAGGCGGATGCGCTGGGCCTCCCCTCCCGAAAGCGTGCGGGCAGAGCGCGAAAGCGACAGGTAGCCGATGCCGACGTTGACCAGGAAGGAGAGCCGTTCAGCGACCTCCTTGACGATCAGCCTGGCGATCGCCCGCTCGGTTTCAGTCATCTCCAGGGCGTCGATCCATTCCCGGGCGCCGGTCGCCGACATCTCGGTGAAGTCCCGGATCGAGATGCCGCCGACGGTGACGGCAAGGCTCGAAGGCTTCAGTCTCGCTCCATCGCATGAGGGGCAGGCCTGCTCGGCCATGTAGTCCTCGATGCGGTCGCGCACCTTCTCCGACTCGGACTCCTGATAGCGCCGTTCGAGGTTGTTGACCAGGCCTTCGAACTTCACTTCGTAGCTGCGCCGGCGCCCGGCCCGGCTCTTGGTGCGGATGGTGTGCCGTTCGGTGCCGGTTCCGTAGAGGAAGACGTCCTGCTCCTCCTTGGTCAGCTCCTGCCAGGGAAGGTCCGTATCGATGCCGTAGGTGCCGGCAACCGACTTGATCAGCCTGCGCCAGTAGCCCGAGTAACCAGTCCGCCAGGGCTGCAGGGCACCTTCAGCCAGCGAAAGCGTCGGGTCGGGAACGACCAGCTGCGGGTCGATCACCCTCTTGAAGCCGAGCCCGGTGCAGGTCGGGCAGGCGCCGTGGGGAGCGTTGAAGGAGAAGATCCGCGGCTCCAGCTCGGGCATCGAGGTCCCGCACTTGAGGCAGGCGAAGCTCTCCGAGAAGATCAGGCGCTCACCGTCGATCACCTGGACCGCGACCAGGCCTTCGGCCATTCCGGCCGCTGCTTCGATCGACTCCGAGAGCCGGCGGCGGGCCTCGCCCTTCATCACCAGGCGGTCCACGACCACCGAGATGTCGTGTTTGTACTTCTTGTCGAGAACGATCTCCTCCTCGAGAAGACGCATCTCGCCGTCGACCTCGACCCGGGTGTAACCGTCGGCCCGGAACTGCTCGAAGAGCTTGCCGTACTCGCCCTTGCGGCCCCGGACCACCGGGGCCATGACCATGAAGCGCGTACCTTCATCGAGAGTCATCAGCCGGTCGGTGATCTGCTCCTGGGTCTGGCCGGTGATCTCCTCCCCGCATTCCGGACAGTGGGGCTTGCCGATGCGCGACCACAGCAGACGCAGGTAGTCGTAGATTTCAGTCACCGTGCCGACCGTCGAGCGCGGGTTTCGGGAGGTCGTTTTCTGGTCGATCGAGATCGCCGGCGAAAGCCCCTCGATCGAGTCCACGTCGGGCTTCTCCATCAGCCCGAGGAACTGCCGGGCATAGGCCGACAGGGACTCGACGTAGCGGCGCTGGCCTTCGGCGTAGATCGTGTCGAAGGCCAGGCTGGACTTGCCCGATCCCGACAGCCCGGTGACCACGATCATCGCGTCCCTGGGCAGGTCGAGATCGATGTCCTTCAGGTTGTGCTCACGGGCTCCCGTGATGACGATGCGTTCCGAACGAGTCACTCCGGTTCATTCTAGGGAACCGAACATACGTTCGAACTGCACACCTCCACCGGGACCTTCCCCGCGGCCCGCAGGTCGGAGGCCCTACTTCACCTTCACCGTCGCCTTGCCGGTCTTCTTCTTCGCGCCGGTGGCGGTGGCGGTGAAGGTCATCTTCGGCCTTCTTGCCCTTCTTGGCGCTGCTTCTTGACCTTGACCTTGACCTTGACGGTCTTCGACTTGCCGGCGGCCAGGGTTGCCGGCCTTGACGGCACTTCGGCACCTTGACCAGCTTCTTCGGGCCCTTGGTGCAGACCTTGAGCTTCTTGGCCTTGGCGTCACCGGTGTTCTTGACCCTGACCTTGAAGGTGGCCTTCTTGCCTCGCTTGACCTTCTTGGACTTCGGGGTGATCTTGAGGTTGGCGAGCTTGGGCTTCCGGCCGGAGTGACCGGATCGGCCGTGAACTCGGCGACGACGGTAGCGGCCTCAAGCATTGCCACCTCGCAGGTGCCTGTGCCGGAGCAGCCCGCTCCGCTCCAGCCGGTGAAGGTGGAGCCTGCCTCGGGGGTGGCGGTCAGGGTCACATCCGTGAACGAGAGGTAGTTCTCGGCGCAGTCGAGTCCGCAGTCGATCCCGGTCGGGGTCGAAGTGACCGTTCCGGCTCCGGTGCCCGTCGCGGTTCACCTGCAGGAGCGGCGACGGCCGCTCGGTCGATATCGACTGGCATGATCAGGTTGGCTGAAAGGTCGAAGCGGTACCAGACGGCGGTGGTGGTACCGTCGGCCGCCGTCGGCAACCTGAGGAAAGAATGCGCTTGCCCCGCCGACCGAGAGGTCGACCGGGGTCCCGAACGGGCCGCCGGGCGGACGGGTGGCAGCCTGGACAATGTTGTCTGGCGCCATCCGAGCGGAACCAGACCGCTGTGGTGGTGCCGTCGGGGGCGATCGCCGATCTGGGGATCGAGACGCATCCTGCACTGGGCATCCGAGAGGTCAACGGCGGATTGCCGAACGATGCCGCCCGGAGGGCGGGGTGGCGGCCTGAACGACGAAAGCGACGCCTTCGAGAGCGAAACCAGGCCGCGGTCGCAGTACCGTCGGGGGCGGCGGCAACCTGGGACGCCGTTGGCACTCTGCCCGGGTAGTCGACAGGTTCGACAGGAGTACCGAAGGAGCCGCCCGGTACGGCGGGTGGCAGCCTGGGCGATGAAATTGGCACCATTGGAGCGACGCCAGACTGCGGTCGTGGTGCCGTCCGAGGCAGTGGCTACGCTGCGGTTCGAAGGCGTCTCTGCCCGGGCCCCCGAAAGGTTGACCGGGGAGCCGAAGCTACCGCCCGGCGGGCGGGTCGTGGCCTGGATGATCTCGTCGGTAGCCGTCTGAAGCGGGACCAGACCACTGTCGCGGTGCGGTCGGGAGCCGTCGGCAATCTGAGGATCGAGAGGCATCCTGCCCGGGCGCCGAAAGGTCGACCGGTGTGCCGAAGGATCCGCCCGGCGGGCGGGTGGCAGCCTGGATGATGTTGTTGGCGCCGTTGGAGCGGCGCCATGCCACCGGTCGTCGTGCCGTCGGCACCAGTGGTGATCCTGGAGCTTGCCGCGTTCTGCCCCGGAGCCGAGAGGTCGACCGGTGTGCCGAAGGATCCGCCCGGCGGGCGGGTGGTCGCCTGGATGATGGTGTTGGCGCCGTCGGAGCGACCCCAGACGAGCCGTCGCGGTGCCGTCAGGGGCGATCGCGATCCGGGGGTTGATGCGCGTTCTGGCCGGGAGCCGAGAGGTCGACAGGGGCAGCGAACGGTCCGCCCGGCGGGCGGGTGGCAGCCTGGATGATGAGGTTGGCGCCGTTGGAGCGCCGCCAGATCGCGGTCACGCTGCCGTCGGGTCCCGCCGTGACTCGAGGCTGGCTCACATTCTGCCCAGGTGCCGAGAGGTCGGCAACAGGCGGATCCCACGGACCCTGAGGCGAGGCCGACAAGAGCGGACTCAAGCAGGCCAGCCCGAACACCGCTAGGAACACCGAAACCGCAAGTCTCTTCATCCCACTTCTCCCCGCAATCGTCCGGCACTCCCCTGGAGACCGGCAGGAATCGCTTTCGGATGAGCGTAAACGCCGGGAGTACTCAAAGTCAATGCCCAGCCGCGGCCCGCAAGGGCTGCCCGTAGAGAGCGGGTCGGCTGGTCTACTTCACCTTCACCGTCCCCTTGCCGGTCTTCTTCTTCACTCCGGTGGCTGTGGCAGTGAAGGTCACTTTCGGCTTCTTGCCCTTCTTCGCGTTCTTCTTCACCTTGATCCTGAAGGTGGCGGTCTTCGACTTGCCGGCCTCAGGGTTCCCGGGCTTGCGGCAGGAAGGTTTCTTCAGAAGCTTCTTCGGCACCTTGGCGCAGATCTTCAGCTTCTTGGCCTTGGCGTCGCCGATGTTCTTGACCTTGACCTTGAACTTGGCCTTCCTGCCCCGCTTGGCCTTCCTCGACTTCGGCGTGATCTTCAGGTTGCCGAGCTTGGGCTCGCCCGCCGGTGTGACCGGATCGGCCGTGAACTCGGCGTCGACGGTCGCCGCCTCGAGCATTGCCACCTCGCAGGTGCCCGTGCCGGAGCAGTCCGCGCCGCTCCAGCCGGTGAAGGTGGAACCCGAGTCGGGGGTCGCGGTCAGGGTCACCTCGGTGAAGGAGGGGAAGCTCTCTTCGCAGTCGGTGCCACAGCCAATCCCTGTCGGGTCCGATGTGACGGTGCCGGAACCGGTGCCGGTCCGATTGACCTGGAGCAGAGGCGAGGGCCGGGCCGTAGATGCCGACTGGATGACGAATGCGCTGCCGTTGAAGCGATGCCAGGCCGCGGTCGTGGTGCCGTCGGGAGCAGTCGCTATCTGAGGTTGGCCGGCGTCCTCGGCCGACAGGTCGACCGGGGTGCCGAAGGAGCCACCGGGCGGTCGGGTGGCGGCCTGGATGATGTCGCCGGAGCCGTCGGAACCACGCCAGATCGCGGTCGTGGTGCCGTCGGGGGCAGCGGCGACCTGAGGAAAGACTGCGTTCTGCGCGGCATCCGAGAGGTTCTCGGCCGCGCCGAAGACGCCGCCCGGAGGCATCGTGGCGGCCTGGACGATGAAATTGCTGCCCGCAGAGCGGTACCAGACCGCGGTCATGGTGCCGTCCGGGGCGGCGGCTACCTCGGGTCCACTCGCGTCCTGTCCGGCAGCCGAGAGGTTGACCGGGGCACCGAAGGAGCCACCTGGGGGGCGGGTGGCGGACTGGATGATGGTGTTTACGCCGTTGGGCCGCCCCCAGACGACGGTCGCGGTGCCATCGGTGGCTGTCGCTACGCGGGCGTTGAATGCGCTCTGCCCGGGAGCCGACAGGTCGACCGGGGTGCCGAAGGAGCCACCCGAAGGGCGGGTCGCGGCCTGGATGATGTTGTTGAAGCCGTTGTCGCCGGTCCAGACCACGGTGGCCGTGCCATCGGCGCCATTGGCTATCTGGGGATTGAAGCCACTCTGTCCGGTCGCCGAGAGGTCGACCGGGGTACCGAAGGAGCCGCCCGGCGGGCGGGTAGCGGCCTGGATGATGAAGTTGGCGCCGTTCGAGCGCCTCCAGACCGCGGTCGTGGTTCCGTCGGGGGCGGCGGATACCTGGGGTCCATTCGCGTCCTGCCCGGCAGCCGAAAGGTCGACCGGAGTCCCGAAGGAGCCGCCCGGCGGGCGGATGGCCGCCTGGATGATGTCGTTCGTTCCGTCGTCCCTGCGCCACACAGCCGTCGTGGTCCCGTCGAGGGCGGTGACCACCTGGGGTAGATCCGCGTCCTGCCCGGGAGCCGAGAGATCGACCGGGGCCCCGAAGGGTCCGCCCGGCGGGCGGGTGGCGGCCTGGATGATGTCGTTGCTGCCGTCGGAGCGAATCCAGACCGCGGTCGCCGTCCCGTCCGGCCCGGCGGCGAGCTGGGCGTCTTCAGCGTCTTCGCCCGGTGCCGAAAGGTCTTCAGCCGGCAGCACCCATGGGCCCTGCGGCGCCGCATGGGCCGCACCGGCACTCAGCGCGAGCGCCAGCGAGGAGAGGACCATTGCGAGAACTGCCCCGCCGGATGCCTTCATCATCGCCTTTCGTTCACTTGTCTGTTCATGTTGCCCCTACTTCACCTTCACCGTCGCCTTGCCGGTCTTCTTGAAGCCGCCGGTGGCGGTGGCGGTGAAGGTGACCTTCGGCTTCTTGCCCTTCTTGGCGCTGTTTTTGACCTTGACCGCGAAGGTGGCGGTCTTCGACTTG